>NZ_JAAZSQ010000035.1 GCF_012395835.1 Arthrobacter mobilis
GCAGGCCATCACGTCCGTGTAGCCTTCGACCACCACCAGCTGCCGGCCGCGGGCGATCTCCCGCTTGGCCAGGTCGATGCCGTAGAGCACCTGCGATTTCTTGTACAGCGTGGTTTCCGGGGTGTTCAGGTACTTGGGCCCCTGGTCCTCGTCGAACAGCTTGCGCGCACCGAAGCCGATGGTGTCCCCGGCGATGTCCCGGATGGGCCAGATGAGCCGGCCGCGGAAGCGGTCGTAGATCCCCCGGCTGCCTTCGGAGAACATCCCGGTGAGCCTGAGCTCGTCCTGGCTGAAGCCGCGGCCGGCCAGGTGCTTGAGCAGGCCGTCCCAGCCCTGCGGGGCGAACCCGACGCCGAACTGGTCCGCGGCCGCCTGGTCGAAGCCGCGCCCGGCCAGGAACTGCCGCCCCGCGGCCCCCGCCGGGGTCAGCAGCTGCTCGCGGAAGAACTCGGCGGCGATCTTGTGCGCATCCAGCAGCCGCTGGCGCCGTCCCACCTCCTCCCGGCGCGGTCCGGTCCCGCCGTCCTCGTAGCGCAGGGTGTAGTTGATCCGGTGTGCCAGCTTCTCCACCGTTTCGGTGAAGGTGCTGTGGTCCATCTTCTGCAGGAAGGAGATCACGTCCCCGCTCTCGCCGCAGCCGAAGCAGTGGTAGGTGCCCACCTGCGGCCGGACGTGGAAGGACGGGGAGCGCTCGTCGTGGAAGGGGCACAGACCCTTG
Source organism: Arthrobacter mobilis (assembly GCF_012395835.1). GTDB lineage: Bacteria > Actinomycetota > Actinomycetes > Actinomycetales > Micrococcaceae > Crystallibacter > Crystallibacter mobilis. Next base: position 719 of record NZ_JAAZSQ010000035.1, read on the forward strand.
AACGAGCCGATGCCGGCGGACTTGAGCGTGACGTAGCCGTCGACGATGTCCTTGATGTCGGTACGCTGCCGGACCTCGTCGATGTCTTCGCGTCTGATCAGTCCGGCCATGGTCCCATCTTAAGCGCTGGCACCGACGGCAAAGTTCACAGCAGGGTCCGGTGCGAGCCCATCAGCCGCTCGTGCAGCGCAATCGCCGAGACATCGGTCAGCGAGGCAACCTGGTCCACCACCACGCGCAGCCGCGCGGCGTCGTCGTCCGCCGCCTGCCAGTCCGCCGTGAAGGCCGGCTCCAGGTACCTGTCCCCCGCCGCGTGCAGCTCGTGGACCAGGTCGGTGAGGATTTCCCGCTGGCGTTCGTAAATGGGCTGGCGGATGTCCGAGGTCATCACGAAGGTGGTGGCCAGTCCCTTCATCACCGCGATCTCGGTGACGGTCTCCGGCGGCACCACCAGTTCGGCCGAGTACCGGGTCAGCGGCTCCGGCCCGTAGATGGCCCGGGTGGCCTGCAGCGCGCTGGAGCAGAACCGGCCGATCAGCTGGCTGGTCATGTCCTTCAGCGCCGCCATCGCCTTGCGGCTGCCGTCCGCCTCCGGCACCCAGACGTCCGTGGCTTCGAGCCTGGACAGGGCCGCCTCGACCTCGGCGGCGTCGCTGTGCGGCAGGTACCACTGCTGCGTGTAGCCGATCACCCGGCTGCGGTGGTCCGGGTTGCCCAGCCAGCGCAGCTGGAACCGCCCGGCCACGATCGCGTCCTCGACGTCGTGGACGGAATAGGAAATGTCGTCGGCCAGGTCCATGACCTGGGCCTCCATGCAGGAGCGGCCCTCCGGCGCGCCCGCACGCGCCCACGCGAACACCGTCAGGTCGTCGTCGTAGGCCCCGAACTTGCTGGTGCGCCGGCCGTGGATCACCGGCGCGTCGGCGGCGGTCCACGGGTACTTGCAGGCAGCGTCCAGGCTGGCCCGGGTCAGGTTCAGTCCGGCCGGGGAACCGTCCGGGGCAGTGACCTTCGGTTCCAGCCGGGTCAGCAGCCGCAGCGTCTGGGCGTTGCCCTCGAAGCCGCCAATCGCGTGGGCGGCGGCGTTCAGCGCGCTTTCACCGTTGTGCCCGAAGGGCGGGTGGCCCAGGTCGTGGGACAGGCACGCGGCGTCGACCACGTCCGGATCGCAGCCCAGGCTCCGGCCGAGCTCGCGGCCCACCTGGGCCACCTCCAGGCTGTGGGTCAGCCGGGTCCGCACGAAGTCGTCGGTGTCCGGCGACACCACCTGCGTCTTGGCGCCCAGCCGGCGCAGGGCGGACGAATGCACCACCCGCGCCCGGTCGCGCTCGAAGTGCGAGCGGTAGGTGTTCTTGTGCACCTCGCCGACCCAGCGCTCCTGGTCCGGTTCGCTGTAGCCGGCGGTCAGCGGCGGCGGCTCGATGGCTGCCTGCTCAACCACCGGACACATCCAGTTCTGCCGCGGCGATCATCGCCCGGTGGTTCTCGTCCAGTTCGCGGCTGTTCAGCCAGCCGTCCGGCAGCGCCGGGCGCTTCGGCGTTCCGGCGCGGCCGCGCGGGCCCTCCGCGTCGGCCCCCGGGTAGGGGGCGTGCGGGTCCAGCTGGTCCAGCAGCCCGCGCAGCACCTCGAGCGTGGGCACCGCGGCCAGCGCCGCGCGCAGCTCGCCGCCCACCGTGTAGCCCTTGAAGTACCAGGCCACATGCTTGCGGATATCGCGCAGCGCCTTGTCCTCGTCCTCGAAATAGTCCACCAGCAGCTCGGCGTGCCGGTAGAAGCTGTCCGCCACTTCCTTCAGCCCCGGCCGGAAGCGCCGGCCGGCCCCCTCGAAGGCGGCCTGCAGGTCGCCGAAGAGCCACGGACGGCCCTGGCAGCCGCGGCCGACGACCACCCCGTCCACACCGGTCTGCTCCACCATGCGCACCGCGTCCTCGGCGCTCCAGATATCACCGTTGCCCAGCACCGGGATATCCGGCAGCGCTTCGCGCAGCTCGGCGATGGCGTTCCAGTCCGCCTGGCCGGAGTAGAACTGGCTGGTGGTGCGACCGTGCAGGGCAACGGCGGCGACGCCGGCGTCGCGGGCGATCCGGCCGGCTTCGAGGAAGGTCAGGTGGTCCTCGTCGATGCCCTTGCGCATCTTGACCGTCAGCGGGATGTTGCCGCGGGCGGCCTCGCGCGTGGCGGCCTGGACGATGGCGGTGAACAGGTCGGTTTTCCAAGGCAGGGCGGAGCCGCCGCCGCGACGGGTGACCTTCGGGACCGGGCAGCCGAAGTTCAGGTCGATGTGGTCCGCGCGGTCCTCCTCCACCAGCATCCGCACGGCGGCGCCGACAGTCTTCGGGTCCACGCCGTAGAGCTGGACGGAGCGGACCGACTCGTCCTCGTCATGGGAAATGATGCGCATGGATTCACGGTTGCGCTCCACGAGCGCCCGGGAGGTGACCATCTCCGCCACGTACAGCCCGCCGCCATATTCGCGGCACAGCCGGCGGAACGCCTTGTTGGTGATGCCGGCCATGGGCGCCAGCACCACGGGCACGTCGATGGTCAGCGGGCCGAGCTTGAGCGGCGGAAGCTCCAGCTTGGCGCCCGGGGCGGATACAGCGGTAACAGTCACGCTCCCATTCTCTCAAAGACGGGCAAATCCGCTGCCCGGGCCCTATTCGGGTTCCTGCCCGGCCTCCAGGCGGTGGCGCGCCCGGCGCCCGGACGGCAGTGCCGGTTCCGGAACGCCGGCTCCGGTATCCTCGGCCGCGGCTCCCCGAGCTGCGGCACCTTCCGCGGCCCCGTCCGCCAATGCGTCGGCAGCTGCCGGCCTGCCCAGGCCGGTGGCCTTGACGACCAGCACCGCCACCAGCGTGGTCATCGGGATCGCCAGCACCAGCCCGACCGAACCCACCAGCGTGCGCACGACCTCCTCGGCCAGCTCGCCGCTGGTCAGTGTGTCGAACAGCGGCCGCTCATAGAGCGAGACCAGGATCAGCACCGGCAGCGCCGCCCCGGCATAGGCGAAGGCAATGGTGTACACGGTGGAGGCAATGTGGTCCCGGCCCACCCGCATGGCGCCGGTGAACAGCCGGCGCACCGAGGCGCCGGGTGCCAGCTCGTACATCTCCCACACCGCCGAGGACTGGGTGATGGTCACATCGTTGAGCACCCCCAGGCCGGAAATGATCAGCCCGCACATGATGATGCCCGAGAGCGAGATCTGCTCCGACATGTTCACCAGCTGGTAGGTGTCCTCGTCCCCCACCCCGGTCAGGTACGCGGCGTCGGTGGCCCAGGCCCCGAGCAGGGCGGTGACGGCCAGGCCGAAGAGCGTGCCCAGCAGCGCCGTGGAGGTCCGGGCGGAAAAGCCGTGGGCAAAGTAGAGCACCCCGACCATGATCACCGATGAACCGACCAGTCCCAGCAGCAGCGGCGGCTTGCCCTCCACCAGGCCGGGCAGGATGAACATGGCCATCACGGCGTAGGCGCCCACCAGTCCCAGGATGGCCCGCAGCCCGCGCCAGCGGGCCACGGCCACGACCACGACGGAGTACAGCACCGCCAGCAGGAGGATCGGCGTGCTGCGGACGAAATCCACGAACACGAACGTGCCGGCCTGCTCCGGCATGACCTCGCTGAGGTTCAGGTAGCGGATGGTGTCCCCGGCCTCGACGCCGCGGGAGGCGGCGATTTCCGGGGTCACCTCCACCGGAACCTGGGCGCCGCCGGAGTCCGGCTGGGTGTAGGCCACCAGGCAGTCCTGGGCCTCGGCGCCGGCCTCGACGGCTGCCTGCGAGGACGGGCAGGTTTCGGTAGCCACCCGCGTAACCGTACCGACGTCGAACGTCACCCCCGGTGCGGTGGCATAGGGATCGGCCACGGTGACGTGCGAGCGGTCCCCGGAGGGCCACAGCACGATCATGCCGATGAGCGTGGCCAGCGTGACCGGCAGCAGGACCAGGGCCAGCAGCAGGTTGGCCCGGCGCCGCGAGGCGAGCATCCGGGCGCTCGGTGCGGGACCGTCCAGGGTGTGCGGATGCGAATGCCCCATCAGCTGCTCAGGATGACTGTCTCGGCCCCGGCCACCGAGGCGGTGCCGGCGGCCAGCAGCGGCTCCAGCACCGCGGTCAGGGCCGTCATCGCGTCGTCGACCTCGAGCTGGACCGGGTACTGGTGCACCAGCATCGCCAGCAGCTTGGCGACGGCGTCCTGCGCCGCGGCGGGGCCGAGCTCCGGGTCGTAGCCGAGCAGCACGTCCGAGGGGGCGTCCGTGCGCGAGTGCGTGTAGCTGATCGCGAAGGCCTGGATCGTCCCGCCCTTGTCCCGGGGCGCATCCCGCAGCACGACGGCCCCGGACGCGCCGGCGCCCTCGGACAGCAGCATCTGCTGGGCCTTGCCCACGGTCATCTCCGAACGGTCCCAGCCGTGGACGCCGTTGTAGAACTTCACCACGGCCTGAGTCAGTTCCACCGAACCGGTGGCTGCCTCCTCCAGCGCCGGGCCGGCGTCGTCCGTCAGGTCAGGTGCCGGCAGGGCACCCGGCTGCACCACCACCACGCGGGAACGCTGGATAGGCTGCAGTCCGGCAGCGGCGGCGAAGCCGGCGCCGCTGCTGCCCGGCTCCACCTTGGCACGCAGCCGGGTCGCCCCGGACGGGGCCTGTTCCGCCTCGGCCCGAAGCCGCTCTAGGATCGCCGTGCCGACGCCGGCGCGGCGGTGGTCCTTGGCCACCTCGATGTACAGCCACAGCCGCTCGGGGTGCAGGCTCGTCTCGTACAGGGCGCCGGCGGCGACCGGAATGCCCTGGTCCTCGGCCACGATGCAGCGCGACCACGGCGTGTCCGAGGGCGGGCGCAGCACGCTGCGGAACTGCCCGGCCTGCCCGGTCTCGGGGTCGCCCCAGATCTGCAGCAGGGCAAGGTCGTCCCCGTCCCGCCAGTCGCGGAAGGTCAGTTCAGCCACGGACGTTCCCCTCTACTTTCCGCTGCCTGGGCTAGGCGCCGGCAAGCCGGCCGGCCAGGTAGGCCTCGACCTTGTCCAGGCTCACCCGCTCCTGGGCCATGGAATCCCGTTCGCGGATGGTGACGGCCTGGTCGTCGAGGGTGTCGAAGTCCACGGTGATGCAGAACGGTGTGCCGATCTCGTCCTGGCGGCGGTAGCGGCGTCCGATGGCGCCGGCGTCGTCGAACTCGATGTTCCAGTTCCGGCGCAGCGCCGCGGCCAGGTCCTTGGCCTTCGGGGACAGGTCCTCGTTGCGGCTCAACGGCAGCACCGCCGCCTTGACCGGGGCCAGGCGCGCATCCAGCCGCAGCACGGTGCGCTTGTCCACCCCGCCCTTGGTGTTCGGGGCCTCGTCCTCGGTGTAGGCATCCACCAGGAAGGCCATGAAGGAACGGGTCAGGCCCGCCGCCGGTTCGATCACGTACGGGATGTAGCGCTCGTTGGTGGCCTGGTTGAAGTAGCTCAGGTCGGTGCCCGAGTGCTTGCTGTGGGTGGACAGGTCGAAGTCCGTCCGGTTGGCGATGCCTTCGAGTTCGCCCCACTCCGAGCCTTGGAAGCCAAAGCGGTACTCGATGTCCGTGGTGCCCTTGGAGTAGTGGCTGAGCTTGTCCAGGGGGTGCTCGAAAAGCCGCAGGTTGTCCTGGTTGATGCCCAGGTCGACGTACCACTGCAGCCGCTCCCGGATCCAGTACTGGTGCCATTCCTCGTCGGTGCCGGGCTCGACGAAGAACTCCATCTCCATCTGCTCGAATTCCCGGGTCCGGAAGATGAAGTTGCCCGGGGTGATCTCGTTCCGGAAGCTCTTGCCGATCTGGCCGATGCCGAACGGCGGCTTCTTCCGCGAGGTGGTCAGCACGTTGTTGAAGTTCACGAAGATGCCTTGGGCGGTCTCCGGACGGAGGTAGTGCAGGCCTTCTTCGTTGGCGACCGGGCCGAGGAAGGTGCGCAGCAGCCCGGAGAATTCCTGCGGCTCGGTCCATTCGCCCTTCGTGCCGCAGTTGGCGCAGGCGATGTCCTTCAGCCCGTTTTCCGGGACGCGGCCCTTCTTCTCCTCGTACTCCTCCTCGAGGTGGTCCGCACGGTAGCGCTTGTGGCAGCTCAGGCACTCCACCAGCGGGTCGGAAAAGACTTCCACGTGGCCGGAGGCCTCCCAGACCTGGCGGGGCAGGATCACCGAGGAATCCAGGCCCACCACGTCCTCGCGGCCGCGGACCATGGACTGCCACCACTGGCGCTTGATGTTCTCCTTGAATTCGACGCCGAGGGGCCCGTAGTCCCAGGCTGAACGGGAACCACCGTAGATCTCGCCGGCCTGGAAGACGAAGCCGCGGCGCTTGGCCAGCGAAATGATCGGATCAAGCGAGGATTTGGCTGCTGCCATGAGGTGGTTCTCCAGTCTCTACAGGGCCGCTGGGTGCGGTCCGCGGGGTTCGGGCACAGGCCTGCCTACCTGAATGCCGGGGCGTGGGCCTGCGTGTAGCGAAGCTTCCACACTAGCCTACCGGGATCCGCCGCACCGATTCATGGCCCCGGTTGCGGGCTGTTCCAACTGCCGGAGACCGAGCGTCTTGAACCGGTGGTGCTCATGCCGGATCTTTACCGGGACCACAGGGTCGAGACCGTCCCCGGGGGACCCGGTCCCCGCCTGCCCTCCGCTGCAGACCGCTAAGCCGGCTATCGCCGGCGGCGCAGCCGCGCCGGGATCGCGGCGCGCCGCCACGGCAGCGTCGCCAGCACCATCGCCACCAAGGTCAGCAGCGTGCCCAGCACCGTCGCCGCCGCCACCACCGTCCCGGGTGCCGGGAAGAAAACATCGAGCAGCAGGGAGCCGAGCACCTGCCCGGCGATCATGCCCAGGCCGGTCAGCAGCACTCCCAGATCCCGCACGAGCACGGCACCGAGGAAAATAAAGACGCACCCCATCGGCCCGCCCAGGTAGTACCACCATTGGTCCGGCAGGGGACCGGCCGGACCGGCCACCGCCGCCTTGACCAGCCAGGCCGCCGCCAGCACCACCGTTCCGACAATGAAGTTGATCAGCGTGGCCGGCAGCGGAGAGCCGTAGTGGGCCGACTGGGATCCGTTGAGCGCCTGCTGGAAGCTCTGCAGGAACCCGGCCGCCAGCGGCAGCAGCACCGGCAGCAGCCAGGTCCCGGCCGTCCCGGCCGCGGAGAATTTGGGAGAGACTGCCCAGGCGACGGCGGCGACGGTCAGGACCGCGCCGAATACACGCATCAGCGTCACGGTCTGCCTGCCCGCCGGACCGAGGCCCAGCCGGTCCACGAGGATGCCGCTGAGCGACTGGCCGGTCACGACGGCGACGGTGAACAGGGCGATCCCGATCAGCGACACGGCAACGCCTTGGCTCATGACCAGGAAGGCGCCGCTGCAGCCGGCCAGCAGGTACCAGCGGGGGAACCGGTGCTGCCGCACTGCGGGCAGCACGCGTCGCAGCCCGTCGCGGCCGGCGCGCAGCATCAGGCTGAGCGCCACCATCAGGACCAGGCCGAGGCTGAAGCTGACCAGCGCAGCCGCGAGGCCGTCCTGCAGGACCGTCCCGAGGGCACCGTTGATCCGCCCCTGGACGGGGATGGCCAGCCCGGCCAGGACGGACAATGGCAGGCCGGCGGCAGCGGACAGGCGGTGGGTTGCAGGCACAACGACAACCCTAGGGCAGGGTGCTACCACCCCTGGCTCCGCTGCCGGCCGCGGAAGGGTCCCGGGCGGGGCCGCTGCGCCGCCGAAGCCCCGGCCGCGGCCAGGGCAGTGTGGCCAGGATCATGGCCGCCAGCGTCAGCAGGGTTCCGGCAACGGTGGCGGCGGTCACCACGCTGCCGGCAGCGGGAAAGGCAACATCCAGGGCCAGGGACCCCAGCAGCTGCCCGGCGATCATGGCCAGGCCCGACAGCAGCACCCCGAGATTGCGGACCAGCACGTTGGCCACGGTGACAAACACGGTGCCCATCGGGCCGCCGAGGTAGTACCACCACTGCTCCGGCAGCGGGTTGGCCGGTCCGGCGACGGCAACCTTGACCAGCCAGGCCGCCAGCAGGACGGCACTGCCGACGGCGAAGTTGACCAGGGTCGCCGCCAGCGGGCTGCCGAACTGCACGGCCTGGGCGGCATTGATCGCCTGCTGGAAGCTGCGCATGAAGCCGGCGGCCAGCGGCAGCAGCACCGGCAACAGCCAGTGGGCCACCGGAACGTCGGCGACGAATTTCGGGGACACCGCCCACACGACGCCGGCCACCGTCAGCAGCGCGCCGGCCAACCGCATGGCCGTCACCCGCTTTCGGCCCGCAGGCCCCAGCCCGAGCCGGTCCACCAGCAGCGCGCTGACGGAGGTCCCGGCCACGGTGGCCACGGTGAACAGCGCGATGCCGGTCAGCGGGACGGTCAGGCCCTGGCTGAACACCATGAAGGCACCCAGGCAGCCGGCGAAGAGGTACCAGCGCGGCAGGCCGTCCCCGCGCAGGGCCGGGCGGAGGGCCCGCAGGCCGGACCGGCCCTGCGGCAGCACCAGGCAGAGCAGGACCATCATGACCAGGCCGCTGCCGAAACTGACCAGGGCCGCAGCCAGCCCGTCCTGCAGCTCGGCGCCGAGCGCACCGTTGATCCTCCCCTGCAGCGGGATGGCCAGGCCGGTGGCCACGGCCAGGGGCAAGGTCAGCAGCAGTGGCAGCTTCGCGGCAACGGGTGCAGGACCGGACACGGTGCCACCCTACGGCACGGACCGGCCCGGCCCGTCGGGCATGATGGATCCATGGCGTCCGATGACATTGATGAAGTACCCATCCACGGCGGGATGATCCGGCTGGGCCAGCTGCTCAAGCTCGCCAACCTGGCCGGGAACGGCACCGAGGCCAAGGAGCTGGTCGAAAACGGGCTGGTGCAGGTCAACGGCGAGATCGAGACCCGGCGCGGACGGCAGCTGCACGAAGGCGATACCGTGAGCGTCAACCGGCAGACCGTGCGGATCACCCGATAGCAGGGGCGCCAGGACCCCTGCTGCCCGCGCTGCTAGCCTTTGAGCACCTTCCAGGTGAGGAATTCCTTCACGTGCGCCAGTTCCTGGGCACTGACGCCGTGCCCGACACCGGGGTAGAGGACCTTGGTCAGGTCCACATGCTCGTTCACCCAGGCATGGGTGAACTCGATCTTGTCCGGGGTGATCACCTGGTCCGCCTGGTCGCGGCCCCAGAACAGCGGCGGCCTGGCCGCCTTGACCGCCTGGTCGTTGAAGAACGGGTCCCCGCCGGCCGGGACAACGAAGCCGGACAGTCCGACGACGGCAGCGATCTCCTCGGGCCGGTGGCGCAGCACGGAGGTAGCCACGGCCATGCCCATGGAGAAGCCGAGCAGGGACACGCTGGTGTGCTGGCCCTTGACCGAGTCCAGCCAGGCGCACACATCCGCCACGGCCTGGGTGACCTTCTCCAGGGAGAAGTCTGGCTCGTGCATCAGCGGGAACCAGGTGAAGCCGGGCCCCAGGGCCACCGGCGCCCGGACGGCGGCCACGGTGAATTCCTCCGGCAGGCCGGGCACCAGGCCCATCAGGTCCTGCTCGTTGGACAGGTAGCCGTGGAAGAGCACCAGCAGCGGGGTGCCGGCACGCTCGGATTCGGGCTTGGACCAGACGACGACGGGCTTGTAAGTTGTTTCGGTCATGCCGACATGATGCCACAATTTACTTGAAGCTTCAACCAGCCTCGCCGGTGCGCCCCTCCCCCGGACGGATCCTGGGCGGCGTGGTCGCGGATTCCCCGGGGCCTTGGCAGGATGACCCTGTGAATGATGTGCAGCAGCACCATCCGTGGAACCGGTTCGTGGCGATCGGGGATTCCTTCACCGAGGGCATCGGCGACCCCGACCCGAACAGCCCGGGCGGCCACCGGGGCTGGGCGGACCGGGTAGCCGAGGAACTGGCCCGGGACCATGTGGACTTTGCCTATGCGAACCTGGCCATCCGCGGCAAGCTGCTGCGCCAGATCGTGGACGAGCAGGTGGGGCCGGCGCTGGGGCTGCAGCCGGATCTCATCAGTATCTGCGCCGGCGGCAACGACGTGATCCGGCCCGGCGCCGACCCGGATGTGCTGGCCGAGATCCTGGATGTGGCGATCGCCAAACTGCGCAGCAGCGGCGCCACGGTGGTGCTGTTCACCGTCCCGGATATCGGCAATACGCCCGTGCTCAGCACCGTGCGCGGCCGGGCGGCCATCTTCAACGAGAATGTGCGCACCGTCGCCGCCCGGCACGATGCCGTCATCGCCGATCTCTGGGCGCTGCGCCAGCTCAAGGATCCGCAGATGTGGGCCGAGGACCGCCTGCATTTCTCGCCGCTGGGCCACCACATCATTGCCGCCATGGTGCTGGATTCGCTGAACGTGCAGCATGGGCTGCATCCGGAAATCCCGGCTCCGCTGCCGCCCAAGCGCTGGCGCACCGCGCGGACGGAGGACCTGGTCTGGGCGCGCGACCATCTGGTGCCCTGGGTGCTGCGCCGGCTGCGCCATCAGTCCCTGGCCAACGGCATCACCGCCAAGCGCCCGGTTCCGGAACCGATTTTCGGCCCGGGCATGCCGCCCGGTGCGGCCGACTATCCGGCGGAACCGCAGGCCTGAGGCAGCAGTGCAACCGTACGACGTCGTACGCCGCCGGCTGCTGGCACAGCGCGTCTGGGGCGCCGGGGCGCCCGGCGCCGCGGCCGCCGTGCACGGACTGCTCGCCGTGCAGGCGCAGGAGTATGCCTATGCCCGCTGGTCGGTGGCCCAGCGCTGCGCCGGGGCGGACCGGGACAACGCTGCCGCCGTGGACGGCGCGCTGGCCGGCGGCGCCATCCTGCGCACGCATGTGCTGCGGCCGACCTGGCACTTTGTGCACCGCGAGGATGTCCGCTGGCTGCTGGAGCTGACCGGTCCGCGGGTCCGCGCCGCCATGAAGGGCCGGGACCGGGAGCTGGGCATCGACGACGCCGTCATGGCGCGGGCCGCGGACGCACTGGCCGGGGCGCTCTCCCCCGGAGGGCAGCTGACCCGGGAGGAACTCGGTCTGGTGCTGGAGCAGGCCGGTGTGCTGGACCGGACCGGCGGAAAACTGCGCGGCGCCTCCGTCCATAGCCAGCAACTGGGGCACCTGCTGCTCAATGCGGAACTGGACATGCTGCTGGTCAGCGGGGTGCCGCGCACCAGCCCGGGCGGGGCGGTGAAGCAGACCTATGCCCTGTTCGAGGACCGGGTGCCGGCGGCCTCTGCTGCCGGCGCCATGCTGGAACGGGACGAGGCCCTGGCCCGGCTGGTGCTGCGCTACTTCGCCGGGCACGGCCCGGCCACGGTCAAGGACTGCTCGCTGTGGTCCGGCCTGACCATCGCCGATATCCGGCGCGGCCTGGCCGCGGCGCCACCCGGCGGCCTGGAACGCCTGGAGTTCGACGGCCACGAATTCTTCCTGGCCGCCCCGGACAAGGCACGGGCGCCGCGTCGGCCCCGCGCCGACCTGATCCAGTGCTACGACGAGATGGTCATCGGCTACACGCCGACCCGCGGCTACCTGCGGGGCCCCGGCGGGCAGGCGGCCGGGCTGCGGCTGGGCAATGCCAATGTCAGCCTGCATCCGCTGCTCATCGACGGGTTCCAGGCCGGCCTGTGGCGCCACGTCCTCAAGCCGGCAGCCGCCGTCGTCGAGATACGGCCGGACCGCCCGCTGGACGCAGCCGGACGGCAGGCGCTGGCCGCCGCCGTCGAACGCTACACCCGGTTCCTGCAGCGCCCGGTGGAGCTGCAGTTGCCGGCTTCCGGAGGCTGACGGCTCAGGCCCGCCGGAAACGCAGCGTGGCCAGCTGGAAGGGCCGGAGCCGGACGACGGCGGTGCGCGCCGCGGGTGCCTCGAGCCAGCCCTCCTCGACGGGGCGTTCCAGCAAGTCAGTGGCCTGCACCTGCGCATAGTCGAAACCTGCGGTGACCTGCGCCGCCGCGCGCCCCCCGTGCGCCTCGTAGAGCCGGACCACCACGTCTCCGCTGCGGTCCTGGGCCAGCTTGACGGCCTCGATGACTACGGCGGGATTGTCCACGGTGAACAGGGGCTCGAGGCTTCCCCCGGCGACGCCGTCGATCCGGTGCAGCGGCAGGTTGAGCCGGTAGCCTGCCCGGACCGCCCCGGGGATGTCCGCCCCGGCCACCAGCCAGGTCCGGAAGGTGTGCGTGCCCTGGTCGGCGCCGGGATCCGGGTACAGCGCGGCCCGCAGCAGCGACTGCCGGACCCGGGTGAAGGGAGCACCTCCGCCTGCCGCCGGCCCGCCGATGCGGCGGATGTCATGGCCGTAGACCGTGTCGTTGACAATGGCCACGCCGAAACCGGGTTCGCCAACATGGACCCAGCGCTGCCCGGCGGTTTCGAAGCGGGCGGCGTCCCAGGACGTGTTGGTGTGCGTCGGCCGGAAGATGTGCCCGAACTGGATCTCCGAGGCGGCCCGCTCCGCGTGGATATCGAGGGGAAAGGCAAGCTTGAGCAGCTTTTGGCGTTCGTGCCAGTCCACGGTGGTCTCGATCTCGAGCACCGGGCCGTCCGCTGCCAGGCCCACGGTCTGCACCACCTGCGAGGCGCCGAAGCTGCGGCTGATGCGCAGGGACGCCCGTGCAGGCGGACCAGCACCCACGTCGACGGCGCCGGCCGAGCGCAGCTCGGTCGGCGACGCGTCGTAGTGTGCGTCCAGGTTCCAGGCGTCCCACTGGTTGGGGGTGTCCCGGAACAGCTGCAGGACATTGGCACGCTGGCCGGCAGGGATGAGTTCACGGCCGGTGGCCCGGTGCACGATCGAGCTGAGCAGGCCGTGCCCGTCCACGGCGACCTGCAGCCAGCGGTTTGACAGGATCCAGCCCTCACCCGTGGCAGTGACGCCTGCCCCGTCGCCGGAGGCAGGTCCTGCCCCGCCGGCCGCAGCTGGTGCGGTGCCGAGTGCAGGGACGCCGTCCTGTGCATAGGGACCGGCGTTCGCCAGCGCGCTTCCGCCGCCGCGGCCAAGCAGCGAGCGCAGCGAGGTTTCGATGGACTGGTTCAGCTCGGCCGCCAGCCGCTGGTAGTTCCGTTCCGCCTCGCGGTGCACCCAGGCGATCGAGGACCCGGGCAGGATGTCATGGAACTGCTGCAGCAGCACCGTCCGCCAGGCATCCTGCAGTGCCCGGTAGGGGTACGGTGCGGTCCCGCGGACTGCCGCGGTGGCACCCCACAGCTCGGCTTCCCGGAGCAGATGCTCGCACCGGCGGTTGCCGAGTTTGGTTCCGGCCTGCGAGGTGTAGGTGCCGCGGTGGAATTCCAGGTACAGCTCGCCGCTCCAGACGGGCGGATCCGGATACTCCGCCTCGGCCTGGCTGAAGAAGGCGTGGGGACTGGACAGCCGCACGGTCGGGGATCCCTCAAGGTTGCGGGTGCGCCGCGCTGCCGCCAGCATCTCCCGGGTGGGCCCGCCGCCGCCGTCGCCCCAGCCGAAGGGGACCAGCGAACTGTTGGCCGCGCCGTGCTCGGCATACCGCTGCTCGGCCCTGGCCAGATCCGTCCCGGAAAGGTCCGAACTGTAGCTGTCCACCGGCGGCAGGTGGGTGAAGATCCGGCTGCCGTCGATCCCCTCCCAGGCGAAGGTGTGGTGCGGAAAGCGGTTCGTATCGTTCCAGGACAGTTTTTGGGTCAGGAACCAGCGCGATCCGGCGGCCAGGGCAATCTGCGGCAGGGCCGCGGAGTAGCCGAAGCTGTCCGGCAGCCAGACCTCCAGCGGCTCGACGCCGAATTCCTCCAGGAAGAATTGCTTGCCTTCGATGAACTGGCGGGCCAGGGCCTCGCCTCCGGGCAGGTTGGTGTCGCTCTCCACCCACATGCCGCCGACCGGGACGAACTGCCCGCCGGCCACCTTCTCCTTGACCCGTCCGAACAGTGCCGGGTAATGCTGCTTGAGCCACGCGTAGTGCTGGGCGGCAGAGGCCGCGAAGACAAACCCCGGGTCCTGGTCCATCAGGTCCAGGACGTTGGCGAAGGTCCGGGCCACCTTGCGGACCGTTTCGCGCACGGGCCACAGCCAGGCCGAATCAATGTGGGAATGTCCGACCGCGTGGATCCGGTGTGCGCTGGGATGTGCCGGGGCGGCCAGGGCCGCGGCCAGTTCCGCCTGGCCCGCGGCGGCCGTGCCGGCAATGTCCTCCGGATCCAGCCTGTCCACCGCCTGCCCGAGCGCACGCAGGATTCCGGCGCGCCGGGACAGTCCGGGCGGAAGCGCCAGCATGAGCGAGGCCAGGGCCCTGAAGTCCTGCAGCAGTTCCCAGACTTCCACCTCCCGCAGGACCAGCCAGGCACCGCCGAAGCTGTACAGCGGCTCCCGGCCGGCGGTGGCGGGGTCCCCCAGCAGGGTGGGGGCAAAGCTGAAGCCATTGGCGATATCCGGATTGGCTGCCGCCTCGACATAGAAGGTGACCGGCTCCCCCGGCCGCACGGTAAGCGGCAGGTGCCGGTTGAGCGGTGAGATGCCCTTGAGCACGGTGCCATCCGCGGCATAGGCGAGCCCTTCGGCCTGGAAACCGGACAGTGCCGGGGTAAAGCCCAGGTCGACGAGCGCCTCGGGCTGCCAGCCATCGGGCCAGCTGCCGGCGCCGTCGGCCGGGAAGGCACCGCTGAACCGGAACCAGGTGGTTCCCCACGGCGCGCCCCAGCGTCGTCCGGCCTGGAACGGTTCGTAGCTTTGGACGGCGGCCTCGGCGAAGGGCACCGGCGTGTGCGGGCCGGTCCAGGCCCCGGCCGTCAGCGGCCGGCTGAGGCTATGGACCGCCGGTTCCAGCCGCTCGACGACGAACCGTGCGATCCGTGCTTCTGCCTGCGCTGCGTTCTGGTGCATCGCGGCCCCCGCCGGTAAACCCTGACGGCCGCGTACCGGCCGACGGGAGCTACTTTACGGGTGCGCTCAGCGGGAAGAAAGACCGTACCAGTTCCGCATCCAGCTGGTGGATATCGGTCAGGAACCCGTCGTGGCCGATCGGGGTTTGGATGATGTGGACCTCGGGCGGATCCGGCAGGGCGCGGGCCAGCTGGCGGGACTGTTCCGGGAAGTACAGCCGGTCCGAATCCACGGCGGCGAGGAAGAACTCCGTCTCCGTGCCGGCCAGGGCCTCGGCCACGCTGCCGCGGCCGCGGGCGACGTCGTGGCTCATCAGCGCCTCGGCCAGGACAATGTAGCTGTTGGCGTCGAAGCGCCTGGCCAGCTTGCCGGCCTGGTGGTCCAGATAGCTCTCCACCGCGTAGCGGCCGCGGGCGGCGTGCGTGCGGCCGCCGAAGGGCTGCTCGCCGTCCTGGGCGTTGCGGCCGAAGCGGAACTCGAGCTCGGCCTCGGAGCGGTAGGTGATGTGCGCGATCCGCCGGGCAATGCCCAGCCCGGCCTCCGGCGCCGGCCCGCCGTAGTAGTCTCCGCCGGCGAAGGCCGGGTCCAGCCGGATGGCGGCCAGCTGGGACTGCGTGAACGCGATCTGTTCGGCCGTGCTGGCCGGGCCGCAGGAGATCACCGCGCAGCGGGCCGTGCGCTCCGGGTAGGTGGCCGCCCATTCGAGCGCCCGTGCCCCGCCCATGGAACCGCCCAGCACCGCGTGCCAGCGCCGGATGCCCAGCAGGTCCGCCAGCCGCGCCTCCGCGTGGACGGAGTCGCGGATGGTCACGAACGGGAAGCGGGAGCCCCAGGGCTTGCCGTCCGGGGCCGGGGAGGACGGGCCGGTGGAGCCGTAGCAGCCGCCGAGCATGTTCACGGCCACCACGAAGTAGTGGTTCGTGTCGATCGTGGCCCCGGGACCCACCAGCGAATCCCACCAGCCCGCCTCCTCCGAGGCACCGCGCGCCACGTGGGTGCTGCCGGTCAGGGCATGCTCGATCAGCACCGCGTTCGAGGCGTCCGCGTTCAGGGTGCCCCACGTCTCGTAGCCGAGGACAACCTCCGGCAGGTAGCCGCCGGTTTCCAGGTCCAGGGCGCCGATCGGGACGGAACGCAGGATGCCGTCGATAGCCGTGTCCACGAGTTCCTGTGGCTGCGCAGTGGTCAAATTGCTTCCCGCTTCCGGTTGCTAGGCGGACTTGGCGGACCGGAAGCCGGCTTCCAGGTCCGCAATGATGTCGTCAATGTGCTCGATGCCCACGGCCAGCCGGACCAGGCCCGGCGTCACGCCGGCGGCCACCTGCTCCGCGGGCGCCAGCTGGGCATGGGTGGTCGAGGCCGGGTGGATGGCCAGCGAGCGCACGTCGCCGATGTTGGCCACATGCGAGTGCAGTTCCAGCCCGTCAACGAAACGCCTGCCGGCCTCCAGGCCGCCGGCGATTTCGAACGCGACGATGGCGCCGGTGCCCTTCGGCCCGTACTTGCGTCCGCGCCCGTACCACGGGCTCGACGGCAGGCCGGCATAGGCGACCGATGCGACGTCGTCGTGCGCCTCGAGGAACTCGGCAACCTTCTGCGCGTTCTCCACGTGCCGCTCCACGCGCAGGCTCAGGGTCTCGAGGCCCTGCGCAATCAGGAAGGCGTTGAACGGGGCAATGGCAGAACCCAGGTCGCGCAGCAGCTGGACACGGGCCTTGAGGATGTAGGCCAGGTTCGCGCCGAGGGCTCCGTTGACGCCGAGGTCGCGGGCGAAGACCAGGCCGTTGTAGCTCTCGTCCGGGGTGTTGAAGCCGGGGAACCGCTCCGGATCGGCGCCGAAGTCGAACCTGCCCGAATCCACGATCACGCCGCCGATGGCGGTGCCGTGGCCGCCGAGGTACTTGGTGGCCGAATGGACCACGATGTCGGCGCCCCACTCGATCGGCCGGATCAGGTACGGGGTGGCCAGGGTGTTGTCCACGATCAGCGGCACGCCGGCCGCGTGCGCCGCGGCGCTGACGCCTTCGATGTCCAGCACGTCCTGGCGCGGGTTGGAGACCACCTCGCCGAAGAAGGCCTTGGTGTTCGGCCGCACGGCCGCGCGCCACTGGTCCAGGTCGTCCGGGTCCGCCACGAAGGTGACCTCGATGCCGAACTTGGCCAGCGTGTTCTTGAGCAGGTTCCAGGTGCCGCCGTACAGGCTGGGGCTGGCCACGATGTGGTCGCCGGCCTCGGCCAGGTTGAGGATGGCAAAGGTGGACGCGGCCTGCCCGGAGGAGAGCAGCAGCGCGCCGGCGCCGCCTTCGAGGCTGGCGATGCGGGTTTCCACGGCTTCCTGCGTGGGGTTGCCGATCCGGGTGTAGATGGGGGCCAGTTCCTGCAGCGCGAAGCGGTTGGCGGCGCTCTCGGCACTCGGGAAGACGAACGACGTCGTCTGGTAGATCGGCAGGGCGCGCGCCCCGGTGGCCGTGTCCGGCTCCTGGCCGGCGTGGATCTGGCGAGTTTCGAACGACCAGTCATTGGACATTAGGGCAACTCCCTCGACTCAGGGGTCCACCGGGCAGGAAGCGGACGGTTCCGGCCTGCCTGTGGGTGCGACCCGCGCTTGCCTTCCACCGTGTGGCGGAAGACCTGGTCCTCACCCGGGGCACCCCACCGCGGTTGGAGGGTTGCCGGCCAGCTAGCCGGGGCTTGGTGCTGGCACTCATGACCTGCATACAGGTTCGCCCATGGCCGCGCGGCCGGGCAAGTTAGGTGCTGCTTATGTGACGGCGTGTGAATCGGCGGGCCCCGTTCGCCGGCGGATCGGAACAGAACCAGTGCTTAGGCTTGCCTAAGTCGAGAGCTGAATCACAAAATGCCAAGATGAAGCATGCGCTTCGATCATGTCTCATATGCTGCTGAACCGGATGGCCTGGCCGCCACCACTGAGCGGATTTCCAAGGTCTTGGGCATCGAGGCCGTCAAGGGCGGCGTCCACCCGCGCTTCGGCACCCGCAACACGATCTTCCCGCTGACCGACAGGCACTACCTCGAGGTCGTGGAGGTCCTGGACCACCCGGCATCGGACAAGGCTCCGTTCGGGCAGGCCGTGCGGGCACGTTCGCAGGCCGGCGGCGGCTGGATGGGCTGGTGCGTCGAGGTCGACGACCTGAAGCCCTTCGAGGAGCGGCTCGGCCGCAAGGCAGTTCCCGGCAACCGCAAGTTTCCCGACGGGCAGGAACTGACCTGGCAGCAGATCGGCATCAAGGGCCTGATTGCCGACCCGCAGGTGCCGTACATGATCCGCTGGGACGACGGGACCGAGGCCCTGCATCCGTCCAACGCCCGTCCGGCCACGGTCAAGCTGATCGGCCTGACCATCGCCGGTTCCTCTGAGCGGGTGGCCGACTGGCTGGGCACCCCCGTGGATGATTTGCTCGAGGACGTCAAGGTCGCCTGGACCGCACCCAAGGGCGAGCCCGGCATCCTGTCCGTCCGTTTCGAGACCGCCCACGGCGTCGTCGAAATCTGACCAACTTCACCTCGCGCCGTTCCACCCCGTTTTGGGAATCTGCTCCCGGTTTGAAGATGGAGCATGTTCCCAAAACGGGGTTTCTTGTGCCTACGTTTCCTCCACAGCCGCCCCTGCCGGCCTGATTACCCACATCCGCTCGGCACCGGAGTTCCGGCTCGGCGTCGGGACCCCATGGTGGGGACATGGCGACCGAGCTGATTTATGCCCGCGACAGGGACCATTCCGGACACGGCCGGAGGGATCTGGCCTTTGACTGCGAAAAGGGGGAACTCACGCGCCTGCGCAACGGCGTCTACGTTCCCACCCACGTATGGTCCCAGCTGACGTGGTGGGAACAGTACCGGCTCCACGTCGAGGCTGCCGTCGGCAAGGGCCGGTCGCGGCGGATCCTGGTGCAGCAATCGGCAGCAGTGATGTGGGGCATTCCTGTCATGGGCAGGAGCATTCAAGTACAACTCCTGGCGGCTCATGGAGTTCATGGCAAACGGCGTGCGCACATGCGCTGGCACGCATCGCCGCTGCTCGAACCGCTTCAGGAAGTGGACGGATTCCTGGCTACCGGCCGGGCCCAGACCGTCCTGGACATGTCCGCCCACCTGCCCTTCGAACAGGCTGTACCGGCGATGGACCACATACTCCGGCCTGATACGACACGGCTGCTGCCGGCCCTGCAGAAGGATCAGTTGCGCACTCTGGCGGCCGGGCTGCCCACCGGCACGAAACGTCAGCGGGCACTGAAGGTCATTGAATTCGCGAATCCCCTGGCCCAGTCCCCCGGTGAATCCTTGTCCCGGGCCCAGATATACCTTCACTATTTTCCCGCGCCAACGCTCCAGCACCCGGTGTATGACCGGGGCGGACGGCTGCTGGGCATCCTTGATTTCTATTGGAAGGAGCACGGACTCGCTGGAGAGTTCGACGGCTCCATCAAATATTCGCGTGGCGAGTTCCTCAACGGCGGCGTGCCGGCGGACGCCGTTGAGCGGGAGAAGGCCCGCGAAGACCGTATCCGCGCGGCCGGGCTGCGGTTTGTGCGGTGGACGTGGGACGCCGCGCTCACCCCGGAGTCGGTCAATCCTCCAGGTCTCCCCCGGCTCTTGGCGCAAGCCGGCCTCAAGCAGGACCGCTGGAACCATCACTGGCCCGGAATGTCCCGCTGAACCGTCCACCGCCTGGACCCAGGCCGCTTTGCACCCCGGTCCCGGCACACACTTCGTGAAAGTGCTCCGGAATGGGAATCGGCTCCAGATAAGACGGTATAAATCAACCTGGTTGTGACAGG
>NZ_JAAZSQ010000106.1 GCF_012395835.1 Arthrobacter mobilis
GAGGCGCCGGTCAGGTTGGCCTCCGCGAGCTGCGCCACCGTGGAAATACCCAGTGCGTGCAGGTTTTTCCGCTGCACCGCGTTCATCCGCGCCACGAGCAGCAGGTCGTCCGTGGCGGCCACCTGCTCCCGGCAGTAGTCGCAGCGTCCGCAGGCGCTGATCCCCTCCGCGCCCCAGGCGACGGTCCCGGGCCGGGCCGCGTGCGCCCCGGTCAGGGTAAGGAACCGTTCGCGCCGTTCCCGGAAGACGGGGAGGATGTCCGCAAGTTTGTGGTGGCTGCGAACGTAGTCGAAGCCGCCGCCGGGCAGGGGGACCGTGGCGCCAAGGACCAGGGTCACGGCCGGGGCGACGTCGATGCCGGCCTTGAGCAGCTGGTCACCGTAGGCGGCCAGCTGCAGCAGGGCGGTCACCTTGGCGTGGCGGGCCAGCTTGGTGTCGAACACCGCGTAGGCGCCGTCTCCCTGCCGGACCAGGAAGTCGGAACGGCCGTGGAACTGCCCGTCGAAGAAGGCGGCCTGGAAGACGACGTCG
>NZ_JAAZSQ010000054.1 GCF_012395835.1 Arthrobacter mobilis
GAATACTCCCATAAATACTGTATATATATGGGTCTTCCCCGATCATGGTGGGAAGGCTCAGAACGCCATATTCAGCTTTCCGTAGTGGAACATCACCCCCAGTTTAAAGCGCTCCCGGTTTCGGTATCCCCTGGCTTTTATCCTCAGCAGCCTGATCTTGCTGTTAAGTGCCTCCGCATTTCCGTTTGAGACACTGTGTCGCATCGCATTCAGGATCCCGTACAGCCTTTTTCCTATCGTTTTCGCGGCATTTTTCATCATGGGAACGTCACTGTTAGCCGCCAGCGCCAACCATCTCTGCCAGTCACTCCGTCTTTCCTCGCTCCATGGCCTGTTCCAGATATCCTTTGCCAGCTCTTTCAGCGCCCAGCACTGGCTCGTCAGCTTCATCTGTGCACGCAGCCACATCAGCTTTTCCTGCCGGGATTCGGTCATCCACTTATCGCTGTACTGCCACAGGAAGCGGGTTCCTTTTGCCTGGTGTCGGCTTTCAACAGGGAGGTGCGGATGTTCATTCTGACGGGTTTTATCAACTACCTCGCCCAGTTGCTTCGCCACATGGAAGCGGTCAAAGGCGATTTTCTCAACCGCACTGGGTAAGTGGATACGCGCTGCTCTTATATAGCCCGCGTTCATGTCCATTGAGAGCGTTTTGATAGCCAGCAACTGCCCATCAGTGAGCGTGCGAAGATAGCCGGCAAGACTCTCTGTGCCGCGATCATCCGTTAAGGCCAGCGCCCGACCATCGCGATCGGAGATCACCGTTATGTAACGATGTCCTTTTTTAAAGGCGACCTCATCCACATTCATATGACGGGCGGATAATGGCTTTTTTATCCGGGCAAGACCTCGCTTAACTGCCCGGGTCATAATGCCGTCAACCGCATTCCAACTGAGCTTAAGTTGCTTCCTGACAGCATCAACGGTGCTGATTTTCAGCCATGAGAGAACGAACGATTCGAATAGCAACGTATACCGGCTTCCGGGGCCAGCCCACGGAACAGGCAACGTCAGGCAGCCATGCTCCGGACACATAATTCGTGGAACATCGGCTTCAACAATAGTGGTGAACTGGCAGGTATCAAGATGGCGCCATTTACGATGACGGTGATCGTGAACAGAACAGGATTTACCGCAGGTCGGACAGGCTAGCCGGGTGTTTTCAGCGATCTCAATAGTGACAGTAACAGAACCGGCATTTTCATCGAGAGAAAGGGACTTTACCTGCCACGGATCGGACAGGTTGAGAATATGAGCGTAGAGGGACTTTTCGTCCATGGCGGTGACCTCTGGCGATTAAATACACCATTATCATGCCTTCAGCCACCACAACAAGGGAAGACCCATATGCATACAGCTATATTGATCGGAGGTTTTTCATGCCTAGACACTATGAAATTGACTCAGCCTGGCGTGCGAGCATTAAGCGTGAGCCGAACGGTCGTCAGACAGTTACGACAGAAGCCTTTGTCAGCCAGCTTGCGCTGATTAATTTTCACTGGAGTTGTCGCCAAGCAAATCAGTGGATTGAAACCTACGTGACCGTTTTTAAAGACATTTCCACTCAGGAAGGAGAGAACCGGACATTCATGCTTTTTAACCCCAACGGAGGCCGTTAAAAATGGGTTTTCCATCGCCAGCAACCGACTACCAGGAAA
>NZ_JAAZSQ010000066.1 GCF_012395835.1 Arthrobacter mobilis
GCCTAGGTGTACTGAGTCAGGACGTTGGTTACATCGTGAATAGGTGAGGACCTCTTAGGTTGGTGGTTACCACACACAGCCAACGACTAAGAGGTCCTCATGTCCCACCGTAATGCCCGCCTGACGCCGATCGGTAGACGAATCATCATCGAGCGGGTCCTCGCCGGACGCCCCGTCGCGCATGTGGCCAAGGAAATGGGCATCTCGAGGACCTGCGCCCACCGCTGGCTCAGCCGCTACCGCACGCACGGCTGGGATGGCCTCGAGGACCGGAGCTCCCGTCCAAAGTCCTGCCCGCACGCCACCCCGGCCAGGGTCGTATCCGAAGTCCTCGCCAAGCGGGAGAAGCACCGGGAAGGACCGGCCGGCCTCGCCATACGCTGTGGGACCAGCGCCCGGACGGTCTCCCGGATCCTGGCCCGCGCAGGCATGCCCAGGTTGTGGGACCTGGATCCGGTGACCGGGGTACGGATCCGGGCTTCCCGGGCCACCGGGCGCCGCTATGAACGCGATGCCCCGGGGGACATGGTCCACATCGACGTCAAGAAACTCGGACGTATCCCCGACGGGGGCGGTTGGCGGGCAGATCCGAAGCAATCCGCCCGGAATCACGCCGCAGGCCACACCAAGGTCGGCTTTGACTACGTCCACGTCGCTGTCGATGACTACACCCGGTTGGCATACGCCGAGGTCCTGCCCGACGAGAAAGGCCCTACCTGCGCCGGGTTCCTCACCCGGGCTGCAGCCGCCATGGCAGCCAACGGCGCACCCGTGAAGCGGGTCATGACCGACAATGCTTTCGCCTACCGGCTCTCCCGCGACTTCCAGGACACTCTGGCCGCATTGGGAGCCAAACACATCCTGATCAAACCCCGCCATCCCTGGCAAAACGGCAAAGCCGAACGCTTCAACCGCACCCTCCAGGAAGGCTGGGCCTACCGGCAGCCCTTCACCTCGAACCAAGCCCGAACCAACGCCCTGCAGCCATGGCTAAACTTCTACAACAACCACCGGCCACACGGCAGCCTCGGAGGCAAACCACCCATCAGCAGGTGCAACCAACCTACTGACTGAGTACACCTAGAGG
>NZ_JAAZSQ010000074.1:0-357 GCF_012395835.1 Arthrobacter mobilis
AAAGGTTTTGCTGGCTGATGCCTGTCCGGTCGCTTCCTGCGCCTTTTTAATGGCCTGATCTTCGTCGTCATTCGTTCTGATTGTGTAATGCCCCATGATACCCCTCTTTTGCTGTCATTTTTGCGCTGCCGGCGCGAACCCGGGAAGAAACTTTGCTGGCAAAAAACACTGGCCAACAGATGTGACCGGGAAAATTTGCTGGCAATTAATTTTCGATGAAAGCCAGCTCGCAATCGCCGCATTCAATATTCAGTCCGGCTTTGCCCCACACGGCAGCGCCACACCCGCGACACTGATATTTAACTTTATTTCGTTTTGGCTTGTCCTCAAATGCTGCAACTGACAAATCATTGTCAT
>NZ_JAAZSQ010000074.1:385-876 GCF_012395835.1 Arthrobacter mobilis
TCTATATCAATCCCGGCCTCAGCATTTTGATGCGCCAGAGCAAGCGTTTCGCGCCATTGCTCTATTACGGCGGTCATATCTTTTTGTTGTTCGACCTGGACAGGGAAGCGATCAAACCAGCTCAAAGCAAATTGCCCCTGGAACAGTTCCAGTGTGACGCGCTGGAAGCGGCCACCAGGGATCGGATAGTCATTAATCTTCTGGCCGACTTTCGCACCACCAGGTCTCCCGGTGGAGGAGGGCATAAGTCCGATACTTTCCATTTTTGCCGCCCACTGCGCATTGTGGTACGTCTTACGCGACGGGTTGCCGTAGTGGTACTGCCACATATGGCACTGCTCATGAACCAGCGTTTGCATGACTTCAATAAGCGGGTACACCGGGAAGTATTCAGGATTGAGGGCGATTTCATCAATCATCCTGCCGCTGCCGTCAGCAGCAACAAAGCGCCTGTAACTGAAATAGCCCATTGTGTTCTTGCCGCGCTGGAA
>NZ_JAAZSQ010000042.1 GCF_012395835.1 Arthrobacter mobilis
GCCACCGGCCAGCCGCGTACCCAACCTCTCAGGTCAGTACATCTAGATTACCGGGCTGCCTCGGCGGCGCCCGCCCTGTTCGCTTATGGCTAAGAAGTCCAGGCTTCATGACTGGCACATTGCCCTCCGGTCGGCGGCTGTATCCCAGCAATGACGCGGCATTGAGGCCTGCAAGCAACTTGCTATTTGCTTGCTACTTGCCAGAGAATCCCCGGGAAAACGGGGACCTGCATAAGGTGTCTGATCCGTCAAGCTTCTCTCTTATATGACAAACCAAAAGGCCCCGACCCCTTGGCATTTCAAGGAACCGGAGCCTTTTGTTACGGAGCCCCCTGCCGGATTCGAACCGGCGACCCCCTGTTTACAAGACAGGTGCTCTGGCCAGCTGAGCTAAGGAGGCGCGGCCGGAACCCGAGGATCCCGGCTAGAAAAGCGTAACCGACGGCTGGCGGATCAGGAAAACTTTCCCGGTCCGCCGGCCGCCGCCGTCGTCTTAGCCCTTGATGGCCTGCTCGGCGAAGGCGCGGAAGTCAGGCTGGGTGGCGCCGTCCCACTTCTGGCCCTGCACGTACACCGTCGG
This sequence comes from Arthrobacter mobilis, assembly GCF_012395835.1. GTDB lineage: Bacteria > Actinomycetota > Actinomycetes > Actinomycetales > Micrococcaceae > Crystallibacter > Crystallibacter mobilis. The sequence goes on from NZ_JAAZSQ010000042.1 coordinate 581, forward strand.
GGTCCCGCCGACCTGGTACTCGCTGAAGGTCTGGTTCACGTATTTGGCCCAGGGGCGGAACTTGTCCTCCTCGATGCAGGAGGCCACGCCGGGGGCGCCCGCCGATTCGGCAATGCTCACCAGGGTCGCGTTGTCCAGGCCGGCACCGCCTTCGGCCGGCTGCTGGACGAAGAGTTCGGTCATGTAGTCGCGGAAGGCCTCCGGCTGCTCGTCGGCCACGCAGGCGACGGCGTTGGCCGCCCGGGAAGAGTAGTTGGTGGTGGACACCCGGTCCAGGAAGGTTGCCACCCGGTACTCGACGGTCGCGGCGCCGTCCTGGACCAAGCCGTCCAGGTACTCCGAGTACTGCCCCTCGAAGGCCTTGCAGACCGGGCAGCCCATGTCCGCGTAGACGACGATCTGCGCCGGGTCGCCCTTCGCGGCGGCCTTGATGCCGGCCGGGATGATGTTTCCGCCGTCGCTGGATGCCGGGTCCGGGATGCTGGCCACGTCCACCGTGTGGGCCTCGGTCGGCCGCAGGCCGTCCTTGGCCATGACATAGCCGCCGTAGATGTTCCCGTGCTGCGGCGCCGGGCCGGCATCGGGGATACTGCCGCGGGTGCCCGAGACCACGATCAGGGCGACGGCGACGATGATGGCCACGACGGCGCCGACAATGCCCCAGCGCAGCAGCAGCGAATTCCGCTTCTCCCGGCGCTGCTGCTCTTCGCGGATCTGCCGCGCCTTCTCGCGGGCGGCGGCAGTGCGCTCCGCTTTGGTAGGTCTGGGGGCGTTCTGTGGCATTGGTCCTCTTGTCTTCCCGTCTGGACGAACCCCGGCAGGGGCCTGAACAAAACCCAGTCTATCGGCCGGGCCCCGCCGTGAGCGGAGCGAACGGCGAGGCCCGGCCGCGACTGCCGGCTGCAAATCTTAAGAACGGCCAACTCCGGCGCATTGGTTCCCCTTTTCCTTATAGAGTCATAAAAAGTCTTCAGTCTTGTCGGGAAGGTCACATGGACAGCGGAAATTACGGGAAGTACGACTTCATAGTGGTCTCGAACCGCCTGCCGGTGGATCGCGTGGCGGAGGACGACGGCGAAGGCTGGCGCCGTTCGCCGGGCGGCCTGGTGACGGCGCTGGCCCCGGTGATGAGCAGTTCGGAGGGTGCCTGGGTCGGCTGGCACGGCGCCCCGGACGAGACGGTGGAGCCGTTCGAGCACGACGACACCCATCTGGTGCCGGTGCCGCTGAGCGAGGAAGAGGTGGAGTTCTACTACGAGGGCTTCTCGAACGCCACACTCTGGCCGCTCTACCATGACGTGATTGCCCCGCCGGAGTTCCACCGCAACTGGTGGGACGCCTACAAGGCCGTCAACCGGCGCTTCGCCGAGGCCACCGCCGCGATTGCCGCCGAGGGCGCCACGGTGTGGGTGCAGGACTACCAGCTGCAGCTGGTGCCCCGGCTCCTGCGGCATCTGCGCCCGGACCTGCGGATCGGGTTCTTCAACCACATCCCGTTCCCGCCGGTGGAGATCTTCGCCCAGCTGCCCTGGCGGCGCCAGGTGCTCGAGGGCCTGCTCGGCGCCGACCTGGTGGGCTTCCAGCGCGCCAGCGATACCAGCAACTTCCTGCGCGCCGTCCGCCGCTACACCGGCAGCCTCATCAAGCAGCACTTCGTGGAACTGCACGACGAGGCCGGCCGGCGGGAGTGCCGGGCGGACACCTTCCCGATCTCCATCGACGTGGCCCGGATCAACGAGCTGGCCCGCCGGCCCGACGTCGTCGAACGCTCCCGCCAGATCCGCGAGGAGGTCGGCGACCGGACCATCCTGCTCGGCGTGGACCGGCTGGACTACACCAAGGGCATCGGGCACCGAATCAAGGCCTACGGCGAGCTGCTCGAGGACGGCAAGCTCCAGGTCGAGGACACGGTGCTGATCCAGGTGGCCAGCCCCAGCCGCGAGCGCGTGGAGTCCTACCGGCTGCTGCGCGACGACATCGAGGCTTCCGTCGGGCGCATCAACGGCACCTTCGACACCCTGGGCAAGACCGCCATCCGCTACCTGCACCACAGCTACCCGACCGAGGAAATGGTGGCGCTCTACCTCGCCGCCGACGTCATGCTGGTCACCGCCCTGCGCGACGGCATGAACCTGGTCGCCAAGGAGTACGTGGCCGCGCGCACCGGGGTGGACGGGGCCCTGGTGCTCAGCGAGTTCACCGGTGCCTCGGACCACTTGCGCCAGGCCATCCTGGTCAACCCGCACGATATCGACGGGCTGAAGGAGCGCATCCTGCAGGCCCTCAACCTGCCCAAGGGAGAGGCGACCCGGCGGATGCGCGCGATGCGCCGGCAGATCCTGCAGAACGACGTCGAGCACTGGTCCCAGACCTTCCTGCACGCGCTGGCGGCCGGACGTGGCTGAGTCCGCGGAGGTGGCACAACCTGCGGGCCCGCCGGCAGCGGGTGCGGACCCGGACCTGCACAGCGCACTGGAGCAGCTGGCCGGCGCCGGGCGGCTGCTCGTCGCGCTGGATTTCGACGGCGTGCTGGCCCCGATCGTGGAGCATGCCGCGGACGCGCGCCCGCTGCCGGAGGCCGCTGCCGCCGTGCTGGAGCTGGCCGGGCTGCCCGGGACCACGACGGCGTTCATCTCCGGACGCGCCCTGGCCAGCCTGCGGCTGGTCGCCGCCCCGGACGAGCGGACGCTGCTCATCGGCTCGCACGGCGGCGAGGTCTTCACCGGTCCGGACAGTCCGCCGCTGACGCTGGACGCGGCCCAGGCCCGGGCGCTGGCGGAGGCCACCGCCGCCGTTGAACGGGTGGTCGCCGCGCACCCGGGGACCATCCTGGAAGCCAAGCCGGCCGGCGTCGTGCTGCACACGCGCACCGCCGCGGACGAGGTGGCCGCGGCGGCCACGGCGCAGGCCCGCGCCCTGCTGCAGGAGATTGACGGGGTGCACCTGTCCGACGGCAAGCGGGTGCTGGAGACCTCGGTGATCAGCGCGGACAAGGGCCGGGGCGTCGAGCTGCTGCGGGCCTTCACCGGCGCCGACGCGGTGCTCTTCGCCGGCGACGACGTCACCGATGAGAACGCCTTCGCCGTGCTCCGCGGCCAAGATGTGGGGATCAAGGTCGGTCCCGGGGACACCGGGGCGCGTTACCGGGTGGATTCCCCGCAGGCCTTCGCCGCAGTGCTCGCCGAGCTCGCCCGGCTGCGCGCGGCGGCGGTGCGCCGCTGAGGACCGCCGGGCCCATACCCGCCGCTGAAGGGACTTGATGATGGCAACGGTAACCTTCGACAATGCCACCCGCGTGTACCCGGGCACGGAACGGCCCGCCGTGGCCGGGCTGAGCCTGTCGGTCGGGGACGGTGAATTCCTGGTCCTGGCCGGGCCGGCCGGCTGCGGCAAGTCCACGGTCCTGCGCATGCTCGCCGGGCTGGAAGAGATGGATTCCGGGCGCGTGCTGATCGGCGGCAGGGATGCCACCGCGGTGCCGGCCAAGGACCGCGACGTGGCAATGGTGTTCCAGAACTACGCGCTCTACCCGCACATGAGCGTGGCCGACAACCTGGGCTTCGCCCTGAAGATCGCCGGCGTGCCCGACGCCGAGCGGGCCGCCCGGGTCCGCGAGGCGGCCCGGCTGCTGGAACTGGAAGAGGTCCTGGACCTTCGGCCCCAGGCGCTCTCCGGGGACCAGCGCCAGCGGGTAGCCATGGGCCGGGCCGTGGTGCGCCGCCCGCAGGTCTTCCTGATGGACGAGCCGCTGGCGAACCTGGACGCCGCGCTGCGGGCCCGGACCCGCGCCCAGATCGCCTCCCTGGCCCGCCGACTGGGCATCACCACCGTATACGCCACGCACGACCAGGCGGAGGCGATGGCGCTCGGGGACCGGGTGGCGGTACTGCGCGAGGGAGTGCTCCAGCAGGTGGCAACCCCGCACGAGCTGTACGCGCGGCCGGCGAACCAGTTTGTCGCCGGGTTCATCGGCACTCCGGACTGAACCTGCCGCCGTCGTCGCCCCTCTACGATAGGAAACGATGAACAACGGCCCCGCCGCGAACTGGCATGACGAGCCCACCGACTTCGGCCAGCTGGGCAAGCTTCCGCGCGGGCTGGACGCGCCGGCGGCGGCCATCGGAGCGCTGAACATCACCTCGGCCACCACCGACGAGAAGCTGCTGGACCTGCCGTGGGACCTGGCCCTTGAGGACTGGCCGGTGGCCAATCTGGCGGCGCTCCCCCGCGGGCTTTCCCGCCACGTCGTGCGCTTCGCCCATCTGTCCGGCTCGGTCATAGCTATCAAGGAGACCAGCGAGCATGTGGCCCGCCACGAGTACCACATGCTGCGCAAGCTCCAGCGCCTGGACGTGCCCTGCGTGGAGCCGCTGGCGGTAATCACCGGCCGCCGCACGGCCGACGGCGCGGACTTGGATCCGGTGCTGGTCACCCGGCATCTGCGGTTCTCGCTGCCCTACCGTGCGCTGTTCTCCCAGACGCTGCGCCAGCCGACCCTCACCCGGTTGATCGATGCCCAGGCCCTGCTGCTGGTCCGGCTGCACCTGGCCGGTTTCTACTGGGGCGACGTGTCCTTGTCCAATACCCTGTTCCGCCGCGACGCCGGCGCCTTCGCTGCCTACCTGGTGGACGCGGAAACCGGCGAGCTCTACCCGGAACTGTCCACCGGCCAGCGCGAATACGACCTGGAAATCGCCCGGGTGAACATCGCCGGGGAGCTGATGGACCTGCACGAAGGCGGGCTGATCGAGGAGAAGATCGACCCGCTGGACACCAGCGAGCGCATCATGGATGTCTACCGCAAGCTCTGGGCCGAGCTGACCGGACAGGAATCCTTCAACCTGGGCGAGCGCTGGCGGGTCAATGCGCGCATCCGGCGGCTCAATGAGCTGGGCTTCGATGTGGAGGAATTCACCATCAAGACCACGGCGGACGGGTCCACCATCCAGCTCCAGCCCAAGGTGGTCGATGCAGGCCACCACCAGCGCCGGCTGCTGGAGCTGACCGGGCTGGACGCCGAGGAGAACCAGGCCCGGCGGCTGCTCAACGACATGGACACCTACCGGGCCGACAACCACCCGGACCTGGACCAGGAGCTCAGCGCCCATGCCTGGCTGCGCCATGTCTTCGAGCCGGTGGTGCGCGCCATTCCGCGCGAACTGCAGGGCAAACTGGAGCCTGCCGAGGTGGTGCACCAGCTGCTCGAGCACCGCTGGTACCTCTCGGAGAACCAGAACCGCAACGTTCCGCTGGCCGAGGCAGTACAGTCCTACATCGATACCATCCTGCGCCACCGCCGGGACGAGGCGGCCATCCTGCTGGACGCGGACGCCCCGGCGGGCACGGCGGAGCCCGACGGCGGCCCGGCGCCGGCCGGGTAGGGGCTGCGGGCCGGGCCCGGCGCAGGCCGGCTTTTACCGGTCAGCCCCGTTGAGCGGCCTTGTGGCCAGGGAGTGGCAGCTACCGGCCGCTTTGGGGGGAGCGGGAGAAGACGGCGACCAGGAAGTCCGCTTCGGGCCCGAAGGGGCGCAGGTCCCAGGTGGCCAGCTTGAGGTCGGCCGCCAGGCCCGCCGAGGCGGCGTCGTCTAGGAAGGTGCCGAAATCGTAGCCGCGGCCGGTGCCGAAGCCGGTCACCAGCCGGCCGTCCCCGCGCAGGTGCGCAGCCAGCCGCGCCAGCACCGTCCGCTGGGTTCCGGGAGCCAGGAAGGTCAGCACGTTCCCGGCGCTGACAATCAGGTCGAAGCCTTCGGTGATGCCGTGGGCCGGCAGATCCAGCTCGGCCAGGTCCCCGACCAGCCAGGTCACGTCCGGATAGTCCTTGCGCGCGGCGTCGACCAGTTCCGGATCCACGTCCACGCCCACTACCTCGTGCCCGCGCGCGGCCAGTGCCCCGCCGACCCGGCCGGGCCCGCAGCCGGCGTCGAGGATCCGGCTGCCGCGGGCCGCCATCGCGTCGATCAGGCGCGCCTCGCCGTCCAGGTCCGCGCCTTCGCGCCGCATCGTCTCGAAACGGTTGATGTACCAGGCCGAGTGTCCGGGATTCTTGCGCTTCTGCGCCTCCCACAAGGTTTCTTTTCGCACAGCCCCAGCCTACGCCCGCCGCGCCGGCCCCGGGCCGCGCCATGCGCGGTGCCGTGCACGGTGCCGTGCGCGGTGCCACCCGTGCCGGTGCCTGTGATGTGCCGAAAAACACGGTCCGGCCTGCGGCTTTTCGGGGGGCAGGGGCCCTCGCGGTGGGCTATGATGAGGCGCTGCAATACGCGATTTTCCACCAAACCAGCAGGAGTTTACGACCCCCATGGCAACCGATTACGACGCGCCGCGCAACAAGGACGACGAGCAGGGCCACGAGTCCCTGGAGGCGCTGAAGGCCCAGCGCGGCGGGGCGCAGACCGCCCTGATCGATGTCGAGGACGCCGATACCGCCGAAGGCATCGACCTGCCCGGCGCCGACCTTTCGGGCGAGGAACTGGTCGTCCAGGTCATTCCGCCGCGCGAGGATGAATTCACCTGCTCCTCCTGCTTCCTGGTCCGCCACCGCTCCCAGGTGGCCCGCGAAAGCAAGGGCAGCCTGTACTGCCGCGACTGCGAGGGATAACCGGCCCGGACACAGGTCACCCCCGGCCGGACGCCCGTGCGACCGGCCGGGAAATACCTGGACCGCGCACAGACCTCGCAGCCCGCAGGCCGGGAGGTACCGGCCCGCCCGCCGCAGCCGGCCGTCCCGCAGGCTCCCCACGCCCGGTTCCGCGGAACCGGCAGAAAAACACCGCGGTGCCCCAGAGCATCGCCAGTACGGACATCGCCGTACTGTCCACGGAACCGGCACTGCCCGGATACAGCAGCCAGCCGGCACCGAGCACCAGCGAACTGGCGCAGCAGACGCTGCCCTGCAGTGGCCGGCCAGGCGGCCAGAACGCCATCACCAGGACAATCAGGGCCATGAAGAGGCCCAGCGCCGCCTGCAGCGGCCAGTGCGCCAGCCCCCACGAATAATCATCCTCCGCGCCGGCGGTCAGTGACCGGTCAACGGCGGCCGCGGCGTAGCCCCACCACGCGGGCGCCCCGGTAAGGGCAAGCAGGAAGAGCACCCCGTCCGCCTCGAGTTTCCGCCGCGGCGGCGCCGGCCGCCCGCCGCCGGCGAAGAACGTCGCGGCCGTCATCGGGACCAGGATCAAGGCAACCACCAGCGGGTCGGCGCTGGCCGTCAGCGCTGCCGCCAGCAGCAGCGCCGCGGCCACGGTCCACAGCTGCACGAGGGCCGGCCAGGGGTTGAGCGGCCGGGCAGCGATGGACAGGAATGCCCCGCTGACAATGAAGGTGAACAGCACGCCCCAGCTCGCCTGCAGGCCGGCGACGGCCGCCATCTGGCCGCGTCCGCCGGCCAAGGCCAGCAGGTCGGCAATACCGTAGAAGCCGACGGCCCAGAACAGCACCGCGGCACCGGCCCAGAGCGAGCGGGACCTGCCCGTCCCGCCGCCTGCTTGCACACCCATACTCCAGCATAGGCCGCTGGCCCGGAGGCCAAGCTGACTCTGCGGGAGCGCTCCAGGGGTTAAGCCTCGATGCCCGCCGGCAGCGCCTTGCCCGGGTTCAGCAGCCCGTGCGGATCGAAGAGGCGCTTGATGCTGCGCTGCAGCTCCAGGACTTCCTCGCGCTGCTCGCGCGGCAGCCAGCGCACCTTGTACTGGCCAATCCCGTGCTCGCCGGTGATGGTCCCGCCCAGGGCCAGGCCGACGTCGATCGATTCGTCCAGGGCAGCGTTCAGCGCCGGCACCTTCTGCACTTCCCCGGAGCCCACCCAGAAGGTCGGGTGCAGGTTGCCGTCGCCGGCGTGGGCGACCACCTTCAGGCCGACGCCGTGGTCCGCGGCGATGCGCTGCAGCTCGGCGATGTAGTGGACCAGCTGGGACCGCGGCACCGCCACGTCCTCGCCGACCCGGAAGTCGTCGTCGACCTCGGCGCCGCGGCTGTGCCGGCGCAGCTCCACCAGGCGCACAGCTTCCTCGTAGTCTTCGGCGGTGATGGTGGCCCCGAGGCCGGTCAGCTCACGGCGGATGATCTCCGCCTCGGTCCGGGCCGCGAAGCCGTCCGTCTGGATCAGCAGCAGCGCCCCGCCCCGGCTGCGCAGGTTCGAGCCCTGCTCCCGGTCCAGCTGGATGAGCGTATTGCCGTCCAGCAGCTCCATGATCGCCGGCTGCACGCGGGCCTTGCCCACGGCCAGGACGCCCGCTGCCGCCGTCGTAAACTCCGGGAAGAACGCCGCCAGCGTCTCCACCTCGGCGGGCAGGTAGCGCAGGCGCACCGTCGCGCCGACGACGATCCCCAGTGTTCCCTCGGACCCGACGAACAACCCGGTGAGGTCGTAGCCGGCCACACCCTTGAAGGTGCGGCGGCCGGTGTGGATCAGCGTGCCATCCGCCAGCACAACGTCGAGGGCCAGGACCGATTCGCGGGTCACCCCGTATTTGGCGCAGCGCAGCCCGCCGGCGTTGGTGGCGATGTTGCCGCCGATGGTCGAGATCCGGTAGCTGGCCGGATCCGGCGCGTACATCAGGCCGTACTCGGCGGCGGCAGCGTTCAGGTCGGCATTGACCACGCCGGGCTCCACCCGGGCGACCTCGTCCTCAGCGTGGATCTCCAGGATGCGGTTCATCCGCTCCAGGCTCAGCACCAGGCAGCCCTCGGTGGCATGTGCGCCGCCGGACACCCCGGTGCCCGCGCCGCGGGCAACCACCGGCACCGAGTGCCCCGCGGCCAGTCGCATGACTGTCTGCACGTCCTCCATCCGTTCGGCAAAGACGACGGCGACAGGCAGGCGGTGCTCCAGCACCGGCCCCTGGTCCACGGCGTAGGCTGCCAGCAGGGCCGGGTCGGTCTCCAGCTGTCCGGCAGGAAAGGCAGCGGCCAGCTCCCCAAGGAATGTGCTCATGCTTCAGGTGCCTCCAAAGGCAGTTCCATAATGATTTCCTGGCGCGTGGCATCCAGCAGATAGGGTTCGCGCTCACCGAGGTCGAGGAACCCGTGGCGGCGGTAGAAAGCCAGCGCCCGCAGATTCTCTTCGTGCACGCCCAGCTTCAGGGAACGCACCTCCGGCTGGCCGCGGACCCAGCTGAGGATATCTGCCAGCAATCGGGAGGCCAGATCCGTGCCACGGTAGGCAGGCGTCACCCAGACGGCCGCCAGCCAGGCGGTTCCGTCCTCCTCGATATAGCAGGACATGGTCCCGACGGCCTGCTCGCTCCCCGAGGCTCCGGCATCCAGCGCCAGCACGCTGACGCTCTTCTTGCCGGCGGACAGGGCCGCGTGCTCCTGCCACTGGACGTCCGTGTTCTGCTCGGCCTGCGCCAGCGATTCAGTGAAGGCGATGGGAAAGTCCTCGAGCATCCGCAGCCGCACGTCCTTCCAGACGGCCCAGTCCTCCGGCACCATGCGGCGCAGCCGGATCACGCAGGCCCGCCCATGAAGCGGGCGTAGCGGGCCAGGATGCCCGGCCAGCCGGCCTCGTAGTCGCCACGGCGGGCGGCCCCGTCCGGGTCCTTTTCCCAGCCTGAATGGACCAGCCGGACCAGAGTCCGGTCCTCGCCGGAGGCGACGAAGGCGATCCGGACTTCGCTGGCGGAGGCGGCGCTCGTGCCCGGGTGCCAGGTCAGGCGGAGGCTGTCGGCCGGCTGCCAGTCCAGGACCTCGCCCCAGATGCTGACCTCATCGGCCGGCGACGTCTCGGCCAGCACCCGGTCCTCGAACTCGAGGTGGCTGCCTTCGCCGTAGACGCTGCGCGATTCCACCGGCCACCAGAGGTGGATCAGGTCGGTAAAGCCCTCAAAGGCCTGCGCCGGGGCATGCGGAACGGCGACTTCGCACTGCAGGTCGGGCAGCGGCGCTGGCTGCTCCGGCAGGTCCGGGGCGTGGGAGAACAGGGAGGAACTCATCTATCCAGCCTAGCCGCCCCAGCCTCGCCCAAGCGGTCTCCGGCCGGGCCGGCGGTGCGTGACCTGCCGGGGGCGGGGGCGGGGGG
>NZ_JAAZSQ010000080.1 GCF_012395835.1 Arthrobacter mobilis
ATAATCACCAGCCCCTTACGCGATTTTTTAAGCTTCTCGATACCCAGGCGTTTTACTGATTTACCGTCATCTTCATCTCCCTTATCCGTTTTATCGTTTTGCTCAATTTCTTTCTGATGCCGTTCCCGTAGTGCCTGTTCAATTTCTACAGCGGTCGGGATTTTATTTTCCTGTTCGCTCACTGGATCACCTCTTTCTCAACGTTCGGGGAAACGGTATCTCCTGCCGGAAGACGGACTTTGCCAAAGCCCCGGTTTTCAACCCCAACAACCTGATTTCCCATACGCAAAACAAAGCGCTGGTCTACAGGAACACCAACAACGGTGAAACTACCGCTGTTTTTGACTACCGGGTTAGTCAGCGTTTCCTGTTCGCCGCTCATAACAAAGACGCTGGGGATTTTCTTCAGGGGGCTGAAGCCAAACCAGGTATAGCGGCCATCGTCATACGCATAATCCGGGCTGATTGACTGGCTGCCGTCAGCTACCCGCTTCCAGTAATCCCAGTTCTTGGGCGACTTCGCATTTTCAAGAGAACGGTTGATTGCCTGCTCCTCCTGCCGCTTGTTAAGAGCCTCAATCCGTTTCTTCTCGATTTCGGCTTGCTCCTTCCGGCGTTCCTGCGGGTACTGGTAATTAACAACAAACGCGATCTTATCCGGCTGCCGGAACGTTCGGGCGTTCAGCTCCATGCTGTAATTACGTTTTGTTGTGCGAACAAACAGGTTTGTTCGCCAGCGTTCCAGGTCGTTTTCAGGATCAAGGGCTACACTGACCACCTCTGAAGACTGGTTGCCATTGTCATC
>NZ_JAAZSQ010000039.1 GCF_012395835.1 Arthrobacter mobilis
CGCGCGCGCAGGATCTTCGGCATGAGGACCGCCTCCAGGGAGCCGAACCGTCTTTCTTCCAATCTACGCCCCTAAAAAGGAACGCAGCACTAGCCGCAGCCCGGGAATAGCCCGCTCAGGTTCCGGCGGCTGCCCGAAGTGCTGCCCTGGCCCTGCCGGTGATGATCCGGCTACCTGGCCAGCAGTACGCTGGGATCATCACCCTTCCTGCGAAAGGAACCCTCCATGGCCAGCGAACAGCCGATCTTTGACGAGGCACTGCAGCGCGCTATCGGCATGCTTGGCGACGTGGAAAATGAGCTGAACTCTGACTGGCGGCCCGGAACAGGCCCCACGGAAGCCCAGTCCAGGACGTTGGCAGACGCCCTGCGGGCGATAGCCGATGCCAAGGCGGCACTCGACGAGGCTGTGCAATCGAGCCCCCTGAATCGGATGGAATAGCCCGCCTCACCGCTCTAGGGAGGGTCAAGCCTGCAGCGGCCGCGCGCCGCGCCTGCCGTGCTGCCCGGGTCTCCGCCTTCGCTGCCGCCCGCCTGGCCTCGAGTTCCTCCTGCTTCTGCCGGCGGCGCTCCTCCCACTTGGGGCGTTCCTCTGCCCCGATACGGTCCTTGTTCTCCAGCATCCCGGCGATCGCTCCCGCCTCGTCCTCGAAGAAGCCTTCGTCCTGGGCCTCCAGGTGCGGCCCGCGCAGGATCACCTTGCCGGGCTTGGAACCCCAGCCGATGGAGCCGGCCAGCTCCATCCACTTCGCCCGATGGGCTCCCGATTGCCGTAGAACAACACGGTCAACTGCAGGGCCTCGGTGGGTACTGATCCCGGCGGGCCGGTCCACGGGTCCGAAGTCCGGCAGCGGGCGCCTGATCGGCGGATTCGGGAGTGTTTCCTCGCACGCCATGTATCCGGGGGCTGCCGGCCCCCTCCCCGGGGCGTGCCGGCAGACCGTGGTCAGAGGGGGCGGATGTTCGAGGCCTGCAGGCCCTTGGGTCCCTGGGTGATCTCGAACTCGACCTTCTGTCCGTCCTCGAGGGAGCGGTAGCCGCCGCCGGTGATGGCCGAGAAGTGGGCGAAGAGGTCCTGGCCTCCGTCATCGGGGACGATGAAGCCGAAGCCCTTTTCAGAGTTGAACCACTTGACCGTACCTGTTGACATGTCCTGCTCTTTCCTGCCAGAGGACTTCGTGGGCCCCGTTCCGGCGCCCTGTTCCTGCCATCCCCGGGTAACGCTATGTGCCCGGCTCCCTCCCGGACAAGCAGGCTGGCGAATGTAGGCCGAATTGAGATCTTCACGGACGCTTCAAGGTTGCCGGGACCGGCCCTGAAGATCGGTTCCGGCAGGCCGGCCGGCGGGGGCCCGATCGATGCCATCGACGGCGGGCTCCTCACCCTGTTCTTCATGGCCTCGCTTTTCACTCCGGGCACTTTCTGACACTGCTCCCCGCCTAGGATGAAGCCATGATCCAGCTGACCCGCCTGCGCGTATTCCTTGACTCCGACCGTATCGAGTACGGTCTGGCCTCCAGCGCGGCCATCGGCGCGCTCAGCCTCGTGGATCCGACCCGGCTCTCACCCGGCGGGCGCTTCCTGCTGCGGAGCGCCGCCGCCGTCACCGGGGCGACCTTCCTGATCCCGCTGAACAAGATCCCGGTCCTGGCCTTCAGCCCCGAAGCCAAGGCCGGCTTCACCGCAGGGATGGCGGGCCTGACCTTCGGTGTGGCCGAACTGGGCGAGGCGGTGGACGGGCGCATCCAGGACTGGCTCCGCAGGCACGGCATCCGCCGCCCGCGCGCGGTGATGGCCGCCGCCGGAGCTGCCATGACGTTCCTGGTCTTCCTCGCGGATCGTCGGACGCTGCCGGGCGCGATGGAGGAACACGAGGACCAGGAGCCCAGGTTGGTCGGACTGGATCCGGCGGTGCGGGACCTGGTCGAGGGGATCCTAGGGCATACCGAGGACTACGGGGCGCCCGTCCTGCGGGACCAACTGGCCATCGCCAAGGAGGAAGCCTGGGACGGGCCGGAGTACTTCAGCTCCGCGATCGACTTCGCCGTCGACCAGAAGGTGCCCCGGGTGGTTCCGCACAACTTCACGTTTCCGGTCCGGGCCCGCTTTGCGGGCCCTTCCGGGGCGCCCCTGGAAGCCGTGCTCGACGTCGAAGAGGGCCTGCTCCGGTCGCTGATCGTCGCCGTGGCGCCAGACGCGGAGGAATCCGAAGGCCCCGGCGGCGCGGACCCTCTGGAGGGCCTTGACTCCTGGCCGGCCCGCGGTGATGTCACCTATGTCATCGAAACCGCCGACGCGGGAACCCCGCGCTAACCGCTACGGTCCCGGGACGGCCTGCGGGACGAGGACCAGGAGGTTGTTGCCGAGCTGCTCCCAACCGGCGTCCAGCTTCTCCTGCGGGTCGTAGCCGTCGGTGACCACCGCGGCTTTCACCCCGCCGCTCTCGAGCGTGACGGACTCGGCAGCGGCAGACAGTGCGGTGGAGCAGCCGGCGGACCAGCCGGTCCCGTCCCCGGTGCGGCCGATGACCGCGCAGGCCTCAGTCCCGGAAGGGTCGTCCGCCCGCCTGGCCAGGTAGAAAACGTAGCCGCCCTTTTCCCCGGCCAGGCGGGTGCTGTCCGGCACGACGCCCAGATATTCCTTGCCTGCCGGCAGTGCGTCCTTCCCGGTGCGGGGCGCCTCCAGGGCGGCGATATTGCCGCCGCCGTCGCCGCCGGTGCACCCGGTGAGCAGGGCCATGGCCAGGACCGCCAGGATACTGCGCACGCGACCCCCATCAACGTCCGGCTGGTGCCCTCACCCTAGCCGGGAAGCCGGGCCATGCACAGGCAGGGCGCCGTCCCGGCCCGAGGCACGGTCGGGACGGCGCCCTGCCTGCTCCCTTTAGGGAGGGAAGGCTGACTGCCGGGTGGGGCCGGCAACCGGTGCCACATAAGCCAAAATAGAGGCCCCGACCTGCGAAAATTTTGCCGCCAGACGGAACGGGATCAGCTGCCGAGCGTCAGGGTGTCCCAGCCGCCGACACCGATCGTGATGCCGTTCCGGACCTTGTTCGGGGCGACCGGAAAGTAGCGCAAGTCGCCGGACTTCTCGCGCCCCAGGATGCCGGTGGTGCCTTCGCCCAGGTGGGCCGGGGCCGTCGAGAGGTGGGTGAACTTGCCGAAGCCGGAGCTGCGGATGATCTTGCGCGTCCCGGAGATAAACCGGCCGGAGCCGTTGGAGCGGTACAGCTTCAGCTGCCCGGTGCCTGTTGCGGTGCGGGCGACCAGGTCCATTTTCCCATCCGCGTCGTAGTCCAGGGTAAGGGTCTCCATGCCCTTGAATCCGGTGCCGATCAGGGTCCGTGAACCGTGCCTGGCACCGGTCGGGTTGGCGTAGAGATAGAGCCTGCCGGAGGCGGTGTGCCGGGCGATCAGGCCCGGGTGCTTCTCGTCCTTCTTCCAGCGGGTGGCCTCGACGTCGTAGCCGGACCAGCCGCTGGATCCTATGGTCGTGGCCGCGCTGAGCCCGCCGGAGGACTGCCCGTAGTGCACGGTGAGCCTGCCGTCGGACCACCGCGCGATGATGTCCTGGATACCGTCGCTGTTCCAGTCGGCCACCTCCAGCTGGATGACGTCCTCCCACCCGGAGGAGAGGTACGTGCGGTTCCAGAGGTCCCCGCCGAGGGCCGAGGGGTAGACGTAGAGGTAGCCGGACTCGTCGACGGCCGCGACGTCGCCTTCCCTGACTGGGGACAGGTCGGCTGGCGGCAGGTCCGCCCGGGTGCCGGGATAGCCGGCCAGGTTCTCCACCACCACGTACATGCCGTGGTAATCCGGGTGGGTGGTCTTCATCCAGCCCAGTCCGACGTCCGTGGCCTTGGGGTTAAGTATCCCGGCCCGGTGTGCGGTGGAGCTCATCCACCAGTCCACGATCTGGCGGGCATTGTTGTTGATCCCGATGTTCTCGGTGTACCAGTCCCAGCCGGCCGGGATCTGCCAGCTGCCGTAGCCGTCGCGGTGGATGGTCTTCATCTCGAAGGTGTCCTTCGTGATGCGCCGGTTCTGCTCCTCGGCCCAGGCCTGGGAGATGTCGGCGATGGCCTGGTTCCAGACCACCGGCGGCAGGCCGTGAGCGGTCCGGTGCTGGTTGGTCAGGGCCAGGATTTCTGCGATGAAGGGGTCCCGGTCCGTCCTGGTGGCCGCGGCGGACGGCATCATGCCGGCCAGCAGCAGCCCCAGGAGCAGGACGAGGACGGTGAGTGGTCTGCACGTTGGGTGCACGGTGGTACCGCCTTGATGCTCGCTTCCGGGGAGGTTGGCCTCCCCTCGGGGGTGCCGGTGGGGAACCTGCCCGCCAAGGCGCCCCCCGCTGCCCCTATGCAGGGGAATCCGGCGCCGGCCGACAGGGGTTGACCGGCCAGGACGGACCAAAAGTAGCCCGGATGAAACGTTTATTCAATAGCGCTTTGAGCAGAAAGCAATGAAAATCCGGGGTTTACTTGCAAGGCACAGGACGCACAGACGGGCCAGGACGTCGGGATCCTGCACGTCCCGGATTTCGCGGACCGGCTTCATCGCGCTCCCTGTTTCCAGGGGAGCCTGGGCACCGTGGTACCCGTCGGGATGTCGTACAGGACGGTGAACTCGCCGGTGGCCGGATCGAGTTCGAGGATCTGCATCTCGACGTCGGCGACCCTCCAGATCCGGCCGGTGATGGCGCTCTTGGCGTGGGTCAGGGTGACGTGGGCCTTCTTCAGCGGCTTCCGGCCGGGGATGATGGTCTGCCAGGCCTTGCCCTGCCCGGTGGGCCGGGCATCCCAGTGGAACAAGATCTTCCCGTTGCGGGCCAGCCGTTCGAAGGTCTGCTCCGCGGGGATGACGGCATTGCTGCCAGGCTCCAGCCAGCCCCGTCGTTCTGCTTCTGGTGGGTGAACCAGGGGCGTCGGCGGGCAAACGAGCGAGTACGGCTCCAAGGTGCGCAGTTCCCCGACGCCGGCGAGGATCCGTGAAGGCTTCATACATGCACATGTGTGCGGACCCTGACAGGTTCCGTGCACAGACTTTTCCCAATTCCGGCTGGACGCCCTACCCTTGCCCATACAGAAGCGATAGGGATTTCCCGTGGTCGAAGGGAACGCCAGGTGCCGATCCAGAGATCAACACAGACCTTCCCGGCCGTCCGGATCCAGGCGATTGCACGGGAGCTTCTCGAGGCCTCGGCCCTGTGCGCCATCGCGACCGTGGGCCCGGCTCACCTGGCCCACGTAAACACCGCGTACTTTGCGTGGAGCCCGGGCTTCGATCTGGTTTGGCTCTCGGACCCGGACGCCAGGCACTCGAAGAACCTCGCGACTCAAGCCGACGCGGCGGTCGCGGTGTACGACTCGGGCCAGGTATGGGGTGGGCCCGATCGCGGGATCCAGCTGTTGGTGCGGCGGAGAAGGCCACCGGCCGGGCCGCTTTCGGCCTGCACGAGTTGTACGCTCGGCGCTTCCCGGCCTACAGGCCTGAGGACCTGAGCGGTTATTCCTGCTACCTGTTCCGACCGCACCGGCTGAAGGTGTTCGACGAGCGTGCCCTCGGTGAGGGCATCTTCGTCACTGCGGCGGTGCTGGCCGGGGGCCGGCTCGACGTCGAGCACGTAGAGAACTACCGCCCTCAGGTGTGACGATACCGGCGCGGCCGGGCCGCGCGGCGGCCAGGTGTTGGCGGTGCACATCGTCCCGGTCCCATCCGGCGGTGCCGAGCAGTTCGGCCAGGAACCGGGCGCCGGCGGAGCGTTCCCGGACGGCCAGGGAGTCCATCAGGCCCACGGCCACCGCCGCCAGCGGGACCGAACCGGATTCGAAGGGCTCGGCCAGGGCGGTCTCGCGGACGACTGCGTTGCCGGCCCGGTCCTCAGTCAGGCCCAGTGAGTTGGCCAGCCGGTCCGCGTCCCCGGTGGCCGCGTAGCCGTCGGCGAACAAGCCGCCGGCGGCCAGGCCGAAGCAAGCCGCCATCTGCGGGTCGTGCATAGTCGGCCCCCGGTGGGGACGAGTTCCCGGCGGATCTGCTCGATTGCGGACGGGAAGGCCCGGTAGCGCTTCACGACGGCGCGGTTGCGGGCCAGGCGGTGCACGTCCTCGGCCTCCAGCTCCTTCAGCCGGGCCTTGAGCCGGGACCGCTCGGAAGGGTCCAGCCAGCCGACCACCCGGTCCGAGAGCAGGCACCGGGCGGCCCAGACGATGCGTTCCCCGAGCCCTTTCGGGATGGGTGCCGGCGGAAGCCAAGCGCCCGGCCGGTGCAGGGCCGACCGGCAGGGTCGGCCGGGCTGGATCAGCCTGCGCACCGGGACCTGGATGATGCCGAGCCGGGGGCCCACCTCGGTGGTGGTCACCGCATCCATGCCCCTAAGGCTTTCCCCGAGAAGTAGATTGGTCAACGTTGTGTGGCCTGAATACGGCCCGGGAACCGCACTTCGGCTCATGTGCCCCTTGACTATGGGAAACGTCCCGGTAGTGGCTAGCCAAACATTTAATCACCCGGAGGTGAAAGGATGGCACAGGCGCCGGCGACCTTTTACGCCGCAGCCACCGCGCGTCCGGGCACCGAGGGTTTTTTCGAACAGAGCCTGCACCGGCTGGCCGGACGGCGCACGGTGGACGGGGTCCGGCTCTCGGCCCTGGAAATCACCGGCACCAACGCCGTCCTGAGCGGCGAGATGCCAGGGGGCAGGTTTCGGCACGCTCCGAGGCCCTGGCCACGTACCTCGAGGACCAGCTCATCGTCAGGGTGGGCGTCTACGTCGACATGGACGTGAACATCAACTGACCTGCTGCAAGGCCCCCGCCTCGCACCATCACGGCGACGTCAGGCGCTGTTGTAGCGCTGAAGCAGTTCCATGATGGCCCTGGCCACGTCGGCTGCGATTTCGGGGGTGATGTCCTCCGGGCTGATGGACACGTATGGCCCGATCTTCTCAATGAGGCCCGCGTTCTCCTCCCCCTCCAGCCGGAGGTGTGTTTCAGACATCGTCGCGGTGGCCTGGCCGACGCTGACCTTGAGTGTGAAGCGGCGCTCAACCTCGAGATCTTCACCCTCGCCTTCGGCAAGGAGGTAGACCTCGGCTTCCTCTGCCCAAGCGGGCTTGGGCGGCCAGGTATCGGAGATGCTCATGGGCCGATCGTATCGGCATCCGCCCCGCCTATCGGATAGTCGCCAAGTCGGCGGTGCTCACCGGATCCTCCCCGTCCGAGGGTCGGCGCGGAAGCGGCTGGTGACCGGGATGCCCGGCATCGGCCGCGGATCCAGGCCGAGACGCTTCCGAGCGGCATGGGCGATCCAGTCAAGCCGGTCACCCGCCAGGGTTTCGACCAGGGCCAGCTCGGCCAGCACATCGGCCGGGGCCGAGAGGTTGGCGGCCACGTATTCACGGCACCACCGGCGTCCGAGCCGATGTCGCCCCAGTCCCCGGGAAGATGGATCAACTCCCGCAGCCGGTCAGGGCTGGTGGCCTGGTTTTGGGCTTCATCCTGCTGCTCGCTCATGCGCGGACTCTTTTTCGGTGGAGATTCACACGTTTGGGTGTATTCCTGGGCCATCCGATCGTCCTGCACCCCCTTCCAATAGGCCACATCACAGGTGTCTGCCCTAGCATCCTCGCGGGCCTTCTCCACGACCGACATGACGGCGCGGATCAGCGCGTCCATCAAGCGATGCCTCCCCTGCCAGTCGCTACTACATTCAGACCATGCACCATCCCGAGCGCCAGGGGCGCCTTGATTCGCGGATAGCCCCGGGCGGCCCGGGCCAGAGGTAACCCGACCAGCATCAAATACTCCCCGTGCCGATAACGGTGCATATAACAGCTCCTTACCGTCCTGGCGAGGCCCCAACACCACTCATTCGAATATGTGTTCTAATATCTGCATGGACCGGAACGGCTGGCTGCTATGGCTGCCTGTCATGTGAGACGGCGAGGCATCTGCCGGTTCCCCTGAGGAGCCGAGTCTGGGGCACCATCTGGTAACCGGTGTGGTGCCCGCGGTGCGGCGCCGCTCCGGTCCGCGGCACGGTTCGGGGTTGGGTGGAAGGAAGGACAGGCCATGACAGTGATGACACAGGAGACGAGGACGACGGCGCTGGATGAGCCCGCCGAGATCCGCTTCGGTGCCCGGGGCGAGCCGCTGGCGGTGCGCTGGCGGGACCAGGTGTGTCCAGTGGCGGGCGAGGTCCTGCACTGGTTCGGGGGCAGGACCTGGTGGAAGGCCGGCCTGCCCGGAAAGCGGGGCCGGGCCAGCCTGACCGAGACCGAGTTCTGGCGTCTGCCGGTGCGCGCCGCCGCGACGTCCCCGCTGCGGACCCTGGAGCTGTGCCGGGATCCCCACACTGAGGGCTGGCGCCTGGCCAAGGTCACCGACAACGCCTGAGGTCCCGGAGCAGGTGCCGGCCGACACCGCCACGGCCCGGGCGGAAACGGCAGCCGCGGGACGCCACCTGCCTTCACCCCGTGACGGGTCATGGACACGTATGGAAAAGCGTGTACCTGTCGCGGATCGGACGGGGTCTCCCCCCGCGAGCCGACGGCAGCCTCGGTCTGCCGCATCTGTTGCTGTCGGGGTAACACCTTTGTAACGGCAGCGTGCCTATGCTGCACATGGTCCCCTGTGCCGGAATAAGTGCGTGTCGGCGGTGTTTTCGGAGGTGTCGTTATGGCGAGGGTCCTGGGCATTCACGGGATTGCGCAGCAGTACAAGGGCGGGCCGCAGCTGACCAACCTGTGGTGGCTGGCCATGCGCGGCGGCCTGGAGGTGGCCGGGCACCGGGAAGTTGCAGACCGGCTAAAAGACTCCGACGTGCGGGTGGCCTTCTACGGTGACCTGTTCCGGCCCGCCGGATCGATGGCCGGCGGCGGCCCGCCCTACACGGCCGCCGACATCAGGCCCGGCCCGGAGCGGGACCTGCTGCAGGCCTGGTACGCCCAGGCGGTGGAGCAGGAGCCGGGACTGGGCCCGCCCGAGGGCTCGATGGGCCCGGGCACCGTGGCGGTCCAGGTGATGCTGGAGAAGCTGCTGCACTCGAAAACCTTCGCCGGGGTGGCCCGGCGCGCCCTGGTCGGGGACCTGAAGCAGGTCACCGCCTTCCTGACCGATCCCGGCATCAAGGACCGGGTCCTGGAACGGACCGCCGCCGAGGTCACCGAGGACACCAGGGCAGTCATCGGCCACTCGCTCGGCTCCGTGGTCGCCTACGAATACCTGGCCCGGTCCGCCCCGCCCCAAGTGGAACTGCTCATCACCGTCGGCTCGCCGCTGGGCATGCCCAACCTGGTCTTCGACCGGCTCACCCCGGCCCCTGCCGACGGCCAAGGCGCCTGGCCGGGCACCGTGGCCCGCTGGGTGAACATCGCCGACAAAAACGACACGGTGGCCCTGCGCAAGCAGCTGGCCCCGCTCTTCCCGCCCCCGGACGGCACCCCGCCGGTAGAGGACCACCTGGTCGACAACGGCAAGGACCCGCACGGGATCGAACCCCACCTGACCTCCCGGCCGGCAGGCCAGGCCCTGGCCGACCTGCTGTGACCATCCCACACGACGGGCTCCGGCGGGTGCTGCTGGCCGCCGGCACCGCTACCTACCGGCACGCCGATACCTTCGCCGACGGGCTGGAAAACCTCGATGGCGTCCCCGAAGCGCTGCAGACCGTCGTCGGCGCCCTGGCCGAACTGGGGTACGAGCCCGAACCGGGGCCCGACGGTCCATTCCTCCTCAACCCGGACGTGCAGGTATTGGAAGAAGCGTTGCACGCCGCGGCCCAAAAGGCGCAGGTGGCCATCGTCTACTACACCGGCCACGGGCTGAAACCGGACCGCCACCCGTACTACGTCCTGACCGCGGACTCCACCGGGAGCAACCTGAAGCGAACCGCTCTGGAGCCCAGGGATCTCCTGATCCACCTCCTCCCAGATGAGCAGGAGAATGCCTCCGGGCATCCCCAGGTGCTGGTGATCCTGGACTGCTGTTACTCCGGGGCCGGCGGCACCGAGGTACTCCGGGACTCACTGCAAGATCTAGGCAACCCCAACGTCTGGGTGTTGGCCAGCGCCTCGCACCTCCAGGAGGCCCAGCAGGGCCTCTTCGCCCGGGCGTTCGCCGACGCCCTGCGCAGCCCCAAAATCGGCCATTCCACAGAATTTGTCCCTTTCGACCTGTTCCTCGGCGAAGTCAACAGCGCGCTTGCACTGCACCGTCCGGACCAGCAGGCCCGTCTCATCCGAGGCGCTATCACGGGGATAGCACCGTTCCTCCCGAACCGGAAACACGTCCCGGCGGTGGCAGGACTGACGGTCGAGGAACAAGTTTGGGTGGCCCGGCTGCGCGGGGCACCCGAAGAGGGCAGAGAGACAGGATTCTATGTCACCGGAACCACGGGCAGGGTGCGCGCCGTGGAGGACATCGCTACTTGGATGCGTAGCCCGGACGATCACGGGCTGGGAGTGGTCACCGGAAGCCCCGGCACGGGCAAGTCCACCTTGCTGGCCCTGCCGGTACTGCTGTCCGACCCTGACAGGGCGGCCCCGCTGCTGGCCGATTCATCCCCGGACTCCCTGCCCGGCCGGGCGGCCGGCCTGCTCGCCGGCCTGCCCGTCACCGGCCTTTACGCCCGCGGCATGGACCCCTATCAGGCCACAAAAACCATTGCTGCCCATCTGGGCCGGCAGGCGAAAAGTCCAGCGGACCTGATCGATTCCATCGATAAACGTCCCGAGACAACAGCCCGGATCCTGGTTGTCGACGCCATCGACGAATCCGTCGATCCTAAACCACTCATGGACACCCTGCTCCTGCCGCTGGCCGGCCGCCCGGGGGTGAAGGTGCTGATCGGCACCCGCCGGCACCTCCTGCGCCCCTATGACGCCGACAACACGTTTCCCGCCGACCTGCTGGTGGATCTGGACGCCGAGCGTTACCGGGACCCGCAGGCCCTGACCGGGTATGCCCAAGAGCTCCTGCTCGCCGCCCACGAACCTGGAGTGCCCACTCCCTACCGTGACGCGCCGAAGGAGGTCACTGCTGCGGTGGCGCAGGCCATTGCCGCCCGAGCCACCGCCACCACGTCCGGCGGCGGGCAGGCAGAGTCCTTCCTGCTCGCCCAGCTGCTGGCCCTGGCCGTCCGCAACCGCGAACAGGTCCCCGACACGGCCGCCCCCGGCTGGGCCGACCGGCTGCCCACTGATGTCGGTGCAGCATTTGACGAGGACCTGTCCCGCCTAGGCAGCCGCGAGGCCGGGGCACGTGCCTTGCTCACCGCGCTGGCCTGGGCCCAGGGTTCAGGCCTGCCATGGGAGAACATCTGGGTCCCCGTCGCCCGGGCACTGGCTGCGGAGGACGGCCGCGAAACCGAGGCCATCGACGACCCCGACGACGTGCGCTGGCTGCTGGAGAACGCCGGCGGATACATCGTCGAGGACCTCGGCCCCGGCCGGCGGTCGGTCTTCCGGCCCTTCCACGAACTGCTCGCCGCCCACCTGCGCGGCGAACCCGCCCGGGACAGACTCCCGGCCGTCCCCGCTACCGTCACCGCCTGGCAGGCACACAACCAGCGGAGCCAGGCAGCTATCACCCGGGCTCTGCTGGAAACCGTCCCGGCCGGGCCCAGCGGGCACCGGGACTGGGAACTCGCCCACCCCTACCTGCGCACCTACCTGGCCCGGCACGCCCACGCCGCAGGCCCCGAAACCTTCGCCGGCCTGGTGACCGACCCGGACTACCTCGCCGTCGCTGATCCGGACACGCTGACGGCCCTACTCATCCCCACCGATCCGGTCCTAGGCGAGACTGCCCGGGCCTACCGGCGGGCCCGGCCCCTGCTGGGCAACAACCCCGGCCAGAACGCCGCCTACCTCCAGGAAGCCTTCGCCGCCGAAGCCGGACATCCGCCGCAGACGCAGGGCATCCGCCCCAGGTACCGGACACTTATGACCCGTACGCGGCGCGACGACAGCCTGCTATCCCTAACCGGGCACGTTCGATCGGTGGGA
>NZ_JAAZSQ010000060.1 GCF_012395835.1 Arthrobacter mobilis
TAGGGAAGGTGCGAACAAGTTCCTGATATGAGATCATCATATTCATCCGGAGCGCATCCCAGAGGGACATCATGAGCCATCAACTCACCTTCGCCGATAGTGAATTCAGCACTAAGCGCCGTCAGACCCGAAAAGAGATTTTCCTCTCCCGCATGGAGCAGATTCTGCCATGGCAAAACATGGTGGAAGTCATCGAGCCGTTTTACCCCAAGGCTGGTAATGGCCGGCGACCTTATCCGCTGGAAACCATGCTACGCATTCACTGCATGCAGCATTGGTACAACCTGAGCGATGGCGCGATGGAAGATGCTCTGTACGAAATCGCCTCCATGCGTCTGTTTGCCCGGTTATCCCTGGATAGCGCCTTGCCTGACCGCACCACCATCATGAATTTCCGCCACCTGCTGGAGCAGCATCAACTGGCCCGCCAATTGTTCAAGACCATCAATCGCTGGCTGGCCGAAGCAGGCGTCATGATGACTCAAGGCACCTTGGTCGATGCCACCATCATTGAGGCACCCAGCTCGACCAAGAACAAAGAGCAGCAACGCGATCCGGAGATGCATCAGACCAAGAAAGGCAATCAATGGCACTTTGGCATGAAGGCCCACATTGGTGTCGATGCCAAGAGTGGCCTGACCCACAGCCTAGTCACCACCGCGGCCAACGAGCATGACCTCAATCAGCTGGGTAATCTGCTGCATGGAGAGGAGCAATTTGTCTCAGCCGATGCCGGCTACCAAGGAGCGCCACAGCGCGAGGAGCTGGCCGAGGTGGATGTGGACTGGCTGATCGCCGAGCGTCCCGGCAAGGTAAAAACCTTGAAGCAGCATCCGCGCAAGAACAAAACGGCCATCAACATCGAATACATGAAAGCCAGCATCCGTGCCAGGGTGGAGCACCCGTTTCGCATCATCAAGCGGCAGTTCGGCTTCGTGAAAGCCAGATACAAAGGGCTGCTGAAAAACGATAACCAACTGGCGATGTTATTCACCCTGGCCAACCTGTTTCGGGTGGACCAAATGATACGTCAGTGGGAGAGATCTCAGTAAAAACCGGAAATAACGCCAGAAATGGTGGAAAAAATAGCCTAAATAGGCTGATTCGATGTGTTTGCGGGAAAAAAATCGGCCCAGATCCGCGAAATTTTAATCAACGAGTCAGCTTGGGAAGAAATGACCTGCTTATTCGCACTTTCCCTAATATAATTAACAAACCAAT
>NZ_JAAZSQ010000014.1 GCF_012395835.1 Arthrobacter mobilis
CCTGTCACAACCAGGTTGATTTATACCGCCGGACCTGGAGCACATTCCCGTTTCGGGGCGTAAGGGAGGTTCCGGCGGGTGAGGCCGCGGAGGGTGAGGAACAGGGCGGCCGAGCTGGCCAGGACCAGCGCCGCGGCGAAGGCCAGGGTCGCCGGGTCCTCGGCCAGCAGCGCGGGGATCCTCCGGCCGGGCGCCAGGGTGGCGA
Organism: Arthrobacter mobilis; assembly: GCF_012395835.1. Classification (GTDB taxonomy): domain Bacteria; phylum Actinomycetota; class Actinomycetes; order Actinomycetales; family Micrococcaceae; genus Crystallibacter; species Crystallibacter mobilis. Next base: position 206 of record NZ_JAAZSQ010000014.1, read on the forward strand.
ACGCGAACGCGGTGGCCGTGCCGAGGTAGCTGCCGATCATGTTCCCGCGGTGGGCCGCGATGTTGCCCCGGATGGCGCTGATAAGGCCCAGGGTGACGGTCAGCAGGGTGAAGGCGGAGAGCCCGTGCAGCCAGCTGAAGCCGCCGTCGTGCGTAATCCAGAAACTCGAGATGCACACGTAGTACATCGCCCCGACCCAGGTGAAGCCGACGGCCTTGTGGACCGTGTCCTTGGCCCGGCGGAAGATGTTCAGCGGCCCCAGGACCAGCACGTAGCCGGCGGCGACGGCATGGGTGGCGATCAGCCAGTTCCAGTGCTCCATGGGTTTAGGATAGTTCCACTATCCTGTTGGCGCATTTATGGATAGCTGCCCGCCCGGCAGCTATCCGGTCAGGGGCACGCGATGCAGCTGAAGGAACTGGGCCTGCGCAGCGGGGTGAGTACCGCCAGCATCAAGTTCTACCTGCGCGAAGGCCTGCTGCCGCGCGGCCGGACCATGGACTCCTCCCGCGCGGAGTACACGCAGGCGCACCTGCGGCGGCTGGAGCTGATCAAGGGGCTGCGCACGGTGGTGGGGCTGGGGCTGGACCGGATCAAGGCCGTCACCGCCGCCATCGACGACGGGCAGCTGGGCGACGTCGAACTGATGGGCAGGGTCCAGGCCATGGTCCTCGGCCTGGCCGAGGACCCGGTGCCGGACCATCCGCTGACCGCCGGGCTGGTCGGCAGCGGGCGCTGGGTGGATGCGCCCTCGCAGGCGCGGAACTCGCTGAACCAGCTGCTGCACCGGATGGACGATCTGGGTGTTCCCGCCCGCGCCGAGGTCCTGGCCGCCTATGCCGACGCCGTGGACCAGGTCGCGGCGCTGGACCTTGCCAGCGCGGAGCAGGCCGGCAGCCGGGACGAGCTGGTGCTGGCCGTGGCCGTGGGCACCCACCTGTACAGCCAGCTGCTGCTGAAGATGCTCGCCGTGGCCCAGGCCTCCCGGGCCATGCGCCCCGGCGGCCGGGGACGCGGCCAGGGAGCGCCCTAGAGTGGGGCGCGAGGGACCCGGTGTGGCGGCGGAGCCGACACTGCGGGAGCACCCCAATCTTAGAAGACGGCCCGCACCCACCGGATCCGGGCTGCGGCCAGCGAGACGGCGAACGAGCCGGCGGTGGCCAGCACGAATTTGAGCGCCACCAGCCCGAACGTCGGGGTCTGGGCGGGGAACACCGCGACGGTCAGCCACAGCAGGATCAGGTAGTGGCACAGGAACACCCCGAAGGAGGCGTTGGACAGCGCGGCCAGGCCCCGGCCCAGCCGCGGCCCCGGCTGCCAGCCGCGCAGCCGGTGGAAGGCCCAGGCGAAGATGGCCGCCGCAGCCGCCGCCACGCCGAGCCCGATGTAGCTGGAGGGGGTCACGATGTTGAGCAGGGCCAGCTGGTCGCGGTTGATCCAGTGCCAGATATTGAACACGGACAGGACGACGGCGGCGGCTCCGGCCGCCGCTGCGGCACGGTCGGGCAGGCGTACCTGGGTGAGCACCCAGCCGGCCATGAAGTAGCCCAGGTAGGGGATCCACTGCGTCAGGGCGTTCCAGGCGAAGCGCCAGTCCCCGCCGGAAGCGATGCTCCAGGCCTGCCCGGCGAAGACCAGCAGCAGCAGCAGCTGCACCGCCGCCGTCGCCAGTCCCGCGCGGCGCAGGCCGCCGGAATGCAGGAACCTGGCCAGCGGCGGCGCCACCAGGTACAGCCCGAGGATGAGCCACAGGAAGTACAGGTGCGGAACCAGCCGGGTGTTGAACACCTCGGCGAGCAGCTGGCCGCCGGCCAGGCCGCGCCCGGGCACCAGGACCTGGACGGCGGCGATGTAGACCAGGTGCCAGACCACCAGCGCCGGCAGCAGGCGCACGGCGCGCCGCCGGTAGAACCCGGCCGGTCCGGACAGGTGGGCCCCCGGCGTGAGCGTCAGCGCCCCGGAGATCATCACGAAGACCGGCACCACCCAGATGAATCCGATGTCGATCACCGCGGCCGCCAGCCAGCCCCCGCTCCCGCGCGCCTGCTCGTTGCCGGCCAGCTGGCCGAACGCATGGATCGCGACGACGCCGGCAATGCTCACGATCCGCAGCAGATCGAGGGCGTAATTGCGCGGTTTCCTGAGGGGCATTGCGGCGGTCATGGTGCGGAAGGCAGGCAGGGTCCAGGGGCAGGGGGGAAGGAATGGCTGCGGCGGCTGCCGGAGCCGGGCAAAAGCAGAGGCCCCCGAAGGGTTACCCCGGGGGCCTCTGGAGGCCGCGATGCGTCAGCGGTCGATGTCGCCGCGGATGAAGGCTTCGACCTTCTCATGCGCGACGTCGTCGCTGTACTGCTCCGGCGGGGACTTCATGAAGTAGCTGGAGGCCGACAGGATCGGGCCGCCGATGCCGCGGTCCAGGGCGATCTTGGCCGCGCGCACCGCGTCGATGATGACGCCGGCGGAGTTGGGGGAGTCCCAGACCTCGAGCTTGTACTCCAGCGCCACCGGGGCGTCGCCGAAGTTGCGGCCCTCCAGGCGCACGAAGGCCCACTTGCGGTCATCGAGCCAGGACACGTAGTCCGACGGGCCGATGTGCACGTCCCCGGCCCCCAGGTCGGCCGAGGTGTTGGAGGTGACCGCCTGGGTCTTGGAGATCTTCTTGGACTCCAGGCGCTCGCGCTCGAGCATGTTCTTGAAGTCCATGTTCCCGCCGACGTTCAGCTGGTAGGTGCGGTCCAGGATCACGCCGCGGTCCTCGAACAGCTTGGCCATCACGCGGTGGGTGATGGTGGCGCCGATCTGGCTCTTGATGTCGTCACCGACAATCGGCACGCCGGCGGCGGTGAACTTGTCGGCCCACTCCTGGGTGCCGGCGATGAAGACCGGCAGCGCGTTCACGAAGGCCACGCCGGCGTCGATGGCGCACTGGGCGTAGTACTTGGCCGCTTCCTCGGAACCGACCGGCAGGTAGCAGACCATGACGTCCGCCCGGGCGTCCTTCAGGGCCGCGACGACGTCGACCGGCTCCTCCGGGGCCTCGATGATGGTTTCGCGGTAGTACTTGCCCAGGCCGTCCAGGGTGTGGCCGCGCTGGACCTTCACACCGGTGGCGGGCACGTCGGCGATCTTGATGGTGTTGTTTTCGCTGGCACCGATGGCATCGGCCAGATCCAGCCCCACCTTCTTGCTGTCCACGTCGAACGCGGCCACGAACTGCACGTCGTTGACGTGGTACTTGCCGAACTCGACGTGCATGAGGCCGGGGATGGTCGACTGCGGATCCGCGTCCCGGTAGTAATGGACGCCCTGGACCAGGGACGCGGCACAATTGCCGACGCCGACGATCGCGACCCGGATTGGGTTCTCTGCCACGGTTCTCCTTCAAAAAAACGCTGCGCTGGGGCCACGTCTGGACCACGCGGCCTGTTTATTCTACCGGTTAGCGCAAAGTGCCCTGCACAGGGGCAGGAGCAAGGCCTCAGCCGTTCATCGGCCCTTCGGCCCTGACATGCTCGGCACCCGGGCCCGTGACGTCCACCGTGCAGCGGACGACGAGCTTGTCGTGCCCGGTTTCGCCGCCGTCGATCAGGGTGTCCGCCTCGGACACCAGCGTGTATTCCGCCGTCTCTTCACGGATCCGCAGTCCCTTGGCGGCCGCGGTCTCCGCGGCATTGCGCAGCGCGGCGGCCTTCAGGTCCGCAACGTACGCGGCATCGTCTTCGCGGGCGGGATCGCCGAAGGCCCAGCCGAACAGTGTGGCATTCCTGGTCATGGCCGCCAGTTTAGCCGCACGCGCCCGCCGCTACCGGCGCAGCTGGAGCGCGAGCCGCAGCGCCGGCGCCGGCAGCAGGGTGCGCAGCCGCTGCCGCAGCCGCCGGCGCTGCGCCTCGGCCACCCGGCCCGCCCCCGTGGCCAGCCGGCCGGCCCGTGCCCGGGCGGCGTAGAAGGCCAGCAGTTCGGCCAGCGGGGTGTCCTGCCGGTGGAAGTAGTTCTCCCGCAGCCAGCCCTGCTCCGGGTGGAAGAAGCGGCCGGCCCTCAGGTCCTCGAGCGTGCCGAGCAGGCCGGAGCCGTCGAAGACCGCGTTCAGCATCTGCTCGGAGACGCCGAAGTCGGCCAGGACCAGCACCGGCAGTCCGGCGTCGACAGCCTCCAGCGCCGCGGTGGAGCTGACGGTGGCCAGCGCGGTGCCGGGGACCAGCTGTTCCGCCATGGACCCGGTGCAGAATTCGAGTTCGTGGCCGGCGGCGGCGCGGGTTTCCACCAACTGCTCCCAGAGGTCGTCGTACGGGTACCGCTCGCGGTGGGTCTGCGGCTCGCCGGCCCACGCCCGGAGCTTGACCCGGACGGTCAGCCCGGAGCGGCGCGAGAGCGCGGCCAGGGCCTGCAGGATCGCCACCCGTTCCGCGCGTTCGACCGGCACCTTGGCCTGCGGGGCGAAGACCACCGTCCGCAGCGGGGCGTCCACCGGTTCGGGCACCGGGGCCGAGCGCAGGAACGGCAGCCGGCTCACCAGGATCTGCTGCTCCTGCTGCAGCGACTCCGCCAGGTCGCTGAACGCGCGGCATTCGGCGTGGCTGTGGGTAATGAACGCATCGCCGAGGGCGCGGAAGCGCAGGGCCTTGCCGGTGGCCGGCAGGGCGACGCCGGGCAGGGCCGACACCAGCGCCGGGCGCGGACTGAGCCGGGCCGCATGCAGGAAGATTTCCTCGGCCACGGGGCCGGTGGCGGCGGCCAGCACGACGTCGGCCCCGGCCAGCACGCCGGCCAGCGCGCCGGCGGGCAGCACCGGGACCGGCCGGCCGTCCTGGAAGGTTCCGGCCGTGGCCGCGGCGAGCTGGGCGGGGGTGGGCTGCAGGGGCGAGCGGACCAGCAGGACGCGGCGCTCCCACCCGGGCCCGAGGGACTGCAGCGTGGCGCAGGCGAACTTCAGGTAGGAGTCGCTGTCGGCGACGGCGATGATCCGGTAGCGGCCGGCCGGGCCCGGGGCAGAACCGGTCATGGCCGGCCCGGCTGCCCGGCGGCGGCTTCGTCCAGGCAGCTGCCCAGGTGCCGGCGCAGCTCGGCCGAGGCCTGCGGGGTCCACCAGTGCCCGGGCACGTCGTGGCCGCGCAGGCGGACGCCGTCCGGAGCCAGGACCAGCCGCAGGGAGGCCAGCACGGTGGAGGGCAGGCTACGGACCACCTGGCCCGGCTGCAGCCCGCGCAGCCGCATTTCCACCGGGACGGTGTGCTCGTTGACGCGGATCAGCGGGTGGGCGGCCAGAGCCTCGAGGAGCTGCGGGGTTTCACGGCGGTGCGGGAAATAGCTGACCGGGCCGTCCTCGGTCAGGGACCGGACCCACTCGATGTACGGTCCGGGGTGGATCAGCCCGTCCGCCGGCATGGCCGAGCCGACCAGCACCGTGGGCTCGCGGATGATTTCGGTGACCGGCCGGGTGCCCAGCCATTCGAAGCGGTGCCGCTCCAGCTTCCCGCCCAGGGCGCGGAAGCGGCGTTCGACGGCGTCGGGCACGGGCAGCGCGGTGACGACCAGCAGCCGGCCCTGGCGGGCCAGCCGGCGCAGCCGGTGCCAGCTGGCCAGCCCCAGCATCCGGCGGGGAGCGGTCGCCCGGCTGCGCGGGCGGGTGAGCGCGGCGGGCCTGTCCTGCACCAACGTGGCGAGCAGTTTCAGGCTGGCCAGCCCGTCATCGAGCAGCACCAGTTCGTCCGCGTCCAGGCCGCGCAGCAGCCCGGCCTGGACCTGGCCGGAATAGGCGTCGCCGGCAACCCAGCGGTCCGGCCGCCCGGGCGGGGCCGCGGCTGTTTCCTGGGCAGGGCCGGCGGGCGGATCCTCGATGGTCAGCCCGGCCGGGGCCTGGTCCCGGAGCAGGGCCACGGTGCCGGCCATGCCGGCGCCGGCGCGCGGGCGGACCACCGTCTGCCGGCCCAGCAGGCCGGCGCTGTGTGCCTCGACGGCGCTGAGCAGCTGCAGCGGGGACTCGGCCCAGACCTCGGCCCGGCCGGACCGGGGCCGCAGGACCTCCGCCGGTCCGTGCCCGGGAACCCGGCGTGTCCGGGCCGCGGGCTGCGGGGCCGGCAGGGCCGGGAAGGAGTACATGGCGGCCACCGGCTATTTCCCGGCCGCCGCGATCATGCCCCGGGCGGCCGCGGCCCCGGCGCGCAGACCCGACCGGACGGTCCGCACGGTCCGGCGGGCGCGTCCCAGCCGCTGCAGCACGCCGGCAGGCACCGGCTGCGGGCCGGCACCGGGCAGCTGCAGGCTGGCCAGCCGGCGCCGCTTAAAGTAGCGCAGCTCCGCGGTGCCCTGGGCCCGGGCCAGGAACTGCTCGGCGGCCGGGCGCGCCTGCTGCAGGGTCTCCGGCTGCATGCAGTACGACACCGCCTCGACGAGCTCCTGCAGGCCGGCGCCCGGGCCGGCCGGCCCGGCGGAAACCGGCTGCCCGGCCGGTGCCGGGTAGCCGCGCTCCAGCACGGCGTCGATGATGGTCACCGGGATGCGGTTGCTGTTCTGGTAGGGGCTCAGCCGCTCCAGCAGCATGCCGGTCCCGGCGGCGGCAGCCTCGAGGCCGAAGAGGTACTTGGCGGTCATCAGCGCCGTGGAAAAGGCGCCAAGCACCAGGGCAGGCTGCAGCCGGAGCATCACGACTTCGGCCGGAGTGCCGTCCTCGAGCACCGTCAGCCGCAGGCCGAGGCCGGCGGCGGCCGCCTGCAGGGAGCTCACCGCTGCGGGCCCGGCCGCGGGGTGGGGCTTGAAGACGCAGCGGCGCAGTCCGCGCGCGGCCACCTGTGCCAGCATGCCGCGGTGCAGGTCCAGCTCCTCCTCGGCGGTGAGGATGCCGAGCCCGGCCAGGTACTGGCCGAGGACCAGGGCGGCGCCGCCGTCGTTCCCGCCGCCGGCACCCTCGCCGCCGCCGGGTGCGGCCGGCAGCGCCCGGGCCAGCGAGCGCATGCCGGCGGCCAGCGCCTGGGCCGGGACCGGCAGCAGGGCCGGGGCGTGCTCGCGCAGCAGCTGCGGGACCAGCCCGGGCACCAGGTCCACATAGAGCAGCGATTCCAGCCGCTGGGCGATCTCCAGCGGCAGCGGATTGCGGGTAGGCCCGTAGCTCATCAACCCGTCCGAGTGCACGCAGACGGCGGCGGTGGAAAAGATCCGGCACAACGCCACGGCGGGATTGACCTGGATGGACTCGACCCACAGCCGCAGCGGGCCGTCGCCGAGCTGCCAGTGCGAGCGCAGCAGCTTTTCCCAGGTGCCCAGCTCGTCGGCCCGGGGATTGAACTGGCCGGGCCGGCGCGGCCAGAGCAGCCCGCCCAGGTCGACCACCCGGTCGAACCGGGCGGCGGCCTCGGCGAACCCGGGGGAGTCGTGGAACGGGTCGGCCAGTTCCGGCAGCAGGGCGTTGTTGGCCAGCACGAGGATGCGCTCGCCGCTGGCCGGCAGCCGGCCGGCGTCGATGGCCGCGGCCAGCGACAGGCACTGGTAGAGCGAGGAGACAGCGAACAGCTGCTTCACAGGGTACTCCTGAGGACTTTGGTCAGTACTTTGCGCCGTTTGGGGTCCAGGTCCGCCAGGCCGGCGCGGGCGGCACCGGCGGGCAGGCCGGCCACCGTGTCGCGGATCCCGGAGCGCAGCTGCCGCCGCACGCCGCGGTCCATCCGGGACGAGCGGTCCACATGGTGGCAGGCGATGGCCAGGAACTGCCGGACCGCCTTGGGCCGGAAACGCTCCGCCTCCGGATCGGCCCCGACCAGGGTGAAGACCTCGCGGTAGCTGCGCAGGAAGTCCAGCTGGCGGCGGTCGAAGACCTGGCTGAGCGAGCCCGGCATGCCGCGGCGGTAGAAGGCACCCGGTGCGTCCACGACCGCGTAGGAGGAGGCCTTCAGGTGCAGCCGCCAGATCCACGGCCGGTCCTCGGCGGTCTGCAGCCCGTCCGGGAAGTGCAGCAGGCCCGCGTCGCGCAGGGCGCCGTCGAAGATCCCGAACGGGGCGTACGGGTAGTCCACCATGGTGGTGGCGTGCACCGGGCCGATGTCCGCGCGCGGATCGAGCGCCACGCCGTGCCGGGCCTGCGGGGCCCGGTGCACGGTGCGCACGCCGTCGGTGTGGCGGATGTGGTCGGTGCGCACGAAGTCCACGCCCAGCCGGTGGATTTCCGCGGTGAGCCGGGCCAGGTGGCCGGGGGCGTACCAGTCATCCGGGTCCAGGAAGGCGATGTACCGGCCGGTGGCCGCGTCCAGGCCCCGGTTGCGTGCAGCGGCCAGGCCGGCGGGCTGCTCGTTGCGCAGGATCTTCAGGCCCGGCAGCCGGCCGGCGTAGGCCGCCGCCAGCTCCCCGGTGCCGTCGGTGGAGCCGTCGTCGACGAGCAGGATTTCCATCACCGACGGGTCGTCGAACTGGCGGGTCAGGGAGGTCATCGAGTCGGCGATGAACGGTGCCTGGTCCCGGGCCGGGACGATGACGCTGATCAGCGGCCGGTGCACTGTGCTAGCCGTCCACCCGGCGCAGGCGGGAGAGCGGGGCCAGCTCGCCGGGGAAGACGCGCTTGACGCCGTCGCCCATGGCCTGCTCGAGGATGCGGATGTCCCGGATCAGGGCCTCGAAGCCCTTCGGCTCCAGCGAGGAGGCCTGGTCCGAGCCCCACATGGTCCGGTCCAGGGTGATGTGCCGCTCGATGGCGACCGCACCCAGGGCCACGGCGGCCAGGGAGATCTGCAGGCCGCGCTCGTGGCCGGAGTAGCCCACCGGCACCCCGTAGCGCTCCTGCAGGGTGGCGATGGTGCGCAGGTTCGCCTCCTCGGCCGGCAGCGGGTAGGTGCTGGTCGCGTGCATCAGGACCAGCTTCTCCGTGCCCAGGGTCTCGACCGCCGTGTCGATCTGGGCCAGCGTGGACATGCCGGTGGAGAGGATCACCGGCTTGCCGGTTTCGGCCAGGGCCCGCAGCAGCTCCAGGTCGGTCACGGAGGCGGAGGCGACCTTGTGCACCGGGGCGCCGGCGTCCTCCATGAACGCCACCGAGGGCACGTCCCAGGGCGAGGCGAAACAGTGCAGGCCCTGCGCGGCGGCGTGCTCCATCAGCTTCTGGTAGATCGGCATGTCGAACTCGACCCGGTGCCGGTACTCCAGGTAGGTCATCTCGCCCCAGGGCGTGGCGCGGATCTTGTCACGCATGTCCGCGGGCGTGGAGATCTCCGGGGTGCGCTTCTGGAACTTCACCGCGTTGGCCCCGGCCGCCGCGGCCGTGTCGATCAGCTGCCGGGCGATCTCGATGTCGCCGTTGTGGTTGATGCCGATTTCCCCGATCACGTAGACCGGCTGACCGGGCCCGACTTCGAGGTCGCCGATGGCAACGGGGGCGGGAACGGCGGCAGCCTGGAACGTTTGGGTAGTCATCACGGGCCTTTCAGGTGTGTGGATGGTGCCGGCGGAGCCGGCCGGACGGGCGGTGAGGATCCGCTCGCAGATTTCGCGGACGGCGCCCTGGCCGCCCTGGTGCTGCAGCACCACGCGTGCCGCAGCCTTGACCTCGGGCCGGGCGTCCGCCACGGCCACCGGCCAACCGACCAGGCCCATGGCGGGCAGGTCGTTGACGTCATTGCCGACGAAGGCCACCCGTGCCGGGTCCAGCCGGCAGGCGCGCATCCAGGCACCGAGGGTGGCGGCCTTGTCCGCCACGGCCTGGACGACGTCGATGCCGAGCTTGTCCGCCCGGGCGGCCACCACCGGGTTGGTTTCGGTGGAGAGCACCAGCTGGGGCACGCCGGCGCGGCGCAGCCGGGCCACGCCCATGCCGTCGGAACGGCTGACGCGGACGAATTCCTCGCCGTCGGCGTTCACCCAGGCGTGGTCGTCGGTATGCACGCCGTCGAAATCCATCACCAGCGCGTCCACGTCAATGGCCGCGGGGGCGGGATCCAGCTCCGCGGCCAGCGCGCGGGCCAGGGCCAGGTCGGCGGGGGAGTCGATCTCGACGGCGTGCGCGGCAGCGACGGGCTGCAGGGCCAGCCGGCCGAAGAAGCGGTGCCCGTGCTCGAGGAAGCCGTCCGTGCGGATGGCGTAGAAGGCCCCGGTTTCGCGGTACTGGGGCGCCCGGTCCTGCCGGCGCGGCCGGAAGCCGGCGTCGTGCCCGAGCGCGGCGGCCCGGCCGCCGTCGACGGTCCAGAGGAAGCCGTGGTCTTCGGCCGCCGAGAAGGCGACGTCGGCCTGGCCGTCCAGGACCTTCCGCACGGCCGCGTCCAGGTCCGCCGGGTCGATGAACGGCGAGGTGCACTGCAGCAGCACGGTCACCTCCGGCAGCACCGCGCGGTCCCGGAGCTGGTCCAGGACGTGCAGCAGCGCCGATTCGCTGCTGGCGGTGTCCCCGGCCAGCTCCGCCGGCCGGTCCAGGGCCTCGGCGCCGCAGCGCAGGGCCTCGGCGCGGATCCGGGGGTGGTCGGTGCTGACGACGACGCCGGTCACCAGGTCGGCGGCGCGGGCGGCCTCGATGGCCCGGGCCAGCAGGCTGCGGCCGGCCACCGGGGCCAGATTCTTGGACGGGATGCCCTTGGAGCCGCCGCGGGCGGGGATGACCGCCAGGACGCTTGGGGTGGTGTGCATGTTCATTGCGGCCACCGTAGGAAGCCCCGGTGACCGCTGAGGGTGCTCCGGGTGAACCGCCGGTGAGCGTCCGGCAACCATTTGCCTTCCCACCCTGTCTTCCCGTCGACGTGGCGGATCACGCCCGTATCCGGGCCGGAAACGGGCGTGATCCGCCACATCGATCGAAGCGGAGGGGGTCCCGGCAGTATGGTGGGCTGTATGCCCGCGACCACCCGGCCACCGTCGCGCCGCCGCCTGCCGCTGCGCATCGTGGTGCCCAGCAGGAACGATCCGTTCCTGCGCCGGTACACCGAGGTGCTCGGCGGGCCGCTGGGCCGGCACAGCGCCCCGGGAATCGTCACGCCCGGCTTCTTCACCGTGGAACGGGTGCTGATCCTGCTGACCACGCTGGCGGCGCTGCTGTCGGTGCTGGCCAAGACCCCGTGCCGGGCCGGGGGCTGGACGCTGCCGGACTACTTCTACCAGGGGTGCTATTCGGACTGGCCGGTGCTCTTCGAGTCCCGGCAGCTGGCCGAGGGCGTGTTCCCGCTGCTGACCCCGGGCAGCTTCTTCGAGTACCCGGTGCTGCTGGGCCTGCTGGCCGGCGCCACGGCCTGGCTGGTGCCGGGGCAGGGGGCCTCCGCGGAGCGGGTGCTGGCCTATTTCGACATCAATGCCGCGCTCGCGGCGGCGGCCTGGATCACCGCCGTCGTGGCGACGGCGCGGATGGGCCACCGCCGCCCCTGGGACGCGGCCATGGTCGCGCTGGCCCCGGGCATCGTGCTGGCCGGCACCATCAACTGGGATCTGTGGGCGGTGATGCTCACGGCGCTGGGCATGCTTGCCTTCGCCCGGAGCCGGCCGGTGGCCGCGGGCATCTTCCTGGGCCTGGGCACGGCCGCGAAGGCGTATCCGCTGCTGGTCTTCGGCGCCATCATCCTGCTGGCGCTGCGCACCGGCCGCTACCGCCCGCTCTGGCAGGCGACCGCCGCGGCGGCGGCGGCCTGGCTGGCGGTGAACCTGCCGGTCATGGTGCTCAACCCCGGAGGCTGGAGCCAGTTCCTGGCCTACAGCCGGGACCGCGGCGCCGGTCACTCCTCGCTCTGGTATGTCTGGAACCTGGCCGTGGAACAGCAGGGGCTGCCGCAGGTGGATGCCACCGTGGCCAACGAGGCCTCGCTGCTGCTGTTCCTGGCCGCCTGCGCCGGGATCGCCCTGCTGGCGCTGTCCGCCCCGCGCCGGCCGCGGCTGGCCTCGCTGGCCTTCCTCATCGTGGCGGCCTTCGTGCTGACCAACAAGGTCTACTCCCCGCAGTTCGTGCTCTGGCTGGTGCCGCTGGCGGCCCTGGCCCACCCGCGCTGGCGGGACTTCCTCGTCTGGCAGTTCTTCGAGGTCCTGCACTGGTGGGCGGTGTGGATGTACTTGGCCCGCGGCACCAGCGGCGGCCCGGCCGAGCACAACCTGGACACGCCCTACTACGTGCTGGCGGTGCTCGGGCACATGGCCGCCACCGGGTACCTGATGGCCCGGGTAATCCGGTCCATCCGGCACCCGGAGCACGACGTGGTGCGGCGGATGGACACCGACGACCCGCAGGGCGGCCCGTTCGACCGCGCCCCGGACCGCTTCGTGCTGGCCCCCCGGCCAGAGCGCCGGCCAGGGCGCCGGCCGGCGCCGCTGCCCGGGGCGGGGCGGCCGCCAGGACAGCAGGAGGAACCATGACCAGTCCCGCCGGCACGGGCGCCGGGAACGCCGTGGACGCCGTCGTCGTCGGCGCCGGCCCGAACGGGCTGGCCGCCGCCGTCGTCCTGGCCCGCGCCGGGCTGGCCGTCCAGGTCCTCGAGGCCGCCGCGGAACCGGGCGGCGGGGCCCGCACCGCGGAACTGATCGAACCGGGCCACTGGCACGATGTCTGCTCGGCGGTGCACCCGATGGCCGTCGCCTCGCCGTTCTTCAAGGCCTTCGGCCTGGCCGGACGCATCCGGCTGCACACCCCGGAGGTTTCCTACGCACAGGTCATCGACGGCGCGGACGCCGCCGTCGCCTACCGCAGCCTGGACCGCACGGTTGCCGGGCTCGGCGCGGACGGGCCGGCCTACCGGGCGCTGATGGAGCCGCTGGTCGACGGCGCGGAGCAGTTGGTGGACCTGACCATGAACCAGCTGCTGCGCGTGCCCGGCTCCCCGCTGGCCGCGGCCCGGTACGGGCTGCGCGCGCTGGAACAGGGCAGCCCGGGCTGGAACCTGCGCTTTAAGGAAGACCGGGCGCCTGCGCTGCTGACCGGGGTCGGCTCGCATACCCCGGGCGGGCCGCGCCGTCCCATCGCCGCCGGGGCCGGCCTGATGCTCGGCGCGCTGGCGCATGTGGGCGGTTACCCGATCCCCGCCGGCGGCTCGCAGGCGATCATTGCCGCCCTGGCCGCGGACCTGGAGGCCCACGGCGGCAGCATCGCCACCTCCGCCCCGGTGGACAGCCTCGCGGACCTGCCCGCGGCCCGGGCGGTACTGCTGGACACCACCCCGCAGCAGCTGCTGCGGCTGGCCGGGAACCGGCTGCCGGCCCGCTATGTCCGCACCCTGGCCGGCTACCGCTACGGCCCGGGCGCGGCGAAGGTGGACTTCATCCTCTCCGGCCCGGTGCCCTGGGCGGACCCGGAGCTGGCCCGGGCCGCCACCGTGCACCTGGGCGGCACCCGCGAGCAGATCCAGGTGGCCGAGCGCGAGGTGGCCCGGGGCCGGCACGCCGCCTGGCCGTTCACCCTGGTGGCCCAGCCCAGCAGCTTCGACGAGCTGCGCGCCCCCGCCGGCCGGCACGTGCTCTGGACCTACTGCCATGTGCCCGCCGGCTCGGCCCGGGACCTGACCGGGCTGATCACCGCCCAGCTGGAGCAGGCGGCGCCGGGCTTTTCCGACCTCGTCCTCGCCTCCCGGGCGATGTCCGCGGCGGAGTTCGCCCGGTACAACCGCAACTACGTGGGCGGGGACTTCGGCACCGGGGCGGTGAGCCTGCGCCAGGTGCTGGCCCGCCCGGTGCTCAGCCCGCAGCCCTGGCGCACGCCGCTGCCGGGGTTCTACCTGTGCTCGGCGGCCACCCCGCCGGGGCCGGGGGTGCACGGGATGTCCGGCTGGCACGCGGCGCGGCTGGTGCTCCGGGAGGTCTTCGAGCTGCCGGAGCCGGACCTGGCGCCCTGACTGCGTCCGCCGGGGCCGTCCGGAGCGTATATTCTGCCAAGCGGCGGATGTTTTTCCGCCGGGCCACGGGAACGACGGCGGCGTCCGGCCGCCTGCAGGAGGTACAGATGCGGCTGGGAACGGTACGGCGGAACGGGAGCACCCAGGCCTTCCGCCAGGAGGGCGGGACCACCACCTACCTGCCGGTGCGCGACGTCGGCGAGCTGCTGGCCCGGGAGGACTGGCGGTCGCTGGCCGGCGAGCAGGGCCCGGCCCCGGAGGCCGGGGCGCTGGAGCAGCCCATCCTGCGGCCGGAGAAGATCCTGTGCGCGGGCCTGAACTACCACGACCACGCCGCCGAGGTGGGCCAGGAGCCGCCCAAGTACCCGACCATCTTCACCAAGTACGCCAACGCCCTGGTCGGCCCTGCCGACGATGTCGTCATGCCCGCCGCCAGCACGAAGATCGACTGGGAGGTCGAGCTCGCCGTCGTCATCGGCCAAACCGTCCGGCACGCCGACGAGGCGGCCGCCCGGGCCGCGATCCTGGGCTACACCGTGCTCAACGACGTCTCGGTCCGGGACTGGCAGGGCCGCACCTCGGAGTGGTTCCAGGGCAAGAACTGGGACCGCACCACCCCCTGGGGGCCGGTGATCGTCACCGCCGACGAGCTGGACCCGGAGGCCGGCCTGGCCCTGGAATGCGAGGTCAACGGCGTGCTGAAGCAGTCCGGGACGACGGCGGACATGATCTTCTCCTGCGCGCAGCTGGTGTCCTACCTGAGCGAGTTCATGACCCTGGCCCCGGGGGACCTGGTCGCCACCGGCACCCCGGCCGGCGTCGGCCTGGCCCGGAAACCGCGCGAATGGATCCCCGCCGGTGCCGAGCTGGTGACCCGGATCGAGGGCATCGGCGAGCTGCGCAACCGCTGCGTAGCAGAATGAGCACCGACTAACCCCGCCCGCTCCAATCGACGTGGCAGATCACGCCCGTTTCCGGGTCGGAAACGGGCGTGATCTGCCACGTCGACGGGGAGGGGACGGGGGAGGGGCGGGTCAGCGGGTGAGCTCGGCCGTCCAGGTGCCGGGGTCGGTGCTGATGCCCCGGAGGAAGGCCAGCACCGCCGGCCGGTAGCTGTCCGCCTCCGCGGCGCCCCGGCCCTTGAGCCGGATCGCATGCAGCAGGAGGCCGTCGAAGGCCTGGGCCAGCACCTGGGCGTCCAGCGGCAGGATCTCGCTGCCGTCCTGGCCCTGGCGGATGATCTGCGCGAAGGCGGCGAGCATGTTGTCATACTTGCCGCGCCAGTCGGCGAACTCCTCCTCGCGCAGCAGTTCGGTCAGGTACAGCCCGCGGACATCGACCGGGCTGCCGAAAATGACCTCCAGTTCGTGGTCGGCGATCTGCCGCAGCCGCGGCAGCGCCGGCCCGCCCGCCCGTGCGGACCGGGCGGCGAGCACCAGGGTCTCCTCCAGGTCCAGCTCGAACAGCCGGTGGGCGATGTCGTGCTTGGTGGGGAAGTGGTAGAAGAGCGAGGGCTGGCGGATGCCCACCGCCGCGGCAATGTCCCGGGTGGAGGTCCCGTGGTAGCCCTTGGCCGCGAAGAGTTTGCTGGCCTCGTGCAGGATCTTCTCCACCGTCCCGGCCGCTTTCGCCATGGCTCCCCTTCCCGGTCCGTCCGTCCGCCATCCTGCCAATCCTTCCGGCCGGCGGGCAAACCGGCATCCACAGAAAACGAATATTTTTCATTTAGGGCTTGACGGTGACGCGGACCACTTCCTACCCTGATTCTACCTATCGATCGATAGGTGAAGTTTTCCGGCGCGTTCCGCCCGAAGGAAAGTGAAGCACCGTGACACCACACCCAGACGCCCTGCCGCGGCTGTCGCCCCAGGCCCTGGCGGCCATTTCGGGGACCTTCGTCGTCGGCTACATGATTGCCAACGTCATTCCGCTGATCATCGCCGCCATGGAGGCCGACCTGGGCCTTGAGCCGGTGGCGGCCGGGGCGCTCGGCACGGCGATGATGCTGTGCAGCGCGGCTTCCGGCACGCTTCTGGCCCGCCGGGCGTCCCGTCCGAACCGCTACAAACTCGCCCGGGCGGGCCTGCTGGTGATGGCGGCCGGCAGCCTGGTGGCGGCCCTGGCCCCGCTGCCCTGGCTGGCGGTCGCCGGCGTCGTCGTGGCCGGCCTCGGTGCCGGCGCGGGGATTGCCTCCGGCGGCGCGGCGATCGCCGCCACCGCGGATCCGGACCGCACCTCCGGACTGGCCGCGCTGGTCAATCGCCTGCTCGCCGCCCTGCTGCTGCTGGTGGTGCCGCTGTTCGGGATCAGCATGGCCTCCAGCTTCCTGGCCCTGGCCGCCCTGGCCCTGCTGGGCGCGCTGATCTGCAGGCCGTTGCCCGAGGCCCCGGCCGCTGCCGGCCACCTGCCGGTGGCGGTGGACCGGCGGACCCGAATCCTCGGCCTGGTGCTGGCCGCCGGCGCCTGCCTGTGGGCCGTGGGCGAGGATTCGCTCTGGGCCATGTCCTCGGGGATGGGGGTCGACCAGGCCGGACTGGACGGGCCGGGCATCGGCCTGCTGCTGAGCATCTCCACCGCCGCCGGCCTGGCCGGCATCCTGGTGGCCACGGTGCTCGGTTCACGCTTGGGCCGGGTGGTCCCGCTTGCGGTGCTGCTGGTGCTCGGCGCCGCCGCGAAGCTGGTCACGGCCACCACCGGTGACCCTGCGGTCTTCGGCACCGCGTTCATCGCCTGGAACACCATCTACGCGGCCACCTTCGTCACCATCGTGGCGCTCTCGGCCGCCGTGCACAGCAGCGGCCGGTACGCGGCGCTGCTGACCAGCGTCTACCTGTTCGGCTCGGCCCTGTCGCCGCTGTTCGGCGCCGCCCTGGTCGAGGCGGCCGGCTACGCCGGCTTCGGCCTGTCGACGGCGCTGATCAGTGCCGCCGTCGCCGTTCCCTTCCTGTGGGTGGCGGTCTCGCTCCGCCGGCAGCCCGCCCCGTCCAGCGTCCCCGAGGAGCAGTTCGATGCCCGCTGAGTACGCCGACCTGATCATCCATTCGGCCACCGTCCACACCCTGGACCCGGACTCGGCCGGCACCGCCGTGGCCGTCCGGAACGGACTGGTCACCGCCGTCGGCTGCGACGCGGACATCCTGGCCCTGGCCGGACCGGCCACCGAGGTGGTCGACGGCAGCTCGCTGACGCTGACCCCCGGGCTGACCGACTCGCACCAGCACCCGCTGATGGGCCTGGAGCACGGCCGCGGCCTGGACCTGACCGGGGTGGACCGGCTGGAGGAGCTGCGGGACCGGCTGCGCGCCTACAGCGCCAACCTGGGTCCGGAGGAGTGGGTGATCGCCCGCGGCGTCGAGTTCAACGCCTTCGCCGGCCGCAGCCTGCACCACGAGGTCCTCGACGACGTCACCGGCGGACGCCCGGCCTTCCTCTGGATGATCGATGTGCACACCGCGCTGATGAACCGGCGCGGGCTCGAGCAGGCAGGCATCACCGGGGCGCGGCAGTTCGAGGACGCCTCCGAGATCGTCGTCGACGCCGCCGGGCGGCCCACCGGCGAGCTGCACGAGGGCAACGCCGTCTTCGCCGGCTACGCGGCCGTGCCGCCGCTGGACGCCGCGCAGCAGCATGCGCAGCTGCGCGGGCACTTCGCGGCGCTGAACGCCGCCGGCATCACCGAGATCCACATCCTGGACAACTGGCGCGGCACCGAGCAGGCCCTGCGCGCGCTGGAGGCCGACGGCGAGCTGACCGTGCGCGTGCTGTGGGCGCCGTGGTGCCTGCCGGGCACCACGGACCAGCTGCTGGAGCAGATCGGCGCCACCCGGGCGGCCGGCCAGGGCAGGTACTGGAAGGTGGCAGCGGTCAAGTTCCTGATCGACGGCGCGGTGGACGGCGGCGGGGCCTGGCTGTGCACCGCCGACTACCTCGGCGGCAACGACCGCTCCATCTGGCGCGACGTTGAGGCCTATCGCGGGTCCGTGCGCCGGATGGCCGGGGCGGGCCTGCCCGCCTGGACGCACGCGATCGGGGACGAGGGCGTCTCGGCGGTGCTCGACACCTACGCCGGCCTGGCCCGCCCGGAGGGCGGCGCGCGGTTCAGGATCGAGCACGTCGAAGTGCTCAAGGACCAGGACGTGGACCGGTTCGCCGGCCAGGACGTGGTCGCCTCGATGCAGCCGACGCACATGGACTGGACCCGCGCCGACCACCAGGACAACTGGTCCCGGCGCGTGGGCGAACACCACTGGGACAAGGCCTGGCGCTGCGCGGACATCGCCGCCGCCGGCGGCCGGGTGGCGATCGGCAGCGACTGGCCGGTGGTGGACTTCGACCCGCGCGGGATCCTGGCCTCGGCCCAGCTGCGCCGGCCGGTGCACGACGCCGCCCGCGAACCGCACCTGCCGCTGCAGGCCCTGACCGCCCGGCAGGCGCTGGAAGGCTACACGGTGCAGGCCGCCTACGGCGCCGGCCAGGAGGCGGTGGCCGGCAGGATTGCGCCCGGCTTCCGGGCCGACCTGGTCCTCTGGCGCCGGGACATCCTGGCCTGCCCGCCGGAGGAACTGCCGCAGGTGGACGTGGTTCTGACCATCATGGACGGCCAGGTGGTGCACGGCGCGGTCCCGGCCATGGCCCGGCCCTGACCGGACCGGCCGCGGCGCCGCGGACGGTCCGGTCCGGGGAAGTGCCACATTTCGACTCTTTTACGGATGAAAACGCTGTTATCCGGCACGTCAATGGGAGGGAACGGGAGGACCGGCCTAGGATCGGTTGCGTGGGACAGCAGCGGCTCTTCGGACGGGAACGGGAGGTGGCGCAGTGGCGCCTGCTCGCCGATTCCGTCGCCGCGGGCCGGAATGCCGGGCTGACCATCAGCGGCCCCTCGGGCATTGGCAAGAGTGCGCTGCTGGAGGCGATCTGCCAGGACGCGCAGGCGCGGGGCTGGAAGCTGCTGCGCGCGGTCGGGGACGAAAACCGGCAGCTGCCCGGGGCCATGCTGTGGCAGTGGTTCGCACCGCTGGCCCAGCAGCACCCGGCCGGCCTGCCCCCCTTTGACGGCCAGGGCGCACTGCTGCACCGGTTCCTGACCGACACCGAGCTGGATGTCAGCCAGGACGCGCTGAGCTATTCGGCCTCCTGGGTGCTGCGTTCGCTGGGCCAGCAGCAGCCGGTGGCCGCGGTGGTGGACGACGCCCAATGGCTGGACGAGCTGTCCCTGGCCGTCCTGCTCGATGTCGGCAGCTTGCTGCTGGACGTGCCGGTCCTGCTGCTGCGCGGACTGCGCACCGGCACGCCCCGGCCGGCCGGCGGGACCGCGGACGGCCGGCGGGAGGATCTGCACGCCCTGGTCTCCCGGGGCCAGTCCTCGGGCGCGGAGCTGCACTGGAACCTGAAGCCGCTCTCCCACGAGGCGATCGAGAACTGGCTGACGGCCCGGCGGCAGGACACCCTCGCGGTCAGCGCCGCCCGCCTGCAGGCCGCCAGCGGGGGCGTGCCGTTCTTCATCCGCGAACTGCTCGAACGCGAGCAGGACTACAGCCTGGACCCTGGCAGCCGCGAGGACGCGATCCTGCGGGAACGGCTGGACCGGCTGCCCGAGGCCGGACGCCAGGTGCTGGCCGCCGCCGCCGTCCTGGGCGAGGACGCCTCCGCCGCGCGCATCGCCGCCGTCCTCGGCACCGAGCCGGCCCAGGTGGCCGCCGGCCTGCGCAGCCTGCAGGAGGGCCGCTTCCTGTCCACCGTGCGCCCGCGGCCGCGGATCCAGCATGCGCTGATCGCCGAGACGCTGCTGGCCGGGCTGGACCCGGCGGCGCTGGCCCGGCTGCAGCGGCGCGCGGCGGAGGCGCTGCTGGCCGACGGCGCCGGCACGGCGGCCGTCGCCGGGCACCTGCTGGCCGCGCCCGCCGGGGCCGACCAGCGCACCGCCCGGGTGCTGCTCGACGCGGCGGCGGATGCCCGCCGCCGGGGCGCCCACGGCATGGCGGTCCAGCTGGGCGAGCGGGGCCTGGAGGAGGGCGGCCTGCCGGCGGACCTGCGCCGGCAGCTGCTGGTGGAGACAGCCCAGGCCCGCGAAATGGCCGGGGAGAGCAGGCGGGCCGAGGAGCTGGCCCGGCAGGCCCTGGCACTGACCGAGGGCACCGCCGCGCGCGGTACGCTGCTGCTGGAGTTCGCCGAGACGCTGTACAACAACGGCCGGGTGGAGGCCGCCGCCGAGTGCTATGCCCAGGCGCTGAAGGAACTGGACAACGAACCCGGCGCCCATGCCGGACTGCGCCGGAAGGCGGTGGCCATGGCCGCCGGCGCGGGCTTCCAGCAGATGCAGTTCACCCGCGACTACGCGGCGCTGGTGGGGGAGGTGCTGGCCCAGGACCCGGCCGCCGACGGGCCGTGTGACCGGCTGCTGCTGGTCCAGGAGGCCCTCCGGCTGACGCTGGCCGGCGAGGACGCCCGGCGCACGGCGGAACTGGCGGTGCGGGCCGTGGCCGGCGGGAAGCTGCTGGCCGAGAACGGGGCGGCCTCGAACATCATCAACTATGCCACCGGTGCGCTCACCGGGACCGAGCAGGATGCGGTGGCCCTGGTGCTGCTCGACGCCGCGATTGCCGAAGCCCGGGCCGGCTCGGCGGTCATGGCCCACGCCACGCTGGCCTACTGCCGCGGCGCGCTCCAGCTGCGCCGGGGCCGGCTGCGCCTGGCCCAGGTGGACCTCGAGGCCTGCCTGCGCGCCGCGGACCAGGGCTGGCGGACCTACCTGGAGGCCGCCTGCGTGATCATGGCCGGCATCCGCATTGCCCGCGACGACCTGGAGCCGCTGGACGGGCTGCTGGCCCGGGTGCCGCTGGCGGCCCGGCGGCCGCCGCTGGTGCAGGCCATGGCGCTGCAGCTGCACGGCATGGCAGCCGCTGCCCGCGGCCGGCACCACGCGGCGCTGGAGCACTTCACCGCCGCGATGGACCTGGCCGAGGGACTGGGGCCGGCCCTGGACCTGTGGACCGGCGCGGCGATCGAATCGGCCGTGCGCTCCGGCTCCCGCGACAACCTCGAATACGCCCGGGTCGTTGCGGAGGAGGCGGTGGCAAGGGCCCGGGCCTTCGGCGCCCCGCGCTGCCTGGGCACCGTGCTGCGGCCGGCGGCGCTGGCCCAGCCCCCGCAGGCCGCCGTGGCCATGCTGCGCGAGGCCGCGGCCCTGCTGGAGGCCGGTTCCGGCCGTTATGATCTGGCGCTGGCGCTGGCGGACCTGGCCGAACTGTGCCTGCTGCCCGGCAGCGATCCCGCGCTGGCCGGCCACCGCGCCGAGGCCCTGGCGGCGGCGCGCAAGGGGCTGCTGCTGGCCAACCGGATCGGGGCGGCCGGCGTGGCCCGGCGGATGGCGGCGCTGCTGGCGGCCCAGCACGCCCCGACGCCGGCGGTGGCCGAGCAGCGCGCGGACCGGCTCACCCCGGCCGAATTCCGCGTCTGCTCGCTGGCGGCGCGCGGGCTGACCAACCGGCAGATCGCCGCGGAGCTGTTCATCACCATCAAGGCGGTGGAATGGCACCTGTCCCGGTCCTTCGCGAAGCTGGAAATTTCCTCCCGCAGGGAGCTTGCCGGTGCCCTGGAACCGCGGGAGTGAGCCGCGTTACTACCGGAATACCCTAGCGTTTGCGAACTAGGGTGGTTAACGCTGGTGAAACCGCCCGCGCGGCAGCATGATGGATGGTGTCGGGGATGGACCGGGAGACCGGAACGGAACCGGCAGCAGCTGTGGCTTAGTTGGGGGCGGCCGGATTCTCCCGGCTGTGGTGGCGACCACCTGGTAATTCTTGGCTGCAAAACTGGCGGAATGGCTTGAAGCGCACGACGGGGGAAGGCGCTTCAAGCCATTCCGTTGTGTCCGTGAAAAACCGGGTGGATCCGGCAGGCAGCCGGTGCCGGCACACGGAAAACCTGCGCAGGCTGGCAGACTGGTCCAATGGCCCACACCGTCCTCTCCGGCGCCCGGACCGGCTCCGCCCGCGCCGCCACCTTCGCCGTCTTTCTGCTCAACGGCCTGGCCTTCGCCAGCTGGGCCGCCCGCATTCCGGCCGCCTCGGCCACGCTGCAGATCGGCGCCGGGGAAATCGGCATGCTGCTGCTGGCGCTGGGCCTGGGCTCGGTGCTCTCGCTGCCGGCGGCCGGGCCGCTGGCGGCGAAGATCGGCACCGCGAACACCGTGCGGGCCGGCGGCGTCCTGACGGCGCTGGCCCTGCTCGGGCTGGCCGGCGCGCTGCTGGCCGCCTCGGTGCCGGCCGCCGCGGCAGCACTCTTTGGCTACGGCGTGGGCGTGGCGTGGTGGGATGTGGCGCAGAACATCGAGGGCGCGGAGGTGGAGCGGCGCCTGCTGCGCACCGTGATGCCGCAGTTCCACGCCGCCTTCAGCCTCGGGGCCTTTGCCGGCGCCATGGCCGGGGCCGGGCTGTCGGTGCTGCAGGTTCCGCTCTCGGCGCACCTGCTCTGGCTGGCCGTGCTGGTCGCCGCTGCCTCCCTGGCGCTGCCGAGGTTCTTCCTGCCGCACGATCCCCCGCCCGGCGACGGCGCCGGTGCAGCCGGCGGGGGCCGGGCCGGCGCGTGGCGGGAGCCGCGCACGCTGCTGATCGGCGTCGTCGTCCTGGGCGCGGCGCTGACCGAGGGCGCGGCGAACGACTGGATCGCCAAGGCCACCGTGGACGGGCTCGGCGCCAGCGAGGCCGACGGCGCGCTGATGTTCGCGGTGTTCGTCGCCGCAATGACGGCGCTGCGGCTGGCCGGCGGCCGGTTCATCGACCGCCTGGGCCGGGTGGCGGTGCTGCGGCTGAGCCTGACCGCGGCACTGGCCGGGCTGCTGCTCTTCGTGTTCGCGCCCCAGCTGCCGCTGGCGGTGGCCGGCGCGGTGCTCTGGGGCGCCGGAGCGGCGCTGGGCTTCCCGCTGGGCATGTCGGCGGCCGCCGAGGACCCGGCCCGGGCCGCCATGCGCGTCTCCGTGGTGTCCACACTGGGCTATGTAGCGTTCCTGGCCGGCCCGCCGCTGCTGGGCTTCCTCGGCCAGCACGTGGGGGTGCGCAACTCCCTGCTGGCCGTCGGGCTGCTGATCACCGCCTCCATCCTGACCGCCCCGGCTGCCCGCGAGCAGCGCGCTACCTCCGGCTGACCGGCCCCTCCTGGGCGGACTCGCCCAGGTCCCAGGAGCGCAGCCGCCGCAGCAGGCTGCGCTTCTTCTGCATATGGTCCTGCATCCGGGCCAGGATGTCCGCGAGCATGGTGATCGCCTCATGGATGTAGGGGCCCTTGTTGAGCATCACGCATTCGGCGCGCTCGGCCATGGCCGCATCGGTGACCTCGGCGCGCGAGGGCACGCCGGTGCGCGCCAGCCTGTCCAGCACCTGGGTGGCCCAGATGACCGGCACATGCCCGGCCTCGCACAGCCACAGGATCTCCTCCTGGACCTCCGCGAGCCGCTCGAAGCCTGCCTCCACCGCCAGGTCCCCGCGGGCGATCATCACCCCGATGTTCTCCCAGCGCATGGCCTCGAGCAGGATCTGCGGCAGGGCTTCGAAGGCCGGGACGGTTTCGATCTTGAGCACGATGCCCAGGTGCTGCCGGTCCCCGAGCCGGGAGATCAGCTCCTGGACATCGGCCGGGCTGCGCACGAAGGACAGGCTCACGATGTCCGCGTGCTCCTTGACGAAGTCCAGGTCCCGGATGTCCTCCTCGGTCAGGGCCGGAACCGACAGCCAGGTATCGGGCAGGTTGATGCCCTTCCCGGCCCGCAGCCGGGTGCCGCCGGCGGCGGCGGTGCGGACCTGGACCTCCACCTCGTCCGGGGACACCGCGGTGACCACCCCGCCGATCTTGCCGTCGTCGAGCAGCACCCGCTCGCCGGGCCGGACATCGGTGAACACCTCCGGCAGCGTGCAGCCGATGCGGTGGATGCCGCCGGTGGAGGGGACGGCCGGGGCCAGGTCCCGGGTCAGCACCACCGTGTCGCCGCGGTGCACCAGCAGGGCCTGCCGGGCTGCCGGCAGCGGCCCGACCCGCACCGTGTCCCCGTCCGGCTCCCCGTTCCGCCGTTCCTCCTCCGGCGCTTCCCCGGCCGGAAAGGCCGCCAGCTCCAGGCCGGGCACGAAGTAGACGGTGCGGGCGGAGGAGGCCAGGCAGCCGCCGCCGGCCTGCACCACCTGCAGGCTGCGGCGGGAGCCGCGGGCATCCACCAGCCGGACCGTCTCGCCGGCCCGGCGGCGTCCGGCCCACCCCGGATCCGCCAGCGGGAGCACCGGGGCATCGGCGGCCCCGGGGGCGTGCACCGGCCGGCTTCCCAGCCACAGCAGCGCCGGTTCGACGACGGCGCCGGTGGCGGTGCGCACCGGCCGCACCTTGAGCACCTGGGGGCCGGGCTCGACCGGCCCGGTGCGCAGCTTCGGGCCGCCCAGATCCATCGCGACCAGGCAGCGGGTGCGCAGCGCGGCCTCGGCCGGGCGGATGTTGGCAATCATCGCCGCCCACTGCTCCGGCCCGTCATGGGCGCAGTTGATCCGCGCGATGTCCATGCCGCTGGCCAGCATGTCCTGCACCAGCTGCGGGTCGGTGGCGGCCTCGCTGGGGAAGGTCACCATGATCCGGGTGCCGCGCCCTTCCGGCTTGGGGCCCAGGAGCGCGTCCGCGTTGCCCGCGAGCAGCTCGGCCCCGTCCGGCACGCGGGCCGGCGGCGGTTCGGCACCGTCCGCCCCGGTCAGCCGGATCAGGGT
This sequence comes from Arthrobacter mobilis, assembly GCF_012395835.1. Classification (GTDB taxonomy): domain Bacteria; phylum Actinomycetota; class Actinomycetes; order Actinomycetales; family Micrococcaceae; genus Crystallibacter; species Crystallibacter mobilis. The sequence continues at coordinate 24,711 of NZ_JAAZSQ010000014.1, forward strand.
GCGCAGCAGCGACTCGACGCTGGCCAGCACCCGGGACTCGGTCCGGCCCAGCGAGGTCAGCCCGTACCGGGCCAGCCGCGCCTGCATGTCCCGGATGTCGTGCCGGCGCAGCTCCACGTAGTGGACCAGGTTGGCGGCGCTGTAGCGGTGCCGGGGACGGACGGCGGCAATCTCGGCCGCCTGCCGGGCCTCGGCCTCAAGCAGGTCCTGGTGGAGCCGGCGCACATCCGCCAGCAGCGCCTCCAGCTCCTGCCAGTCTGAGGAGTTCATCCCGCAGCCCTTTCCCGCCCATCATGGCGGCTGTCCCGGCGCGGCCGGGCCGGGTTAGCTCCGGCGCGAGGGGCCCGCGTCCGGCTCGTCCGCGGCCGGGCCGGTGGAGCCCGAGGTGCTGCCGGGCTGGCCGGTTCCGGTGGAGCCGGGGCCGGCCGTGCCCTCGTCCGGACCCGGTCCGCTGCTGCCGGTCCCGCTGGTCCTGGTACCGGCTCCCGTACCGGTCCCGCTGCTGCCGGTGGCTCCGGTCGGGCCGGCGTCCGCCCGGGTGCCGCTGCTGGAGACGGTGCCGCCCATATCGGTGACCGTACCGGCCGGGTCGGGCTGCAGGCCGGCCGTGGCCGGATTCTCCACCGTCGCCGCCGGCTGGCCGGAGTACCGCAGCGATTCCTCCCCGCCTGCCTTGTCGCCGCCGTGCTCGCGGTGCAGCACGCCGGAGAGGCTGCCGCCGGCCTTCTTTACTGCGTCCTTGAGGTGGCCGGGTGCCTCGGGCGCCTTGTCCTTGACCGCGGCGGCCGCCCCGGAGACCTTGTCCTGGACCTTCGGGTTTTCCCAGAGCTGCCGGGCCCGGGTCTTGAGCTGCTCATAGCTGCCTCTGCCGGCGCGGGCGCCCAGAACGTAGCCTGCGGCCACACCTGCGCCGAAAACAATGGCTTTCATGATCGCTCCTGTCGGTAGGGGAATAGAACAACGTAAGCATACTGAGCATTGCCGTTCAACCACGGTTTCCTGCCCGGCATCATCCCTGAGGACTACCGGCCTGCGGCCGAAGATCAGCCCCGGGAGCAATGTGGCCGTACCGGGCGGTCCGTAGCGTGGTTCATGGCAACGGAAATGCCGGTTTCACCGGCCCCTCCTGGTTTCCCGAGGATTCTTCTAAGGACGGTAAGCATGATCGAGGCACGCGGCCTGGTCAAGGTCTACGGCGGCAAGCCGCAAAAATACGCCGTGCAGGACATCTCCTTCACGGTCCGGCCCGGCAAGGTCACCGGCTTCCTGGGCCCCAACGGCGCCGGCAAGTCCACCACCATGCGCATGATCATGGGTCTGGACGACCCGACTGCCGGCCGGGTCACGGTCAACGGCAGGCCCTATGCGCAGCACAAGGCACCGCTGCGCGAGGTCGGCGCGCTGCTGGACGCCAAGGCCGTGCACACCTCGCGCAGCGCCTGGCACCACCTGCGGGCCATGGCCGCCACCCACGGCATTCCCCAGCAGCGGATCCACGAGGTGATCGAGCTGACCGGGCTGGGCCCGGTGGCCACAAAGCGCGTCGGCGGGTTCTCCCTGGGCATGGGTCAGCGCCTGGGCATTGCCGCCGCGCTGCTCGGGGACCCGCAGACGGTGATCCTGGACGAACCGGTGAACGGCCTGGACCCGGAGGGCGTGCTCTGGGTCCGCAACCTGGCGCGCTCGCTGGCGGCCGAGGGGCGCACCGTGTTCCTCTCCTCGCACCTGATGAGCGAGATGGCCCAGACCGCTGACCACCTGATCGTGATCGGCCGCGGCCGCATCATTGCCGATGCCTCGATCCAGGAGATCCTGGACGGCCAGGGCCGGGCCCGGACCCGGGTGCGCACCGGAGGCCCCGAGGGTGCCCAGCTGCTCGGCCGGGTGCTGGCCGGCCCCGGCGTGAGCATCGAGGCCCGCGAGGGGTGCCTGCTGGAGGTCTCCGGCGTCGAGCCCCGGGCCATCGCGCAGGCGGCACTGGAGCAGCAGGTGCTGGTGTGCGAGCTGACCCCGCTGCAGGCCTCGCTCGAAGAGGCTTACCTGGACCTGACCCGCGACGAGGTCGAATACCACTCCGGCGCCCTGGCCGGACGCCCCGATGCACCCGATGACGTTGCCGCGCCGGCCGCGGCAGGAAGGCAGTCTTGATGAGCACCACGGCACTGCAGAGCCCCCGGACCGGCATGAAGGCCGCCCGGCCCGCCGGCGGCGTCAATTTCCTCCGCGCCCTGCACGCGGAGTGGATCAAGTTCACCACCCTGCGCTCCACCTGGATCCTGCTGGCCACCACCCTGGCGGCTATGGTCGGCATCGGCCTGCTCGGCGCCTGGGGCGTGGCCACCGCCCTGGAGCAGGCAGCGGATTCCGGCCGGGACCCGGGCGCCGACGGCGTCCGCCCGCAGCTGCTGTACCTGATGCCTACCGGAGGCATCGACTTCGCCCAGCTGATCATCGGCTCGCTCGGCGTGCTGCTGATCGCCTCCGAATACTCCACCGGCATGATCCGCTCCACCATGACGGCGGTGCCGGACCGGCTCTCGCCGCTGTTCGCCAAGGCCCTGGTGATCGCGGCCGTCGCCGCCGTCACCGGGATCGTCTCCAGCTTCGCCACCTACTTCCTGATGCAGCCGGTGCTGGCCGGGTACGGGCAGGAGTTCGGCCTGGAGGTGGAGAACCTGGTGCCGTCCATGCTGCTGTCCGGAGCGTACCTGGCGCTGGCCTCGCTGACCGCCCTGGCCCTGGGGTCCCTGCTGCGCAACAGCGCCGGCGGCATTGTCACCCTGGTGGCGCTGTTCCTGGTCCTGCCCACGGTGCTGGGCCTGATCCAGCTGGACTGGATCCAGGACGCGCTCCCGTACCTGCCTTCCAACGCCGGCCGGCAGCTGCTGGCCCTGGAGATTGCCGGCGGCGACCTGACCCGGCTGCAGGGCGGGCTGGTCATGGCCGCCTGGTCCGCGGTGCTGCTGGCAGCCGCCGCGGTGGTCACCAAGGTCCGCGACGTCTGAGCCGCCCGCCGGGCCCGGTTAGGCTTTCAGGTATGGGGACCATGGCGGCGGTGACGGAGGCGGCGGAGCGGGCGGGGGCCGTCTCCTTCACCGAACTGGCGGCCCGGCGGCGCGGGCCGCTGCGCCGCTTCTTCCGCAGCCGGCCGCTGGCCATGGACTGGCTGGTCGCCGCGGCCTACCTGCTGCTGTCCGCGCCGGGGGCCGTGGCCACCGCGCTCGCCGGCGAGCCGGTGGCCCTGGCGCTGGTGCTGCTGATCGGCGCCGTCCTGCTGCTGCGCCGGCGCCGGCCCGTGGCCGTGCTGGCCGCTGCCACCGTGCTGGAGCTGCTGCTGATCATCCTGCAGCCGACCAGCCAGTCGGCCACCTCGAGCATGTGGTTCGCCCTCTACGCCGTGGCAGCCTCCCGGCCCACCCGCTTCGCCCTGGCCGCCGCCGCGGCGGCGAGCCTGCCGCCGATGGCCGCCTTCGCGCTGTTCCTGCCGCAGCTGCTGGCACGGGCCGGGATCCCGCCCGCGGTGGCCGCGGAGCTCAGCTCGACCGAACTGGGCTATGCCGGCTGGGTGGTGGCCGGGTTCATCGCCGCGGCCAACCTGATCGCCACCGGCATCGGCAGCATGGTCCGCCGGGACCGGCTGCACGAAGACGAGGTGGCCCGCTGGGCGGCCGAACACGCCCGGTTCGCCTCGGCCACCGAACGGACCCGCATCGCCCGGGACATGCACGACGTCGTGGCCCACTCGCTCTCGGTGATGATCGCGCTCTCCGACGGCGCCGCCGTCGTCGTGCGGAAGGACCCCGAGCGCGCCGGCCAGGTGCTGGAAAAGCTCTCGGCCACCGGCCGGACGGCCCTGGCCGACATGCGCCGCGTGCTCGGGGTGCTGCGCGGGGACGACGCGCCGGCGGCGCCGCTGGAGCCGCTGCAGGGCGACGGGCAGCTGGCCGGCCTCATCGAGGGGTTCCGCGCCGCCGGGCTGCCGCTGCGCATGGTGGTCTCCGGTCCGGAACTGCCGCAGGATGCGACCTTCCGGCTCACCGTGTACCGGATCATCCAGGAATCGCTGACCAACGTGCTGCGCTATGCGCGCGGGGTGACCCGGGTGGAGGTGGCCCTGGAGCGCGAGGGCGCCCGGGTGCTGGTCCGGGTGGCCGACGACGGCAGGGGCCAGGTGCCGGCGGCGTCGCTGGGTGCCGGCCAGGGCATCACGGGCATGCGCGAGCGCGCGGCCATCTACCACGGGAGAGTTGACTGCGGGCCCGGGACGCACGGCGGCCGGGAGGGCTGGATCGTCGAAGCAACGCTGTACTGGCCGGGAGAGGACGGGGATGGAACCAGGACCTGAAACAGCACCTCGGGAAGGAACCGGGCAGGCACCAGGCTCCGGGCAGCCGGGTCCGGTACGGGTGCTGCTGGCGGATGACCAGCCGCTGCTGCGCATGGGCTTCAGGCTGATCCTGGAGGGCGAGGACGACGTCGAGGTGGTCGGGGAGGCCTCCGACGGCGCCGACGCGGTGCGCCTGGCCAGGCGGCTGGAGCCGGACGTGGTGCTGATGGACGTGCGGATGCCGGTGATGGACGGGATCGAGGCCACCCGGCAGATCGCCGCCGGGCCGCAGGGACCGCGCATCATCATCCTGACCACCTTCGACCTGGACGAATACGCCTTCGCCGGGCTGCAGGCCGGGGCCAGCGCCTTCCTGCTCAAGGATGTGGCCCCGGCGGAACTGGTCTCGGCCGTGCGCCTGGTGGCCAGCGGCGACGCCGTTGTGGCGCCCCGGGTGACCCAGCGGCTGCTGGAAACCTACGTCCGCGGCCTGCCCGCGGCTCCGGAGGCCGGATCCCGGCCGGTGCAGCGGGACCCGCTGCTGGATGGGCTGACCCCGCGCGAGCAGGAGGTGCTCGAAGCCATCGCCGAGGGCCTGTCCAATGCGGAGATCGCCCACCGGTTCTTCCTCTCCGAGGCCACGGTGAAGACCCACGTGCGCCGGATCCTGGCCAAGCTGCACCTGCGCGACCGGGTGCAGGCGGTGGTCTACGCCTACGAGACCGGGCTGGTGGTGCCCAGCCAGGGGCTGGACTACTAGTGGTCCGGGTCTGAAATCCGCTTCCTGAGGCGGGCGGGGCCGGCGAGGACGTCGCAGGCTGTCCTGGTGCAGCTGGACGGCGGTTCTGCTGCGGATCGGCGGGTCCTTGTCGGCTGGCGCGGGACCCGATAGCTTGTCTTGCCAAGCACGTCCCGGGAACCGCTGACCGGGGGGAAGGTGGGGTGCGGCATGCCGGCAGAAGACCATGCTGCGGTCATCCGCAGTCTTTTCGATGCTTTCAACGAAGGAGATGTCGGCCGCTGTGCGACGCTGGTCACCGCGGATTTCGAGTTGCGGGACATGCCCACCGGCCAGACGTTCCACGGTCCGTCCGGCCTGCAGCAATGGCTGCAGGTGTTCCTGACCGCCGGCCCGGATGCAAAAACCAGCATCCTGACCACGATCGTGGAGGGCGACTGGGCCGCGACCGAACACGTCGGCAGGTCTACCCATACCGGGCCGCTGCTCACCCCGCCGGGGAGATTCCGCCAACAGGCAGGCACATCGAGTTGCAGATTGCAGAGGTCTACCAGTTCAAGGACGGGAAGATTTCCCTGCTGCGCGCCTACTACGATCTCGCGACCTTGATGCGGCAGCTCGGCCTGGGGCCGGAGGCACCGTAATCAGCCACGGAAGCCGGTTGGCCAAATGGTTTCGGGCACCGTGTTGTGCCTGCATGAGCTGAGCGCGGCTGCTTCGAACCCGTCCGGGCCTCAATTTATCGTTCCGACGGTGAGGAACCGGGCCCGTCAAGGGCAACCGGCGACGGGGGTCCTCTGCGGCAGCAGACGTCCCGGACGGGCTCGACGCCTCCGGGCGGAGCGTCGGGACGGTGCCGCTGCCGCTGTGGACGCAGGATTAGCTGCGGCTGCCCGCCACCGGCCCGAGGGCCGCGATCGGCAGGTCGCCGTCGGTCTCGATCGCGTCGCCGCCGCCGTTGCGCGCGTGGTAGCCGGTGGAGAAGTGCCGCACGATGTGCACCGCGGCGCCCGCATCGCGCAGGGCGGCCACCACCAGGTCCCGTTCCCTGTCGGTGTCTTCGGCGATTTTGTGGGTGACCTGGAAGGTGAACAGGGACAACCCCACCCGGCGGTCGAAGGTGGCCGCCCCGACCAGGTCGACGGCGAACCCTCCGGGCAGCCGCCATCCCGGCGGGCAGGCCCAGTAGCGCACATGGTGGCGCTGGGCGGGACTGCCGGCCACCTCTTTTTCGAAGGCCAGGGTCTGCTTCTGCCCGAACACAAACAGCGGGCTGACCGGGGCTGCCGGATAGCTGCGCCGCAGCAGCGAATCCCGGACGATCCGCCAGCTGCTGCGCCAGGTCACCGGGTCGGCCTCGGTCCAGCCGGCGGCCGTCATGGCTGAGCGCAGCGCTTCCGGGGTGCCGATTACTGCCAGGTTGACCGGGTCCCCGAGCAGCCCGTCCACCGTCCGGGTCCGTCCGATGAAGTAGTCGGGGAGGTAGATGCGGGTGAGCACCCGGTTCAGCCGGGGCAGCAGCAGGTAGGCGGCCAGCACCCAGATGGCCAGGAACGCCCAGGGCTGGCGCGCGCCGTCGTCAATTTCGGCGACGAACAGCGCATAGACCGCCCAACCGGCGGCTATGGTGGTGGCCAGGTAGAACAGCCGCTGCAGGGCCAGCACCACGGTGCCGGCCAGCCGCCGGTACCAGCGCCGCGCCGGCGCCGCTGCGGGGAGTGCGGCATCGCCACCGTCCATCGTCCCATTATCGCCGCGCTGCCCGGGATTTAGGCCCGGCCGCGGCCATCCGGTACCATTGATGAGTCTGTGCTGCCTGCGGAAGCGGCCTTCCCAAGGAACCCAACCGGGTCCCGCGGGTGGGCCTGCACCCTGCACGGCAGCCACGTCAACGCACTAGAACCTCCTGTTACGGAAAGACCGTGACCGCTTAGCCCGAAGGAGGTGGGTTCACAATGCGTGCTTATGAACTGATGGTGATCATCGACCCCGAGGTTGACGAGCGTACCGTCGAGGCCTCGCTCGACAAGTTCCTCACCGTTGTCCGCACCGATGGTGGCACCATCGACAAGGTCGACATCTGGGGACGCCGCCGTCTGGCCTACGACATCAAGAAGAAGTCCGAAGGCATCTACGCCGTCGTCAACTTCACCGCCACCCCCGCGACCGCGGCCGAACTTGACCGCCAGCTTGGTCTGAACGAGACCATCCTGCGCACCAAGATCATCCGCCCGGAGGAGCAGAAGGTCTCCTCGAAGTAACCGCCGGGTACGTCCCGCGCAGTTGCTCCGGCAGGAGTCTTCGGGCCCTTGACCAGGGCCCATCCAGAACGTAGCTACCAGGAGGCACCATGGCAGGCGAAACCACTATCACCGTCATCGGGAATCTCACCAACGATCCCGAACTCCGTTTCACTCCGTCGGGTTCCGCAGTCGCCAACTTCACCGTGGCGTCTACGCCGCGGACCTTCGACCGCCAGACCAATGAGTGGAAGGACGGGGAGACCCTGTTCCTGCGCGCATCGGTGTGGCGCGAGGCTGCCGAGAACGTCGCCGAGACCCTGACCAAGGGGACCCGTGTGATCGTCCAGGGCCGCCTGAAGTCGCGTTCGTATGAAACCAAGGAAGGCGAAAAGCGCACCGTTATTGAGCTCGAGGTGGACGAAATCGGCCCCTCGCTGCGCTACGCCTCCGCCAAGGTTACCCGCACCCAGCGCTCCGGCGGCGGGCAGGGCGGCTTCGGCGGCGGCAACGGTGGCTTCGGTGGCGGCGGTGGCTTCGGCGGCAACGCCGGGGGCAACGCCGGCTGGGGCGGGCAGCAGCCTGCGCCGCAGGAAGATCCCTGGGGCGCACCGTCCGGGGGCAGCTCCGGCGGCTGGGGCAACGGCCCAGACTCCAACGAGCCGCCCTTCTAGCCTTCCCGAGGTCTCACTTCGCCCGGTCTGCCGGGCATCCCAGGCGGCATCCGCCGCCGCAATCCATCCCGTGGATAAACATCCACGGGCTCCACTAGACAAAGGAGCTCCACGATGGCTAAGGCTGAACTTCGTAAGCCCAAACCAAAGTCCAACCCCTTGAAGGCCGCTGACGTCACCGTCATCGACTACAAGGATGTAGCACTGCTGCGCAAATTCATCTCCGACCGCGGAAAGATCCGTGCCCGCCGCGTCACCGGTGTGACCGTGCAGGAGCAGCGCAAGATCGCCCAGGCTATCAAGAACGCCCGCGAAGTTGCCCTGCTGCCCTACTCCGGCGCTGGCCGCGGCTAAGCGAAGAGGAGAGAGAGTAGAAAATGGCAAAGCTCATTTTGACCCACGAAGTTACCGGTCTGGGCGCCGCCGGCGACGTCATCGAGGTGAAGAACGGTTACGCCCGTAACTACCTTCTGCCCCGCGGCTTCGCCCTGGCCTGGTCCAAGGGTGGCGAGAAGCAGGTTGAGGCCATCAAGGCCGCCCGCGCCGCCCGTGCCATTGCTTCCCTCGAAGAGGCACAGCAGCTGGCCGCTTCCCTGTCCGCCAAGCCGGTCACCCTGACCGTCAAGGCCGGCGATTCCGGACGCCTGTTCGGCACCGTCAAGGGCGAGGATGTGGCCAAGGCCGTCGAGGCCGCAGGTCTGGGGTCGATCGACAAGCGCAAGGTCGAACTGGCCGAGCACATCAAGTCGACCGGCGAGTACCAGGCCAGCGTCCGCCTGCACGAGGACGTTTCCGCCGTGATCAACCTGAAGGTTGTGGCTGCCCGGAAGTAACCGGACAACCGGCACAGGAGGGGCTCCCGCCACCGGGCGGGGGTCCCTCCTGCCGTTAACGCGCCGGCGCCTCCCACCCCTCGCTTCGCCCGGGTCGGGTCCCTCGGCGCCTAGACTGGGCGCATGACTGAGCGCGCGTTCTCCCAGGTCGACGTCTTCACCACCGGTCCGGGCATGGGCAACCCGCTGGCCGTGGTGGCCGCCGCCGCCGACCTGACCGACGGGCAGATGCAGGCCTTCGCCCGCTGGACCAACCTCTCCGAAACCACCTTCCTGCTGCCGCCGCTGGACGAGGCGGCGGACTACCGGGTGCGCATCTTCACGCCGGGATCCGAGCTGCCCTTCGCCGGCCATCCTACCCTCGGCAGCGCCCACGTCTGGCTCGAGCACGGGGGCGTGCCGAAGACCCCGGGCATGGTGGTGCAGGAGTGCGGCGCGGGCCTGGTGCAGGTGAGGAACGACGGCGGACGGCTGGCCTTTGCCGCCCCGCCCCTGCGCCGCACCGGCCCGCTGCCGGAGGAGAACGTCGCCAAGATCTGCGCGGCGCTGGGCATCGGACGCTCTGCAGTGCTGCGGCACCAGTGGGCTGACAACGGCCCGCAGTGGCAGGCCCTGCAGCTGGCCGACGCCCGGGCGGTGCTCGACGTCGAACCCGACTATGCGGCGCTGGCCCCCTTCGGCGTGGGGCTGGTGGGCGCCTGCGGGCCCGGGGACGCCGCCGACTTCGAGGTGCGGGCGCTGATGGGCTTCGAGCCGGTGCCGGCCGAGGACCCGGCCACCGGGAGCCTGAACGCCGCCCTGGCGCAGTGGCTGGTGGGGGAGGGCCACGCGCCGCGGCGCTACACGGTGCGGCAGGGCACCCGGCTCGGCCGGGACGCACGAATCCACGTGGACGCCGACGGGTCCGAGGTCTGGATCGGCGGGGACGTGCGCACGGTCATCCGCGGCACGGCGGACTTCTGAGCAGCCCGGAACGCGGAGCGGACGTTGCCGTCCGCCCGTTACCGGTGCACCGCCGTCGTCATGTGCGCGTAGCCGGCGCTGACCAGCCGTTCGAGCACCTGCATGTCCACGTCGGCGAGCTTGTTGATGTACAGGCAGGCGGCGCCGGTTTTGTGCCTGCCCAGCTTCGGCAGCAGCTCCGCGGCCTCCGGGGCGAGGGTCAGGCCGTAGAGCGCCAGGTTGGACGCGCGCGGGGAAAAGCCGACGGCCAGGGCATCGCCCTCCCGGCCGCTCGCATACTTGTAGTGGTAGCTGCCGAAGCCCACCATGGACGGCCCCCACATTACCGGCTCCTGGCCGGTCAGGCGGGACATCATCTCCAGCAGCACAAAGGCGTCCTCCCGGCGGACCGGATGCGGCGCCTGGGCAAGGAATTCCCCGACAGGCCGGTCCGTGGGCCCGGTCTTGTTCCCGGCCGTGCTCACTCCTCCTCCGGCCCGATCAGGGCCACGAACTCCAGGGCCTCCTGCTCGCCGGCGTCGGAATGCTCCCTCAGCAGCCGGGCCGCGGCCGGCAGGTCCCCGGACAGGGCGGTCTCGCGGATGCGGGCGAAGATCTCGTCATTGAGCCGGGTACTGGCAATCTCGCGGATCTCGTCCCCCTTGGACACAATCGCCCGGTACCGGTAGGCGGTCGCCTTGTGCGATGCGGGGGCGCCGGGGGAGGGCTTGCCGACGGCGTCGGCAGTGCCGGGCGGGGGTGCCGGGGACTCGGCCGCGGCCGGCTGGGCGGGCCGGACCGGTTCCGGCGGCGGCACGGGCTGCTGTTCCTCCCTGGGCGGTTCTCCGCCGCCCGGCAGGGCTTCTTCTGCGGGGCGTGCCGCAGCCCCCTCGGGCCGTGCTTCGGCCTCTTCGGGGCGTGCCCCGGCGCCGGCCGCGGTCCCGGGCGTGCCACCGGAGGCTTCGGCCTCCGGTTCCTGTTCGGCGGCCGGCGGGGTCTGCCCTGCGGGGGCCTGGGCAGGCCCCGCGGTGTCGGCAGCCTGCGGAAATTCGGGATGGACGTACGGCTGGGGGTAGGCAGACATGCTGGCGACAGCGGCGGCGGCCTCGCGCAGCCCCGTCCCGGTAGCCTTCCGGTAGGCCTGGATCGCCTCCAGCCCGTGCCCGCGGGCAATCATGGAGTAGACAGCCGTGTGCTGCTGCTGGTCCAGCCGTGCAGTCGCCGCCGCGGCGGCCTCGCGCGTGGGGACAGGCCCCCCCTTGGCCTGGCCGGGGGCGGCCAGGGACGAATCCGCGGCCGGCCGCTTCCTGGCGAGCTTGACCGCCAGCAGAACGGCCGCAATCACGACGAGGAGGATCAGGGCAGGGACCAGGAAAGACTCCATAGGAGAATCCTACGGGCAGCAGGGGTCCTCGGCACCGGTGCAGCGGGTGCCGGCGGGAAGCAACTTGTCCTGTATCACATTATGGGGATAATGCCTGTGGAAAACTCGTGGATAAGTGCCCCGCAGGCCCGGTTTTCCCCTGTTTCCACACCTTGGCTGTGGAAGAATCCGCGTCAAAAATTCTTTTAATTCACAGCCTGAGGACAGTAAAATCGCAGGTCGGCAGCCGGATGTGGACAAAAAAACTTTTTAATCCACAGCTATCCACACAGGCTGTGCACAAGACACGCCGCACAATCCACAGCATGCCCACAGGGCCTGTGGATAACTCGCTTGGCGGAGCGCCTCCGGAGGGCTACCGTTGCGGAGTATCTCATCCGGTCCGGGGGCATCCAGCGGCCGGTCCGGCCACTACCGGCAGATGCCGGAAGCCGCCTCCTGGACCTGGTGAAAAGTGTCGGAAGCATCCGGAATCCTTAGTTCCGGAACCCCGGTACAGGCAGGGCCGGACCCGTCTTGGGGCCATAGATAGAAAGCAGGCAGCGGTGACTCTCGCACACGCAGACTCCACGGACATGGGCCGGGACCCGGAGTTCGCACGGACGCCGCCGCAGGACCTCGTGGCCGAACAGTCCGTCCTCGGCGGCATGATGCTGTCCAAGGACGCCATTGCCGATGTCGTGGAGGTGCTCCGCGGCGTGGACTTCTACCGTCCGGCCCACGAGAGCATCTACGAGGCGATCGTGGACCTGTACGGCCGCGGCGAACCCGCCGACGCCGTCACCGTCTCGGACCTGCTCACCAAGCGCGGCGAAATCGCCCGCATCGGCGGCCCGGCCTACCTGCACACGCTGATCCAGTCCGTCCCCACCGCCGCCAACGCCGGCTTCTACGCCGAGATCGTCCGCGAACGCGCCGTGCTCCGCCGGCTGGTGGATGCCGGCACCAAAATCGTCCAGCTGGGCTACTCGCAGGACGGCGAGGTGGACGCGATCGTCAACCAGGCCCAGGCCGAGATCTACGCCGTCGCCGAGCGCCGCACCGCCGAGGACTATGTCCCGCTGAAGGACATCATCGAAGGGACCGTGGACGAAATCGAGTCCGCCGGCCACCGCGGCGAGGGCATGACCGGCGTGCCCACCGGCTTCTACGAACTGGACGAGCTGACCCAGGGCCTGCACCCGGGCCAGATGATCGTCATCGCGGCGCGACCGGCCGTGGGCAAGGCCCTGGCCCTGGATACCCCGCTGCCGACTCCGCAGGGGTGGACCACCATGGGGGAGGTCCGCGCCGGGGACGAGGTGCTGGCCGCCGACGGCACCCCGACCACCGTTGTTGCAGTCACCGACGTCATGATGGACCGTCCCTGCTTCGAGGTGACGTTCGACGACGGTTCCACCCTGGTTGCCGATGCCGAGCACCAGTGGCTGACCGAAACGAACGACGACGATGCCGCCGTCGTGACCACGTCGGATATCGCCGCTTCCATGAGCGACGGCGGACGCGTGTTCATCAGGAATCAGGCCCCGGAACTGGCCGAGGAACTGCGGTACCGCGAGGGCTGGAAGATCGTCGAGGTGCGCGAAGTGGCCTCCGTCCCCGTCCGTTGCATCCAGGTGGCCCACGAATCGCACCTGTACCTGGCCGGCCGGTCCTTCATCCCGACCCACAACTCCACGTTCGCGCTGGACTTTGCCCGGTCCGCGGCGATCAAGCACAACATGACCACAGTGTTCTTCTCCCTGGAAATGGGTCGGAACGAAATCGCCATGCGCCTGCTCTCGGCCGAGGCGACCATCGGCCTGCAGGACCTGCGCAAGGGCACCATCAAGGACGAGCAGTGGGGCAAGATCGCCACCACCATGGGCCGGATGAACGATGCCCCGCTGTTCATCGACGACAGCCCGAACATGTCCCTGATGGAAATCCGGGCCAAGTGCCGCCGCCTGAAGCAGCGCCACGACCTGAAGCTGATTGTCCTGGACTACCTGCAGCTGATGTCTTCCGGCAAGCGCGTGGAGTCGCGCCAGCAGGAAGTCTCCGAGTTCTCCCGTGCCCTGAAGCTGCTGGCCAAGGAGCTCGAGGTCCCGGTCATCGCCCTGTCGCAGCTGAACCGTGGTTCCGAGCAGCGCACGGACAAGAAGCCGATGGTTTCGGACCTTCGTGAATCGGGCTGCCTCACGGCCGACACCCGGGTGCTCCGCTCCGACACGGGCGCCGAGACCACCATGGGAGAACTCTTCGCCTCCGGTGCCAAGGACGTCCCGGTCTGGTCGCTGGATGAGAGCCTGCGCTACGTCGAACGCCACCTGACGCATGTCTTTTCCACAGGCGTGAAGCCGGTCTACAAGCTGACCCTCGCTTCGGGCAAGACCGTGCGGGCGACGGCGAACCATCCGTTCCTGACCTACGAAGGGTGGCGTCCTCTCGGGGAGCTGGCGGTCGGGGACCGGCTGGGCGTGCCGCGGCACGTCAACGGCCCCTCGGAACGCGTCCACTGGGATGATTCCAAGGTCATCATGCTGGCACACCTGATTGGCGACGGTTCCTTCGTAAAGCGCCAGCCGATCCGCTATGCAACCAAGGACGAAGCCAACGTCCAAGCCGTTACCAAAGCCGCAGAGCACTTTGGCATCGCGGCTGTCAGGGACGATTACGCTGTTGCACGCTGCACTACGCTGCGGCTGCCGGCACCCTACCGGCTCACGCACGGCAAGCGGAACCCGATCGCCTCCTGGCTCGATGAGTTAGGCCTCTTTGGCGCCCGTAGCCACGAAAAGTTTGTGCCGTCAGGCGTCTTTGCCCTGCCCAAGGCCCAGATCTCGCTGTTCCTGCGTCATCTGTGGGCCACGGACGGCTCCGTCACGGTCAACAAAGCCGCAACCGGCGGCCGCATCTACTATGCGTCCACGTCCCGGCGGCTGGTTGACGACGTCGCACGGCTTCTGCTGCGCTTCGGCATCAGTGCGCGGATCAAGACTGCGACTCCGAAACCCGGATACAGGTCCGGCTACACGTTGGATATTTCCGGTGTAGACGATCAGCGGCGGTTCCTGCAGGAAATCGGCGTCCACGGTGCCCGGTCGGCCAACTGCGATCGGTTGCTTGAGATCGTGCGCGAAAAGACGGCGAACACCAACGTGGACACGGTTCCGATCCAGGTCTGGAACGATGTGCGCACCATCCTCGAGGAAAAGGAAATCCCGCACCGGCAATTCCAAGCCGCACTCGGGACCCAGTACTGCGGTTCGACCCTGTTCAAGAGCGCACCGTCGCGGCAGCGAATGGGGCGCATCGCTGAAATCCTCGGCTCCGCGGAATTGGACGTCATGGCAGTAAACGATCTGCTGTGGGACGGCATTGTCAGCATTGTTCCCGACGGTGAGGAAGAGGTCTTCGACGCCACGGTCCTGGGCAATCACAACTTCGTCGCCAACGGCATCGCCGTCCACAACTCGATCGAGCAGGACGCCGACATGGTCATCCTGCTGCACCGTGAGGACATCTACGACAAGGAATCCCCACGCGCCGGTGAAGCGGATGTGATCGTGGCCAAGCACCGTAATGGCCCGACCAAAACCATTGTGGTGGGCTTCCAGGGACACTACTCCCGGTTCGCCAACATGGCGGTCGAGCACGGGTAAGTTTGTAGATTCTCAGGCCATTTGTCAGATTCTCACGACAAATGCTGCCCGGCTCTATTGGGCAGGAAGCCCGGGTTTGGCAATCATGGCAGCTGCATCCTGGACGTGGATCCAGGTGTGACGGATTTGGTGCCTTCAGCAGGCTTTATTGCGGGCGGGTATCCGTGAATCGGGAATCGCAGTGTTTACCCGGGGCTTATGGCCGCCAGGCAAGTCGACCCATGCTGTCGCACTGGGGGATCGGGTTATGGAAGGCCTTCACCCCGGGACGGCGCGAATAATGACAACAGTGAGTAGGCCTTCGAACGATTACTGGAAAACCTGGCGCGGCGTTCTTTCGGGTATCTCGCGCTGTCACCGGGGCCAGGGGGATTCAAGAGGGACCGGAGGTTGGGGCCGGTCGGACTGCGGCACTGCGGCATATGCAACGGGGCTGAGCGGGCGCGGGAGGAATGTTCGCTGGACGCGGCCGAAAGCGCGCCGGACTCGTGCAGGGCGATCCTTCGGTCCAGTGCCGCCACACTGATGCCAGCACGTCGGCCAATGTGATGGCCGCACCGATAATCATCGTCATTCCTATGCTGAGCCCGGCAAGAGAGATGGCAAGATGTTGGCTGGCTAGCGATTTTCGATGTAATCGGACTCGTGGCCGCCGCCCCCGTGGCCAGGAGCTGGCCTGCCTCTACTTCAAGAGATCCTCTTCGAATGGGAAGCGTGAGAGAGCGTCTATGGGGGTCTCGGTGATCAGAACCTGTTCTTCAAGCTTTACGCCTTCGGCCCCGCCTTGAGGCCGATGTAGTTTTCCACGCACCGAATCGAGCGCGCGAAGGAAGGACTCGGCGAAGAACCACGTGGTCGAGCAAGGTGTGCCATCCGTGCCGCACTGCGATTGGCTGACTTGGCGGGTTGATCCCGCCGGGGCATGGACCTAGGCCATCCCCCGGGCTATGGCGCACGATCGGCACCGCGCCTTTACATTAGTTGCACCCTATTGCAGGCGTGGTTTAAGAATACTGAATATGGAGATCGACCCGCGCCGGCTGCGCGTGCTTCTGGCCATTGCCCGCACCGGCGGGGTGCTTGCCGCCGCTGACGAGCTGCGGATCACGCCTTCGGCCGCCTCCCAGCAGCTCAACAAGCTGGAGGACGAGACGGGGCACGCCTTAGTCGTGCGGACGCCCCGGGGTTCCGTCCTGACCCCCGCCGGTCTGGCGATGGCAGAGGCTGCCGAGGAGATCGAGCGCGCACTCAACGTCGCCCGCGCCCGGATGGAAGGCGGGGCGGAGCTGACAGGAATCGTGCGGGTGGGCGGATTCACCAGCTTTCTTCGGACGATAGTGATCCCGCGTCTGCCCGAATGGCGCCTCCAGTACCCTCAGCTGCAGATCCGGATCGTTGAGGACGACCTCCCGGCCTTGATGCGGCTGCTGCGCCAGCGCGAACTCGACGCCGTGGTGGTCGAGCTTGACTCTGCGACGGCCGAGCAACGCTCGCTGCCGGCCGGAATGTCCGAGGAGCCGCTGCTGGATGAGCCATGGAAGCTGGTGGTTCCCTCCGGAGCCCTGCTTGCCACCGAGAACCTCGACCTTGCCCGGCTGCCGCTTCCATGGCTGGGCGTCGAGGCCACGGCCGCGAACGCTTCAGTGATCGGCAGGCTGCGCCGGGCGACGGGTGCCCAGGTGGAGACAGTCCATCAGTACCAGGAGACGCTGACCGCGCTCGCGCTGGTGGCTGCGGGGGAGGGTGTTGCCGTCGTACCCGCCCTGGCGCTCAGCCGCGTCGTCCAGGACGGCGTCGACGTCCTGGACGTCCCCGGACTCGGCACGCGGCGCGTCGTTCTGCGGCGCTTCGACCGGCGAAGGTCCATCAGCATGCCAGTGGACACAGTCGCACGCCTTCTGCGGGAATCGGTTGCGGCGTTCGACACGCTGGTCGTGGCACCGAGGCCAGGGTCTGCGGGGCACGCCGAGCGCCGGGCGCCGTCCTGACTGCCGCTGCCGAAAGCACGCCGGGCTACTTGCCCGGTACTGCCATGACCTTCACCCCTCCGGGTAATGAGGTTCAGGGCAGTTGCGCGACCACGCGGCCAGGGCGTCGCTGCGGACCGGCAGGAGCCTGAACACACACCGCGCGCTCCAGCGGACCGGTGAGCACCGCGGGATCCTGGGCCCCGGTGCCCGGCAGATGGGCATCTGCCGCCGGTGCGGGACCTGGAATCTCGTTCACTCCGAGCCCGGGGCGCCGCCGACGGTGCCCCTCGATCAGGGCGTGAAGGCCCAGGGCGGCCCAGGCGAAATTGGCCGCCGCGCTCGGCCACGCTCCGTAGAGTGCGCTGCCGACCCCGCCCATCAGCCCGCCTACCGTGTTCAGGGCCGCATACCGGCGCGACTCCGACGTGAGCCAACCTCGCGACAGCATGACGTACGCCACGAAAGTCCCGACTGTTCCCAACCAGCCCAGAGCCGCCGCCAGCATCGCATTTCCCTCTCTACGCAAACATGTGATTACAGCAGCAATGATCGACAAACCTGCCCTTTAGATCAATTGCACTCTGCTGCAGACATGGTTTAGGAATACTGAATATGGGTAGAGGTCGCGCCGGCTGCCCGTACTTCGGGTCATCGGCCGCACGGGCGGTGTGTTTATCGCCACTCACCCTCAACCCCGGCTCAGCCTGGGGCACGCCGGGGACCGCCCCCAGCCGGTCCTGTCATGGATCGGGCGCAAGACCAGCGGTCCGGGGGAAGACCCGGCCGTAGCCGTCCGGTTCAGTCCTGTGTCTTCCAGCTTCACAGCTGCCTGTAATCTACGTTTCGTACCGGCGGCGTTCCCGCCGGCTGCCAGGGAGATCCCATCCGGGGCACCGGCTTTTTGAAAGGATCTTGTTATGGCGTATCTGTTCCTTTGTCTGGCGATTGCAGCTGAGGTTGCCGGTACAAGCCTGATCAAGTCCACGGACGGGTTCAGCCGGCTCTGGCCCAGCATTTCCTGTCTGGCAGCGTACGGTGTGTCCTTTGCATTCCTTTCACAGGCAGTCAAGGACGTTCCCGTAGGCGTGGCCTATGCCCTGTGGTCTGGTCTTGGAACAGTAGCCATTGTGACCATAGGCGCAGTATTCCTGGGTGAAACCCTCAGCCTGGCCAAAATCATCGGCGTGGCATTAGTGGTTTCCGGCGTCGTCGTCCTGAACCTTGGCGGGACCCACTGAGCCCGCTTGCGCCCCACCCGGCCCTCGGCCGCGGCGCCGTCACACGCTGCTGTTACCGGCATCGCGGGTTGTGACTAGTTCGGCCAGGAGTGGATAAGCACCTTCCGGTCATCCAGCGACAGCTAAAACATGGAACATGCCCGGGTCTCTTGCCGATTCGGGGGTGCCCCTCGCCATGAACGCTGCGAATTCCAAAGCCCGAATTGTTACAGATGGACCAGCAGGTCGGGCAAGGGGTTTTACTCTTCGACCTGTCCGGCCCATGGTTCCGTGCACCGATTGACAATCCCTGACCGGAATCGGCACTAGGTGCCGACTCCGGTCGAATATTAACGACGATTCACGCTCGATGCTGTCAGCATGCTGTCGCGAGGGGAAGACCGCAGGAAGCCCCCGCCGGTCTTTGCGGCCGGCGGGGGCTTCTTAGAGGCTGGAGGTCAGCGGACGATATAGGTCCTGCTGATCGTGTAGGCCGGTTTGCCCGCTTTGGTGCCGTGGACCCGGACGACGATCTTTGTACCCTTGTCTTCCGGGCGGACCTCGTAGGTCTCCCAGCCGTCCGGGAGGCCGCAGCTACCGACCCGGTACCAGTGGTATTCCAGCTTGGTGCCCTTGTCCCAGCCGTACTTGTTGGCCCTCAGGACGGATCCGACCGTCGTGTACGAAGTGGACTTTCCGATCGTGCGGTTTCCGTGCTCGACGTTATACGCCCTGCCGTCCTTGTAGGTTTTCTGGCTCCCCTTGATGCCCGTGACCCGGACGGTGATCTTTGCACCCGCATCGTACGTACGGACCGTGTAAGTGTCATCCCAGCCGCCGGCGATGCGGCAGCCGTCTCGGTACCAGCGGTATTCCAGCTTGGTGCCCTTGGGCCAACCGTACTTGTTGGCCCTCAGGACGGATCCGACCGTCGTGGACGAAGTGGGCTTTCCGTCCGTGCAGATTGACTGCTCCGGGCACTCTCCTGCGCTGGCAGGCGCGGCCGTGACGAGGGTACCTGACGCCAGGACGGCGGAAAGGATGGCAGCGGCGGCCGCGGTACGGAAGGTGATCAATCGTTTCAATACTGGCATGGTGGCCGGTAGCTCCTGTCGGTGGTCGGCAGATGTTTCCTGACTGCTGAACGCACCCGACATAGAGCGTCGGCGGCGTCCCCCACCGTGAGTATAACGACACGGGTCCCGCCGGCAGCATGGGTGTCGCGGAGGTAGCCGGAAAATTCCGGCACCGCTGGGCGGAAGTAGCGCAGCACCGTGGTGCTGCGCTACTTCCGATCCCGCCGGGTTGTCCGCCGCCGAGCCTGTTCCCATGGGCGGCGCCGGCACGCCGTTTGCCTAGACCGAGTTGGCGCCGGCTTCGGCCACGGCGTGGTCCTGTTCACCGCTGCCGCCGCTGACGCCGATGGCGCCGATGACCTGGCCGTCGCGGGTCAGCGGGATGCCGCCGGCGAAGATCATGATCCGGCCGTGGTTGCTTGCGTGGATGCCATAGAACTGCTGGTTGGGCTGGGAGTTCTCGCCCAGGTCCTTGGTGGCGATGTCGAAGGCCCTGGAGGTGAAGGCCTTGTTGATGGAGATGTCGATGCTGCCGATCCAGGCCCCGTCCATGCGCACATGGGAGACAAGGTTGCCGCCGGCGTCGACCACTGCGATGTTCATGGGCTGGCCGATCTCGGCAGCCTTGGCTTCGGCAGCGGCGATGACGCTGCGGGCGTCGGCAAGGGTCAGGGTCATGGTCGTCTCCTCTTAGCCCTTGATGTACCCGTTGGGGTTGAGCACGTACTTGGTGGCCGCTCCCGCGTCGAACTCGGCGTAACCGCGCGGGGCGTCCTCGAGCGTGATGGCCCGGGCGTTGACGGCCTTGGCGATCTGGACCTTGTCGTAGAGGATGGCCATCATCAGCTGCCGGTTGTACTTCATCACCGGGCACTGGCCGGTGGTGAAGGACAGGGACTTGGCCCAGCCGGTGCCGAGTGAGAGCGAAAGCGAGCCGTGCCTGGCCGCCTCGTCGATGCCGCCGGGGTCCCCGGTGACGTACAGGCCGGGGATGCCCAGGGCGCCGCCGGCGGCCGTGATGTCCATCAGCGAGTTCAGCACCGTGGCCGGCGCCTCGTGGGAGGCGTCCTTGCCGTGGCCGCGGGCCTCGAAGCCGACGGCATCGACGCCGCAGTCCACCTCCGGCACGCCCAGGATCTGCTCGATCTGGTCCTTCGGGTCGCCGGCGGAGACGTCCACGGTCTCGCAGCCGAAGGAACGGGCCTGGGCCAGGCGGTCCGCGTTCATGTCCCCGACAATGACGACGGCGGCGCCGAGCAGCTGCGCACCCACGGCGGCGGCCAGGCCCACCGGGCCGGCCCCGGCGATGTAGACGGTGGAGCCGACGCCCACCCCGGCGGTGACCGCGCCGTGGAAGCCGGTGGGGAAGATGTCCGAGAGCATGGCCAGGTCCATGATCTTCTCCAGCGCCTGGTCCCGGTCCGGGAACTTCAGCAGGTTCCAGTCCGCGTACGGGACCAGCACGTACTCGGCCTGGCCGCCGACCCAGCCGCCCATGTCCACGTAGCCGTAGGCGGACCCCGGACGGTCGGGGTTCACGTTCAGGCAGATGCCGGTCTTGCGTTCCTTGCAGTTGCGGCACCTCCCGCAGGAGATGTTGAAGGGGACCGAGACAATGTCCCCGGCCTTGATGAATTCCACGTCCGGGCCGGTCTCCACCACTTCGCCGGTGATTTCGTGGCCCAGGACCAGGTCCGCCGGGGCGGTGGTGCGGCCGCGGACCATGTGCTGGTCCGAGCCGCAGATGTTGGTGGCCACGGTCCGCAGGATGGCCGCGTGCGGGACCTTGCGCCCGACGTTGGCCGGGTTGACCCCCGGTCCGTCCTTGAGTTCGAAGGTGGGATAGTCGGTGTCGATGATCTCGACCTTCCCGGGTCCCTTGTAGGCAACGGCTTTGTTCCCTGGCATGGTCAATCCTTTCGGTATGGCACGTACTGACATCTGGACCCTACCGGCAGGCCTGCGGTTGCGGTAGCAGCAGACCGGGAATTTTCCGGTGCCCGGAAACCTGCGGGACCTACGTGGCCAGCAGCTGCGCGGCCTGCTCGCCGAAGGCGCGCATCCGCTCGCCCCAGGCCTGCACCTGGGCCCCGGTGGCCTGCGCCGGCGGATAGTACAGGCGCAGCACCAGCTGGGTGTGCCCGCCGGCGTCGAGGATGGGGGCGGTGATCGCCGCGACGTCGTACTTCGTCTCCGGATCCAGCTTGTCGATGTTGTAGTACCGGGAGGAGGCCACGATCCGCTGGCTCAGTTCCCGCTGGCGGGCCGGCAGGGGAGTGCCCTGGCCGTATTCGACCACCGCGTCCTCAAGCGACTCGCGCCGGCCCGGAGCATCCAGGGACAGCGACCAGCCGCGCTCGCGGGCCTCGGCCAGCCGCCGGCGGTACATGGCCCTGTCCTCGTCGGAGGCGCCGTAGGCGCGGCCGATCCAGGCCTCCTGGTCCTCCTCGGTGGACCAGGCCACGAACGCGTCCCCAAGCGGCGGGATCAGCGGGTAGCGCACACCCAGCGGGGCCACGAAGTCGTGCTGCGGCCCGGCCGCGGAGACCACCGAGACGGCGTCGTTCTCCACCCGCGTGTACAGGGTGACGTCGCCGCCGAGCTCGGCGGCCAGCTGCTCGATCCCGGCGCGCAGGACCTGCGCGCGGGAGACCGCCGAGGCCAGCTCCTTGTCCGCGGGCACCATGAACGAACGCGGCGCGAACCCGCCGTAGCCGCCCTGGAAGAACACCAGCGGGGCCGCGGCCCGGTGGACCCGCAGGTCCTGCACGGTACACAGGGCGATGTGGTGGTCGCCGCCGTCGAGCACGGAGTCCAGGGTGCAGTCGATGGAGGCGACCACCCCGTCCAGCACCGGCGCCCCGCCCGCGGACAGCTGCCAGCTTTCGTCCTTGAGCTTGTCCGGCACCGGCCGGGCCAGCCGCCGGCACAGCGCCTCCTGGTCGTGGGCCAGGATATTGACGGCGAGCGAGCGCGCCGTGCGCAGCTTGTCGAAAATGAAGGAGGTCCTGGTCGGCAGGAACGCCACCAGCGGCGGATCCAGCGAGACAGAGGTGAAGGTGCCGACCACCATGGCCAGCGCCTCGCCGTCCTCGCCGATGCCGGTGATGGCGGTGACTCCGGTGGGGTAATGCCCCATGACTTCCCGGAAGCGCATCGCGTCGATCCGCGCTGCCTCAGCGTTCCCTGCCACGGCTCACTCCTTCCCGCGCCCGGGGCGCCGGCGGTCCAGTCCCCGCCAGCGTACCCGGCCTTTGGCCGCCCGGCGATGGTGCCGGCAGCGGCCGTGCGCGCCCAAGCCTTTCCCAAGCACGGCATGGCAAAAGTAAAGGCGCAGCACGCCATTCGACCGGCATGTCCCGAAAGGTTGCGACCATGGCCAAAACCACTCTCTTCCGCCGGCAGGGCCCCGGCCTGTCCGCGGCCCCGCAGACCGTCGGCTCGGGCCGGGGTGCAGTCCTGGACCTCTACATCAACGAGGGCTTCGTGCCGATGGTGGACGGGGCCCTGGTCTACCACCGCGGCTTCGGGGACCGGCCGACGGCGGTGCGCGACCCGGAGCCGAGCCTGGCGGCCGCGCCGCGGGTCTTCACCGCCTCCGGCCAGCTGGTGGTCAGCCGCACCTACCCGCTCGGGCGGCCGGCGCCGCCCGCCGGGCGCCCGGCACCGCTGCGGCCGGACCCGGAGGAGCGGGGCTACTATCTGCCGCGGCGGGCGTACTGGGCCAGCTACTTTCCCGACCGGACCATCATTGCCGAAACCGGCAGCACCATCAGGCTGCGCATCCACAACCGGCTGGCCCAGCCGCACCAGCTGGCCATCCACGGGGCCGGGCCCAACCGGGGCGACGTCGGCAGCGGCCGGATCGCCCCCGGCGCCACCGCCCGGCTGGAGCTGCGGGCCCCGGCACCGGGAACCTATCTTTTCTCCGATCCCAGCAACGCGCCGGTGGAACGCACCCTGGGGCTGTACGGGGCCCTGGTGGTCATCGACCCGGCGCGGGCCTGGCACCTGGGCCCCAACGGGCCGGAGTTCGAACGCCAGTGGCTGTGGCTGTGCCATAACGTGGTGCCCGAATGGGCGCGCGTGGCCGCCCGCGGCGGCACCGTGCAGGCCGGCGGCACCGACATCGCCCCGCGCTACTTCACCCTGAACGGCTTTGCCGGCTTCCAGTCCCTGGCCGTCACGAAGGACCCGGAACTGAACGAGGCCCGCGAGGAGGACACGCTGCCCTCCGGCTTCCCGCGGCGGACCGACGTGCGCGATTTCAGCCGGTCCCCGGCCCCCGGCACGGTGCTGACCGGCCAGCTGATCCGGATGGCCAACGCGGGCCTTGTCGGACACCAGCTGCATTTCCACGGCAACCACGTCTGGACCGTACGCGCCAACGGGCGGGACTTCCCGCGCGAGGACGGGTCGGTGATGGCCGACGGCCACATCAGCCTGCAGCAGTGGGAGGACACCGTCTCGCTCATGCCGCTGGAGCGCAAGGAGTCCGTCCTGCCGATGTTCCGGCCGCCGGACGTCGTCGACGCCGTGTGGAACGCCCGGCGCACGGACTGGAAGTACCCGATGCACTGCCACGCCGAGCCGTCACAGACGGCGGCCGGCGGGCTGTACCCGGGCGGCCTGGTGGCCGACTGGGTGCTGGCCGCCGGGCCGACCCCGGACCAGCACCACCTGTACGCCAGCCAGGTCGACTTCGCCTCGGACCAGCCGCACGAGGGCAGCCCGGAGACCCAGTTCCGCCAGCGCCCGCAGGTGGCCATGGAGCTGGATTTCTTCGGCCGGGAGCTGGAATTCCCCGACGGCTCCGAGCATGACGTCTGGGGTTTCGAAAGCGGCAAGTCCGGGCGCGGGCTGCCCTCGCCGCTGGTCCGGGCCACCGAAGGCCAGATCGTCCACGGAACGATCAAGCCGAGCAAGCGCGTGCACACCATCCACTGGCACGGGATCGAGCCGGATCCGCGCAACGACGGCGTCGGGCACACCTCCTTCGAAGTCACCGGCCACTACACCTACCAGTGGCGGCCGGACGTGGCCGAGGCCGGCAACCCGAATCGCGGCGCGGCCGGCACCTACTTCTACCACTGCCACGTCAACACACCGCTGCATGTGCAGATGGGCATGTTCGGCCCGATCATCATCGACCCGGCTGTCGATCCGGCGGATCCGCCCGCCCGGGGAACCCGGCGCCTGTTCATCGACGGGCCCGAATACGACATCGCCACCGAAACCCTGCTGCTTCCCTATTCCCTGGACTCCCGCTGGCACGAGCTCAACCATGCCGCAGGCCTCTCGGGGGAGGACGCCGGCCTGAACCGCTTCCAGGCCGACCACTTCTACCTGCTGGGCGGCAACGTCCCCACGCGGCCGCGCGGGGACCGGGTCTGGAGCATCTCCAGCATGCGCGCGAATGTGGCGGGAAGCGGCCGCGCGCCGACGCTGGTCAGGATGGTCAATGCGGACTACTTCCCGACCCTGACCGAGTTCACCGACATGGGCGGCAATCCGGTGGCAATGGCGGAACTGGTCTCCCACGACGGGCGCCCGTTCCGGCACACCCAGGACCCGGACGGGCCCGCCGTGCCGGTCTGGGCCACGGACAGTCCGTTGATCACCAACCGGATCGCCTCCGGCGCGGCCGAAAAGTACGATTACCTGCTGCGTCCGCCGGCCCCGGGCCAGTACCTGATCACGGTCAAGTTCCTGACCTGGGTGCCCGGCCGGGTCCGTGCCGTGCGCAGGGTCACCGTCACGGCCCGGTAAGTGCTCAGGCCTGCCGGGCCGTGACGATGACCAGCGGGGGCAGCCGCAGGACCGAGGTGTTGTCCCGGAAGGGGTCGGTGAACTCCACCGCAAAGTCCGCGGCCGAGGCCGGCACCAGGTAGCTGATCCACAGCTGCTCCGCAGACCCGGGCGCGAGCGCGCCCGGGCCGCGGCCGGCACGCTGGGGTGTAATGGTTTCCCTGCCGGCCCGCAGCCGCAGCTGGCCCGGCGAAAAGGTGATGGGGCCGTCCCCGGTATTGCGCACCTGGAGCTCCAGCAGGACCACATCGCCCCAGGTCAGGTTCACCGGCTGCGGCCAGCCGCTGCCGGAATGGCCCTGCCCGTGCCCGGCCAGGACGACGGCGGGGCTTGGGCCCGGTGCCGTGACGGCGGCCTCAGCGACGGTGCCGGGGGCGGGCAGCAGCGACAGCGCCGGCTGCCCGACCAGGGGTGACGGCGTGCCGTCGGCCTGGAGCCGGGCCAGGCGGCCGGCCCGCAGCAGGGTCAGCGAGCCGAAGGCGGTGCCGGCGCTGGTCCGGGCCTGCTGTTCGGTCCGGGCCACGATGCCGAAGCCCGCTCCGCCGACCACCAGGGCCGCCCCGCCGCCGAACAGCAGCCCCAGCTGCCGGCGGGTGAGCACCGGAGTCTCCGGCTCCGGGCCGGCCTGATCCGTTTGCCGTTCCTTGCCTGCGCACACTTCCGACACGGCCAGTACCTGCCTCTCCGATCGCAGCTGTGCAGCCGATCGTGGCGCAGCCGGCTTGGAAAAGGCTTGTGCCCGGCGCCGGCACCTTCGGTTCCGCAGAACCGGAACCGAAGGTGCCGGCGCCGTTCCCGTTCCGCGTCCCTGCCGGGCAGACTGGTACCGGACACTACTGTCCGGACCACACCGGCGGGAAAGGCGGAGCCGTCCCATGGGCACAGAACCAGCAACAGCACCCGAACCAGCACCCCACCGCAAGCGCATCGGTTTCCTCTCCTTCGGGCACTGGCAGTCCGCCCCCGGCTCGCGCACCCGCACGGCCGCCGATGCCCTGCTGCAAAGCATCGAACTGGCCGTGGCCGCCGAGGAGCTCGGGATCGACGGCGCTTACGTGCGGGTGCACCACTTCGCGCCGCAGCTGTCCGCCCCGTTCCCGCTGCTGGCGGCGATGGCCGCCCGGACCAGCCGCATCGAGCTGGGCACCGCCGTCGTCGACATGCGGTACGAGAACCCCCTCTACCTGGCCGAGGAGGCCGCGGCCACGGACCTGATCAGCGGCGGGCGGCTGCAGCTGGGGATCAGCCGGGGCTCGCCCGAACCGGCGCTGCGCGGCTCGGAAGAGTTCGGCTTCGTGCCCCGGGAAGGGCAGACGGACGCGGACCTGGCGCGCGAGCATACCCGGCTCTTCCGGGCCGCGATTGCCGGGGCGGGCGTGGCCCGGGCCGACCCGCGGATGACCGGCACCTCCGGCGCCCTGGCCGTCCAGCCGCAGTCCCCGGGGCTGCCGGAGCGGATCTGGTGGGGGTCCGGCACGCGCCGGACCGCGGAGTGGGCGGCCGCGCAGGGGATGAACCTGATGAGCTCGACACTGCTGATCGAGGACACGGGCGTGCCGTTCGCCGACCTGCAGGCCGAACAGATTGCCCGCTACCGGCAGGCCTGGGCGGAGGCCGGCTGGGACCGCCGGCCGCGGGTCTCGGTCAGCCGCAGCGTCATCCCGATCACCAGTTCCGAGGACCTGCTCTACTTCGGCAACCGGAACGGGGAGGGGGACCAGGTCGGCCTGCTGGAAGGCCACATGGCCCGGTTCGGCCGCACCTACACCGGGGAGCCGGACGTGCTCGCCGAGGAGCTGGCCCGGGACGCTGCGGTCCAGGCCGCGGACACCATCCTGCTCACCGTGCCCAACCAGCTGGGCGTGGACTACAACGCCCGGCTGCTGGAGACCATCGCCCGGGAGGTGGCGCCGGCGTTCGGGTGGCAGCCGGCCGGACGCCGCTGACGGTTCACCCGGGCCCGGGTGCGGGCATAGACTCAAGACAACTGCCGCATGTCCACCTGCCGGAGGCGCAGCATGAGCAACCTGGAGAGCAACCCGCGGGAACTGACCTGCACCGGGACGGCCGGCGTGCTGACCCGGCCCGCCGTGCAGGTCCTGGCCCCGCGCGAGGTGCCCCTCGGCGGGCTGCGGGCGATGCCCGTGCGGCGCACGCTGCCGCAGCGCGAGCGCTCGCTGATCGGGCCCTGGTGCTTCCTGGACCACTACGGGCCGGACGATGTCCGGGCCACCGGGGGCATGCGCCTGCCCCCGCATCCGCACACCGGGCTGCAGACGGTCAGCTGGCTGTTCAGCGGGGAGATCGAGCACCGGGACAGCGCCGGCTACCACGCCCTGGTCCGCCCGGGCCAGCTGAACCTGATGACCGCCGGCCGCGGCATCAGCCATTCCGAGGTCTCCACCGCCGCCACCTCCGTGCTCCACGGCGCCCAGCTGTGGCTGGCGCTGCCGGACCGGGAACGCTTTACGGATCCGGGCTTCGAACACTATGCGCCGCCGGCGGTGGCGGGCGAGGGCTTCGAGCTGCGGGTGTTCATCGGCTCGCTGGCGGGCAGCAGTTCCCCGGTGCGCACCTTCTCGCCGGTGCTCGGCGCCGAGGTGCTGGTTGACGCCGGCGCCACCGTGCCGCTGGCCGTGGACCCGGCCTTCGAGCACGGGGTGCTGGTGGATGCCGGCAGCCCCGCGGTCAACGGCCAGCCGGTGGCCCGCGCGGAACTGGCCTACCTGCCGCCCGGCGGGCAGGAGCTGGTCCTGGCCGCCGGGGACGAGCCGGTGCGGGTGCTGCTGCTGGGCGGGCAGCCGCTGGGGGAGACCATCGTGATGTGGTGGAACTTCGTGGGCCGCTCGCACGAGGAGGTCGTCCAGTACCGGGCCAACTGGCAGGCCCAGATCGGGGCCGAGCCGCCCGGCCCGCCGCTGCCGGCGGCCCAGAGCCAGTTCGGCACCGTCACCGGCAACACCATGGACCCGCTGCCGGCCCCGGCGCTGCCGAACGCAAGGCTGCGTCCGCGTGGCTGAGCCGGCCGCCGGTGCCCCCGCGGCACCGGGTGAAATCGACATTGTCCACAATCCGGAGCGCCGCCGGTACGAGCTGCGCGACGACGGCGTCGTCATCGGCTTCACCAAGTACCGGCGGGCCGGGGGCAAGGTCGTCTTCATCCACACCGAGGTCGACGAGGACTATGCCGGCCAGGGCCTGGCCTCGAAGCTGGCCCGCTTCGCGCTGGCCGACGTGCGGGCCTCGGGCCGCCGGATCGTGCCGGTCTGCCCGTACATCGCCTCCTGGCTGCGCACGCACCACGACTTCGATGACCTGGTGGACTGGCCGGCAGAGCAGGAAGGCTGACGGAGTGGAACCGCTGCACGGAGGCAAGCTGTACCTGGACAAGCAGCATCCGGCCCTTTGGCGGGCGCTGAACGGCATGGGCCTGAAGGCCAAGGAGGCCGCCGAGGCGGCCGGGCTGGACCGGATCCTGATCGAGCTGCTGTACGTCCGGATCTCGCAGCTCAACGGCTGCGCCTACTGCCTGAACCTGCATGTGGGGCAGGCGCTGGAGCACGGGGAGACCCAGCAGCGGATTGCCGTGCTGCCGGCCTGGCGGGACACCGAGGTGTTCACGCCCAAGGAGCGGGCGGCCCTGGCCCTGGCCGAGGCGGTTACCGAGCTGGCCGGGGCGGACGAGCTGGAGCGCGAGCTGGCCGAGGCCCGCACCGGGCTCAGCGACGACGAGTTCTCCGCCGTCAACTGGCTGGTGATCACCATGAACGCGTTCAACCGGGTCTCGATTGTCAGCAGGCATCCGGTGCGCAACAACCGCCGGAAGTAGCCGGCCTACGGGCCGGGACGCAGGGCCTCGGTTGCCGTCGTCCGCACCGCCTCGGTGAGCAGCTCCAGCAGCGGGGAGCTGATTTTCCAGCGCTGCCAGTACAGCGGCACGTCCAGGGGCATTTCCGGGGCGAGCTCGCGCAGCGCCCCGCTGGCCAGGCCGTCCAGGCAGTGCTGCTCGGGCAGCAGCGCCCAGCCCAGGCCGAGCCGGACCGCCTCCGCGAATTCCGCCGAGGCCGGGACATAGTGCCGGGGCGCGTGCAGGTCTCGCCCGGTCAGCTGCCGGTAGAACCGGTTCTGGATCTCGTCCTTGCGGTCGAAATCCACCACCGGGGCGTCCCCGGGCCAGCCGGTCTCCTCCGGCCCGGCGTCCGGGCGCGGCCAGGCCGCGAGGAAGTCCGGGCTGGCCACCGCGCGGTAGCGCAGTGCGCCCAGGGCCTCGACGGTGCAGCCCTGGACCGCCTCCGGGGCCGCGGTCACCGCCGCCATGACCCGGCCGGTCCGCAGCAGGGCGCTGGAGTGCTGCTCATCCTCCCGGTGGATCTCGAAGCACGCCCCGGCCTCGCGCGGAATCCGGGCCAGCACGGGCAGGAACCAGGTGGCCAGGGAGTCCGCGTTGACCACCAGCGGCAGCGTCGCGGCGCCGCCGGCGTCGCCGAGGGCGCGGGCGGCGTCCGCCTGCAGCTGGCCCACCTGCCGGGCCAGCCGCATCACGGCCTCCCCTGCGGCGGTCGGCAGCACCGGCACGCTCCGCTGCAGCAGCACCTGGCCCGCGGCCTGCTCCATCGCCTTGATCCGCTGGGAGACCGCGGACGCGGTCACGTGCAGCTGCCGTGCGGCGGCTTCGAAGGTGCCCTGCTCCACCGCGGCGGCAAAGGTCGCCAGATGCTCCAGCTGGAAATGCTTCATTAGAGAATCTTAGGTATCCAGAGAATCTTTAGCTGTACCGGGTGAAGCACCTGCCGGTAGCGTCGACGGTTGTGACTACAGCAGACATCCTCCAGTCCGTGGTGCTGGGCCTGGGTACCGGGCTGGCCCTGATCGTGGCCATCGGCGCGCAGAACGCCTTTGTGCTGCGCCAGGGCATCCGCGGCGAGCACGTGGCCGCCGTCGTGCTGATCTGCGCTGCGTCCGATGCCGTGCTGATCGCCGCCGGCATCCTGGGCATCGGCACGCTGGTGCAGGTGGTGCCGGTGGCCCTGGACGTGATCCGGCTGGCTGGTGCGGCCTTCCTGGCCGGCTACGGGGTGATGGCCGCGAAGCGGGCGATCCGCCCGGGCTCGCTCGTGGCGGCCGCGCAGGCGGGCCGGCCCGGCGCCCGGGCCGCGGTGGGCACCGTGCTGGCGCTGACCTGGCTGAACCCGCACGTCTACCTGGACACCGTGCTGCTGCTGGGCTCGGTGGCCAGCAGCCAGGGCGAGGGACGCTGGCTCTTCGGCGCCGGGGCGATGCTCGGCAGCGTCCTCTGGTTCTGCGCGCTCGGCTTCGGGGCCCGGCTGCTGCGGCCGGTCTTTGCCCGCCCCGGTGCCTGGCGTATTCTGGACGGCCTGATCGCCGTTGTGATGTTCACCCTGGGCATCCGGCTCGCCTTCGGCCTGTAGGCGCCGGCTGTCCGGGACGGGCAGGAAGGGGAAAACGATGCCCCCGCACAGGCGCGCCGGCCCGGAGCCGGCAGCCGAGGTCGTCGCCATTACCGCCGAAACCTGGCCCTTGTTCGAGGAACTGCTCGGCCCCGGCGGGCTGCAGGGCGGCTGCTGGTGCTCGTGGTTCCGGCTCTCCTCGAAGGAGTACGGCGCCGCCACCTCCGCCGGGCGCAAGGCCTTCGTGCACGGCCGGGTGCTCGACGGCGAGCCGTTCGGCCTGGTTGCCGTGGTCGAGGGCATGCCTGCGGCCTGGGTATCGGTCGCGCCGCGGGCCTGCCACGCCCGGCTGCTGCGGTCCCCGATCGCCCGGCTCCCGGAGGGGGAGGAGGAGGGCGTCTGGTCCGTGGCCTGCTTCTACGTG
The DNA here is from genome assembly GCF_012395835.1 of Arthrobacter mobilis. Lineage (GTDB taxonomy): Bacteria > Actinomycetota > Actinomycetes > Actinomycetales > Micrococcaceae > Crystallibacter > Crystallibacter mobilis. Next base: position 55,397 of record NZ_JAAZSQ010000014.1, read on the forward strand.
GCCGCGAAGGCGCGCGGGCGGCACCTGACCGGGCAGCTGCTCGAGGCCGCGGCGGCGTACGCGGCCGGGCACGGCGCCCGCGTGCTGGAGGGCTACCCGGTGGACCCGGGCGGGGAACGGATGGCCCCGGCCGGGCTGTACCACGGCACGCTGGCGATGTTCCTGCAGGCCGGGTTCGAGCTGGTGGAGCGCCGGGGCGTCCGCCGGGCGCTGGTGCGCCGGCAGCTGCCGCCGGGCCCCGGCCGGGACTGAGCCGGAAGCCCGGCCTCAGTCCTGCGGTTCCCGTTCCGGCAGCCCGCGCAGCAGCCGTCCGGTCCGGCGCGCGTCCCGGTAGGCCAGGACGACGGCGGCGATGGCCAGGCCCAGGCTGAGGATGCCCAGCGGATTGCACAGCGCCGTGGACAGGCCCAGCGCCGAATCGCCGAGCAGCCGGGACATGACCGAGCCGCCCCGGGCGCCAAAATCCGGCACGGTGAAGCCGAAGCCGAGGGCCGCCAGCCAGGCGCCGGCGAGCACCGCGGAGGTGTCCGCCGGCGCGGCAAACGGACGGTACTTCGCCGCCGTCGCCGTCGTGCGCACACCCGCGAGCAGCAGCAGGATCAGCAGCACCGGGCCCAGCGTGAAGGCCAGCAGCACGGTCAGCTGGCCGCCGATGCCGAACAGCACCCGCCCGGCCGCCGCCCACAGCGGCACGAGGAGGGCCATCGGCACGCTCACCGCGGCGACGGCGGTGCGGAAGGCCCCTGCCGGGCGGCTGATGCGGGCCGGGCGGGGCGGACGGACGGAGGCGGAGTTCACCGTTTTACTGTACGTTCCCCGCCGGTCCGGCCGGCCGCCAGTCCGGAAACTTCCGGAACGGCGGCCGGTGGATGGCGGGAGGCCGGAGAGAAAATCTCGATTTGGTAACGGAATAACGTTCGTGTAACGTTGCCCGCGTGCCCGGGGCCAGTTCCCCGGCACGCCGGGCCTATCCGGCATCAAAAAACCGAATATGCTCGGCGCTGCCCACACCATACGCCGTCAACATGGCAGTCGTCGTAAATGACCTCGATCTGACGAGTGGTTGACGGCGGCGCTATGAAATCCGGGGACGGATGGAGCGAAGGTGGCCCTGCGGAGCATCGTGAACGTAATCAAAAACACCAAACTCGGCCGCGTCCTGCGCGGCGGCCTGGCCGTTGCGGCCCTGAGCGGCGCCGGCGTGGCCATGGCCACTCCCGCCAACGCTGCGGACGGCGCGACCTGGGACGCCCTGGCGCAGTGCGAGTCCGGCGGCAACTGGAGCATCAACACCGGCAACGGCTTCTCCGGCGGCCTGCAGTTCACCCCGAGCACCTGGGCTGCCTTCGGCGGCACCGGGGCTCCGGAGAACGCCAGCCGCGAGCAGCAGATCGCCGTGGCCGAGCGCGTCCTGGCCGGCCAGGGCTGGGGTGCCTGGCCCGCCTGCTCGGCCAAGCTCGGCCTGTACGGCAAGGCAGGCGCCGCTCCGGCCGCCGCCCAGGCCCAGGTGAGCACCCAGTCCACCCAGGTCAAGCCGGCCACCCCGGCCCCGGCCGCCCCCGTGCAGCAGCAGGCACCGGCGCAGCAGGCCCCGGCCGCCCCGGTCCAGGCCCCGGCCGCTCCCGCGGTCAGCGGCGACACCTACACGGTCCAGGCCGGCGACACGCTGGGCACCATCGCCGCCAAGCTCGGCATTGCCGACGGCTGGCAGGCCCTGCACGCCGCGAACGCCGGCACCGTGGCCAACCCGAACCTGATCTTCGTCGGCCAGGTTCTGCAGCTGCCGGCCTAAGGATCCGGGCCCTCGGGCCCGTTCCCGGCAGTCTGCCGGAGCGGCTGCGCCTCATGGGCGCGCCGCGACCAGGAAAAAGCCCCGCGCCCTTCCCCATCTGCGCGGGGCTTTTTCCTGCCCCGGGACTGCCCCAGGACGCTTCCGCCGCCGTGCGGCCCGGACCCTCGGCCGGCTGCCCGGCCGGGCCCGCTCAGCTGCCCGGGATCTCCGCGGGCCGCCGCCACTTCCGCTGCGGCGCCCGCCAGCGCACGATGGCTTCCAGCAGCCCCTCGGCGGTCTCCTCGACAATGAGCGCGTTGCGGAACTCGTCCGTGACGAAGCCGGCGCCGACCATGCCGTCCAGGCCCGCCAGCAGCGGATTCCAGAAGCCGTTGACATTGATGAAGGCGATCGGCTTCGCGTGGATGCCCAGCTGCAGCCAGGTCCAGGCCTCGAAGATCTCCTCCAGCGTGCCGATCCCGCCCGGCAGGGCCACGAAGCCGTCGGCGAGGTCGGCCATCAGCTGCTTGCGCTCGTGCATTGAACCCACCACGTGCAGCCGGCTCAGCCCGGTGTGCCCGACTTCCGCGGACTGCAGGGCGTCCGGTATGACGCCGATGACCTCGCCGCCGGCGGCCAGGGCGCTGTCGGCCACCGTGCCCATCAGGCCGACCCGGCCGCCGCCGTAGACGATGCCGACCGAATGCGAGGCGAGCCCGGCGGCGAACCGGCCGGCAGCCTCGGCGAACAGGGGATCATGACCCGGGGACGAACCGGTAAAGACAGCCAGACGCATGCCTGCCATTATCGCACCCGGGACGGGGCGGGCGCTGGATGCTCAGCCGCCGGCGACCGACTGGATGATCAGCACCTCCTGGCCGGGATTCACCCGGGTCCCGGTGCCGTCCAGGCGGCGGATGTCCTCGCCGTCCAGGAAGCAGTTCACATGCCGGCGGATGGCCCCGGTTTCGTTGCGCACCCGGCGGTCGAAGACCGGGTACTCCCTAGCCAGCTCGTCCAGCAGCTGCCCGATGGTGGCCGGCTCCCGGAGCCGGACCGGCAGTTCGCGGCGGTTGCCGGTGTGCTGGGCCAGCAGGCCGGGAACGACGACGGTGACCGTCGGCTCGGCATCGTCCACCTTCGGCGCTCCTTCTGCCGGTGTCCTCAGCGGCCCGGCAGCACGGCGGCGCACGCAGAGCACATCCGGCAGGTGCGCGGCCACCTCGGTGAAGTGCGCTCCCTCGTCCGCGCTGGCGTAGACGCTGCCGCCGCGGGTGCCCAGGTACACGCCCGCCGGTTCGGCGGTGTCGACGGCTGCCGCATCGCGCAGCACCACGTTGAATTCGTGCTCGGGAAGGCCGGCGTCCAGCCGCAGCCAGGAGGCTCCGGCGTCATCGGTGCGGTGCACCGCCAGCCGCCCGTCGGGCGGGATCCGCTCGCAGTCGGCCTTGATCGGCACGATCCACGCCGTGCCGGCGCGGTGCGGGTGGGCCAGCATGACGAAGCCGAAGTCCGTGGGCAGTCCGTCCGCGATGGAGACCCAGGTGTCGGCGTTGTCGTCCGAACGGTAGATGCCGTGGTGGTTCTGTGCGTACAGCCGCCGCGCGTCCCCGGCGTCCCGGGCGATCTTGTGCACGCACTGGCCGACTTCGGGGTTCGGATCCGGCAGGAAGTAGGCGCTGATGCCGTGGTTGCGGGCCTGCCAGGTGTGTCCGCCGTCGGAGCTGCGGTAGACACCGCCGGTGCTCATCGCCACGTGCACGGTGTCCGGATCCGCCGGGCTCGGCAGGATCGAATGTGCCGCCGCGCCGCCGTAGCCGGCGCCCCACCGGTCCTTGTCGGGATGTTCCCAGAGGCCGCGGTTGAGCTCGAAATGCTCGCCGCCGTCGGTGGACTTCCACACCGAGATCGGCTCGCAGCCGGCCCACACCACTCCCGGCCGGTCCGCGGCGTCCGGGGCCAGCTGCCAGATCCGCTCCACCGCCGCGCCGTCGCCGGGCCCGAAGCGGATGGCACCGTTGTCCGGTTCGGTCCAGGTTCCGCCCAGGTCGTCCGAATGGAACACGGTGGGGCCGAAATGCTCGGAGCGGGCGCCGACCAGCAGGCGCGTGCTGCCGCCGCGGGTGTCGATGCCGATGCTGGGGATCTCGTTCATCAGAAAGTGCGGACCGGACAGGGTCCATTCCGTCCGGTCCGCGCTGGTGGCCAGCCAGAGGCCCTTCTTGGTGCCGATGGCCAGCAGGGTGGTTCCGGGGGAGGCTGCAGCTGCCATGGAACCCATTCGACCACCGCCGCCGCGGTGGTGGCAACGGCCGGGCGCCGGGCGGGCGCCGCCGGGGAGGGATCCGGGAGAGAATAGCCGGGTGCCCGCCGAACCCGTACCCGAAGAGACCAGCCGCGCCCCCGGACCCGGACGGGCCTGGCTGTGGGTCCTGATCGGGGCCGCGATCCTGACCCAGACCGCGCTGAACCTGGCCCGGCCGGTGGTCTCCTACAAGGTGATCGCCCTCGGCGGGGACGCCGCGGCGGTCGGGCTCATCGCCGCCGTCTACGCCACGCTGCCGGTGGCGGCGGCCCTCTGGCTGGGGCGGGTCACCGACCGGCTGTCCTCGCTGCGGGCGCTGGTGGCCGCCGGAGCGGTGCTGCTGGCCGCCGCCTGCGCCCTGCTGGCCTGGGCCCCGGACCTGCTCTGGCTCGGGGCGGCCAGCGCGGTGCTGGGCATGGGGCACCTGGTCTTCACCATTGCCGGACAGTCGGCGATCGCCCGGTACGCGCCGCTGAACCTGCTCGACGCCGGGTTCGGCTGGTTCACCGCCGCGTTCTCCGGCGGCCAGCTGGCCGGCCCGCTGCTGGCGGGCCTGCTGCTCGGCCAGGGCCTGGCCGCGGGCGGGGACGGGCGGATGGCGGCGATCAATGCCGCGCTGCTGCTGGCCGCTGGCATCGCACTGGCGGCCTGGCCGCTGATGGCCGCCTACCGGCCCGGCGCCCGCCGGCGGCCGGCCGGACGGGCCGCCACCGCGCCGCCGGACGCGGCCGCGCCGGCCGACTCCGCGCTGCAGATCCTGCGCCGGCCCGGGGTGGCGTGGAACATGGTCGCCGCGCTGGCCCTGCTGGCCACCATCGACATCCTGGTGGCCTTCCTGCCGCTGCTGGCCGAGGAACGCGGCGTCGGCCCGGTGGCGGTCGGCGCGCTGCTGGCCGTGCGCGCCTGCGCCTCCATCATTTCGCGCCTGGCCCTTTCGAAGCTGCTGCAGCGCTTCAGCCGCCACCAGCTGCTGGTCGCCAGCCTGCTCGGCTCCGGTGCCGCGCTGCTGTTCACCCCGGTGTTCCTTGACCTGTTCTGGGCCGCAGCCCTGGCCCTGGCGGTCGGCGGGCTGCTGCTCGGGCTGGGCCAGCCGCTGACCATGTCCCTAATCACCCAGTCGGTCCGGCCCGAATCCCGCGGCGCCGCCCTGGCGCTACGGCTGCTGGGCAACCGGGTGGGACAGGTCGGGCTCCCGCTGGCGGCCGGCCTGCTTGCCGCCCCGCTCGGGCCCTCCGGCGCGGTCTGGTTCGCCTGCGCGGTGCTCGGTGCCGCCGGGGCCGCGAAGCTGCGCCGCCCCGGCTGAAACCCCGCCGCCGGGCGCCGGGCCCGCCGCGGCCTGCTTGTCCGCTCCCGGGTCCGGGAGCATGCTGGTACCGACGGACGCGGGACACGGGAGTATGGGCATGGACGAGGATCCGCAGCTGCGCAGGGAACTGTCGGAACGCATCGAACGGCGCCGGGCAAGCATCGGCGCCTACCTGCGCGAGGTCCGGCCCCGGCAGAACCGGCTGAGCACCCTGAGCGTGGTCGGCAGTTCCGTGGTGGCGGCCCTGACCGCCGGACCGGGGCTGGGCCAGGAAGGCTTTACCGACACCGTGGCCGGGCTGCTGTCGCTGCAGGACAGCTCGCTGGTCTGGCAGGTGCTCTGCCTGCTGGCCACCATCCTGTCCGTGGCGGTGGCCCTGGCCACCCACCTGGCCACGAACAAGGGCAAGGCCGACCAGATCAGCGCCGCCGAAACCAGCAGCGCCGAACTCGAGGGGCTGCAGACCGCCCTGACCTTCGGCAACCTGCCGCTGGGGGAAGCGGTGCGGCTGTACCAGCAGTACTCGGTCAAGGCGGCGTTCGTGCAGGACCTGCCGGGGGAGGCAGCCGGACGGGCTTAGCATCGTAAGGGTGACGACGGCCGAGAAGCAGCCCTGGCAGGGCCACCCCAAGGGCAGCAAGGCCTACCGGAACCTGCTGCTGGCCCTGCTTTTTGGCGGCCTGGCCACCTTCGCCCAGCTGTACTCGGTGCAGGCGGTGCTGCCCGGGATCGCCCGGGACTTCGGGGTCAGCGCCGCCGACGCCGCCCTAAGCGTGTCCGCGGCAACCCTGGGCCTGGCGCTCGCAGTCATTCCCTGGTCCTGGGTGGCCGACCGGGCAGGCCGCAAACGCGCGATGACCTGGGCGATCGCTGCCGCCGTCGCCTTCGGCCTGCTGCTGCCGCTGGCTCCGGGGTTCGGTTCGATGCTGGCGGTGCGCTTTGCCGAGGGCGCGGCCCTGGGCGGGATCCCCGGCATCGCCCTGGTGTACCTGAACGAGGAGGTGCAGAAGCTGCACGCGGCGGTCGCGGCCGGCACCTACGTGGCCGGGACCACCATCGGCGGACTCGCCGGGCGCCTGGTCGCCGGCCCTGTGGCGGGGGTGCTGGACTGGCGTGCCGGGGTGCTGGCCGTGAGCATGGCCGCGGCCGCGGCGGCCGCCCTGTTCGTCTGGCTGGCCCCGGCACCGCGCGGGTTCCGCCCGGTGGCGCGCGGGCAGGGGCCGGGCCTGGCTGCGCTGCTTCTGGCGAACCTGCGCCCGCCGCGGCTGCTGGGCCTGTACGCCCAGGGGTTCCTGCTGATGGGCGGCTTCGTGGCCGTCTACAACTACCTCGGGTTCCGGCTCGAAGCCCCGCCGTTCTCCCTGCCGGCCTCCCTGGTCAGCCTGCTCTTCCTGGCCTACCTGGCCGGTACGGTGTCCTCGCGCCTGGGCGGCGGGCTCACCGTCCGGTTCGGCCGGCTGCCGGTGCTGCTGGCCTCGCTGCCGGTGATCCTGGCCGGGCTGGCCGCCACGCTGGCGCCGGCGCTGCCGGTGGTCCTGGCCGGGCTGGTGGTGTTCACCGCCGGGTTCTTTGCCGCCCACTCGGTCGCCTCAGGCTGGACCCCGCGGCTGGCCGAGCAGGGCCGGGCGCAGGCCTCGAGCCTGTACAACTTCTTCTACTACGCCGGCTCGAGCCTGCTCGGCTGGGCCGGCGGGTTGTTCTTCGGCGCGGCCGGCTGGCCCGGCGTGGCGCTCTTTGCGGGCGCACTGGCCCTGCTGGCCGGGACGACGGCGGTGCTCACCCTGCGCGGGGCGCCCGGCGAGGGTGCCGGCCGCTGACTCACCGGCCGCGGGGCACCGGGCGGGCCTGCCGCCTGGAGAGCCCGTCGATGAATTCCAGCACGGCCGGGTGCGCCGGGTTGATCAGATGGCCCCCGTCCACCAGCACGGCCTCGCTCCGGGGCAGGGCCTCGGTGAGCCGGGCGGTCACCCGCCGGAGGGCTTCCGGCGAGTCCCGGGCGGAGACGACCAGGGCCGGCTGGCCGATCCCTGCCAATTCCTCCCCGGTCAGGGCGGACGCCTCGGCGCTGAGGTCCAGGCCCCGGCCCCTGATCTCGGCCAGGACCGCCGGGCTGGTGTCGTCGAGCATGGTCTTGACCACCTCGGGGAAGGTGGCCCACTCCCGGTCCCCGAGCACCTCGCGCAGCACGGTTTCCGCCGCCGACCCGGGATCCTCCTCCGCCGCCTGCAGCACCCGCTGCCGCAGTTCGCCGGCCCACGCCGCGGCCTCGGGATCCAGACTGAACACCGCCGGCTCGAGCAGCACCAGCGCCCGGACCTTGTCCGGGAAGCGGCGGGCCAGTTCCAGGGCGACCAGGCCGCCGGTACTGCGGCCGATGACCACCGCGGGCACTGCCGCGAGCGCGTCCAGCAGTGCGGCGGCGTCCGCGACATGCTCGGCCAGGTCCACGGCGGTGAACGGTTTGGGACGGGAACTGCGGTAGAAGCCCCGGCGGTCGTAGGTGATGCACCTGCCGTGCCCGGCCAGCTCCCCGGCGGCCTCCGCCCACAGCAGGGCCGAGCTCGGGGTGCCGTGGATGCCGAGGATGGCATCGCCTTCGCCGAGTTCCTCGTAGTACAGCTCGATGCCGTTTACGTGCACAGTGGGCATGGGGTCAGGGTAGGACTCTTCGGCGGCGCCGTACAGGCCGCGGCGCGGCGGGGGCCTATGCTGGCAGACGTGGAAGCTGAACGCACCCTGCCGGCCGCGCCTGCCCGGGGCCTGAACCGGCGCATCCTGGCCCTGGCCGTGCCGGCCTTCGGCGCGCTCATTGCCGAGCCGCTGTTCCTGCTGGCGGATTCGGCCATCGTCGGGCACCTGGGCGTGGCGCAGCTGGCCGGCGTCGGGCTGGCCGCCACCGTGGTGCAGACCGCCGTCGGGCTGATGGTCTTCCTGGCCTACTCCACGACCCCGGCCGTGGCCCGGCTGCTGGGGGCCGGGCGGATGCCCGAGGCCCTGGCCGCCGGCCGGGACGGCATCTGGCTGGCCGTGCTGATCGGCGTGGTGCTCTCGGTGGCGGGCTGGATCTGGGCCCCGCAGCTGACGGCCGCCATGGGCGCGGCCGGCCAGGTCCAGGGGTTCGCGGTGGACTACCTGCGCTGGTCCATGCCCGGACTGACGGCGATGCTGCTGGTGCTCGCGGCCACCGGCGTGCTGCGCGGGCTGCAGGACACCCGCACGCCGCTGGTGGTGGCCGGCGCCGGCTTCCTGGCCAATATCGCCATCAACCTGCTGCTGGTGTACGGGCTGGGGCTGTCCGTGGCCGGCTCGGCGCTGGGCACCAGCCTGGCCCAGTGGGGGATGGCGGCGGTGTACCTGGTCATCCTGTACCGGCTGGCGGCCCGGCACGGCGTGCCGCTGCGGCCCCGGTGGGCCGGCATCCGCGGCGCGGCGCACGTGGGCTCGTGGCTGATGCTGCGGACGCTGTCGATGCGGCTGGCGCTGCTGGCCACCGTGTTCGTGGCCGCCGCGCAGGGCGAGGTCAGCCTGGCCGGGCACCAGCTGGTCATGACCATGTACAGCTTCCTGGCCTTTGCGCTGGATGCGATCGCCATTGCCGCCCAGGCCCTGATCGGCAAGGAGCTGGGGGCCGGGCGCACCGCGGTGGCCCATGCGCTGACCCGGCGGATGATCCTGTGGGGCGTGGGCTTCGGCGCCGTGACCGGGACGCTGCTGGCGGCCGCAGCGCCGGTCGCCGGCTGGCTGTTCACCTCCGACCGGGCGGTGGTCGAGGCGGTTACGGCAGGGTTGTGGCTGCTGGCGGCAAGCCAGCCGGTGTGCGGCTACGTCTTCGTGCTCGACGGCGTGCTGATCGGTGCCGGCGACGCACAGTACCTGGCGGTGGCCGGCGTGGTGAACCTGGCGGTATATATTCCGCTGCTGGCATGGGTCCATACCGCGGCCCTGTCCGGGGCGGCCGGACTGGCCTGGCTCTGGGCGGCCTTTGCCCTCGGCTACACCTTGGCCCGGGCGGCCACGCTGGGCTGGCGGATCCGGACCGACGCCTGGATGGTCACCGGTGCCCGCCGGCCCTCCCGGCGCAGCATGGCCGCATAACCACCCGGACACCGCATAAACTCGGTACAGTGAGTGCTTCCCCTGCTGCCGGCTGCTGGCAGCCCGTCCTGTTCCGCGCCGTCGTGGCCGCCGCCTTCGGTGCCCTGTCCATCTTCTGGCAGGAGCCCGCGCAGGGGACGGCACCGCTGGCCATCGGGGCGTTCCTGCTGCTGACCGCCGCGGCGGTCTGGCTGCTGGCCCGGCGGCCGGCGCTGGCCCCGCAGCGTCCGCTGCTGGCCGCCGCGGCGGGCGTGCAGGCCGCGGCCGGGGTGCTCGTGCCGCTCTTTCCGGCGGCCTGCGCCTGGCTGGCCGCTGCCGCGCTGGTGCTCTCCGGAACGGCGGAACTGCTGCTGTGGTGGCGCAACCGGAGCCGGACGGCCGCCGCCGGCGCCCTGGCGCGGGACTGGCTGGTCACCGGTGCCGCGGCCGCCGGGGCCGGCCTCGCGCTGCCCTTCCTCGCCCCGCTGGGGGCGCACGCGCTGCTCGGCGTGGTCGGCGGCGCGGCGATCATCACCGCCGTCGTCCTGCTCATTGCTGCCCTCAGCTACCGCCACGACGAGGCCGCCGCCCGCGCTGCCTGACGCCGGCGGACCGGGCCGGAGCTGTGGCAGGTAGACTGGATAGGGATTTTCAGCAGTAACCAGGAGGAAACCACCGTGGGGAACAATGCGTCCGGACGCCCAAACGATCGGCGGCCGTCCGTCAAGGCGCCCCTGATTTTTTCCGCAGTGCTGGGTGTGATCGCCGGTTTCTTCACCATGATCTTCGCCACCGGCGGCGCAGCCAAGACCCTGCGCTGGGACCTGGGGCTGACCGCCGCGGGAATCGCCTTCATTGCCTCCCTGATGGTGGTGGCGGTGCTGACCATGTCCACCAGGGACAACCCCGAGCACCTGAGCCAGGGATCCGGGGTCAACCGGGTCTCCTCCAAGATTCCCGGCGGCGCGGGCTCGGTGAACCCGGGTGCCCCGGCGGCCGGCCGGCAGGAACCGGAGACCCGTCCGGACGCCGATCCCGACGACGACGACGGCGCCGCGCCGCGCGCCTGACCGGCGCTTCGGCTCCGCCGCCGTCCGGCGGTGCCGGCCTGCTGCCGGAAAGCAGGTGCCTTACGCGCTGCCGGCCGTAGCGTGTTTGCGGGCCCGGTAGGCGGCCACGTGGGTGCGGTTGGCGCAGTTGCCCGTGTCGCAGAAGCGCTTGGAGCGGTTGCGGGACAGATCCACCAGCACCGCGTGGCAGCCCTCGGCGGCGCACAGCTGCAGCCGGTCCAGTTCCTTCTCGCGGATCACGTCCACCAGTGCCATGGCCGCCTCGACCGCGAGCCGGACATCCACGGGGGCGTCCGGCGTGGTGGCGTGCAGGTGGTAGTCCCAGTGGTCGTGCTTGACCAGCTGGGGGAGGGCGCGGGCCTCGCGCAGGATGGCGTTGACGATCTGCACCGCCTCGTCCTCACCGGCCGTCCAGACCGCCCGGAGCCGCGGCCGCAGCTCCCGCACCGCTGCCAGCTCGGCCTCGGTGTGCGCCCGGGACCTGGTGAATTCGATCACGTCGAGGAACCCGTCCAGCTCCGCCGGAGTGCCCAGCTGGTCCACCTCCTGCTCCGCCGTGTTGACGAGCCTGGCCATGTCCAGGAGGGACCTCTCCGTGTCATAGGCAAACGTCACTTTGACTCCTGACCTCCTCCAAAGTAGTGTCATTAGTATACCTGCGGGTTGCTCCTGACATGCCTGCCGGATCCCGCGGCATTCCGCCGCTTCTTCCGTGCCCGCAGCCAGGACCCGCCATCCGATTCTGTGTTTTGGGAGGTTACCCATGCGTTCTTCCGCGGAGACCGCCGCCGGCCGGCCGCTGCGCCGCCCCCTGCGGCCGGGGATGTCCGGTGTCTGGATTGCGCTGGCCTCCTCCGCCGTCTTCGGGCTGTCCGGCTCCTTCGCCAAGTCCCTGCTGGAAGCGGGCTGGACTCCCGCCGGGGCCGTCGCGGTCCGGCTGCTCGGGGCGGCGCTGGTGCTCCTGCCGCCCGCCCTGCTGGTGCTGCGCGGGCGCTGGGGAAGCCTGCGCAGCAACTGGCGGACCATCGTGCTCTTCGGCCTGATCGGTGTGGCCGGCTGCCAGCTCTTCTACTTCAATGCCGTCTCCACGCTCTCGGTGGGCGTGGCCCTGCTGCTGGAGTACCTGGCCCCGGTGCTGATCGTGCTGTGGCTGTGGATTTCCACCCGGCGGATGCCGCGCCCGGCAACCATGGCCGGTTCGCTGCTGTCCCTGGCCGGCCTGGTGCTCGTGCTGGATGTGGCCGGCGGGATGAAGCTCGACGCCGGCGGCGTCCTGTGGGGGCTGGGCGCTGCCGTGTGCCTGGTCATCTACTTCTTCATCACGGCCAAGGCGAACGACACCCTGCCGCCGCTGGTGCTGGCCGCCGGCGGGATGCTGGTGGGCGGTGCGACCATGCTGGTGCTCGGCGCCGCGGGGGCGGTGCCCATCGCGTTCAGCCTGGCCGACACCCGGCTGGCCGCCTGGCACACTCCCTGGTGGGTCCCGCTGGCCGGCCTGGTCATCTTTTCCACGGTGCTGGCCTACGTCAGCGGCATCATGGCCGCCCGCGCCCTGGGTTCCACCGTTGCCTCGTTCGTTTCCCTGACCGAGGTGCTCTTCGCCGTGCTCTGGGCCTGGCTGCTGCTGGGCGAACTGCCGGCCGGCATCCAGCTCACCGGCGGGGCGCTGATCGTCGCCGGGGTCCTGCTGGTGCGCCTGGATGAACTGCGCCGCGCCCCGCGGCCCCGCACCGGCAAGGCCGGGCCGGCAGTGCCGGCGCCCGCAGCCGGCACCCGGCAGGACACGCATCCGCCGGCGGCTGCAGTCCACGCCGCCGTCCACACGGCCGGCGACACTGCCCCGGCCGGCACGGCCGGACGCCTGCGCTAGGCAGGACCGGCGGCGGGTTCAGAAGACCAGCCGCGCCACGGCGAGGCCGCCCAGGACCGCGGCGACGGTGAGCACACCGGTGCCCAGGGCATTGAGCACCGCCCGGCGGTGGTCGCCGCCCTGGGCCAGGCGGACGGTTTCAACCATGGCGGTGGAGAAGGTGGTGCAGCCCCCGCAGAACCCCACACCGGCGGCGGCGAGCGCCGGAGCCGGGAGGGCCCCGGCCGTGGCTGCGCCGGTGAGGACCCCCAGGAGCAGCGATCCGGTGACGTTGATGAACACGGTGGCCGCGGGGAAGACCGTGGACCAGCGCGCCCGGATGAGCCCGTCGACGACGAACCGGGCGGCGGCCCCGGCCCCACCGGCGGCCGCGATGAGGACAAGGATCATCGGCCGTTCCCGTCCCGGGGCCCGTTCCCGCTCCGGATTTGGCGGCGCCGGCCGGCGAAGGCAACGCCGGCCAGGCAGGCGAGGACACCGCCGAGGAGCGAGGCGGCGAAGTAGCCGGCGGCCACCGCCGCGGAACCCCCGGCCAGCAGCTGCTCGACCTCGAGGGCGAAGGTCGAGAAAGTCGTGAACCCGCCCAGCACCCCGGTGCCGAGCCCCAGCCGCACCATCCGCAGCCGGGAAGTTTCGTTCCCGGCCCGGACCAGGACTTCCAGCAGCAGCCCGAGCAGGAACGCCCCGGCCAGGTTCACGATGAGGGTGGCCAGCGGCCACCCGTCCCGGGCCGGGACGGCGGTGTTGAGCCCGTAGCGGGCCAGAGTGCCGGCGGCCCCGCCCAGGGCGACCAGCAGGACCAGGCCCGGGTGCAGGTGGGGCCTGGGGCTCATGGATGTTCTCCGGGCACCGGTCCGCTACCGGGGTGCGGGAGCAGGATCACCGGCCGGTGCTGGTGGGAGGCCAGCCGCGCGGCCACCGAGCCGGTGACTTTTTCCGCCACCCAGTGGCCAAAGCCCGGTTCCCGGGTGCCGACGGCGATGGCCAGCGCGTCCAGTTCCTCGGCCACCTTGTGCAGGGCCCGGGCCGGGGCCCCGGTGGTGTAGTGCAGCCGCCACGGCGCAGGGGAGCCGGCCAGGACCTCCTCCAGCCGGGCGGCCATAAGCTCCTCGCCGGTGGGCCGCGAAGGGTCGTCGACCGCGTCGGGGTCCAGCGGGGTGGCCACCCACGTGCCGTCGGGGCGTTCGGCGGCAACGTGCTCCCCGTCCGCCCACACGCAGACCAGTGAGGCACCCATCCGGGCGGTGAGCACGGCAGCTGCCTGGACCACCTGCGGGTGCTGGCCGGGCAGTGTTCCGAACACCACCGTGGAACCGGCAGGTTCCCCGTGCCAGGGCCGCGGCACAATGATGCTCACCGGGGCCGCCTGGTGGGCGGCTCCGCCGGGGTGTGGGTCATGCCGTCATTTAACCACGCCCCGTGGCCACGCTCCGCAGGACCTGCCGCGGCTGGCCGCCGTCGCTCCTGCGCCGACATTCCCGGCGGACATTCCCCCGGGCCGGCTTCCGCGGACAGGGCCAAACCGTTGGTACCGGCCGGTAACCTGCAGCCATGGACAACCGCCACGGCACCTTCCGGTTCCCGGACCAGGGGAGCGGTTCCGTGCTGGAGGTCTGCCTCCACAAGCTGCTGCTGGACGCGTGGACCGGCCTGCCCAACGTCCCGGCTGCCGCTCCGGTGCCCGCACCGCACCCCGTCGTCGAACTTGCGCAGCAGCTGGCCGGCCAGGACATCGGTACCCTGGACGACGCCGGAACCATCGACTTCCTGAAGGGCGCCACCCGCCTGCACAACATGGTCCAGTCCCTGGTCCTGGCGGCCCTGCACCGGTTCACGGTACTTCGTCCTGCCACCGGCAACGAGGCCGGCGCGGTGGACGGGTATTCCCGCTTTGCTGCAGGGGAAGTTTCCGCGGCCCTCGCCCTGGGTGAGGCAGCTGCCCGGAAGAACCTCAACGACGCCGCCTACATCTGCACCCAGCTGCCGGCGACGGCAGCCGCCATGGCCTCCGGGGAACTTGACCTGAAACGCGGCACAGCCATCGCCCGCGCCTCGGCGGACCTGCCGCCGGAGATCCTGCCGGAATTCGAAGCGGCAGCGGTCCCGGGCGCCGGCACCATCACCAGGCAGGGCGTCGAAGCGCGGGCCCGAACCGCCCGGCACCACCTGCATCCGGAACCGCTCCAGGAGCGCCACCGGCGCGCCTACGGGTCCCGCGACGTCGCCCTGGTGCCCCTGGAGGACGGGATGGCCGAGGTCTGGATCCGCACCGGCGCGGACAAGGCCTTCCTGATCTACCACCGCGTCCAGGCCCTGGCCCGCTCGCTGCAAGGCCCCGGCGAGGCCCGGATCCTGCCGCAGCTGCGCGCCGACGTGGTCACCGACCTGCTCCTTGGAACCGGGACCGGGCGGACGCGGGCAGCGGGCACGGCGGACATGGTGCGGTGCACCCGGTGCGGGCGCAGGCCGGGCGCCGGCCCGACGGTGGCGGGCGTCGCGGTGACCTTGTCGCTGGAAACGGCCGCCGGCCTCAGCAACCAGCCGGGCAGCCTCGCCGGCTACGGCCCCATCCCGGCAGCACGGGCGAGGGAGCTGGCCGCGCTGGCAAAATCCTGGCTCCCCGTCCTCACCGACGGCAACGGCCGGGCCATAGCCGCCGCAGCCAGGCTCCGCATTGCGCCGGAGTGGCTCAAACGCCAAGTGCGGCTGCGGGACCGGCGCTGCCGCTTCCCCGGCTGCCGCCGCGCGGCCGTCTACTGCGACATCGACCATGTCACCGCCTGGAAGGACGGCGGGGAAACCGTTTTGGAAAACCTGCAGTGCCTCTGCGACGTCCACCACGCGGCCAAGCAGCACGGCGGATGGACGGCGAGGCCCGGGCCGGACGGGCGCATTCAGTGGACCGCCCCCACCGGACACCGCTACACCACGGACCCGGACGACGATGGGGACATCGCCCTGCCGGTTGCGGACGTGCAGGCGGAGCCCGCCGGCGGGGAACCCGGGCCGGAGGCACCGCCGCCGTTCTGACCGGGCGGAACCGCTGTGCCGCCGGCCAGCTGCCGGGGACAATAACAAGAGGGACCCATGCCGAAGGGAAGCACCATGTGCCGCAATATCCACCAGCTGTACAACTTCGAGCCGGCCGCCACCAGCGCCGAGGTCGAGGCAGCCGCCCTGCAGTACGTGCGCAAGGTCAGCGGCAGCACCAAGCCGTCCAAGGCCAACGAGGCTGCCTTCAACGAGGCGGTGCACCAGATCGCGCACATCACCCAGCACCTGCTCGACTCGCTGGTCACCACCACGCCGCCCAAAAACCGCGAGGAGGAGGCCGCCAAGGCCCGCGCCCGGTCACTGGCACGCTTCGGCGCCGCCGGATAGCAGGCCAGGACCCGGGGAAGGCCTTGATCCCTTCCGGCCCGTCCGGCAGGCTCAGGCCCGGGCGCCGAAGCGGCGCAGCCGCAGCGAGTTCGCCACCACCAGCACGGAACTGGCGGCCATGGCGGCCCCGGCGATCATCGGGTTCAGCAGGCCCAGCGCCGCCACCGGAATGCCCAGCGTGTTGTACGCGAAGGCCCAGAACAGGTTGGCCTTGATCGTGGCCAGCGTCCGCCGGCTCAATTCGATCGCCTGGACCACCTGGCCCAGGTCGCTGCCCATGACCGTAATGTCCGCCGCCTCGATGGCCACGTCCGTCCCCGAGCCCATGGCAATGCCCAGGTCCGCCTGGGCCAGCGCCGCGGCGTCGTTCACGCCGTCGCCGACCATCGCCACGGTCCGGCCGGCCTCCTGCAGCCCCCTGACCGCCTCCACCTTGCCCTCGGGCCGCACCTCCGCGTAGACGTCGCCGGCGGCAATGCCGACGGCGGCGGCCACGTGGGCGGCCACGGCGGCGTTGTCCCCGGTGAGCAGGACCGGGCGCAGCCCGAGCTCCTTCAGCCGCCGGACGGCCGCGGCCGAGCCGTCCTTGACCGTGTCGCGGAGGCTGATTATGCCGGCCGGTTCGCCGTCCACCGCCAGCCAGATGGCGGTGGCCCCGGAATCCTGCAGTGCGGCGAAGGCCTGCTGCTGCGCGGCGGACGGGACAATGCCGTTTTCCTCCAGCCAGCCGGTGCGCCCGGCCACCAGCGCCAGGGCAGGGCCGCCGTCGTACGCCGCCGTGCCGCGCACGCCCCCGCCGGGGGCGCTGTGGAAGCCGGCCGGCACCGGCAGCGGGCCCGCGGCGCGGGCCGCCTCGACCACCGCCTTGGCAATCGGATGCTCCGAGCCGGCCTCCACCGCCCCGGCCAGCGCCAGCACCTCGGCGTCGCTGCGCCCGTCCAGGGCGGCGACGCCGGTGACCGCCAGCCGGCCGGTGGTCACCGTGCCGGTCTTGTCCAGCAGGATGGTGTCCACGTGCCGGGTGTCCTCGAGGATCTGCGGGCCCTTGATCAGGATGCCCAGCTGGGACGCGCGCCCGGTGCCGACCAGCAGGGCGGTGGGGGTGGCCAGGCCCAGGGCGCACGGGCAGGCGATGACCAGCACGGTCACCGCGGCGGTAAAGGCCGCCTGCAGGTCGCCGCTGAAGAGCATCCACAGCCCGAACGCGGCGGCGGCGATGGCCACCACGATGGGGACGAACACCGCGCTGATCCGGTCGGCCAGCCGGGCGATCGGTGCCTTGCCGGCCTGGGCCTGGCTGACCAGCCGGGCCATCTGCGCCAGCGTGGTTTCCGAGCCGGTCCGGGTGGCGCGCACCAGCAACCGGCCCGAGGTGTTGATGGTTGCGCCGATCACGGTGTCGTCCACGTCCACCTCGACCGGAACGGATTCGCCGGTGATCAGCGAGGTGTCCACGGCGGAACGGCCCTGGATGACGTAACCGTCGGTGGCGATCTTCTCGCCCGGGCGGACCACGAACTCGTCCCCGGGCACCAGCTGGCCGGCGGGGATCCTGGTTTCGACGCCGCCGCGCAGCACGGTGGCTTCCTTGGCGCCGAGGTTCAGCAGCGCCCTGAGCGCGCTGCCGGCCTTCTGCTTGGCACTGGCCTCCAGGTAGCGGCCCAGCAGCAGGAAGGTCACCACCACGGCGGCGGTTTCGAAGTACAGGCCGTGGCCGGCCATCTCGGCGTGCCCGTGTGCGGTCATCATCGGATCCATGCCCAGCTGCCAGGCGGAGAAGACGAAGGCTGCGAGCACGCCGAGGGAGACCAGGGTGTCCATGGTGGAGGCCAGGTGCCGGGCGTTGACGGCGGCGGCGCGGTGGAACGGCCAGGCGGACCAGAAGACCACCGGGGCCGAGAGGAGCAGGGCGGCCCAGCCCCAGTGCGGGAACTGGGCGCCGGGGACCATGGCGATGATGAAGACCGGAATGGTCAGGGCGGCGGCGGTCCACAGGCGCGGGCGCAGCCGGGCGGCGGTGCCGCCGTGGGCGAGGTGGTCCTCGGGACGGCCCAACCCGTGCTGTCCGGTTTCGACGGCCTCCGGTGCCGGACGTGCGCCGCCCCGGGTTTCCGCTGGTGCAACAGCCGTTGGCGGACCGGCAGGTGCGGGGGCTTCCTTCAGCCGGGCCTTGTAGCCAATGGCATTGACGGTGTCGACGATCTGCTGGTCGGTGACGTCCGCGGGCACGGTGACCTGGGCGGCCTCGAGCGGGAGGTTGACGCTGGCGGAGACGCCCTCGATCTTGCCGAGCTTGCGCTCCACGCGGTTCACGCAGGAGGCACAGGTCATGCCCTCGATCTCAAGTTCGACCAGCCGGGTGTCCGGCTTCCCGGCGTTGCCGGCGCCGCCGGCAGCGGTGCCCGTCTGCTGGACCATGGAACCTCGTTTCGTCTCTGGCGCGCCGGCGGTGCGGCGGCGGTTCCCCGGGGTGCCCGGGAAACCGCCGCCGGGGTGCGGGCGCCTGGCGCCGGGGAGCGCGGCCGGGCCGCTCAGGCGTCGGCGGCAACCACGAGGTAGCCGGCTTCGGCCACTGCCTCGCCGATCTGCTCCGGGTCCAGTGCTCCCTCGGAGGTGACGGTGGCGGTGGAAATGCCGCCCTTGTTCAGGTCGATGTCCACGTGCTGGACGCCCTCGAGGGAGGTCAGCTCCTCGGTCACGGCGTCGATGCAGTGGCCGCAGGTCATCCCGTCGATGCTGATCCGGGTAATGGTCATGGTGTTCTCCTTCTCCAGGCGGGGCGGTCAGCGCAGCAGCCGGCCGATGGCGTCCGCGGCTTCCTTGACTTTGTCCTGCACCAGCTGCGGATTCCCGGTGGCTTCGGCATCCCGGGCCGCACCGACGACGCAGTGGGCGATGTGGTCCTCGAGCAGGCCGAGGCTGACGGCGTGCAGGGCCTTGTTGATGGCCGAAACCTGCGTCAGGATGTCGATGCAGTACTTGTCCTCGTCCACCATGCGCGCGATGCCGCGGACCTGGCCTTCGATGCGCTTGAGCCGGCGCAGGTAGGCGGCCTTGTCCACGGTATAGGCGTGGCCGACATGCGCATCAGGCGCCCCGGAATCCGGGCCGCCTGATACGGCGTCCGCCGCGGCCAGGGCCTGGGCGATGTCCTTCTCGATGGTCATGGACCAACTGTATACCCCTGCAGGGTATGAATCAACCGGAATGCGCCTGCCGCGGCTGCGGCCGCAGCGACCAGTACGCCCAGGCGGAGGTGGCGAGCATCAGCCCCGCGCCGATCCCGGCCGTGACGGCGACACCGCTGTCGAAGGCGTGGAAGGCCGACGCCAGCAGTGCCTCGGCGGTGCCGGCCGGTAGGTCCGCCGCGGTATTGACGGCGCCGCCCAGCGTCTCGCCGGCGGCCGCCGCCTGCTCCGGCGTCAGGCCGGCCGGCAGGTCGATGTGGGTCCGGTAGGAGGAGACCAGGATGCTGCCCAGCAGGGCGGTGCCGAAGACCGAACCGACTTCATAGGCCGTTTCCGACACGGCCGAGGCAGCGCCGGCCTTGGCCGCGGGCACGCTGGCGAGGACCAGGTCGTTGGACAGCGTCTCGGATGCGCCGACGCCGGCGCCAAGCAGGGCAAAGGCTGCCATCAAGGTGCCGGCCGGGGCGCCCTGGCCGGCCGTGGCCACCATCGAGTAGGCGCCGGCCGAGAGCAGCAGCGCCCCGGCGACCACCAGGTGCGCCGGCACGCGCCGCACCAGCCGCACCACGAGGAACCCGGCGGCGATGGTGATGGCCAGGCCCGGCAGCAGCACCAGGCCTGCGTCCAGCGGGCTGAGGCCGAGCACCAGCTGCAGGTGCTGGGAGACGAAGTACAGGAACCCCACGAGTGCGAAGATGGCCAGCAGGTTCACCAGCACCGCGCCGGTGAACGGGCGGACACGGAACAGCCTCACATCCAGCATGGGGTCCGGCCGCTCCAGCTGGCGGCGGGTGAACAGCCAGCCGGCCAGCAGCCCGAGGCCGGCTGCGGCGGCGGTCTTGGCCAGGCTGCCGTCATGGGCCAGGTTCTTGATCGCGTAGACCAGCGGCAGCATGGTCAGCACGGACAGCACAATGCCGGGCACGTCGACCCTGCCGGGATTCGGGTCCTTGCTCTCGGGCACGAACAGCGGGACCAGCACCAGCATGGCCGCCAGCACCGGCACGGCCAGCAGGAAGACCGAGCCCCACCAGAAGTGCTCGAGCAGCATGCCGCCCACCAGCGGGCCGACGGCGGCCCCGGCGGAGAAGCCCGCCGCCCACACCGCAATGGCCAGGCGGCGCTGGCTGCGGTCGGTGAAGATATTGCGGATCAGCGAGAGCGTGGCGGGCATCAGCATGGAGCCGAAAATCCCCAGTCCGGCCCGGGCCGCCAGCAGCATTTCGGCGCTGGGGGCGAAGGCGGCCACGGCGGACAGGGCCGCGAAGCCGGCACCGCCGAGCATCAGCATCCGCCGGCGCCCGAACCTGTCCCCGAGGCTGCCCATGGCCACCAGCAGGCCGGCCAGTACCAGCGGGTAGATGTCGATGATCCACAGCAGCATGGTGCCGGTGGTGCTGAAGGCCAGCGAAATCGAGGGCAGGGCGAAGCTGAGCACCGTGTTGTCGACGGCGACCAGCAGGACCGGAAGCATCAGGACGGCGAGCGCCGTCCATTCCTTGCGGCCGGCGCGCAGTTCGAGGGCGAGCATGGTGTCTCCTTGAATCGTGGGTCCGCCCTTACTATACCGTCTGGACGGTTTAGTGGCAAAGCGGCGGCGACGTAGGATGGAGCCATGTCCAGTGCCAAAGACCGCATCCTCGACAGCTTCGAAGACATCCTGATCAAGGAAGGGGAGCGGGCCGCCACCATGGATGCGGTGGCAGCGGCCGCCGGGGTCTCCAAGGGCGGGCTGCTGTACCACTTCCGTTCCAAGGAGGCGATGGTCCAGGCCCTCTGCGAGCGCCTCGAGGCGCTGACCGCGGCGGAGTCGGAGCTGATCGTGTCAGCACCCGAGGGGGCGGCGCGCTACTACGTCAGGACGTCCCGGTACATCGACTCACCGCTGGACCGGGCCATCGTGGCGGTGGCGCGGCTGGTCCAGCAGGGCCATCCGGCGGCGGTGCAGACCTTCGCCCGGGTCCAGGAGGTGTGGCTGGGGGCGCTCGAATCCTGCCTGGGCAGCCGGGCGCTGGCGCAGGCAGTCAAGCTGATGGGCGACGGGCTGTACTACAGCGCGACGTTCTTCTCCGCCGGCACCACCGGTCCCCGGGTCACCGACGAGGAACTGGAAGCGGTGCTGGAGCAGGTGGACGCGCTCGTGGCGCGCAAGTAGCGCTCCCTGAGGGAGCCCGCTGAACGCTAGCTGGCGTCCGGATGGCGGGCGGGCAGCAGCTCGGTGAGCAGCTGCTGGACGCGGCCCTTGATCTCGTCCCGCACCGGCCGCAGGGCCGCCAGGTCCTTGCCGGCGGTGTCCTCCAGGTCCCAGTCCTCGTAGCGCCGGCCCGGGACCACCGGGCATTCCTCGCGGGAGCCGAGGGTGACCACGAGGTGGGCCCGCTCCAGGTCCTCCTTGGTCAGCGCCTTGGGCTGTTCGGCGGAGATGTCGACGCCGTCCTCGGCCATGGCCGCCACGACGTCCGGGTTGGCCCGGCGCGCCGGCCGCAGGCCGGCCGAGCGGACCTCGACGGTGCCGCGGGCCAGCTGGGCCAGGTAGCCGGCAGCCATCTGGGAACGGCCGGCATTGCGCTCGCAGACGAAGAGGACGCTGGGCTTGGCGGCATCGGTGTCGGTCATGGGGCTATTATTCGCTGGTACCCGGTGCCCTGAACAGCCTTGGCGCCGGATCCTTACTGGAATCGGAGAAGCGGCAGGGACCCCGTCCCGAGCCTGCGAGGGAAAGGGGAAGCTGCTGAACGGAAAGCAGCCCATGAACGTCAAAACCGGCAAGCCCAGCGTCCTTTTCGTCTGCTCCACCAACAGCGGCAAGTCCCCGATGGCGGCCGGCCTGATGGAACTGGCGGCAGCCGGGACGGTGGAGGTCAGCTCCTGCGGCACCGTGCCGGGCGAGGCGGTGAACCCGGAATCGGCGGCCTCGCTGGCCGAACTCGGCGTCGACATCGGCGCCCGGGTGCCCGTGGCGGTGACCGAGGAAGCCCAGCGGGCCGCCGACGTCGTCGTCATCCTGGGCAGCAACGCGCAGCTGGAGCAGCTGCCGGGCACCCGGTACGAGCGCTGGGAGATCGAGGAACCGAGCCTGCGCGGCATCCACGGGGCGGAGCGGATGCGCCTGGTCCGCGACCAGCTCAGGGCCCGGGTCGAGGCGCTGCACCGGGAACTGACCGGCCGGTAGCAGCCGCCGCCGGCCGCGGCCGGCGGCGCCGCCTGGTGTGCTCAGCCCTGGCCGGCCGCGGCGTTCTGCGCGCTGGCGGCCTCGACGGCCTCCGGCGACATCCAGAGCAGCTCCCAGACGTGGCCGTCGGGGTCGGCGATGGAGGCCCCGTACATGCCGGGCATCTGCTCCTTGGCCGGCAGGTAGACGCTGCCGCCGGCGGCCTCGGCCTTGGCCACGAGGTCATCCACCTCCTCGGCGGAGTCGCAGCTGAGGCAGTTGAGCACCTCCTTGGCGGCCGAATTCAGGTGTGCCGTCCCGCCCTCGCCGAGGAAGCCCTCGTACATCTGCTTCTCCAGCAGCATGATCGTGATGTTGTCGGCCACGGTGATGGCCGAACACTGCTCGTTGCTGAAGCGCGGGTCCTTGGCGAAGCCGAGGGCGGTGTAGAAACCGGTGGCCTTGCGGATGTCGCTGACCGGAAGGTTCGGGAAGATCATGCGTGCCATCAGGTGCTCCCTTGCGCGGTGGTCGGGTCTGCCGCGGCCGCGGGCGTTCCCCGTCCGCCGGCCGGACGGTGACCAGACTGGCACCGGCGGCGGGCAAAGGCAAGAGGCAGCTGCCGGGGCGGCCGGGACGGCAGCGCTGCCGGAGGCGGACCCTTGAAGCACCTGCCGGGCACGCCTACGGTGGAGGTACAGGCCGAACCGGAGGACCGAACCATGACCGAACCGCGCATTGAACAGTGGTGGCAGGAGCTGGAAACCGAGCACAAGGAATGGTTCCGCGAGAACCTGCGGGCCGAAACCATCGAGCCGGACGTGGCCCTGGCGGTCTACGAGGCCGGCGGCCCGGACCTGAAGGACAAGACGCTGCCTCCGCGGGACTGGGACTTCATCGAAACGCAGTCCGAGTTCGTCGACTAGCGGCTCCCCGCTCCTGCGGGAAACGCCGGACCGGTGGCATGCTGGAGGCAGCCGCCCGCCCGATTGGAGACGCCGTGACCCCGCTGAAGGCCGCCGACCGCGCCCTCGTCCCGCCCTTCGAAGTCATGAGCATCCTGGACCGGGTGGCCCACATGCGGGCAGCCGGCCGGGACGTGATCTCGCTGTGCGCGGGCGAGCCCTCTGCCGGCGCACCCCGGGCAGTCTCGGCCCGCGCCGCCGAAATCCACGCCTCCGGCCTGGCCCTGACCTACACCGGCGCCTTGGGCATTCGGCCGCTGCGCGAGGCAGTCGCCGCCCACTACGGCCGCTGGTACGGCCTCGACGTCGACCCGGACGAGGTGGCCATCACCACCGGATCCTCGGGCGCCTTCGTGCTGGCGTTCCTGGCCGCCTTCAACCACGGGGACCGGGTGGCGCTGGCCCGTCCGGGCTATCCGGCCTACCGGAACATCCTGCGGGCGCTGGGCTGCCAGGTGGTGGAGCTCGACTGCGGGCCGGCCGAGCGCTACCAGCCCACCCCGGCGCTGCTGGAGGCGGCGGCCGCCGCGCACGGCGGGCTGGACGGGCTCATCCTGGCCTCGCCGGCCAACCCCACCGGCACCATGGCCACCCGTGCCGAGCTCGGGGCGCTCACCGGCTGGTGCGCCGAAAACGGGGTGCGCCTGGTCAGCGACGAGATCTACCACGGCATCACCTACCCGGCCGATCCGCACGCCCCGGGCGCCCGCGGCGTCTGCGCCTGGGAACTGGACCGGACCGCCGTCGTCATCTCCTCCTTCTCCAAGTACTGGGGCATGACCGGCTGGCGGCTGGGCTGGGCCCTGATGCCGGCGGACCTGGCCGGGGCCATCGACGCGCTCGCCGGCAATGTGGCGCTCTGCCCGCCGGCCCCGGCCCAGCTGGCCGCCGTCGAGGCGTTCACCGAGGAGTCCTACGCCGGCGCCGACGCCGCGGTGGCCGGCTACGCGCAGGTCCGGGCGCTGCTGCTGGAGAACCTCGGCCGGCTCGACTGGGGCAGCGCGGCCCCGGCGGACGGGGCCTTCTACCTGTACGCGGACCTCGGGCCGCAGCTGGCCGGCTTCGCCGATTCGGCCGCCTACTGCCGGGCGCTGCTGGAGCAGGAGGGCGTGGCCCTGGTGCCGGGCGCGGATTTCGACGGCGTGCACGGCACCCGGTCCGTGCGCCTGTCCTTCGCCGCCGGCCGGGAGGCGGTGGCCGGGGCGCTGGGGCGGATCCTCAGGTTCCAGTCCCGGCGCTGACGGCCTGCCGCTGCTCGTCGGGCGCTGAAGGCGCCGCCGTCAGTCCTTCTCCGCGGGCGCCTTCAGGTCCAGGTGGTGGCTGGGCACCCGGTCCCGGTCATAGGTGATCTCGGTGAACCCGTGCGGGGCCGGGTTCCCGTCCTCGTCCAGGTTCACGAACACGATCTTCTCGATGGTCAGGATGGACTTGCGCGTGATCATGTTGCGCACCTCCGCGCGCATGGTCAGCGAGGTCCGGCCGAAGTGCGTGGCGGTCAGGCCCATCTCGATCAGGTCCCCCTGCCGGGCGGAGCTGACGAAGTTGATCTCGGACATGTACTTGGTCACCGCCATGCCGTTGCCCAGCTGGATGATGGCGTAGATCGCCGCTTCCTCGTCGATCCAGCGCAGCAGGCTGCCGCCGAAGAGCGTGCCGTTGGCGTTGAGGTCCTCGGGGCGCACCCACTTGCGGGTGTGGAAGGTAATGTCGCCGGTTGTCATGTTCCGAGGCTAGCCTGCCGTCCGGGCCCGCCCCAGCACGTGACGCTCCGGGTCAGCCGGGGACCGCGGCCGCGATGACCTTGGCATAGCAGCGCGAACCTTCCACCCCCTCGTAGGGGCCGAAGTTCGGGACCGGCAGGTAGCCGCCGCGTTCGTAGAAGCGCCTGCCGTCGGCCTGGACCGACCCGGCCTCGGCCCGGAGTTCCACGTACCCGGCGGCCAGGGCCTTCGCTTCCAGCGCGGCCAGGATGGCCGCGGAGACCCCGGAGCCGCGGGCGTAGGGGACCACGTACACCCGCTTGATCTCCGCGGTGGCCTCGTCCAGCCGCCGCAGCCCGCCGCAGCCGAGCGGTTGGCCGGAGGATTTTTCGTAGGCGACGAGGAAGACGGCCATGTCCGCCGCCGAGGGCGCCGGGCCCGGCTCGTGGCCGGCGGTGCCGAACCGCGCGTCCAGCTCCGCCTGCTGGGCCGCGCGCAGGTCCGCCCCGACCGGGTTGGACCAGGGCACCTCCTTGATGGTGAGCCGCGGGGTGTGCATCACTGCCTCCTGTCTGCCGAAGGTGTATGCACACCAAGCCTAGGAGCGGCCGGTTTCGCCGGTGTTTCCGCCCGGTGCACATCGGTTTACGGCACCCGGCGGACGGATGACGGCAGCCGGGCAGGCGCCGGCACCGCCGTCGTCCGTGGGCCGGGGGAGCTGCTGCGGGGGGAGAACTTTAGCCTGTGTGAGACAATAGTGCCAATGTCTTCCCAGAATTCCTCCACTGTGTCCTCTGCCGTGCCTGCCGCCGCGCCCGCCCCGGCCGCCGGCTCCGAGCGCCCCCAGGTCCGCCCCGCCGCCGAGGGCTGGCAGCAGGCCGTCACCCGCGAGGGCCGGCCGCTGCTGCAGTTCAAGTCCCCGCGCGTGTCCCAGCCGCCGGTGCACCTGGCGGACCTGAGCCTGGCCGAGCGCCAGGAGAAGCTCAAGGAGCTGGGCCTGCCGGCCTTCCGCGCCAAGCAGCTGTCGGTGCACTACTTCCAGCACTACACCACCGACCCGGAGCGCATGAGCGACCTGCCCAAGGCCGGGCGCGCGGAGCTGGTGCAGGCGCTGTTCCCGACGCTGCTGACCGAGGTCAAGCGGCTGACCACCGACAAGGGGGACACCATCAAGTTCCTCTGGCGGCTCTTCGACGGCTCGCTGGTCGAGTCGGTGCTGATGCGCTACCCCGGCCGGATCACCCTGTGCGTGTCCAGCCAGTGCGGCTGCGGGATGAACTGCCCGTTCTGCGCCACCGGCCAGGCCGGGCTGACCCGGAACATGTCCACCGCGGAGATCCTGGACCAGATCGTTCAGGCCAACCGGGTCATCGCCGAAGGCGGGCTCGGCGGCCGGGCCCGCGCCGGCGGAAGCGATCCGGAGCGGGTCACCAACATCGTCTTCATGGGCATGGGCGAGCCGCTGGCCAACTACAAGCGCGTGATGGCCGCGGTGCACCGGATGGCCGCGGAGGCGCCGGAGGGCCTGGGCATGAGCGCTAGGAACATCACCGTCTCCACCGTCGGCCTGGTCCCGGCGATCAACAAGCTGGCCGCCGAGGACATCCCGGTCACCTTCGCCCTGAGCCTGCACGCCCCGGACGACGAGCTGCGCGATGACCTGATCCCGGTCAACTCCCGCTGGAAGGTCGACGAGGCCCTGGACGCCGCCTGGAACTACTACAAGGCCACCGGCCGGCGTGTCTCGATCGAATACGCGCTGATCAAGGACATGAACGACCACCCCTGGCGCGCGGACCTGCTGGCGAAGAAGCTGAACAAGCGCGGCCGCGGCTGGGTGCACGTGAACCCGATCCCGCTGAACCCGACGCCGGGCTCGATCTGGACCAGCTCCGAGCCGGCCGTCACCCGCGAGTTCATCGACCGGCTGACCGCCGCCGGGATTCCCACCACCTTGCGTGATACCCGCGGCAAGGAGATCGACGGCGCCTGCGGCCAGCTCGCGGCTGCCGAGTAGCCGGGGAGCGGGGCACGGGCGGACCGGGAGCGGGCGGCTCCCGGTCCGGGCCCCGCGGCTGCCGGGCTGCCGGGACACCGGGGGTTCCCGGCAGTCCGGCAGAAATAAGTGCGGCAGAATTGCGAAGGCCCCCGGCCGGACGTGATCGTCCGGCCAGGGGCCTTTCCGTTGCGGGGAGAGGATTTGAACCTCTGACCTCTGGGTTATGAGCCCAGCGAGCTACCGAACTGCTCCACCCCGCGGCGTGTATAACGACTGTAAACCTTTTGTTCTTCCAACAACGACTTTCGTGTCCAGTCTCACACCGGCCGGCGCCCGGCGGCTGTCCGGCGGCCGGCCAAACCGTCGGTGGCAGCCGGTAGCGTCCCAGGTGGCGCCTCCGGCCCGGGGGCCGCCAGGGGACCCTCGGGGGAAGGGGCAATACCGTGGCACTGATTAAGTGGGACAAGACGGGTGCGGAGCTGGCGGAACTGATCCGTTCGGACAGGACCCGGCATCTGATCGTGGTTTCGCATCTGCCCGACCGGACGGACCTTAATCTGGACGCCGGTTACCTGGCCCGGGAAACCGAGGGCTGGGGAGACGTCGTGCTGATTACCAGCGGTCCGGTGAGCTATGGCCTGAAGGATGCGTTGCCGGAAGGAAGCGATGTCTACGGCAACGGGGCGCGCGTATACCGTGCGGCGGCGGGGGACCGCCCGGCCGGCGATCCCACCCGGTTCGTGCTGCCGAGCACCCGGGGAGAAGTCGGCAGGAAGGCCGAAGAGCTGCTGGATATCTTCTTTGGCCTCCCGGTGGACCAGGCCGTGCTGGAGCAGGCCGCCACCGGACCGGTCCCACTGGTGGCCGGCCCCGACATCCGGTCCGGAACGGTGACGGGCTTCCTGGGCGCCGGGGAGCTTGCCTGGGTGAGGCTGGAGGACGGCTCCCCCGCCACGGTCGCGCAGCCGGACCTCGTGCCGGGGGTGCGGCTGGACTGGCTGCTGGCACGCGGGCAGAAGGTCAGCGGCCCGGTGGATCCGGTGTCCTGGCGGATGGACCTCTCCGGCTCGCTGGTACGGCTGCCCAACGCCCAGTCCCACTACGGCTGGGGCAAGGTCGTGCTGTGCCTGGTGGAGGCGGTGGACGGGGACCGGGCATGCCTGGAGGTTCTGCCCGGCGACAAGATCCGGATTTCCCGCGAGGACGTGACCTCGAACGAGTTGGACGCCCTGGAAGACCTGCTCACGGCCGGTGCCGTGGTCGCTGCGCGGCTGGGCCAGGAAAAGGGCGTGCGCAAGCTTTCGCTCCGGGAGGTGGACGACGACGAGGTGGTCGAGCCCGCTCCGGCGGTCATCGAAGGCGGCCTGCCCTGGCTGCTGCCCGGCCGTGACCTCCTGCCGCCGAGCCAGGAGGAACTGGAGCAGCCGGCGGACACCGCGGACCCAAAGGCACTGGTGTCCGGGACGGAGGGCCCCGGGGAACCGGCCGCCCGGTCGGGCACCGCCCTGAAATCCGTCCTGCGGGAACTCGACGCCGCGCGCGCCGAAATCCGCCGCCTGCGCGCCGAGGAGGAGGAACGCCTGGGCAAGGACCAGGTCATCGAACGGCTCCGGAACGAACTGGCGGGCACCCACGCGGCCCTGGTGGAGGCCGGTTCCGAGCTTTCCGAACTCCGGGCCCTGAACCGGAAAACCCAGGAACGCCTGCTGAAGGCCCAGAAGCGCGTCCGGGAGGCGGAAAGACCCCGTCCAGCGGCCATGTATCCCCGGGTGTTCGCCGCCAACGAGGACCAGTTCCGCCACGAGCTCCACCTGCAGTGGACGGAACGGGTCCAGGCCTCGGAGAAGGCCCGGTACCCGCTGGCAGAACCTGCCCTGGGCCCGAAGTTCCTCCGGTCCTACTTCGGCCACCCGCCGGAGCTGCGCCTCAAGGCGCTGCGGGCGCTGGTGGACCTGCTGACGGGCCGGGCGGAGCGGATGGGGACGCGGGATGTCCATCCGCTGCGGAGGGGCAGGGGTGCGGGGGAGCAGCAGTGGGTCCGGGAGGGTGACGGGGCGGGGTACTGGCGGATGTCGGTGGAGGGAGACACCCCGGCTTCCCGAAGGATACATTATCTGGTGCTGGGGAACAGGAGGATCGAGCTGCACGAGCTGGTGCCGCATGAGGTGATGGAACCTTGATGGAACCTTAGTGCCGGGCTGAGGCCGGTTAACAGTACGGCGGCCCGGGTTGCACAACCCGGGCCGCCGCCGTCGTCCGCCGCGCTTCACGGCGGCGAGGGATGCCTACTTCTTGAGGTGGTCCACCAGCTGGCTGGCGATGCCGTTGTAGGTGGCCGGGGTCAGCGCGAGCAGGCGCTCCTCGGCCTCGGCGGACAGGCCGAGGCCGGAGACGAATTCCTTCATCCGCGCGGCGTCGACGCGGTGGCCCCGGGTCAGCTCCTTGAGCCGCTCGTACGGGTCCTCCATGCCCGGCACCCCGGCGACGGCCTCGGCGCGCATCACCATCTGGATGGCCTCGCCGAGCACCTCCCAGTTCTCGTCCAGGTCCGCGGCGAGCACGTCGGTGGCCACGTCCAGCCGGTCCAGGCCCTTGGCCACATTGGAGATCGCCAGCAGCGAGTGGCCGAAGGCGACGCCGATGTTGCGCTGCGAGGAGGAGTCCGTGAGGTCGCGCTGCCAGCGGGAGGTGACCAGGGTGGCGGCCAGGGTGTCCAGCAGGCCGTTGGAGATCTCCAGGTTCGCCTCGGCGTTCTCGAAGCGGATCGGGTTGACCTTGTGCGGCATGGTCGAGGACCCGGTGGCGCCCTCGACCGGGATCTGGGCAAAGTAGCCGATGGAGATGTAGCTCCAGATATCCGTGCAGACATTGTGCAGGATCCGGTTGAAGCGGGCGACGTCGGCGTAGAGCTCGGCCTGCCAGTCGTGGGATTCGATCTGCGTGGTCAGCGGGTTCCAGGTCAGGCCCAGCCCCTCCACGAAGCTCCTGGACACGGCCTGCCAGTCCGCGCCGGGCACGGAGGCGTAGTGCGCGGCGTAGGTGCCGGTGGCACCGTTGATCTTGCCCAGGTACTCGGTCTTGGCGATCCGGTCCAGCTGGCGGGTCAGCCGGTGCACGGTGACGGCCAGTTCCTTGCCGAGCGTGGTGGGGGTGGCCGGCTGGCCGTGGGTGCGGGAGAGCATCGGCACGTCGCGGTTGGCCTCGGCCATGGCGGCCAGCTGGGCGACCAGGTCCCGGGCGGCGGGCAGCCAGACCTGCTCGACGGCACCCTTGACGCCGACGGCGTAGGAGAGGTTGTTGATGTCCTCGGAGGTGCAGCCGAAGTGGACCATCGCCTTGAGCCGGTCGATGCCGATGTCGGCCAGGCGGCTGCCGATGTAGTACTCCACGGCCTTGACGTCGTGGACGGTCACGGCCTCGATATCGGCCAGTTCGCGCACGGAGTTGCCGTCGAAGTCGGTGACGATCTTGCGCAGGGCGCTCTGCTGCTCGGCGGTGAGCGGCCCGGCACCCGGGAGCACGGACTGGTTGGTCAGATGGATCAGCCATTCGACTTCCACATGCACCCGGTCACGGTTGAGCGCGGCTTCGGAGAGGTAATCCACCAGCGGGGCGACGGCGGCGTGGTAGCGCCCGTCCAGGGGGCCAAGCGCGATTGCGGGGGAAACTTCTGCCAAAGAAACGCGGTGATGTTCAGCCATGGCCCCTATTCTTTCATGCCTGCTGCCCCCGGCCGCGGCGGTGGCGGACGCCGACCCGCCCTCCACAGCCGGCCTCCCGGCCCGGCTGCGCACATCCGCCAGCCGTGCGCTGCCCCCGCACCGCAGCGCACCGTAGCGTCGGTGGCGGGGAGACGCAGTACCAAGGAGAACCACAGATGGATTTCTGGACGACGACGCCGGCTGACTCCCGTACTGGGGCCGGCGGGGAGGTCCGGCAGCTGGCGCAGCGGCTGCTCGAATGCGAGGCCAGGCTGCTGGAGGTGAACGTTTCGCTGGCAGGACTGGAACTTGCCGCCTGGGAGTCCCCGGCGGGACAGGCCTTCCGGCGTGCGCTGGCGGAGAAGTGCCTGCGGGTCGACGACGCCGCGGACAAGGTCCGCGCGGCCGCCGGCCAGGTGGGTGCCTTCGGACAGGCCGTCGAGGCGGCCCTGGCCGAAAGCCTGCGGTTCCCATGACGGCCGAGGACTGGCATCCGGAGTCCGCCCGCTGGTGGGAGAACCGTTTCGGCTCCAGCGACTATCCCGGCTACACGGTTTCCGGCGGCGTGGGCGGTGCTGCCTTCCAATGGGAGGAACTTGAGGACGCCGCTGCCCGGCTGGAGGCCATTGCCGGCCGGGTGGAGCAGATCCGGGCGGATGCGGCGGAAGTGGAACGGCAACTGCTGGACGGTACGCTGGCCGCGGTACCGGGATGGTTTGCCGTCCGGATGGCGGTATTGGCGGCATGGTCAGCCATCGGACAGGGCGGCCGCCGGATTCGGGAGCTCTCGGACCACGTGCACCGGGCGCACCAGGTGTACCTGGCGGCGGAGCAGGCCGTGCGGTCCACGCTGGCCGCGGCGGACCGGCCGACCTGGTGGATCACCGCTCCGCTGGGGGCGCTGGGCAACGAGGGCCGGCCCACCCGCGAGGGCACCGAGCGCGTGCTCAACAATGCGCCGGAGGCATTGGCGGTCCTGCTGGGCCTGCCGCCGGCACTCGCCGGGCCGCTGCTGCGCGATGTCCGCCATTGCGGTGCGGGCGGGACCACAGTTCCGGGGCGGCTGGCACCGGCCCTGGTGGCCGCGGCGAACTCGGCCGGGCTGCTCCGCTCCGGGCCGATCGTGGTGTCGCGCGCCGGACCCGCCGGGCCCGTGTCGCTGCCCCCGACGGCTGCCGGGCTGCTTGCCCGCACCGCTGCGGCGGAACAGGCAGGCCCGGGGCACCTCGAACTGGTCGAGATCCGCCGGAACGGCAGCAGCAGCTGGATCGTGGCCCTGCCGGGAACCCAGGCCAGCGGGGGAGCGGCCGCCACCGCGAATCCCTTCGACGAAACCGGTATTGCCGAGGCGCTGGCCGCGGAGAGCAGGTTCGTGGCCGAGGCGGTTTCCCAGGCCCTGGCGGAGGCAGGCGCGGCGGCCGGCGAGCCGGTGATCCTGGCCGGATACAGCCAGGGCGGCCTGCACGCCATGAACCTGGCCCGGAACCGGGAGTTCCTGTCCCGGCACCCGGTCGGCTATGTCCTCACCGCCGGCTCGCCGGTAGGGGACCGGACGCCGGCTCCGGGAACCAGAAGCCTGCATCTGGAGCACCGGCAGGACTGGGTGGCCGGCGCGGACGGGGTGCCGAACCCGGATACCCGCGGGCGGGTGACCGTCACGCTCACCGGCCGTGTGGCAACCCCTGCCGGCGAGGACGGCGGACTGGGGCCCGGCCACGATTTCGGCAACTACCTGGCGGCCGCGCGGACCCTCGAGCACAGCCCGGATCCGTCCGTGGCGGACTCGGCGGCAGTGGTCGCGGCCGCGCTTGCCGGCGGCACGGCCCGGCGGCACGTCTTCAAGCTCACCCGCCGGGCGCCCGGGCCTCCCCGCCCTGGTCCGCCGCCCGTTAGGGGGCCCCGGTGACGGCCGCCTCCAGACGGGACTTGATCAGTTCCGTGATGCGTGCCCGGCAGCCGCCGCAGCCGGTTCCGGCCCGGGTTTGCTCGCCCACTGCGCCGGCGCTACTGCAGCCGCCGGCCACCGCCGCTTCGACCTGGCCGAGGGTGGCCCCGGTGCAGCGGCACAGGACCGAATCCGGGTCCGCCGGGCCGGAAAAGTCCGGCAGCTGCTCGGCGGCATCGAGCCGGAACAGCGCCGTGCGGTCGGCGGGAAGTTCGGAACCTCGTTCGTACAGCAGCACCAGTTCGGCGGCCGTGCGCGGCATGCCGACGCAGACCAGGCCCTCAAGCAGGCCGCCGCGGGTGACCAGCTTGGCGTACCGTCCGTGCTCCGGGTCCGCCCACTGGGCCACCCTGCGCGGCGGCACGACGCCTCCGCAGCCGTCGGTGCACGGCACTGCCTCATCGTCGTCCCAGAGTTCGGCGTCGATCGTGCCGGCCGAAGCCATGTCCACGTTCCGGGCCTTGAGCAGCATGACGGCGGGCTTTTCGGCGGCCAGCTCCGGCAGCGGCGCCACATCGTCCGCGGCCTGGGGGCCGGCCTCGCGGATCAGGTGCCGGGCGAGCCATTCGGCCTGCCGCCAGCCGGGTCCGATCAGGCCTGCCGGCCCGCCCGCCCCCGCGCAGGACCGGCAGGAGGAGTCGCCGCAGCGGACCTCGGCACAGTCGCCGATGGCGAAGATCGTGCCTTCCGTGTCCGCTGCCAGCCGGTGGTTGACCACAATGCCTGCCGCCACCGGCAGCCCGGCGCCTTCGGCCAGGCCGGTGCGCGGCCGGACGCCGCAGGAGAGCAGCAGCAGGTCACCGCCGATCCGGCGGCCGTCCTCGAGCTCGAGGGCGTCGAAGCGGTGCCGGCCGCCGGCCTGCGGCCGGAAACTGACGCCGGTGGAGCGTGCCCCGGAGATGAGGTTGATGCCTGCGGAGCGCAGCGCCCTGGCCAGGGTTCTGCCTCCGCCGTTGTCGATATTGCGGGCCAGCGGCCGGTCGCCGTGATGGACCAGCGTCACCCGTGCGCCTTCCTCGGCGGCAGCAAGGGCGGCCTCGATGCCCAGGATTCCGCCGCCGAGCACGATCACGTGCCCGCCGCCGTCCACTGCTTCCCGCAGCCGTGCGGCGTCGCCCAGGTCCCGCAGTGCGGTGACGCCCGGGGGCAGCAGGTGCAGGGCGGCGGGGTCCGGATTCAGTCCGGTGAGGGTGGGCACGACGGCGCGGGCGCCGGTGGCCAGCACCAGCCGGTCGTACGGTGCCCACGTCCCGTTGTCCAGCTCCAGCATCCGGCGGGGGCGGTCGATCCGCCGGACGGTGGTTCCGAGCAGGACGTTGACGCCGGCGGCGCGCAGCTCGCCGGCGTCGGCGAGTCCGATGGCGTCGGCAGTGGTCCGGCCGACCCCCAGGTCGGCCACCAGAACGCGGTTGTAGGCGGGGACGGTTTCGGCACCGATCACCGTGAGCAGTACCTGCCCGCTGCGCACGGGGGGCAGCAGCTCCTCGATCAGGCGGGCAGCCACCGGCCCGAAACCGACCACGGCAATCCGCACGGGGGTCTTGGGATTCACAGGATTCCTGCTTTCTCCAGCACGCGCACCCGGACGGCGCTGGTCTTGAACTCCGGCATCCCGGAGACCGGGTCCGTTGCGGCCTGGGTCAGCAGATTGGCGCTCTGTTCCCCGGGGAAGTGGAAGGGCAGGAAGACCGTGTCGGGCCGGACGGCGGTGGTCAGTTCGGCGCGGGCCCGCACGGTGCCCCGGCCGTTGCTGATCTCGGCCATGTCCCCGTCCCCGATGCCCAGGGGCAGTGCGGTGGCCGGGTGCAGCTGGAGGCGGGGTTCGGGCTGTGCCGAGGACAGCTCGGCCACCCGCCGGGTCTGCGCTCCGGACTGGTAGTGCTCGAGCAGGCGGCCGGTGGTGAGGATGAGCTCTCCGGCACGGTGCAGCTGCTCGGCCGGGACACCGGGGGAGACCGGGGTCAGCTTCGCCCGTCCGTCCGGGTGGGCGAAGGCCTTGAGGAAGAGCCGGGGCGTGCCGGCCGAACCCGCCGGGAACGGCCAGTAAGCCGGCGCGTCGTCGTGCTCGAGCTGCGCATAGCCGATGCCCGAGTAGTCGGCCAGGCCCCCGGCAGAGGCCAGCCGCAGTTCCTCGAACACCGTCTCGGGATCGTCGCTGAACGTCGACGGCGCCTGCAGCCGGGCCGCCAGCTCACGCATGATCCACAACTCCGAGCGCGCCCCCTCCGGCGGATCGACCGCACGGCGGCGCCGGATGACCCGTCCTTCCAGGTTGGTCATGGTGCCCTCCTCCTCGGCCCACTGCAGCACCGGCAGGACCAGGTCCGCCTCGGCAGCGGTTTCGGACAGGACAAAGTCCGCGACCACCAGGAAATCCAGGCTCCGCAGGCCGGCCAGCACGGCACCGGCATCGGGCGAGGACACCGCGATGTTCGAGCCGTGGACAAAGAGGCAGCGGACGCCGCCGGGCCGGCCCAGGGACTTCAGCAGCTCCACCGCCGGCAGGCCCGGCCCCGGCAGCTGCTCCGGGGCGACGCCCCACACGGCGGCGACGTGCTCGCGCGCCGCCGGGTCGGTGATCTTGCGGTAGCCGGGCAGCTGGTCGGATTTCTGTCCGTGCTCACGCCCGCCCTGGCCGTTGCCCTGGCCGGTCAGGGTGCCGTAGCCGCTGTGGCTGCTGCCGGGCAGCCCGAGCAGCAGGCTCAGGTTGATCGCGGCGGTGGCCGTGTCGGTGCCGTCAACGTGCTGTTCCACGCCCCGGCCGGTGAGGATGTACGTCCCGCCGGCCGAGAGCCCGGCACGGGCGCTGCGGACACCCTCTGCCAGCCGGCGCGCGGTTTCGCGGACCAGCTCGGCCGGCACACCGGTGACGGACTGGACCCGCTCCGGCCACCAGGCGTTGAGGCTGCGGACCAGCGGCCGGTAGCCGTCGGTGCGCCGCTGGACGAAGTCCTGGTCCGCGAGGCCCTCGTGCACCACCACGTGGGCAATGCCGAGCAGCAGCGCCATATCGGTTCCGGGGGTCGGCTGCAGGTGCAGTCCGGCCCCGCCGCCGGTCAGGGCCGCAGTGGCAGAACGTCGCGGATCGACGACGATCAGTCCGCCGGCGTCCCGGGCACCCTGCAGGTGCGCCACGAACGGGGGCATGGTGTCCGCGACGTTGGAGCCCAGGAGCAGGACCGTGTGCGCGTGGTCCAGATCGGCCAGCGGGAAGGGGAGTCCGCGGTCCAGGCCGAAGGCCCGGTTTCCGGCCGCCGCCGCCGAGGACATGCAGAACCGCCCGTTGTAGTCGATGCGCGGGGTGCGCAGCGCCAGCCGGGCGAACTTGCCCAGCTGGTAGGCCTTTTCGTTGGTCAGCCCGCCGCTGCCGAAGACGCCGACGGCGTCGGTTCCGTGCCGCTCCCAGGCCGCGCGCACCGCGTCCGCGGCCCGGTCCAGGGCTTCGTCCCAGCCGATCGGGCGGAGGACGCCGTCGGGGCCGCGCAGCAGCGGCGCCGTGAGCCTTTCCGGCGAGTTCAGCAGGGCGGGGGAGGTCCAGCCCTTGCGGCACAGTCCGCCCCGGTTGGTGGGAAAGTCGCGGCCGGATGCCTCCAGGGCCGTCCCGGCACTGGAATCACCGGCGCCGGAGGCTGCACCCGCGGGAACGGCTATGCGGCCGGCCGGAGCCAGCCGCATGGCACACTGCAGCGCGCAGTAGGGGCAGTGCGTGTTGGTGGCCATTGCTAGACCCCTCCCTGGGCCATCTTGCTGCCCGGGCGCAGGTAGCAGAACCAGGCCAGGGCCAGCATGAGGGCATAGGTGGCGACGAAGCCGTAGAACGCGCCGTCGTAGCTGCCGGTGGAAGTGCTGGAGGCGTTGAGCACCTGCGGGATGAGGAAGCCGCCGTACGCGCCGATGGCGGAGATGAGGCCGAGCGCCGCCGAGGACTTGCGCTGGCTGTCGACGCCGCCGCTGACCGGCCCGGTGTCCTCGCCACGGATGGCGAAGATGCGCGGGATCATCCGGTAGGTGGCCCCGTTGCCGAAGCCGCTGGCGGTGAACAAGGCCAGGAACAGGAGCAGGAAGAGCCAGAAGTTGGCCAGCGGCAGGGTCCACACCACGGTCAGCGCAATTGCCGCCATGGCCGCGAAGGAGGCCACCGTCATCCGCGCCCCGCCGAAGCGGTCCGCCAGCTTGCCGCCGAAGGGCCGGGCCAGCGAGCCCACCAGCGGCCCGAGGAAGGCCAGGGAGAGGGCGGCCGAACCTACGGCAAAGGCCGAGAAGTCGGGGAAGACATCCTTGATCAGCTTGGGAAAGACCCCGGAGAAGCCGATGAAGGATCCGAAGGTGCCGATGTAGAGCAGGGCCATGATCCACAGGTGGGGCTCGCGCAGGGCGGCGATGGAACCTGCCACGTCGCCCTTGGCGTGGGAGAGGTTGTGCATGTAGCGCCGGGCACCCCAGACCGCGAGCAGGATCAGCGGTACCCAGACCAGCCCGGCCAGCGGCAGCTGCAGGCCACCGGTCGCGCCGAAGGCGCCGACCGTAATTGCCACCGGCACCACCAACTGGGCGACGGCGGCGCCCAGGTTTCCGCCGGCGGCGTTCAGGCCCAGGGCGTAGCCCTTTTCGGAGGCCGGGTAGAAGTAGGTGATGTTCGCCATCGAGCTGGCGAAGTTGCCGCCGCCGAAGCCTGCCAGGCCCGCCATCAGCAGCAGGACGCCGAACGGCGTCTCCGGGTTGGAGGTGCAGACGGCCAGTCCGATGGCCGGAATGAGCAGCAGCAGGGCCGAGATGATGGTCCAGTTGCGTCCGCCGAACTTGGGCACCATGAAGGTGTAGGGGATCCGCAGGGTGGCCCCGACCAGGCTGGGCATGGAAATGAGCCAGAAGATCTGCGGACTGCTTAGGTCGAAGCCGGCCGCGGGGAGCTGGACCGCGACGATGGACCACAGCTGCCACACCACGAAGCCGAGGAACTCGCAGAAGATGGACCAGCGGAGGTTGACCCGGGCGATCCTCCGTCCGGTTCCCTCCCAGAATCCGCGGTCTTCCGGGTCCCAATTGTCGATCCAGCGCCCTGAGCGCAGCCGCAGACGGTCAGGACCTGTAACGGCCGGCGCGGCCAGGACGGTGTGGCGGGTTTGTGTGGTCTGGTCAGTGCTCAACGGTATCCTCCAGGGGTCGGCGGTTCACCCGGTGGATAAAACGTTAGGCAGCGCGTGTTTCGGCTATTGCGGCCGCCGGTTACGAATGGATCAAACGTGGTTAACCGCTGCCGGCGGAGGCGGTTAGGTGCGGGGCAGGCAGCGGACGTTTAGCGGCGGCCGCCGGTGAACACGTTCGCCACGAGGGAGACCACGCTGATGATCAGGGCGCCGAGGACCGCGGTCCAGAAGAAGGAATCCACCTCGAAGTGCACCGGCGTGTAGCCGGAGATCCAGGCTGTGAGCATGAGCATGGCGGCATTGATGATGATGGTGAAAATGCCGAGCGTCAGGACGGTCAGCGGCAGTGCCAGGAAGGCCACCACCGGCCGGACGAGCGCATTGACCAGCCCGAAGATCAGGCCGATGAACAGGTAGGCCAGGATAATGCCCGCGGTCTGGTTGCCGCCCGCCGCCTCGGCCGCTGCCCCCGCCTCGATGTCCAGGCCCGGCAGCAGCCAGCTCGCCACCCAGAGCGCCAGTGCATTGACAATTACCCTGATGAGGAAGCCCATGGCTCCATCGTGGCACACCGGGCAGCAAGGCGGTGGCGGTGCTGGCCGCACGTATCCTTTAACGCATGACTTCCACCCAGCACCCCGCCAACGACGCTGCGGTTCCGGCAGCAGACGGCACCCTAGGCGAGCACGCCGCAGGTGAAAACACAGCCGAAATCCCGCCGCGCACTGTGCTGGGCCGGCTGCCGAAGTATGCTGCCGGCAAGCCTCCGGTGGCCGTCGAGGGCCTGCAGGCCTACAAGCTCTCCTCCAACGAGAATCCGCTGCCGCCGATCCCCGCCGTGCTGGCTGCCGTCCATGGCCGGACCGACATCATGCGCTATCCGGATCCGCTCTGCACGGCGCTGCGCACCGAACTCGCCTCGTTCCTGGACGTGCCGGCCGAGGATATCGTCACCGGTGCCGGCAGCCTGGGCGCCCTGACCCAGATTCTGCAGACCTTCGCCGGCCAGCGCGAGGACGGCACCGAGGACGAAGTCATCTACCCCTGGCGCTCCTTCGAGGCCTACCCGATCGTGGTCGGGCTCTCCGGTGCCCGGAGCGTGCAGGTTCCCAACCGCCCGGACGGCACCCACGATCTGGAAGCAATGGCCGCCGCGGTGACGGACCGGACGCGGGTCATCCTGTTGTGCACGCCGAACAATCCGACCGGCCCGGCCCTGACCGGTGCCCAGGTCGAAGGTTTCCTGGCCAAGGTCCCGCGCGATGTGGTCGTGGTGATCGACGAGGCCTATACCGAGTTCGTCCGGGACCCCGAGGTGGTCGACGGCATCAGCATGTACAGGAAGCACCCGAACGTGGTGGTGCTGCGCACCTTCTCCAAGGCGCACGGCCTGGCCGGCCTGCGCGTGGGTTACTCGGTATCCCGGCCGGCCATCACGCAGTACCTGCGGGTGGCCGCCACGCCGTTCGCCGTTTCCAGCCTGGCTGAGCAGGCAGCCATCACGTCGCTGCGCCACTACGACCAGGTGCTCGAGCGGGTGCAGAGCCTGGTCGACGAGCGGGAGCGCGTGGTGGCCGGACTGCGTGAACTGGGCTGGGAGTTCCCCGAAACCCAGGGCAATTTTGTCTGGCTGCCGCTGGGCGCGCGGGCGGAGGAGTTCGCCGAGTTCGCCGGGCGGCAGGCACTGTCCGTGCGGGCCTTCGCCGGCGAGGGGGTCCGCGTGAGCATCGGCGAGGTCGAGGCAAACAGCCGGTTCCTGGAGCTCTGCGCTGCGTACGTCCAGGCCCGGACCGCTTCCTGAAGCTGGCGGATTCCCGCCCCGCTCCTTTGTCATGTGGCGGAAGAAGTCCCTGACTGCCGGTAGGCTGGACAAGTAACGATCAGGATATATTCCCACAAAGGAACGTATTCCGTCAAGGGAATATATAGGAAGTGATGGCACCGCCCCCGGGCGGGGAGGAGTTCGCATGGGCGCTGACCACCTGCCCACCACGGAATTCGAGATCGAGGAACTGGAGCAGTCCCTGGACGTGGGGAACGCGCCGGCAGATGCACCCGAGATGGTGCAGCTGCTGGATGCCGAGGGCGCGCTCCGCGAGGACCCTGTGTACAGTCCGCTGGTAGCGGACCTGGATGACGGGGCCCTGCGGGGGCTGTACCGGGACATGTTCATCGTCCGCCGCTTTGACATGGAGGCGACGAGCCTGCAGCGGCAGGGCGAGCTGGCGCTGTGGCCGCCGCTGCAGGGTCAGGAGGCGGCGCAGATCGGTTCCGGCCGCGCCCTGCGGCCGCAGGACTACGTGTTCCCCACCTACCGCGAACACGGCGTGGCACTGACCCGCAACGTGGAGCTGGCCGAGCTGCTGCGTCTGTTCAGGGGTATCTCCAACGGGGGATGGGACCCGAGGCAGACCAACTTCCACCTCTACACGATGGTGCTGGCCGCCCAGACGCTGCACGCCGTCGGTTATGCCATGGGCATCCAGCGCGACGGCGCGGACGCGGTGAGCGTGGCCTACTTCGGCGACGGCGCCAGCTCGGAAGGGGACGTGCACGAGTCGATGGTCTTTGCCGCCTCGAACAAGTCCCCCGTGGTCTTCTTCTGCCAGAACAACCACTGGGCCATTTCGGTGCCTACCGAGGTACAGTCCCGCATTCCCTTGGCCAACCGGGCCAGCGGCTACGGCTTCCCGGGCATCCGCGTGGACGGCAACGACGTCGTCGCCGTCCACGCAGTAATGAAGTGGGCGCTGGAGCATGCGGCCTCCGGCCGGGGCCCGGTGCTCATCGAGGCCTTCACCTACCGGCTCGGTGCCCACACCACCGCGGATGATCCGACCAAGTACCGGCTCTCCGCCGAAGAGGAGGCCTGGCGGCTCAAGGATCCGCTGGTGCGCCTGGAGAAGCACCTGCGCTCCACCGGTGCCGCCGACGATGCCTTCTTCGCCGGCCTGAAGGAGGAGGCGGACGCCTTCGCCAAGCGGATCCGGGCGGCGCTGCCTGCCATGGAGATCCCGGTGCTGGAGGACAGCTTCAACACCGTCTATGCCGATCCCCACCCCCTCGTGGCGGAGGAACTGGCCTGGTTCAAGCAGTACGAGGCAGGCTTCGCCGACGTCGAAGCCGGTGCGAATGCCGATGGCAAAGTGCAGGAGGCCCACTGATGGCGACGATGACGATTGCCAAGGCGATCAACGAGGGCCTGCGTGCCACGCTGGCCAAGGACCCGAAGGTCATGCTGATGGGCGAGGACATCGGCAAGCTCGGCGGGGTCTACCGGGTCACCGAGGGGCTGCAGGCGGACTTCGGCGCCGAGCGCGTGGTGGACACCCCGCTGGCCGAATCCGGGATTGTCGGCACCGCCATCGGGTTGGCCTTCCGCGGCTACCGGCCGGTCTGCGAAATCCAGTTCGACGGCTTCGTTTTCCCGGCCTTCAACCAGATCACCACCCAGCTGGCCAAGATCCATGCCCGCAGTTCCGGCATGGTCACCGCGCCCGTGGTCATCCGCATCCCCTACGGCGGCGGCATCGGCTCGATCGAACACCACTCCGAATCCCCGGAAGCGCTCTTCGCCCACACCGCCGGCCTGCGCATCCTCACCCCGTCCAATGCGCACGACGCCTACTGGATGATCCAGCATGCGGTGGCCTCGAACGATCCGGTGATCGTGTTCGAACCGAAGCGCCGCTACTGGCTCAAGGGCGAAGTGGACACCGCGAACCCGGGACCGGACCCGTTCACCGCGCAGGTGCTGCGCGAAGGCACGGACGCCACCATCGTGGCCTACGGTCCGCTGGTGCCGGTGGCGCTGGCCGCGGCCCAGGCGGCGGCGGAGGAGGGACGCAGCGTCGAGGTCATTGACCTGCGCTCGATCTCCCCGATCGACTTCGACACGGTCACCGCGTCCGTGCACAAAACCGGCCGGCTGATCGTGGCCCACGAAGCCCCCACCTTCGGCGGCATCGGCGGCGAGATCGGGGCCCGCATCAGCGAGCGGGCCTTCCTGAGCCTGGAGGCACCGGTGATCCGGGTCGGCGGCTTCCACATGCCCTACCCGGTGGCCAAGGTGGAGGAACATTACCTGCCGGACATCGACAGGATCCTCGAGGCGCTCGACCGCTCGCTGGCCTACTGAGCCGACTTCCAAGGAGAACAGATGCCCAACCCCCAAGTCTTCAAGCTGCCCGACGTCGGTGAAGGCCTGACCGAGGCGGAGATCGTGTCCTGGAAGGTCAAGCCGGGGGACGCTGTCGCCGTCAACGACGTGATCGTGGAGATTGAGACGGCCAAGTCCCTGGTCGAGCTGCCCAGCCCCTACGACGGCGTCGTGGCCGAACTGCTGGTGCCCGAGGGCCGGACCGTCGAGGTCGGCACGCCGATCATCGCCGTCACCACCGCCGGCGCCGGCCCGGAAGGAGCCGCTCCCGCGGCCCCGGCCGCAGCGCCGTCGGACGCGGGCCAGGAGGCAGGACCGGCGGCCGGGCCGCTGGTGGGCTCCGGCCCCAAGGCCGACGCCGTGAAGCGCCGTCCGCGCCGCCCGCTGGGCATCCCGCCGCGGGCACGGCCGGGCAGGCAGGCACCCGCAGCCCAGGCCCCGGCCGTTGAGGTCCATCTGCCGGCCCCGCACGGCCAGGCTCCGCACGTGCCGCCGGCTCCTACTGGTGACGCCGCGGCGCCGGCCGGGGAGGAAGCGGTGCCCGGAGCCCGACCGGCCCAGCGCGGCGAGGCCGTGCAGGCCGCCGTCAGCCGGCTGATCACCCGCGTGCTGGCCAAGCCGCCGGTGCGCAAGGCCGCCAAGGACATGGGCATCGACCTGGCCGACATCACCCCCACCGGCCGGGGCGGGGAAGTGACCCGCGAGGACCTGATCTCCTATCAGGCCCAGCGCGATGCCGAGGTGGACGCGGCGGAGAAGTTCTGGGGACCGGCCCGGCAGCCGCAGGAGCAGCGGATCGAGCGCATCCCGGTCAGGGGCATCCGCAAGATCACCGCGCAGAACATGGTGAAGTCGGCCTTCAGCGCCCCGCACGTGAGCATCTTCGTGGACGTGGATGCTTCCCGCACCATGGAGTTTGTCAAGCGGCTCAAGGCCAGCCGGGACTTCGAGGGGATCAAGGTCTCCCCGCTGCTGATCCTGGCCAAGGCGGTCATCTGGGCCGCGGCGCGCAACCCGTCGGTGAACGCCACCTGGGCCTCCGGACCGGAGGGTGACGAGATCCTGGTCCACCACTACATGAACCTGGGCATCGCGGCGGCCACCCCGCGGGGGCTGCTGGTGCCCAACATCAAGGACGCGCAGGACCTGTCCCTGAAGGAACTGGCTATTGCCCTGAACCAGCTGGCGTCCCGGGCCCGCGAGGGCAAGACCCAGCCGGCCGAGATGCAGGGCGGGACCCTGACCATCACCAATATCGGGGCCCTGGGCATCGATACCGGTACCCCGATCATCAATCCGGGCGAGGTGGCGATCGTGGCCTTCGGCACGATCAAGCAAAAGCCCTGGGTGCTCGACGGCGAGGTCATCCCGCGCTGGGTCACCACCCTGGGCGGTTCCTTCGACCACCGCGTGGTCGACGGCGATCTCTCGGCCCGCTTCATGGCGGACGTGGCCTCGATCATGGAGGAGCCCGCGCTGCTGCTGGATTAGCGCCCGAGGGCCCCCACACGGGCTTGCGAGTCAAGAGAGCGGCTAGGGGTCCCCGCATGCGGAGCATGTGGGGCAGGCCGCGAACGGGAAGGGCGCTAATCGTTAGCCACGCCGGCGGCATCGGCTAGGATCGAGGGCATGTGGCGATCAGGAGCCTGTCCATGACTGAAACCAACGCCCTGCCGGTTACCACCGCCGACCTGTACGACGAGCGCGGCGACGAGCTGCAGTCGGTGTCCCTGCAGTTTCAGGACCTCGGCGGCCGGGCCGCCTTCAGCGGCCCGGTCCGCACCGTGCGCTGCCGCGAGGACAACGGCCTGGTCAAGTCGGTGCTGAACTCGCCCGGCCGCGGCGCGGTGCTGGTCGTCGACGGCGGCGGCCTGCTCACTACGGCGCTGATGGGGGACCTGATTGCCGCCGCTGCGGTGGCCAACGGCTGGTCCGGGGTGGTCATCAACGGCGCCGTCCGGGACCGGCAGGCCCTGGCGGCGCTGCCGCTGGGCGTCAAGGCCCTGGGCAGCAACCCGCGCAAGAGCGCCAAGGCCGGTGCCGGCGAGGTTGATGCCGTGCTGGAGATTGCCGGCGTCGCCTTCCGCCCGGGCGCGATGCTCTACGCGGATCCGGACGGCATTTTGATCGAATACTGAGAACTGCCTACTGAGCCGCGCCCGGAACCGGCAGGCGGGCAAGGGCATGGTTGACTGGGACCATGAGCAACTACCGGCCGCAGCGGCCTTCGCAAAACGGCGGCGGCATGCCCCGCATCGACTGGCGCGGCACCCTGTGGGCGATGCTGGCCGTGTTCCTGCTGAGCTACCTGCTGATCTTCCTGTTCCCGGGCATGCACCCGGT
The DNA here is from genome assembly GCF_012395835.1 of Arthrobacter mobilis. Lineage (GTDB taxonomy): Bacteria > Actinomycetota > Actinomycetes > Actinomycetales > Micrococcaceae > Crystallibacter > Crystallibacter mobilis. Next base: position 99,472 of record NZ_JAAZSQ010000014.1, read on the forward strand.
CCTGCGGATCATCGTGGTGCTGGGCCTGTATTTCGGCGGCCGGTACGCCTGGCGCCGGTACCGCAGGCAGCGCCGCTGACCGTCGGGCGGCTCCCTCCGGTCCTTGTCCAGAGGCCGTAAGCTCAGGAACGGGACTCCTGCCGCCGCTTTTCCACCGCCTCCTCCAGCACGGGAGCCAGCCGGCGGACGCCTTCGCGGATCAGTTCCGTGGAGACCGCGCTGAAGGCCAGCCGGAGCTTGTTGGACGGCTTGTCCGACGGCGTGAAGGCGGCGCCGGGGATGAAGACGACGCCGGCGTCGATCGCCGCGTGCAGCAGGGGATAGGTGTCCACGTGCTCCGGCATTGTGACCCAGACGAAGAACCCGCCGTCCGGCCGCGTCCAGCTCGTCCCGGCCGGCATGAACTCGTCCAAGGCGTCGAGCATCGCGGCGCAGCGCTCGGCATACAGCCGCCGGTAGGTGCCGATCTGGCCGCGCCAGTCGTGGCTTTCGAGGTAGCCGGAGACCAGCATCTGGTTCAGCGTCGGCGGGCACAGCGTGACGGACTCGCTGGCCAGGTAGAAGCGCCGCTGCAGATGGGCGGGCACCAGCGCCCAGCCAATGCGCAGGCCCGGGGCGAGGATCTTGGAGAAGGAGCCCAGGTAGATGACGTCGTCCGGGTTGCCGGCGCGCAGCGGCAGGAGCGGGTGTCCGTCGAAGCGCAGCAGCCCGTAGGGGTTGTCCTCCAGTACCAGGACATTGGCCTCCCGGCATATGTCCACGATCTGCTGCCGGCGCCCGGCGTCGAGGGTAATGCCGGAGGGGTTGTTGAAGCTGGGGATGGTGTAGAGGAACTTCACGTTCGCGCCGGAGGCCCGCAGTTCGGCGATCCGGCGTTCCAGCTCCTCCGGCACCAGGCCCCGGTCGTCCACCGGCACCGGCTCGGCCCGCACCTGGTAGGACTCGAAGGTGTTCAGCGCGCCCACGTACGTCGGGTCCTCGCACAGCACCACGTCGCCGGGGTTGCAGAAGACCTTGCAGGCGATGTCCTGGGCTGACTGCGAGCCGACGGTGACGACGACGTTGGCCGGGTCGGCGTCCGTGATGCCTTCCTCGGCCATCACCTCGCAGATCTGCCTGCGCAGTTCCGCTGTGCCCTGGCCGCCGCCGTACTGCAGCGCCGTCAGGCCCTGCTCGGTGACCAGCTGGTACGCCAGGCCGCCGAGCTTGTCCAGCGGCAGGGACTGCAGGAAGGGGTTGCCCCCGGCCAGCGAAACCAGGCCGGGGCGCATCGAGATGTCGAAGACATCCCGCACCGCGGACTGCTTGATGTTGGCGGCACGCTCGGCAAACAGGTGCTCGTGCCGGTGCGCGGCCACCGCACGTTCGAGCGCGACCTCGACGTCGTTGGGAATGGACGGGGAATTGAGCCGTTCCTCTGATCTCACGCCCACAGAATACCCCGCAAGGTTGCTAAATGGGCAACACCTGTTTTCTATTGGTTTTCACGTTTCATACCCAGCCCCGGTCGCGGGCCTTCAGGGCGGCCTGGAACCGGCTCTCCGCGCCAAGTTCCTCCAGCATCCAGGCAATGTGCCGCCGGCACGTGCGCACACTGATGTTCAGGCGGCGGGAGATGACCTCGTCCGAATAGCCGGCCGCCATGCCCCGGAGCACCGCGGCCTGGACACTGGTGAGTCCGGTGTCCTCGCCGTCGCCGTGCTCCTGCCACGGGTAGGGCGCCGCCAGGTCCCAGCCTACGTTGAACAGGTGCGTGAAGATGTTGATCAGGCCGACGTCGCGCACCACCAGTGCCGCGCGGTCCCCGGGGTGGTGCTGGCGGCCCACCAGGGCCAGGCTCCGGTCGAAGATCATCAGCTTCAAGGGGACGTAGGTGAGGGTCCGGTATTCCAGCCCGGCCGGGGCGGTGGCGGCAACCGCCTTGCGGGTCGGCACATGGTCCACGGTGCTGGCGTTGTACAGGTTCTTGCGGATGACGCCGCGCTCGAGCAGTTCCAGGTCCTTCTGGATGCCCTCCTGATGCACATCAGCCGTGGAAGCTGCCGGCTGCGCGATCAGGACCTGCTCGCCGACATCCCGGCCGTAGTCGATCAGCAGGTTGCGGATCACCACCGGATCCTCCAGCACCTCGACGCCTGAATCCATGGCGATCTTCCGGCGTGCGGCCACGTAGGCCGGCACCAGCGCCGCCATGTCGCTGCGGTGGCTGGCAATCTTGGTCCGCAGGTCGATCAGCAGCCGTTCGTCCGCCTCCACGAGCTGGGACAAGGCCACGTCCGGGGAGATGGCCACCATATGGTCGGCGCCCTCGGCCGGCAGCTGGAAGAGCCGCCGGGCGATCAGTTCCTCGATGGCCTTGTCCAGGTCGCGCAAGGTGTAGCCGAGCGCGGTCGAGGCGTCTTCCCGGGACCACCCGGGATGGGTCACCGCGTACTGGTACAGCTCGAAGGCGGTGGTGCTGATCATCGAAAGCCTCCTTCCATTGGTCCCGTCGGTGCACTGGGCGGCGCGTGTGCCGGCAGGCGGCCATGGCCGGAATTAGCACCACTTTATCGGCGCTGCGGCGGCATTCCGGACCATTTTGAAAGTGTAACTATATGACATGGCAGGATTGTGACATACCTGCGGACAGCCGCCGGAAGCCCCGCCTCCAAACCGCCAATCCCTGTCAGGACAAGGGCTTTTGCCTCCGGAAGCGGCTGGCACCTAGAGGACAGAGGCTGCCGCAAGTCCTCTACCGGGCATGTCATGAAGTTGCCCCGGCAGTGGCTGGACTTAGGTCGCGGCCAGCGGAATTCTGGTGGTGCCGGGTTCGCCACCCACCGCAAGTTTCAGCCACTCGAAGGGGATAGACATGTTGAAGAAGATTACATGTACAACAGCTGGATTACTGGTCGCCCTGGGCGCAGTGACTGCTTCCATCCCCGCAGTAGCTGCCGACTCCGCCCAGACCGACAGCGTCCAGCCGGACAAGTCCTCCGGCGCTGTCATCAGCGCCCGGGCCTGGGACTGGTAGGACGTCCCCGCAAGAGGAAACCCCCAAGCCGCCCCATCCGGAAGCCATGATGCTGATCCTGTAACCAGGACGGCCGGCCTTCCCTCCCCCACCCACCAGCGAGCAACGTTAGGAGCAGCGCATGAGCCAGCTGACAGCCATCCGCACGTCCGAGTCGCTCGGCCTCGAACCATACTGGTGGGTCCTGTCTGTTTATACAGGTAGACAGGACGAGGCCGAGGCCGTCATAGGAGAACTGGTTACGCCATTAGTGGCCCACGCCCGCCGCGAAGGCGTGGGACGCTGGTACTTCAGCCAGCATGTCGACCGGATGGGGCACCACGTGAAGGTCCGGTTCCTGGGTTGCCGTTCCACCCTCGACAAGCTTCGGCGGTTCGAGATGGCAGCCCGGAACCGGACGGAATCCCTGGCCGCGGCCAGGACCGCGCAACATTACGTCCTCTCACCGCTGCACGAGGGCGCCTATGCCGGCCTGCCTGCCGGCGTGGAGCTGCAGGAAGTCCAGGAGGCTGAACTGGACCGCTTTGGCGGCGCCGAAGGACTTGAGCTGGCGGAGGAAGTTTTCGAGCTGTCCTCGGAGCTGGCCATGTGGGCCACCCAGCGCTTCAGCAAGCGCCAGGGCCGCTCGGCGCTGGCCGCCCTCCTGCTCTCGGATGCGGCCTGGGCGATGTCGCACGGTCCCCGGGCCGCGCAGTGGCCGGACCGGACGCGGCTGTCCTGGGACTACTGCTGGGAGAACCACCTCCGGGCCTCCACCGCGGAGCTGGGCCGGGGCGGCGCCAAGGCCCGGGCGGGGCTCGAAGCCGGCCTGATGTCCCGGACCACGCCGATGCACCGCCTGATGGCGGCAACGGCGGCCGAAAGCAGCGTGCAGAACTGGCGCCGCCGCTGGACCCGCGCCATCGATACCTACCTCTACCGCGCGGATAAGGCCCGCGTCAGCAGAAGCGCCCACCACCTGACGTTCAGCCAGTCCCATCTGATGGTCAACCGCCTGGGCTTTAGTTCCTGGGAAGAGGCCTCGCTGGGCATTTATGCCCGCGGCTGGACTCCGGATGTCGAGTCTTTCCTGTTGGAGAAGAAGAGGGAACTATGAGCTCACAGAATTCGTCCTCAGCCGCTCCGGAGCTTGCAGACCAGGGCTCATCGATGGAGGCGCTGGGCGCGCTGGGCAGCCACGGCCAGGACGGCGACATGCTGAACCTGCGCTCCGAGGACTACTTGCGCGACGCCGCGTGGGCTGATCACTCCTGGCAATAGCGGGCCCGCCCGCAAAACTTCATAAGCCAACTGGCCGGAACTCCCCCCAACGGTTCCGGCCAGTTTTATGCCCGGAGGAGCTCCGCCGCGATCCGCGCCGAAACCCCGTACCGGCGGCATAATAATTGATTTTTCCAACTGTTGAAAAGATTAAGTTGCTTGCGTATCGTGTGGGTAACGATCAATTGGCGTGTTTGACCTCACATCTTGAGGTGAACCACAGTGGAGGCGGAACACTGTTCGACCTTCGAACGGGGCGCCGGTCCTGCCGGCAGCTTTGAAGGAGTGGAAATGAAACGTGCATTGACCGCGCTTGCGGCCGCGGCTTCGGTGCTGGCCTTATCGGCCTGCGGCGGAGGATCGCCGAGCGGTCCGGATCCTGCAGCGACCGGCACGGCAGGGAACGGCGGCGACCTGACCAGGATCAGTGTCGGGGTGATTCCGATCGTGGACACCGCCCCCATTTGGCTCGGCGAGGAAAAGGGCTTCTTCAAGGAGGAAGGGCTGGACCTGGACATCCAGACAGCCAGCGGCGGAGCCGCCATCGTTCCCGGTGTGGTCAGCGGCAGCTTCGACTTCGCCTTCTCCAACCTCATCTCGGTCATGGTGGCCAGGGACAAGGGCCTGGACCTGAAGTTCGTGGCCAACGGCGCCTCCAGCACCGGCGACACCGGCAAGGACATCGGTGCCGTGGTCGTGCCGGCGGACTCGGATATCCGGTCGGCGAAGGACCTGGCCGGCAAGAGGGTCTCCGTCAACAACCTCGCCAATATCGGTGACACGACCATCAGTTCGGTGGTCGAGGAGGACGGCGGGGATCCCGAGGCCGTGGACTTTGTGGAAGTCGCCTTCCCGGATGCCCCGGCAGCCTTGGAGAACAAGCAGGTCGACGCCGCCTGGATCCTGGAGCCGTTCCTGAGTGCTGCCCTGGAGGACGGCGCCCGGGTCATCTCGTACAACTTTGCCGATTTTGATCCGGAGCTGGACATCGCCGGTTACTTCACCAGCGGCGATACGGTGGCCAATGACCCCGGGCTGGTGGAGAAATTCACCCGGGCAATGAACAAATCCCTGGAGTACGCGCAGGAAAACCCGCAGGAAGTCCGGGACATCGTGGGCACCTACACCCAGATCGACGAGGCGACGCGCAATAAGATGACGCTTCCGCGCTACCGCGTTGAGTTCAACGAGGACGCTGCCGGGAAGCTCGGCGAGGCCGCCGCCAAGTACGGCACCGTCTCGAAATCCCCGAACCTTCAGGAGCTGCTGCCATGACGCAGGATGCTGTAGCAGTCGCCGGTCCCGCCGCCCCCAGCGGAGGCAAGCAGGCGGCCCCGGCCCGCAAATTGCCCACCAAGCAGCTGCTGGGGCTGGCCGGGATCGTGGGGTTCCTGGCTGTCTGGGAGCTGATCCCGCGGGTAGGGATCGTGGATCCGCGCTTCCTGCCGCCGGCCTCCGAGGTGATCGCTGCCCTGTTGCGCGATTTCGGGCTGACCGCGTTCTGGCTTGCGGTGGGCGAGACGATGCTGGCGTGGGCCATCGGCCTGGTCATCGCGATCGTTGCCGCCACGGTCCTGGGCTTCATCATCGGCTCCTCGTCCTTTTTGCGGAAGTTCACCAACTCCACTGTCGAGTTCCTGCGGCCAATCCCGTCGGTGGCGCTGATCCCGCTGGCGGTGCTGCTGTTCGGGGTCAAGATCGAGTCCACGCTGATGCTGGTGGTGTACGCCTCCTTCTGGCAGGTGTTCATCCAGGTGCTCTACGGGGTCGCCGACGTGGACAACGTGGCGATGAACACGGCGAAGTCCTACGGGTTGGGCCGGATGGCGCGGGTGAGGCACGTGGTCTTCCCGACGGCGCTGCCGTACCTGATGACGGGGGTGCGCCTGGCGGCCTCGGTGGCGCTGATCCTGGCGATCACGGCCGAGCTGGTCATCGGCTCCCCGGGCCTGGGCCGGGAAATCGCCCTGGCCCAGTCCGGCGGCGCGATCGCGGGCATGTACGCGCTCGTGCTGGCCACCGGGCTGATCGGGGTGCTGATCAACCTGCTGATGCGCTTTATTGAGCGCAAGACCCTGTCCTGGCACTCCTCGATCCGCTCGGAAGTGATCGTATGAAAGCGTCAAACGTAGTGAAAGGGATCCTGTACGCCATCGGGCTGCCGGCGATCCTGGTGGCCATCTGGTGGGCGGCCACCCGGGCCGGGACGAACTTCTTCGTGCCCACCCCCGGGGTGCTGGCCGAAACGTTCGCCGAGACCTGGTTCGGTGAGCGGATCCTCTCGGATGTGCTCCCGAGCATCGGCCGGCTGATCGTCGGCGTGGCCTCCGCGATCCTGCTGGGCATCGTGGCCGGGCTGCTGATCGGCTCGGTGCGCTGGCTGCGGGCGCTGACCGAGCCGGTGCTGGAGTTCTTCCGCGCGATCCCGCCGCCGGTGCTGGTGCCGGTGCTGATGCTGCTGATGGGCATTACCGACTCGATGAAGGTGGTCGTGATCATCTCCGGCTGCGTCTGGCCGGTGCTGCTGAACACCATCGAGGGCGTACGCGCGATCGATTCGGTGCTCTCGGACAGCGCCCATACCTACGGGATCGGCGGCGCCGCCCGCATCCGGTACCTGGTGCTGCCCTCGGCGGCCCCGCAGATCATGGCAGGGGTGCGCCAGTGCCTGTCCATCGGGTTGATCCTGATGGTCATCTCCGAAATGTTCGCCTCGTCCTCGGGGCTGGGCTTTACCATCGTGCAGTTCCAGCGCTCCTTCGCGATTCCGGAAATGTGGTCCGGCATCGTGGTCCTGGGCCTGATCGGTGTGGCCATGTCCTTTATCTTCCAATTCACCGAGCGCAGGATCCTGCGCTGGTACCACGGACTGCGAGAGGTAGAAAATGCAGCCTGACACCAACACCAACACCGGCAGCACCGCCTCCGGCGCCGCAGCCGGCACCGCCGGCAGCAATACCGTGCCCGCCCCGGCGGGGCGGACCCTGCCCGAGGGCCAGGCGATGCTCTCGGTACGCGGGCTGAAGAAGGTCTACCAGACCGACGGCGGCCCGATCGAGGCGGTGCGGAACCTGACCTTCGATTTGCGCCCGGGGGAGCTGGCCTGCCTGGTCGGCCCGTCCGGGTCGGGCAAGACCACCCTGCTCAAGTGCATCTCCGGGCTGATGGCCCCCACCGAGGGCGAGGTACTGCTGAACGGGGTGAAGGTCTCGGGCCCGCCAAAGAAGATGGCCGTGGTCTTCCAGGAATACGGCCGCTCGCTCTTTCCCTGGATGCGCGTGCGCGAGAACGTCGAGCTGCCGCTGAAGAACCAGGGCATGCCCAAGGCCCAGCGCGACAAGCTCGTGGACGAGGCCCTGGAGGCGGTGGGCCTGGACCACGTGCCCATGTCCTACCCCTGGCAGCTCTCCGGCGGCATGCAGCAGCGCGTGGCGATCGCCCGGGCCGTGGCCTACCAGCCCGAGGTGCTGCTGATGGACGAGCCCTTCGCCGCCGTGGACGCCCAGACCCGGGCCGACCTGGAGGACCTGATCCGCACCGTCTGGCGCAAGCTGGGCGTGACCGTCTTGTTCGTCACCCACGACATCGACGAGTCCGTCTACCTGGGCGAGCGGGTCATCATCCTCTCCTCCTCGCCCACGGTGATCCAGGAGGACCTGGTCATCGACCTGCCGGACGAGCGCGACCAGCTCAACACCCGCTCCCTGCCCCGCTTCACCGAGCTGCGCCACCACGTCTACGAACAGATCCAGCTCGCCAAGGCCGGCCACCGCCCCGCCGCCGCGGCGCACTGATCCTTCCACAGGCACCGGTGGGCGCTCTCCCCAAATCCGGATTCCCCCAAACCCGGATTTCCCCCGAAACGGGAATCTGCTCCATGTTCAACGGTATAAATCAACCTGGTTGTGACAGGTTGGGTTGGTTG
>NZ_JAAZSQ010000001.1:0-206828 GCF_012395835.1 Arthrobacter mobilis
TTCCATGAACTTCTCCGATCCCCGCCCCTGCGCCAGCCCGATGCCGACAAGAACTGTCACACGTCAGGCTGACACAGAGGGTTGTACCCGGAGCAGATTCCCAATTCGGGGGAAATACAGGTGGGAAACCGGGACAAATTGCGGAGCTGAAAATTTGCAGTTGTGTAATTTCTTCCCTTCTGCCATGATAGTTCGGTGAGTCAACCAACTTCCCTGCGGGACCGGAAGCGCGCCGAAACCTGGAACGCGCTGCACCGGGCCGCCGCGCAGGCCGCACTGTCCCAGGGCCTGGAGCAGGTGACGGTGGAGGCGGTGGCCGCGGCCGCCGGCGTGTCCTGCCGCACCTTCTTCAACTACTTCGCCACCAAGGAAGATGCCGTGCTCGGGCTGCAGGAGCCCGCGGTGGACGAGGAGGTCCTGGCCGCCTACGACGTGGACGGGGACCTGCTGGAGGAGACCGGCCGCCTGATGCTCAGCGTGATGCGCTCGATTCAGGGCGGCGGCGACGACGAGGCCGGCGACCGCGGCGAGCTTTTCGCCAAATACCCGCACCTTTTGCACCGGCGCTTCCAGTACGTAACCAAAGTGGAGCAGCTGCTGACCGGCCTGGTGGCCGAACGGCTGGCGGCCTCGGCCCGCTGGCAGGCCATGCCGCAGGAATTCGACGTGGAGGAAACCGCGCGGATGATCGTGCTGGTTGTCGGCACCGGTGTCCGCTACGTCATGTGGACCACTTTTGCCCACCCCACCCGTGCAGCCCAGTTCGCCGCCCTCGACGACGGACTGCGGCTGCTGCGCGGCGTCCTGAAGGAGCTCCAATGACACAGACTTCCACTGGTTCTTCCACAGGGTCCGGCATGCCGGCCGCCGCCGGCCAGGCGCCGGCGGGGAGGAAGCCCCGGCTGGCCCTGGTGTTCGTGGCCCTGGTGCTGGCGATGCTGCTGTCGGCCCTGAACCAGACGATCCTGGCCACCGCGCTGCCGACCATCGTCGGCGAGCTCAACGGGGCGAGCCTGATGCTCTGGGTGGTGACCGCCTTCATCCTGGCTTCCACCATCATGATGCCCATCTACGGCAAGCTCGGGGACCTGATCGGGCGCAAGTACCTGCTGGTGGCGGCCATCCTGGTCTTCCTGGCCGGTTCGGTGGTCGGGGCGCTGGCCCCGGACATGGCCTGGCTGATCGCCGCCCGCGTGCTCCAGGGCATTGGCGGCGGGGGACTGATGATCCTCTCGCAGGCGATCATCGCCGACGTGGTCCCGGCCCGCGACCGGGGCAAGTACATGGGCGCGATCGGCGGCGTGTTCGCGTTTTCCTCCGTGGTGGGCCCGCTGGTCGGCGGCTGGCTCACCGAGGGACCGGGCTGGCGCTGGACCTTCTGGTTCAACCTGCCGGTGGGCGTGCTGGCGCTGCTGGGAGCCCTGCTCTTCCTCAAGCCCCGCGCCATCACCGCACGGCCGAAGCTGGACGTGTGGGGGATGGGCCTGCTGGCTGCCGCCACCACCTGCCTGGTGCTCGCCGCCAGCTGGGCCGGCAGCAGCTATCCCTGGCACCACCCGGTGATCCTGTCCCTGTTCGGCGGCACCGTCGCCGCCGCTGCGGCCTTCGTGCTGGTCCAGCGGCGCACCGCCGAGCCGATCATGCCGCTGGGGCTGTTCCGGGACCGGAACTTCAACCTTGCCACCGTCGCCGGCCTGCTCACCGCGGTGGCCATGTTCGGCGCCCTGGGCTACATGCCCACCTACCTGCAGATGGCCAGCGGAGCCACGGCCACCGGGGCCGGGCTGCTGATGATTCCGATGATGGGCGCCATGCTGCTGGCCTCCCTGACCGCCGGCATGCTGGTCTCGCGCACCGGCCGGTACAAGTGGATGCCGGTCGCCGGGTCGGCTGTGACGGCCGGGGCCCTGGTGCTGCTGGGCCTGGTCCACGCGGACACCGCGCTCTGGCAGATCTGCCTGGTCCTGGGCCTGCTGGGTGTGGGCATGGGGCTGAACATGCAGATCCTGGTGCTGGTGGTGCAGAATTCCTTCCCGCTGCGCCAGGTGGGTACCGCCACCGCCGCCCACAACTTCTTCCGCCAGATTGGCGCGACCCTGGGTTCGGCGGTGGTCGGCAGCCTCTTCGCCCACCGGCTCACGGACCTGCTGGTCCAGCGCCTGCCGGCGTCCGCGGCGTCCTCCACCGGCGGGGGCAACTCGCTCACCCCGGACCTGCTGCACACCATGCCGGCGCCGGTCCAGGCGGTCATTGTCCAGTCCTACAACGAAGCGATGATGCCGCTGTTCCTGCTGATGATCCCGCTGGCGGTGCTGGCCACCGTGCTGTGCCTGTTCATTGCGGAAAAGCCGCTGGCCACCACGCTGGAGCCCGAGGTGATGCCGGAGGCATTGTCGGAGGGGAACCCGCTGGCCGGTGCCGGGGCCGATGCCGGTCCCGGCGATGATCCCGCAGCGGGCCCGGACCTGCGCGGCAGCGCCGGCGTCGGGCAGGCCGGCGCCCGCTCCCGCTGACCACGCCCGGGGCTGCCGGCCCGGGGCCGGCACCTCTGGACCTGGCGCGCACGGTGCCTACGCTTAGGTATGAGCGCATCGCCGTCCCTGATGAAGCAGGCCCGGGTCCTGGAGGTTGAAAGCCTCGAGGACTTCGATGCCATGGTCGCCCGCGGCGCCACGTCGATGAGCGGCTGGCACTTCCAGTCGGTGGACCTGACCGGCCGCAGCGCGCAGCTGAAGGCCCTCAACCCTTCCGGCGCCGTCTTCCTCGGCTGCAGCTTCGCCCCCGGGGTGGAGGCCTGGCTGCACGCCGGCGGCGCGCTGATTTTCCCCGCCCTGCCCGGCATCCCGTTCGACGCCTACCGCAGCCAGCTGTATACCGCCGCGGAGCTGTACCAGGGCCTGGACACCGGCGAATACGAGACGACCCCCGATGCCAGGATCTATGCCTGGGCCTCCGCGGGCCCGGCCCGCACGAGCCTGGACGCCACGCTGGCCGTGAGCCTGCACGACCATGCCATCGGCGATGCCCTGGACAGCTTTTGTGCCGGGCCCGACGGCGCCACCCGGAAGCTGGCCGGGGTGATGGGTGGCCACGCCGCGCTGCGCGGGGGCCCGGTCTACGCGGACGCGGCCCGGCTCGGCCGGCTGCTGAGCCGGCAGGGCTGCACGGTCGCCACCGGCGGCGGCCCCGGTGCCATGGAAGCGGCGAACCTGGGTGCCTACCTGGCCGCGGCCGACGACGCCGGCTTCGAGCGGGCGCTGGCCACCCTGGCGCAGGTGCCGGAGTTCCGCCCCTCCATCACCGGCTGGGCGCGGGCCGCGGCCGCCGTGCTGGCCGAATTTCCCGGCGGCGGTGCCAGCCTGGGCATTCCCACCTGGCACTACGGGCACGAGCCGCCCAACCTGTTCGCCACGCACATTGCCAAGTACTTCGCCAACTCGATCCGCGAGGCGGTGCTGCTGCAGCGGTGCACCGCAGGCATCGTGTTCCTGCCCGGGGCCGGCGGCACCGTGCAGGAGATCTTCCAGGATGCCTGCGAGAACTACTACGCCACCGAGGAACTGCTCTCGCCGATGATCCTGGTGGGCCGGCGGTACTGGACCGAGCAGCTGCCGGTGTGGCCGCTGCTGTGCTCGCTGGGGGAGGGCCGGGCGATGGCCGGAGCCATCCACCTGGTGGACTCGGTCGAGGAGGCCGCCGCCCTTATGGGGCAAAGAGTGGGGCGCGGGGGACCCGCTGCGGCGGCGAAGCCGACACTGCGGGAGCGCCCCAATCTCTAAGGTTCAAAGTTCGGGCACGCACGGGCCCTGGCCGAGCATCCGCAGGCCGGTCAAGTCGCCGTCGCCGAACTCCGTCACCCCGGCCCGGGCCTCGGCGTTCATCAGCTGCGCCGGGTCCTCGACATGGTCCAGACCCACTAAATGGGCCAGTTCGTGCATGATGATCGCCGCCGCGGCCGCCTGGCCGCCGGCGGTGGCCAGTACTTTCCGGAACTGCGGTCCGTCCAGCTCCACCTGCCCCGAGACGTAGGCCGCGGTGCCCCCGTGCGAGGCCCAGGTGCTGCCGCCCAGGCCGATGGTGTCCCCGTCCAGGGCAGGGTTCTCCCGGGGCGTGCTCCAGGCGATCAGCACCGGTGCCCAGCGGTCCCCGTAGCGCTGCGGCTGGTAGGCCGGCCGGTCGGGGTGCGGCGGCTCACCGGTGCTGCCCTCGTAGACGAACTGCAGTCCGGTGGCTCCGGCCACCCGGCGCGCGGCCTGGTGGATGAGGATGTTTCCGTCCGGCGGGGCCCCTTCCTCGCGGATGACATAGCGGATCGGCCGGCACGGGTCATAGGCCACATACTCCTGGCCCCGGATGCCGCCGTCGAGCAGGCGGTAGCTCTGGTTGCGCACGCGCAGCGGTTCGGGCACGGCCAGCCGGGCAGGATAGCTGCCGGTCCCCGGCGGTGGATGGTTCCGCCCGGCCGGGCCCGCCTGGCCGCCCGGGTCGCTGAACGGCACCGGGCCGGCCGGGCCGCCGCCGGGCAGGAGGCGGGAGCCGGCCTGCGGGTGGACCAGCCAGAAGACCGCGCCGGCGGCGAGCGCCAGCAGCACGGCGGCCAGGAGCCTGGCGGCAGGAACCGGCGGACTGCCCATCGTGCCCCCTCGGACCGGAAGCGGGTTGCTTCAGCGTAACCGCAGCCGCCGCCGTCGTCACCCTATGCTGGTGCCGAAGGCCAGTCCGAGCAGGTAGGTCGCCAGCGCCGCCCCGAAGCCGATACCCAGTTGGCGAAGGGCACGCCGGCCCGGGGAAGCCCCCGAGAGCAGGCCGACGACGGCGCCGGTGCCCAGCAGTGCCAGGCCCACCAGCAGCAGCGACACTACCACCGCCGCCGGCCCCTCCAGGCCGAACAGGTACGGCAGGATCGGCACCAGCGCCCCGGTGGCGAAGAAGCAGAAGCTGGACACCGCTGCCTTCCAGCCGGTGCCGATTTCCTCGTATTCGTGCTCGTAGAATTCCGGGGGCTGCAGGGACAGGCTCGGGTCGCAGTCGCAGTCCAGATGGCCCATCCGCTCGGCGGCCCGGTGCTCGGCGGCCTCCTGGCTCATTCCGCGCGCCCGGTAGAGCAGCACCAGTTCGTTGGCATTCAGGTCCAGATCCGGCGCCGCCGCCAGCGAGATCTGCGTGGGCTTGGTGGCGTTGAGCAGCTCACGCTGCGACCGGACGGAGACGTATTCGCCGGCACCCATCGACAGGGCTCCGGCCAGCAGGCCGGCCATGCCGCTGAAGAGCACGAAGCTGCTGGCCACGCCGGTGGCGCCGATGCCCATGATCAGCGCCAGGTTGGAGACCAGCCCGTCGTTGGCGCCAAAGACGGCGGCGCGGAAGCTGCCCGAGAGCCGGGCCCGGCCGCGGGTGGCCAGGCCGCGGATGACTTCCTCGTGGATCAGTTCGTCCGCGGCCATGGCACTGGTGGCCGCCGGCTCGGAGCTGTAGGGGGAGCGGCCTTCGGCGCGCTGGGCCAGGGCCAGCACAAAGACCGAGCCGAAGCAGCGGGCCATCAGGCGCAGCAGGACACGCCGGGCCGAGGGGCGTGCCGGCTGGTCCGCGTGCCCGCCCAGCAGGTCGAGCCAGTGCTGCTCGTGGCGGCCCTCGGCCTCGGCCAGCTTGAGCAGGATCTCGCGCTCCTCGCCGCTGCGGCGGTGGGCGAGGTTGCGGTAGATGGCCGCCTCGGCACGCTCGTCAGCCAGGTAGCGGCGCCATTTGCGCAGGTCCGCGGGCGACGGCGCGGGCCGGGGGGATCTGGATGGTCCGGGGGAGATGGGGTGATGGGCCACGGGACTCCTGGTCGGGGCCGGAAGCACAGGGAGGCTCCGGCCAGCGTACGGTAACTGACCGAAGGTCTCGCTCGCCCGGACGGTGCCGGGTGGACTGCCGGGCCGCATCTGTGCGGGCCAGTATGTCGACAGGCCTCCGTGCGGGCGGCCGGTCCTGCGGACCCGATGCCGTCGGCGCTGGAGCTACTCCCCTTCGCAGCGTCCATCATACCGGACGCCGCCTCCCTGTCCCCGCGCCCGGCCCGGTCCCGGCGCCTGGTCCCCGTCAGGCCGGAAATTTCCGGAGGGGGACATCCAGTGGCTGCTTTCCGCGGCGGGGGAACTGCGAGGGGCCGATTTTTGGGAACGGGCGGGGTCTAGGATGGATCGGTGACTACCTCAGAGACCCCGCAGCCGGAACCCGGGCGCGGGCCCTTCGCGGCGAAACTGCTGCGTGGCGGCACGGAGCCCGACCCCCGTTTCACCCTGGCCAACGAACGGACCTTCCTGGCCTGGATCCGGACCTCGCTGGCGCTGCTGGCCGGCGGGATCGCCGTCGAGGCTTTCACCGCGGACCTGTTCATCCCGGAAATCCGCAAGACCGTGGCGGTGCTGCTGCTTCTGCTGGCCATGGCCCTGGGAGCAGGCGCGTTCTTCCGCTGGCTGGGGGTGGAGCGGGCCATGCGCCAGAAGGCCCCGCTGCCGCTGCCGCTGCTGGCCCCGCTGCTGGCCGTGGGCGGGGCGCTGGTGGCCGCCGTGCTGGTGGTGTTCGTGGTGTTCCGGGGTGTCTGAGCCGGGCAGGGGCCGTCCATGAGCCGTCCCCGGCGCCGCGAGCCGGGCCCGGTGCATTACGACGCCGGACTGCAGCCCGAGCGCACGAGCCTGGCCTGGGGGCGGACCACCCTGGCGATGGTGGTGGCGGCGGCCATCTTCCTGCGCTGGGCCCCGCAGCACGGCTGGTTCGTGGGCACTCTGATTGCCGTCACCCTCGCGGCCGCACTGGCGATCAACCTCACGCAGAAGCGCCGCTACCACCGGGCGGTCAGGGGCATCGCCGCCGAATCCGTCCGGGCGGATGTCATGGCGGCGCTGTGGACGGCCGCCAGCGTGGTGGTGCTGGGGGTGCTGGGCCTCTGGACCGTGCTGTTCCTGCCGGCCGGCTGATACCAGTAGCTGAGCCGGCACCGGCAGTTAACAGCTGAAAAGCCGCTCCCGGCAGCGCCTGGGAGGCGCTGCCGGGAGCGGCTTGTGCTTCAACGGCGGGTTGCCGGCGGTTACCGGGCGTGGACGTCCTTGGGCCCTTCGACCGGGACCTCTTCGGTGACCGCGCCGGCCACCCGCTGGTTCCAGGCCTCCATGACCACCCGGTCCGTGGGCCTGCTCAGCAGCGAGACCGCGACGTAGGCCGCCAGCGCGGCGAGCAGGCCGTAGTAGATCGGCTCGTTGGCGTAGATTCCGTCGTACTGGTTCTCGGCGTTGACCTCGAGGACGATCATGGTGGCCAGCGTGACCACGGTGCCCGCGGCCATGGCGGCCGCGGCGCCCAGGCCGGTGCCGCGCTTCCAGAGCAGGCCGCCGAGGATCGGGATGAGCAGGCCGCCGACCAGGATGTCGTAGGCGATGGTCAGCGCGGCCACCACGTCCTGGACCACGATGGCCAGCGCGATCACCAGCACGCCCAGGCCCAGCACGTACCAGCGGCTGCCCTGCACGTCGTGCTCCGGGTTCTGGCTGTGCTCGTGGTGGGCCGGCTTGCCGAACCAGGTGCGCACGAACGGCACGACGTCGGCCTTGGCCACGGTGGCCGCGGCGATCAGGGCGCCGGAGGCGGTGGACATCATCGCCGCGACCGCGGCGGCCAGCACGATGCCGCCGATGCCGATCGGCAGGATGTTGATCGCCACGTCCGCGTAAACGTCGTCCTTGACCTCGATGTTGGGCAGCACCACCGAGGCGGCCATGCCGATCAGGGCGCCGGCCACGCCGTAGAGGATGCAGTAGACGCCGGCGGTGGTCCCGCCCCAGCGCGCCACGGCCGGGGTGCGGGCGGTGAAGACGCGCTGCCAGATGTCCTGGCCGATCAGCAGGCCAAGGGTGTAGACCACGAAGTAGGTGATGATCGTCTGCAGGCCGATGCCGTTGATGTCGAAGAAGGACTCGTCCACGCGCTGGCGGATCCCCTCCAGCCCGCCGGCCTGGCTCCAGGAGAAGGGCAGCATCAGCAGGAACACGCCGACGGTCTTGATCACGAACTGGGCCATGTCGGCCAGGGTGATCGACCACATGCCGCCGATGGTGGAGTAGATCAGCACAATCGCCCCGCCCACGGCGATGGCCAGCCAGCGCTCCCAGCCGAAGAGCACCACCAGGATGGTGGCGTAGGCGCCGGTGGAGGTGGCGCAGAGCATGAGCGTGTAGGCCAGCATGACGATGCCGGAGACCTTGGTGGCGCTGACCCCGTAGCGCAGGGTGAGCATCTGGGCCACCGTGTAGATCTTCAGCCGCTGCAGCGTGGGGGCGAAGAACAGGCTCAGCACCAGCACACCGGTGCCGATGGCCACCACCAGCCACATGCCGGAGAGGCCGTATTCGTAGCCCAGGCCGACGCCGCCGACGGTGGAGGCCCCGCCCAGGACGACGGCGGCCATCGTGCCGGTGTACAGCATGCTGCCCAGCCGGCGTCCGGCGACCAGGTAGTCGCTGTTGTCCTTGGTGCGGGACTTGCCCCACCAGCCGAAGAGCAGCATCGAGACCAGGTACGCGACCACGATCCCGGCGTTGAGGATATGTCCATCCATGGAGAACTCCCGCTTTCAAGACTTCAGGAAGTATGTTTGCCTGAGAGGCAACAAGTGTTGAGTGGTAGGATAATTGTGTTGTGTCGCACAGGTCAACTGCGCGCCTCACCCGGATAAGCTCGTAGTGGCCTGCGGGCGCCTGGCTGCGCGGCGGCGCGGGAAGTTTTGCGAGAAATGGGGACATGTTGTGAAGGCACTGCCGATTGAGCCGAGCAATACGCCGGTGGCCATTGGTTCCCGGATCCGCGCCGCCCGCCAGGGGCAGCGGATGACGATCGAGCAGGTCGCGGAGTCCACCGGCCTGACCAAGGGCTTCCTCAGCCGCGTGGAGCGGGACCTGACCTCGCCGTCGGTGGCCTCGCTGGTCACGCTGTGCCAGGTGCTGTCGATTCCGATCGGGGACCTGTTCGTGGACCCGGAGACGCACCTGACCCGCCGTGGCGAAGGGCCGCGGATCAACCTCGGGGGCGAAGGAATCCGCGAGCAGCTGCTGACGCCGCGGCACGAGCGCCGGCTGCAGGTGATCCGGGCCGTGATCGAGCCGCACGGCCGCGGCGAGTCCGAGCTGTACGCGGTGGACTGCGACGTGGACGTGATGCACGTGCTCTCCGGCTGCATCACCGTCGTGTTCACTTCCGAGCGGTATGAGCTCGAAGCCGGCGACACCCTGACCTTTCCCGGGCGCGAGCCGCACACCTGGATCAATGAATCGGGCCGGGAGGCGGTGGTGCTGTGGACCCTGGTGCCGGCCGCCTCGCGCTGAGCTCCCTTCCTCCGCACCCGCAGGCTGCCCCTCTGGACCTTCCGGTCCGGCCGGGGCAGCCTTTTGCTTGACTGGTCCTGCGGGCGCAATTAGCCTGTTCAACAACAGTTGATGCATATTAGGCAACTTTTGACAGGGAGACGCCCCATGGAAGAACTCCGGATCCAGGCCAACGGAAACCTCGGCCCCATCGATTCCTCGCGCGTGCCGCGCTTCGCCGGCGCCGCCACCTTCGCCCGGCTGCCGCGGCTGGACCAGGTGCAGCACGCGGACGTCGCCGTCGTCGGCGTCCCGTTCGACGCCGGGGTCTCCTACCGTCCGGGCGCGCGGTTCGGTGCCAACCATGTCCGCGAGGCCTCGCGGCTGCTGCGCCCCTACAACCCGGCCTGGGATGTCTCCCCGTTCGAGAACATCCAGGTCGCCGACGCCGGGGACATGGCGGTGAACCCCTTCAACATCAATGAAGCGATCGAGACCGTCCAGCAGAACGCGCTGGACCTGACCGCTTCCGGCACCAAGCTGGTGACCCTGGGCGGGGACCACACCATCGCCCTGCCGCTGCTGCGCGCGGCCGCCCAGCGCGCGGGCGAGCCGGTAGCCATGCTGCACTTCGACGCGCACCTGGACACTTGGGACACCTACTTCGGCGCCGAATACACGCACGGCACCCCGTTCCGCCGCGCCGTCGAGGAAGGCATCCTGGACACCGAGGCGATCTGCCACGTCGGCACCCGCGGCCCGCTGTACGGGAAGAAGGACCTGGACGACGACCACCGCTTCGGTTTCGGCATCGTCACCAGCGCCGACGTCTACTACCAGGGCGTGGCCGAGACCGTGGCCAGGCTGCGCGAGCGGATCGGGAACCGGCCGCTGTACGTCTCCATCGACATCGACGTGCTGGACCCGGCCCACGCCCCGGGCACCGGCACCCCCGAGGCCGGCGGCATCACCAGCCGCGAACTGCTGGAGATCATCCGCGGGCTGCGCGGGATGAACCTGGCCGGTGCCGACGTGGTGGAGGTGGCCCCCGCGTACGACCACGCCGAGCTGACCGGCGTGGCCGGCAGCCACGCGGCCTTCGAGCTGGTCACCCTGCTGGCCGACAACGCCGCCGGCGGCCAGGCCCGCAACGGCTACGCCCGCCAGTCACTGGCCCGCGGGCGTGAGGCCGCAGCGGTGTCCGCCGGCCAGGAAGCGCAGGAGAGCTTCGAGTGACCGGGCCCGGGTCCGGCGCGCGGCCGCGGCGCAACGGCGGCGACCTCGTCGTCGAAACCCTGGCCGCCCTGGGCGCCACCACCGTCTTCGGCATCCCCGGCCAGCACGCGCTGGGGCTGTTCGACGCGCTGTCGCGTTCGGCACTGCGCTTTGTCTCCTCCCGGGTGGAGAACAACTCCGCCTTCGCCGCGGACGGGTTTTCCCGGGCCACCGGCGAGGTGGGCGTGCTGTTCCTGTCCACCGGCCCCGGGGCGCTGACCTCGCTGGCCGGGCTGCAGGAGGCCTATGCCACCGGCGTGCCCATGGTGGTGGTGGCCAGCCAGGTCCCGCTGGAAGGGCTGGGCGCCCGGCGCAAGGGCATGCTGCACCAGCTCGATGACCAGAAGGCCTCGGCCGCGAACGTCACCAAGAGCCAGCGGCTGATCCAGCACGCCTCCGGCATCCCCTCGGCCATCCAGGACGCCTGGACCGAGGCCATCTCCTCCCCGGCCGGCCCGGTCTGGATCGAAATTCCGCAGAACGTGCTGCTGGACCCGGTCATCGTGCCGCCGGTCGAGGATGCGCTCGCCGAGGCCGCCGACAACCCGCCGCGCACCGAACTGGTCAAGGAAGCGGTCAGGTGGCTCACCGCCGCCGAACGCCCGGCGATCATCGCCGGCGGCGGTACCCGGCGGGGCAGGGCCGAGCCGTGGCTGCTGTCGCTGGCCGAGAAGCTGCGGGCCCCGGTGGTCTGCACCCCCGGCGGCAAGGGCGCCTTCCCCTGGAACCACGAGCTGTCGCTGCAGTCCTGGATCGAGGACCGGTACACCACCGAGGTCCTGGAAGACGCCGACGTGCTGCTGGTGGTCGGCTCCTCGCTGGGCGAGGTCACCAGCAACTACTTCACCATGGAGCCGCGCGGGCGGATCATCCAGATCGACGCCGAGCCGCGGGTGCTGGAGTCCAACCGGCCGGCGCTGGGCATCCGGGCCGACGCCGGCCAGGCGCTGCAGGCGCTGGACGCAGCGCTTCCGGCGGCGCCTGACGGCGCCGTGCCGGACTGGCACGGCGTCCCTCCGGAGGCGCTGGTCAAGCAAACCCTGGCCAGGATCCAGGCCCGCCTCGACGCCCAGGACCTGGCCCTCGAACGGAAGTTCATGGCCGACGTCCGCGAGGCCGTGCCCGACGACATGCAGACCTTCTGGGACATGACCATCTCCGCCTACTGGGCCTGGAGCTGCTGGGACGCGCGCAGCGGCCAGTTCCACTCCGCCCAGGGTGCCGGCGGACTGGGCTTCGGCTTCCCCGGGGCTATCGGCGGCGCGGTCGGACTGGCCACCCAAGGCCTGCCGGCCCGAGTGCTGGCGGTTTCCGGCGACGGGTCGGCCATGTACTCGATCAGCGAGCTGGCTACCGTCCGCCAGCACAACCTGCCTGTCACCTGGCTGATTGTTGACGACGGCGGCTATGGCATCCTGCGCGAATACATGGAGCACGCCTTCGGCAAGGCCACCGCCACCGAGCTGGCGCGGCCGGACTTTGTCCGGCTCGCCGAGTCCTTTGGCGTCCCAGCCCGGCGGGTGAAGCCGGAGGATGTCGGGGAGGCGCTGCGCGAAGCGCTCGCCGCGGAGGGACCGAACGTCGTCGTGGTCAACACGCTGCTGAAAATGTTTGCTCCCACGCATATTCAGCCGTAAGATCCGCCGCTACACTCCAAGGAAGCCGGCGGCACACGTTCCGTCTCCTTCACGAGCAGCGGGGGGAATCATGCCTGACCAGATGCCTCGTTCGCAGGACCCGTCGACGCAGGATGGATCCGGTCATCCTGGGCCGCAGCCTCCCGTCCAGGACCGCCCTGCCCGGGATGCCGGGCAGGGCGGCAACCGGGCAGACCCGCCAACCGGCCTGGCCATTACCGCCCTGGTACTGGGCATCGTGGCCTTCTTCGTGGCGGAGATTCCCGTCATCGGTATCGTCAGTTTCCTGCTCGGTCCGGCCGCCATCGTTTTCGGCATCATCGCCCTGCGGAGGAAGCAGAGGAAGGCGCTGGCCGTGACCGGCCTGGTGCTTGGGGCGGTGGCAGTGGTCGTCGCTGCCGTCGTCACCGCCATTGTGGCCTTCCTTTGGGCCCAGGCTACCGGCGAGCATACCGTGCGGTATGTGGTGGCCTCGGACGGGCCCGTCTCCGTCAGCTACTTCAATGGCGGCGACTCGGTACAGGAACGGGTCGACGGCACGTGGGAGAAGGAAATCACTTACAGCGGCCTGCCGATCGCCGGCCTGACCGTCGAAGCGGGGGATGCAGGGACCGTAAGCTGCGAGATCTTCATGGATGGCTCGTCCGTCTCGAAGAACTCCGGAGTCGGGCGGGCCGACTGCGCGTCCGGAAACATGGAGTACTGGCAGCGCCGGTTCCTGCAGCTGTAGCCCGGCTCAGGTGCGGCGGGTGAGCCGGCCGAGCCTGCTGGAGTCGAAGGCGTCCAGCAGCGCCTTGGGTCCGGCATAGATTTCGACGGCGCCGGCTTCCCGCAGCTCGGCCTCGCTGGTGCCGCCGCAGGTCAGGGCGATGGTCGGCATCTGCAGCGCGGCGGCGGCCTGGATATCCCAGACGGTGTCGCCGACGAAGACAGTGTCCGCGGCCTGCAGGCCTCCCGACTTGAGGGCGGCCTCCAGGATGTCCGGAGCGGGTTTGCTCCGCTTGGCATCGGAGGAACTGGTCGCCGCCTCCAGCCAACTGTCGGCATCGATTACCTGGCGCAGCACCTGCAGTTCTTCCTCCCTGGCCGAGGTCGCCAGGACCGCGCCGAGCCCGGTTTCGGCGCAGCGCCGGACCAGCTCGCGCGCACCGTCGAACCGGCGCAGGGACGGCCAGAAGGTGGAAAAGACGGCCGCATGGGTCTCTTCCAGCAGCTGGTCCTGCTCCGCAGGGCGCTGATCTCCCAGCAGGTGGGCGATCAGCCGCCGGCCGCCCATGCCCACGGCGCGGTGGATCGAGGCCATGGGAACGTCGTGGCCGCGCCGCCGGAAGGCCTGCCACCAGGCCAGCGTGTGCAGGTAGTTCGAATCCACCAGCGTTCCGTCGACGTCGAAGAGCACTCCGTACCTGCGGTTGTCCAGCTGTGCCATCCGTGCATCCTTCCCTGCGGCTGTCCTGCGGAACTACTGGGCGTCCTGCGCGCCGTCATCCGGATCCTGCGGCCCGTCAAGGAACGCAACGAGCCGGTCCTGCAGCGCGGCCAGGCCGGAGGCTTTCTTCAGTTCGCATTCCCACACGGTCAGCACCTCCCAGCCCGCCTGCTGCAAGGCTGCAGCGGCGGCGGCATCGCGTTCGACGGTCCGGGCCCGCTTGGCCTCCCAGAACTCGACGTTGGAGCTGGGGCCGTGCCGGCCCACCTTGCAGTGGTGCGAGTGCCAGAAACAGCCGTTGACGAAGATGACCTTGCGGCGGCTGGCGAAAACCAGATCGGGTTTGCCCGGCAGCTGGCCTCCGGCGGCCCTGCCGTGCAGGCGGTAGCGGAAGCCCCGGGCATGCAGCAGCCGGCGCACCATTAGTTCCGGCTTCGTGTCCTTGCCGCGAATCCGGGACATATTCGCGCTGCGCTGCTCCCGCGTGAACACATCGGCCATGTTCCCAGCGTAGCGGCAGGGGCCCCGCCCGAGCTCGCGAGGGCGAGGGTGCCGCGGAGCGGTAGCGTCCGCTGCCTGCCCCGCATGCTAGGTGCCGGCTACAGCCAGCCCTTCGGGTCGACTGCCTTGCCCTTGACCATCACTTCGAAATGCAGGTGGCAGCCGGTGGAGTTGCCGGTGGTGCCCAGGCCGGCGATCTTCTGGCCCGCCGAGACCTGCTGCCCCTGCCGGACACTGATGGTCTGCAGGTGGTTGTAGGTGGTCTTCACGCCGTTGCCGTGGTCCACCACGATGCGGTTGCCGTAGCCGTAGGGGGTGGAAGAGGCCTCCGTGACCTTTCCGGGCCTGGCTGCCCTGACCGGCGTGCCGCAGGGGTGGGCGAAGTCCAGGCCGTTGTGGAATTCACCGGCTGCGCCGGTCACCGGATTCACCCGGTAGCCGAATCCCGAACTGGTTTTCATGTTCTTCACCGGCGCCGCCAGCCGGGCCCCGGCCGCAGAAGTTTTTTTGGCCGCGGCAGCCTTCTTGGCGGCAGGGGCGGCCTGGCTGGTGACCGTGGAGCGCTTAAACATCAGCTTTTCGCCGGTGGGGACCCCGACGTCCACCGGGGTGGTGACGGCGGCGCGGTCCGCCGCGGCGGGCAGGGCTTGGTTCTGCGCTGTTGCGGCCGGCAGGGCAGCCGCGGCCACCATGCTGGCCGCGGCGGCAGCCAGCCCGGCGACCCGGCCCAGCCGGGTCAGCGGGGAAGCCTGACCGGCGGCACGGCGGCGGCCGAGGGACGGCAGCCCGTCCTGCTTGGCGGACTGGGCCGGCAGCAGCAGGGATGAAGGACGGCCTTCGGCGCGGCGGCGCCCGCGCCCGGATGAAGCTGTGTTCAAGGGATTTTCCTCTCTGGACGCCTGCGAAGTTAGCTGTCGGATTCGAGAGAGAGTCGTCTCGGCCATGGTCAGCTGGCGGCGAGCATGCCGCATCCGGACTGACGGGCTTCACCCCAAGGCGCCGAGGGCGCCGGCGGTGGTTCCTCCACCCCTGTCTGGTATGTCTGTTGGACTGGCGCGCTGACAGGGTTCGGCGGGCGGGCCAGGCTGCTACTCTTTACAGAGTCTCAGCGCAAGCAAATCTACCGAAACGACACGAATCGTTACAAATTTGGAATGCGTGTTTTTCGTCACACCCGCCGGGAAAGGGGGCTGTTACTCCCGCAGCCAGGCCGGAGTCCGGCCCGAAACCGGATTGCGTTCGCCGGCCAGCACCGCTGTTCCCGGCGGGAAATACTTCCGGCGCCGCTCCTCAAGCCGGCGTTGGGCCCGGGGGGAGGGGAAGCGCGGTTTCCGGAACCGTGTGCAGCGTGCGCAGACGGCCACGAAGTTCTGCATCGTGGTGGATCCGCCGCCGGACCACGGATAGAAGTGGAGGCCGTGGGTGGCGGCCCGGGTGCAGCGGCGGCCACGCGCTGTTTCCAGTTCGCAGATGCCGCCGGCCCGGTCCAGCCCTTCGCGGCACTGCTCCGGGCTGAACTGCCGCCGCGGGTCCCTGCGCAGCCGGTCCCGCGAGCGTTGCTTCACGGCTGCGATGCCGAGTCCGGCCAGCATCAGGGCCGGTGCCGCCATCCCGGCTGCCAGTGCGGCGGGTTCACTCGCGATCTGGGTGCCGGAACTGCCGGCCAGGACTGCGCCGAGCCGGCCTTGGGCCAGTTCGGCCAGCATGGCGGAGGCCAGCCAGACCAGTGCCAGGACCGCCGTCCAGCGGCAGGCCAGCCGCCACCAGTAGATCCGTCCAAGTTCGCCCATGGTTCCCCCCAGTTCCACCTGCTGTTCTGGCACCGCCGGCTGCTGCGGATTCTCCGGATGGGCCGGCGGGCTCCCCGACAGGACCCACGCTAGACCGGGGCGTGCAGCCGTGACTAGGGAGCGGGGAGGGGTGTGGATAACCTCTGCTCCGGTACCGCGCGCCATCGGTGCCGGGGACCCGGAATAATCCCCGGGCAGGGGCGGTTTCCGATATATATGCATATGCATACGCTGCATTGACCGGAAACTGACTGTGGAGAGGTTGCTGAATGTCCGAGCATACGATCGTTGTCTTGTCCGCGGGGCTGGGCGTGCCGTCGTCGAGCCGGCTGCTGGCCGACCAGCTGGCCAGGTCCGCTGCCGCCGGGTTCCAGACGGCAGGGATTCCCGTGCAGCTGAAGACCTTTGAGCTGCGCGAGTATGCGGTGGACATCGCCAACAATATGGTTGCCGGCTACGCCGCGCCGCGGCTGCAGGAGATGATCGACACCGTGGCCGCCGCCGACGCACTGATCGCGGTCACCCCGGTCTTCAGCGCCTCCTACAGCGGGCTGTTCAAGTCCTTCTTCGATGTGATCGACAAGGATGCCCTGGCGGGCAAGCCGGTGCTGCTCGGGGCCACCGGCGGATCGGCCCGGCACTCGCTGGCACTGGAGTTCGCGATCAGGCCGCTGTTCAGCTACCTGCGGGCGCGCACCGTGCCCACATCGGTCTTCGCGGCCCCGGAGGACTGGGGTGCCGGCGACGGCGGCACCAACCTGGTCCGGCGCTCGGACCGTGCCGCTGCCGAACTGGTGGCCTTGGCCGGGCAGGTCCCGGACGCCGGGCAGGGGCGCGGAGGCATCGAATCCCTGAGCTTTGAGGAGATCCTGGCCCGGGTCGGACATTAATTCCGGTACACCGGGGCGCAGACCCCGCGGAGCCTATCCCGAAGGCCGGGCGGCCAGGCCCAGCAGCCAGTTGCGCAGTTCCCGCGTGGAGAGGCAGTCGTACTCGTTGTAGCTGCGGATGCCGGCCAGGATCCGCTCCGCCTCCTCGGGCCGGCCGGCATCCCGGGCCTGGCAGTAGCGGGCATAGGCCAGCACGGAGGCACCGGCATCGGTCACGTCCCCGGTGCGCAGGTTCGTGCCCATGTACAGCGGTTCGAGCTTCTTGAGGCTGTAGGAGTTCTCCGAGATCAGCAGGCTGCGCCGGACAGTGTCGAAGAGGTCCACCAGGACGTCCCCGGCGAGCAGGTCCTCCACGGCGTCCTGGCCGATGCCATGCTGGCGGGAGAGCCGCCGCAGGGCGGTCTTCTCGTAGTTGGCGTAGTGGTAGATGCGCAGGTGCGGGAACTGCCGGCGGCGCTGGGCCACATAGTCCAGGAACGCGGCCAGGGCCTGGCCTTCCCCGGCGCGGGAGTGCGCCCAGAACGGCCTGAACGGCGGGCGGTCCCCGGGCCCGGCAGGGTTCTCGACGACGCCGAACAGGTATTCGAGCCCCCACCCGCCGGCCGGGTCCTGCCAGAGCGGGTCCGACTCGAGGTCGAAGAAGATGTCCCCGGGATCAGGCTCGGGGAGCGAGGCCAGGCTGTGGCCGGGCAGCAGCCGGTAACCGACCGTGCGCATGTGGCCGTAGGGGTCCGTGAAGGTGGCGGCACCATCCGGGTGCTGCAGGCCTGTCTGCATCCGGGCCTGGTCCCGCAGCCCGGCCAGCACGCCGTCGGCGGAGGCGGGAAGCTCCATGGCGGCCAGCTCGTCGATGGTGCCGATCCCGGCCTGGATCAGCTTCCGCCGCCGGGCCGGGTTCATCCTGGCCACCAACAGCAGGTCCCGGTGCTCCCGGACCTGCTCCGAACAGTAGTCGCAGCGGCCGCAGGCGGTGTAGCGGTCGTCGCCCCAGCGCACGGCAGCCTCCTGCGCCCGGTGCTCCGCGGTGATCTGCAGGAACCTCTCCCGGCGCTGCCTCAGTTCCGGCAGCAGTTCGGCCAGGCTGTGGTCGCTGCGCTCGCCGTCACCCAGGACCAGGGACACCGTGGGCGAGGTGGGGATCCCGGCCTGGAGCAGCTGCTGGGCGTAGGCGGCCAGCTGGAGCAGCGCGCCGGCCTTGGCGTGGCGGGCCAGCTTGGTGTCGTAGACCGCGTAGCGCACCCCGGCACCGGCCTCCTTGACGAGGAAATCCGCGCGGCCGTGGAAGGAACCGTCGAAGAAACTGGCCTGGAAGACCACATCCGCGCCGGACCGGAGGGCGGCCAGGGACTCCTCGCGCTTGGCGGCCAATGTCCGGCGGGTATAGTCCGGGGCGGGCTGGATTTCGACGACGCCGGCGCCGAAGCGGTTCCGGAAACCCTGCAGGGTGCGCTGTTCGTGCGCGTCGCCGAGCGCCGCGGCGCGGGCGAGCATGTCGTCCACGGGGAACTCGGCCACCGGACGGCGGCCCAGTTTCTCGTCCAGCTTCCGCAGGACCTGGTACTCACAGCCGGCGGCGGCGACCAGGTCGCTGGCCGTGTAGACCAGGTCCGGTTCCGCCCCGGCGGTCTCGGCGTCCACGAGGAACACTGTGCCTCCATTGGTTCCGACGAGTGTTTTGTTCCCGACACGTCCAGTCCTACCAGTTGCTGCCGACAGCCAGGACCACCTGCCGGTTACGCGGTGTTGCTCCGGGTTACGCGGAACCGCCACGTTACACGTTTTTTAACGCCTTCGGTCCCTTGTGTGAAGCCGGCTGGCTATACTCAAATCCAGCTTCAAGAATTGCGGTCGCCAAGCTCCGACTAGGCCGCATACCAACCCTGCGCTCGTTGGGTGGTTCGGATGAAGAAGCGGCCCGCATTCGCCCTGGAGGTAACCGGTGCGGGCAAGAGCTCGCGAAAGGACGCGGCAGCCGCCGTCCGCCATGAATACATTCCCGCCCGCAGTCCCCTCCTCCGGTCCGGCCGATGCCGCACGACCGCGCGGACCGTTCCTGGCGGTCAGCATCCAGGATTATGAGGTGCTGGCCTCCGCGCGCGAAGCCTTCGTGGACTTCCTGCTGGCGCCCTCCCCGGGTTCGGCCGCGCTCCAGCCGCGCCGGGACGGTACCGGCGGATGAGCCCGCAGTCAGGCCTGCTGCTCGACAGCTGCGTGGTGACCGAGCTGCGGGGCAGCGGCCCGCACCCCGCCGTCGTCGAATTCCTCCGCCGCCGGCGGCACCTGCGGGTCTATCTGTCCGCGCTGACCTTCGGCGAGCTGTCCCGGCCGGGGCTGCCGGACGGGCAGCTCCCGGAGGTCGGCGGCTGGCTGGAGGAACTGAAGCAGCGCTTTGCCGACAACATCCTGCCGGTGGACGCCGAAGTGGCAGCGCTCTGGGGGCCGGTGTCGGCACGGGCCGAGGTGCCTGCGGTCCGGTCCCTGGTTGCCGCCACGGCGCTGCACAAGCACCTCACCGTGGTGTCGCGCCATGCGGAGGACTACCGGAAGCTGGCGGTGCCTGCGGTCGACCCCTGGCAGGGGGAACCCGAGCCGGACGGAGCAGTCCGCACCTAAGATTTCCTTATGTTCCGGTACACCCTGCGCCAAGTCGAGTACTTTGTGGCGGTCGCCGACCACGGCTCGCTCAGCGCGGCCGCGGACGTCTGCCGGGTCTCCCAGGCGGGCCTGTCCCTGGCCGTGACGGAACTGGAGAAGGCGGTCGGCACGCAGCTGGTGGTCCGGCACAAGGCCAAGGGCGCCACCCTGACCAGCGCCGGCCGG
The DNA here is from genome assembly GCF_012395835.1 of Arthrobacter mobilis. Lineage (GTDB taxonomy): Bacteria > Actinomycetota > Actinomycetes > Actinomycetales > Micrococcaceae > Crystallibacter > Crystallibacter mobilis. Next base: position 19,678 of record NZ_JAAZSQ010000001.1, read on the forward strand.
CGGTTCCTCTCCGACGCCCGCGCCCTGCTGCGCCAGGCCGAGGAACTGCAGTCCACCATCACCGAGCGCCAGGATGAGCTGGCCGGCCCGCTGGCCATCGGCTGCTACACGACGCTCTCGGCCTTCTGGATTCCCGCCATCACGGCCGGGTTCGCGGCTCCGAACCCGAAGCTGACGCTGGCCATCACCGAAGGGGCGCCGGGCGAACTGCAGGAGCAGCTGCTCGAGGGCCGGCTGGACGCCGTGCTGACGCACACGCGGCACGTGGTCGGCGGACTGCAGATGCGTGTGATCAAGGAAGGCCGCCCGTACGTCCTGCTCGGGGCAGGGCACCGCCTGGCCGGGCGGCAGAAGGTGGCACTGCGCGAGCTGGCCGAGGAGGACATGGTGCTGCTGGATATTCCGTCGGTGCGGGACAACCAGCTGCCGAACCTGCGCGCGTCCGGACTGGAGCCGAAGATCGCCTGGCGCTCCACCAGCTTCGAGGCCGTCCGCGGCATGGTGGCCCGAGGGCTTGGTTATACCGTGCTGGTCCAGCGCCCGCCGCTGAATGTCAGCTATGAAGGCCTGCCGCTGGTCTGTGTCGAGATCGACGGCGAGATCGGCCGCAGCGACATCTGCTTCGCCTATCCGGGCGGGCAGCGGCTGACCATGCGGCTGCAGGCGCTGATGGATTTCTGCGCCGCCGAAGCGGGCCGGCCGGGCACCGGCTGAGGCCGCCGCGGCAGCACGCGGCGGCGGTGCCCTTCCGGAACGCTCCGGAAGGGCACCGCCGCCGTCTCCTGCCCGGGGGCGGTACCTACCTCATCTCGCTGCTGAGGTCCTGGTCCTTGCCTTCCTTGGTGGCCAGCACGCAGGCGGCACATACCAGGAAGGAAACCGCCCAGGCTGCGGCCACCAGCCACAACTCCCCGCCGGCCGCCAGGACCAGGCCGCTGGCGATCATCGGCGTGAAGCCGGCGCCCAGCGTGGAGGAGCTCTGGTAGGTCAGCGAGGCGCCGGTGTAGCGCATCCGGGTGGGGAACAGTTCGGCCACGAAGGCGCCGAACGGGCCGAAGATGACTCCCTGGATGATGCCGTTGGCCAGGAACAAACCGATGGCGAAGCCCCACAGCGTCCCGGTCTGCAGCAGCCAGATGATCGGGAAGGCCAGCACGGCACCGGCGATCATGCCCCAGAGCATCACCGGCTTGCGGCCGTACTTGTCGCTCAGCCGCGAGGCGAACCAGATGGCCACGATGGTCAGGGTGGCGCCGACGGCCTTGACGTTGAGCACACCGGTGCGGTCCACGCCCAGGCCGACGGCGTAGGAGACGGCCCAGACGGTCATCAGGCCCTGGACGGTGTAGGAGCTCATGCCGGCGATGGTGCCCAGCACCAGGTTCTTCGGGTACTTGGTGAAGACCTCCACCACCGGGATCTTCTTCTTTTCCGCCTTGTCCTCGAGTTCGAGGAAGAGCGGGGTTTCGGACACCTGCAGCCGGATGACCAGGCCGATAATGATCAGCACCAGGCTGAGCAGGAACGGGATGCGCCAGCCCCAGCTGATGAACGCTTCGTCCGGCAGGGTGGAGAACGCCGAGACCGCCAGGGTGGCCAGCACGGCGCCGGCCGGGCCGCCCATGTTGGCGAAGCTGGCGGCAAAGCCGCGGCGCTTGGCCGGAGCGTGCTCCAGGGCTACGAGCATCGCCCCGCCCCACTCGCCGCCGACCGCCAGGCCCTGGATGATGCGCAGGGTGACCAGCAGGATCGGGGCGGCGATGCCGATCTGCGCCGTGGTCGGCAGCAGGCCGATCGCCGTCGTGGCCGCACCCATCATCACCATGGAGATAATCAGCACGCCCTTGCGGCCGATGCGGTCCCCAAAGTGGCCGAAGATGGCACCACCGAGCGGGCGGGCCACGTAGCCGACGGCGAGCGTGCCGAAGGAGGCGAACAGGCCGACCGCGGGCGGGACGTCGGCGAAGAACACGTGGTTGAAGACGATGCTCGCAGCCGTGGCGTAGAGGATGAAGTCGTAGAACTCGATGGCGCTGCCGATGAAGCTCGAGGCCAGGATGCGGCGCATGTGCTTCGTGTTGAGGCTGTCCTGGCGGGCGGCGGGCGCCTGCTCCGGACGATTGACGGTACTGGTCATGGTGCGGAAACCAATTCTTCCGAGGTCGGGGCACCGGCATCACCGGAGCTGGCGGTGCCGAAGGGGATGACATCCAGGTCGTTGGGCACATGGAAGCTGCCGCTGAAGGCTTTCGCTGTCGCTTCCCAGACATGCTGGGGTGTGGTGCCCGGAACGAGGTGGTGCAGGGCCAGGGCCTTGGCCCCGGCCTGGTTGGCCAGCTCCACCGCTTCCGCGGGGCTGGTGTGCGACTTGCGGTGGTGGTCGATGGAGGCCTGAGCGGTTTCGTCGGGCGTCCCGTCGGCACCCCCGCCGTAGGTGCGGTGGACCCAGTCGAAGTCGATGGCCTCGTGCAGCAGCAGGTCGGTGCCGCGGGCCAGCCGGACCAGGTTGGTGCAGGGGGCGGTGTCCCCGGAAATGGTCACCGAGCCGGCGGCCGTGTCGAAGCGGAACGCGAAAGCCGGAGCCATCGGCGGGTGCTTGACCAGGGTGGCGGTGACGGTCACCAGTTCGTCCCGGTAGATTTCGAACGGCTCCATGCCCTCCGGGGTCGGATTGGCGTTCGGATGATAGCCGCTGGCCGCCGGGATCACGATGTCCTCGGCGTCGAAGTAATCGAAGGGGGAGGGGCGCAGCGCGTCCAGGATCCGGTCGTTCAGGTCGGTGGCGTAGGCGGCCATGAGGTGCCGGAACATGGCGGCGGTACCCGGGGTGGGCTGCTCCGGGAAGACCGGCGCCGGCGGCACGGCCGCGCGCGGGGACACCGGGGGCAGCTCGCCGCGGTCGCCCGGGCCGATGATCTTGATCCGGTGCTGGTCCTGGCGGAAGGCGAACATGCCGAAGATCGCCAGGCTGCCCAGGTCGATGGTGTGGTCCGAATGCAGGTGCGTGACGAAGATGCCGCGCAGCGAGCTGATCGGCAGGCCGGCCAGCATCAGCTGGCGGCCCACGCCGTGGCCGGCGTCGACCAGGTAGGTGTGCGGTCCGACGACGACGGCCGTGGCAATGCCTGCACGCTGGCCGGCGTTGGCGCCGGTCCACCAGCGCGGGCCGCCGGCGGTGCCGAGGGTGACCACGCGTGGCTGCAGGTCGCTGGGATGGGCGGGGTTCATGTAGGGAAAGCTCCTTGTGTTGCTACTCACGTTCCCTCCATGAAAAGGCAGAGGGGCAACCAATGTAAAACTGTGAAAACTTGGAATAGATACTGGTTTTACTTATGTTTGGCGCGTAATCCGCACGATGGCGGGCCTGCCGCCGGAGAGCAGCAGGGCGGTGCCGGCGAACAGCCGGTGAATAGCAGGGGAACAGGCGGGGGATAATGGGCCGGTGAGCCCAGCCCCCGGATTCCGTGCCGCCGATCCCGCCGCCCCCTGCCCCTGCGGCAGCGGTGGCAGCTACCGCAGCTGCTGCGCCCCGTTCCACCGCGGCGAGGCGGAGGCGCCCACGGCCGAGGCTCTGATGCGCTCGCGCTACGCGGCGTTCTGCACCGGGGACGAGGACTATCTGCTGCGGACCTGGTCCGGGCAGACCCGGCCCGCGTCCCTCGAGCTGGACCCGCGGCAGCGCTGGACCGGCCTGGAGATTCTGCGCACCGTCCGCGGCCGGGCACAGGACGCGCTGGGCACTGTCGAGTTCCGTGCAGGCTACCGCTACCAGGGCCGGGACGGGGAACACCGGGAGGTCAGCACCTTCGTGCGCGAGGAGGGCCGCTGGGTCTACCGGGAGGCCCTCGACCTCCGCTAGGCCCGGCACGCACGGCGGCTGCGGCGCCGGGCTGAGCCGTGCCCGTGCCGCGCCCGGCTCAGCCCTCCAGCAGCCCGCGGATGTCTTCGGCCGTCAGCGCTGCCGAGAACGGGGTGCCCGCGTCCAGCACCGAGGAGAACAACCGGGTCTTGCCCTCCTTCAGGGCCATGACTTTTTCCTCGATGGTGCCCCGGGAGACCAGCCGGTACACCATCACATTGCGCCCCTGCCCGATCCGGTGCACGCGGTCCACCGCCTGCGCCTCGCTGGCCGGATTCCACCACGGATCCAGCAGGAAGCAGTAGTCCGCCTCCGTCAGGTTCAGCCCGAAGCCGCCGGCCTTGAGGCTGATCAGGAACACCGGGGCCGAGCCGTCCTTGAAGTCCCCGATGGTCCCGGCCCGGTCCCGGGTGCTGCCGTCCAGATAGGCGTACCGGATGCCCGCGGCATCGAGCCGGGCGGCGGCGCGCGCGAGGAAACGGGTGAACTGGCTGAAGACCAGCGCGCGGTGCCCCTCGGCGATCACATCCTGCAGCTGCTCGAGCAGCACGTCCAGCTTCGCCGAGGCCACGCCGTCGTACTTCTCGTCCACCAGGGCGGCGTCCAGCGAGAGCTGGCGCAGCAAGGTCAGGGACTGGAAGATGGTGAACCGGTTACGGTCCATGTCCTCCACCAGGCGCAGGATCTTCTGGCGTTCGCGCTGCAGATGGGTGTCGTAGATCCGGCGGTGCCGAGGCTCCAGCTCCACCTCGAGGACCTGTTCCTGCTTGGGCGGCAGCTCGGGAGCCACCGACTCCTTGGTCCGGCGCATCATCAGCGGCCGGATCCGGCGCCGCAGCCGGGCCAGCAGCTCGGGATGGCCGCTGCGCTCGATCGGCCGCTGGTAGTGGTCGGCGAACTTCTGCGGCGAGGGGAACAGTCCGGGCGCCACGATGGCGAGGATGGACCACAGCTCCATCAGGTTGTTCTCCAGCGGCGTGCCGGTGATCGCCAGCTTGAACGGGGCCGGCAGCTCCCGGGCCGCCTGGTGCGCCTTGGTGTTCCGGTTCTTGACGAACTGCGCCTCGTCCAGGATGAGCCCGGCCCACGGCAGTTCCCGGTAGGCGGCGGCGTCCAGGCGGAAGACCGCGTAGGAGGTGACGACGATGTCGGCCCCGGCCGCGCTGCCGGCCAGCGGCCTGCCGCTGTGCGCCCGGGTGTCGGTCACGGCGGCAACCTTCAGCTCCGGGGCGAAGCGGCGGGCCTCCAGGACCCAGTTGGGCACCACCGAGGTGGGGGCGACGACGAGGAAGGGACCGCCGTCCGGGCCGGTGGCCCCGGCCTGGCGGGCGTGGCAGACCAGCGCCAGTGCCTGCAGCGTCTTGCCCAGCCCCATGTCGTCGGCCAGGATCCCGCCGAGCCGGTGCTGCCACAGGAACGCAAGCCAGTTGAAGCCCTCCTGCTGGTACGGCCGCAGCACCGCCTGCAGCCCGGCCGGGACCGGCACCGGCCCGGCCGTGCCCAGCTCCAGCAGCCCCGAGACGGACGCACGCCAGTTCCCCGCCTGCTCCGTGTCCGTGGCCAGTTCGGCCAGCTCGGCCCAGAGCCCGGCCTGGTAGCGGCTGAGCCTCAGCGGCCCGGAATCCCGCTCCTGCAGCTGGCGGGCCTCCTCCACCAGCCGCCGGAGGCGGTCGAACACCGGCTGGTCCAGGGACAGGTAGGTCTTGTCCACCAGCAGCAGCTTCCGCTGTCCGAGGGACAGGGCCTTGAAAATGTTGCCGAAGGGGATAACCCGCCCGGCCACCTTGACCATCAGCCCCAGGTCGAACCAGTCCGCCTGCTCGGATTCGACGGTGCTCACGGACAGCTCCGGTGCCTCGGTCAGCTCCCGGTAGTCCGGGGGGCCGCCGGTGGCGTCCACCCGGACACCGTCCAGAACCTGCAGCAGCGGCAGCACGCCGCGGGTGAACTCCAGCGTGTCCAGGTCCTGCAGCGTGGCCTCCGGCCCGGCCGGGTCGGGGGCCAGCCGGCCGATGCCCGGCACTGACGCGGCGGCGGCGAGCAGCGCGGCTTCGGCCGCGCCATCCCGGTGGCCATCCCGGCCGGGGCCGGCCGCCAGCGGCACGCGGACCGCGCGCCCGCCGATGCCGTACTCGAACTCCCAGCGCAGCCGCAGCGTATGCTCCGGGCCGTAGGCGGCTGTGAGCACGAGCACCGGGGGCAGGATCTGCGGCAGCTGCACCGACCCGTCGCTGCACGCGACCGTGACGGCCCGGCTCAGCACCGGATAGTAGCGTTCGAAGAAATCGTCCGCATCCGGCGCCGGGATCTGCAGTCCGGTGCCCTCCAGCAGCAGCTGCCGTCCGACGTCGTTCAGCGGCGCGGCGGCCGGCGCCAGCGTGATCCGCCGGCCGTCCCCGGTGCAGCTGTAGAGGCCGTGCGAGCCGATGGCGCCGGCCAGGTCCACCGGATGCGCCTCGCCGTCGATGGTCAGCACCGGCTCCAGGCGGAACCCGGACCCGCCGCCCCGCGCCTCCAGTGCTAGGACGGCGGAACCGCCGACCACCACCGTGATGTCCTGCTTGACGCCGAGCAGTTCGATCCCCAGCCGCCGGGCCTCGTCGAAGAGCTGCCACAGCAGCGGGCTGCTGAAGTCCTCCAGGTACAGCCACTCATTGTCCTCGCCGAAATACAGCTGGCCGTTGGCCCGGTGCAGCGGGACGAACTGGGCGAACCAGCGGTGCTGTTCGGGGTCCAGGTCCAGTCCGTAGGTCTTGTAGCTGATGGTGTTCCAGCGCAGCTGGTTCTTCACCCAGCGGCCCCTGGCATTGAGCACCACCGGGCGTACGCCGAGCCGGGGCCGGTGCTGCTGCGGTCCGCGCCGCTGCCGGGCGGCCGGCCGCCAGGGTTTGGCCGGGCCGGGCGGGTGCACCGGGCCGGGCTGCTCGCGGAGCTCGAACTGCAGTCCCAGCGGCATGGGGCGCTGACCCGGCCCGGTGCCAGGGCCGGGGGCACCGCTGCCGAGCAGTTCGTCCAGCGACCGCTGCCAGGCCGGGCCGGCTTGGGGCCTGTCTGCGGGGGCAGGCGCCGCGGGCGCCTGGGGTTCACCGGCAGTACGCAGCCGCAGGCTGTTGGCATACAGCAGGGTGGCCGCCACATGCTTGCAGGAGGAGCCCACCGGGCAGCTGCAGGAGCTTTCCGCCAGCCGGTAGCCGCCGTCGCCGGCAGCCGGCGCCAGCCGGATCCGGCAGCGGTAGGGAACGGCGGCGGTCCCGTTGACCCGGCTGTGCAGCGTGCGGGCCTGCGGATCCCAGTCCATGTCGAGCACGAACGAGGCCCGTGCATACCCCTGCCCGCGCGCGAAGGCCCCGCCGCCCACCTGGCGGATGATCTCCGACGAATCGACCATGGGGAGGGGTTGTTCGGGCATGCGGCTTATTTTTCCATGCCTCACCGACAAGCCTGCCCGCCGATGGGTCCGCCAGCGGGCCGGCAGGGCAGTGGCCGGGGACAAAAGCCCTTACCAATCCGCCAATGCGGGAATATGGTGGACTTCAGGCGGCAGCCGCGAAGAGCAGGAAGCGCAGTCGGCACAGGAAGCGCAAGGAGCTAAGGTCATGGCCAAGGGAACCGAACGTCCGCACGAGGACCACAACAGGCCCGTCCCCCGGGAAGAGCGCCGGGACGAGGGCGTGGGGCCGCTGCCGGTGCACGGTTCCGCTTCCGCGCCGGCGATGCCGAACCTGGCGGCCGCGCAGATTCCTGGCCCGGGCACTGCCCATATCATCGCCGGGGAAACCGCGGCGATCCCGAATGAGGCGGCGGACCCGGTGGAAAAACAAGGGCACCAGCTCGCCGGGAGGGACGGCGGCCGGCGGGAAGGCCGCTGGCCCTGGCGCCTCTTCCGGCGGCGGCGCTGACCGGACCGACAGGAGACAAAGGAGACTATCCATGAGCACCGAAGGCCAGCGCAGCGAACACCCCGGCGGCACGGGCCCGGGCGGCACCGTTCCGGACAGCCCCGACGGCGTGGGCATCGGGGCCGGGCAGGAGCCCAACACCTTCGAGCCGGAAGAGGACACTCCCGGCAAGGCCCAGGGGGGGAATGTGCCCGCCCCGGATGAAGCTTCGGGACCGGCCGAGCAGCAGGACCGGCAGGAGCCGGACGACCGCGGGCTGACCACCAACATCACGCCGAGCGACTGACCCGCCCGGTGCCGCCGCGGCCGGGAGCCGTTCAGTCCTGCCAGGTGACCGGGAGGCTGGTCAGGCCGCGGAAGACCCAGCCATCCCAGGCCTCGGCCCGGCGTTCGTTCGTGCGCAGCCCGGGGAACCTCCGGTAGAGCAGCGGCACGGCGATCTGCCCGATCGAGGTTTTGGCCGCCCAGTGGCCTGCGCACAGGTGCACGCCGGAGCCGAAGGCCAGGTGCGCCTGTTTGGGCCGGAAGATATCGAAGGCTGCCGCGTCCGTGAAGCGGGCCTCGTCCCGGTTGGCCGACCCGACGACGACCCCGAGCGGAGCGCCGGCCGGCAGTTCGACGCCGCCGAGCACCACGGCGCGGGTGGTTTCCCGGGGGTACATGCCGATCGGCGAGATCCAGCGCACGGCCTCGTCAAAGACCGCCGGCCAGAGGGACGGATCCGCCAGTACCTTGGCCCGCTGCTCCGGGTGCCGGCTGAGCGCCCAGACCATGTTGGTGACCATGTGCTGCGGCTCGTTCATCCCGCCGGAAATGGTCAGCTTCACGTTCGAGGCGACGTTGTCCCGGGGCAGGCCGCTGTTGGCCAGCGCGGAGGTGATCGAGCCGTCCGGGTGCTGCCGGTAGTAGGGGATGAGTCCGGCCAGCAGCGTGTCCAGTTCCTCCTGCGCGGCATCGCAGCGGGCCCAGATTTCCGCATCGTCGAGCAGGTTCCCCGCCCCGGCAATGAAGGCGTGCGACCAGCGGCGCATGTCCTCCACCGCCACGTCCTTGAGCCCGAGCAGGTCGATCAGGTTCTGCGAGGCCACCGGGGCTGCATAGTCCCGGTTCAGGTCCGCCTCCTCCGGGCCCATGTCCGCCAGCACGTCCAGCCAGGTCCGCGCGTTCCGTTCGAACACCGGCGCCCAGGTGTCCTTGATGTTCTTCGGCCGCAGGGTTGGATTCACCGCGGCACGGTCCGCGGCGTGTTCCGGATCGTCCTTGCGCAGCATCGGCCGCGCTCCGAGGGCCCGGTTCATGGTGGCGCCGCTGACATTGGCGCTGAAGGTTTCCTGGTCCTGTTCCACCGCGTGGCAGTCGGCAAAGGTGGTCACCAGGTACTTGTTCAGCACCGGCACCCAGGCCACCGGCGACTCGGCCCGCAGCCGTTCATAGATGGGGTAGGGGTCGGCCATCAGCCGGGCAGGGTCGACCCAGTCGGCCACGGGCGCCGATCCGGACGCGGCAGCGGGAGGGGAGGCAGCCGGTACGACGGCGGCGGCTTCCGGCGCGCCGTGGGGAACCTGGCGCGGCGGCTCCGCTGCCCTGAACCCGAAGGGGCACGTTCCGGTGGTGTCGGTGGTCATCGTCGGCTCCTGAAAGCTTGCGGACACGGGTGAAGTGTTACCAGTGTCACACGGGGCTATTCATAGGGTAAACTTCGGAAAATAACCAAACTTCTTTGAGCAGATGGAAGATCTATGGTTGAGTTCACCTTGCGGCAGCTTGAGCTGTTTGCCGCCCTGCCGGACCATCCCACGCTCAGCGCCGCGGCCGTGGCCCTGCACATTTCGGAACCGGCGCTGTCCCAGGCCATTACCGGCCTGGAGAAGTCGGTTGGGGAGCAGCTGTGCGTGCGGCGCAAGGCCAAGGGCCTGCAGCTGACACCGGCGGGCCAGTTCTTTGCCGAGCGGGCGCGCCGCCTGCTGCGGGAGGCCGGTGAGCTGGCCAGCGAGCTGGCGGAGGTGAATGGGCGGCTCAAGGGGCCGGTGCGGCTCGGCTGCTACACGGGCCTGGCCAGCAATGTCCTGCCTCCGGTGCTGGCGGGCTTCCCGGCCCTGCACCCGGAGGTGGTGCTGGAGATCGAAGTGGGCAGCCAGGACGAGCTGCTGTCCGCCCTGGATGCCGGGCGCCTGGACGCGGCCATCGTCTACGACCTGCAGCTGCCGCCCGGGCTGCAGCGCCGGAACATCTACGAGACCGAGGTGGTGGCGATCCTCGCCGCGGACCACCGGCTGGCCGGCGAGGCGGCCGTGGACCTGACCGAGCTGGCGCCGGAACCGCTGATCATGCTCGAGTCCACCCCCAGCACGCTGAACACCCGGCTGATGTTCGCCGAACGGGGCCTGAACCCGAACCTGCTGATGTCCGTGCCGGTGATCGAGCTGGTCCGTGCCCTCGTCGGCCGCGGGCTGGGCTACAGTCTGCTGATGTCCCGGCCGAATTCGCAGGACACCACCACGGAAGGCCGACGCGTGGTGGTCCGGCCGCTTGCACCGCGGTCCGGGATCACCTCGGTCACGGCCGTGTGGCCGGAACAGGTCGCACCCAGCCGGCGCACCGCCGCAGTGCTGGATTTCGCCACGTCCTGCTTCGCCGCGCCGGAGGGCACCAACGTGAATGGTCAGTACAGCTAGCTGTCCAGCAGGTCGGCGGCGGCGCGCAGGAACGCCACGAGCGCCCGCTGCCGGGCCGGATCGGTCCCGGTGCGCTCCGGCCTCGCGCCGGCCGGACCTGCCGCGGCGGCCAAGCCGGTGCCGGGCAGCACCCCGGCCGTGCCGGCCTGCTGGCTGTCCGTCTCCGTGGCCTGCGGACCGTCCGTGCCCGCGGCCTGGCTGTCTGTCCCGGCTGCGGGCACGGACGGAATGATGCCGGGCACCGGCGCCAGGAAGGTCCGCCGGCGCAGCAGCTCCGCCGAGTGCAGCTCCGGGTTCTGCCGCGGCTGCTGGGCGAAGGCCGCCATGACCCGGGCATGGAACTGCTCGTTGGTCAGTTGCCCGATGCCCTGGCCCACCAGCGGGACTGCCGCGGAACTGAAGTCGCCGCGGCCCCCGGTCTCGTACGCGACCTCGGTGGGGCGGCACGCACTGAACAGCACTTCCCGCGCCCGGGCCCGCGCCCCGGAGGTACGCTGGTTGCCGCGCAGGGCCCGGTAGCGTTCGGTGGTCTGTTGGTCCAGCACCACAAAGCGGGCGCGGCGGCCGTGCTCGCCGGCCGTCTGCCGCAGCCCCGCCAGTGCCGGGGCGCTGAGCGGCTGGATCCGGCGCTGGGCATCGCCGGAATGGCAGGAGTCGAAGAAGGCCGTCAGGCTGACCCCTTCGGGCAGCACTTCCCAGATCTTGGCCAGGTCGTCGTCGATCACCAGGCGGCCTTCGCGGAAGTCGACCGGGCACAGCGCTTCATCCTTGAGCTGCTCGGCGTTGCCGGCTTCCTGCTCGTCCTGGTCCAGGTCATCGACGTACGTGCCGTGCCCGGCATACTGCACGGCGAGCACGTCGCCCGGCATGCTGGTGGAGACGAGCCCCAGGATGGCCAGCAGAATATTCTGCCGGGTGGCTTCGCCGTTGAGCAGCGTCCGTACTTCGAAGCCTGCGGTCTCGAGCTGGGCCCGCCAGGCGGCGGCGTCGGCGACGCAGCCGTAGAGCCGGTCGGCGCCGGGATACTCATCGATGCCGATGCACAGGGCGCGCCGGCGGCTCCCGGGGCGCAGGGCCGGGAGCGCGGCGGTCCGGACCTCGGCCGGGGAGGGCCACAGCTGCGGCGCCGCCCGGCGGGCCGGGTAGGAGGTGATGGTGTCCGTGCCCAGCACGCGCCGGGCCACGCTGTCCATGGTGGCCACGTCGTTGTCGAAACCGCCATGTGTGGTGGCCAGGCAGCCGTTGCGCCCGCCGCCGGTGGCCAGCGACCAAACGACCTCGGCCCGGGCACCGGTGCCCGGGGCGCCGAAGAACCCTGCCAGTCCGGCATCGGAGCGCACGCTTTCCTGCAGCCCGAGGATCGGGGCCGGCTCCTCCGGCTCGAAGGAGGCGCGGACCAGGTAGAGCAGGGACTTCCCGTACAGGCCCACGCAGTTGTCCTCCCGTTCCAGCTCCTGGTTCATGGTGAACATTGCCAGGGACTTGATTCCGCGGCCCACCTCCGGCTGGAGCGTGTCCTTGAACAGGTCCGTGCGCACCGCGGGGGCGAGCAGGCTGACCGTGGCGAACTCCGGGACGCCGGAGGCCAGGGCGGCCGGAATGAAGTGGGCATGGAAGATCGACCCCGCGCTGTGGCCGACGGCGTGCACGCTCAGCCGGCCCGGCTGGGCCGTGCAGTACCTGCCCAGCTCCGCAGCGAACAGGCGGGCGCCACCGTCGTCCGCGGAGGCGGCCGCGGCATCGTTCTTCATCTGCTCCCAGACGGCCTGGCCTTGGCCGAACCGGGCGGCAAGCTCCAATACGCGGTCCCGGGCCTCGTCCAGCCAGCCGCGCCGGCCGCCGGTGACCCAGTCCTTCAAGGCATCCCAGATCGACCCGGCCAGGCCGGTTTCCCAGACGAAATGGATGGGGTAGGCGCCGTTCTGCTGCCACCAGGCAACCTGGTCCTGGGCGATGCGCAGCCCGGCGTCCTTGTCCACCAGCCCGCCGTGGGCATAGATGACCAGCGGCACCGGTCCGGGCCCGTGCGCCGCAGCAAAGCGCGGCAGGTGCTCGGCGAAGATGGCGCGCACGTCATCGGCGGTAGTGGTGAGGCCGGCCCCGCCGCCGCGGTCGGCCACCTTGCCGTCGCGGAGGTTGACGACGTGCGGTTTCAGCGCCGCCAGCTGTTCCGGGGAAAGAGTGCTCATGGGGATGCCTCCCAAGGGGTGGTGCCGTCCGCCCGGCGCGGACAGGAACATCGTGGCACCACCTGCGGCGGCAGGGAAGGGCGCCGGCTACCGCAGCGGGTCGAAGGCCCTGATCTGCCCGGGCACCGTGCCGGTGACGATCTGCTCGGCCAGCAGCTTGCCGGTGGCCGGCCCGAGCACGATGCCCCACATGCCGTGGCCGCCGGCGACGAACACTCCGGGGGAGCGGGTGGCGCCCACCACCGGCAGCCCGTCCGGGGTGACCGGCCGCGGCCCTACCCAGATATCCTCCAGGTTCTCCAGATCCATCCCGGTGAACAGCGGACGCACCGAGGCCAGGATCGCATCGATCCGGCCGGTCTGCAGCGGCTCGTCGGGGCCGCGGAATTCCATCGTGCCGGCGATCCGCAGCCGGCCCTCGTAGGGGGTGCAGGCCACGCGCCGGGCGGGGAAGTAGATCGGGAACTCGGCCGGGTCTTCGGTGGCGACGCTGAAGGAATAGCCGCGGCCGGCCTGGATCATGGTGCGCACCCCCAGGGGCCTGGCCAGCTTCGGCAGCCAGGCCCCGGTGGCGAGTACAACGACGTCGGCGGCCACCGGCTCGTGCCCATAGGCATCCACGGCGATCCCGGACGGGCCGTGCCGCAGCCCGCGGACCTCTGCGCCGGCCACGATCGTCGCGCCGCGGGCCCGGACGGCCTCGGCCAGGGCTTCGACGAACGGCCCGGGCTCGATGAAGCGCTGGCCCTCCATTTCGAAGACGGTGGACACGCCCACGGAGAGCTGGGGTACCTTGAGCCGGGGGTTCTCCAGCCGGTGCAGCGGCACGCGCTGGCCGGCCTTCTCCACCTGCCCGATCTCGTGGACGAAGGGGCCGCTTTCCTTCTCCTGCTCGAAGCCGATGATGAACGGACCCTTCTTGGTCCAGGCCCTGACCCCGGCCTCGGTCAGTTCGTCGAAGGCATCGAGCGCCATCTGGTCGATCGGCGTCAGCGCGGCCATGGTGCGGGTCCAGGCCTTGGCGGTGGCATTGAGTCCGAAACGGGCCAGGAACAGCCATAGCCGCGGATCCAGCCGGGCCGGAATATGCAGCGGCGCGGTGGCATCGAGCAGCGCCTTCGGTGCGTAGGACCACAGCGCCGGCTCCGCCAGCGGCATGGCCATGCCCGGGGTCAGCCAGCCGGCGTTGCCCCAGGATGCACCCGCTGCCACGCCCGAGCGGTCCAGCACGGTGACCTCGACGCCGCGCTCCTGCAGGTGCCAGGCGGTGGCCAGGCCTACCATTCCTGCGCCGACGACGACGGCGGTGCGCGGGGCTGCCAAACGAGCGTACATTCCGTTTTCCTCCTGTCCGCCGGGCGGGCTGCAGCCCGGAATCCCCCAAGGAACCACTTGAGCCCATGGTGAACATTATTAACCGCGGGGGCAATCACATCGCCGAAGATTCTGCCTAGCATGAAAGACATGACTGAAGATTCGGAAAGGATGCCGTACGGGCCGGTCGGACCGAAGGAAATTCGGCGTCCCGGACTGGATGCCACCGACCGGCTCATCCTCGAGATCCTGCAGGCCGACGCCCGCACGCCCAACAACGCCATCGCAGCCGCAGCCGGCATCGCCCCCTCCACCTGCCACAGCCGCATCCGGGCGCTGCGGGAGCGGGGCGTCATCCGGGGCTTCCATGCGGACGTGGACCCCGCGGCGGTGGGCCGGGGCCTGCAGGCCCTGATCTCCATCCGGCTGCAGGCCCACGCACGGTCGAACCTGGGCCGGTTCGAGGACTATCTGGCCGGACTGCCGCAGGTGGAGGCCATTTTCTTCGTCACCGGGGACCGGGACTTCATGATCCATGTGGCCGTGCCGGACTCTTCGGCGCTGCGGGATCTGGTGGCCAACAACCTGAGCGTGCGGCCGGAGGTGGCCGGCACCAACACCACGGTGATCTTCGACTATGTTCGCCCGGCCAGCGGACACTCCGCGGGACAGGCATCGGTACAGCAGTAATGCCACCGCCGGCCTGCTTGTTGACACGTCATATAACTGGCCCTAGAATAGTTGAAACATCAAGTTTCCGACCGAAGGCAGCCATGTCCTGGTTCAAGAATCTCTTCCGCAAGTCCCGCACTGCTGTGCCCGCACCGTCCGCTGCCTGCGCCGATCCGGCCCGCACCCCCCGGCATGCTGCCGCCCCGGCGGAGCGGCCCCTGCCCAGGATCGCCATTGTCACCGGCAGCACCCGCCCGGGCCGGGTAAGCAGTTCGGTGGCCGAATGGGTCCTCGCCCAGGCCTCCGCCCGCCAGGACGCCAGCTTCGAACTGGTGGACATCAGCAGCTTCAATCTGCCGCTGCTGGACGAGCCGTCCCCGGCCGCCTACCAGGACTACCGGAACGAACACACCCGGGCCTTCTCCGCCCGGATCAGCGCCTTCGACGGCTTCGTCTTCGTCACCAGCGAGTACAACCACTCCGTCGGACCGGCCCTGACCAATGCGCTGTCCTTCCTGAACGCCGAGTTCACCAACAAGGCCGCCGGCATCGTTTCCTACGGTTCCATGGGCGGTGCCCGCGCCGCCGAGCACCTGCGCGGGGTCCTGTCCGAGCTGCAGGTCGCCCACGTGCGCAGCCAGGTCATGTTCAGCCTGTTCACCGACTTCGAGAACTTCACCGAATTCAGCCCGACCGAACAGAACGCCGGCACCCTGGCCCCGATGCTGGACCAGCTCGTGCCCTGGGCCAAGGGCTTCGCTGCGGTCCGCCGCGAATCCGCCGCCGTCAGCGTCTGATCCGGACGCCCGTCCGGGGGGCCGGACCGGCCTTCGGGCGGGACATGTTTCCTGCACCACACCCGGACGTGCCAGACTTGGGCCATGGCAGGCAGTGCAGGAAAAGAGACCGAGGTCCTGGAGAAGGCCGCACATATCGGGATGCGCCTCGAAGACCGCTGGCAGGCCTTCCGGGAGCGGCGGGCCCGCGGGCGCGGGGATGTGGCCCATGTCCTGCCGTTCACCGGCTACGGCACGGCCGGCTGGATCCGGGTCCTCGGGCGCGTGGTGGTGGCCCGCGAGGGAGCCTTCGAGCGCGGCCTGGTCTCCTCGAAGCTGGTGGCGGACGGCATCCGCGGGTGGCGCAATTTCATCAGTCCGCCGGTGGCCAACGCGAAAGTGACGGTGGAAGTCAACGGCGTGCGCCATGAAGCCGTCGCGGACCGCGGCGGAGTGGTGGATGCGCGGATCCAGGTGGAACTGCCCGAGGGCCGGAACACCGTGGTGCTCACCTGCGAGGACTCGGATCCGTCCGAGGCAGTGGTGCATATTTTTCCCCGGGACATCCGCTTCGGCGTGGTCTCCGACGTGGACGACACCGTCATGGTGACGGCGCTGCCGCGTCCGTTCCTGGCCGCTTGGAACACCTTCGTCCTGGACGAGCACGCGCGCACGGCCACGCCAGGCATGGCGGTGCTGATGGACCGGATCGCCCGGAGCAATCCGGGCTGCCCTGTGCTGTACCTGTCCACCGGGGCCTGGAACGTGGCGCAGACCCTGACCCGGTTCCTCTCCCGCAACCTGTATCCGGATGGTGCCCTGCTGCTGACGGACTGGGGACCCACCCATGACCGCTGGTTCCGCAGCGGCCAGCAGCACAAGCAGGACGAGCTCGTCCGGCTGGCCCAGGAGTTCCCGCAGGTGAAGTGGCTGCTGATCGGCGACGACGGCCAGCACGACGAGGCCATCTATGCGGGGTTCGCCCGGCGCTTCCCGGAGCATGTGGCGGCCATTGCCATCCGGCAGCTCTCCACCCGGGAGGCCGTGCTGGCCGGCGGGCGCTCGCATGAACCGGCCAAGATGCCGGAAGTGCCATGGATCTATGCACCCGACGGGGCGGGCATCGCCCAGCAGCTGCGCGAACTGGGAATCCTCGCAGACTAGGCCGCTAACGCCGGGGGAGAAGCTGCCGCCGGCCCGGCAGCAGGCGCGCGGTGGCTACGCCGGCCAGCGAGGCCAGGGCCAGCACCACCAGGGACGTCTGCAGCGCGTCCAGCCTGGCCTGCACGCTGATGTTGACGGCGGAGGAGACCTGCTCCGGCGTGAGGTTCCAGGCCGACCCGGAGAAGAACGTGTGCAGCGCACCGTTGGGGACGAAGGCGGCCGTGGCAGGATCCAGGGTCACATCCGGTGGCAGCGTGAAGCCCTGCCGGGCCACCAGGTTCCCGATATTGTCCAGGCCGGCGAGCAGGACGGTCCCGCCCAGCGCGGTGCCCAGGGCCGTGCCCAGAAAGGACGCCAGGCCGCGGACACTGCCGATTTCCCCGGCCAGTTCCGGCTCGGCCGACACGGCCAGGAACGCACTGCCGAGCGAGAGTCCCAACCCGACGGCCACTCCGGTGGCCACCTGCCCCGCCGCCAACGCCGGACCGCCCCAGTCCACGGCGGCCGCGTAGGCCAGCAGCACCGTGCCGCCGCAGCCGAGCAGGTAAACGCAGGTCAGCAGGGATCTGGGCGGAACATACCGCACCGCCGTGCCGGAGGCTGCCGCCGCCAGGAAGGTCGCCATCGCCAGCGGCATCAGCAGCAGGGCCGCCTGCACGGCGTCGTAGCCGAGCACCGTCTGCGCGTACAGCAGCAGCAGGAAGCTGATGCCCCCGAAGAGCAGGTTCACTGCGACCAGGCAGACCAGCAGGGCCCTGCGCTCGGGAGAGGCGAGCACGGACGGGGCCAGCAGCGGGGCCCGGATCCGGGCCCCGCCCGGAAGCTGGGCCGCCTGCCGGATCGCCTGCTGGCGCGCCACGAACAGCTGCAGCACCAGCAGGCCGGCCAGCAGCATCGGCGGAGCCGGGGAGAGGCCCAGGAAACTGAACGGGGCATCGTGGGTCGCGGCCACGAACCCCCACACACCCATCTGGTTGACGGCGCCGATGACCAGGACCACGCCCAGGCAGGGCAGCAGCACGCTGGCGGCGTCGATGCTGTCGGTTTCCTGCGGCAGCGGCAGCCGGACCAGGCTGCCGCACAGCAGCGCCGCGACGGCCAGCACCCCGAGCAGCAGGAACGGGGCGCGCCAGCCGAGGGTGCTGATCAGCAGCCCGCCGAGCAGCAGTCCTAGGGTGGCGGCAAAACCGGTGGTGGCCGCCTGGATGGCGACGGCGGTGCTGCGCCGCCTGCCGTCGTAGGCGGCCTCCAGGATGGCCAGCCCGTTGGGCACCAGCAGGGCCGCCCCCACGCCGGCGACCATCTGGCCGGCGACCAGGACCGGGCCATTGATGGCCGCCGCGGTGATGAGCATGCCCACGGCATAGAGATTCAGGCCGAGCAGCTGGATCCGCACGGGGGAGAGCAGCGAGCTGAGCTTTGCGCCAGCCATGGCCAGGGCGGCCGCCAGCACGGAGTAGGTCACCAGGGCCAGCTGGACGATGGCCAGCGGTACCCGCAGGTCCCGGACGATGTCCCCCACGCCGATGCTCAGGACCGCGAAGTTCAGGACAATGGCGAAGCTGCCCAGGCAGACCATGGCCAACGGCAGCCATCCGCGCCGGTCGGATCGGATTCCTGCTGCCGTTCGTGAGCTCAACTGATCCCTGGCCTTCCCCGTAGGTCCCAGGCAGTTTCCGGCCGCAGCGGCCGCTGCAGGGTTGGATAGCCAACATCATCCTCCGGAGCCCCATTCCGGACAAGAGGTGTGCCGGCGCCAGGGCGCTCCCGGGTCAGTTCCGGGATTCGGCGGGATCGTCCTGGAACAAGGTGAAGAACCGGTTGCCGGCGCCGGCATGCGTGCTGGGAATGAGCAGCTTCGAGTACTTGGCGCACCAGACACCCCGTCCATCCGACTCGGCGGCGGCCCGGAGCACCGCCTCGAAGTCGTCGGAGTACATCAGCAGTGCCGGTGCCTCCCCGGGCTGGTCCGGGACGCTGAGCTGGATGATGCCCAGCGCCGGCTCCAGATGGAGGCTGACATCCACCCATTCCTCGAAGGGACTGTCCGCGGCCCCCAGCCGTGCGGACCGGTCGGGTGTGGCCGGAGTGCCGTAATCATTTGAGACTGTGTTAATCATCTTCATCCGCTGTGTTGTAGATCACATGGTGTGACGCGTTCCCACTATATGGTGCAGGACACAGAAATCCAAAAGGTGAACACAAGGCCAATCTCGGACGGCGGATCGGGCCGGCGCCCCGCTCAGCTGGCGGCGCGCTGTTCCGCCGGCTCGAAGATGCCCTCGATCAGGGCGCGGGCCGCAACCTCGTCGGTCTTCAGTGAGACGGCCAGTTCGGACACCAGGATCTGCATGGCCTCCTCGCGCTGGTGCTTCTCGCCGGCCGAGAGGTGCCCCGCCTGGGCGCGGCGGGTCAGGTCGCGGACCACTTCGCTGACCTGGAAGACGTCGCCGGTGGTGACCTTCGCCTGATTGGTCTTGAACCGCTGGGACCAGATTTCCTTGGGCGCCGCGGCCGGGACAGGCGAGCCCAGGATGCCGAGCACACGCTTGACACCGCGGCTGCCGATGGCGCGCCGGATGCCCACCTTGTCCGCGTTCGCGGCGGGCAGTTCGATCATCAGCCCGTTGTGGTGTACCTGGAGCCTGACGAATTTGGTCTCGACGGAATTGAAGGGACGGGTTTTCAGTTCGATGACAGTGACTGCGCCGTGGTGGGGGTAGACAAGGGTGTCGCCAACGTTCAGTTTCATGCTTATAATTGCCCTTTCGTGCCAATATGGCAGATACTGCCATATTGGCACGCCCATGACAAACGTGCGGTAGCCTTGATCTCCGAAGGCGAACACAGGGGCAAGCGGGGGGACGGCTGCATGGCTGCGAGCGGGGCAGGAGATCCAACGACGGCGGCGGCAGGAGCCGCGTCCGGGCTGCGCGAGCGGCGCCGCCGACAGACGATGGCGGAAATCAGCGAGGCCGCCCTGCAGCTGTTCGAGGACCGGGGGCTGGAGGCAGCCACCGTGGAGGAGATTGCCGCAGCGGCGGGAGTCTCGCAGCGCACCTTCTTCCGCTACTTCGCCACCAAGGAGGATGCCGCACTCCCGGTGCACCGGGAGTTCGAGGATGCGGTCGAAGCGGCAGTGCAGCAGGCCGACCCGGACGCGGACCCCTGCACGGAGCTGGCAACGGTCTACCTGCGCGTCCTGCAGGACTTCGCGGACCACGCCTGCCCGGCCGCACAGCGGATGCTCCGGGTAAGCCGGCTGGTGCGGCGCGAACCGCTGCTGCGTTCGGCGCTGGTACGGCACGGGGCAGCCCGCAACTCCCGGCTGCTGCAGGCGCTT
The DNA here is from genome assembly GCF_012395835.1 of Arthrobacter mobilis. GTDB lineage: Bacteria > Actinomycetota > Actinomycetes > Actinomycetales > Micrococcaceae > Crystallibacter > Crystallibacter mobilis. Next base: position 39,569 of record NZ_JAAZSQ010000001.1, read on the forward strand.
CAGGCCCGGTTCGGCCCTTCCGGGGCGGCTGACCTGCAGCTGCGGGTGGCCGTGGAACTGTGCACCTCGCTGGCCCGGGCCGCCGTCGAAACGTGGGCCGAACGGCTCGAAGCCGGGCGCGAGGCCGTCCTGCCGGACATCTTCGCCGACGCGCAGCTCCTGGCGCAGCGGGGGCGCAGCGGGCACCTGCCCGCGGTACCCTAAGGCTTCGCGGGCCCGGCGCTGAACCGGCCCCGCGCCGGTTCAGCGCGGCCGGGCGGTCTGAAGGATGCGGAAGCTGCGGCCGGCCGGCGCGCCGTCACCGCCGGTGGTCAGGTCCCCGGCCTCAAGCCCGTAAGCGACGGCGGTGATCGCCCGTCCGTCGGCGTTGACCAGGGCCGCCTGCGGGCCGACGGCACGCAGCGGGCCCCGCACGGCCCGTTCCACCGCCTGTGCCGTGACATCCAGGTCACCGGGCAGAGCAAGAATCTTACTACGACCGCGCCATTCCGGGCCCCGGTGCGCTGCTTCAGTTGTCCGCGGACGTAGTCACCGGCCAGTTGTCCGCCCAGCGGATCAGTTTGTTGAACATGCTCGTGTCACGCCCCGGCGCGGCCTGGGCACCGGCCACGCCGGCTCCTGCGGTCCGTGGGCAGTCCCCTCGACCACGGTGCCACAACCCCGTCCCTCCACATCCACGTTCAGGGTGTGGCGCCTGCGCCCGTCCCGGACCGCAGCGGTCAGCAGGAAGCCATTCCCTCGTGATCACCGGTTTCGTATTTGGTATTGGGAGGAAAATCAGGTCCTCACCGTGTCAGAGGGCCAGCATCGGCACCATCAGGGAGGTCAGGAACAGCACCAGGGTGCAGCCGATGCGGTTGGTGATCGCGGCGAACGGCATCAGGTGCATGCGCTCGGAGGCGTTGAGGACCGAGACGTCGCCGGATCCGCCGATGTCCGCCATGACGAGTCCGGGGACAATCGCCACTTCCACGAAGTTGAACTTCACCAGCCAGCCGATGATGCCGGAGGACAGGCCGGCCACGAGCACGCACAGGAAGGTCAGGATGATGAAGGCCGGGTCGGCCAGGGAGACGAGGACCTCGTCGATCTTGATGTAGGCCAGGGAGACGCCTACCAGCAGGGCCGGGACCGGCACGGCGTTGATGAGGTCGCCCCAGTCGGTGGCGGACTCCTCGAGGTCCTTGGGCAGCCAGCCGGTCAGCTTGAGGATCACCATGATGATGGCCCAGGCGTAGGGGTGCAGGAAAGTCAGGTGTGCCCCCACCAGCTCGCCGACCACGAAGATCACGGCGGCGAAGAGCAGGCCCTTGCCGAGGGTGATGTGCGTGGAGTGGGCGGCCTTCTTCGGCATCGACAGGTCCCGGCGGTCGCCCTTGACCCGGATCAGGTCGCCGTTGCCGTTGAACCCGGCGAACAGGGCCGGCCGGTTCTTGCCCAGGCCGTTGAGCAGGCCGGCGAAGATGATGCAGAAGACGTTGGCCAGCACGACGGCGGACATCAGGTCGCCCATGACGGCGGAGGCGTCCTGGCCGGTGTGGGCCGCGTACATCCCGGACATCGGCAGCGCGCCCAGGCCCAGGCCGCCGGCCATGATGGTCGCGGCGATGGTGCCCAGCACCGGGACCGCGAAGTGCGGGCCGGCCTTCACCAGCAGCGCCCGCGGCATGCCGAGGATGGAGCCGGCGTCGGGGCCCAGGGAAGGCCGGGCGTCTCCAATCACGGCACGCGCGCTCACGTCCTGTGCACCCGGGCCTCACATCCCACGCGACCGGGGCTCGCATTCCCCGCCCCGCACACGAAGTGCTTCGCCCCCCACGCACCGGGGCCTCACCCTTCGCAGGCAACTGGCGGTCGATGGATGATGCGGATCGGGCTGAAACCCCTTTCCGAAGGCATCCATTGACCGCCAGATGGTGGGCAGTGGGTGACGCGCCCCTGCACCCGATGGCGGGGGAAACTGCGCCTCAGCCCACCGGCAGCGGACGCGGCGCGGGCTGGGCGCCGGCCATCGACTCGGCCATGTACTCGGCGACCACGTCCTGGGAGATGGGCAGGTCCAGCACGAACACGCCCTCGGCACCGCGGGACACCCAGTCCTTGAGCGCGTCCAGGTCCTGCAGGCTGCGGGCCTTGACGCCCTCGGCACCGAAGGCCCGGCCCAGGGCGGCGAAGTCCACCTCCTCGATGAGCATGGCCGCCTCGTCCAGTCCGCGGGCGGCGTACTGGTGCAGCTCGGCACCATAGGCAGCGTCGTTGAACACGACCACCACGCCGCTGCGCGCCTGGCGCACGAAGCTCTCGAAGTCGGCCAGGGCCATCAGCCCGCCGCCATCGCCGGTCACCAGCACGGTGGTCCGCTCGGGGCGGGCCACCGCGGCACCCACGGCCGAGGGGAAGCCCAGCCCGATCGACTGGAACGCCGTGCCGACGAACAGGTGGGAACGCGCATCCGGCACCGAGCACATCAGCGGGATCCAGCCAATGAAGTGTCCGCCGTCCTGCACGAACGTCCGCTCGCGGGGCAGGATGCCCTCCAGCGCCAGCGCCATCGTCCGCGGGTTCAGCCGGCCGTCCGGGGCCAGCCCGTCCTCCACGGAGCCATCCTCGCGCATGTCCTCCACACGCGGAGCCGCCGGCAGGGGCTGGCGGCCGCGCCAGCCGCCGTCGGGACGGCCGTTCTCCTGCGGGGTGGCGCCGAACGCCGCCGCCAGGGCCGCCAGTACGGCACCGGCGTCCGCGACGAGGAAGCGGTCCGTGCGCTCATGGCGCTGGCCGGCGCGGCGGTCCACCTGGAGCACGGTGGCGTCCCCGGACACCAGGGTGCCGTAGCGCATCTGGAACGGGTTCATGCCCGCTCCGACCACCAGCACGACGTCGGCCTGGCGCATGATCTCCACGCGCTCGAGCCGGGCGAAGCCGCCGGCGATGCCCAGATCGCCCTCGGGGCCGGCCACATTGCGGGCCATCACGGTGGTGGCGATGAAGGCACCCAGCCCGTCGGCCAGCCGGCGCAGGGCCTCGGGGGCCCCGGCGGAGTCGACGACGCCGCGGCCGGCAATGATTAGCGGCCTCTCGGCGCCGCGCAGCGCGGCGACCAGCGGCTCCAGTTCCGCGGCCGCCGGCGTGGCGGGGGCCGGCGTCGTGAGGTGCAGTGCTTCGGCCGGCTGCGTGACGGCCTGTACCGGGACCTCCACCAGGTCATACGGGATGGCGACGACGATCGGCCGGGACTCCGCCGCGGCGCGGTCGTAGGCGTCACGGACCTGGGCGGCCGGGTCCTGGGCGTCCAGGCACACCGTCTCGACGCCGGCAGCGGCGGCCATGCCGACCTGGTCGATATCGAAGAAGCGCGGCCCGGAGGCGGGTGCGTCGCCGACGATCAGGATCAGCGGGATGCGGGCGATGGCGGCCTCGGACAGGGCGGTGAGGGTGTTCGTGAACCCGGCGCCGTAGGTGACGGTGGCCGTGGCCGGCTTCCCCGACGCGCGGAAATACGCGTCCGCCGCGGCCACCGCGCCGGCCTCATGGCGCACGGTGACGAAGGGGAAGCCGGTGCTGGTCAGCTCGCTGATCAGATGGGCGTTGCCGTTGCCCATCAGCCCGAAGAGGACGGTGGCGCGCTCGCGCACGACCCGTGCCACGGCCTGGGGGACGGTGGCGGTGGCCTCGGTAGCGGCGGTGGTGGCGGCGGTGTTCGCGGGGCGGTCTGCGACGGCGGTCATGGCGGGACTCCTCAGTGCTTTCGGGACGTCATGGTCTCTTGGCAAGGAGTGTGGCCCGAGCCGCAGCCACTGCGCAATCAGTCCCCGATGGAGTGGGCAGTCTGTGCATCTTGACCTGCTAATACACGAAATGGCTATGCAGACTGACTAGTCAATGCCGTGTGCCGCAGCGGCAGCGTCCGGCCCTGCTCGTGGGTGCGCAGCGCGAGGGCGCACCGCTGAGTTTCACCGTGCCGTTCTTCCCCGCGGGCGCGTTGCCGGTCACCGCACTATATTTCGTGGTTCGCCGGCGCCGGAGACTGGCAGGGCAGGAACCGGCGGGCCCGCCGGCCACGGTCGACATATCTACGTCCATAGGCCTAGAGTCGCTTTGCAGACCTGTGCACTGGATCACACCCGGCCCCGACCAGGGAGGACAAGAATCAATGAGCGCAAAGAACCTGCAGGAAGTCCTGGACGCTTCCGGCAATACCGTCGACCTGCTGCGCAATTCCCAGCTTGGCGCCTACATCTACCCCGTCGTCGCCCCGGAATTCACGAACTGGCGCAGCGAGCAGCGCGCCTGGCGCGAGTCCGCGGTGCTGTTCGACCAGTCGCACCACATGGACAACCTGTTCATTAAGGGCCCCGATGCGCTGAAGCTGATTTCGGATACCGCCATTAACAGCGTTGCGCAGTTCCCGGTCAACAAGGCCAAGCAGTACGTGCCCACCACCCCCGCCGGGCACGTGATCGGCGACGGCATCCTCTTCCATGAGGCCGAGGATGAATATGTCTACGTCGGGCGTGCGCCGGCGGCCAACTGGCTGCTCTTCCACGGCACCACCGGCGGCTACGACGTCGAGATCGAGGTTGACCGGCGTTCGCCGTCGCGCCCGATGGGCAAGCCGGTGCAGCGCAAGTACTGGCGCTTCCAGATCCAAGGCCCAAACGCCTGGCAGATCATCGAAAAGCTCAACGGCGGCCCGGTAGAGCAGTTGAAGTTCTTCAACATGGACCAGATGGGCATCGCCGGCGAATCCGTGCGCACGCTGCGCCACGGCATGGCCGGCGCCCCCGGCCTGGAATTGTGGGGGCCGTACGAGTCCTACGACAAGGTCCGCGACACCATCCTGGAAGCCGGGCAGGAGTTCGGCCTGCTGGCCGTGGGCGCCCGGGCCTACCCCTCCAACACTCTGGAGTCGGGCTGGATCCCGTCGCCGCTGCCGGCGATCTACACCGGCGAGGAACTGCGCCCCTACCGCGAATGGCTGGGCGCGGACAGCTACGAGGCCACCAACGCGGTGGCCGGCAGCTTCGTCTCCGGGAACATCGAGGATTACTACCTGACCCCGTGGGAGCTGGGCTACGGGTCCTTCGTGAAGTTCGACCACGACTTCATCGGCCGCGAGGTGCTGGAGAAGATCGACCCGGCCAGCCAGCGCCGGAAGGTCACCCTGGCCTGGAACGGCGAGGACGTAGCCAGGATCTTCGCCTCGCTGTTCGAGACCGAGGGCCTGCCGTACAAGTACTTCGACCTGCCGCTGGCCAACTACGGTTCCTCGAACTACGACGCTGTCGTGGACGCCGACGGCACCACCGTGGGGTTGTCCATGTTCACCGGCTACAGCGCCAACGAGCGGCGCGCGCTGTCGCTGGCCACCGTCGCCCCGGACGTGCCCGAAGGCACGGAGCTGACGGTGGTCTGGGGCGAGCCCGACGGCGGCACCCGCAAGACCACCGTGGAGCCCCACCGGCAGATCGAGGTGCGCGCCGTCGTCAGTCCTGTCCCGTACGCCGAGACGGTACGCAAGGACTACCACGGCGGCTGGCGGACCGGACGCCGCGGCTGAACCGGCAGGCGGCAGGTGCCCCGGGCACCTGCCGCCTGCCGGGCGGGCTCAGCCGGCCGCGGCCTGCCGGAAGTCCCGCACCCACTCGGCGGTGGCCTTGAGTCCGCCGAAGGTGTAGAAGTGCAGCAGCACCGCCCCGTGCCCGGCCGCCTCGTAGCGGCGGGCAAACTCGTGGAGGAACTTGTCCGGTCCGGCAGTGCCCAGCAGGTTGGTGAGCGAGAACCCGTACTTGTGCGCGATCCCCGCCGAGGAGGCGACGCCGAAGCGGCGGGCATAGCTGAGCAGGCGCTTGACGCCTGCCGGTCCCGGCACGCCCAGGCGCACCGGCGCCCAGATGCCCCGCTGCCGCAGTTCGGCCAGCCAGGACAGTACCGGATCCACGTCGAACCCGAACTGGGTGATGATGCTCGACTCCAGGCCCAGGTCCTTCAGCGCCGCGTACTTGTCGGTCAGCGCCTGCCAGAGGGTCGCGTCGCTGATGTCCGGGTGCCCTTCGGGGTAACCGCTGATGCTGACGTGCTCGATGCCGTAGTTGCCCAGCAGCCCGGACCGGATCAGGGCATAGGAATCCTCGAAGGGCCCCAACGGCTTCGCCGGGTCCCCGGCGACCGCGAACACATCCTTGGGCGCCGCCTCGGTGGCCAGGGCGTCGAGGAATTCCTCCAGTTCCTGCCGGGAGGCCAGGCGGCGGGCCGAAATGTGGGGGACTGGGACAAAGCCCAGCCTCCGTACGGCGGTGGCGGCGGCGACCCGCATCCGCAGGTCCTCGTTGCCTAGGAACGTGACGTTGATCCGGGTTCCCGGCGGGATGACCGGGGCTGCCTCTTCCAGGGCCGGCACGTCCTTGCCGGTCATCTCCAGCGAAAAATTGCCCAGCAGGGCCTCGGCGCCGCCGGACTCCTGCGCCGGGCTCACGTATCGCCGCCGTCGCCTGCGTTGCCGGAGCTGCCGCGGAGCCGCCCGCTCTTGCCCTGCAGCCGCTCGATGTGCTCCGACGCCTGCGCCTTGGTCAGATCCGCCGGCAGCTCCTCGCCGGCCTCGCGGGCCAGCGTGTCCAGGTAGCTGCGCTGGGCATCGGTCATCGGCTCGTCGCCGGTGACCCAGTCCTCGGGGTCCCGTTTGAGGCCGGAGCCCGATTCCGGGGTCGGGCTGCCGAGGGTCTCGGGCTGTTCGTCGGTCATGATCGTGTGCTCCTTCGCCAGTAGCGCCGGTTACGGCTCCAACCTATCCCCTCCGCCATGGACGGGCCAGCGTCTCAGCGCTGCGCGGGCAGGGCCAGGGCCAGGGCCAGGGCCAGGCCCGCGGCCAGGGCTAGGGCGCCGGCTGCGGCGAGGGCGGCCTCGGTGCGGCCCAGATGGGTTTTGGCAAAACGGACGGCGAGCATATTGGTCAGCGAATGGGCCGGGAGGGTCAGCAGCACCAGCCAGGGCTGCGCGAACAGCAGCAGTGTGAAGCCCAGATGCAGCGCCGTCGCGCTGAAGCGTTCGAGCAGTCCCCACAGCGGGTGCTGCGGGGTGGTCATGCCCTGGTCCGCGAGCAGCTGCCGGGCCTGCCGGGACTTCGGGTCGTCCTTGGTCACCAGGTCCGCGATGACGAGCGTGTTCACGGCCACCAGCAGCACCTCCACCGCCGCCCAGCCGAAACCGGCCCAGAGTGCCGCCTCGAAGCTGTGCAGGGCCAGCAGGACCAGGCCCAGCCGGACCAGTTCCTCCGCCGGTCCGGAGCACCAGCCCACGATGGTGGCCGCGCGCTCCCGGCCGGCGAAACGGGAGGCAGCCAGCGCGACGGGCTGGCGCAGCACCAGGGCAAGGATCCAGCCGGCCGCGCCGAGCAGGAGCGGCACCGGCAGCGGGGTACCGAAGGCAAGGACCAGGACCGTGCAGGACGTAACCACCGCCACCGGCAGGACCAGGGCATTGATCCGGGTGCGGGCGGCCAGCGGGGCGAAATCGGGTGCGGTCGTCTCAGCCATGGCGCTCATCCTTGCCGGGGGTCGGTGCTTCGGTAGTTGGTGCTGTTTCCGTGGGCGGTTCGCTCGACGCTGCCGCGGGCCTGCCGCTCATGGGCGATGTCCACCAAGCCGACCCCCAGCAGTGTGTTGAGGTGCCGGTACAGCGCGGCCTGGGGGAGCGTGACCGCCAGCTGCTTGGCCGTCCAGGCTGGGGGAATGAGCGCGCGTAGGATCGCGATGGACTGCGGATGCAGATCACCTCGGCCTTCGCCAGCGGCTTCGCTCTCATAGTTGGGAATGTTATCGACATTGACAGAAGCTAAGGAGGTACATAAAAAGGCGCGCACCTCCTGTGGGAGGTGCGCGCCTTGGGGCCGGAGCCGTCAGGACCGCGGGGTGTGCGGTCAGGCCAGCACGGCCAGCTTGGAGGAGGTGCGGCCGAACAGCAGATTGTCCACGGACAGCCGGCCCGGGCCCACCAGGGCGACGGCCAGGGCCGCGGCGGCGAGCAGGAGCACCAGTTCGAAGCCGCCGGCCTCGACGAACACGCCGGCCGGGGCGTGGACCAGGAACAGGGCGCCGAGCATGTTCAGGGTCAGCAACAGGGCGACCGGGCGGGCGAAGAGGCCCAGGATCAGAGCGATCCCGCCGGCCAGTTCCAGGGTGGCGACCACCGGGGCCACGAGGTCCGCTGCGGGCACGCCCATCTGGGCGAAGGCGCCCTGGGTGCCGGCAATGGTGAACTGGTTGAACTTCTGCCAGCCGTGGGCGGCGAAGAGGAAGCCGGCGACGACGCGCAGCACGGTGCGGGCGATGGTGGTCAGGGCGGGGTTGTTCATCTGGATCCTTCGGTGGTCTTGGAGGTCAATCACTTGGCCGCCTCGGCCGGCGGCAGGCGCCTTTTATTGAGGCTTCAACTAAAATGGTGCCCGGGATTGCTTGAACTGTCAAGTATCGAGACGAAGGTCACGGTCGCCGCCCGGCATGGCCTGCTAGCGTGGCGGCGTCAGGCACCCCGCGAAGATCAGGAGATCCAGCAAGCATGAGCACCGCCGCAGACGCCGCAGCAGGCACGGCACGGGAGGTTGCTGCCCAGTGGTGGGACAAGCTGCTCGCCGGATTCGAGCGCGGGGCGCCGCTGGATCCGGCTCCGCTGGTGCTGGTGCTCATCCTCGCCGGCGCCGTGGCCGTATCCGTGCCGCGGGCCGGCTGGCGCTGGTTCGGCCTCTTCGTCACCGTGGTGCACGAGCTCGGCCATGCCTTCGCGGCACTGATGACCGGCCAGGTCGTCAAGGGCATCCATCTGCGGTTCGACCATTCCGGGGCCATGCACAGCCTGGCCAGGGGATCCGGCGCCGCCGGGGCGGCGTGGGCCGGATTCTGGGGCTACCCGGCCCCCGCCGTCACCGGCGCCGCGCTGGTCTGGGCCGCCTACGCCGGCTGGTCAGGGCTGGCGCTCTCGGTCAGCGCGCTGCTGCTGCTGGCCACGCTGCTGTTCATCCGCAACTGGCAGGGGGCGGTGATCGCGGTGTCCTGCGCCGCCGCCGCGGTGCTGCTGGTCTGGTACGCCACCCCGGTGTTCCTGGGCTACTTCACCCTGGCCGTCGGGGTGGCGCTGCTGGTGGGTGCGGTCCGGGACTGGTTCAAGGTCCTCGGGGTGCACACCCGGCGCCGGCACGCGCTGGCCAATTCGGATGCCTACATCCTGTCCCGGCGCACCGGGGTGCCCGCCGGCATCTGGCTCGGCGGCTTTGCCGCCGTCATCACCGCCTCCTGCCTGGCCGGCGCTGGGGCGGTGGCCGGCAGCTTCAGCTGACGACGCCGGGGCAGGCGCCGGCGGCGCGGTACGGTCCCGTGGAAGCCGTCGGCGGAAACCGCTAGAATCCAGACGCGCCCGCGACCGGCGGGCGGATCTGACCCAGGGAACAGGAATGGTGAGCATGCATACCGCTGCCGCGGGGAGCGAGGTGGCCGCAATGGCCTGCAGAGCTGCTCCTGTGCCGCCGGCCTCTCCGGACGCCACCGCCTGAACCCTTCCGGTATCCCTGCTGCCCATGTCGGCAGCGGTGCTTTGGCGTGCCCGGAAACCGCTGGCCACCCTGCAGCTGCCAGTCTTTCCCGTTTTTCGTCAGGAAGCATCAACCATGGAACAACTCACCGAGTCCGCCATCCGCAAGTCCTTCATCAATGCCACCCGCTCCGAAGTCTCGGCGCTGAACCTGCCCGCCGGCTTCGCGGAGCTGGACTGGGACAACCTGGACTACCTGGGCTGGCGGGATCCGAAGATGCCCCAGCGCGGCTACCTGGTCACCCCGCTGGCCGGCAGGCCGGTCGGCGTGCTGCTGCGCGCGCCGGAAACCTCCACCCCGGGCAACAAGCGGGTGCTCTGCGCCCTGTGCCAGGACGTGCACTCGGAGGAGGATGTCTACCTCTATGTGGCGCGCCGGGCCGGGCAGCCCGGGCGCGACGGCAATACCGTCGGCACGCTGATCTGCGCCGACTTCTTCTGCTCGGCCAATGTCCGGCTCCAGGTGCCGGCCACGCCGATCCATCCGGACCCGGAGGTGGTCACGGCCGGACGGATCGCCGGCCTGCGCCAGCGCACCGCGCTGTTCCTGCAGCGGGTGCTCGGCAAGTAGGCGCACCGCCGGAGGGACCGTCCGCCTGCGGCGGCCCCTCCGGCCCGCATCTGCCCGCCGGGTACGGCCGCGCGGACCTGCCGGGTCCGGACTCGGCCCCCGGGGGTCTACGCTTCCGGCAGGAAGTTCCGCACAATGGAGGAAGGCCGGCCGGGCAGGAGCCCGACAAAGCCCCTCCTCCCGCCGGCCAAAGGAAAGTTCACGAAGGAGTGGCGCCGTGGACGTCGTCGTTATCGAAACCCCGCCGCTGGGGGACCGCAGCTACCTGGTGCATGACGGCAGCGTGGCCCTGGTGGTCGACCCGCAGCGGGACACCGATCGGCTGGAGGCCGCGGTGCGCGAGGCCGGCGTGCGGATCACGCACGTGGCCGAGACCCACATCCACAACGACTACCTCAGCGGCGGGCTGCAGCTGGCCCGGGCGCACGGCGCGGCCTACCTGGTCAACGCCGCCGACGAGGTGGCCTTCGAGCGCACCCCGGTGCACGACGGGGACGTGATCGCCGTCGGCCGCCTGCGGGTCAGGGTGGTCGCCACCCCGGGCCACACCCACACCCACCTGGCGTACATTGTGGACGACGGCGGCGAGCAGGCGGTCTTCTCCGGCGGCAGCCTGCTCTACGGTTCGGTGGGCCGGACCGACCTGGTCAGCCCCGAGGACACCGAGGGGCTGGCCCGGAACCAGTACGCTTCCGCCCGCCGGCTGGCCGCCGAAGCCGGCCCGGAGGCCGCGCTCTACCCCACGCACGGCTTCGGCTCCTTCTGCTCGGTTGGACCCGCCGCGCGCACGGCGGCCTCAACCATCGGCGAGCAGCAGCACGGCAACCACGCCCTGACGGACCCGGACGTGGAGCACTTCGTGGCCGAGCTGATGGCCAACCTCAGCGCCTACCCCTCCTACTACGCCCACATGGCGCCGGTGAACCGCCGCGGCGCCGGCCCGGCGGTGCTCGCGGTTCCCGGGCCGCTGGAGCCGGCCGAACTGCAGCGCCGGCTGCTGGCGGGCGAGTGGGTGGTGGACCTGCGCAACCGCGTCGCCTATGCCGGCAGCCACCTGCGCGGGTCGGTCAGCTTCGAGTACGGCAGCGGTTCCAGCTTCACCTCCTACGTGGGCTGGGTGCTGCCGTGGAACCGGCAGCTGACGCTGCTGGGCTCCCGCGAGGACGTGGAGAAGGCCATCCGCGACCTCTCCCGGATCGGCTTCGAGTCCCCGGAGGCAGGCATCGGCGCCGGGCCCGGCGAATGGGCGCCGGGCGCGCCGACGGCGGACTATCCCCGGGTGGGCTGGGACGGGGTGCCCCGCACCTTCGGCAGCGGCGAGGTGCTGCTGGACGTGCGGCGCACCGACGAGTATTCCCGCTCCCACCTGGACGGGGCGGTGAACATCCCGGTGCACGAGCTGCTCTCCCGGATGCAGGAGCTCCCGGCCGGCCGGCTCTGGGTGCACTGCGCCTCCGGCTACCGGGCCGGCGTGGCCGCGAGCCTGCTGCAGCGCGCCGGCCGGGACGTGGTCCTGATCGACGCGAACTACAAGGATGCCGGGGACCGGAGGAAGCCGGCCTAGTTTTGCCAGCAGGGGTAGTCCGTGTAGCCTTCCGGGCCGTCGGTGTAGAAGGTGGAGGAGTCCGGGGCGTTCAGCGGCAGGTCCTCGTGCCAGCGGCGCAGCAGGTCCGGGTTGGCAATCGCCGGCCGTCCGACGACGACGGCGTCGGCCTGGCCGTCCTCCAGCAGCGCGAGCGCTTCCTGGCGGGTGGTCACCTCGGCGAAGCCGTTGTTGGCCAGCACCTTGCCGCCGAAGCGGGCGCGCAGGTCCTGGACCAGCGGGCCGGCCGGGTCCTGGTGCAGCACGCTCAGGTAGGCCAGGCCCAGCGGTGCCAGACTGTCCACCAGCGCGCCGTAGGTGGCCAGGACATCCTCCGGGTCCGTTTCGAGGGCATCCTGGACATTGTGTTCGGGGGAAATGCGGATGCCCACCCGGCCGGCGCCTATGGCTTCGGCCACCGCGGCGGCAGTTTCGGCCACGAAGCGCGCGCGGTTGGCGGGGGAGCCGCCGTAGGCATCCGTGCGCCGGTTCGAGGCCGGGGAGAGGAACTCGTGCAGCAGGTAGCCGTTGGCCGCGTGCAGTTCCACGCCGTCGAGCCCGGCGGCGACGGCGTTGCGGGCGGCCTCGACGAACTCCTCGATGATCCCGGGCAGCTCCCCGGTCTCCAGGGCCCGCGGCACCGGCAGCGGGTACTTGCCCGTGTAGGTGCGGGTCCGGCCGTTGATGGCGACCGCGCTGGGCGCCACCACCTCGCGCCCGCCGTTGGTCTCCGGGTGGGTCACCCGGCCCGAGTGCATCACCTGGGCGACGATCCGGCCGCCCTCGGCGTGCACGGCCTCGGCCACCCGGCGCCAGCCCTCGACCTGTTCGGCGGTCACGAGCCCGGGCTGGCGGACGAAGGCCTGCCCGGCGAAGGACGGGTAGACGCCTTCGCTGACGATCAGCCCGAGCGAGGCCCGCTGGCGGTAGTACTCGACGACGAGGTCGCCGGGCACCCCGTCGACTCCCGAACGCGAGCGGGTCAATGGGGCCATCACCAGGCGGTTGGGCAGGTCCAGGTCACCCAGGGTCAGCGGGGAAAACAACGTCACGAAAGGCACTCCTTGAAAGGTTGGGAACATCAGGTGCCAACCCGGGCCGCCGCCGCCGTTATTCCCGAACCTGCGGTACTTGCTTGCCACAGGCATGTATCTGCGGCAGGGTGCAGGCATGAGTGAAACGACTGCCGAGAGTGTCCTGATCACCGGCGGCACGGCGGGCCTGGGCGCCGAATTCGCCCGGCAGCTGGCCGGACGCGGCGCCAGCCTGGTGCTGGTGGCCCGGGACGAGGACCGGCTGCAGGAATCCGCCGCGCGGCTGCACGGCCAGGCCGGTGTCCAGGTGGAGACCATTACCGCGAACCTGCTCGAGGATGACGGCCTGGCCCGGGTGCTGGCCCGGCTTGCCGACCAGTCGCGGCCGGTCGGCACGCTGGTCAACAACGCCGGCCACGGATTGCCGACCTCCTTCGCGGACAGCACCCTGATTGCCGAGCTGGACCACCTGCGCATCCACGTCACCGTGCCGATGGCGCTGGCGCACGCCGCGCTGCAGGGCATGCGCGCCCGCGGCCGGGGGTACATCATCAACGTCGCGAGCATGGCCGGCTTCACCCCGCGCGGCAGCTATTCGGCCGCCAAGGCCGCCATGATCCACTTCAGCCGCTGGGCGAACATCGAATACCGCCGCGAGGGCATCACCGTTACCGCGCTCTGCCCCGGCTACACGCATACGGAGTTCCACGAGCGGATGCATCTGGACACGGGGCACATTCCCGGCTGGATGTGGCTGGATGCCGGACAGGTGGTCCGCGAGGGGCTGCGGGATACCGCCGCCGGCAAGGCAGTCTCCATTCCCAGCAGGCGCTATAAGGCGCTGGCCGTCCTGGCCAGGACTCTACCGCCGACGCTGGTCGCCGCCATCGTCGCCCGCGGCCGGGACTGACTCCCGGGCCCGGTCGGGAGTAAAATCCGGCCATGGGCACCACACCGGAGGGGGCGGGGCCCGACTCCCCGCCGGAAGCGGCGTCGGCCCGGAAGCCGCCGGCCGCCAGGAACCCTGCTGTCTGGGGCCTGGCAGGAGCTCTGCTCGGCGGCGTGGTCACGGGCACCTTCTCCCTGATCGGGGTCGCGGTGTCGGCAGAGCGTGCCGCCGACACTGCCCGGCAGGGCCATGCCGCCGAGGCGCAGCGAGCACGGGCGGACTTCCTCCGGAGCGAACGGCTGAAGCACTATGAAGAGGTGCTGGCCACGAGCCAGCGGCTCACCGACGCCTGCACCAGCTACGCCTACATGCTCCAGTACCGGCAGTCCTATACGCAGCCGGCCCTGGACACCGCGCTCGCGGAGCTCCACACGGCGTTCAAGGCCTATGTCACTGCCGCCTGGGCTATCCGGGTGATCGGCTCGGACGCCGTGGCCCAGGCCAATGATGAGCTGAGTTCGAAGATGGACGAGGCCGCCTACAAACTCTTCAACTACCGCGGGGTGGACAGCGAGCTGCAGGATGTAGCCGCCTACTTTGGTACCTTTCCCCAGGAGGCCTTCGACCTGCGGGTCGTATTTTCCCAAGCGGCCCAGGGCGAATTCCGCCAGGACGCCCAGGCCAGCTGACCGGCGCTGCCGGCGGGCGACTTGTTCTGCCATACATTGCGCAGGAGCCCGGCCGGCTTGGCACAATGGCTGCATGGGAGACGCCGAAAAGGCCCTTGACCTCCATATCGAACTGCTGGAAAGCGATCCGCACATGTGGCGGGACCTGCGCGTCCCCGCGGGCATCGGCCTGCCGGACCTGCACCGGGCCATCAAGCTCTCCTTCGGCTGGGAAGACAGCCAGGCGCACCTGTTCAGCCTGGCCGGCGCCTTTGCCGGCCGGCGCATCCTGGCCGGCGACGAGGAAACGGCGCTGGCAATGGGCACCGACCTGGCCGCGGACTTCACCCTTGCGGACGCCCTGCACGGCAAAAAATCCACGCTGCGCTACGAGTATGGCGGCGGCTGGACCCACGAAATCACCGTAACCGGCCACGCCGTCATGCCCGCCGGCTACCTGGGCTGCCTGGGCGGGGCCAGCCGGGGGCCGGCCGAGGCTCCCGGCGGCCCGGGCGTCCCCCCGGGCGGGTATGCACTGTCCGTGGAGCCGGACGACGGCGCCGCCGGGCGCTGGGTCGAGGAGGGCGCCGGGGGCCCGGTGCCGGATTCCGGCCCGGCAGGGTTCGACCGCGACCGGGTCAACCTGCGCCTGGCCCGCCTGAGCGCGCAGCTGACCGGGGCCCGGGCCTGCCCCGACGAGCAGGCCGAGATCGTGCGGCCGGTGAAATGGCTGCTTGAGCGGGCGGGCACGGACGGGCTGGAACTGACCAAGGACGGCTACCTGAAACCGGCCGTCGTCCGCGAAGCCGCCGAGGCGCTGGGCTGGGCGGACCGGCTCTACGGCAAGGCCAACCGGGAGGTGCGCACCCGGCCGGTCTTCCAGTTGCGGACGCGGCTGCAGGACTGGGGCCTGCTGCGCCGGTTCAAGGGCAGGCTGGTGCTGACCCCGGCCGGGCGCGCCCTGGCCGGCGCCGGCGACGAGGGCAGGCTGTGGGACTATCTGGCGGACCGGCTGGCCCACCCGGGCTCGGACCCGGCGTCCTTCCTCAACGGACTCTTCGCCCACTGGCTGCTCGCCGGTACCCTGCCGGCCTGGCAGCGGCGCGGTCAGGTGCTGACCGAGGCCCTGCACACGGCAGGCTACCGGCTGCCCAGCGGCCGGCCCGTGACCGAGGACGTGGGCGCGGACCTGGTCCAGGAGTTGGAGTGGACGTTCCGGGTGCTCAATATCTTCCTGCCCGGACGGGATCTGCTCCAGGCCGAGGAAGCCAGCGTGGCGGGCGCCAAGTTCCTGATCGACCTGCGCCGCCGGCAGGATGCAGGTCCGGAGCAGTCCCGGTAGCCCGGCCCACCGGGCAGGGCGGACAGGTGCGCAGGCGCGGTGTGCTCAGCCTTCCCAGCCCAGGTTGCGCGCCATGCGCTGCAGCACATCCAGCGCGGCGTCGTATTCTTCGGCGGCAATGCCCTGGGTGGCCTGCTGCCGGTTCCGGTCCACCACCTCGCCCAAGGCCGCCAGGCTGTTATGCCCGAGCCCGGTCAGTTCGAACCTGCCGGCGTTTTCGGCCACCCAGCCGCTCTCGACCAGTTCGTCCAGGCGCTCGGTAGAGGACTCTTCCGCGGTCTGCTTGAAAAACGGCCGGAGGGAATCCTCCAGGTCAGACGCCGTGGCCGGACGTTCGGCCAGCACGTTCATGATCTGCCACTGCCGGCGGGTAATGCCGTGTTCCTCGACCGTCGCTTCGAACTGCTCTCCGATCAGTCCGTCGACCAGCCGCAACCAGAATCCGATGGGTCGATCTTCTGCCATGCTCCCACCATACAAAGAGGGTCAAGGCCGGGCTGCCCACCCAGGCTGCGGCCGCGCCACCAGCTTGCACGGGCTCCCGCACCCCTGTAAGGTCCAAATGTCCAACATTTGACCTGGAGGTATCCGTGCAGCTGGTCCGCCCTGCCCGCAACGTGCCGCTGGCCCTGCAGGTGGCCGGGCAGCTGAAAGCCCTCATCGCGTCCGGCGCCTGGCCGGTCGGCGAAAAGATCCCGGGCGAACTCGAGCTCAGCAACCAGCTGGGCATCAGCCGCAACAGCGTCCGGGAGGCGCTGCGGTCACTGGTCCATGCCGGGCTGCTCGAGGCGCGCCCGGGCGACGGCACCTACGTGCGTGCCGCCAGCGAGCTCGGGGTGACGCTGCACCGGCGGGTTGGTGCCGGGGACGCGGAGGAAGCCTACGAGGTCCGCTCCATGCTCGAGCAGGGCGGGGCCGCCCTGGCCGCGCAGCGGGCCACCGCCGAGCAGCTCTCCGCGCTGCACGAGGTGCTCCGGCGGCGCGATGCCGCCCGGGACCAGGGGGACGAGGCCGCCTATGTCGCCGAAGACCTCGCCTTCCACCGGGGGGTGGTCGAGGCCGGCGGCAACTCCCTGCTGGCGGAGCTCTACGCGCACCTGCATGATGCCGTGACGGCAGGCATCGCCCGGACCCTGGACGCGGACACACGCTCCTCCCTGGACCCCCGGCACCACGAGCTGCTGGGCGCCATCGAGCGGCGGCAGCCGGCGGAGGCCCAGGAGATCGCGGCGGCGCTGGTCGAGGAGTCCCGGCAGCTCGGCCGGCGGCTGCAGGAGCAGGCATGAGCGCACCCACCGCCGCACCCACCGACGTCGGCAGGCCCGCCCGCGTAGGCCTGGCACTGGTCGGCATCCTGCTGATCGCGGTCAACCTGCGGGTCTCGTTCGTCAGCGTCGGCCCCCTGCTGGGGCAGCTGCGCGCCGACCTGGGGCTGGGCGCGGCCGCGGCGGGCCTGCTGACCAGCCTGCCCCTGGTCGGCTTCGCCCTGTTCTCGCCGCTGGCCCCGGCCGCCGCCCGGCGGCTGGGCCTGGACCGGACCCTGTGGGTGGCCCTGGCCGTGCTCTCCGGCGGCATCCTGCTGCGCTCGGCGGCGCTGCCGGGCGCGGTCTGGATCGGCACCGGCCTGCTGGGCCTGGCCATCGCCTTCCTGAACGTGCTGCTGCCCGGGCTGGTCAAGCGGGACTTCCCGCACCGGGTGGGCGGAGTGACCGGCATCTATTTCGCCCTGACCACCATTGTGGCCGCCCTGGGCTCGGGGCTGGTGGTGCCCATTGCCGGGGACGCACCGAACGGATGGCGGCTGGCCCTGGGCGTCTGGGCCGGACTGGGCCTGCTGGCGCTGGCCTGGTTCCTGCCCCGGCTGCGGCGGCGCGCCGCGGCGGCCGCGGAAGACGCCGGGCAGGCGCCGGAGTACCGTTCGCCCTGGACCTCGGCGCTGGGCTGGCAGGTCACCCTGTTCATGGGGCTGCAGTCCCTGCCGTTCTTCGTGCTGGCCACCTGGCTGCCCAGCATCGAGGCCAGCTACGGCGTCGATGCCGTGACCAGCGGCTGGCACCTGTTCTGGTTCCAGGTCTGCGGCGTGCTGGGCAGCCTGAGCATGCCCGCGGTGCTGCACCGGCTGCCGGACCAGCGGCTGCCGGGAGCGGCCGCCAGCCTGCTGGCCCTGGCCGCCTACCTGGGCCTGATGCTCGCCCCCGGGATGTCCCTGCTGTGGACGGTGCTGCTGGGGCTGGCCTGCGGCAGCTCCATCGTCGTGGCCCTCTCGCTCTTCAGCCTGCGCACGCGGCACCACCAGCAGGCGGCGGCCCTGTCCGGGATGGCCCAGTCCGTGGGCTACCTGCTGGCGGCCGCCGCCCCGATCGGCTTCGGCGCGCTCTACGACCTCACCGGCGGCTGGACGCTGCCGCTCGGACTGACCGCCGTGCTCATGGTGTTCATGGGCGTCTTTGCGGTCCTGGCCGGCCGCCGCCGCTACATCGACTGATCCCCGGCCGGTCCCGCTAGCGCAGCACGATCTCGGTGGCGGTGGCCGGGGAGATGCCGCTTTCGACGAACCCGGAGACGTTGGAATCCGGGTGCTTGATGATGTCGGTGATCGAGCCCAGGTGCCGGGAGAGGTCCACCTTGTCCTCCGGGGCGGCCAGCAGCAGCTGGAAGCCGAATTCCTGCAGTGCGTTGATGCCGGCGCCGGCGTACTCGGAGTTGGCCTGGATGAACGCCTCGTCGATCATCACCGTGCCGTAGGTGGTGAAGCCCTGGGTCTCGAAGCCCAGCTGGTAGGCCAGCGCGGCGCCCATAATGAACGAGGTGAAGCGCTGGCCCTCGCCGCCGGAGAGGGTGCCCGGCTCCAGCCCGGTCTCCACCTCGCCGCCGGGCCGGTGCTCGTTGCAGCTGATGGTCACGTGCTGGCGCACGTCCAGCACGGTGTTGCGCCAGGGCAGCTTGGCCTGGTCGTTCAGGTCGTCCACCAGCTTCTCGAGCGCCTTGTAGCTGTCGGCCATCTGCTCGGCGCTCTGCTTCACGTACGCGTTGCCCAGGGCGTTCTTCAGGCTGTTCCGGAACACGCGCGCCTCCTCCGGAATGGCAGTCCTGACCTCCAGGCGCAGGTGGCTGCCGTTGTCGAAGGGCACCTCGTCCAGGATCTGGTTCAGCGGCAGGATGCGTTCCTCGATGGCCCGGCGTTCCTCTTCCAGCAGCTGCAGCAGGTCCGAGAACCGTTCGTAGGAGCGGTTGTTGAAGTACTCGCGGAATTCGTCCTCGCGCTGGGGCAGGCCCTCGTCGATGATGCTGTGGTAGAGCGCCTCGTAGTGCGGGGCGCTCTCGACGCCGGTGCCGAAGGAGGCGTTCAGCTGCGGGCCCCATTCGCGGGCGAAGGACTTGAAGGTATCCGTCAGCGCGGTCCCGGTCCGGTGCAGTTCGTCCTTCAGCGCCGCCGCGGCCTCGCCCAGCTTCAGCTGGGCGGCATGGAAGGCGGCCTCCAGCCGCTCCAGCGCCGCGGCCTCGCCGCCCTCGCCGTCACCCGGATCGAGGAATTCGGCCAGTGCTTCCACCGCCCAGTCCGCCGGCGGCTTCTCCGCCGCGCGCCGCCCGGTGTCCGCCAGCTCCGCGGCCACCTTCGCGGCCTGCCGGCCGGCGGCGTCGAGTTCGCTGCGCAGCACCGCCACCCGGCCCACCGCCGCCTCCAGGGAGGACTTGGCCTCCTCGAGCTCGGCGCGGATCCGGGCCAGGGTGGTGCTGTCCTCCATCAGGGCGCGCAGGCGCTGCTGCAGGGCCTCGACGGCGCCGCGCCGGGCGGCGGAGTCCAGCTCGGCGAAGGGCCGGGTGTCGGCGGCCACGCGCTGCAGCGCCTCGAGCCGGCCGGCGAGGGCGTCCTTGGCCTTGCTGCGCTCGTCCGCGAGCTCGCTGGCCCGCTCGTGCTCGGCGCGGATGCGGTCCGCCTCGGCCTGCAGCTGGACGATCTTCTCGGTGTTGCTGAAGCCGAGCAGGTAGTCGCCGGGACTGATCGTGCGGGTATCCCGCTCGAAGGTGCCGGCGTTGAGCTTGATCGTGCCGGCCAGGCTGATCGCCTTCTCGTGCCGGTGCAGGTCCGCGTCCGAGTCCACGCACACGAAGGGGTAGTCGGCGGCGATCTTGGCCCGCAGCCAGTTCCCGGCCTCGGAGTTCTGGAACTCCAGCTTGCCCACCAGGTCGGCAGGGCCGGCTTCGGCAGCCTTCTTCCCGAAGGCGCCGGTGCCGATATTGATCCAGCGCAGCCGGCCGTAGCCGTCCAGGGCGTCGATGGCGGCGGTGACCGCGCGCAGGTGCTCGCCGCGTACCAGCAGGGTGGTGGCCAGCGTGCGCAGCGCCTTCTCGGCCGCCGGCCGCCAGCGCTGGTGCTCGCCGGCGATGTCCGCCAGCTCGCCGGCGAAGGGCATGTCCGCGGCGTCGATGCCGGTCGCGGCGCTGATCTGGCGCCGGGCGGCGGCACTGGCGCCGTCGATATTGCTGCCGCGCCGGGTATAGGACTCGATCTCGGTCCGCAGCTTCGCCTCGCGCTGGCGCGCGTTCATGCTGGCGGCCACGGCCTCGTACTCCAGGGTGCGGGCGGCGGCGGCTTCCTCGGTGAGCCGGCCGACGGCGTCGGCGGCCTCGCGCCGGGCGGCCGACAGGCCGTCGGCGGACCACTGCGCCTCCAGTCCGGCGTCGTCGAGGTCCTTGCGCAGCTGCTGGGCGATGCGCTCGCGCTCGGCCAGTTCCAGCTGCGCGGCGCGGATCTCCCGTTCCAGGGCGTCGATCGCCTTGCCGCCGTGGTTCTCGTGCTGTTCCTCCAGCAGCCGCACCCGGGCGGCGAGCTCGTCCTTGGCGGCCGCCTCGGCCTCGAGCTGCTCCGCGGCCGCGGCGCGCACCTGCCCGAGCCGCTCCGCCTCGCGGCGCAGCAGCGCTGCCGAGCGCTGCCGGCGGATCAGCGGCAGCTGCTCCCGGGCCAGCTCGGCGTTGCGGCCCAGCAGCTCCTGCAGCTCGCGGTAGCGGCGGTACTGCGCGGGCACCTGGGCCAGGGCGTCGCGCTGGCCGCGGGCGTCCTCCAGCTGCCGGTAGATCCCGCGCAGGTGGCTGAAGTCCTCCACGGCGCCGGCGGCGGCTTGGAGCGTGGAGGGGATTTCCAGCACTTCGTAGCGGAAGAACTGGTTGACGCCTTTGTCCAGGCCCTTGCCGCTCTGCAGCGTGCGCAGCAGGCTGAACGCCTTGTCGTTGTCGATGCCCAGCCGGCGCCGGAAGCGTTCGGCGAAGGTCTTGTGCGTATCGAAGGCCTCGCAGCCGGGCAGCGCCTTGTGCAGCGAGCTGGGGGAGAAGCGCCGGCTGCCGTGGGCCTCGAGGGCCTCGGTGTCCAGCGGCCCGTTGTGGATCACGTAGTGCTTGCCCACCGTGCCCTCCAGCCCGTTGACCGGCAGGTCGAACAGGGCGGCGATGCAGGTGCTGTGGCCCAGGCCGTCCTCGTAGACCAGCGCGATGGCCGACCAGGTCGCGCCCGGGCGCTGGTAGCTGGTGCCCGCGGCGGTCTTGAAGCGCCGGCCGCGCATGTAGCTGTAGGTGGTGCGCCGGTCCTTGCGGTTGCTGGCGTCGTGCGCGGACTCGTTCAGCCGCGGTGCGGCGGCGAAGATGTGCGCGATGCCGTCGAACAGGGTCGACTTGCCCACGCCCGGGTGCCCGGTCAGCAGCGTGCCGGCGCGGTCCACGTACATGGTGTGCCGGCCGTGGAAGGTGCCCCAGTTGATCACCTGGATGGTGCTGAGCCGGTGCTGGCCCGCGTTGATGGCTTCCCCCAGCGGGAGCGTGAGGGCAATGCTCACAGCTGATCCTCTCCGTCGTCATCCCCGGACTCCAGCGGCAGCTGGGTGCCGGCATCGTGCTCGGCGCTGCGGTCCAGGGCCGCCAGGTAGGCCGGGATCTCGTCGATCGTGTCGAACGGCAGGGCCAGTGCCAGCGCGCTGGAGACCCGGTACTCGTCCGGCAGCTCGGTGGGCAGCAGCAGCTTCAGCGCCGCCAGCCGGGCGAGCGAGGAGTCGGTGAGCTCCTCGAGCCGCTTGTCGTCCACCAGGCCCGGATGCCGGTGCTCCTCGAGGATCTCCCGGGCGCCGGCGCGTGAAATGACCGGCTCGGTGCCGGTCCCCGCGTGCCGGTCCAGCAGCAGCCGCAGCCGCAGCGCCAGCAGGGTTTCCTCCCGCCGCAGCGGCTTGCGCGGCTGGATCGGGGCCGTGTGCGGGGCATCGACCTGGGCCGGGGTGAGCATGGCGATCTTGCGCTCGGGGTCCACCGTGAGCAGCAGGAAGATCTCGCACAGGTAGTCCGAGAGCACCGCGCGGTTGTCCAGGATCAGCGACCACAGCCGGGGCTCGGCCACGCCGTCGATGTACGGCCCGCGCAGCAGCCGCACCAGCGCCTGCCGGATCGCCAGCGGGAAGCTGCCGGTGTCGCCGTCGAACAGGCTCCGCTCGTCACGGTAGCCGGCATCGCCGTCGTCCTCCGGGACGGACGGATCCTGTCCTGCGGACAGCGTGTCGGTGGTTTCGGTCATGGCAGGTCCTCGGTGAAGGTGATCAGCGGAAGGTAGGCGGTGCGCTCGGTGCCGTCGACCTGGCCGAAGGAGACGGCCTCCCAGCGGGCGGCATCGAGCTGCTGCCCAGTGTTGCGGGCGGTGAGCACCAGCCCGCGGATGCTGTTGATGTGCCGCTGTCCCGGCGGCAGCTGGGCCAGCACGTTCCCGAGCGTGGGCGCGGCGCCGCTGCTGCCGGCTGCTTTCCGGCGGGCGGAGGCGACGGCGGAGCGCAGCGCGGCGAAGTCGGCCTTCGGGGTGCTGGGCGTGCGGTGGATGTCCGCCTCGGTCAGCGCCGGGGGATCGGCCAGCTTCGGCGGCGGGACGTGCTCGGCCGGGTCGAAGATGCCCAGCCCGGCCAGCGTCTTCAGGCGCGGCTTGAACAGTTCCAGCTGCGCCACCGGTGTGCGCGCCTTCAGCGCGGGGGAGGCGGCCACCGCCAGCTCCGCGGTGCGGATGGCCTTGCGCAGCAGCAGGGACTCGCGGAACTCGTCGCTTTGCACATAGGTGTGCAGGCTCTCGGAGAGCCGGCCGTAGATGGCGTGGACCTCGGAGGCCTGCCGGCGCAGCTCGCGCACCAGGTTGGACAGGGTCGCGCGCTCGCCGGCGGAGAGGGCGTCGACGAAGTCCCGTTCCAGCACCTCGGTGACCGCCTGCCGGAAGCGGGCCTGCTGCTGCGGGTCGTTCAGGAACTCGGTGAAGCCGCGGAAGGTCTCACCCTCGGCGGTGCTGCGCAGCTGCCGGTCGCCTTCGAGCACCTGGCCCACGGCCACGCCCTTGGCCACGGAGGATTCCATGATTTCGGCCCGGATGGTGTGCAGCATCGCCTCCACCCCGTCCCGCATGCGCTTGAAGTCCGCCGGCAGGCTGGCGGCCAGGTCCAGCACGCTGCGGGCAGCGGCGACGGCGGACTCGCGGGAGAGCAGTTCCGGGGCCTGTCCCGATTCGAGCGCCCGGATCTGCGCCTGGCGTTCGGCGATTTCGGCCTCCAGCTGCCGGATCCTGGCCTCCGGATCCGGGTCCGTCTCGTGCGCGAGGGATTCGATGCTGGTCAGCAGGGTGTTCAGCCGCGAGCTGTTGAGGTTGGTGCGCTCGTCGGTGAGCGCGTCGATGAACGTGATCACCCGGGCACTGGCGGCGGTGGGCTCGTAGACGAACCGGCCGTCCACCATCGGCCGGGCCAGGAACTGGCTGCGCACCCAGGAATCGGCGTACTGGGCAGCCTGCCACTGGGTATTCAGCGGCACCTGGTGCCGGCGCAGTTCCTTCAGGAACGCATCCAGGGCGGCGTGGAACTGCTCGAGCCGGATGCGCGGCCGGTTGGGCGTGAACTCGGCGCGGAAGAAGGCGATGACCCATGGGGCCGCGGAGAGCAGCTTCCAGGCCGGACCGAGCTTGAATTCCTGCTGGGCATGCCAGTTGGACACGGCAAGTTCGGTGGAGCGCATGCTGGACTAACCCGGGTCTTTCCCTGGACGGCTGGCGGGGACCCTACGATGTTAGGCGACGTTCGGGCGTGTCACGGAATCGGCCGCGGCGCCGGAAGCTGGCCCGCCCCAGGCTCTAGTGCAGCGAGTCCACCAGCCAGGCCTGCAGCTGCCGGCTCCACACCAGCTTCAGCACTGCCACGGCCAGCGGGTTGGTGGCCGAGCCGAGGTCCACATGGGCCACGTCCGGGTTCCCCGGCGGGGAGTGGACGTCGGTGACCCGGTAGGCCGGGATGGACTGCAGGATCCAGGCGGCGGCATGGAAGTCGCCCCAGGCCATCCGGGTGGCCGGGGCCACGAGGGTTTCCAGGGTTTTGCGGTAGCGCTGCCGGTCCGCGAGCGCGCCGCAGAACAGCTCCGCCACATCCACCGCTGCCGCCAGGTCCCGCTCCGGCCACAGCGGATCCGCCGAGCCGTCCTGGTCATCGTCCGGATGGTTCCGGGGCCCGTCGAACCGCATGGTCCCAGCGTAGCGCTCGCAGCCTCCCGCACGCTTCGCGCACGGGGACCCCTGGCTGCTCTCTGCCGTGGGCCCCGCCGCGGGCCGTGCCGCGGGGAACCGGGTCAGGCCCGGTTCGGATCGCGGGCGTCGTGGCAGCGGCCCAGGACCTCCACCGCCTTGTCCGGGTCATTGTCCCGGATGGCCTGCAGGATGCTGCGGTGGTCGCCGACCACCTTGGCCTGGTGGTCGGCGCCGTGGCGGTACGTCATGGTGATGCGCTGCTGGATCGGGTGCTTCCAGATGGACCGGAGCACCCCGACCAGGAAGTCGTTGCCGCAGGGGGCGACCAGGTCCAGGTGGAAGGCCTGGCCGAGGCGGAACATCTCCGCACTGTCGGCCGGGTCGACGATCTCGGTCTCGTCGACGAGGCTGCCCAGCCGGAGCAGCTGCTGCGGGGTGTAGGAGCCGCTGGCCCGCTTCACGGCAAGTGTCTCCAGGGCGTACCTGACCTCGAAGACGTTCTCGACCTCGCGCTCGTCCAGCGCATTGACGATATAGCCCTTGCCCGGCACCAGCGTGGTCAGTCCCTCCATCGTCAGCTGGGTGAGCGCGTCGCGCACGGGAGTGCGCGAGACACCGTACTGGGCCGCCACCTGCTCCTGGGCCAGCGCCGTGCCGGGCTTGACCACGCCGCGGATGATGTCCGCGCTGAGCTGCTCGTGGACCCGCACGGCCAGCGGCCGCACGTCGTGGGGCAAGGCACTCATGTTGCTCCTCCGCTCTCCTGTCCAATTCTTGCACGCAGGGCCCATGCCGGCTGCTGGTGTTCCGGCGGCGGGGGTCCCTGCATCCGCATGCCGCAGGATGTCGTCAATGGGGCAAACGTGCTGCTGGATACACTCCTCCGGCCCGCTGCCCAAGAGCCGCAGCCCAAATGAAACGCCGGGTACACCTCCCGGCAACCATGTCAGGGCATACTGAAAGCCTGCTTGGCAATTCGGGACCCAAAGGAGGCACCGCGTGACGGATACAACCCTGACCGATAACACCGCCGGCATCGGGATCGACAGCCTCCCCGGCCTGCGCCAGGGCGAGCTCATCGAGGCACGGCAGGGCGGTGTTGTCCGGGAAAGAGGCCGGGTCGACATGGTCGCACCCCACCTGGGAGTGGTGTGGATCGTGGGTTCCGGACTGGGAACCCGCCGGATGCTGGATCTGCAGGAATGGGAGATCCGGATCCTGCCGGAGCCGTAGGTGCCGGCCGGTCCAGGCCGCCCCACGGCTCGCAAGCTCGCCGCGGGGCCCTCGGCCTGAACCTTGCGCGAAGGCTCCGCCCCTACTTGCGCGGCACCGCGGACATGCTCTCCTGCATGTACTCCGCCACCACTTCGCGCGAGACCGGCAGGTCCAGCACGAAGGTGCCGCGCGCCCCGGCGTCCACCCAGGCCCGCAGCGCGTCCAGGTCCGCCAGCGACCGGGCCTTGACGCCCTCGGCGCCGAGCGCCCGGCCCAGGGCGGCGAAGTCCACCTCCTCGATGTACATCGCCGCCGGGTCCACCCCGCGCACCGCGTACTGGTGCAGTTCCGCACCGTACGCGGCGTCGTTGAAGACCACCACGACGGCGCTGGCCGCGTGCTGCACGAGCGTGGGCAGGTCGGCCAGCGCCATGAGCCCGCCGCCGTCGCCGGTGACCAGCACGGTGGTCCGCTCCGGCCGGCCCACCGCGGCACCGGCGGCGGCCGCGAAGCCCAGGCCGATGGTCTGGAAGGCGGTGCCCACCAGCAGCAGGGCCTGCGGATCCGGAATCCGTGCGTACATCGGCATCCAGCCGGAGAAATGCCCGCCGTCCTGGACCACCGTGCGGTCCTGGGGCAGGACCGCATCCAGCGCGCGGGCGAAGGGCCGCGGGTCCAGCCGCCCGTCGGGCCCGGTTTCCGGCACCTCCGGTTCGGCCAGGAGGCTGCCGCCGGCCACCTGCGGCACCGCGTCCCGCCAAGTCGGCCCGCCGGCCGGTGCCAGCGCGCCGAGCAGCGCCTCGGCGAAGCGTCCGGCGTCGGCCTGGATGAAGTCGGTGACCGCCTCGTGGGTCGGGGCCGGCAGTTCGTCGACCTGGATCACGGTGTGCGCGCCGGCGGTGAGCGTGCCGTAGCGCGTCTGGAACATGTTCAGGCTGCAGCCGGCGAACAGCACCACGTCAGCCTGCCGCATCAGCTGGACCGGGCCCAGCCGGCCGAACCCGCCGGCCACGCCCAGGTCCCACGGGGAGCCGAAGAGGTTGCGGGCCATCGCCGAGGTGGCAAAGAGCGCGCCGATCCGGTCCCCAGCCGCGCGCAGGGCGGGGCCGGCACCGGCCAGCACGGCCCCGCGGCCGGCCACGATCAGCGGACGCTGCGCGGCCTGCAGGGCTGCGGCTGCCCTGGCCACCGCCTGGGCCGCGGGCGCGGCCGGGACAGGTTCGGCCAGCGGCTGCAGGGCCACCTGCCCCTCCAGTTCCGCCCCGGCCAGGTCGTGCGGAATGGCGAGGACGACCGGCGTCCGCTCCTGCTCGGCCAGGTCGAAGGCCCGCGCGGCGAGCACGTCGGCACTGGCCGCATCCACCGTCAGGGTCAGCACGTCCAGGGCGCGCGCCGCCGTTTCCTGCTCGATGTCCCACGGCCGCAGCCCCGTGCTGGGCGCGTCCCCGGCCACCAGGACCAGCGGGATCCGGGCCATCCGCGCCTCGGCCAGGGCGGTGAGCGCATTGGTGAAGCCGGCCCCGTAGGTGACCGTCGCCGTCGCCATCCTGCCGGTGGCCCGGTAGTAGGCATCGGCCATGGCCACCGTCCCGGCCTCGTGCTTGGCCCCGACATAGCGGACGCCGCGGGCGGTCAGGTTGCCGACCACCCAGGCATTGCCGTTGCCCATCAGTCCGAAGACCACCTCGCTGTGCTCGGCAATGACGTCCGCGACGGCGTCGGACACTGTGGGCATGGCATCTCCTCGGTCGGCGGGCTTGTCCTGGGCACAGGCTACCGTGACGCCCGGTCAGACGTTCAGGCTGAGCGTGTCGACGATGTCGCGCACGAGCTGCTGCGGGGTCTGCCGGATGTCCACGGTCAGGTGCGGCTCGTCCGGCTGCGGCTCCTCCAGCGTCTCGAACTGGCTGGCCAGCAGGGCCGGCGGCATGAAGTGGCCGCGGCGGGCGGCCAGCCGCGCGGCAATGGTTTCCGGACTGCCGTGCAGGTAGATGAAGACGACGCCGGAGCCGCGGCGGTTGAGCCGGTCGCGGTAGGCGCGCTTCAGCGCCGAGCAGGTCACGATCCCGTTCTGTCCGGTATCGAGCTGGGCCTCGATCCAGTCCGCGATCTTCTCCAGCCAAGGCCAGCGGTCCTCGTCCGTGAGCGGGTGGCCGGACTGCATCTTCGCCAGGTTTTCAGGCGGGTGCAGCGCGTCCCCCTCCTCGAATTTCCAGCCCAGCTCGCCGGCCAGCTGCTCGGCGACGGTGGACTTGCCGCACCCGGTCACGCCCATGAGAACCAGCACCCGGGCCTGCCGGGCCGGCTCTTCCGAGTGCTCCGGGTGTTCCGGACGTGCCGGGCTCATGCGTTCATCATGGCATCCGCATGCCGGGCCGGAAACCTCCCGCCGGTCCGGTACCGTCATCAGGACGGCAGATCGGACGGAGGGGACTGCGGCAATGAGTTTGGCCTTGGTGCTGGATCTTTTCGGGACGTTCTTCTTCGCCGTTTCCGGATCCCTGCTGGCGGCCCGCCGGCAGTTCGACATCGTGGGCTCGCTGTTCCTTGGCTCGGTGGCGGGCCTGGGCGGCGGGGTGATCCGCGACCTGGTCCTCGGCCAGGTGCCCAGCGCCTTCGACCGGCCGGTGTACCTCATCCCGCCGCTGGCCGCGGCGCTGGTGGTGTTTTTCCTGCTGGGCAGCGTCGAGCGCTTCCGCCGCCTGCTGCTGGTGTTCGACGCCGGCGGGCTGGCGCTGTTCTGCATCACCGGCACGGTCAAGGCCCTGGAGGCGGGCATGAACCCGGCCGCCTCGGCGCTGCTGGGGGTCACGACGGCGGTGGGCGGCGGCCTGCTGCGCGACGTTGTGGCCAACCGGGAACCGCAGCTGTTCAACCGGCGGGATCTCTACGCGGTGCCGGCCATGCTGGGCGCCGGCCTGGTCACCGTGCTGTGGCATGCCGGGATGTTCGGCACCGCGGCGGCCCTCGGCGTCGCCGCGGTGGTCTTCGGCCTGCGCGTGCTCTCGCTGCACTACGGCTGGCACATTCCGCGGGCTGCCGGCACCTGGCACGGCAGCCGGCGGGAATGACCGGCAAGAGGGCGCCGCGTCATCGGCCGGATTATCTCCAGTGTGTCCGCGGTGTGCGGCGTCGTGCTGATGCGCACCGGGCTCAACGCAGTCGATGGCGCCGGTCCACGGCAGCTGCCCGCCGCTCCAGGAGGTATCCGGACACCGAGAGCGCCAGCATGGTCCCGCTGCTGAAGCGCTCATTGATCCAGACGCCCTTGATCCGGGGAACAAGGTGCGGGAACTCCGCCTCGAGCCCCTTGGCGTTGGGAAAGGCGAAGCTGGCCCCCTGGGCCAGCCAGAAAAGCGCCGGCAGCAGAGCGCCCAGCAGGAGATCGCCGCCGGAATTGTCCGGTCCGCGCCGGTCCCGGCCCAGGAAGTACAGCCCTGCTCCGCCGAGCAGGGCGCCCAGGGCGATGGTCTGGGCATCATGGAACTTCGCGTGCGGCGGCCACGCCGGATTGAACAGGTGGGTACGGTTCCAATCCGCAGCGAAGCCCCCCGCCGCCGTCAGAACGGCGACCGAACGCAGCAGGGACCTCCCCGGCCGTTTCATCAGGCTTTACCCGCTCCCGTGGCCGTTCACGAGGTTTCCCCGGGTTGGTCGGGATTCCCGGTGTGCCGCTCCAGATCCTCGTCGATCTCGGCTCCCGGTTCGATCACGACACCGTCTTCACGCTGGTCGATCTGCGGGTCAAGCTCCGGCCGTTCCTCTGTCATGGCGGTTCCCTTCGCGTCCCATCCCGGCGGATCCGGTTGTGCTTCCCAGCGTAGAGGGCACCGCCGGCGGGAGGAACCCCGGGGCGGGGCGGGGCCACCACGCTAGACTGGAGCAATGCGCCGTCGTCTTGCTGCCCTGGCCCTTGCCCCGCTCGTCTCCGCCGTGCTGCTGGTTTCCGGCTGCGCGACGGTGGAACAGGCCGCCGAGAACGCGGCGAACGAGGCCGCCTCGGAGCTCACCCAGGCCGGCAAGGACGTTGCCAGCCAGGCCGCCGCGGACATCGCCAGGGCAGGCACCGAGGAACTGGTCCGCCAGATCTGCCGGCCGGTCAAGGACGGCGCCATCAGCGCCTCGGACCAGCAGCTGCTCTCCGGCCTGCTGGCCGGCGCCGAAGCCGCCGGCGTGCCCGCCGAGTTCACCACCCCGCTGAAGGCCGTGGCCCGGGAAAGCGACGAGGTCCCCGCAGACTCCGTCCGGGCCCTGCAGGACGCGTGCAGCAGCGCTGGCTGACGACGCGGCCGCAGTACCCCGGGGGCAACGTGCAGGAACTGGGGCCGCTGGAGAAGCAGATCGTCGCCGCGCTGCAGGTGGACCCGCGCGCCTCCTGGCGGAAAATCGCCGCGGTACTGCGCGAACCTGAGCGGACAGTGGCCCGCCGGGGCAGCGAACTGCTCGAATCCGGCATCGTCGGCGTGCTCGGGATCCGCCTGCGGCCGACGCCGGTGCTGGTGGAAATGCAATGCGCCCCCGGTACCTCCGCGGTGGCCGTCCAGGCACTCGCCCAGCGGCCGGACACCTCCTTCGTCTACACCGTCACCGGGACGGGGGACTGCCTGGCCGAAATCCTGACCGACCGGCAGCGGCTGCATACGGTACTGACCGATGAACTGCCCGGCATCGCCGGGCTTAAGCACGTGAACACCTATCCGGTGCTGCGGTACTTCAAGACGCTGCGGGCCTGGCAGCCCGGGCCGCTCTCCGACGAACAGCGCAGCGCGCTGCGCCCCGTCCCGCTGGCGGATCCGGCGATCCTCGACGACTACCCGCAGCTGAGCACCACGGACGAGCAGATCGTCGACGCCCTCTGCCAGGACGGCCGGATGCCCTTCGAGGCCGTCGCCCGGCGGGTGGGCGTCTCCGAGGCGACGGTGCGGCGGCGTACCGACTGGCTGCTGGAGACCAACTACCTGAACCTGCGCGCGCTCGTGGAACCGGCGGCGCTGGGCCTGCCGGTCGAGGCCCTGCTGTGGATCAAGACCACCCCGGCGCAGCTGGAGGATCTGGGCCGGCGGCTGGCGGAGCAGCCGCAGACCCGCTACGTGGCGGCGATAACGGGGGACTACCAGATCCTCGCGGACGTCACGGTGGCCAACAACCGGGCCCTGTACGACTTCACCACCAGCAGCACCTGGGCCGGCGACGTGGCCCAGATCAGTGTGTCCCTGCTGCTGGACGCCCGCAAGCGCGGCGGACGGCTCAAGCCCGCCAGCTACTGACCACGTTTCCGCGCTGTTTCGCTGTTACCGCCGCGTTTCCGGGACGACGCTTTGCGCCAGCAGTGCCGCCGTACAGGGGGCGTGCTGACGGAATGCAGCAGAATCTTGGCTGATTCCGTCAGATATTGCCTGCATGGGGCGCAAACCTTCAGAGTGGACTGTGACCGACGTCTCACGATGTCACCCTCGACCCGCTGTAGCCGAAGGACTCCCATGCCACTCACCCTTTCCCGGGCAGTCTCCGCCGCCGGAGACTCCACGGATGTGCTCGCCGCAGCCAACCTGCCCGTGCTCTGGATCTGCGCCGCCGGCGTCTTCGCCGTGATCATCGTCCAGTCCGTGATCTACATGAAGGCCGCCCGCAAGGCAGCCCCGGCCGCCGGGATCACGTCGGCCGAAATCGGCATCTCCTTCCGCTCCGGTGCGGTGGCCGCCATCGGCCCCTCCCTCGCCGTCGTCATGGTGGCCATCGCCCTGCTGGCCGTCTTCGGCACCCCGGCCGTGCTGGTCCGCATCGGCCTGATCGGCTCCGCCGCCTACGAGACCGGCGCCGCCAGCATTGCCGCCGGTACCGCCGGGGCCGAGCTCGGCGGACCGAGCTACACGCAGAACATCTTCGCCATCGCCTTCTTCGCCATGAGCATGGGCGGAGCCATGTGGATGCTTGCCACCCTGCTGCTCACCCCGCTGATGAAGCGCGGCGGCACCAAGCTGGCCAAGGTCAACCCCGTGGCCATGGCGATCGTCCCCGGCGCAGCCCTGCTGGGTGCCTTCATGGCCCTGGGCATCGCCGAGGTGCCCAAGTCCATGGTTCACGTCTATGCGCTGGCCACCTCCGCCGCGGTCATGGGCCTGTGCGCCTTCGTCGGACGCAACCCGAAGCACACCTGGCTGCGCGAATGGGGCCTGGGCTTCGCCATCGTCGCCGGCCTGGTGGTGGCCTTCATGGCCCACACCGCCGCCGCCCCCGCCGCCTGATCCGCCTGCCGGAACGCACCCCTAAGGAACGCACCATGTCTGTCAGCACCTCTGTTTCCGCTACCGGCACGGCAGCCGGGTCCGAGCAGCAGCTCGCCGAATTCGACCGCACCACCTCCCGCTGGGGCCGGGCGACCATGCTCGCCGGCCTGGCCATCTCCATGGCCGGGCCGCTGTACCTGATCTTCTTCACCGGCCTGGACATCAGCGCAGGCCAGCTGTGGACCGCCTTCGCCGCAGTGGCTGCGGTGTTCGCGATCATCTGGATCGTCGAACCGGTCACCTACTTCCCGATCCTGGGTCCGGCCGCCATGTACCAGGCATTCATGATCGGCAACATCTCCAGCAAGCTCCTGCCCTCCGCCCTGGTCGCGCAGAACCGGATCGGCGCCCAGCCCGGCACCCGCCGCGGCGACTTCGCCGCCGTCGCCGCCATCTGCGGCGCAGCCGCCATCCACCTGCTGTCGCTGACGGTGTTCGTCGGCATCCTCGGCACCTGGCTGATCAGCATGATCCCGCCCCAGATCATCGACGTGGCCCGGCTGTACATCCTGCCCTCGGTCATGGGCGCGGTCATCGTGCAGTCCATCCTGACCATCAAGCAGCCGCGAATCACCCTGATCGCCGTCGCCATGGCCGTGCTGGTCCAGTTCGTCCTGCTGCCGCTGGCGCCGGGCATCGCCTTCCTGACCACCGGCATCGCCGTGATCGCGACCATTGCGGTCTCGTGGCTGGCCCGGGACCGCAAGGCCGCCACCGCGGCCGCAGCCAAGTAAGACCCCGCACGGAACCGACAGGAGAGACCGATACGATGACCCTCAACGCCCTCACCGACCTCGAGGCGGCCACCCGGCCGGTGCTGACCGACCAGCTGCGCGCCGGACTGCACGAGCTCTACAAGCACCTGCACGCGCACCCGGAGCTGTCCATGCAGGAGCACAACACCGCGGAGCTGATCGAAGAGCACCTGACCGGCCTGGGGATCGAGAACTTCCGCTGCGGCGGAACCGGCGTGGTGGGGGTGCTGCGCAACGGCGAGGGTCCCGTGGTCGGTTTCCGCGCCGACACCGACGCCCTGCCGATCCTGGAAGACACCGGCCTGGAATATGCCAGCACCGACACCGGCATCCTGCCGGACGGCACCGAGGTCCCGGTCATGCACGGCTGCGGCCACGACACCCACACCTCGGTGCTGCTGACCGTCGCCCGCATGTTCGTCGAAAACCCCGGCGCCTGGGCCGGCACCCTGGTGCTGATCTTCCAGCCCGGCGAGGAAACCGGCGCCGGTGCCGCGGCCATGGTGGCCGACGGGCTCTGGGACCGTGCCCCGAAGCCGGAAATCGTCTACGGCCAGCACGTGATGCCCGGCCTCGCCGGCACCGCGTCCCTGTCCGTGGGCACCGCCATGGCCATGGCCGATTCGCTCAAGGTCACCGTCCACGGCCGGCAGTCCCACGGCTCCCAGCCGCAGGACGCCATCGACCCGCTGGTCCTCGGCGCGCACATGGTGGTCCGGCTGCAGACCATCGTCTCGCGCGAACTGGACCCGCGGCAGGCTGCCGTCGTCACCGTGGGAACCTTCCACGGCGGGCTGAAGGAAAACATTATTCCGGCATCCGCCGAGTTCACGCTGAACATCCGCACCTTCGACGACGACGTCCGGGCCCGCGTGCTCGCCGCCGTGCGGCGCATCATCGCGGCCGAGGCCGCCGCCTCCGGCGCCCCGGATCCGGAGATCGAGGAGCTCTACACCTTCCCCGCCTGCTACAACGAGCCGGCCGAGGCCGAGGCCGTGGCCGAGGTGCTGCGCGCCGCGCTGGGGGAGGAGGCCGTCTCCGTGGTGCCGCCGGTGATGGGCAGCGAGGACTTCGGCCACCTCGCCGCGGCCATCGGCGTGCCCGCCGTGTACTGGTGCTTCGGCGGACATTCCGCCGAGGTGCTCGACGGCGAGGGGCCCGTGCCGGTGAACCACTCGCCGTTCTTCGCCCCCGTCATGGAGCCCACCCTCACCACCGGGGTCAACGCCGCCGTGGCAGCGCTGATGGCGCGGCTGGGCCGCTGACGCTGCTTCGCCGGTGCGCCGCAGGGACTTCCCTGCGGCGCACCGGCGTTTAACCGGCGGCTCACCGGAGAAACCGCCTACCGGGTGAAGCCCTCGCGCTGGGTCTGCTCGTCGGCCACCCGCACCCCGTAGCGGTAGGCCAGCTCCCCGCCGAGATAGCCCGATACCCCGAGCAGCGCCAGGGCGACGAGGCTGATGATGAACCCGGCGATGCTGATCTCGTCGAAACCTGCGCCGGAGCGGACCAGGAAACCGGCCACGAACAAGGCGGTCACCGCCAGATTGAGCGCCATGTGGGTCAGTCCCGTCTTGTGGGCCCTGGTGCCGCGCTCCAGCTGCGAGAAGTCGAGGAAGCCGAAGACGGCAGCGGCCAGGGCACCGATGATGCCGATGCCGATCAGCCACAGCGCGCCGCGTTCGAAGACGGCCACCTCGCCGGTGAAGATGGCCACCAGGTCGAAGACCAGGCTGGCGATCCAGGCGCCGAGGGGGATGGGGATCAGCATCGCATGGAAGGGGTGGCCGTAGGGGCCGGCCAGGGCGGTCCGGGGCCGCTTGGCGCGCTGCAGGGATGACTCGTTCATTGGTATTCCCCTTTCACTCGGTGCCGGCGGAGTGCCCCGTTGCCCCACATGCTTCCACCTGGGCCGGGGCCTGTCACGGGCGGATTGTTGCCGCGGGTACTTATGGCGGCAGATAGGGCGACGGCGTCCGGGCGGCACCGGCTCGGACCGGGCGGCGTGCGCTTCACCGGACGGGACGTACCTAGCCTGGCGGATTGGGCCGGGGCGGCGGCTGTGGTACCGGGAGGGGATCCTGGCTGGTCTCCGCGGGAACCTCAGGCGCTGGCAGTGTGCCACCGGTTGCCTCGCAGGCTACGTGCAGTTCGGCGGACGCAGGCAGGCCGGCGTCCCGGTACCTGTTCCGCAGGGGTTTTCGCTCCGGGTCGACGTAGGCAGGCGGAATAACCCAGGGGACGCCGTCCCGCATGACGATCTGCCAGTCACCTTCGTGGATCAGGTGGTGGTGGAACGGGCAGAGCAGGCAGCCATTGCCCGTGCAGGTACGGCCACCCTTTTCCCACCATTTGGCGTGGTGGGCCTCGGTCCACATGGCCGGGACCGGGCAGGCGGGGAAGATGCAGCCACCGTCGCGGGCGACCAGGGCCCGGCGCATGGCCGGGGTGAACAGCCGCTGGGCGCGTCCGACGTCGAGCACTTCGCCCCTGCCGCCGAGGACCACCGGAATGAGGTCCGCGTCGCAGGCGATCTTCCGGACGGTCTTGGCGCTGACGAGGCCGCCGAAGACGGCCTGGCCGGTCCCACCGAGCTGCTTCTCCAGGTCCTCGTAGCCGATGGTGATCATGACCTGCGGGCGGTGGCCGCCCGTGGCCGGGAGTTTGTCCGCGGCCAGGGCGATCCGGCAGGCGCCGACCAGGCCGTCGAGCAGTTTCTGGGCGCGGGTGGGCTCGGCCGGCACCGGCAGTAGATTGCCGGCTGCATCCACGGCGACGGCGGCGCGGGCTTCCCGGGCCCCGGTTCCAGCCGGCAGCTCTTCCGCACCGGTGCCGCCCCCGCCCGCATTGTCCTCCTGGCCGCCGCTTTCGCCTCCGGTTTCCGGGGAGAACGTGTGGCGCAGCCGCGGATTGGCCGCGGTATTCATGACCGTGACCAGGTATTCGTACTGCTCGTCCGTGGCCGCGATTTCCAGCCGGTGCAGTCCGTTCCGTTTTCCCCGGATGAATACGCCTTGCCTGGCCCGGAGCAATTCCTCGCTGGGTTCCTTGCCGTCCGGGTCCAGGCCTGTTTCCCAGCGCTTGATCACCGTACGGAGGATGTCCACGTCGGCCTCGGCGGCCTGCAAGGTCAGCATCTGTTCCATGGCCTGCAGGTCCCCGGTCTGGGCCACAGGCCGGACCCGCTCGACGGCGTCACGGATGAGCGTGGCTGCCTGCCCGCCGACGTGCCCTCCGGCCAGCGCCGCGCCAAGCTGCGGCAGCCTGGCCGGTGCCTCTTCTCCGCTCATCAGGGTGGCGGGCAGGGTGCTCTCGCCCAGCCGCAGCCGCCGCCGCGCCTCGCCGAGGCTGATCTTCAGGCGCTTGCGCAGGTACTCGGCGGTGTCCCTGAACTCGGTCTGCCTGCGCCTGCCGTTGTCCTCATGATCTTCGGCCGGATCGGCCCAGGTGAAGCGGCGGCCGGTTTCACCTACGGCGGCGATGTTCTGCTTTTCCAAGGCGTGTGCGCCAATGACCTGCAATTGGTCTACCGTCGTCGACAGTTCTTCCACTGCGGCCACGGTATCTGCCAATTCCCGGATGGAAAGCAGCAGGCAGTCCTTCCGGAAATGTTCGCTGAATTCCTGCAATTCGCGCCGCAACGAACGGAGGAAGTCTGCTGCTTCCTGCGACGGTTCGTACGGGGCGACGGCCATGCAGTTATTCTATCGATCATATGTTCTAATGTCAGCAAATATTTTCCCTTGTGTAGGAATAGTGGCGTGGGAAATACGCAGCAATAGCCGAGGAGGAATTCCGGAATTCGCCCGGATATTGATGGGGAAATACGTTTCATGGGAGCATACCGGCAGCAGCAGGGGCCGGCTTCATGGCGAAGCCGGCCCTGCGCAGAAGCCTGAGCCCGGTCAGCCGGTGCAGGGCCGGACTTGCTCCAGCCCGGCGAGGTTGAAGACGAGGCTGCCGTGGTTGCTCGCCACGGACAGCGCCCGGAACTCCGGGCTCCAGATCCCCTCGCCGTCCTGTCCTTGGAAGATCTCCACGAGCCGGGCAGCCCTGTGGTGCCAGAACAGCCGCGGTTCGCCCTGGGCAGCGAACTGGACGAGGCCAAGCTCCGGTTCAACATGGACGTCGACCGGCAGTCGGGACTCGTCCCGCAGGGCCTTCTGAGCCTGGATCCAGTGGACCTGGTGTCCGGGTCGGAAGGTGGAGCAACCGGAGGACTGTCCGAAGATCAGGTGGTGCGGGATGGCGTTGTTGCTGGGCATGCCAGCTCCCTTCGTCACGGCCCGGCGCGGCGGGCCA
Organism: Arthrobacter mobilis; assembly: GCF_012395835.1. Taxonomy (GTDB): domain Bacteria; phylum Actinomycetota; class Actinomycetes; order Actinomycetales; family Micrococcaceae; genus Crystallibacter; species Crystallibacter mobilis. Next base: position 76,311 of record NZ_JAAZSQ010000001.1, read on the forward strand.
CTCTTGCCCGGACCGGCTGGCCGCGGGCCGCTTCGTCATCCGAACCACCCGTGAGTCTGGGGTTGGTGTGTGCCGTGTCGGAGCATTGCCGCCGCGGTGCGCGGAGGCCGGCCACATCTCGTGAAGCTGTCTAGGAGCTTAGCAGCGGGCCCGGACAGTTTCCGGCAATGCGCGCGGGGCCGCAACACGCAGCCGCAACACAAAAGGGTGCCGGCAGCGGCCCGAAGCCGCTGCCGGCACCCCGGCACCTCACCTATTCCGCCTACGCCTCGCTGAAGGTCAGCTTCGGCGGCGCCTTTCTGAAACCCTTGGTCCGGAACGCCAGGAACAGCAGCCCGGCGGCCATCCACACCAGGCCGACCGTGAACGAGGACGGCGCCAGGGAAGTCCAGAGCCAGATGGTCAGGCCGAAGCCGACCAGCGGCAGCAGCAGGAACTTGACCAGGTCCGCTCCCGAGCGGCGCCGCTGGTCGACGACGAAGTGCTTGACCACCGAGAGGTTCACCATCGAGAACGCGAAGAGCGCACCGAAGCTGATCATCGAGGCCGCCGTCTCCAGCGTCATGACCAGGCACAGCAGGGAGATGGCGGACACCGCCAGCGCCGCCGCCATCGGCGTCCCGAACTTTGGGTGGAGCCTGCCGAAGATCTGCGGCAGCAGCCCGTCCCGGCCCATTGCGTAGATGATGCGGGTGACGCTGACCTGGCTGGTCATGCCGGAGCCGATGCAGCCGGCCACGTAGATGGCCACGAAGAGCGAGGTCAGCAGGGTGCCGCCCACGTGGGCCATGAGTTCGACGCCGGCCGAGTCCAGGTTGGTGAAGTTCTGCCAGTCCGGGAAGACCAGGGCGCCGACCCAGGCGACGAGGATGAAGATCAGGCCGCCGAAGACGGTGGCCAGCACGATGGCGCGCGGGACGTTGCGCCGGGCATCCTTGGCGTCCTCGGCCAGGGTGGACACGGCGTCGAAGCCCAGGAAGGAGAGCGCGAGCACCGCGGCGCCGGCGAAGATCGGGCCGTAGCCGTCGGCGAAGGAGAAGGGCTCCAGCAGCGACGGCGCCCCGGCCGAGGCCAGCTGGTTCACCGACAGCGCCACGAACACCACGATCAGGACCATCGAGACCGCCACGATGGCCCCGCTGAACTTGCCCACGAAGTTGATCCCTAGGGCGTTCATGACCAGCACCAGCAGCAGGCCGGCGAGGGAGAAGACCCAGGCGGGCACGGACGGGAACTGCGTGTTCATGTAGATGCCGATCAGCAAGAAGTTGATCATCGGCAGGAACAGGTAGTCCAGCATGAGCGTCCAGCCGGTCATGAAGCCGACATGCCCGCCGAAGGTCTGCTGGGTGTAGGAATAGGCCGAACCGGCTGCCGGCACCGCCTGGGACATCCGGGCGTAGCTGACGGCGGTGAAGATCATCGTGGCCAGCGCCACCACGTAGGCGGCCGCCAGATGGCCGCCGGTCATGTCGGTGACCAGGCCGTAGGTGGTGAACACGGTCACCGGCGCCATGTAGGTCAGGCCGAACAGGACCAGGACCCAGAGGCCGAGCACGCGCTTGAGCTGCGGCGGCTGGCTGGCCGCCGCGGCGGGGGCGGGGCCGGTGGTGCCGGCAGGGGTGGGGTTCAGGGACATCGTCGTCTTTCTGTTACCGGGCGGCCAGCGGCCGCGGCGAGGAGATGGGGGAGGAGCTGTGCTGCCAGGTGGGGCGGCCGGCGAGCCAGGTGCCGCGGATTTCGACGGCGGAGAGCTCGCCTGCCGGGACGGTGCGCGGATCCTGCGCGAGCCAGACCAGGTCCGCGCTCATGCCCGGCCGCAGGGCGCCCCAGCGGTCCTCGGCGAAGGCCTGCCAGGCCACGCCGGAGGTGTAGGCGGCGAGCGCGGTTTCGACGTCGATCCGCTCGTTCGGCAGCCAGCCGCCGTCGGGGGCGTGGTCGGGAGTCTGCCGGGTCACGGCCGTCGCCAGTCCGGGCACCGGATGGTGTCCGGTGACCGGCCAGTCGCTGCCGAAGGAGACCTGGACGCCGGCGCGGGTCAGCGAGGCGATCGGGTACTGCAGTTCCGCGCGCTTCTCGCCCAGCCGGGGGATGGTCAGCAGGCGCATGACGTCGTCGGCGCAGGCCCAGAGCGGTTCGAAGTTGGCCACGACGCCCAGCTCGGCGAAGCGGGGGATGTCGGCCGGGTCGATGACCTGCAGGTGGGCGATCACCGGGCGGCGGTCGCGTGCGCCGTTGCGCCGCTGCACCTCCTCGAGCCCGTCCAGGGCCATGCGCACCGCGGCGTCGCCGATGGCGTGCAGGTGCAGCTGGAAGCCCAGCCGGTCGAAGGTCGCCATCGCGTCATGCAGCTCGTCCGTGGCCCAGTTCGGCAGGCCCGAGTCGTCCGGGGCGTCCGTGTAGGGGGAGAGCATGCAGGCGGTGCGGCTTTCGATAATGCCGTCGAGGAAGAACTTCACCGTGCCGGCGGTCAGCAGCGGGCTGTCCAGTTCGGCAACCTGGCGGCGGGCGGCCTCGAACGCCTCCGGCTGGTCCCGCCAGGTGACCGGATCGGCGCGGAAGGCCAGGTTGATCCGGGCATTCAGGCGGCCCTGCGCCGCGGCGGTCAGGTACGCCTCGACGTTGTCCGGCTCCACCCAGGCGTCCTGGATCCAGGTCAGCCCGGCCGCGGCGTATTTCGCGGTGGCGGTCTGCAGCGCGGAGACCCGCTGCTCCAGGCTGAAGCCGGGCGTCACGGCCAGCACCAGGTCGATTGCCCCCGGCTCCATCAGCGTGCCCAGCGGGGAGCCGTCTGCCCGGCGGACAATCCGGCCCAGCGCCGGTTCCGGCGTTTCGGCGTCGATGCCGGCGGCGGCCAGCGCCGCTGAGTTCACCCAGATGGTGTGGTAGTCCCAGGAGCGCAGCAGTACCGGCCTCTCCGGCACCGCGGCATCCAGCCACGCGGCGTCGAACAGTCCGTCCGGGGCCAGCGTGGCGTCGTAGCTGGCGCCGATGATCCACTCGGCGTCGGGGTTTTCCTGCGCCCAGGCCCGGACGGACTCGACGATCTGCTCCACCGAGTGGCAGGAACGGATCTGCGGGCCGAGGTCCTCCAGCCCGCCGAAGAGCGGGTGGGCGTGGCCGTCGGCGAAGGACGGCGAGAGGTAGCCGCCGTCCAGATCCACCGTTTCGTCCGCCTCGGCCAGCAGTGTCAGGGCGGCCTCGCCCACGGCGACGATCTCGCCGTCGGCGACCGCGAGCGCCGTCGGCCCCTCCTGCCCGGTGGCAGGATCGGCGGCGATGGTGCCGGAATGGAAGATGGTCAAGGTCATGGAAGCTCCGATAAATTTAAGGTAATTAAATTTGCTGCAGGAAACTCTATGGTGTGATGGAGGCAACACGCAAGAGGGAGGCGAAAAATGCCAGCAGCGCTGCGCCGCCGGGCCGGCCGGCCGAGTGAGGGGGTACTGACCCGCGAGCTGATCCTGGTGACCGCCCTGAAGGTGCTGAACCGGCTGGGGCCGGACAAATTCACCCTGGCCGCGCTCGCCGACGAACTCGGGGTCAAGACTCCGGCGCTGTACCACCACGTGGGCGGCAAGAGTGACATCCTGGCCGGGATGCGCGAGTACGTGACGCAGGGGATCGATACCTCCGCGTTCGGTGTGCTGCCGTGGCCCGAGGCCGTCATGTCCTGGGCGCGGTCCTACCGTAGCGCGTTCGCCGCGCACCCGTATGCGATTGCGCTGCTGGCCACCCTGCCGGTCACCGGGGCGGAGCAGACGCTGCAGATGTACGAGCGGACCGCGCGCGGGTTCCGCGGGGCCGGCTGGCCCGAGGAGGACGTGGTCAACACCATCGTGGCGCTGGAGAACTTCATCCTCGGCTCCGCGCTGGATGCCGTGGCGCCGGAGGACATGTTCGACACCGGCGGTTTCGCTGACCAGGTGCCGGTGTTCGACGCCGCCGTGCGGGTCCGGCATTCGGCGGCCGGCACTGCCGGGTCGGCCGCGGAACAGGCCTTCGAACTCGGGCTGGCCGCGATGGTCGAGGGGCTGGAGGCCCGGCGGAAGGCGCTGGCGGCGGGAGAGTAGGCGGCCCCGGCCGCGGCAGCGGGTCAGGATTTCCCAAGACCGGACTGGTCCCATAGGTACAGACGCGAAATACCTGACCAGCAAAAGGGGATGGGCGTATGTTCCAGCATCTGTCCAGCACTGCCCTGTGCATGGCGCCGGCAGCAACAGGACAGCCGGCGGCCACCACGGGCTGGCCGCCGGCCGCTGCGTACACCGTTGACAGTCCGTTCCGGAAGGAACGTACGGCGCTCCGGCAGCTGCGCCGGCCGCCGTTCGCGCCCACCGACGTCGGACTGCTGGATACCCGCTCCTACCCGCAGGGACCCGCGATGGTCCCGGAGGCTCCGCACTGGTGCACCGCACAGCAGCTGGCAGCCTCGCTCCGCCGGCTCCTGCAGACCCGCGGAGGCGTGGCCATGGACCACAGGCTGCAGGTGTTCAGGGACCTGGATGTCTCCACCGTCGTCCAGGAGCCGGTATTGCGGGCGGCACTCACCTCGCTCGCGGGGACTCCGGGGCAGGGGAGCATTGCCGCCATCCGCCGGGGAGTCTTCCGGAAGGTCTGTTTTGGCAGGACACCGGAGCCAAGCGCCGTCGCCCAGGTGGTCACCGACGGCCGCGGCCGTCCGATGATTGTGGTCAACGAGCGGTACCGTTTCGAAAACTTCCGCCTGCTCGGGGTGGCCCTGGCCCATGAGACTCTGCACCAGGGGCCGGAGGTGGTCGTTGCCGAGGAGGTGATTGCCTCGGCGCTCGTATCGGCTTTGTACGGGCGGCTGGTGCTGGAGGATCCGAAGCTGGCGGCGAGCCGCACGGAACTTTCCCGGCGGCTGAACACGGGGCTGGTTGCCCTGCTGAACACCAGGGACGGCCGCGGGAACCAGCGCCTGACCACCTCCACCGGCAACGTCCTGCCAGGGAGCATGGTGCCGCTGAGCAGCTTCGGCGAGGCCTTCCTGGGGCCCGGCTCCGCCCCGGCCGGCTCGCCGGGGAATGCCAATCTGGCCTTCTTCCTGAACAGCATCCTGGCCGGAAAGTCCCGCTACCCGGATTTCAACGGCGCGACGGTGAAGAAGCTGGACCGGAGGCAGTCATGGGCCTCGGCCGCCGAACGCCTGCGCCTGGCCCGGATCCTCCGGCTGGACACGGGCAGCTGAACCGGCGGCTTGTGGCCCCGCCTGTCAGTCCAGGTTGACCTGGAAGGTTTCGAGCCGGCTGATCTTGTGGCCGGTGAAGGTAAAGACGTCGCTGAACACGAAGTTCAGCGTCCCGCCCTCGCGCCGGTCGGCCTGCCCGCTGCCGACGGCGACCACGGTGTCGCCCTCCTCGATCAGCTGGTCGATGGTCAGCGTGGGCTTGCCGGTGAAGGCGGCGTTCTCGATCTCCTTGTCGAACGCGTCCTTGCCGGTCAGCGTGGTGTAGCCGTGCAGCACCCAGACCACGTCCTCGGTCAGGCAGGAGAGGATCAGCTCATGGTCGCCGCGCCGGAACCCTTCGATGTAGGCTTCGACGACGTCTTTGCGGGGGGACATGCGGCAATCCTAGCCGCCCGGGTTGTTCCGGTCAGCAGCAGCGGCGGCTTTCGGCTTATTTCGTCCGGCGCGCATGTTCCAGCGCGGCCGCGTGGGCGTCGTAGCCCAGGGCTGTGCTGGCTTCGTAGGCGGCCTGGGCCACCCTCGGGCCGAGGCGCTGCACGTCCGCGGGCCGTACGCGCTGGGTGGGGAAGCCCAGGCCCAGGGCGCCGGCCAGGTTCCCCTTGTGGTCGAACACCGGGGCGCTGATCGAGCCGACGTCTTCGTGGCGTTCACCGAAGGCCGCGAAGTAGCCCTGGGCCCTGGCTTCCTCGATCTGGGCATCAAGCTGTGCCAAAGTGCTGGGCGTAAAGTTGGTGAAGGCCGGAAGCTCCGAGCCTTCGAGGACTTTCCGCGCCTCCGGGTCGAAGGCCAGGAAGATCTTTCCCGGGGCGCCGGCATGGATCGGCATGACCTGTCCGACCATGAAGGGCCGCATTACCACGTGGCGGGTTTCGGCCACGGCGACAATCGTCCGGAAGGCGCCGTCCCGGACGTAGAAGCAGGCGCTCTCCCCGGTCTCGTCCCGCAGCTGCTGCAGGATGGGCTTGACCAGCCGGGCCACATCCAGCCCCACCGTTCCCGGCGCCGCCCAGCGGACCAGGCCGATGCCGATGCGGTACCTGTCGCCGTCGCGGTCCAGGAACCCTTCCCGGACCATGTTCTGCACCAGCCGCTGGCAGGTGCTGGACGGCAGCCCGGTCTTGCGGATGATCTGCTGCAAGGTCGGATCCGGTGCCTCGATGGAAAAGCAGTTGAGGATTTCCGTGACCTTGTGCAGGACCAGGATCGGTGCTGCCCCACTGCTGTTTTCGGCCGTCACGGCGCTGCCCCTGCCTTTCGATTCCACTCTGAGTGCGTCGCTAGTTTAGCCATTGCCCGTCCCTGCCACCGGGCGGCCTGCCAGCGGCCGCCGCATGTGATCCAGTTGACATGCTACCGGAGAAACCCGCATTATGGGTGGCGATCCCACAAAGTGGGTTTTGAACTTCAGTAGTGACGGCACCGTCACACGCCCGTGGAGAGATTGATGAGCACCCCTGAACTTGCATGCGAAACCGCCCCTGTCCGGAAGCCGGAAGGCCTGTCCAGGATCGGCCTGATCGTTCCCAGCTCGAACACCACCATGGAGACCGAGCTGCCCGAGCTGTTCCGCCGCCAGTCCGAGGCCACCGGCCACCGCTACACCTTCCATTCGGCGCGGGCCGGCATGAAGAACGTGAACAAGGAAGAACTGCTGGCCATGGTGGGCAAGGCCGCGGACTGCGCGGCGGCCGTCTCGGATGCCGACGTCGACGCCATCGCCTACGCCTGCCTGGTGGCAGTCATGGCGCAGGGCCCGAACGCCCACGTGGACTCCGAAGCCGTGATCGCGAAGGCAGCCGAGGACAACGGCCACCCGGCAGCGGTCACCAGCAGCGCCGGCGCTCTGGTCCGGACCCTGCAGGAAATGGGCGTCCGCCGGATTGCCATGGTCACCCCATACATGAAGCCGCTGACCCAGATGGTCCGCGAATACATCGAAGGCGCCGGCATCGAGGTCCTCGACGCCGTCAGCCTCGAGGTCGCCGACAATCTCGCCGTCGGCTGCCTGGACCCGCAGAACCTGCCGGAAATCGCCCGGAACCTGCAGCGCGAAGGGGCCGAGGCAATCGTCCTGTCCGCCTGCGTGCAGATGCCCTCGCTGCCGGCCGTCCAGGCCGTCGAGGACGAGCTGGGTCTGCCGGTCATCACCGCCGCGACTGCCACGGCCTACGAAATCCTGAAGTCGCTCGACCACGAACCGTCCATCCCCGGCGCCGGCAGCCTGCTGGCCGGTGCCGGCAGCAAGCTGCCCACCCGGATCTAAAGGGGTGCCGTTGTGTCGCTTTCCCTCATCGCTTTCATCGTCCTCATCGCGGCCTTCGCGATAGGCTCCTTCACCCGGATCAACGCCGGGCTCATGGCCACGGTGGCGGCCTTCGGCGTCGGAACCCTGGTCGCGGGGATGCCGATCAAGGAGGTCATCGGGCAGTTCCCCGCCGGACTGTTCTTCATCCTCGTCGGCGCGACCCTGCTCTTCGCGATCGTTCGGATCAATGGCACGATCGACCTGCTGGCCTACTGGGCTGAACGGCTGGCCGGGAACCGGAAATTCCTGGTGCCCGTGCTGATGTTCCTGCTCACGGCCGCCCTGGCCTCGGCCGGTGCCTTCACCCCGGCCGCCATCGCGATCGTGGCCCCCGTGGCCCTGGCCCTGGGAACCCGGTTCGGCATCAGCACCCTGGCCATGGGCCTGGTGATCGTCCAGGGCGCCAACGCCGGTGCGTTCTCGCCGGTGAACCCGTTCGGCGTGCTGGCGAACGTCATGCTCGACGACGCCGGTGCCTCGCAGGATTCGTTGAAGCTGTACGTGTACTGCTTTGTTTTCAACGCGGTGCTCGCCATCGTCGCCTACGTCCTGGTCCAAGCCATCATGAAGCGGCGGGCAGCGCGGCAGGAGGGGACCAAAACCGGTCCTGCGGGGACGGCCCCCTCCCTGGGCGGCGCCGGCGTGCCCCACACCGGCGGCGGCACCGCGACGGCGGTGGCCACGGCACCGGCGCCGCCCGCCACCGTGGTCAAGACGGCGCCGGAGAAGGTCGCCGTCACGCCGATCCGGCTGCTGACCCTGGCAGGTCTGGGCGCGCTCCTGGTCCTGACCACCGTTGCGGGCCTGGATGTCGGCGTGGCGTCCCTGGTCATCGCCCTGGCCCTGATCATCGTCGATCCCGGCGTGCAGAAGCCCGCCGTGGAGAGCATGCCCTGGTCGGCCATCATCCTGGTCACCGGCATCGTCACTTATGTGGGCATGCTCGAGGCGATGGGCGCGCTGGAAGAACTGCAGGCCGGCATCGCGAGCCTGGGCAACAGCTCCGTGGCCGCCCTGATCACCAGCTACGTCGTCGGTATCGTCTCCGCCTTTGCCTCCACCACCGGGACCCTGGGCGTGATCAGCCCGATCGTCACCCCGATCGCCATGGATCCGCTGCTGACGCCCATCGGCGTCGTGACCGCCATCGCCATCAGCTCCTCCGTGGTGGACGTCAGCCCGATGTCCACCAGCGGCGCCCTGCTCATGGCCAGCGCGCAGCCGAAGGACGAGCGCCTGTTCTTCCGGGCGCTGCTGCTCTGGGCGATCGCCATGATCGGCATCGTTCCGCTGCTCGTCTGGTTCGTCTTCGTCCAGCTGGGCATCGGCTAAGCGCCGGGAACTTAATGCGGAGAAAGCGGGTGTCCGGACAATCTGTCCGGACACCCGCTTTCTTTGTCCTAGGAGTCCTGCTCGCCGGTCTTCGGCTTGAACGGGCCCGGCCAGTCGGCCTGCCGGATGCGCTGGAGCTCATGGATGTCGCCCAGCGTGGCCCACTCATCCAGGCCCAGCCGCGACAGCGGCTCCAGTTGGTCGATGCGCGGGTGGCTGCCGTCCAGCACCTCCGTGGCGACGGCGGCATGGGTGACGACGCCGAACACCAGGGTGCAGTCGCCCATGGCCAGCGTCTGGTGGAGCCTGCACTCCAGCGCCACGGGGGATTCCTTCACCCGCGGCGGCTTCACTGTGGCACTGGGCTCACGGGTCAGCCCGGCGGCGTCGAACTCGCTCACGTGCGGCGGGAAGTTCGTCCCCGTCGCGTTGACCTCCTCGATCAGGCCGGCCGGAGCCAGGTTCACTACGAACTCGCCCGTGGCCACGATATTGCGCAGGGAGTCCTTTTCGCCCACGGAGGTGAACTGCACGATCGGTGGATTCACCGAGGACACGGTGAAGAACGAGTGCGGCGCCAGGTTGTCCACGCCGTCGGCGGAGGTGCTCGAGACCCAGGCGATGGGGCGGGGCACGACGACGGCGGTCAGCAGCCGGTAGAAGTCGCGGGAGGGGAGTTCTTCGGGACTGAAATCCGTACGCATACGTCCACCCTAGCCCTGTGCGGCGATGGCCCGCCCCGGGAAGGGGGCGGGCCAGTCTCCGTCGATGTCGCCATTGGACACCCGGTGGCTAACCGGTGTTGAGGACGGTGGCGATCTCCTGCAGGGCGAGCCGCAGCTGCAGGTCGGTCGGAGCGCCATAGCCGAACACGATGCCGTTCCGCCGTGGCTGGGTGCCGGGGTGGTAGTAGGTCCCGAGTGGGGCGACCTGGATGCCGCGTTCGGCGAGGAGCGTGACGATGTGTTCGGCGGGTTTCCCGTCCTCCCAGGAGAGGGCGGCGTGCAGGCCGCCCTCGATCGCGTCCAGCCGGATGTGCGGGGCGAGGTTGGCGGTAGCGGCGATGACGAGGGAACGCCGGTGTGCGTACTCCCGCCCGACGCGGACCAGATGACGACGCAGGCCGCCATTGCGCAGAAACTCTGCGAGGGCCGTCTGGATGAGACCGGACACGGGCTGCCCGAGGGTCTTGCGGACATCGAGGACCCGTGCGCGCAGACCGGGGTCCGGGATCACGAGGTAGCCGCAGCGCAGCCAGGGGGTGAGTGTCTTGGAGTAGCTGCCGATCAGCGCGACCTGGTGCCCGCCGTCGAGGGAGGCGATGGCGGGCAGCGATGGTGCGCCGTGCCGGAACTCGCTGTCGTAGTCGTCCTCGAGGATGATTGCGCCCGTGTCGTTCGCCCATGCGAGCATTGCCAGACGTGCCGCGACCGGCAGCCTGCCACCCAGTGGGTACTGGTGGCTCGGGGTGAGCAGCACTGCGGCGAACGGTCCCGGTTCCCGGGCGAGCGCGTCCGGGTCCATGCCGCCGTCTTTGACCGGGATCGGGACCGGGGTTGCTCCGAGGTGGGTGATCACCTTTCGCGCCGTGGGATAGCCGGGGTTCTCGGTTGCGATACGCGCACCTGCCGGACCTTCCGCGCGCAGGCCGTGAAGCAGCAGTCCGAGGCCGTCGCTGGTGCCGGCGGTCACCACGATGTCGCCGGCACTGCACTGCACGCCTCGGGCGGCGCGCAGATGATCGGCGATCAGCGAACGCAGACCCTCATCGCCCGCAGGCGCCGGCGGAAGGGAGGGCATCTCGCGTTTGACCGCGTTGCGCCAGGCCGCCACCCAGTCGCGATTCGTCTGAAAGCTGGTCGACGGGCTCCCCGGCGACAGATTGATCATCTCGGAAGCGCGGTCAGGCGGGGAAGCATTGTGGTCCCTCCGTGCCCGCTTCGGCTGGACAGGTGCGGGCTGCGCTCCGGTGGCGGGGAGGTCGTCCGCCACGAAGGTGCCGGAGCCTGGCACGCTGACGACGTACCCTTCCCCGGCCAGGTCCTCGTACACCGAGACGGCGGTGCCGCGTGAGACCCCCATCGCCGCCGCAAGGGCCCGGGTTGAGGGCAGCGGATCGCGTGCGGCCACCTGCCCCGACAGCAGCGCGGCCCGCAACTGTTCAGTCAGATGTTCGCGCGCGGTGTGCCCGGGTCGCCGCGCGGTCTGGAGCACGAGGTTCATCGGGAACGCATGGCGCATATCCTCATCTTACTGGTCTAACTTTTTGGTCTTTTTCCGGCATTGCTGCCGGACCGGAAACGTTCGTACCGTGGAAGCGCGGCAGCACAAGGCCGGTCAGGCCCCGCTGCCCACGCCGCATGCCACTACGAGAGTCCAGAAAGATCCACACCGCTCATGACTGATACCCCGACCGTTTCCGTCCGTCCGCTCGATCCCTCCGACGAACCTCGCTGGCGCGAGCTGTTCCGCGGCTACCGCGACTTCTACCGCCTGGACGAATCCGAGGACGTCGTCTCGCGGGTGTGGGGCTGGCTCATGGACCCCGGGCACGAATGCCAGGCTCTGGTTGCCGAGTCCGCGGACGGCATCGTGGCGATCGGCCACTACCGCCGCTTCCCGCGCCCCTCCACCGGCACTGTCGGCATCTGGCTCGATGACCTCTTCACCGCACCCGAAGCCCGGGGCAGGGGAGCCGCGCGTGCGCTGATCCAGCGGCTCACCGGGATCGCAGGATCGGAAGGGCGCTCGGTCGTGCGGTGGATCACCGCGGACGACAACCACCAGGCCCAGGCGCTCTACGACCAGGTCGCGGCCCGCACCCACTGGGTCACCTACGACGCCGCACCGGCCAGCTCGTGAGCCGCGGGGAAGGAACCCCGATGACGACGACGAACGCGTACGGGCAGCCCCTCGGTGATCCGGTCCCGGACTGGGCACCGGCTGGGCTCCCGGATGCGGTGACGGTTCCGGGACGGTACTGCACGCTTGAACTTCTCGATCCCGACCGGCACGCCGAGGACCTTTATGCCGCCTACGCGGCCGCGCCCGACGCCCGCGACTGGACGTACCTGCCGGTCGGGCCGTTCCCCACGCCGCGGTCCTACCGCGACTGGGCGATTGCCGCGGCGAAGACCCGCGACCCCCGGCACTACGCCGTCATTGACAACGCCACCGGCCGTGCACTCGGCACCCTTTCGCTGATGCGGCACGACCCTGCCAACGGGGTCATCGAGGTCGGGTACGTCGTCTTCTCCCGCGCCCTTCAGCGCACCCCGGCCTCCACCGAAGCGCAGTTCCTGCTCATGCGGTACGCCTTCGACGATCTCGGGTACCGCCGGTACGAGTGGAAATGCGACAGCCTCAACGAACCCTCCCGCAAGGCCGCCGAACGCCTCGGCTTCACCTACGAAGGCACATTCCGCCAAGTGGTCGTCTACAAGGGCCGCAACCGCGACACCGCCTGGTACGCCCTCACCGACCACGACTGGCCGCCCGTGCGCGACGCGTTCGAGAAGTGGCTCGACCCCGCCAACTTCGACACCGACGGCCGCCAACGCGATCCTCTGCGGACGCGCTGACCGGCCCTATTGAAACCACCTCTAAGCCAGTGCGTAGATCTTTCCCAGCGCCGGCAGATGGATCAGCGTCTCGACCACCGGCGTGCCGGTCGTGGCGAGGACCGCTTCGCGGTAGGCCGCCATCTGGCCCAGGTACCTGTCCTTGATGTGCCCGGCGGGATCGGTGCCGGGGTAGCTCTTGTGGTCGATCAGCACGTAGCCGTCCGCCGTGTCCACGAGCAGGTCGATCCAGCCTTCCATGACCTGGTTGGCGTCATTGCGCCAGCCGATGGGCACTTCCCGAAGCAGGGGAGCGCCGGGATAGGCGGCCGCGAGGAACCCTGCCAGCCGCCCGCCGGCGGTGACGAGCAGGTCCGCGGTGACGTGTTCGCCGACGTTCCAGCGGTCGATGATCTGCTTGGCCAGGCCGAGTTGGGCATCGGGGGAGAGGGTTTCGTAGGCGGTGCCGAGGTAGGTATGGATGGCGGAGCCGACGGTGTCCCAGCCGGCGGCGCCGTGCTCGATGAGCCGCTCGCCGAGATGGGTTTTCTCCAGGACCGCGGCGTCCGGGGCGTCGGAGGCCTTGCTGGCCCGGATCCGCGCGGGCGGGTATTCGACGCCGGTGATGCGCGGGGCGGCGTCTGTGTAGCGGACGACGGCGGTGTCCCCGGCTCCGCCGGCCGGCTGGCCTGGCTCGTAGGAGTAGACGCCGGCGGGCAGGGACTCGCTGCCGGCGACATGGATGGCGCCGTCATCATCCGAGCCGGACCAGGAGATCAGGTCCGGGACGCCCAGCAGGTTCAGCCCCTTCGGCGCCGGCGTCTGGGCGGTCAGTACGGTGGTCTGGATGGAGCGGGTCATGCCCACGTACATCAGCCGGGACAGGTTCCGGCGTTCGCGCTCCTCGGCGCGGGCGTGCACGTCCGAGGCTTTCGCCCGTTCGTCCAGCGGCGAGCCGCCGTAGGGGAAGGGCTTGGGCCAGAACCTTATCCAGCGCCCGGCCAGCGGGTGGTTGACGTCGAAGCTGCCGGACTGCTCAACAGCAGTGCCGAAGGCGCCGGCCCCGGGGCCTTTGTCCAGGCTTTCCAGCACCACCACCGGCCATTCCAGCCCCTTGGCCTTGTGGTAGGTCATCACGTGGACGACGTCGTCGCCGGAGTTCTCGGCGCCCTGCGCCTCCTCGTCGGCCAGGAAGCGCAGGCAGCCGCGCAGGGTGGCCGGCGTCTTCAGCGCCTTGCAGGCTTCGTAGTAGGTGTTCAGGCAGGCGCGGAAGGCGTCCAGGTTCCGCAGCCGGGTGGCCGGCATGGTCCAGGACTTGATCAGCTCGGGCAGTCCCAGCAGGCTGACAGCCTCCTCGAACACCTCGGTGGGTGTGGCCCGGCCGGCGCGCTCGCGCAGCCCGGCCAGGACGGCGGCGACCGGGTCCTGGGCCCAAGTCTCGAGGATGCCGTCGGGCACGGTGGCGCCGAGCAGCGTGGGCTGCCAGTCCGCGTGTGCGCCGTGCCCGGGATGCAGGGCCACGATTTCGGTCAGCGCCACGGTGTCCCGGGCGTCGGCCACGAAGGCCATGGCGGCCCGGGCCAGCTGGATCTCGCGGGCGGCGAAGAGCGGATTCGGATTGAGGCTGGTGCGGATGCCCAGGGCGTCCAGCGCGGCGGCGAGGTTGGCGACGTCGTCGTTGGAGCGGGCCAGGACGGCGACGTCGGCGGGCCGCAGTTCCGGGCGGCGGGTGAGCAGGTCGGCGACGCCGGCGGCCGTGGCGGCGAGCCGGTCCCCGTCCTTGCGCTGCTCCCGCAGCCAGGCTTCAAGGCTGCCCTGCGGCCAGTGCGCATGGGCGGAGGGCAGGTCCAGGTGCACGGCTTCCCGGGGCATGCCCACGGCGGCGAACACCGGTTCGAACACGGCGTTGGACAGGTCCACCACCGCCTGCTGTGAGCGCCAGGACTCGTGCAGCCGCTCGGTCTTGTCGACGTTGGCGACGACGGCGTTCATCAGCTCCGGGTCGGTGCCGCGGAACTCGTAGATCGCCTGCTTGGGATCGCCCACCCACACGCATTCGTCCACCAGCCGGCCCAGTTGCAGGAACAGCTCCAGCTGGAGCGGGCTGGTGTCCTGGAACTCGTCCACTACCAGGAACTTCACCCGCTGCCGGAAGGAATCGCGGAAGGCCTGGTTGTTCCGGGCCAGCCCGACGACCAGGGTTTCCTGGTCCACGAAGTCCATCAGCCCGTGCCGGCGCTTGAAATTTTTGTAAGTTTCCAGGCATTCGGCGGCGCACTCGAAGACCAGCCGAATGAACTGCTCGACGTCGTGGTGGAAGGCCGGGTTGGCCAGCAGGTTTTCCTTGACCGCGGTGACGGGGCCTTCGAAGTGCCGCTTGATCCAGGCGGAACTGTCCGAGGGGACCAGGCCGCGCCACTGCTCCCAGGCAATGCTGTCGGGCGCGCCGAGGGCGGAGATCCTGTCGTTGACTACCGGCCACTTGGCCGCGAAGTTGGCGGCGGTGGTCTTGACCGCCTTGCCGTCAGCGTCCACCCCGGTCCGTGCCGCGGAGACCAGTCCGGGCAGCAGCTGCCTGAACTGCCGCAGCCACTCCGCCCGCTCGTCGGTCTCCGCCGGCTCGTCCAGCAGCTGGCGGAACCCTTCCCAGGACCGCTCCCCGCAGCCAGCCAAATCCGCCGGGGAAAGCATGTTGTTCCGTGCCGCGTCGCAGATCCGGCGCACGGTGGCGTCCCAGCCGCCGTCGTCGTCGAGCTGGCTCAGCCGCCGGGCGGCCGGCAGGATCCGGTCCGAGTACTCGGCGAGCACCCCGTCGGTGGCCAGCCGGAACAGGGCCGCCTGCTCCTCCTCGGCGATCACGTCCAGGGCGGGGGAGAGGCCGGCATCGATCGCGTATTCGGTCAGCAGCCGGCCGCAGACGCTGTTGACCGTGCCGATCAGGCTCACGGACAGCTGCTGCGCGGCATTGCGCAGCCGGACCGGGTCCTGGCTGCCGTCCGGGGCGTCCAGCAGCTTGGCGGCAATGCGCTCGCGCAGCTCGCCGGCGGCCTTTTTGGTGAAGGTGGTGGCCATGATGCCCGAGGCCGGCACGCCTGCGGCGATCTTTTCGGCGATGATCCGGGTCAGGGTGTAGGTCTTGCCAGTGCCCGCGCTGGCGGACACCATGGTGACGTTCTCCAGCGCGTTCACGAAAAGTCCCCCTTGAGTCCGCACAGCGTGGTGAAGTTGCAGAAATTGCACGGCGGTTTCCCGTAGTGCCGGCCCTCCGCTTCGGCCAGTTCCTCACCGTACGGCTCGCCCGCGGCGGCCAGTTCGGCATCGAGCCGCGGACCGGCGGTGATCCGGCCGTTGACCACTTCGGTGACCGTGAACGACGCCGCCGCCACGGTCTTCTGCCACAGCATCGCCGGCGGCTGGGCCGCCTCCAGCGGATTGCCGAAGGCGGCATGCGTGGAGGCGAACGTTCCCTGCTTGAGCAGGTAGTAGGCGGTCGGCGCCTCCGGTGCCGCGCCGTCGTCGTCGAGCGCCCACTGGTACAGCGCCAGCTGCACGGCCTTGCCCTCGCGCACCTCGGCCACCCGGTACTTGTCCCGGTTGCTCCACTTCAGGTCCACCACCACGCGCCGGCCCTCGGTATCGATCCCGACGACGTCGGCCTTGCCGGTCACGGGGACGGTCACTTCGGTGCCGTCCACGTCCAGGACCAGCGGCTTCTCGAAGTCCTGCTCCATCGCCTGGATGGCGACACCGGCCTTGCTCAGCGTGCTGAAGAACTTCAGCACCGACTCCTGCACAATGACGCGCAGGTGCTTCAGCCGGCTCTGCTGGCCCGGCAGCAGCAGCTCCGAGGCCATCCGCGGCAGCAGCAGGTCGATCTTCGCGTCGATCTCCTCGGGCACCGGCACCGCCCGGTGCGCCTGCTGCAGGTCCCGGTGCAGCTCCTCGACCACCTTGTGGGTGAAGGTACCGATCATCCGGTTGCCCGTGGGCACCTCGTCCGCCTCCGCCACCCGGAGCCTGGCCTTCTTCTCCAGCACCCAGGCCAGCGCACAGCCGATCAGGGTGGACAGCTGGCTGAAGGAGAGCTTCTCCGGGGCCAGGTCCGGGCGCGGGCCAAGATCGAAGGACGACGGCGGCACCGTGGTTTCACAGGCTGGCACCGGCACCAGCCGGGCCTGCCGGCCGGCCAGCTGCCAGGTATCACCCTCGAGCAGGGTCTCCGGCGCTACCTTGCGGGCCTTGACCCGGTCCGCGATGGACAGCGGCGTGCCGTCCTCGCCGGTCTGCCCGGGCTGGTCGGCGACCAGGGCCTCGAGCAGCGGATTGCCGTCCACGCGCTCGCCGTCCTGCTGGCGGACCTGGACGATCAGCAGGTTCCGGCAGCGGCGCGCGGCGGCCAGCGTCTGGGCCACGGTGAGGGCCGCGAGGCTTTCGGCCGAGGGAAGCTCGACGCCGATGCCCGCCAGCGCCTGCCGGTCGCCGTCGTCCCAGCGGCGGCCGGGGGAGATGGTGCCGGCCTGGAAACCCCACCACAGCACGTCCTCGACGTCGTCCATCAGTTCGTTGAGGTGGTTCAGCCGCAGCCACGGCGCCGCCTCGGCCGCGGCCAGCGGGCTGGAGGTCTCCGCGACCACGGAGGCGGCCATCCGGCGCAGGTCCCGTCGGGAGACCCGCGGCAGGCCGGAGACCAGTGTGAGCAGCGTCTTCAGCTGGTCCGCCGTCGTGGCCAGCGGTTCGTTGACCGGGACCAGGGCCGCGAGGCGCCCGGCCAGCCATTCGCATTTGCCGGCGAGCTCGGCGCCGGAAACGTTGCTGTCCTCCAGCAGCAGGCCGGTGGAGAACAGGCCGTCCAGCTCAGCGGCCAGCTCCGGACCAAGCTCGGCTTCCCCGGCGATCTCCTGGAGGGCCTGCTGCCAGGCCGGGCCGCCGGTGCCCGGCTCCTCGGCCAGCGCCTTCTGGAGCGCCCGGGCCGCCTTGGCCCGCACCGGGCCCGGGTACACCGGCAGGGAGAGGAACTCGCCCAGCAGCTGCACATTGACCGGGCCCCAGATGACCTCCAGGAACAGCGGGATGATCTGGTCCTGCGCCCGCCATGCGGACTTGCTGCCCACGCCGAGCCGCGGCAGGCCGTGCCCGGCCAGATGCTGGTCCAGCACGCCGGTCGGCTGCGAAGCGACGACGGCGGTGCCGGCGCTTACTGCCGCTCTTTCGGCGCCGCCGGCCGCCAGCCAGCGGGCGGCGTGCTCGGCCGCCTCCCACTCGGTCTCGGCCTCCAGCACCGTGATCCGCGGAGGCTGCCGGAATCCGTTCTCAGGTTCGATGATCCGCACGCCCCGGGACTCCAGCTTCGCCAGGATCCGCCGCCAGATCTCCGGCAGCGTGCCGAGGGGATGCTGCAGCTCGATCACCTCGATGCCCAGCGGCAGCGGCGAGTCCAGCGCGTCGGGCAGCGCGGCAATATCATCCACCAGGGCCGGGTCCAGCGGCAGCCCGGCCCGTTCCAGCTCCGCCAGGCAGCGCATCAGTTCGGAGACTTTCCCGTCCGGCAGGGTCCCGTCCCAGCCGTTGGCCACCAGTTCGTCGCGGGCCCGCAGCAGTTCCTGCGCCGTGGACCACGGATCCACCTCGAACGAGCCGTGGAACCACGAATCGGGGGTGTCCGCCGCCTGCAGCCGTGCCAGGTACTGCTGTACGCGTGTCACGTAGGAATCCGGCAGTTCGGGCCGGGTGGTGCCCAGACGGGTCTGGAGCAGCTTGGTCAGCCCTTCCCGCCCCACCCGGACCGCGTTCAGCCCGGGGGACTGGAAGGCCCACGGAGCACGGTCCAGGAACCAGCCGAATTCAACTCTCATTCATCCCCCAAACGATGAGTTCCCGGTGCGGCGGTGCTCCGGAAGCAGGTGGGCCACTGGTTCGGTTGTACCACGGGCAGGTGACAGGATCCGGATGTTTCACCGGGTGGCACCGGAGTGACGGCCCGGCGGAAATGGCAGATCCCGGCCGGCGCGCAGTGGCGGCGGCAGGACTCAGGCTGCCGGGACGGGCTGGCGGTTCCGCCACCAGGCGACCGTGGCGGCAGCGCCCTCGGCCAGCGGCGTGGGGGAGAGGCCGAGCTCGGCCTCGCTGCGCGTCGAGTCCATCACGAACGGGGCGTCGAACTGGTAGGCAACCTCGGCCAGCTCGCGCATGTCGCGGCTGGCAGCTCCCAGGACGCGCAGCACCCAGCCCGGGATGCCCGAAACCTTAGGCGCCGGCAGGCCGGCGGCGCGGGCGTAGGCTTCCACCATCGCCCGCTGCGTGGTCGGGGCGGTGGGGGCGTGCAGCACCCGGTTCCACAGCTCCGGCCGCTGGGCCGCGCGGATCATCGCGGCCGCGAGGTCCGGGACGTAGGTAAAGGAATGCGGCGCATCGGGATTGCCGACGGCGGCCAGGCGCCGGCCGCCGAAGACGGCACTGAGCATGTGCTCGCCGGCGTGGGCGTTCATCGCGAACGGTCCGTAGAAATCCGCGGCGACCACACTGACCGTGTCCGCGGCCGCAGCGGCCCGCGCCTCGAGCAGGGCGGTGCGCACGCCCCGCTTGCCCCCGGAGGCCCGGCGCGGTGAATCCTCGCGCATGGTCAGCTGCGGCTCCGAGTAGGAGTAGAGGCTCTCGGGGAAGACCACGGGAATGCCCTGGCGTCCGGCCGCGTCCAGGACCAGTTGCTCGGCGCGTGGCAGGACCTCCCGCCAGGCCTTGGCGGTGTAGGGAGCGTGGATGCAGTGGAAGACGGCTGCTGCATCATCCATTGCGGCTTCCAGCCGGGCTGCGTCCATGGCGTCGGCCTGGATCCGGTGGATGCGGGGATGGTCCGGGCCGCTGCCGGAACGGCTGGCCAGGGTGACGGTGTGCCCGGTGTCGACGAGCTGGAGGGCGACGGTGGAACCGACTGGGCCGGCTCCGGTGACGAGGTAGTGCTGGGACATGACGTCCTCCTTTGGGCTGGGTGGGGTCCGAGATTTCGGTAAATCGTGAGCGGTGCTCTCGAATATGAGTCTGAGACTGACGGCCCTGCCTGTCAAGAGCACTGCTCACAAAAGTTGACGCTGCTCTCTTCGGGGTGTGTGATGGACCCATGGCAAAGACACCGACCCCGCGCGAACAGGCCCGGCAACGCACGATCGCCGAAATCCTGCGGATCGGTCGGGAGCAGCTCGCCAAGGAGGGGGCGGCCGCGCTGTCCCTGCGCGCCGTCGCCCGCGAACTGGGCGTGGTGTCCTCCGCCGTCTACCGGTATGTCGCCAGCCGCGACGAGCTGCTGACCCTGCTGGTGGTCGAGGCCTACACCGAACTGGGCGACCGGGTGGATGCCGCCGTCGACGCTGCCCCCGGGACGCCGTTCGAACGCTTCGCCGCGCTCGCCCGCGCCGTGCGCGAGTGGGCCCTGGCCGAGCCGGCGCGGTACGGGCTGCTGTTCGGTGCACCCGTGCCCGGCTACCACGCACCCGCCGAGCAGACCACCGCCCCCGGAACCCGCGTGGTGGCGCGGCTGGCCGGGATCCTCGAGCAGGCCTGGGCCGTCCAGGGCGGAGGCTCCGCGGACGACGACGGGGCGGGGCCCGGGGGCAGGCTGCCGGCCCAATTGGCCGCGGACCTGGAGACCATACGCCGCGAGTACGGACTCACTATTCCGGTGCAGCTGCTCGCCCGCGGGATCACGGTCTGGTCGGGCCTGTTCGGCGCCGTCAATTTCGAAGTCTTCGGCCAGTATGGGCGGGGCACGTTCACCGACCCGGCCGCATACTTCGAGCTCGTGATCCGGCAACTCGCCGCGCAGGTTGGAATACCGGAGGGCCCGGGCTGAACCTGGCCCCGGACCCTTGCAGGGCGGACCGTCCCGGAGTACAAGGGGAACATCCACCGGCTCCGAGCCTGCAGGAGAACGCCATGGTCCAGACCGTCCAGTCAGCCGACGGCACCACCATCGCCTACGAGCAGGCCGGCAGCGGCGCCCCGCTCGTCATCGTGGGCGGGGCGCTGAACAACCGCCAGTCGGCAGCGGCCTTGGTGCCGCCGCTGGCCGGGGACTTCACGGTCATCACCTACGACCGCCGCGGACGCGGCGACAGCACCGATACCCCGCCCTACGCCGTCGACCGCGAGATCGAGGACCTGCGGGCGCTCGCCGACGCCGCCGGCGGACCGGTGCACCTCTACGGGCACTCCTCGGGCGCCATCCTGTGCCTGGAAGCTGCCGCGGCGGGCGTCTCGGTCCGCAAGATCGCCGTCTACGAGCCGCCGTACTTCACCCACCACGTCAGGGACGAACCGTGGGAGGTCTTCGCCAACAAGGTCAAGACCTTGGCGGACACCGGCCACGGGGACCAGGCGGTGGAGGCCTTCATGCGGCACGCCGGCGTCCGCTTCGACGAGCGGGTGAAGCAGGAGCCGTGGTGGCCGGCAGTGGTGGCCCTGGCCCCGACGCTGCACTACGACCTGACCTTGGAGGCGGACGGCGTCGTGCCGGAGGAACGTTTTGGCAGCATCACCGCCCCGGTGCTCGCCCTGTACGGGGACGCCAGCCCGGACTGGGCAGTAGCCTCGGCGGCGGCCGTGGCTACCTCGGTCAAGGACGGTCACCAGGGCGTCATTCCCGGGCACGGCCACGACGTGCCGCCCGAGGCCCTCGTGCCGTTCCTCATCGGGTTCTTCCACGAATGACTGTCAGGTTCGGCCCACCGCCGGACCGTAGGAGAGGGGTACTGGATGCCTAAGTTGCGGGTCCACAATTTCGCCGTGTCCATCGACGGTTACGGAGCCGGTCCACATCAGAGCGTCGAGAATCCGCTGGGCGTGGGCGGGGAAAGCCTGCACGACTGGATCTTCACCACCGCCTTCGGCCGTCGCATGATGGGCGAAGACGGTGGCAGCACCGGCGTCGACAACGACTTCCTGGAGCGCGGGGAGCAGGGAATCGGCGCCACAATCATGGGGCGCAACATGTTCGGTCCCGTCCGTGGCGCGTGGAACGGCAGCGAATGGAAGGGCTGGTGGGGAGACAACCCGCCCTTCCACCATCCGGTGTTCGTCCTCACCCGGTTCCCGCGGTCCCCGGTCACGATGGAGGGCGGGACGGTCTTCAACTTCGTCACCGACGGCATCCAAGTCGCGCTCGAACAGGCCTTCGCCGCGGCGGGCGGGCAGGACGTGAGGCTCGGCGGCGGGGCGGCGACCGTCCAGCAGTACCTTAAGGCCGGGCTGGTCGATGACCTGCACCTGGCCGTGGTGCCGATCCTGCTGGGCGGCGGGGAGCAGCTGTTCGAGAACCTCGACGGCGGACCGGAGGGGCTGGAGCTGGCCGAGTTCACTCCGTCCGACGCCGTGGCGCACGTGCGGTTTGTTCGGGCGGGTGGGGCATGACAAAGTCCTGGAACGGGTGGGGACGCTCTTGGCTTATGCCTGTATCGGCCCTGCGTAGCCGCAGTCGCCATTAGAACACTGTCACACGGGGCCATCGCCTCCGGCAACGCAGCCTGCCATGAAGGCGTTCGGCGCCCGATTGTCCGGGTCCGGGACCCACATCCCGAAGACAACGGGCAAGCTTCCTGGCTGCACTGTGGGCAGATAGCGGTACTGTCCTCGCCGACGACCGGGTGGTCTTTTTCTCCTGCTGTCTAACCTCCGAAGGCTTCGAGATGCCGCCTCAGGGAGTCCGCTGTACGGGGTGGCTTTCTCTATCAAAACCCCGGCTTGCCGTATCTCTGATAGCAAAGGCCACATGAAGGGATGATTTCTTAGGTCAGGAATTCGGCTCCTTCCCGGGCGGTTTTACAACTTCAGGCATCTTGGCCGGGCTGCGCCATGAGCGCAGCCCGGATGACAGACTCTTCGACACCGTATTTCCTTGCGATCTCCTCCAGCCACAGCCCTAGACGACGCAGTTCTAGCAGTGTGGCGCGATCCGGCATTGCGTCCATCTTTTCCTCCTCGGCTACCGAGAAATGGGGATGACCCACGGGTTGTCCGGGCCGGCAAGGGACTTCCGGACCGGACAACATTAGGGATATCAGACGGGTCTGACACTTTTTGCCGGAATGGCCTACGGGCAGGCACGGTCTCGGTGCGGCGTCATCATTCCTCCCCGAACCGGCACGGGATCCCCTTGAGCAGTGGGTTCGGCAGCACAGTCCAGACCTTCTTCTCCAGTGGTGTCATCCCGGAAAACAGCGCTCTGTGTAACGCCGTAACCGTGCGCGTGCGACTTTCCACCCGGGGCGCAGTGCAGCGCAGAAAGCATTTTGCTCGACCCGGACTGCAATGTACGAACGGTGGCTTGGCCAGCGATATGGTTGCGCGTATAACCAAAGACGAAGGGGGAACAAATGGAGTTTGCGGAAAGACTGATGGCTCTGGCGGCAAAGGTGCGCCAGCAGCGGGCATCGATCGAGACCGAGGAGGCGACGAAGAACGCGTTCGTCATGCCGTTCATCTCGACCATCCTCGGCTACGACGTGTTCAACCCGCTGGAGGTCGTCCCCGAATTCACCGCCGACGTCGGAGTTAAGAAGGGCGAGAAGGTCGATTACGCCATCATGCACAATGGCGAGGTCCAGATCCTGATCGAGTGCAAGAAGTCCAAGGAACCGGTCAAGATCGAGCACGCCTCGCAGCTGTTCCGCTACTTCGCCGTCACCAACGCCCGGATTGCGATCCTGACCAACGGCGAGGTCTACCAGTTCTTCACCGATCTGGACGCACCGAATCGCATGGATGCCAAGCCCTTCCTGGTCCTGGACCTGAACGACATTGACGAAACCCTCATCCCGGAACTGCAGAAGCTTTCCAAGGATGTGTTCGACCTCGACTCGATCATCAGCGCCGCCGGCGAGCTCAAGTACATCGGCCAGATCAAGAGGACGCTCGCCGCGCAGTTCAAGGAACCGGAGGACGAGTGGGTCAAGTTCTTCACCTCACGGGTCTACGAGGGCGCCTTCACCCAGCGGGTCCGCGAGCAGTTCACCACCCTGGTGGCCAAGGCCACGAAGCAGTTTCTGAACGACCAGGTGAACGAGCGCCTGAAGACCGCCCTCGGCGGTCCGGCCTACCCCCACAGCGACGATGCCGTTGCCGCTGCCGCCGTTACCAGCGAGCCGGTGGTGGAAAGCGACCTGGAGGAGGCGGAGGCCCTTGAAACCACCCTGGAGGAACTGGAGGGCTACCAGATCGTCCGCGCTATCGTGTGCAGCGAAGTGAAGCCCTCCCGGATCGCGCAGCGTGACGCCAAGAGCTACTTCGCGGTCCTGCTCGATGACAACAACCGCAAGCCCATTGCCCGCCTGCACTTCAACCGGACCCAGAAGTACATCGGACTGTTCGACGAGAACAAGGCCGAAACCCGGGTTCCCATCAACTCCCTGGAGGAAATCTACGAGCACACCGAGACGCTGCGGGCAAGCGTCCGGAACTACCTCTCGACGGGGAACTAATTCAGAGGGCGTGGTCGTCGGTCCAACCGGGTGAAGTCTTCATGCCGCTAAATGCTGGAAAGCCAAGACCGCGACTAGTGTCGCTGAGTACTGAAGCCGTGGAGCTAGCTTAGGTTGGGTGGAGTACGCGGCACTCCACCCAACCTGAGCCGCCATCAACATCGTTGATGGCGAAGGGAATCAGCCGGGTCGGTGGCTAATAATGTCCTTCACCTCAATTAGCCTGGCCTGGTGAACGCTTTCATTGGGGGAGAAGCAACAGGCTCGCTGCCTGAAGGTCTGTACGAGTCTCTGCATACGGAGTCACTTGAGCGGCGTCTGGAGCAGGCGCCGGAGTATCAGGCGAACTTCGAGAAGGTGGATCCGGAGGAGGCCGCCGAGATCCTGGCCAGGCATATCGCCGATATGGTCAGGATCACGCTTTCCTCGGCTAAGCCGGAAGATCGCCTGGCTGTGGCCAACAGGATGCTGCAGGCCATCCAGGCCGGAGACTCCATCAAGGACGGCCCGCAGCAGCTACTCTCGCTTCACGCGCCGGAGAAGCTGCGGGGCCGAAACCTCCGCCGGCCGACGACGGCGCTTTCGGACTCGGCGCTGCTGACGAACGGCAAAGACGATCCAAACCTTGCGGCTGAACTGCGTGCGGAGATGGCCTCGGCCAACACGGTCGACCTGCTCTGCGCGTTTATCCGTTGGAACGGCCTGCGTCTGCTGGAAAGCGCCCTCGAGGAACTGAAGGAACGTGGGGCCCGGATTCGGGTGATCACCACGACGTACATGGGTGCGACGGAACGGCGCGCCGTGGACGAACTGGTCCGCCGCTACGGAGCTGAGGTTCGGATCAACTATGAAACCCAATCCACGCGCCTCCACGCAAAGGCCTGGCTGTTCCGCCGCAACACGGGTTTCAACACCGCTTATGTCGGAAGCTCGAACCTCAGCAGATCAGCGCTCGTGGACGGTCTGGAATGGAACGTCCGGCTGTCCTCAGTGGCTACTCCCGCGCTGTTGAACAAGTTCCAGGTGACTTTCGACAGCTATTGGGAACAGCGCGCTTTCGTTCCCTACAACCCGGACACGGACTGGGAACGGCTCGACGCCGCCCTGGAGCGTAACGGCGGCACTACCGCCATGCAGCCGATGGGGGAGACCGGCCTCGAGGTGCAGCCGCATCTGCACCAGGCGGAGATGCTTGAGGAACTGGAAGCGGCCCGGGCAGTCCAGGGACACCATCGAAACTTGATCGTCGCCGCCACGGGCACCGGCAAGACTGTGTTGGCAGCCCTGGATTACAAGCGGCTGTGCGACGACGCCGGACATCAGCTGAGACTCCTGTTCGTCGCTCATCGCAAGGAGATTCTGGAACAGTCCCTACGAACCTATCGCGCGGTCATGCAGAGCGGTTCGTTCGGTGAGTTGTATGTCGGCGAGCACAAGCCAACCCGGTGGAACCACGTCTTCGCCAGCGTCCAGTCGCTGGCGTCGAAGGGCATTGAGCAAATCGAACCGGACCATTTCGACGTCGTCGTCATCGACGAGTTCCACCACGCCGATGCTCCGACCTACCGGAAGATCATCGACCATCTCCGCCCGCAGGAATTGCTCGGTCTGACAGCCACGCCGGAGCGCGGCGACGGCGTCAATGTTGCCGACGAGTTTTTCGGTGGCCGAACGGCCAGCGAGCTGCGGCTTTGGGATGCGCTCGACGCGGATCTGCTGGTGCCGTTCCACTACTTCGGACTGGCCGACGACGTTGACCTAAGCCAGGTGGAATGGAAACGCGGCAACTACGACGTCGAGGCCTTGAGCATCTTGTACACGGGCAACCACGCCCGTGCGGCCAAGGTGATCAAGGAACTGCGCGACAAGGTGCTCAGTACCAGGGAAATGCGGGCCATCGGCTTCTGCGTCTCGGTCCAGCATGCGCGCTACATGTCCGAAGTGTTCAACCGTGCCGGCATCACGTCCGTGGCCGTCTCGGGCGATACGAACAGCGACGACCGGGCTGCGGCCCTGGCTAGGCTGCGCAGCAAGGAGATCAGCTGCATCTTCGCCGTCGACCTATTCAACGAAGGCCTGGACGTGCCGGAAGTGGACACGATCCTGTTGCTGCGTCCGACGCAGAGCTCAACGATCTTCCTGCAGCAGCTCGGCCGCGGCCTTCGGCGGGCTGAGGACAAGGCAGTGCTCACCGTTCTGGATTTCATCGGCCAGCAGCGCCGCGAATTCCGTTTTGACCCGAAGTTCCGTGCGCTGACGGGAACCAGCCGGGCGGGACTAGTCAAGCAGATCGAGGATGAGTTCCCGCTGCTGCCCTCCGGCTGCCAGGTCATCCTGGACCGGGTGGCACAGCAGACCGTGCTGGACAACATCAAGACGCAGCTTCGCTTCAACCGTAAACAACTGGTCGCCGATGTGCGCTCGCACGCTGAGGTGCTGCTGGAGGACTACCTGCGCGAGTCCGGGCGGGACCTCACCGAGGTATATCGGAAGACCGGTGACTCCTGGACTTCGCTGATCCGCGAGGCAGGGCTGATTGAGACCGGTATGCCCTCCGTCCTGCGCGAGGACCGGTCAATTTTCGAGGAGCAACTGGTACTCAAGAAGATGACAGCGCTGCTGCACGTAGATGATCCGGAACGGGCTGAAGTGTATACATCGCTCGTTTCCCCGGATGCTCCGTCCTATGAGAACTTGGGGGAGCGGCAGAAGATCCTGGCGCGGATGCTGTTCTTTACCCTGTGGCCTGAGGGGGGAGGATTTGAAAAGTACGACCACGGTTTCGAGCAGTTGCGTGCCTATCCCTATGCCTGCTCCGAGATCAGTCAGCTGATGAAGCTCGGCCTCCAGGCTGCCCGGCATATGCCTAAGGGGCTGGGGCAAGGATTGAACCATGTTCCGCTCTACTCACATGGGACGTACGGGCCGAACGAAGTGCTGGCAGCGTTGGGACGCAAATCACTTGAACGAGACGCTGATAGAAAGTTCATACTCACAGGAGGCGTTGCATGGTGTGCCCCGGAACAGACGGACGCGCTCTTCGTGACGATCAAGAAAGATCAGAAGCGTCATTCGATTACGACTAATTACCGGGACTATGCAGTAAGCACAGATCTATTTCACTGGGAGTCCCAGAACGCTACATCGCCAAAGAGCCCTGTAGGCCGGCGTTACCTGGATCGCAAGGGTCACGGTTCCCGGATCATTCTGCTCACTCGAGAAAGAGCTGAGAACGACTTCGGGGTGACTATGCCATTCATCTGCTTGGGACAAGTCGATTACGTACAGCACTCGGGTGAGAAACCGATTGCGATTCACTGGAAGCTGCATCGACCAATGCCGACTGACATTTATTCAGATTCAGCAGCTGTGGCTAGGTAATGACCTGCTATAGTAATCAATCGCCTGAGCATGTGTACGGTTTTCTAGAAATTCTGCGCACTGTCGAACGATTCTGACGCAAGTCGCCAGCGCGCACGTTCCGTCAGTTCCCGAGCCAGTTCGCGTATTCTAACTGGAGGCGGCTGATGGTCGGAAATATCTTGTCGACTAACGTAAGGAATTAGTTCTTCTAGTAGCCTGCTTGCTTTGTCCCCAGTTGCTTTGTCGTCAAAGGCACGTAGGCGCGCAGCGATCCGGGCCATATCAACAGTATGAGGGCGTTCATATTTGTCGGGACGTCCTGCGATATACCAGTGTTCTACCCAGCCCGTCCATCCCAGTAAATCGACATATGTCTGGGACCTTAGTTCCCACAGGCGTAAGCGGAATTCCCGTGCTGAGGTGTGTTTCTGAGTCATGTTCACCCCAATCAGCCCAACCAAGGCTCCTATGGCGACCCCGATGACCGAAAGTGCTGGCGGAATTATCGTGTTCAGTTCCATGCACTGATACTAAGTGGGTGTGGCAGTTCGGCATTCATCTGACTTCTGCAGCAACCTCCCAGCCACCCCCGATACCCTAGAAGGCACCCCCTGCCACACCCCTAGGAGGCCATGCCTATGGACCAGCTTGCGCTCATCGTCGGACTGCTCTTTTCCACCGTGCTGGCCGTGGGCCTGGGGGAGCGGCTGCGGCTGCCGTATCCGGTGCTGATGCTGCTGCTGGCGGTGGCGCTGACGTTCATTCCGGGGTTCCCGCAGGCCCACATTGAGCCGGAGCTGATCCTGCCGCTGTTCCTGCCGCCGCTGCTGTTCGCCACGGCGCAGCGCAGTTCCTGGGCGGTGTTCCGGATCCGCTGGCGCACCATCGTGATGTTCGCCGTCGCGCTGGTGGTGGTGACGGTGGCCCTGGTGGCCGGTGCCGCGTGGCTGTTGATCCCGGGGATCGGGATTCCGGCGGCGATCGCGCTGGGGGCGATGGTGGCGCCGCCGGACCCGGTGGCGGTGGAGTCGGTGGCGGGCCGAGTGCACATGCCGCGCCGGCTGCTGACCACGCTGCAGAGCGAGGGCCTGTTCAACGACGCCGCGGCGATCGTGATCTTCCAGGCGGCGGCGGCCGCCGCGGTCACCGAGACCGAGGTGGGCAGCGGACTGCTGCTGCAGTTCCTAGTCGGGGCTGTCATCGCGGCCGCGCTGGGCTACGGGATGGGCTGGCTGACCGGGATGGTCACGCACTTTGTCCATTCGCTGGTGGCGCGCAGCGCCATCACGCTGGTGATGCCGTTCGCCGTCTACATCCTGGCCGAGCAGCTGCACGCCTCCGGCGTCGTCGCCGTCGTCGTCACGGCGCTGGAAATCAAGCGCCGGGCGCGGCCGCAGGACGCGGGGGAGCGGATCACGCGCACGGCGTTCTGGGACGTGGTGGAGATGCTGGCCACGGGTCTGGCGTTCGGCCTGATGGGGCTGGAGATGCGCGAGGTGATCCAGGAAGAGGGCACTGCCGTCTTCGGCATGGCGGGCATGGCCGCGGCGGTGTGCGCGATCGTCGTCGCGGTGCGGTTCGGCTGGATGGCGCTGGCGATGTGGATCGGGCGCCGGCGGGAAGGGGTGTTGCCGCCGACGTCGTGGAAGGACGTGCTGATCCTGTCCTGGTGCGGGATGCGCGGGCTGGCCACGCTGGCGCTGGCGCTGTCCATGCCTGCGACGCTGGCCGACGGCGCGGAATTCGCGCCGCGGCAGGAGATCACGGTGATTGCTTGCGCGGTGCTGCTGGTGACGCTGGTGCTGCCGGGGCTGACCCTGCCGTGGCTGATGAAGGTGCTCGGGGCCCAGGCCACCGGGGCGGAGGAGCGGGAGGCCGCGGTGGTGCTGGCCGGCCGGGCGCAGGAGGCGGCCGTGGCGGCGCTGCAGGATTCGGATGTGCTCCAGGACCTGCCCGAGGACAAGGTGGAGCTGGTCAAGGCCCGGATGAAGCGGCTGAGGGCAGAACTGCTGGGCGCGGTGCCGGCCGGGCCCAGGCGGAAGCCGCGCGATGAAGAGCGGGAACTGCTGGCGGCGGTGCAGACGATCGCGCTGGCGGCGGCGCGCCAGGAGGTGCTGGCGGCGCGGAACGAGCCGGACACGGATCCTGAGGTGGCGGACCGGGTGCTGCGGCAGCTGGACCTGCGCACGCTGGTGATGCCGGACTAAGCCGCTTAGGGACGGCAGCCGTTCACCCCAAACGACCGCCTGCGTCCTATTTTGGCCGAAACAATGTCACTGATGGAGCATTCGGAGCTGTTGCCAGAAATGTCCAAGCTCTCGGAATTACAGTAGGGCGATCGTAAGTTGCCGAATCTGGATGGGGGTCTATGATGCGGAAGCGAGGGCCTGCGGATCAATCCACAGACGTGGGAGATGGGACCAAGGCAATTAAGCAGAATTCCATCTTGGCTGCCATAGATACGGCGCTCCGTATTCAGGCTCCTGCAGCTGCCGACTTCGTTCAACGACTACGGACGAAGGACCCTGATGCCTCGCCTCAGGAGCTCCTGACGAAGCTTGAGAAGCGCTTTCTGGCCATGACAACCTCCACCGGTACAGCCGTGGGCGGCAGCGCGGCTGCCCCGGGTGCTGGAACGGGAATCGGTATGGCGCTGACTGCTGGAGAATCTCTCGCCGCCCTCGGTGCCGCCGTCTTCTACATCCTTGCAACAGCAGAAGTCCATCAAATCAAGATTCAGGAACTCGAGCGAAAGCGCACCCTTGTGCTGGGAATTCTTCTGGGTCGGAGCGCAGACAGGGTTGTCGGCAGTGTGGCTGGCCGTACGGGGAAGCATTGGGCAAGGGCAGCGGTGAATTCCGTTCCTTTGTCCACCATCAGACAGATCAACAAAGTCCTCGGCGTCGATTTCGTCACCCGATATGGAACCAGGCAAGGCATCACAGTGCTGGGCCGCGTGATCCCCTTTGGGGTTGGTGCTGCTATCCGCGGTGGCGTCAACTTTGCCATGGGTTATGCAATCGTGAAATCAACGCGGGCCGCATTTGGCCCGTTGGAGGCCCGGTATCTGGCCCCCTCGACCAGTGGGCTGCAGGTATCAACAGCGTCCGGCAGCCTTCAGGTATCAACCGCCCCCAGCAGTCCTCGGTCATCAACGGCGCTTAGTCGGGTTACGAACGCGTCTTTTTGTCTCGCCGCGGCTGCAGGACTGTGCTTGTTATTTGCGCTGGAGATCTGGACTCACTGATCGAACTTGCGGCGATATGCCTGATTTCAGCGGCCCGTCACGAGGTGCTGGCGGCGCGGAACGAGCGGGACATGAATCCGGAGGTGGCGGGCCGGGTGCTGCGGCAGCTGGACCTGCGCACGCTGGTGATGCCGGACTGACGGCCACACGGATGCGGGACATTCCGGGCCGCCGGGAGTAGCATGCTGCCGGGGTGGTAGCCATGAAATGGACTGCAGACCAGATCGCCGAGATGCGCACGGGCCGGTCGACCTACCGGGACACCGGACAGGGTACGGCGCTGACCTGGCTCCGTACCGGCCAGGAGACCGGCGGGGAGTACAGCCTGCTGTACGCCGAGTATGAGCCGGGGATCGAGGTTTTCCCGCACTACCACACGCTCTACTCCGAGAGCATCCACATGCTCGAGGGCACCCTCACCGGTCGGGTCGGTGGCCGGGACGTCCGGGTCGAGGCCGGTGAGGACGTCCTGGTGCCGCCGAAAGTGGTGCACCAGTGGCTGAGCGCCGGGTCGCGGACCCTGCAGTTCCTCCTGGAAGTCCGTCCCGCCCATCCCGGTTTCGAGAAGTGGCTGGTCACGCTCCAAAACATGGCCACCGCCGGGCTGACCCACCCGGACGGGCGGCCGAAGAACCTTTTCCACGGCGCGCTGATCCTCGTGGAGTCCGACATCCATCCTGCCGGCCGGTCCCGGCTGATGGCACCGCTCCTGACGCTGCTGGCCCGCCAGGCGCGCCGCAAGGGCATCGACCGGCAGCTCCTGGACCGGTACTACCGCCCCAGCTGAGGGGACGGCGCCGCGTGTAGCCTTGGACCGTGCCGATCCTGAACAAAGACATGACCCTGTGCATTTCGCTCGCCGGACGCCCGAGCAACATCGGCACGCGCTTCCACAACTACCTCTATGACGAGCTGGGCCTGAACTTCATCTACAAGGCCTTCACCACCACTGACCTGCCGGCGGCGATCGGGGGCGTGCGGGCGCTGGGGATCCGCGGCTGCTCGGTGTCCATGCCGTTCAAGGATGACGTGATCGCGCTGGTGGACCGGATGGATGCCTCCGCTGCCGCGATCGACTCGGTGAACACGATTGTCAACGACGACGGCGTGCTGACCGCGTACAACACCGACTACCTGGCGGTCGCCAGCCTGCTGGAACAGCATGGGGTGCCTGCCGATTCGACGGTGATGCTGCGCGGTTCCGGCGGCATGGCCAAGGCGGTGGCGGCGGCGCTGAAGGACGCCGGGTTCAGCGAGGTGACCGTTGTTGCCCGCAACGAGGGGACCGGCCGCAGGCTGGCCGACCTTTACGGCTTCGACTGGCAGCCCGGCGCCGGGGAAGCCGCAGCGGAGCTGCTGATCAATGTCACCCCGCTGGGCATGGCCGGCGCGGAGGAGGACGCGCTGTCCTTTGACCTGGAAACGGTAGCCGGCGCGCAGACCGTGTTCGACGTCGTCGCGTTCCCCGCCGAAACTCCGCTGATCACGGCCGCCCGGGCCGCCGGCAAGCCGGTGATCACCGGTGCCGAGGTCATCGCGCTGCAGGCAGCAGAACAGTTCGTGCTCTACACGGGCATGCGCCCGAGCCCGGAACAGGTCGCAGCGGCGAGCGAGTTCTCCCGGGCATAAGGCCCGGGGTCCGCCGGAATCTGCGGCTCCAACGGCTTTCAGGGCCGCATGCGGCTGCCTACCGCGCCCGCCGGTGCTGTTCGAACCGCGCCTGCAGGCGCAGCTGGATGATCCGTGCCGCCCCCGCGATGGCAACCAGGACGCCGCCGATGACGGCGGCAATGAACAGGGCCAGGCCGAGGGAGACCTGACCATCGAAGGCGAAATAGTGCAGCGGGACGGTGTGCTGGTTCTGGGCAATGAAGACAATGAGCAGAATCAGCAGCACCAGCGCGCCGACGGTGGCAGTCCAGAGCATCCCGGCGCGCGTGGCCCGTCGTGTAGCTGGGCTTGGGGTGCCGGCAGGCCCTGCCGTCTTGGGCTCAGGGGTTTCACGCGGCGGGGTGTCGGGTGCGGTCGGATCTTGCGCCATGGATGCATCCTTCTGGAGGGAGTGCGGCTGGGAGAGGAAGGGCACCCGCCCTTCCTCTCCCAGTAAGCACCTTCGAGGTCAGCGCCGGCGGCGGGTGTCGTCGTCGGCCTCGATCTGTTCCTTGCGCACGTCCGCGGAGACGGTCTCCTGGTCGGTGACGGTGTCGGTCTCCAGCCGGACCCGTTCGACCGGGACGGTTTCCTTCTGCACCACGGGGCGTTCCTCGTGCAGGGTGACCTCGTGTTCGGCCTCGGTCAGGTCGGGGCCGGAGAGGGCCGCGTCCCGGTTGGCGTCGGTGATGGGCTCGCGCTCGAGGCGGACCTCCTCGCGCTGGACCGGCACCGTTTTCGTGACGTTCTCGGTCACGATGTACTTGCGCAGCCGGGCCCGGCCGGTTTCCCGGGATTCGGTGCCGACGTGCAGCTGCTCCTCGGAGCGGGTCATCGCGTCATCGGTGGTGGGACCGGAGGTGTCATAGCCCGGGGTGCCGGCGGCGGTGTCCGCGTAACCGGCGGTGCCTGCGGTCCCTTCGGTCCCGGCATAGCCGCCACCGTAGGTGCCCGTCCCGGCCAGGCCGTAGTGCCGGTACAGCCGGTCCTCCTCGTCCTCGCTCAGCTGCCCGTCCGGGTCGATGCGCGGGGCGTCCTTAACCTGGTCCTTGGTGTAGGGGACGCGGATGTCGTCACCGTCGATGCTGGCGCCGTCGAGCGGGACGAAGGTTTCGGAGGTGCCGAACAGGCCGGTCTTGACGGTGGCCCAGTTCGGCTCCTGCGTGCCGTCATCGAGGTAGAGCTCCCCGAGCGAGCCGATCTTCCTGCCCTCGGGGTCGACGATGTTGGCGTTGCTTCCGGCGAGGCGGTTGATGTGTTCCAAGGTGATCATGCGTCATCTCCTTTGTTTCCGCCGGGCGGGGATGAACCGTGCCCGGTTAGGTTCCGGCGGTGCCTTTCCGGCGCCGCCGGCCGGTTTGTGGGGGAGGGCTGTGCCGGGCGCTGCCCGGACAACCGGGTCAGGTGCGGGTGCCGGCGGAGGCATCCTGCACGTGGGCCTTGGCGTCCTGTGCCCGGTCCCTGACCTCGGCCGCGGCCACGCTGCCTTCCTGCTGCACGTGCCCGGCGGCGTCTGCGGCGGTGTCCTTCACCGACTGCACCGCATCCTGCGCGGAAGCCTTCATGTCCTGCGCCAGTTCCCGGGCGGCGCCGGCGGCTTCGGCCTTCAGCGGTCCGGCCTTGTCCTGCAGCGCGGCGGCTGCGTGCTTTTCCTTGTCACTGGCCGGTACCAGGGAGGCGGTCAGCAGGCCGGCGCCGAAGGCAATCAGCCCGGCGGCCAGGGGATTTCCCTGGGCCTTGGCGGCCGCCTGCTGCGGGACGCCGCCGAGGCCGGCGGGGGTGTGGTCGATGTCTTCGCGGAGTGTTGCGGGAGTGTGTGTCATCGGCTCACCTCATGAGGTTTGAGGGTCGGAGGGATTTCCTGAAGTGTTTCGGCGGTCTGCGGCAGTCCGCGGACCTGCTGCAGGTCCTTTTTGCCCTTGGCGGCCAGGACCGCTGCGGCAACGGCCCAGAGGAGGGCGACCACCAGGGCCGACCAGCCGAGGCCGATCAGGCTGCCCAGGGCCCACATCAGGGCCAGGGAGAGGAAGAGCAGCACGAAGTGGCCTGCGATGCCGGCACCGCCGAACATGCCGGCGCCCTTGGACGCCTTGCCGGCGGATTCCTTCAGCTCGGCCTTGGCCAGCTCGACTTCCTGGCGCATCAGCGTGGACAGATCCCGGGTCAGGTCGCCCATCAGGTCGCCCAGCGACTGGTGGCGGGCCTTCGCCTCGGCCTCGGTCTGCGGCGGCTGGTAGGCGCGGGCCGCGGGGGACTGGGTGCGGGTCATGAGCGCGGCAGCCGGTCGACGGGGTCAAGGCTCTGCGGCGGCGTGCCGGGGGCGATCGTGGGCTCTGCCGTCCACGGGTCGGCGGCCGGTCCTGCGCCTGCTGCCGGGCTGCCGGTGGTGCCGGCCGGGGTCCTGCCCGCCGTCGTCACGGGCTGCGCGGGTGTGCGCGGTGCCAAGGTCGGCTGGGCGGAATGCTGGCCTCCGGCGATGCCACGGGTAAGGCGGCCGGCCAGCAGGCCTGCGCCGGCGGCGATGGCGAGGAAGGTGCCGGGGCGCTGGCGGGCGAATCCTGTGGCTTCGGCCAGCAGCGATCCCGGATCCCGGGCCTCGAGCCAGCCGGCCACCTGCTCGGTGCGCCCGGCGGCCTGCTCGACCAGGCCGGCCACCGCGCCCTGGGCCTGGGAATTCCGGGCCATGGTGCGCAGTTCGCCGCCAACGGACCGCAGGCCCTCGGCGACCCGCTGCTGCTGCGCTCCGGCCTGGCTCTTCAGGTCCGATCCGAGCTGGCCGGCCAGGTTCCGGGCTTCGGCTCCGGCCTGCCGGGCAACGTGCCCGGCTTCCGCGGCGGCGGTGCCGGCCACCTGCTGTACGGCACCTGCGCCTTCCCGTGCTACGTCCTTGGCTTCCGCTGTGGCTGCCTCTTTGGCCGTTCCGGCCGTCGACGGGCTGGCTGCCGGCCGGGTCTGCGGGACGTCGATGGTCTCGGGCTCGAGTACTGCCCGGTCCTGCCGGTTCTGGATGGTCATGGTCGTACCTCCTCTTCCGGGATGCGTCGGACAACCTGCCGACATTTCGACCCAAACATGCCGGGTACTCCGGGGCAAGGCGCCGGCCGGGCGATCAGCGGCTCTGGTCGGGGTCCCGGCCGGGCGGTCCGCCCGCCGTTTTCCCTAGTGGGGCAGGGGTTCGGGGCGGTGCGGGGGCAGGGCGGAAATTGCCCGAAATTCCTGCCCATCCCTCCGGAAACGACGACGACGGCGGCAGGTGCCGCCGCCGTCGTTCCCGGTGTGGAGCCGGGGGCCTTATTCCCGGTCCGGGCGTCCGTGCCCTTCCCGAAGCCGGCGCCCGTGGTGGATGTCCTCCTTTTCCTTCTCCAGCCGCTTGTCGCTGGCCTTGGTGTCCCGGGCCGGCAGCTGGATGGAATCCTCGGCCTCGATCCCGGCCTGCAGCTGGCGGCCACGTTCCATTTCGGCGTCGAACTCGGCGCCGAAGAGCAGGGACATGTTGGCGATCCACAGCCACAGCAGCAGCACGATGACCCCGCCGATGGCCCCGTAGGTGCGGTTGTAGTTGCCGAAGTTGGACACGTAGAAGAAGAACCCGGCGGTGGCCAGGGCCAGGACCACCAGGGCGATGGCCGATCCCATGCTCATCCAGCGGAACTTGGGCTGCTTCACGTTCGGGGTGGCGTAGTAGAGCACGGCGATCATCAGGATGGCGAAGGCCACCAGGGCGGGCCATTTGGCGATGTTCCAGATGGCCACTGCCGGTCCGCCGAGGCCGACGGCGTTCCCGATGGCTTCGGCCAGCGGGCCCGAGACGATCAGCAGGATGGCCGCGATCGCCGCCATCACCAGCATCACCACGGTGACGAGCAGGGTGACCGGCCGCAGCTTCCAGAAGGGCCTGCCCTCCTCGACCTCGTAGATCCGGTTCATCGCCCGGCCAAAGGCGCCCACGTAGCCGGAGGCGGACCAGATGGCGCCGGCAAGGCCGACGATCAGGGCCAGGCCTGCGGTCGGCACGTTGGTCAGGCGCTGGATCGGCTGGCGCAGGGTGTTGACCACTTCGGGGCTGGCCACGCCCTCCACCACCTGGAGCATGATCTGGGTGGTCTGCTCGGCCTGGCCCACGACCCCGAGTAGGGAGACCAGGGCCAGCAGGGCGGGGAAGAGGGACAGGACGCCGAAGTAGGTCAGGGCCGCGGCCAGGTCCGTGCACTGGTCCCGGGAGAATTCCCGGATGGTGCGCTTGAGGACGTACTTCCACGACGGTTTCTTCACCTCGGCCGGGCTGTCCGGTTTCCTGCTGTCCTCGGGATCGGGGGCATTGCGGGTAGTGGTGGTGTCGTCCCCGGGGTTGTTGGTGCTGGCTGGATGGTTGCTGCTCGGCATGGAACTCTCCGGTTGCTGGTGGTGGATGGGCCCGTGGAAAGGCTGCCTTAGCTCCTTGTTGGCTGTAAGCAAAGCATGCTTAGCATCCGGGGGGCAATGCTGGCCGCGGCGCGTCGGCGGATCTGTCAAGGGGTTGTCCGCCGGGGCGGATCCGGGGAGAGTGGTAAGCACTCCGGGACGGCCGTCGGCCGGATTCCCGGGACGGTGCCCTCGGCGGTGCAGGGCACCGGAGCCGGAACGGAACTCAACGGAACGGAAGAAGCACCATGCAGATCGACAAGCAGCAGATCATCGACATCCTCCAGTCCATGGGCAAGAACGACCAGGCCT
Organism: Arthrobacter mobilis; assembly: GCF_012395835.1. GTDB lineage: Bacteria > Actinomycetota > Actinomycetes > Actinomycetales > Micrococcaceae > Crystallibacter > Crystallibacter mobilis. The sequence goes on from NZ_JAAZSQ010000001.1 coordinate 113,158, forward strand.
CCCAGGCGCAGTCGGACCTGCCCGACCAGGTGGACACCGAGCGGGATTCGGGGCTGCTTTCCAACCTCGGCATCGACGTCAACGACCTGCTCGGCCGGCTGCCCGGGGGCCTGGGCGAGAAGCTGGGCGGGCTGAAGGACTCATTCGGCGGCTTCGCCTGATCAGGCCGCTGGCAGGCACCAGTGCTGATCATTTTCGGCTTCACGCAGAAGCTGCGGCTGCTGTTCACCCGTCCCGGCACGTGCCCGCGCTGCGGGGTGCACGGGCCGCAGCGGATCATGGAGCGGGCCTCGAAGCTGACCGTCTTTTTCATTCCGCTGCTGACCACACGCCGGAGCTACTACTCGGAGTGCTGGAACTGCGGGCAGCAGACCGCACTCTCGCGGCAGCAGAAGGATGCCCTGGCGGCGGCGTAGGCGTTGTGTGACCTTAATAAGAGGAGGAGGTCCCGGTGACCACTGAAGGCAACGAACCAACCGAACCGGCCGACGACTCGGTGCATCCGAAGGATCCCGAGCCCGCGGACGAAACCAGCCCGCCGGGGCAGAACCCGCTTCAGTCCGGCGGCGGGCCGTCGTCGGAGAATGTGGACGGCGAGGCCGAGGGGGAAAACGCCAAGGAAACCGGCGGTTACGGCTTCTGAGCCCGGTCCGCCTGCATCCACGGTTGCGGGGCCGGTTTCCGGAACGTGTCCGGGGACCGGCCCCGCACACGTCAGCTGGCCAGGATCGCCGCCCAGGCAGCGGCCCGGTCCAGCAGTCGGGCGCCGGTGGGAATCCTGCCGGCCGAGGTGAACAGGCCGTGGGCATGCCGGGGGAGGTGGTGGTGTTCCACCGGCACCCCGGCCCGCGCGAGCAGGCCCGCGTATTCGATGCCCTCGTCCGCCAGCGGGTCCAGGCCGACGGTGACCACAAAGGCAGGCGGCGCGCCGAGCCTGGCCAGTTCGGCGGCACTGCGCAGGCCCGGGGAGACCCGCAGGTCCCCGGCGGCATCGCCGTCGGGCAGGTACAGGTTCCGGAACCACCGCATCGAGTCCGCCGTCAGGGGGAATCCTTCGGTGATCCGGGCGTAGGAGGGCGATTCCTGCAGGAGGTTGGCCACCGGGTACAGCAGGAGCTGCCCGAGGAGGGTGGTCCCCTCCACCGCACAGCCCGGATCCGTGGCCAGGACCGTGGCGAGGTTGCCGCCGGCGCTGTCGCCGGCGACCACCACGCGGTGCGGATCCCAGCCGCGCCCGGCCGCTTGTGCGCGGACGAACCCGAGGGCGGCCCTGCAGTCCTCAAGCGGGGTCGGGAACGGATGCTCGGGCGCCAGCCGGTAGTCGACGGCGACGACGTCGAGCCCGCTGACGGCGGCCAGGCGCCGGCAGAGCCGGTCGTGGGTCTGAAGCGAGCCGATCACCCAGCCGCCGCCGTGCAAAAACAGCACGACGGCGCGCCCGGTCCCGGTTCCCGGGTCGCGGGGCAGGTAGTGCCGCAGCCGGATGGCACCGCCGTCGACCGGGCAGTACAGGTCCTCGACCCGCTCCATGGGCTCCGAGGGCACGCCGTTGGCGGCGCAGCCCAGCTCGTAGGCGGCCCGGGAATCGGCCAGCGGCAGGTCCTGGAAGCCGGCGGCGCCGCGCTCGCGGAACGCGCGGATGAGTTCGACGGCGTCGGGCGCCACCTGCTCGAGCGGCACCGCGGCTGTGCCGGCCAGGGCTGCCGCGGCGCTCACGCCTTTACCATGTCCCGCAGGGGCAGCACCGAGCCGGAGAGCACGTAGTCGGCAGGGTTCCAGCTGCCGGCCAGGGTGCGGTACTCCTCGACGGTGCCGGACCAGTTGTTGATGACCTTGCCGGCGGCGTTCTTGTACCAGCTGGAGCAGTCGGAGGAGAAGGCCGAGCCTTCCATCTCGTTCTGCAGGTTCGCGTTGTAGCCGGCCAGGACGCGTCCGCGCACCTCCACCGAGGCCCCAGGCTCCGGCAGCAGGCGCTCGAGCACCTCGAGGATGTAGCCCTGCTGGATCTCGAGCATGGTGATGATCGAGTTGTGGTTCAGGTTGGTGTTCGGCCCGTAGATCATGAACAGGTTCGGGAAGCCGTCCACGCTCATGCCCAGGTAGGCCTCGGCGCCGGCGGCCCAGCGTTCCTTGAGGTCCTCCCCGGAGGCGCCGATGATCCGCAGGTCGCCCTGGAAGGCCTGGCTGCTGAAGCCGGTGCCGAAGATGATGACGTCCGCCTCGTGGACCTGCCCGTCCGTGGTGCGGATCCCCTCGGGGACGATGGCGTCGATGGCTTCGGTGACCAGGTGCACGTTCGGGCGCATCAGCGCCGGGTAGTAGTCATCGGTGCGCAGGATGCGCTTGCAGCCGAACTCGTAGTCGGGGGTCAGCTTGCGCCGCAGTTCCGGATCGGGCACCTGCGCTGCCAGGTGGGCCAGCGCCTGCTCGACGCCGGCCCGCTGGGCGTCGGTGTCCCGGCGGGTGCGCTCGAAACCGTTCTCGCGGAAGTCGTGCAGGTGGCGCCGGCTCTGCTCGAACGTGCCCGGGTCCGCCTCGAAGGCATCGAGCTGCTCGTCGCTGAAGATCACCTGGTTCCGCGGCATGATCCAGTTGGCACTGCGCTGGAAGACCTCCAGCGATCCGGCGGCCTTGGCCACCTCGGGCACGTACTGGACGGCGCTGGCGGCAGAGCCGATGCTGATGACCTTTTTGCCGGCCAGATCGACGCCGTGGTCCCAGCGGGCGGAATGGAAGGCCTCTCCGTGGAAGTCGGCCAGCCCCGGGAAGTCCGGAATCAGGGGAGTGTTCAGCTGGCCCCAGGCAGGGATGAAGACGCGTGCGGTGTGCTCGCCGGAGCCGGCCACCTGCAGCCGCCAGAGTGCGCTGCCGCCGTCCCACACGGCCGAGGTGACTTCGCTGTTGAGGCTCAGGTGCGGCCGCAGCCCGAAGTGGTCGGCGAGGCGCTCGAGGTAGCCCATCAGCTCGTCGCGGCCGGCGTACATCCGGCTGACCCTCAGGTGCGGGAAGAAGCTGTAGCAGTAGAGGTGCGCTTCGGTGTCGCAGGCGGCCCCCGGGTAGCTGTTTTCGCGCCATACCCCGCCCAGGCCCGGGCCCTTGTCGAAGATGGCGAAGTCCTCGATGCCTGCCTGCTTCAGCCGGGCGCCCATGCCCAGGCCGCCGAAGCCGGCGCCCAGGATGACCACGTCGTGGTGGGTGGTCTGCTTGCTCATTGGTTGTCCCGTCCTTCGTCGTTGTTCCCAAAGATCACGACCTGCCGGATCACGCTGCCCGAGGCCAGGGCGTCCATGCCCTCATTGATGTCGTCGAGCACGATCTCGCGCGAGACCAGGCGCTCGAGCGGAAGCCTGCCCTCGCGCCAGAGCTGTTCGAAGACCGGGATGTCGCGCTTGGGCACGGCGGAGCCGAGGTAGCTGCCCACGATCGACTGCGCCCGGGCGGTCAGCGGCAGCGGCTCGATCGACGCCTTGGCCCCGGGTGCCGGCAGGCCGACCGTCACCAGGGTCCCGCCCATGCCGAGCAGCTGGTAGGCGGTCTCGAACGCGCCGGGGTGCCCCACCGCTTCGAGCACGACGTCGGCGGTGACGGAGCGTCCCAGCGCCTCCTCGGGAGTGTAGGCCTCGGTGGCGCCCCACTGGCGGGCGGTCTGAAGCTTGGCGGTCTGGGCATCGACGGCAATGACCTTGCGGCAGCCGGTGGCCAGGGCGGTCAGCAGCCCGGCCATGCCGACGCCGCCGAGGCCGACGACGGCGACGGTGGAGGAGGCGTCGATCCGCCCGGCGTTGAGCAGGGCCCCGCCGCCGGTCAGCACGGCGCAGCCGAGCAGGGCGGCCACGGTCGGCGGAACGTCCAGGCCCACCGGGACCACCGACCGCTCGTCGACGACCGCGTGGGTGGCAAAGCCGGAGACGCCCAGGTGGTGGGCCACGGGCTCGCCGCCGCGCATCAGCCGGGAGGAACCGGTGAGCAGGATGCCCTGTTCGTTGCTCTTGCTGCCGGCCGTGCAGGGCAGCTTGCCCTCGGTGGCGCAGGCCTGGCACTCGCCGCAGCGCGGCAGGAAAGTCATGACCACCCGCTGGCCGGGCCGGACGGAGCCGACGCCCGGGCCGACGGCCTCGACGATGCCGGCGGCCTCGTGGCCCAGGAGCATGGGGACCGGCCGCGGCCGCGAGCCGTTGACCACCGACAGGTCCGAGTGGCACAGGCCCGCGGCCTCGACGCGGACCAGGACTTCGCCGCGGCCGGGGCCGCCAAGTGTCAGCTCGTCGACGCTGATGGGCCGGCTCTGTGCGTAGGGGGCCGGGGCCCCGATGGAGTTCAGGACCGCGCCGCGGATGGTCAGCGGGGGCCGCGGCCCGGCTGCCGTGGCGTCGCTGGGGTCTGCGGTGATGCTCATGCGGTTCCCCTTTCTGTCACCGGTGTGACGTGGCGGACATTGCTGGTACGAGTCTGGCAGCCGGTACCGTACGGGGCCATGTAGAAAGTGACATACTTGGAACCAATCTGTGTGGACCCCTACAAGGAGCTGTCGTGGACCATGTGCTGGACCTGCTGGAGCAGGCCCTGGATCCTGCCACCGCCGAATTCTCCGCCCGTCTGGACCGCCTGCCGGCGGATGCCCGGGGACTGCGGATGCGCGAGGGGCTGCGCTCGGTGCGGAACCTGGCAGCCGGGGCGCGGCGGCAGCGGATGCTCACCCTGGCCCTGTCCGATACGGCCGCGGCGATTTCCTCCCTGCGGGAAGGGGACAACGCGCTGCGCGAAATCGTCACCCGCACCCGGGCCATCGTCGGCACGGACATGGCGTACATCAGCCTGAACGATCCGGGGCGGGGTGAAACCCGGATCACCGAGACCGACGGCGTCTGGACGCAGGCCTACCGGGACATCCGCATGCCCTTCAACACCGGTGTCCTGGGCCGGGTGGCCCGCGCCGACGGCCCGATCCAGGTCTCCGACTATCTGGCGGCCATGTCCGTGGAGCACCTCGAGCATATCGACGCGGCGGTGGCCAAGGAGGGGGTCAAGGCCATCCTCGGGGCGCCGATGCGCATCGGCGGGGACATCATCGGAGCGCTCCTGGTGGCGGACAGATGGTCCCACGAATTCAGCCAGGACCAGATCTTCGCCGTCGAGGCCCTGGCCAACCAGGCCGCCGTCGCGCTGGACAACCTCGAGCGGCTGGCCGAGCTGACGGATTCGATGACGCGGCTGGAGACGGCGAACCGGGACAAGCAGTCCTCCATCGGCCGGCTGGAGCGCCTGGCGGCTGCGGACGAGGAGCTCTTCGCCGCCCTCAGCTCCGCCGAGGGGCTGCCCGGGCTGGCGGCGCGGCTGAGCAGCATCCTCGGACGCCAGACCCGGCTGCTGAACCTGACGGTGCGCATCGACGCCGGAGACGTCGGCGGCGAGCGGCTGCACGCCGCACGCGCGCTGATCCCCGCCTCCCGGCACACGAACGCCCCGGTGACCGGAACGCTGGAGGACGGCACCGCCGTCGTCGTCATGGCTTCCGTGATCGAGGGCGAGACCCTGGGCGGGGTGCTGGTGGAGGGTGAACTCTCGGCCGACGACGATTCGATCCTCCGGCGGGCGGCCCTGGTCCTCGGGACGTTCATTTCCCACTCCAACGCCTCACGGCGCGAACGCGAGCGCCAGCGCGCCGAGCTCCTGGCCACGCTGATCAGCCCGCCCTCGGACGGGCTGCGCCGGCATACGGCGACGGCGGCAGCCGCCTACGGCGTCGAGGACGGATCGCCGTTCCGCGTCGCCCTCGTCGACGGGGCTCCGCGCTCGCTGGTGGACTTCGAGGAGTCCCTGGAAGCGAACCTGGGCGAGCAGCTGCTGCGGGCCCACTTCAACGACCGCCTCTACCTGGCCGCGCCCGAGCGGGTGTTTGGCTGGATGGCTGACTTCCTGGGCCGGCGCGGCGCCCGCCAGTGGGGCGGGGTGCGGATGGCCCATTCGGAGACCCTGGATTCCCTCGCCGCGATCGGTGCCGAATTCGCCCTGGCCGAGCGCATCCTGACAGCCTCGCGGTCGCTGCCGCAGGCCGGCAACGTTGTCGGCTGGCGCTCGCTGGGTACGATCGGGATCTTCCTGGCCAATGCGGACTCGCAGGTGACCCAAAGTGCGCTGCGCAGCAGTCTGGGCCCTCTGCTCGACTACGACGCCGCGCACGGGACCCAGCTCTGCGACACGGCGCTGTGCTACCTGGACGAGGGGCGCAACATCGCCCGTACGGCCGCGGCACTCGTGGTGCACCAGAACACGGTGCGCCAGCGCCTGGAGCGCATCGACTCCCTGCTCGGATCCGACTGGAATGCCGGACGCCGGGCGCTCGACCACCACGTGCTGCTGGTGGTGGCCAGGCTGCTGGCAGGTACGCCGGCCAGGCGCTGAGGCTTAGCCGTACCAGGCGCCGTCGACGGTCAGCCCGCCGTCCGCGACCAGGGTGTGGCCGGTGACGAAGGACGCTGCCGGGGAGGCCAGGAACAGGATGGCTTCGGCGATCTCCGCCGGCCGGGCGAAGCGGCGCAGCGGGGTGCGCTGGATGATCGGCCGCTTGTCGAGCTGGCCCGCTTCCGCCAGAGCTTCGGTGAAGGAAGTCTCGACGTAGCCCGGGGCCACCGCGTTGCAGCGGATGCCGTGGGGCGCCCATTCGACCGCGAGCGACCGGGTGAGCCCCTCGATGCCCGCCTTGGCCGCGTTGTAGCTGGCCCGGTGGGGCATGCCCATGCGTCCGGCGACGGAGGACAGGTTGACGATTGCTGCCCGGCCGCTGGCGGACAGCGCGGGAAAGGCCGCCTGGCAGGCCCACATGGTGCCGCTGAGATGGACATTGACCATTAGTTCCCAGTCCTGTGCCGGGAGCGTCTGGCTGGGGCCGGGCCGGGCGATTCCGGCCGAATTGATCAGGACATCGAATCCTCCCCACCGGTCGTGGACCGTGGCCAAGGCCTCGGCGACGGCCTCGCGGTCGCTGACATCGCAGCCCAGCTGGAGGAACCGCCCCTGGGTCCCGGACCCGGTGGCGGTGCCGGGGCCGTCCGGCAGGTCCAGGACGGCCACGCGGTGTCCCCGCCCGAGCAGCGCCTCGGCGCAGGCGCGGCCGATGCCGGAGCGTCCGCCGGTGATGACGGCGCCGAGGGGCTGTCGGTGGTTTTCAGTTGACATAGAAGCCTCCGTTGATGCTGATGTTCTCACCGTGAATGAACGAGGCCGCCGGGCTGCACAGGAATCCGATCACCGCAGCCACTTCGTCCGCGGTCCCGTAGCGGCCCAGCGGTGTGCTGCGCAGGATCGTGTCCCCGGCGGCCTCCCGCAGCGGCCGGGTCATGGGGTTGTCGATGATGCCCGGGGACACCGCGTTGATGCGCCGCTGCCCGCCGAGCTCCCACATGAGCGAGCGCATCAGGCCCAGCAGTCCGGCCTTGCTCGCCGCGTAGTGCGCATGGCCCTTGCTCCCGCGCAGTCCCGCGATGGAGCTGACCAGGACGATGGAGGCGTCCGGAGCCAGCCGGGGCAGCGCCGCGTTGATCATCCGGTACACCGCAGTGAGGTTGATCTCGAGGCAGCCCTGCCACTCGTCCTCGCTGATGTCGGCGAAGCCGCGGGCCGGATAGATGCCGGCAGCGAGGACCAGATAGTCGATCCTTTCGCCGGCCGCGGCAACGGTAGCGCGGGCCGACTCCGGATCCTGCGCGTCGTAGCCGGTGTAGCTGAAGTTTTCCGCATCCCCGGCCGGCAGCCGCCGGTGCGCGGGTGCCAGGTCCGCGGACACCACGCGGACGCCGCGGGCCAGCAGCAGCCTGGCGACGGCCTGGCCGATCGATCCTTCACCGCCGGTGACGACGGCTGTCCGCTGGTGGTCCTGGACGGCCACAATTTCTCCTTATCTACGGCCGCGGGCCCGCCCTGAAGGGCGGACCCGCGGCTTTTCCGGTGATGGTGTGGGGCCTGCCCCCATCCCTAGCGGATCGGCTCCCGCTCCCCGTCCAGCGTGGACAGGTCGAGTCCGCGGGTTTCCTTGAGCATGGAGAGCGCAATGGCCGAGATGGCGAGGACGGCCAGCACGTAGACCACGATCGGCAGCGTGCTGTCGAACTTATTCATCAGCATGGTGGCGATCATCGGCGCGATGGAACCGGCGAAGATCGTGGCGATCTGGTAGGTGAAGGAGGAGCCCGAATAGCGCATGCGAGTCGGGAAGATCTCCGACATCAGGGCGGCCTGAGGTGCGTAGGCCGCGGCCTGGACGGTGAGGCCGAAAGCGGTGCTGGCGAAGATTGCCCAGAAGTTGCCCGTGTTCAGTGCAGGAAAGAACGTCACGGCCCAGACAAACAGGCCCGCGTAGCCGATGCCGATCGCACCCTTGCGGCCGATCTTGTCGGAGAGCCAGCCACCGCCGAGCATGGCGAAGATCTGCACGACGTTGGCCAGGAAGAGCACCAGCAGAATCATCGAGTAATCGGCCTTGACCTGGACGGTCAGGTAGGAGATCGAGAAGACGATCATCAGGTAGTAGGACGAGTTCTCGCCGATGCGCATGATCAGGGCCTTGGTGATGCGGCCGGGGTAGGTACCCAGAACTTCGCGGAGCGTTGCCGCTTCCTGCTGGGCCTCGCGCTGCCTGCGCATCGCCTCGAGATACACCGGAGCGTCTTCGACGGTGCGGCGGATCATGTAGCCGATGAAGATGATCAGGGCGGAGAGCCAGAAGGCAACACGCCAGCCCCAGGACATGAAAGCGGACTCCTCGAGGATCCAGGACAGGCCCAGCATGACGACGGTTGCCAGCACGTTGCCGACCGGGGCGGCGGCCTGCGGGAAGCTGGCCCAGAAACCGCGCTGGTGTTCGGGGCTGTGCTCGCTGACCAGCAGGACCGCGCCGCCCCATTCGCCGCCGACCGCGAAACCCTGGAGGAACCGCAGGAGCACCAGCAGGACCGGGGCCCAGTAGCCGATGGTCTGGAAGCCGGGCAGGCAGCCCATCAGGAAGGTGGCTGCGCCGACCAGCAGCAGGCTGAACTGCAGCAGCTTCTTGCGTCCGTAACGGTCGCCGAAGTGTCCGAAGACCAGGCCCCCGAGCGGGCGGGCCACGAAGCCGACGGCGTAGGTGGCGAAGGCGGCGATGATGCCGTCCAGCGGGTTCCCGGTCTTGGGGAAGAACAGTGCCCCGAAGACCAGCGTCGAGGCGGTGCCGTAGATGAAGAACTCGTACCATTCGGCGACGGTGCCGGCCATGGAGGCGGCCACCACGCGCTTGATGCGCGACTGAGGCGGCTGCTGCCGGTTCCGCACGCCGGCCTGGTTCAGGGCTTGTGCCATCGTAAAAACTCCTCGCTGCTTGGGTGATGACGATCACGCTCATGCCAGCATTCCTGCTCCGGGCAACAGCGGCTATGGAGGAGTTCACACACATTCACCCGGCGGGTGTAGATATGCGTCAGCTGCTTCGATCACCTGTTCGACCGCGCGCCTAGTCGACCGCGGGCGGCAGTTCCCGGCGGCCGCCGGCCTACCCGGCCGTGGCCGAGCCGCGCACCAGCGGGTTCGCCGGGTTCCATCCCGGTCCGAGGGTGAACTCCTCGTCCACCTCCACGCTGAAGCCGGCTGCCCGGAGGGCGGCCACGGTGTCCCGGTTGGGGTGGCAGCCCTGGGCCGCGAAGGACCACAGCGGCTGGACGGCGTCCTGGATCCTGGCGTGCCGGCCGGTGCCGCGGACGTGTTCGAGGAAGAGCAGGCTGCCGCCGGGCTTGAGCACACGCCGGGCCTCGGCCAGGGCGGCGGCCTGGTCCGGGACCGTGCACAGCACCAGGGTGAAGACGACGGCGTCGGCGGCCGCATCGTCCACGGGCAGGGCCTCGGCGCTGCCGGCCGCGACGGTGGCCCGGGCGGCCGCACCGGAGGACGCGGCCGCCAGCTTCGCCGCCAGCCGCCGGCGCATGTTCGGATCCGGTTCCACCGCGGTCACCGTACATGCGGCCGGGAAGTGCGGCAGGTTCGCTCCGGTGCCCGCGCCGACGTCAACCACGTTCCCGCTGAGTCCGGACAGCAGCGCGGCACGCCGCCAGCCCAGCTCCGTGGCCTCGGCCCGGCGCATCGAGGGGTCGTACAGGTAGGCGAACAGGGCGCTCCCAAGGCCCACGGGCTACCTTTCCAGCGCCTCGAGCACCGTGCGGGCGACGTCGGTGCTGGACTGCGGGTTCTGCCCGCTGATCAGGTTGCCGTCCACCACCACGTGGCTCTGCCAGGCCGGCCCGGTCTGCACGTCCGCGCCCTTCTCGCGCAGGGCGGACTCGAGCAGCCAGGGCGTGTTCTCCCCGGTGCCGCCGGCCAGTTCCTCTTCGTTGGTGAAGACGGCCAGCCGGCGGCCGGCGAAGGCGAAGCGGCCGCCGTCGTCGATGGCGCTGAGCAGGCCGGCGGGGCCGTGGCAGAACGGCGCGATGATTTTGCCGTCCGCCTGGGCCTTGAGCAGGATCCGGCGCAGGTCCGGATCCTCGAAGAGGTCCGCCATCGGGCCGTGCCCGCCGGGCAGGACCACGGCGTCGTAGTCCCCGGCGTCCACGTCGGCCAGGGCCAGCGGCGCGCGCAGTTCGTCCTCGATGTCGTGCAGGTAGCCGGCCAGTTCGTCGGCCCTCTCCAGGCCGCCGGCGCCCTGCGGGCTCAGGCTGGCCAGGTCGGCGGTGGGTTTGGCGCCGCCGGGGGTGGCGATGTCGATGCTGTGCCCGGCCTCCGTGAGCATCCGGTGGGCGGTCACGAGTTCCTCGGCCCAGTAGCCGGTGGGGTGCCGCGAGCCGTCCTTCATCAGCAGGGAGTCCGCGGCGGAGACCACCATCAGGATTCTGGCCATGCTGTGCTCCTGTCCTTGGGGCTGCCTGCGAGTCTAGTAGCGCCGCCCCGGCGGGCCAATGCCTCGGGCCGATGCGCCGGGCCAAGGCCCCGGTGATCGGATCGTGGAGGCGCGGGCCTGAGCCGGCAGCGGGTTGGGGAATGGTTTAACCTGCGGCGTTGTTATATCCCTCGACCCCGGACTCCCAGCCAGCGTCCGGTCCTTCCAGACCCGCACCCGAGGATCCCGATGTCCATATTCCGGAGCACCGCCGCCACAGCGGCTGCCGCCTGCCTGTCCCTGCTGTTCGGCCCGGTCATCCAGCTTCCGGCAGCTGCCGCAGCCGCTGCCGCCGAGCTGCCCGAACCGGCCGCCCACGAGGTCCGCGAAGCCCCCGAAGGTTCAGTCACGGACCGGTTCATCGTCAAGTTCAGCGATGCGTCCCGGCGCAGCCCGGCCGAGCGGGACCGCGCCTACGACCGGGCCGCCGGCGCCGTCGGCACCGCGGCGGAGGAGAAGCGCACCACCGCCGACGGGGCGAAGGTGATCGAAACCGGCCGGGAGCTCAGCGCCGCCGATGCCGGCAAGCTCGCCGGCGCCCTCGAAGCCCGCGCCGACGTCGAGTACGCCGAGCCGGACATCCTGTTCCGGCCGGTCATGACCCCCAATGACACCCACTACGGACTGCAGTGGGACCTGTCCGGGGACCAGGCCGGGATGCGGATGCCCGCGGCCTGGGACCTGGCCACCGGTGCCGGCACGGTCGTGGCCGTCGTCGACACCGGCATCACCGCCCACAGCGACCTCGATGTCAATGTCCTGCCCGGCTACGACATGATCTCCGATGCCGGCGTCTCCCGGGACGGCAACGGCCGGGATCCCTCGGCCCGGGACGAAGGCGACTGGTGCGAGGCCGAGGCCTCCTCCTGGCACGGCACCCACGTCGCCGGGACCATCGCCGCCGTCGCCAACAACGGCAAGGGCGTCACCGGCGTCGCCTACGACGCCAGGATCCTGCCGGTCCGCGCCCTGGGAGCGTGCGGCGGCTACCTGTCCGACATCTCCGACTCGGTGATCTGGGCGGCCGGGGGCAGCGTGCCGGGTGCGCCGGCCAACCCGAACCCGGCCGACGTGATCAACCTGAGCCTGGGGGCCCAGGCTGCCTGCACCACCGGCATGCAGAGCGCCATCGACTTTGCCACCGGCACCGGTGCCTCCGTGGTGGTCGCTGCCGGCAACGAGAACCAGCCGGCGGCGAACGTCGCACCCGCCAACTGCGCCAACGTCATCACCGTGGCCTCCTCGGGCCCCGACGGAAGCCGCGCCCCCTACTCGAACTACGGTTCGTCCGTGGACGTGACCGCCCCCGGCGGGGACATGACCGACTCCTGGAAGGGCGGCATCGCCTCCACCATGAACGACGGCACCACCACGCCGTCGGGCGAAAGCTATGCCTACTCCGAGGGCACCTCCATGGCCGCCCCGCATGTCGCCGGGCTGGCCGCGCTGATGCTCTCCGCCGGCCCGGGCCTGGCCCCGGCGGATCTCGAAGCGCAGCTGAAGGCCACCGCCCGGCCCATCACCTCCTGCAGCGCCGGCTGCGGGGCCGGACTGGTGGACGCCGCCGCGGCCGTCGGCGCCGCTGGCCCCGTGTCCGAACCGGCTCCCTCGCCGGCAGCGGAACCGGCCGAACCCACCCTGTCCGCCGGCAGCCCGGCCATCACCGGCACCGCGGCCGTCGGTGCCACGCTGACCGCCGACCCCGGCACCTGGACCCCGGGCACCACCTTGGCCTACCAGTGGAACCGGAACGGGACCGCCATCCCGGGCGCGGCGGCGAAGAGCTACACCCCGGTCCCGGACGATGCCGGCGCCACCCTCACCGTCACCGTGACCGGAAGCCAGGACGGCTACGCCCCGGCGTCCGCCACCTCCGCGGCCACCGTGCCCGTGGCCGCAGGCACCCTGCAGACCTCCGCTCCGACCATCTCAGGCACGGTGAAGGTGGGGTACACCCTGACCGCGGCCCCTGGCACGTGGACCGCGGGCACCACCTTGGCCTACCAGTGGTACCGCTCCGGCTCCGCAGTGCTGGGGGCCACCGGCCCGAAGTACGCGCTCACGGCCGCCGACGCCGGCAAGACCATCACGGTGCGGGTCACCGGCACCAAGGCCGGCTACACCGCCGCATCCCGGGTCTCGGCAGGCACCCCGGCGGTCGCCCCCGGCACCCTGCAGACCTCCGCTCCGACCATCTCCGGTACGGTGAAGGTGGGGTACACCCTCACCGCGGCCCCGGGCACCTGGACCTCGGGCACCAGCCTGAAGTACCAGTGGTACCGCTCGGGGACGGCCATCACCGGCGCCACGGCGAAGTCCTACCAGCTCACCGGTACGGACGCCGGCAAGCTCATCAAGGTCCGGGTCACCGGGTCCCTGGCCGGCTACACCACGGCATTCCGCGACTCCGCGAACACCCCGGCGGTCGCCCCCGGCACGCTGCAGTCCTCCGTTCCGACCATCTCCGGCACGGCCCAGGTCGGCCAGACCCTGACCGCCTCCAAGGGCACCTGGTCCTGGGGCACCTCCTTCGCCTACCAGTGGCTGCGCAACGGGACCCCGGTCGCCGGGGCCACCGCCAGCACCTACAAGCCGTCCGCGGCCGACGTCGGGGCCAGGCTGGCGGTCCGGGTCACCGGCACCAGGACCGGCTACACCCCGGTGGCCAGGACCTCCGCCGCCACCGCGGCGGTGGTGAAGGGAACCCTGCAGTCCACCGCGCCCACCATCTCCGGCACGGTGAAGGTCGGCAGCACCCTGACCGCCCTGACCGGCACCTGGACCTGGGGGACCAGCTTCACGTACCAGTGGTACCGCTCGGGCACGCCCGTCACGGGCGCCACCGGCAAGACCTACACGGTGGTCTCCGCCGACCGCGGCCACCGGCTCAAGGTGCGCGTGACCGGGACGAAGGCCGGCTACACCACCGTCCAGCGCTACTCCCCGGAGACCAGCCGGCTCTGAGCCAGCGGTTTTGCCGGATGATCACCCGGATGAAACGTGCGGGCAACCTGTGCGGGCCATGATGGAGATGGTCAATGACGACTCCAGCTAGATCGCTTCCAGGATCGATGGATGGAGGACTCCATGAACACCTCACACTTGGGCGCACCCGTCAGGGACATCTCGCTCATCAGCCGCGGCGACCACATCGAAGCCCGGCGCGGCACCACGTGCTACCGGGGCCGGGTCAAGGACACCGCACCCGGAGTGGGGCTCGTCTGGATCCGCGAACACGGCCGGGGAATCCGCCGGGCCTTGCCGGCCGACGAGTACAGCATCTACCGGCTGCCTGCGCTCGGCGGGGATCCGGAGTGAGCCTGCCCTCGGCCGGGCCGGCCTCCCCGGTCTAGACTGCCCGGGACGGGGACGACGGCGGCACCCGGGCTCCGTGCCCGGGTGCCAGTGAGGGGCGGGCATGTATGCAGGCGTGGTGGGGCCCGGCGAGGAGGCGGCCGACGGCGAGTGCGCCGCCGCCTACGAGGTGGGCCGGCTGCTCGCCCAGGCCGGCGCCGTCGTCGTCACCGGCGGCCTGGACGGCGTCATGGCAGCGGCCAGCCGGGGCGCGTTCGAGCACGGCGGGGTGACCGTCGGGATCCTGCCCGGCGCCGACCGGGCGGCGGCGAATCCGTACCTGACGGTCTCGCTGCCGACCGGAATGGGGCAGCTGCGCAATGCCCTGCTGGTGCGCTCGTGCGACGCGCTGGTTGCCGTGGGCGGCAGCTGGGGCACGGCGAGCGAGATCGCGCTGGCCTGCCGCACCGGCGTGCCGGTCTACACGATCGGCGGCTGGCGGTTCGACGCCGCCGGCCCGGTGCCGGTGGCCTCGGCGGAGGAGGCGGTCCGCAGGCTGCTGGCCGGGAGGTAGCCGCCGGTCAGGTCCTGGGGTTCGGGTTCCGGGTGACGGCGCTGTGCTTGAGGACCCGGGGCAGGATCCAGAGCAGGCCGACCATGACCACCAGGACCGCGCCGCCGATGATCAGGGCCAGCCGGTCACCGGCGACGACGTCCACGATGAAGGCCACGCAGCCGGTGGCCATCACGCCGATGCCCAGGACGGCTGCCTTCACGATGCGGTGTCCCTGGGCCACGGTGGCATCCTTGACGTGCAGGCCGAAGAGCTTGCGGTGGATGGCGACCGGCGCCAGGATCAGTCCGGTCATCAGGGCGGAGAACACCAGCAGCGCGATGTACAGGCCGACCTGGTAGTCCTCCAGGTCGTCGAAGCGGTTCTGGAAGGGCAGGGTCATCAGGAACGCGGTGATGATCTGGGCGCCGGTCTGCATGACGCGCAGTTCCTGCAGCAGATCGTTCCAGTTGCGGTCGAGCTTTTCCTCGAAGGACTCCCGCCGGCCGTGCGATTCCTCATAGACCTGGTCTTCGGTGGACATCTTGCCAATCTACCCGATGGCCGGGGAACGAAGTGTCGAAGTTGGGACAGGGCGCGGCCGGTTGGACCGCCGCCCGGTATTTCGTTAGCATTGCTAATGAGCTTTGCTAACGAAATCCGGAGGCCCGATGAACGTCCAGTCCAAACCTGCCGGCCCGGAGCAGGCGCTCAGCCCTGATGCGTTGGCGGTGGAACTGCGGATTGCCGTGATGCGCACCTCGCGCCGGCTGCGCACCGAGGCCAGCGGCGACATCATTCCCGCCGGGCAGTACACGGTGCTGGCCCACCTCACCGGCGGTCCGCGCACGCTGCGCGAACTGGCCGACCGGGAGCAGGTGCAGGCCCCGTCGATGACCCGGATTGTCAACGGCCTGGCGGAGCAGGGCCTGGTCGCCCGCCAGACGCACCCCGAGGACGGGCGGCAGGTGCTGGTCCGCATCACCGAAGCCGGCGAGGCGGTCCTGGCGGAGGCCCGCAGCCACCGCACCGCCTGGCTGGCGCAGCGCCTGGCGGAGCTGGGGGAGGACGACCGCCGGATCCTGGGCCGGGCGGCGCACCTGATGCAGGAGATGAGCGCCCGATGAGCAGCATGTTCCGGGCCCTGGCCGTGCCCAACTACCGGCTCTGGTTCGCCGGGGCGCTGGTGTCCAACGTGGGCACCTGGATGCAGCGGGTGGCGCAGGACTGGCTGGTGCTGACCAGCCTGACCGAGCACTCCGGCACGGCCGTGGGCATCACCACCGGGCTGCAGTTCCTGCCGATCCTCTTCCTGGGCCCCTACGCCGGCCTGATCGCGGACCGGCACCGCAAACGGCGGCTGCTGCTGCTCACCCAGACGGCCATGGGCCTGTGCGCGCTGGTGCTGGGGCTGCTGGTGGTCACCGGCACGGTGCAGCTGTGGCACGTCTACGCCATCGCGCTGGCCCTGGGCATAGGCAGCGCCTTTGACGCGCCGGCCCGGCAGGCGTTTGTCTCCGAGGTGGTCGGCCAGGACGACGTGCCCAACGCCGTCGCCCTGAACAGCGCCTCCTTCAACACCGCCCGGCTGGCGGGTCCGGGCCTGGCCGGCCTGCTGATCGCCTGGCTGGGCACCGGCCTGGCCTTCCTGGTGAACTCGGCCAGCTTCGCCGCCGTCATCCTGGCCCTGTGGCGGATGCGCAGCACCGAACTGTCCCCGGCCGTGCGCGCCGGACGGGGCAAGCACCAGATCCGGGAGGGGCTCCGGTACGTGCGCGGCCGCCCGGACCTGGTGCTGATCCTGGTCCTGGTGGGGGTAATGGGCACCTTCGGGATGAACTCCCAGATCACCAATGCCATGATGGCCACCTCCGTGTTCGGCAAGGGGGCCGAGGAGTACGGGCTGCTGGGCTCGGTCATGGCGGTGGGCACGCTGGCGGCGGCCCTGCTGGCCGCCCGGCGCCAGGGCTCGCGAATGCCGTACCTGGTCGGCGGGTCCATCGCGTTCGGGATATCCGCGGTTGCCGCCAGCCTGATGCCCGGGTTCTGGCTGTACATGCTGATGCTGGTGCCGGTGGGCCTGGCCTCGCTGACCATGCTCAACAGCGCCAATACCAGCATCCAGCTGTCCGTGGAGCCGCAGTTCCGCGGGCGGGTGCTGGCGCTCTACATGGTGGTAATGCAGGGCGGTACGCCGCTCGGCGCGCCGCTGATCGGCTGGATCGGGACCGAGTTCGGGGCCCGCTGGGCGGTGGCCATCGGCGGGACCGTACCGCTGCTGGCCGGAGTGTGTGCCCTGCTCCTGCTCAGCCGGCGCAGCGGGGTCAGCCTCCGGGCCCGGGCGCGCCGCCTGCCGCTGCGGCGTCCGGCCGGCCGGGGCGCGGACCGGTCCGGCCGCGGGGCGGGCACGCCACGGTAGGATGTCCGGGACACTCCAAGGAGGAGACCGTGCCCCGTTTTTCCGATGATCCTGCCGCAGGCGGCGCGCTGGTGCTGGTGCGCCACGGCCAGACGGACTGGAACGCCGCCGGCCGGCTGCAGGGCCGGACGGATATCCCGCTCAACGACGTCGGCCGCGGCCAGGCCCGGGCCGCCGGCCGCGCGCTGGCCGGCGGCGGCTGGGACCTGCTGGTCTCCTCCCCGCTGGGCCGCGCCGCCGAGACCGCCCGGATCATCGGCGAATGCACGGGCCTGGAACTGGAGCGGCACGAGCCGGGGCTGCTGGAGCGCGACTACGGCACGGCCGAGGGCGAATACCTGAACGGCCTGGCCGAGGCGGAACTGGCGAGGATCTTCGGGGTGGCCGAAGCCGAACACGCCGTGGCCGCCCGCGGCACCGCGGCCCTGCGCCGGCTGGTGGGGGAGCATCCCGGCCGGCGAATCATCGCCGTCGCGCACGGGACCCTGATCCGGCTGACGGTTTCGGCCCTGCGCGGGACGGCGCACCCGCGGGTGCTGAACGGCCAGGCCGTGGCGGTGGACCTGGACCTGCTGCAGGAGGGCGGCCGGGAACCGGCCGCGGCCGTGCCCGTCACGGCGTCGTAACAACCTTCTGCCGGGCAGGGACGGCGCTGCGCGGCTGACGGAGGACCGGGACGCACGGCGGGAGGCCACCCTCAGGTGGCCTCCCGCCGTCGTGGTGCCCGGGTGGGCTTCAGGCTCAGCCGGCCAGGGCCGGCACGGCCGTGCGGCTGCCGGATGCTGCGCCGGCCACGACCCGCAGCCGGCAGCCGGCCTGGGCCGGGTCCGCGCTCGCGGGCAGGCGCTGGGCGCCGGCGCAGGCCTGCAGTTCGTCCAGGACCGCGGGTTCGACCTGCGCAGCACTCAGGTCGATGGTGATTTCCAGACCCGCGGCCAGGGAATTGGCCCGCTTGGCCAGGGAATAGAGGGCATGGACGTTCCGGCTGGTGACCGGGCCCCCGACGCTGATGCAGGCGGCGGATCCTTCCAGGTCCACCCGCACCAGGACCTTGAGTTTGCCGTTCACCGCTTGCCTGCCTTCCGGGTCCGGGTGAGGCTCTTGCTGAAGCGTGCGCGCTCGGCCTCCGGCACCAGCCGCATGAACACCGGGTGGGAAAACACATGCTGGCGCGTCTCGGGGCAGAAGGGCAAAACCGACAGGCGCCGGCGGTGCGCTTCGACCAGGGCGTTGCGGACGAGCCCGTCCTTCAGCTTCCGGCTGCGGTAGTTGCGGTCCACGTCCATGTCCAGCAGCCACATCTGGCCGTCCTGGATCCGGTACTGCAGGGATCCGGCGACCATTCCGTCGACATAGGCATCGAACTGCGAGGCGTCGAAGTTGTTGCGGATTGCGTGCATGCATTTCTCCTCATCTGTCACGCCCGGGAGCGCGGCGCTGCCGTTCCGGCTGGGGGGCCGGGTGATCCTCTCCTGGTCCGGGCGATCTGCAGTCCCGGGCCTGCCGGCCCGGGACTGCAATCGGATCTTGCTTACGACGTAAGCAAAGCATGCTTAGTATTCAGGTGACAAATCATCATGACGTTTCGGCGGGTCGGGGCAGGGAAATTCCCGCGGCGCCGGCGGACGCAGGCTTCAGCCGGCGAGGTTCTCGAGCCGGTCCAGCAGGTTCTCCAGCGACTCCTCGAACTCCTGCGCGGAGTGGTCCTCGGAGAGCAGCTTCTGCAGCCGCTGCAGCAGCGGGTAGCCGCCCAGGTCCGCCTCCTTCGGCGGATGCGGCTCGGCTTCCTCGACCGGTCCGACGTCGGCGCCCATGGCCGCCACTTCCAGGAGCAGGTGGCCGATCAGAAAGCTGCTGAAGGCCCGGTAGGCGTCCACGGCGGCCTTCTCGGAGAAGCCGGTGGAGGTCAGGGCCTTGAGGAACGACTCCACCCAGCGCAGGCTGCGCAGCGGCGGGCGCACCCAGGGGGCTTCGGCGGGCCGGGTGGCGATCAGCGGGAACACCTGGGGATGGGCCAGGGCCAGCCGGCGCAGCCCGTGGGCCAGCCGCAGCAGGTAGTCCTGCCAGCCGTGGCGCGGCTCGACGTAGACTTCCGGGTCCTCGTACAGCTGGTCGATCACCGTCTCGACAATCCCGTCGAGCAGGCTCTCCCGGGAGGGGACGTAGCGGTACAGCGACATCGCCTCGACCCCCAGCTCCGTGCCCAGCCGGCGCATGGTCAGCTGGCGGACACCGAACTGTTCAATGAAGTCCGCGCCCGCCTTGAGGATGCGCTGGCGCTCCAGACGGGGTTTCGCGGTGGTGGGGTCGGCGTCCTCCGGGTCCGCCGCGGACTCTGGTTCGGATTCGAACATGGTTCTCTCCTCCCTGCAGTCTGCCTTCCACCCTACGCCGCACCGCCGGAATGCGCCGCTGCCGGCCCTGTCCGGTTCCTGGCCGGGAGCGGTCCTGCGCTGAGAGGGAAACGGCGCGGAAAACGTTCATCCGGCGTTCCCGCAGCAGTACGCTGGATGGCTTACGCTGTAAATTACGAGGGCATAACGTCGCTTTCGCAGCGCAGATGGGAAGTGAACGATGGAAGAGGAACTGAAGCAGGTGTGGGCCGCCTCGGCGGTCATCGAAACGCTGCAGAGCGAAATCGACCAGGCACAGACGTTCCTGGATGAGGCGATCGACGTGGCCGTGAAGGCCGGCGCGGCTCCGGAAGAGATCGGCGACGCGGCGAACCTGACACCTGCCGAACTCGACGAGCGCGTGCAGAACATTTCCGCCGAACCCGTCTGAGCGCAGGGTGTCCGGTCCGGCAGTGCCCCGGACCGGACAACTTCATTCCCGCCCCGCAGCTCAGCCGTCCGCAGCGGGGCGCTGGGCGGGCCCGCCCGCCAGCAGTTCCTCCAGGCGCTCGTAGCCTTCGGACATGCCGGATTCCATGCCGCCGGCGACGTAGCGTTCGCGTGCCTCCAGATCCGGATAGACGGAGCGGCCGGTCAGCCGGCAGCGCCCGCCGGGCAGGTCCTCGAACCTCGTGAACTCCAGGGTGACGACGTCGGGGAAGCCGGCGTACTCGAAGGTCATCAGGATGAATTCGTCCGCCCGCACGGTGTGGAAGACGCCGCGGAAGGCGTGCTCCACGCCGTCGTCCCCGTGCTGGACGAAGCGGAAGGAGCCGCCGCTGCGGCAGTCCAGCTCCTCGACGCGGGTGGTCAGTCCGCGCGGCCCGATCCACTGCCGGTACAGCTCCGCGTCCGCGTGGGCGCGGAAGACTGCCGCGGCGGGGAAATCGAACTCCCGCTCGTAGTCGGTGTACGGCAGGCCTGCCGGATTGTCCAGTTTCAGCCCGGTGCTCACAGCGTTGCTCCTTCGGAAGCCTTGGCGGTGCTGGCGAGCAGTTCCTCGAGCCGCTCGTAGCCCTCGGACAGGCCGGATTCCATCCCGGAGGAGGCCATGCCGTCCCGGGCCTCGAGGCTGGGGTACACGCAGTGCGCGCGCAGCCGGCTCCGCCCGCCGCCGAGATCCTCGAAGGTAAGGAACTCCATGCTGACCACATCCGGATAGCCGCCGAACTCGAAGGTCTGGAGGGCGAAGTCGTCCTTGCGCACGGTGTGGAAGATGCCGCTGAACGCGTAGGAGACGCCGTCCGGGCCGGTGTGGTGGTAGAGGTAGCTGCCGCCGGTGCGGAAATCGTAGTGGTCAATCTCGATATTGGTGCCGCGGGGTCCGAGCCATTGGGCGACCAGGGCGGGGTCGGCATGGGCGCGGAAGACGTCGGCGACGGGGTAGTCGAATTCGCGCTCGAAATCGATGAACGGGACACCGTCCGGGACGGTGAGGCGCAGGGAGTTGCTCATGGTTCTTCCTGGGGCCGGGGGCCGCCGGTGGCGGCCTGGGTGCGGAGCACGGCGTCGAGGGTGCGGAACTGCCGTTCGCGGACCAGCCGGTACTGGTCGATCCACGCGGTCAGTGCCTCCAGCCGTGCGGGGTTCAGGTGGACGGGCCGGCGCTGGGCGTCGCGGCTGCGCGTGACCAGTTCCGCCTGCTCGAGGACCTGGATATGCTTCGAGACCGCCTGCTTGGTGATCTGGAAGGGTTCGGCCAGCTCATTGACCGTGGCCGGGCCGCGGCTGAGCCGGGCGATGATGCGGCGGCGGACGGGGTCGGCCAGGGCCAGAAAGGCCTTGTCGAGCAGTTCGTCGTCGCCGGAGTCCATCGCTTATTCAACTTCTCTCTTTATCAACCTTTCGGTTGACTAAAACGCTACGCCTCTGCCCGGCGGAGGTCAAGGGGTTTTCCCGGACCGGGGCAGGCGCGGCTGCACCCCGAAACGGCAGGCGCACCTGAAAGATGCGGCGTGCTGGCCGTTATCGGGCGCGGCAGCGGGGCTGATACGGCTGACGACGGCGGGGCCGAGGCGGTGGGGGAGCGCGGCTTAGCGTCCGCTTGCCGCGCCGGGCAGGGCCGGAACCGCCGGCAGATCGGCAGAGCCGGGCCGTCCGGGACCCGGCGGCAGCTTCAGGTCCGGCCTGCCGGGCACGCTTCCATCGGGCGCCGGCCGTCCGGGGCCCGTGCTGTCCGGCGCCGCCGCGCCGGAGCCCTGCCCGCCTGGACGCCCGCCGTCCCGGCCGGGAACAGCCGGCGGTGCCGGGACACCGGGCAGTGGAAGCGCGCCGGCCGGATCCGGGGCCCGGTGTCCGGGCCGGTGGGCGGAATCCTTCGCACCGGACCGGTCTGCTGCCGGCTTTCCCTTGGAGCCGCCGCCGGGGGAATGCGCCGGCCCCGGCGTCCCGGATCCGGAGGTGCCGGCGGCGGGGGAAGCTGGCTCTGCCTGGCCGGTTGTCCCGCCGGAGGGGACGGCCGGTTCCTCCGGCGCCTGTGGTGCCGGGACGCCGCCGGGCGCCGGGTCGAAGAACCCGATGACCTGCCGGACCACGTGGCCGGTGGTCTCCGGGAACTGGGGATTGGCGGCGGCTACGCCGGAAACGCCAAGGCCCGTGGCGGCGGCGGCGGCGAGGCCGATCATGGCTCCCTTGGCCAGCCTGCGCCGGGGCCGCGGCGGGGAGGTGGCGGGGGCCAGGAATGCCGCCAGTTCGGCCGATGGCGCCGGGGCGGGGCCTGTGCCTGCCGTCCGCAGTTCCAGCAATGAGGCGCGCAGGGCCGGCGAGGGGTCCACCCCGGATTCGTCCAGCAGGCGGCCGATGACGTCGTCGTCCCGTGTCAGGTGCGGAACCGTGTTCACACCAGCACCTCCTGTCGTTCGACCAGCGACTTCAGTTTCAGCAGGCCCCTCCGCTGCATCTGCTTGATGGAGCCTGTGGATTTGCCCATGATGTCCGCGACCTGCTCCAGGGAGAGGTCGGCCACGACGCGCAGGAGCAGCACCTCGCGCTGCTCCGGGTTCAGCGCCTGCAGCTGCTGTCCCACCTCGCTTCCGGCCAGCGAGCCCAGGACCAGGCTCTCGGCCGAGTCGGCGGTGCGGGTATCGGTGTCCGGGTCGTATTCGGCCAGCCGGGGCCGGCGGGCGCGCCGGCGGACTTCGTCGACGTACCGGGCATGCGCCACCGAGAAGGCCAGGGTGCGCAGTCCCTGGTACCCGCCCCGTACGGTACCGATGCGGGAGAAGACGGTGAGGAAGACTTCCTGGACGCACGCTTCGGGATCCTCGGCGCCTCTGGCCTGCAGGTAGCCGGCGACGGCGGGGGCCAGTGCCGCGTAGATCCGGCTGAAGGCTTCCGGATCGCCGGCCTGCGCGGCGGACATCACCTCGTCGGGGAGCACGTGGGCCAAGATCTCTTCCTCCGGGTTGGGGCCGGGTGCGGCGCCCGGATCAGCGGCCGCCGCACATCGCCTCAAGAGTCTACTGTCCGCCTGCTGCCGGCACGGAAACGCCGAGGCGGGCCTCGGCGCGGGCCTTGGCGGCTTCGATCCGGGCCCGGGCCTTCCCGCTGGCGGCCGGCACCTGCGGCGCGGCCGGGAGCGCCGGTTCCGGCCGGACCGCCGGACGGGATTTTCTTGCCTGGGGAAATAATTTTCCCGGTGCTCCGGTTCTGCTCTCTGTGACTACATCTGAAGATCTGATCATCGAATCCCCGGAACTGGCATTCAACGACGGCAACACGATTCCCCAGCTGGGCTACGGCGTCTGGCAAGTCGAGGAGGCACTGGCCGAAGAAGTGGTCGGCAAGGCCTTCGAGGCCGGCTACCGCCACATCGATACCGCACGGATCTACGGCAACGAAGCAGGCGTGGGACGCGCGGTCGCTGCCTCCGGCCTCGCCCGCGAGGACGTGTTCATCACCACCAAGCTGTGGAACGCCGACCAGGGCTACGACAGCACGCTGAAGGCCTTCGACGACTCGATGGCCCGGCTGCAACTGGAGACCCTGGACCTGTACCTGATCCACTGGCTGCAGCCGAAGCAGGGCAAGTACCTCCAGACCTGGAAGGCCTTGATCGAACTGCAGCGGCAGGGACGGGTCAAGAGCATCGGGGTGTCCAACTTCACCGTGGAGGCCCTGCAGGAAATCATCGGCGAAACCGGCGTGGTCCCGGCCATCAACCAGGTGGAGACGCACCCGTACTTCAACCAGGCCCGGCTGCGCGCCTTCGAGGCGGAACAGGGCATCCTGCACCAGTCCTGGTCCCCGCTGGGGCAGGGCCGGGAACTGCTCGAGGATCCGGTGCTGCTGGAGATCGCCGCCAGGCGCGGTGCCACCCCGGCGCAGGTGGTGCTGGCCTGGCACCTGGCGCTGGGCAACGTGGTGATCCCCAAGTCGGTCACCCCGTCCCGGATCCAGGAGAACTGGAACGCGCTCGGCGTGGTACTGGAGGAGGAGGACCTCGAGGCCATCAACGCCCTGGACAAGGGGGCGGATGGCCGGATCGGGGCGGACCCGGCGACGGCGGACTTCGCGTAGGTTTGGGAGAGACACCCGGGCTTTCCGAAGGTAAGTAGCTGGCTTTTCCAGGAAGGTGTCCCGCGGCTGCACGCCGCGGGACACCTTCCTGTTTAAGGGCAGCTGTAACGGCCAGTTTCCCGGTGCAGGGGTGCTACGGGGTCCCGCCGGGGAGGATGGATACTTTCACCGAGGCACCTGCGGTGTCGGCCACCAGGTCCAGTGCCGCCTGGAAGTCCTTGAGCGGGAACTGGTCCGTGCAGATTTCATCCATCGGGAGGATGCCGGACTCGAGCATCTTGATGGCCGCCGGCCAGCAGAACGGTCCCAGGTGCGCCCCGAGCACGTCGAGTTCCTTGTCGTCGCTGATGATGGACCAGTCCACCGTCACATCCGAGCCGAAGACCGAGTATTCGACGTACCTGCCCAGCTTTCGCAGCAGGTTCAGGCCCTGGCCCACGGCGGAGGGATGCCCGGTCCCCTCAATGTACACGTCGGCGCCGTAGCCGTCGGTCATGTCCTTGATCATCTGGACCGCGTCTTCCTTGCCCACGTTGATGGTCACGTCGGCGCCGCATTTGCGGGCCAGCGCCAGTTTGTCGTCCGACATGTCCAGCGCCACCACCTGCAGCGGGTTCTTGGCCTTTGCGCCCGCCACCATGCCCAGGCCGATCGGGCCGCAGCCGGCGATGACGACGACGTCGTCGAAGGTGATCCGGGCACGCTCGACGGCGTGCAGGGAGCAGGAGAGCGGCTCCGCGAAGGCGGCGTGCTGCGGCGGCAGCTCCTTGGAGATCCGGTGCGCGCGGGCCCGCTTCGGCACCACCAGGTATTCGGCCATGGCCCCGTGGAAATTCCTGAAGCCGAACATGTCGTGCGGCCCGCACATCCAGTACTCCCCGCGCATGCAGTAGCGGCACTGCCCGCAGGGAACGATCTGCTCGCAGACGATGCGGTCGCCGACGGAGACCCCGTGGTGCGAGGTTGCTTCGTCGTCCGCCTGGATGATCGTGCCGGTGAATTCATGCCCGGGCGTTATCTCCTTTTGTGCCCAGGCCGGCCGGTTCTCGTCGCCCCAGAATTTGGCGGCGCCGTGGTAGCACTTCAGGTCGCTGGCGCAGACCCCCACGGCCTCGACCTTCATGAGCATTTCGCCGGGTCCCGGCGTGGGGACGGGCACTTCTTCAAGGGTGTAGTTCTCCGGGCCATGGCAGATCACGGCCTGCATGCTCTCCGGCAGTCCGGAACCTGCGGCCTGTGCGGCCGGGGTGGTGGTGGACATTGGTCCTCCTGGGAAGTGGTGGGGCGTCGGTAAAGACCGGTCCGGAAGAGCTGGGAGCGGTTTCCGGAGAACCCCGATCGATCCGTTGACAGGTGATTTATACCACAGCTACATTGTGATTATCACACGAAAAGGTCACAAGATAACAGACCTGCTGCTCTGCACCACCTCTCTGCCACTGACGGGAAAGGCCCGCCAGCTGCGCTGCCTGTGACTAGTCCTTGGATGGAGCGTTACTGAATGCGAGCCATTGTTTTCGAAGCCCCGGGGGAGCTGGCCCTCCGCGACGTGGCGGATCCGGCCCCGGGTCCCCGCGAAGTCGTCATCGAGGTGGCTGCCGTGGGCATCTGCGGCACCGACACGCACGTCTTCGACGGCGAGTTCGAGGGGACCGTCTTCCCGCTGATCCCCGGCCGTGAAGCATCCGGGGTGGTGGTCGAGGCCGGCTCCGACGTCTCCAGCCTGTCGGTCGGGGACCAGGTGGTGGTCAACCCGAGCACCACCTGCGGCGAGTGCGAATTCTGCCTCAACGGCAAATCCAACCTGTGCCGGAGCTGGAACGGGCTCGGGGGCGTGGCCAGCGACGGCGCGGCTACTCCCCGTTCCGGGCCTACCGCGACGAACTCAACATCGTCGGCAGCATGGCGGTGCTCAACACCTTCGGCCGCGCCGCGGAGATGTTCGAGGCCGGCGCCATCAGGAGCGTGCCGATGATCAGCCACTCCTTCACCCTTGATGATTACCCCGACGCCCTGGACATGTTCCGCCAAGGCTCGGGACGCAAGCTGCAAATCCGCCCCAACGACACCGAATCCAAGGTCCTTCAATGAGCACAGCGACCAGTACACCGAAAAAAACCCGTTTCACGCCCGCCCGGCTCATCACTGCGGCGGCCGTCCTGGTGCTCCTGATCCTCATGCTCCTCAGCACGAAGATCCTCACCGGCGACGAGGCCACCAACGCGGTCCCGGGCAGCTTCAGTCCGGCGTCCTTTGCGCAGGAGAAGTTCGCGTCCGAAATCGTACCGGACATCGAACAGCGGGCCACCGACCTCGTGACCGTGCATGAGGCCATCGCCAAGGACCCGGACGCGGCGGCCGAGCAGTACGGCGTCGTCTCCGGCACCTCACCGGTCTATTCCGTCAAGTTCACCGGGACGGCGGCGCAGCCGGACGCCAACGGGCAGATGCCCGTCGAAGTGGAAGGCATGCCTTCCGACGTCGCGGTCCTGGTGCAGATGGGACCGGCGATCAACGGCACTTCCATCCGTGACGCCACCGGCAAGGTGCAGTTCTCGCAATTCAAGAACCAGATCGACTACCAGAATGTGGGAGCGGAACTGAACAAGCAGGTGAGGGACACCGTGCTCGCCCAGGTGGATATGGCCACGCTGGCCGGCAAGGAGGTGTCCGTGACGGGCGCCTTCACCCTGGTCAACCCCCAGGCCTACATCATCACCCCGGTGAAGATTGACGTGGCGCCATGAGCGAGGTCGTTCTGCGGGCACTGAACGTCACGAAGCGCTACGGCGGGACCCAGGCCCTCAAGGGCGTGGATTTCGAGGTCCTCAAGGGCCGGGTCACGGCACTGTTCGGCGAGAACGGCGCCGGCAAGTCCACGCTGATGAAGATCCTCTCCGGAATCGAGCAGCCGACCTCGGGCAGCCTGGAGCTCTATGGGGAGCCGGTCGAGTTCGCCAACACCGTGGAGGCCCGGGACCGCGGGATCTCGATCATCCACCAGGAACTGAGCCTGAGCCCGAACCTGAGCGTCCGGGACAACATCTTCATGGGCCGGGAGATCATCGGCAAGGGCGGCATGGTCGACTACGCCGAGGAACGCAGGCAGACCCAGGAACTGATGGAGCGGCTCGAGGAGCCCATCGATCCGGACACCAAGGTTGCGGACCTGCGCCTGGGCCAGCAGCAGATCGTCGAAATTGCCCGGGCCCTGTCGGTAAATGCGCGCATTCTGATCATGGACGAGCCGACGTCGGCGCTCAGCGCCTCGGAGGTGGAGGTCCTGTTCAAGGTGATCCGCGACCTGACGGCCTCCGGGGTGTCCATCGTCTACATCTCGCACCACCTCGAGGAGGCGATCGAGATCTCCGACCACGCCGTGGTGCTGCGGGACGGGCTGATCGTGGCGCAGGCCGAAATAGCCGATGTGGATCTGGACTGGATCGTGGGCAATATGGTCGGCCGCGGGTTCGACCTGGGCAGCCCGCCCAGCCGGGAGAACTTCGGCGAGGTGGCCCTGCGGATCGAACAGGCCATGGTGGCGGATCCGTCGAATCCGGAACGGCTCGCGGTGAACGGCGTCTCCATCGACGTGCGCGAAGGCGAAATCGTCTGCATCTACGGTCTGATGGGGGCAGGCCGGACCGAACTGCTCGAGGCCGTCGCCGGCCGCGTCCCGCTTGCCGGAGGCAGGGTGCTGCTTCTGGGCCGGGACGTTGCGGGGCTGTCCATCGCCGAACGCATCCAGGTCGGTCTCGGCCTGGTGCCCGAGGACCGGCAGCGGGACGGCCTGGTGCAGACCATGTCCGTGGGCGGGAACCTCTCGCTCGCCAGCCTGATGAAATTCCTCAAGGGCCTGGTGCTCTCCCGGCCTGAGGAGAAGGATCTGGTCCAGCAGATGATCCGGAATGTGCGGGTCAAAACCGCCGGGCCGGGCGCCGCCATTGGATCCCTCAGCGGCGGCAACCAGCAGAAGGTGGTCATCGGCAAGATGCTGGCGACCAACCCCAAGGTCATCCTGCTGGACGAACCCAGCCGGGGCATCGATATCGGCGCCAAATCCGAAGTTTTCGGCCTGCTCAGCGAGCTGGCCGAAAAGGGCCTGGCGGTCATCTACTCGACGTCCGAGGTCGGCGAGTGCCTGAGCATCGCACACCGCGTCATCGTGATGAGCAAGGGCCGCATCTCTGCCGAATTCGATGCGGCGACGACCACCAAAGAGCAGATTATGGCGGCTTCGGGAGAAGCTGCCGTCGCCATTTAGCTGAACGGAACTGGATATGAGCCAAACAAAGACCGCGGACGCTCCAGCCGGGGCGGTCCGGCCGGCGCGAGGGCTTGATATTCCTGCGCTCCTGCTGGAAGGACGCGCGTTTATCGCCCTGATCGTCATCATTGTCATCTTCTCTTTCCTCTCGCCGAACTACTTCAGCGTCAACAACCTGCTGACCATGTCGGCCCATGTGGCGGTCTACGCCATCCTGGCGGTCGGCATGCTGCTGGTGATCCTCAACGGCGGCATCGACCTGTCAGTGGGTTCCACCGTGGGGCTGGCCGGCGTGGTCGCCGGCTTCCTGATGCAGGGTGTGACGATCGGGGGCGCCACGCTTTATCCCGCGGTCTGGGTCTGCGCCGTCTGCGCCATCGCCGTGGGCGCCTTCGTCGGCTGGATCAACGGCACGCTGGTCGCCAGATTCGGCGTCGCCCCGTTCGTGGCCACTCTGGGCACGCTCTACGTGGTCCGCGGCGCCGCGCTGTTGATCACCGGCGGCCTGACCTACCCGAACCTGCGTGGCGACCCCGCCCTGGGCAACACCGGGTTCGACGCCTTGGGCTTCAACCGGATCCTCGGGATTCCCACCGGGGTCCTGGTCATGGTGGTCATCGCCCTGCTGGGCAGCTTCCTGCTCAACCGCACTGCCTTCGGCCGCTGGCTCTACGCCTCCGGCGGCAACGCCCGCGCTGCCGAGCTCTCCGGCATCCCGGTGAAGAAGGTCCAGGTCCGCATCTACGTGGCCTCCGGGGTATGCGCAGCGATTGCCGGTGTCATCATCGCCTCCGAACTGACCTCCGCCAACCCCACTGCCGGTACCTCCTTCGAACTGACGGCGATCGCCGCCGTCGTCATCGGCGGGGCCGCCCTCTCGGGCGGCCGCGGCAACATCCGGGGCACCCTGCTCGGTGCCTTCGTGATCGGCTTCCTCTCCGACGGCCTGGTGATCATCGGTGTCTCCGAGTACTGGCAGATGGTCTTCAAAGGCGCAGTGATCGTCGTGGCCGTCATGCTCAACCGGGTCGAGTACCGCTCCAAGCGGATCAAGCAGGTAGAGACCCCGACTGCCGCGCCGCCCGGCCAGGCGGCGTCGGGCACCCCGCCGGCGATCAATACCGCCAATCCGTGAACTGCCAACCGAATTAACTATGAAAGGTATGTCCATGAAACGTAAGGCGATTGCAGCCCTGGCTGCATGCATGACCATTGCGGCCCTGACCGGCTGCGGTGGAGGCGGCGGTACCGGCGGGGGCGCCGAAACCGGAGAAGCCACGGGCACCGCGGGCGGTGGCAGCGGCAGCAAGCTCATCACGGTGATTGTCAATGATCCGGCCAACCCCTACTGGAAGACCGAAGGCGACACCGTCAAGGAAGAGGGCACCAAGCTCGGCTACACGGTCAACGTCACCGCCCACAAGGGCGACACCAAGGCCGAAAGCGACCTGATCGACACGGCCATCACCAACAAGGCAGCGGCCATTGTGCTCGATCCGGCCAATGCGGACGGTTCGGTGGGCGCTGTGCAGAAGGCCACCGACGCCGACATTCCGGTCTTCCTGGTCAACGCCGAAATCAACCAGCAGGGCCTGGCCAAGGCCCAGTTGGTCTCGGACAACGCCCAGGGCGCGGCCCTGGGGGCGCAGGAATTCGTCAAGGCGATGGATGGCAAGGGCACCTATGTCGAACTGCTCGGGGCGCCGTCGGACAACAATGCTGCGACCCGCTCGAATGGTTATGCGACCGTGCTGTCGCAGTACCCGGACCTGAAGCGCGCAGATGCCCAGGTGGCGAACTGGGACCAGAAGCAGGGCCACGACAAGATGCAGTCGATGCTCCAGGCCAACCCCGACATCCAGGGCGTCCTGGCGGGCAATGACCAGATGGCACTGGGCGCGATCGCTGCCCTGAAGGAGGCCGGCAAGCTGAAGGATGTCGTGGTCGGTGGCTTCGACGGCTCCCCGGATGCTGTGGAAGCTGTCAAGGATGGCTCGATGGCCTACACGGTCCTGCAGCCGGTGGCGCAATTCTCCAAGAAAGTCGTGGAGGAGATCGACTCCTACCTGAAGACCGGCGAAACCGGTGCCGAAACCGAGAAGCAGGCGTTCGACTGCACGCTGATCACCAAGGAGAACGTCGATAAGTACACCTCCGCCTTCACGCTCAGCGAGTAGCACACCCACGGGGCGGGCCGGCCGCCGGCCCGCCTCGTGTCCCATTTTTCCGGCCTAGGAGACTGTTTTTTGCCATGGCGTACCTGTTCAATAATCCCGAGGACTTCACCGACGAGCTGACCGAGGGATTCGCCGCCGCCTACCCGCAGTGGGTCCGCCGGGTGCCTGGCGGCGTCGTGCGCAGCAGCCGGCCGGCCCCGGGCCGGGTGGCAGTGGTGATCGGCGGCGGATCCGGCCACTACCCGGCCTTCGCCGGACTCGTCGGACCCGGGCTGGCCCACGGCGCGGCGATGGGAAAT
Source organism: Arthrobacter mobilis (assembly GCF_012395835.1). GTDB lineage: Bacteria > Actinomycetota > Actinomycetes > Actinomycetales > Micrococcaceae > Crystallibacter > Crystallibacter mobilis. The sequence goes on from NZ_JAAZSQ010000001.1 coordinate 143,972, forward strand.
ATTTTCGCCTCGCCCTCCGCCCAGCAGGTCTATTCGGTGGCCAAGGCTGCCCAGACCGGCGGCGGGGTCCTGTTCAGCTACGGCAACTATGCCGGCGATGTCCTCAACTTCACCCAGGCGCAGGACCGGCTCAACGCCGAGGGCATCCCCGCCCGCACGGTCACGGTAACCGACGACATTTCCAGTGCCCCTCCGGAGCAGGCAGCCAAGCGGCGCGGGATCGCCGGGGACCTCACGGTGTTCAAGGTCGCCGGTGCCTGCGCCGACGCCGGCGCCGACCTCGACGAAGTGGCCAGGCTCGCAGCCCGCGCCAATGACCGGACCCGTTCCTTCGGGGTGGCCTTCGCCGGGTGCACACTGCCCGGCTCGAAGGAGCCGTTGTTCACGGTGCCCGCCGGCCGGATGGCCGTCGGCCTGGGCATCCACGGTGAACCTGGGATCAGCGAACAGGCCATGCCCAGCGCCGACGAGGCCGCCGAACTCTTCGTCAGCACCCTGCTGGCGGACCTGCCCGAGGAGGTGGCGGCAGCCGGCGACCTGCGCGGCAGCCGGGTCGGCCTGATCCTTAACGGGCTGGGCGCGGTCAAGACCGAGGAGCTGTTCGTGGTGTACCGGCGGATCAGCCAGCTGATGGACGAGGCAGGAATCACCGTCGTCGAGCCAGAAATCGGTGAACTGGTCACCAGCTTCCAGATGGCCGGGGCATCACTGACCTTGTTCTGGCTCGACGAGGAACTGGAACGCTACTGGACCGCTCCGGCCAGCACCCCGGCCTACCGCAAGGGTGCCGTCGCCGAGGCGGAACAGGGCGTGGCCGTCGGCGAGCACGTGGACTACCACACTGCGGAACTGCCGGCGGCAGCGGCCGCCTCGCAGGAAGCGGCCGGCCGGATCCAGGCGATCCTGGACGCGGTGAAAACGCTGCTGGACGACAAGGCCGCCGAGCTGGGGCGGCTCGATTCCATTGCCGGCGACGGCGACCACGGCATCGGCATGCAGCGCGGGGCCACCGCGGCCGCCGCGGCCGGCCGGGAAGCCCTGGCCGCCGGCGCCGGAGCAGGGACCCTGCTGCAGCTGGCCGGCGACGCCTGGGCCGACAAGGCCGGCGGCACCTCCGGTGCCCTCTGGGGAATGCTGCTGAACACCATCGGTGCCCGCGTGGGCAACGATGCAGCGCCCGACGCAGCCGCCGTCTCGGCCGGTATTGTCGAGGCAGGGCAGAAAATCATGCAGTTCGGCAAGGCCAGCCTGGGCGACAAGACCCTGCTGGACGTCCTGCTGCCGTTCAGCGACGCGCTGAGCGAGCAGGTGGGCGCCGGGGTTCCGCTGCGGGCCGCCTGGGCCCATGCGGCCGAGGTCGCGGAAAAATCCGCCGAAGCCACCGCGCACATGCTGCCCAGGATGGGACGGGCCCGTCCACTGGCGGAAAAAAGCCTGGGCACTCCGGACCCCGGGGCCGTCTCCATGGCCATGGTGGCGCGCACGGTGGAACGCCAGCTTGCCGCCCGGACCACACCAGCAACACAGGAAAGCGAAGGAGACCCCCATGCCTAAGAAACTTCGCCTCGTCGTCGGCAGCGACGACGCAGGTCTGGCCTACAAGAACAAGATCAAGGAAGACCTGAAGTCCAGCGACCGGGTGGAGTCGGTGGTCGACGTCGGGGTCGGCGACGAGGAAAACACCGCCTACCCGAGCATTGCCATCGCGGCAGCCGAAATGATCGCCAAGGGTGAAGCCGACCGCGCGCTGCTGGTGTGCGGCACGGGCCTGGGCGTGGCCATCGCTGCCAACAAGGTTCCGGGCATCCGCGCCGTCACGGCCCACGACAGCTACTCGGTGGAGCGCTCGGTACTCAGTAACAATGCCCAGGTACTGACCTTCGGGCAGCGTGTCGTCGGCATTGAACTGGCCCGGCGGCTGGCGCAGGAATGGCTCAGCTACGAGTTCGACGAATCCTCGCCCTCGGCCAGGAAGGTGCAGATCATGACCGACTACGAAACCAGGAATATGACCGCACCCCCGGCCGGCCCCGAGACCCAGCCGGCCACGTGAGCAAAGCGCCGGCCTCCACGCTGCTGGGCGTGAGTCTGAAGATGTACTTCGGCCACCGGCAGACGGTCAGCTGGTGCCAGGAGGTGGCCCGGATGGCAGCCGGCCATCCTGCCCTGGCCGGCGGGAAGGTCACGCTGTTCGTCCTGCCCAGCTTCCCCGCGCTGGTGCCCGCGCTGCAGGCTTTCGCCGACAGCCCGGTACAGCTGGGCGCGCAGGACCTCTACTGGCAGGACAGCGGCCCGTTCACCGGGGAGGTCAGCGGTCCGCAGCTGCGGGAGGCAGGATGCCGGTTCGTCGAGGTTGGCCACGCCGAGCGGCGCCGGCTCTTTGCCGAAAGCGACCTGGATGTCGCCGCCAAGACGGCGGCCGCAGTGCGCAACGGACTGACCCCGGTGATCTGCGTCGGTGAGCAGCAGCAGATGCCGGTGCAGGCGGCGGCAGCCGTCTGCACCGGGCAGCTGGCGGTGGCCATGGGGACCGCCATGGCGCAGGGGGACGGCAGTGCGCCAATCGTTGTCGCCTACGAGCCGGTGTGGGCGATCGGCGCCGCCGAACCGGCGTCCACCGAACACATCCGGGGAGTCTGTGCGTACCTGCAGGACTGGCTGGGAACCCAGGACACCTTCCCGCACTACCGGGTGATCTACGGCGGCAGCGCCGGGCCGGGCCTGCTGGCCCGGCTGGGGCAGGAGGTGGACGGACTCTTCCTCGGACGGTTCGCCCACGACGTCCAGGCCCTGGCCGGGATCGTCGACGAAGCTGCCGCGCGGCTGCAGTAGCGGCCGGGGCCACGGCCGTGGCAACGGACCGCCGGCCGTATGGACGTATGGTGATGGAACGATCAGGCAGGGCGACGGGGACAACAGGTCAGGAGGAAGCATGAAGGCCGCGGGTGGCAGCACGCAGCGGCTGTCTCGGCAGCTCGAACGGCAGCGCATCATCTCGGAGATGGTGATGGCCGAAGGGGCTGTACGCATTGATGAACTGGCCGAGCGCTTCGGCACGAGCCAGATGACCGTCCACCGGGACCTGGACGAACTCGAGGCCAGGGGACTGCTGCGCAAGTCGCGGGGAGTGGCCACCGCGTTGTCATCCAGCCTGGTGGAATCCAGCGACGTCTTCCGGGCCGGCCAGCAGCAGGAGGAAAAGCAGGAAATCGCCAAGGCCGCCGTGGAACTCATCGAACCGGGACAGGCGATCTTCCTCGACGATTCCACGACCGTGCTCGAACTGGCGAAAATGCTCCACTCCCGCGCCCCGCTGACAGTGCTGACCAATGTCCTGACGGTCATCAACGAGCTCAAAGGAGTCCGCGGAATCACCCTGGTGGCGCTCGGCGGCACCTATTACAACTGGTGCAGTTCCTTCATGGGCGGCATGACCACCAGCGCCATCCGCAACCTCCGTGCCGACCTGTTCGTGATGTCCGCCGCCGCCGTCACCGACGACGCCTGTTTCCACCAGAACCAGGAAACGGTCGACATCAAACGCGCGATGTTCGAGGCCTCCGCCAAGCGGATACTGCTGGTGGACCACACCAAATTCGGCAAGCGGGCGCTGCACGCGCTGGCCCCGTTGTCCGGGTTCGACGCCGTCGTCGTGGATTCGCGGACCAGGAAGGACGATATTGCGCGGCTGGAAGCCCAAAACATCCGCGTGGTGGTGGCGCGCGGCCACGGCAGGTCAGAGGTTGCGGCGAAGAAGCGCTGAGGTACCCCGCGGTGCCCGGCCCGGAAAGGAATAGCCCGTTATGCCAGGCACAGTGGCAGTCATCGGTTCCATTAATGTCGACCTGCACTTGCTCGTGGACAGACTCCCGGGCCCCGGCGAGACCCTGCTGGGCGCCGGCGGCACCCTGTCGCCGGGCGGCAAGGGCGCCAATCAGGCCGTGGCCGCCGCCCGGCAGGGGGCGGCAGTCCTGATGGTCGGGGCGGTGGGCCGGGACGCCAACGCGGCCGCTGCCACGGAGCTGCTGCGGCAGAGCGGGGTCGACCTTGGCCTGGTCGCCGAGGTCGGCGGGCCGACGGGACTGGCCGTGGTCACCGTGGACCGGAAGGGCGAGAACAGCATTGTGGTGGTTCCCGGGGCCAACCGCGAGGTGGACACGGCGCTGGTGGAGGCGGCGCTGCCGCGCCTGGCCGGCTGCGACGTCGTCGTCCTGCAGGGCGAGGTCCCTCCCGGCACCGTCGAATTCGCCCTCCGGGCGCTCGCCGGGCCGGCCGTGCGGACGGTGCTGAACCTGGCGCCGGTCATCCCGGTGGCGGCCGAAGCCATGCTGGCTGCGGACGTGCTGATTGTCAACGAACACGAGGCAGCGGAAGCGCTCGCCATCCTCTCCGCCGCACCCTCGGGATTGACCGGCGATCCGGTCGCGGACGGGGGCGCGCTCGTGGCGGCACTGGTCGCCGCCGGCCTGGGGGCGGCGGTGGTCACGCTCGGCGCCCGGGGCGCCGTACTGGCCGACGGCGGGCAGCCGGTCCACGTGCCTGCACCCGAGGTCGCCGCGGTGGATACCACCGGAGCCGGGGATGCCTTCGTCGGTGCCGCGGCGGCGGCACTGTCACGGGGAGCCGGACTGTACGAGGCCTGCACCCTGGCCACCGCGGTGGCAGCCCAAACCGTCACCGCCCACGGCGCCCAGCAGTCCTATCCGTGGGCGGAAAACGTACAGTGACTGCCGCCCCTCCGCCTCAGTTCTCCGGGCCCTGCTGCCATGCCGCCAACGCGCCCGGCAGCTGCCTGCTTTGCAGCCGCAGTTCCAAGTCGTTCATCACCACCGCGGCCAGGTCCTCGAGCGTCTTAACGTCTTCCTGGCCGAACTCCCGGGGCTCGTAGTCCAGGACGCAGAGGGTTCCCAGCTTGTAGCCATCGCGCGTGCGCAGCGGAACGCCCGCATAGAACCCCAGTCCCAAGTCCCCGGCGACCAACGGATTGGCCAGGGTGCGCGGATCAACGGGAGCGTTGTTAACGATCCACGGATCGTCCTGCAAAATGGCCGAGGCGCACAGGCCGGGATCCCGGTCGATCTGTCCAACGTCCAGGCCATGGTGGGACTTGAACCAGATCCGGTCATGGTCCACAACGCTCACAATGGCAATCGGGGTTTTGAACAACCTGGCAGCCAGCGCGGTGATCCTGTCGAACGCACCGTCAGCCGGGGTATCGAGGATCTGGTAGCGGTGGACGGCTTCCATCCGCTGCTGTTCATCGTCCGGAACGATCACCGGATCCACCTTGTGCCGGCCCCGCAGGGAGGCAAAGATGTCCGACAACGTCAGCGCGGTCTCGTGCGCGGACGGTCTGGCGCCGGGGTCGGCTGCCGTCATGGCTTTCAGCAGGACGCTCCACTGCGGGTCAAGCTCCTCGGGGATGTGCGGGTCCCGCAGCAGGCGCGCCACGGCGCTCTCCAGCGGAGGTCCGGGGAACGGGTGCTCCCCGGTGAGGCATTCCAGCAGCACCAGACCCAGGGAGTAGACATCGCTGGGCGGGCCGACGGGTTCCGCCCTGGCCTGTTCCGGGCTCAGGTAGCCTGCCGTGCCATGGACGCCCGTCGTCGTTGGCACCTGCCGGTCGCCCACCATGAACGCTACGCCGAAGTCGGCGAGCTTCGCCCATATCCTCGAGGAGTCCTGGCGGTAGTCGAAGAGCATGATGTTCGCAGGTTTGACGTCCCGGTGGACCACTCCGTGGTGATGGATATAGTCCAGTCCCTCGGCCAGGTCCTGGCCGGCCTGGGCGATGTGGCGCCGGGACAGCGGACCCTCCGCGAGCCGTTGCCGGAGGTCGGGGCCCTGCGCGAGTTCCATGACCAGGTAGACCCGCGGCTGCTCCGGATCGATGCGGTCAATGCCCGCATCCAGCAGGGTGACGAGGCTGGAATGGTTCAGGCGGGCCAGCAGCTTGACCTCGTCATCGCCGCGGAGGGGCTCGCCGGCTCCTGCGGGTTTGCGGAGGACCTTGATGGCCACCTGGCGGTCCAGGAACTCATCGAGGGCACGGAAGACGGTCCCGTTGGCGCCGTTCCCCAGCTTTTCCAGCAGGCGGTACCTTCCGCCGATGAAACTGCCGGCTGAACCGCGGGCGAGATCGTCAGTCACATGTTCCTGCCTTCCAATGGGCTGTTTAAACAGCGTGCTTAGTTATCTTATGGGACGGGTGCCCGAATCCCGGCAGCGTCCTGGTTGCGGCCCGGCGCCGGCTACCGGACGGCGACCTGTCCCCGGTCCACCTCCCACCGGGTGTCCAGCCGGACGTTTTCAAGCAGCCGGCGGTCGTGCGAGACCAGCAGCAGGGCGCCGTCGTAGGAATCCAGCGCCTGTTCCAACTGTTCGATGGCGGGCAGGTCCAGATGGTTGGTGGGTTCGTCCAGCACCAGCAGGTTCACCCCGCGGGCCTGCAGCAGCGCCAGCGCGGCCCGGGTGCGCTCGCCGGGGGAGAGGCTGCCCACGGTACTGGACACCTGGTCCGCCTTGAGGCCGAACTTGGCCAGCAGGGTGCGCACCTCGGCCTGGCTGAGCTCGGGCACCTGGGCCTCGAAGGCCGCCGCCAGCGGCTTCTCCGGCGCTAGCTGGCCGCGGGCCTGGTCGATTTCGCCGACGGCGACGGAGGCACCCAGGCTGGCGCCGCCGTCGTCGGGCCGCTCATGGCCAAGCAGCAGCCGCAGCAGCGTGGACTTGCCCGCACCGTTGGGGCCGGTGATGCCGATCCGCTCGCCGGCATTGACCTGCAGCGAGACCGGTCCGAGCGTGAAGTCCCCGCGCCGGGCCACCGCCTGGTTCAGCGTGGCCACCACGGAGCTGGAGCGCGGCGCGGCACCGATGCTGAACTGCAGCTGCCACTCCTTGTGGGGCTCCTCGACCTCCGCCAGCCGGGCAATGCGCGATTCCATCTGGCGGACCTTCTGCGCCTGCTTTTCCGCCGATTCGGTGTTGGCCCGGCGGCGGATCTTGTCATTGTCGGGGCTCTTGCGCAGCGCGTTGCGCACGCCCTGCGAGCTCCACTCGCGCATGGTCCGGGCCCGCCCGACGAGCTCGGCCTTCTGCTCCGCGAACTCCTCGTAGGCTTCGCGGGCATGGCGGCGGGCGACGGCGCGCTCGGCCAGGAAGGAATCGTAGCCGCCGTCGTACACCGCCACCTGGTTCTGCGCCAGGTCCAGTTCCACCACCGTGGTGACGCAGCGGGCCAGGAACTCGCGGTCGTGCGAGACCAGGACGACGCCGGCGCGCAGGTTCCGGACGAAGTCCTCCAGCCGGGCCAGGCCGGCCAGGTCCAGGTCGTTGGTGGGCTCGTCCAGCAGCACGATGTCGAACCGGCTCAGCAGCAGCGCGGCCAGCGCCACGCGTGCGGCCTGCCCGCCGGACAGGCCCGTCATGAGCGCGTCCGGGCCTGCATCCAGGCCCAGTTCGGCCAGGACGGCGGGGATGCGCTCGTCCAGGTCCGCGGCGCCGCAGGCGAGCCAGTGGTCCAGGGCGGCGGCGTAGGCGTCCTCGGCCTGGGCAGTCCCGGAGCCCAGCGCCTCCGCGGCCGCTTCCATGGCTGCGGTGGCAGCGGCGGTTCCGGTGCGCCGGCCAAGGTAGCCGGCGATGGTCTCCCCGGGGATCCGCTCGTGCTCCTGCGGCAGCCAGCCGACGAAGGCATCGCGCGGCGCCGTCTGCACGGTGCCGGCCAGCGGCCGGGCGGCCCCGGCCAGGATCCGCAGCAGGGTGGATTTGCCGGCACCGTTGGCGCCGACGACGCCGACGACGTCCCCGGCTGTCACGGTCAGGTCCAGGTGGGCGAACAGGGTGCGGTGGGCGTGGCCGCCGGAGAGATCCTTGGCCACGAGTGTTGCGGTCATTGGTCCAGCTTAAGGAGGAACTGCCCCATACCTCGCCTTACCGGGCCGCCGGCCGGCCCCGGGCGGTGGCGTGATCAGGCCAGGAAGCCGCGCAGCAGGTTCGCCGTGCCCTCGATGTGGTGCGAGGCAGCCCGGCGGGCCGCCTCGCTGTCCCCGCGCAGGATGGCGTCGGCGATCTCCTTGTGCTGCTCGTTGGAATGCTCGAGGTTGGGCGGCAGCAGCGGGATAAGGTCCAGCAGGTTGCTCACCCGGGCGCGCACATCCGCCACGGCCGCCACGAGGCTGGGCGATCCGGTCAGTTCGGCGATGGCGATGTGGAAGCGGGCGTCCTTGGGGCGGAAGTGCTCCGCCGGGGCCGCGCTGACCTCGGCCAGGGCGGTCAGCAGGTGGTTGCGCGCGGCAGGGGACAAGCTGGCCTCGGCAGCCAGGGCCGCGGCCGCCGGCTCCACGACCTGGCGGAAGGTCAGCACGTCCTCCAGTTCCGCCGGATCCGGTTTGGTGTTCGGGCCCTGGGCCGCCGGCGCGTTGCTGGCGACGACGGTGCCGCCGTAGCGTCCGCGCTTGACCTCGATGTAGTTGGCCTTCTGCAGTTCCGCGAGGGCATCGCGCAGCGTGGCCCGGGAGACGCCGAGCATCTCGGCCAGTTCGCGTTCCGGCGGCAGTTTCTGGCCGACGGCGAAGATGCCCAGCTTGATGCTCGTCAGCAGGCGCTCGATGGTTTCCTCGAACGCGTTGCCGTGCCGGGCGGCGCGCGGCACGAGGTGGCGGGCCTCGAACTGGAGCTGTTCCATGGGGCCATTCTAGACCACATCCTTTCAAACTAATGGTCTGCCCGAAGGATATTTAGCTTTCCGTCCGGACCGCCCTTCCGTGCCTGGCTCCAAGGAATATCAAGAAATTTTCCCCAAGGCCTTGACGCCCGGCGTGAGCGCCAACACACTTGTATCGAGCTATTTGGACTAAAAACAGTCCTTTAGATTCCCCAACCGTCCTCGAGAAGGAAGCCGGTATGTCATCATCCAAGGTTGACTACGCCAAGGTCGACAGCAGCTACCTGGAACACCGCCAGCTCAAGCGCGGGGCGGCCGGCTGGGTGCTGCTGGCCGGCCTGGGCGTCGCATACGTGATTTCGGGGGACTTTTCCGGCTGGAACCTGGGCCTGGCCCAGGGCGGCTGGGGCGGCCTGCTGATCGCCTTCGTGCTGATGGGCATCATGTACACCTGCATGGTCTTCGGCCTGGCCGAACTGTCCTCCACGCTGCCCACGGCCGGGGCCGGCTACGGTTTCGCCCGGCGGGCGCTCGGGCCGCTGGGCGGCTTCGCCACCGGCATGGCGGTGCTGATCGAGTACGCCGTCGCCCCGGCCGCGATCGCTACGTTCATTGGCGGCTACATCGAGGCGCTCGGACTGTTCGGCATGACGAACTCCTGGCCCGTGTACCTGGTCACGTACGTGGTGTTCATCGGCATCCACATCCGCGGCGTGGGCGAAGCCCTGAAACTGATGTTCGCCATTACCGCGGTGGCCGTCGTCGCGCTCATCATTACTGCGGCCGGCCTGCTGCCCAGGTTCGACGCCGCCAACCTCTTCGACATCGTCCCGAACGGCGCCGCCGGGGCCAGTGCCTTCCTGCCCATGGGCGTTGGCGGTGCGGTGGCGGCCCTGGTCTACGGGATCTGGTTCTTCCTCGCCGTCGAAGGCGTGCCGCTGGCCGCCGAGGAGACGGCCAACCCGAAGAAGGACCTGCCGCGGGGGATCATCGTGGCCATGCTGGTGCTGCTGGTCTCCGGCGCGCTGATGCTGGTGCTGGTGCCCGGCGCCGCGGGCGCCGGGGCCATGAGCACCTCGGACAACCCGCTGCCGGAGGCGCTGCGGATTGCCTACGGCGGCAACACGCTCGTGGCCGACATCGTCAACTACGCCGGGCTGGCGGGGCTGGTGGCCAGCTTCTTCTCGATCGTCTACGCCTACTCGCGCCAGCTGTTCGCCCTGTCCCGGGCCGGCTACCTGCCGCGCTGGATGTCCCTGACCACCAGGTGGCACACCCCCTACGTGGCGCTGCTGGTGCCCGGGACCATCGGCTTCATCCTGGCCGCGCTGACCCGGGACGGCGCCCTGCTGATCAACATCGCGGTCTTCGGCGCCACCGTGTCCTACGTGCTGCTGAACCTGTCCCACATTGTGCTGCGGAAGAAGGAGCCGGAGCTGCCGCGCGGCTACCGGACCCCCGGCGGCATCGTGACGACCTCGGTGGCGCTGGTCCTGGCCCTGGTGGCCGTCGCGGCCACCTTCGTGGTGGACATCTTCGCTGCCTCCATCACCGCGCTGATCTTTGCCGCGGCCCTGGCGTACTTCTGGTTCTACAGCCGGCACCATCTGGTGGCCAGCGCACCTGAGGAGGAATTTGCCCAGCTTGCCCGGGCGGAAGCGGAAATCAAGTAAACAGACGCCGACCAACAAACAGTGCAACAGGCTTGGAGAAAAGCAACGATGAACAACCTTGAGACCAGCGACGGCCAGCTCAGCATCGACCAGCTGCGCGCCATGGTGGCCGCCGGCACCATCGATACCGTGGTGGTGGCCATCACCGACCACCTGGGCCGGCTGCAGGGCAAGCGCTGCGGGGCCCGGTCCTTCCTCGAAGACGTGCTGGACCACGGTGCCGAAGGCTGCAACTACCTGCTGGCCGTGGACGTGGAGATGAATACCGTGGACGGCTACGCCGTCTCCTCCTGGGGCAACGGCTACGGGGACCTGGTCATGCGCCCGGACGTCTCCACCCTGCGCCTGGTGCCGTGGCAGGAAGGCACCGCCCTGATCCTGTGCGACGTGCTCTGGCTGGACGGGACCCCGGTGGCGCCCTCGCCGCGGCAGATCCTGCGGGCCCAGGTCGAGCGGCTGGAGAAGCTCGGCTACCGCGCCTACGTCGGCACCGAACTCGAATTCATCCTGTTCAATGACAGCTACGAGCAGGCCTGGGACCGGCACTACGCGGACCTGACCCCCTCCAGCCGGTACAACGTGGACTACTCGCTGCTGGGCACCGCCCGGGTGGAGCCGGTCATCCGCAGCATCCGCAACGGCATGCAGGCGGCGGGGCTGGTGGTGGAGTCCTCCAAGGGCGAATGCAACTACGGGCAGCAGGAAATCACCTTCCGGTACGACCAGGCCCTGGCCGCCTGCGACAACCACGCCTTCTACAAGAACGGCGCCAAGGAAATCGCCGACCAGCAGGGCAAGAGCATCACCTTCATGGCCAAGTTCAACGAGCGCGAAGGCAGCTCCTGCCACATCCACTTCAGCCTGCGGGACCTGGACGGCAACCCGGTGCTGCCCGGCGACGGCGAACACGGCTTCAGCAAGGTCATGGAGCACTTCATCGCCGGCCAGCTGGCCGCCCTGAAGGACCTGGCGTACTTCCTGGCACCGAACGTGAATTCCTACAAGCGCTTCGTCGAGGGCAGCTTCGCCCCGACGGCCATTGCCTGGGGGATGGACAACCGCAGCTGCGCCCTGCGCGTCGTCGGACGCGGCCAGGGCCTGCGGACCGAGAACCGCGTCGGCGGCGGGGACCTCAACCCGTACCTGGCGGTGGCCGCGCTGGTCGCCGGAGCCATCCACGGCCTGCAGAACGAGCTGCCGCTCGAACCGATCACCGCCGGCAACGCCTACCTGTCCGACGCGGACCGGCTGCCGACCACGCTGCGGGAGGCCCGGAACCTGCTGGCCGGCAGCGAAATCGCCCGGAAGGCGTTCGGCGACGAGGTGGTCAACCACTACGTGCATGCGGCCGACGTCGAACTGAAGGCCTTCGAGAGCGCCGTGACGGACTGGGAGCGGGTACGTGGCTTCGAACGTCTCTGAACCGTACCGCCCGCGCATCGGGCTGACCACCTACTACCAGGACGCCTCCTGGGGCGTCTGGAACGCCCCGGCGGCCCTGCTGCCCGGAACCTATGTCGAGGCGGTGGTGGCCGCCGGCGGCGTGCCGCTGCTGCTGCCGCCGCTGGGCACCGACGTCTCCGTGCTCGACGTGCTGGACGGGCTGATTGTGGCCGGGGGCGCGGACGTGGATCCGGCCAACTACGGGGCCGAGGCCCACGAACTGACCCGCAGCCAGCCGCTGCGCGACGCCCATGACCTGGCGCTGACCCGGGCCGCGCTGCAGCGGCGGGTTCCGCTGTTCGCCATCTGCCGCGGCGCCCAGATCCTGAACGTCGCCCTGGGCGGATCACTGCTCCAGCACATCGAGGATTCCCGCTACCAGCCGGCCCCCGGGGTCTTCGGCGAGGTCGAATTCACCACCGTGTCCGGCAGCATCGCCGAACAGTTCCTGGGCGGGCGGGCCAGCGCGCCCTGCTACCACCACCAGGCGCTGGAGACCGTGGCACCCGGGCTGCAGGTCACGGCGGCAGCGGCCGACGGGACCGTCGAGGCAGTGGAAACGACGTCGGGCGGCTGGGCCCTGGGCGTCCAGTTCCACCCCGAGCAGAACCCCGCTGACCTGCGGCTTTTCAACGGCTTCGTGGAAGTGGCCCGCAACTACCGCAAAGAACTCAACGGAGGAGCATCCTGATGACCCTGGGCACCTACGAGGACACCTCGACCTGCGAGGTCCTGAACCCGGCCACGGAGGAAGTGCTGGACACGGTCCGGCTGGCCTCGCTGGCAGAAACCGACGCGGCGATCGCCCGGGCCGCCGCCGCCTTCGAGCACTGGCGCCAGGTGGCACCGGCGGACCGGGCCCGGCTGCTGCGCCGGTTCGCCGACGCCGTCGATGCGGACCTGGAGAACCTGGCCCGGCTGGAAGTGCTCAATGCCGGCCACACCATTGGCAATGCCCGCTGGGAAGCAGGCAATGTCCGCGACGTCCTCACCTACTATGCCGCCGCCCCGGAACGCCACACCGGCGCCCAGATCCCCGTCGCCGGCGGGGTGAACATCACCTTCCACGAGCCGCTCGGCGTCGTCGGGGTGATCGTGCCCTGGAACTTCCCGATGCCGATCGCCGGCTGGGGCTTCGCCCCGGCATTGGCGGCCGGCAACACGGTGGTGCTCAAGCCTGCCGAGCTGACGCCGCTGACCGCCATCCGGCTGGGGCAGCTGGCCCTGGAAGCGGGCCTTCCCGAGGGCGTGCTGCAGATCATCCCGGGCAAGGGCTCGGTGGTGGGGGAGCGCTTCGTCACGCACCCGGCCGTGCGGAAGGTGGTCTTCACCGGTTCGACCGGGGTGGGCAAGCGGATCATGGCCGGCTGCGCGGACCAGGTCAAGCGGCTGACCCTGGAGCTGGGCGGCAAGAGCGCCAACATCATCTTCGACGACGTGGACCTGGAAATGGTGGCCGCCGCGGCACCGGGCGGAGCCTTCGACAACGCCGGCCAGGACTGCTGCGCCCGTTCCCGGGTGCTGGTCCAGCACACGGTGTATGAGAAGTTCCTCGAGCTGCTGGAGCCGGCCGTGCGGTCGCTGAAGGTCGGGGACCCGGCGGACGAATCCTCGGCCATGGGCCCGCTGATCTCCGCCGCCCAGCGCCGCAGCGTCGCCGGCTTCGTGGACGAGCGTGCCGTGGCCTTCCGCGGCTCGGCGCCGGAAGGCAAGGGCTTCTGGTTCCCGCCCACGGTGCTGACCCCCGGCCCCGGCGACCGGGTCATGCAGGAGGAGATTTTCGGCCCCGTGCTGGCAGTGGTTCCCTTCCGGGACGAGGCCGACGCGATCAGGATCGCCAACAACTCGGACTACGGGCTCTCCGGCTCCATCTGGACCCGGGACGTGGGCCGTGCCCTGCGGGTGGCCCGCGGCGTCGAATCGGGCAACCTGTCCGTCAACTCCCACTCCTCCGTCAGGTATTCGACCCCGTTCGGCGGGTTCAAGCAATCCGGCCTGGGCCGCGAACTCGGCCCGGACGCCCTGGATGCCTTTACCGAAACCAAGAACGTGTTCATCGCCACCGGCGAGTGAACCAGCAGCGGCAAGACAAAAGACAGAACAGCAAGGAGAAAGACAATGGTTGAGGTTATCTCGAACCGGCTCAGGGACCGCAGCGCAGTCATCACCGGCGGTGCCAGCGGCATCGGCCTGGCCAGCGCCCGCCGGCTGGCAGCCGAAGGGGCCAGGGTCGTCATCGCCGACATCGACCCGGCCACCGGCAAGAAGGCAGCCGATGAAGTGGGCGGCCTGTTCGTCCCCGTGGATGTGACCAACGAGGAGGACGTGAAGAACCTCTACGAAGTCACCAAGCAGACCTACGGCAGCGTGGACATCACATTCAACAACGCCGGCATTTCCCCGCCCGATGACGACTCGATCCTGGTGACCGGCATCGATGCCTGGCGCAAGGTCCAGGAAGTGAACCTGACCTCGGTCTACTACTGCTGCAAGTACGCCATCCCGTACATGCAGGAGCAGGGCAAGGGATCCATTATCAACACCGCCTCCTTTGTCGCCGTCATGGGGGCGGCCACCTCGCAGATCTCCTACAGCGCGTCCAAGGGCGGGGTGCTGGCCATGAGCCGGGAGCTGGGGGTTGAATTCGCCCGCCAGGGGATCCGGGTCAACGCCCTGTGTCCGGGGCCGGTGAACACCCCGCTGCTGAAGGAACTCTTCGCCAAGGACCCGGAGAAGGCCGCCCGCCGGCTGGTGCACGTGCCGCTGGGCCGCTTCGCCGAGCCGGAGGAACTCGCCGCCGCGGTGGCCTTCCTGGCCAGCGACGACTCCTCCTTCATGACCGCCTCGACGTTCCTGGTGGACGGCGGGATTTCCGGGGCCTACGTAACCCCGGTCTAAGCCGGCGCCCGGCCCTGCCGGGCGGACAGCGCAGTGGCGGGGGCTACCGATTCCGGTGGCCCCCGCCGTCGTCGTGCCTGCCGCTTTTTCGCAGGCAGCAGGTAAGAGGGCGATGTCAAGAGTGCCCCAATAGTCAACCGCTGTTCACTGGGCAACAAGTCTTGCCCACCCTCCGCCGGACAGAATGATGGCAGCCATCACATTGACTGCTGCTGAAGGGGAGGACGGCTGGATGAACGGCGCCGAAGGACAAGCCGCGGGAAAGACGGTCCTGGTCACCGGAGGCGGCACCGGAATCGGTGCTGCCGTGGCGGCACGGCTGGCGCAGGACGGCATGCGCGTTGCCGTCGCTGGACGCCGGGAAGCGCCGCTGAAGGAGGTCGCCGGACGGATCGGCGGGCTGGCCGTTCCCGGGGACATGGCTGATTCCGACGACGCCGCGGAGACCGTCCGGCGCGTCGTCGACCACTACGGCCGGCTCGACGCCGTCGTCGCCAATGCCGGCGGCCACGGCTTCTCCCCGGTCGGCGAAACGGACGACCAGTCCTGGGCCGGGAGCATCAACGCCAACCTCACCACCGCGTTCAAGACCGTCCGCGCGGCGCTGCCGGAACTGACCCGCAACCGCGGTTCGGTGGTCATCGTGTCCTCGCTCGCCGGGCTCTTCGCCGGCCCGGGCGTGGCCGGCTACACCGTGGGCAAGCACGCGCTGATCGGCCTGACCAAGACCCTGGCCCGCGACTACGGGCCGGCCAACGTCCGGGTCAACGCCCTGTGCCCGGGCTGGGTGCGCACCCCGATGGCCGATGCCGAAATGGACGAATTCGCCCAGGCGGCCGGCATCGCCAGCCGCGACGAAGCGTACGGGAAGGTCACCGAGCACGTGCCGCTGCGCCGGCCCGCGCAGCCGGAGGAGATGGCGTCGATCGTCAGGTTCCTGGTCTCCGACGAATCCTCCTACATCACCGGGGCCACCATCGTCGCCGACGGCGGCGCCCACATTGTCGACCTGCCCACCGTGCCGTTCGAAGTCCTCAACTGACCACCGGCAATCCACCGTTGCCCCGTCCAAGGAGTACCCATGCAGCCTCGCTTGCCTGAAACAGCGGCGCAGAGCACCCGACTGTCCGCCAACACCCTCGGTGTCGGGGGCATCGTCTTCCTGGTGCTGGCCGCCGTGGCGCCGCTGACCGGCATCATCGTCATCGCCACCCTGGGCATCGCCCTGGGCAACGGCGGCGGTATGGCCGGCGCCTTCCTGATCGCCACGGTGATCCTGCTGCTCTTCGCCGTCGGCTACGCCCAGATGTCCAAGAAGCTGGTCAGCGCCGGCGGCTTCTACGCGTTCGTGGTCAAGGGCCTGGGCCGGCCGATGGGCGTGGTGGCCGGCTTCATTGCCATGCTCGGCTACAACTGCTTCGTCGCCGGGGCGATCGGCACCTCCGGCTTCTTCACCGCCACGGTGATGAAGGAGCTGACCGGGATCGACCTGCCGTGGTTCGCCTGGAGCCTGGTCTCGGTCGCGCTGGTCTTCCTGCTGACCCGCCGCGGCATCGACGTCAGCGCCAAGGTGCTGGGCGTCTGCCTGGTCCTGGAGGTCTCCATCCTGGTGCTGCTGGACTTCCGGATCCTGTTCAGCCACGGCTTTTCCGCCGAGGCGCTGCTGCCGCAGACCGTGCTCTCCGGCTCCGTGGGCCTGGCCCTGCTCTTCGCCGCCAACTGCTTCGTCGGCTTCGAGGCCACCGGCCTGTTCAGCGAGGAAGCCAAGGACCCGCGCCGGACCATCCCGCGGGCCACCTATATCGCCATCCTGTTCATCGGCATTTTCGCCGCCTTCACCACCTGGGCCATCGTCAGCGCCCTTGGGGTGGCCCAGGCCCAGGGGACCGCGCTCGAGCACCTGCCCACCGGCGACCTCGTCTTCATGCTCTCCAGCCAGTACCTGGGCGACTTCCTGACCAAGGTCATGATGGTACTGCTGCTCGTCTCGCTCTTCGCGGCCCTGCTGGCCCTGCACAATTCCGCCGCCCGCTACATCTACGCCTACGGCCGGGTGGGTATCCTGCCCGCCGCGCTGGGCCGCACCCGCAGCGCCAACGGCGCCCCGCAGAACGCCAGCGCCGCCCAGCTGGTCTTCGGCACGCTGGTGGCATTCATCTACTTCGTCGCCGGCCTGGACCCGATCGCGGCGCTGACCGCCTCGATGACCGGGTTCGGCACCCTGGGCATCCTGGCGCTGCAGATGCTCGCCGCCATCGCCGTCGTCGTCCACTTCCGCCGCAGCCGGGACACCCGGATCTGGAAGACCCTCGTGGCGCCGGGCATCGGCGCCCTGGGCCTGGCCGCGATCGTGCTGCTGGCGATTGCCAACTTCGGTACCCTGGCCGGATCTGACAGCCCGGTCATCGGCATGCTGCCGTGGCTGCTGGCCGTGGCCACGGTGGCCGGCCTGGCCACTGCGCACTGGCTGAAGACCCGCAGGCCGCAGGTCTACGACGAGCTGCTGCGGGACATGGAACGCTACGACCAGGCCGAAGCCGCTGCCGGACGCGGGCAGGCCGAGCCTGCGGCGTCCGGACCGCTGGCCTGATCCCCAGGCTCCGCCGGCGGGCGCCGGCCGGTCCTTGCGGCCGGCCGGCGCCCCGCTGTGTGGTG
The DNA here is from genome assembly GCF_012395835.1 of Arthrobacter mobilis. Classification (GTDB taxonomy): domain Bacteria; phylum Actinomycetota; class Actinomycetes; order Actinomycetales; family Micrococcaceae; genus Crystallibacter; species Crystallibacter mobilis. The sequence goes on from NZ_JAAZSQ010000001.1 coordinate 161,300, forward strand.
GCCGGCCGGTGCGCACTGCCGGGGCCGGCGCCGGAGGCTGTTGGTAGGATCGTTCCGCCGGGCAACAGCCGGCGGAACAGGCGGCGATGAACGGCAATGAACACCGGGAACCCGGAGCAGGTGGTCCTGCTCGATGATGCCTTCCATCCGGTCGGCGTGGCGGACAAGGCGTCCGTGCACACCGGGGACACGCCGCTGCACCTGGCCTTCTCCTGCCACATCTCCGATCCCGCCGGCCGCCTCCTGGTGACCCGGCGGTCCCTGGCCAAGAAGACCTGGCCGGGGGTGTGGACCAATTCCGCCTGCGGCCACCCGGCGCCGGGCGAGCGCCTCGAGGATGCCGTGCGCCGCCGCGTCCGCTACGAGCTGGGCCTGCGGCTGGAAGAGCTGCAGCTGGCGCTGCCGGACTTCAGGTACCGGGCCGTGGACGCCTCCGGGATCGTGGAGAACGAGTTCTGCCCGGTCTTCACCGCCCTGACCTCCGATACCCCGGATCCGCGCCCGGACGAGGTCATCGAATACCGCTGGGTCAGCCCTTCCCGGCTGCGCACTGCGGTCAATGCCGCGCCGTGGGCGTTCAGCCCCTGGCTGGTGCTGCAGCTGGAGCACCTGGACTGAACTGCGGTCCGGCTACCGCATCGTGGGCGCCGGAACCCGGATGGACAGCGGGTCCATGGGCTGGTTGGTCCCGTACTGGTGGTTGAAGACGTCGCTGCCCTCGCGGGTCAGGCGGGTCTCGAGCGCCGGCCAGACGAGGCTGCCGGCCACCAGCTGCGGCGCGGCGGCGTCGAAGGCCACCAGCGCGATCCGCTCCGAGGCCTCGGTGTCCGGTTCGCCGATGGCGGTGGTCAGGGTGCCGCCGTCCGGACCGAACTCGATCCACGGGCTGGCAATCTGCACGAACATCATGCCGTAGTGGCCGGAGAGGCGCACATCGCCGCGGAAACGCAGGACCCCGGTCCCGGCTGCCGGGTCGAAGCTGCCGCCGCCGGGCAGGAAGTTGAACAGGCCCGGAGCAACCTGGGAGGCGCCCTCGGCCGCGGAGATGTCGCCGTCGGGCAGGCTGGTCAGGTAGTTGACGAAGCTGCGCTTGACACCCCAGGTCAGCCCCTCCGGCGGAAGGGCGTCCGCGGCCCGGGCGGCGGGTTCTGCCTCGGCGTGCTCGTTCACGGCGTGCTCCTGACCTCGGTTCGTTTTCCTTGAGCTTAACCGGAGCCGGGCGGCTGCGGGGCGGAAGTGTCCTTGTGTGGCGCGCCCGCGGCAGGGGAGGGCCCGCCCTACCCGCGCAGCGCGCGGTCCAGCCGGTCCGCCCGGGCACGGAAGGCCAGGTACCGGGGATCGCCGGTGCCGAGCACCCGGCCGAGTGCGGCGACGGCGTCGGTATCGCCGGCGCCCATGTCGGTGGCGAGCCAGCGGGCCAGCGCATCGGCGGACCCGCTGGCCCGCACAGCCGCGCCGACGGCGCTGTTGAGCTCTTCGCGCAGCTGCTCCACGGCCAGTGCCGTGGACCGGCTCAGCAGCGGGGCAGTGTAGGCGGCCACGGCGTCGCCGACGTGCCCGGCACGCAGCAGTTCCAGGATGCGGCCGGCATCGGATGCGGCCCGCGGATTCAGCCGGTACGGATGGGAGTCGATGAAGCTGCCCAGGGCGGAGCGGATGCGGTGCATCTCGATCCGCACGGTCGCCGGCGAGCCGGCCTCCCCGTACAGTTCATAGGCCAGTTCGTCCGCGCTGAAGCCCTGCCGGCGCGACTGGAGCAGGACCAGGATTTCGGCCCGGCGCAGGGTCAGCGGCTTTCTGGATCCGTCCGCCAGCAGCACCGCCGGCTGCTCGCCGAGCAGCTCGAGGGCAGCGACGGCGTCCCGGGCGGCGCCGGAACCGGCAGCGGGCCGGACGGGGTCCGCCAGCCTGTTCGCGGCAGCCGGGGCGGGCTGCCTGGCCAGCAGTTCCTCGGCCACCCGGACCCCGCACCGGACCATGCGCAGGCTGTCGGCGGTCACGGTCTCCAGCGGGCCGGAAACGTCCAGGACGCCCAGCACCTCGCCGTTGAGCGGATCCCGGATGGGGGCGGCGGTACACGCCCAGTCGTGGTGGGTACGCACCAGGTGCTCGGCGGAAAACAGCTGGACCGGCCCGCCGGTGGCCAGCGCTTCGCTGATCGCATTGGTGCCGATGCCTGCCTCGGACCAGTCGGCCCCTTCGACGAATTCGAGTGAGTCGGCCCGCCGCAGCGCCGGCCGGCTGCCGATCCGCCAGAGCACCTCGCCGCGGGCGTCGGTGACGATCAGCAGGTGCCGCCCGGCCGGCCCGTCATCGGCCAGCAGGTCGGTCAGCGCGGGCAGGACTGCCTGCAGGCGGTGGCTCCGGCGCAGGACGGGCACCTCGGCGGGTTCGTGCAGGTGCCGGGGGCTGTGCTGGTCCGGGCTGATGCCCAGCGCCATCGAGCGCTGCCAGGAGGCCACCAGGCGGGCGGGGATTTCGGGCCGGGACGCGCCGGCGATCACCAGTTCGTGCGCCCGGCGCAGCAGCCTGGCATAGTCGTGCGGCGCCGTGAAGCGCAGCCCGGGTTCGGGCACGGGCACAGCCATCCTGCCCCGTCCGCGCTGGTAGCCAGGCACGTATCACGTCCTTCCTGCCGCTCGGTCGCCGCTTTGTCCCGCCCCGCGGGACCGCCCGGCAGCGCCCATGCAACGCCGCTGCAACCCCTGCGGCGCTGTACTGGTCGCGTCCCTACCAGTGACGCCGGTCACGTCCGCATCAGCATACGCGCTGCGCCCCTGCCGGTGCGAGCCCGAACGGGACCGACCCTTGGACACAAAGGAGTGCACATGACTGCTTCACCCACTGCCGCCGCCGAGGCTTGGCTGGCGGAGTTCGACCGGGCCCTGCAGGCCCGGGACCTCGACGGCGCCCTGGCGCTCTTCGGCGAGGAATGCTACTGGCGGGACTTCGTCTCCTTCACCTGGAACCTGAAGACGCTCGAAGGCAGGGACGAGATCCGGAGCATGCTCGCCGGCAGGCTGGAGGACGTGAAGCCTTCCGGCTGGCACCTGACCGAGGACGCATCCGGGGACGGGGATGCCGTGCAGGCCTGGGCCGGTTTCGAGACCGGGGCGGCCCGCGGCTGGGCGCACCTGCGGCTGCGGGACGGCAAATGCTGGACCCTGCTGACCACCATGCAGGAGCTGAAGGGGTTCGAGGAGAAGAAGGGACCCAACCGCGAGCAGGGCGTGGCACACGAAATCACCAGGGGCCGCCGGTCGTGGCTCGAGCTCAAGCAGGAGGCCGAGGCCCGGCTGGGCTACGAGGAGCAGCCCTACTGCGTGATTATCGGCGGCGGGCAGGGCGGCATCGGCCTGGCCGCGCGGCTGCGCCGGCTGGGCGTGCCGACCATCGTCGTCGAAAAGAACGCCAGGCCGGGGGATTCCTGGCGCAACCGGTACAAGTCCCTGCACCTGCACGATCCGGTCTGGTACGACCACCTGCCCTACCTGAAGTTCCCGGACGACTGGCCCGTCTTTGCTGCCAAGGACAAGATCGGTGACTGGCTGGAGCAGTACACCCGGATCATGGAACTGAACTACTGGTCAGGCACCGAATGCACCAAGGCCAGCTTCGACGAGGCCGCGGGGGAGTGGGTGGTGGACGTGGTGCGCAACGGCGAACCGGTCACCCTGCGGCCCAGGCAGCTGGTGTTCGCGCTCGGGGTGTCCGGCTACCCGAACATTCCGGCGTTCGACGGCGCCGCTTCCTTCCTCGGCCAGCAGCACCATTCCTCCCGGCATCCCGGCGGCGGCGACTGGACGGGCAAGAAGGCAGTGGTCATCGGCTCGAACAATTCGGCACACGATATCTGCGCCGACCTCTGGGAGCACGGCGCGGAGGTGACCATGGTCCAGCGGTCCTCCACGCACATTGCCCGCAGCGAATCGCTGATGGACCTGGCCCTGGGGGACCTGTATTCCGAGCGCGCGCTGGCCAGCGGCGTGACCACGGAGAAGGCGGACATGCTCTTTGCCTCGTTGCCTTACCGGATCCTGCCCGAGGCGCAGATCCCGGTGTACCGGAAGATGGCCGAGCAGGACGCGGAGTTTTACGCGCAGCTGAAGGCCGCCGGGTTCGAGCTGGACTTCGGCGCCGACGGCTCCGGGTTGTTCCTGAAATACCTGCGCCGCGGCTCCGGGTATTACATCGACGTCGGTGCCTCGCAGCTGATCATCGACGGCCGGGTCAAGCTGGCCCGCGGCGAAGTGGAGAAGATCACCGGCAGTGCCGTCGTGCTCGAGGACGGGACCGAGCTGGAGGCGGACCTGATTGTCTACGCCACTGGGTACGGTTCCATGAATTCCTGGCTGGCCGACCTGGTCTCGCCGGAGGTGGCCGACCGGGTGGGCAAGTGCTGGGGCTACGGGTCGGATACGCCCAAGGACCCGGGTCCCTGGGAGGGCGAGCTGCGCAATATGTGGAAGCCGACCAATGTGGAGAACCTCTGGATCCACGGCGGGAACCTGCACCAGAGCCGGCACTACTCGCTGTACCTGGCCCTGCAGCTCAAGGCCCGGATGGAGGGGCTGGACACCCCGGTGTACGGTCTGCAGCCCTCCCACCACCCCCGGTAGCCCGCTGCCGGTGTCCCTGTCGGAACTGCGGCAGGGACACCGGCAGCCATCAGGCGAGGTCCAGGGTCACGTAGGTCTTGCGGACCGTCTCATGAACCTCCCAGGTGCCCTGCCAGCCGGCGGGCATGACAATGGTGTCCCCGGCCCGGGCCTGGACCGGGGCCTGCCCGTCCGCGGTGATGGTCACCCGGCCGGCGAGGAGCTGGCAGACCTCGTGGTAGCCGTCGCGCACGGCGGTGAACGTGCCGGGCGAGCACTCCCACACACCGACCGAGAGCTGGTCGGCGGTCCAGATTTCCTGGGCGGCCTCGGTCTGCGCGGTCAGCGACGTCGGCTTCGGCGCCGGTGTGCCGAGGTCGGTCTGCGGAGCGGCGGCGAGGTGGATGGTGGCGGTGGACATGGCTTCCTTTCCTGCGCCGGTGCCGGCGCGGGCTGGTCGGGCGGCGGTAAGTCAGGCGCGGCCGGAGACGAGGTCCGCGGCCTTGGCGATCGGCGACGTCGAGCCGCGGCCGGCGTTTTCGGCCCGGTCCGCCGCGTGGTAGGCGGTGTAGAGCGCCTTGACGGCGAGCCAGCGGGCCGGCTCGATTTCCCAGCGGCGCACCCGCCGGTTCACCCACGGCATGGTGGTCAGTTCGCTGCCGGGCTCGAGGATCAAATCGCGCAGCGTCCGTCCGGCCAGGTTGGTGGCGGCGACCCCGGTGCCGACATAGCCGCCGGCCCAGCCGAGTCCGGTCTCCCGGTCCAGCCCGACGGTGGCTTTCCAGTCCCGGGGCACGCCGAGCACCCCGGCCCAGGCATGGTCGATGCGGGCGCCGCGGGTGGCCGGGAACATGTCGTGCAGGATCGCCGTGAGCGAGGTGATGGTCTGCGGCTGGGTGGCGCCGTCGGTATCGGTCTTCGAGCCGAACCGGTAGGGCACGCCGCGGCCGCCGAGGGCGATCCGGTCATCCGCCGTGCGCTGGGCGTACATGTAGGCATGGGCCATGTCGCCAACGGTCTCGAAGCCGTCCCAGCCGATCTCGTCCCACACCTCGGCGGGCAGCGGCTCGGTGGCGATCATGGAGGAGTTCATCGGCAGCCACTCGCGGTGGGCGCCCTTGAGGTTGGCAGTGAACCCTTCGGTGGCCCGCAGCACCCAGGTGGCCTGGACGGTGCCGGCGGCCGTGACCGCCTGCCGCGGCCGGATCTCGGTGACGGTGGTGTTTTCGTAGATGCGCACGCCGAGGCGTTCGGCGGCGGCGGCCAGGCCGCGCACCAGCCTGGCCGGCTGGATGCGGGCGCAGTGCGGGTGGTGGAGCCCGCCGAGGGTGCCGGCGATCCGCACCTGGTCGTTGGATTCCTGCGCGCTCAGCAGCCGGGCGCCGGCCTCGGGCCAGCCGGCTTCGGCCGCAGCCTGGGCCTGCAGGCGGTGCAGCTGGGCGGGGTTCCTGGCCACCACCAGCTCGCCGCCCTTGCGGATGCCGGCGTCGATCCCTTCGGCCCCGGCGACGGCGATGACCTCGTCCACCGTCTCGTTCAGCAGCGTCTGGAACCGGCCCACCAGCTGGCGGCCGTGGCTCCTGACGTACTGCTCCCGGCCGCCGGTGATGCTGTTGGTCAGCCAGCCGCCGTTGCGGCCCGAGGCACCGAAGCCGGCGAACCGGCTTTCCAGCACGACGATATCCAGCTTCGGCTGCGCCTTCTTCAGGTAGTAGGCCGTCCACAGGCCGGTATAGCCGGCGCCGACGATGGCGACGTCCGCCGTCGCATTTCCTGCCAGTGCGGGCCGGGGTACGGGCAGCCCGTCCGCGGCGTACCAGAAGGAGACGTTGCCGTTGATGGTCATGGTGTTCCTTTGCTGTGCTCGGTGGTCATCGGGTGGGGTGGGGCGCGGCCGGTACGGTCAGGTGGTGGAGACCAGGTCGGAGTCTTCCAGCAGCACGCCGTCGCGGTCGGACCAGTAGACGACGGCGTCGTCGCCGGGCCGCAGGCCGTTGCTTTCGGCCAGGGGCGTGCGCACGATGCCGGTGGAACCGTCGGGCAGGCGCAGCTCGTACTTGTGCCCGGAACCGAGGTAGATGTTCTGCACCACCTTCACCGGGACCTTCACGGCGCCGCCGGGTGCGTCGCCGGCCCGCGGTGCCACGCGCAGCTGTTCGGGCCGCAGGACCAGGGCTCCCCGGCCCGGGACCTGCCCGGCTGCCGGGCCGCGGAGCCTGGTGCCGTGGAAGTCCATGGACCAGTCCGGGCCGGCTGCCTCGACCGGGGCGCGGAACACCGTGGACTCGCCCATGAACCGGGCCACGAACAGGCTCGCGGGCCGTTCGTAGAGTTCGGCACTGGTGCCTACCTGTTCGATCCGGCCGTTGTTGAAGATGGCGATGCGGTCGCTGAGGATCAAAGCCTCTTCCTGGTCGTGGGTGACGAAGACGAAGGTCCTGCCAACTTCCTGGTGGATCCGCTTGATCTCCAGCTGCAGCTTTTCGCGCAGGTTCTTGTCCAGGGCGCCCAGGGGCTCGTCCATCAGCAGCGCCCGGGGGCTGAAGACCATGGCGCGGGCGAAGGCCACGCGCTGCTGCTGGCCGCCGGAGAGCTGGCGCGGATAGCGGTCCCCGTAGCCGGACAGGCCCACGGTCCGCAGCGCGTCCTCGATCAGCGTCTTCTGCTCGGCCTTCGGCGTCCTGCGCTGCTGCAGCGGGAAGGCGATGTTTTCCGCCACCGTCATGTGCGGGAACAGCGCGTAGTGCTGGAAGACGACGCCGAGGCCGCGCTTGTGCGCGGGCACATTGTCCACCCGCTGGCCGTCGATTTCGATCGACCCGCTGGTCAGGTCGGTGAAGCCGGCGACCAGGTTCAGCGTGGTGGTCTTGCCGGATCCGGACGGGCCCAGCAGGGTGATGAATTCGCCGGGCTCGACGGTCAGCGAGACGTCGTCCACGGCGACGGATTTGGCGTAGCGCTTGGTGACGTTCTGGATGTCGATCCGGGTTCCGGCCCCGGCCAGCTGACTAGACATTTTTCCTCCTGCGCATGCTGAGCAGCCCCACCGCGATGATGACGGTGGTCAGCAGCATGATCATGGTTGCGGCGGCGGCAATGGTCGGGTCCGTGTCCCTGGTGACCGAGGCGTACATCTTCACCGGCAGGGTTTCCAGGTACGGGCTCTTGATAAAGATGGACAGGACCACCTCGTCGAACGAGGTCACGAACGCGAACAGCGCCCCGGAGACCACGCCGGGCAGGATGCCCGGCAGCGTGACCTTCAGGAAGGTGGTCCAGCGGTTGGCTCCCAGGCTCGCCGCCGCCGTCGCCAGCCGCTGGTCGAAACCGGCCAGCGCGGCGGTGACGGAGACGACGACGAACGGCACCGCGAGCACGGTGTGGGCCAGCACGAAGCCGGCGAAGGTGCCCAGCATCTGTGCCTGCAGGAAGATCGCGTACACGCCGATCGCCAGGATGATCGCGGGCACCACGATCGGAGCCAGCAGCAGCGCCTGCAGGGACTTGGCCGCCCGCCGCCGCGTCCACTTCTGCAGGCCGACGGACGCGGCGGTGCCGACCGCCGTGGCCAGGGCGGCGACGACGACGGCGACCAGCACCGAATTGCCGAAGGCGGACATCCAGGCCGGGTCCTGGAAGAAGTTCTCGTACCAGCGCAGCGACCAGCCCGCGGGCGGGAAGTTCAGCGATGCCTTGTCGGTGAAGCTGAGCGGAATGACGACGGCGGTCGGGGCGATCAGCACGAACGCGACCAGGCCGGCGTACACCCACAGCAGCGAGCGGGTCAGGACCGAATGCTTCACAGCAGGCCTCCTTCGTCGCCGGCGGCGCGCTTGCTCTTCTTCATCAGCAGGGCCAGCAGCCCCAGCAGCGCCAGGGTCGCCACCAGCAGGATGACCCCGAGCACGCTGCCGCGGCCCCACTGGAGCTGGCCGTTGACCTGCATGTAGATGTACTGCGAGATCATCATCTCCGCGGGCGAGCCCAGCAGGGCCGGGGTGATGTAGAAGCCCAGCGCCTGGATGAAGACCAGCAGGGACCCGGAGACCACGCCGGGCATGGCCAGCGGCATGAAGATCCGGGTAAAGGACACGAACGGCCGGGCGCCGAGGCTGCTGGAGGCCTGCATCAGCCGCAGGTCCACATTGTTCATGGACGCATACAGCGGCAGCACCATGAACGGCAGCAGCACCTGGACCATGCCGACCAGGACGCCGGTGGTGTTGCGGATCAGCTCGAACGGGCCCAGGCCCAGGACTGCCAGCAGGCCGTTGACCAGCCCGTTGTCCTGCAGCAGGATGATCCAGGCGAAGCTGCGGATCATCAGCGAGGTCCAGAACGGAATCAGCACGATCACCATCAGCGCCGCACGCAGCTTCGGCCCGGAAATGACCATGAAGTACGCATAGGGGTAGGCCAGCACCAGGCAGATCGCGGCGGACAGCAGGGCCACCCACAGGGTCCGGCCGAGCACCGCCCAGTTGCCGGCGTCGGCAGCGAACCACTGGTAGTTCTGCGGCCCGGGCGCCGGGTACGCCACGCTGCGCCACATGGCCTCGGCCAGCGGGTAGGCGAACACCCCCGCCATCAGGGCCAGGGCCGGCAGCAGCAGCAGGACCGGGCTGAGCCGCAGCGGACGGCGGCCGGAGGCCGCCGCCGCGCCGCCGGTGCGGCGGGCCTGGCCGGCCTGCCGCACCGGATCTTTCAGCGAAACGCTCATCAGGAGACCCAGGCCGTGTACTTCTCGAGCACGTCGGCGTAGTTCTCGCCCCACCAGGCGAAGTCGGAGACGATGACCTTTTCGGCGATCTCCGGCTCGGTGATCAGGAACTTGCGGCCGTTCTCATTGACCTCGGGCTTGGCCTCGAGATGGACGGGCGAGTACGAGGTTTCCTCGGTCAGCTTCTCCTGCTGTTCCTTGCCCAGGTAGTAGTTGATCAGCGCCATGGAGGCCTTGGGGTTCTTCGCGTTGGTCGGCACGGCGAGCACGTCCATCACGACCACGCCGGTGTCCCAGGCCGGCTCGAACGGTGCACCGTTCTCCACCGCGCCGAAGGCCCGGCCGGACCAGACGACGGCCATGTCGGCTTCCTTGGCTTCGAGCATCTGCTGCGCCTGGGCGCCCGTGCTCCAGTACACGAGGCTGTCCTTGATTGTGTCCAGCTTGGCCAGCGCCCGGTCGATGTCGAGCGGGTACAGGTCCTCCGGTGCCACACCGTCTGCGATCAGGGCCCCTTCGAAGATGCCCGCGCCGGCGTCGTTGCCCTGGATCGCGCGCTTGCCCGGGTACTTCTTCGTGTCGAAGAAGTCCTTCCAGGTGGTGGGGGCGTCGCTGTACTTCTCGGTGTTGTAGACCATCACCGTGGCATACTGCATGGCCGGCACGTAGCAGTCGCTGGCCAGGCCTTCGGGGATGTTGGACTTGTCGATGATGCTGTAGTCCAGCTTCTGCAGCAGCTTGCCGCACTGGCCGGCTGCCCAGTTCGAGTCGGTGTCCACCACGTCCCAGGTGACATTGTTGGACTCGACCTGGGCCTGGATCTTGGCGTACTCCATCGGCCCGTCGGAAAGGACGCGGGCGCCGGACTCCTCGGCGAACGGGGTGATCGCGGCGGCCATCTGGCCGTCCTGGTAGATGCCGCCGTAGGAGGCGAAGGTCATGTTCACGCCCTCGAGGGCGCCGGCCTTGACGGTGCCCGCCTGCGCCGGTCCGCTGCCCAGGTCGACCTCGGCGGGAGCTGCCCCGCCGGCGCCGCCCCCGCAGGCGGACAGGAGCAGGGCCGCGGTGGCTGCGATGCCCACCGGGAGGACTTTGGCGCGGCGCCGGGTGCTTGCTGACATGGTGTCTCCTTTGAGTGTTGAACGGGCTGACTGTCGATGGTTCAGGGAGTGGGCGGGCTGATGATCCACATGACTTCGGACCGGGTGCCCGCGATGTTCCGCAGGCCGTGCGGAGTCGAGGAGAGGTACTCGATGCTGTCGCCGCCGTCGAGCACGTAGGTTTCGGCGGCCAGCCGCACTTCGACCTGCCCGGTAAGGCAGACCAGTACCTCCTGGGCATTGCCGTGGACGTAGAGCTCTTCGCCGGTGCCGCCGCCGGGTTCGATCTCGCCGGCGTACACCTCCAGGTTCCGCTGCGGCGTGCGGGTGAGCAGGTACTTGACCAGGCCGTCGCCGTCGTGGAAAGCCGGCCGGTCCGCCTTGCGCAGCACCCTGCCTTCCGGGGAGGTGCCGTCGATGAGTTCCGCGGTCGTGGCGCCCAGGGCGGCGGCGAGCTTCTTGAGCGTGGCCACGCTGGCGTTCGACCGGCCGTTCTCCAGCTGGCTCAGGAAGCCGGAGCTGAGGCCGGTGGCCTGCGCCAGCCGGCGCAGCGAGATCCCGCGCAGCTCGCGGGCCGCCCGGATGCGGCCGCCAATGGGCTGCTCGTTTTCCATGATGGCCGTCATCGAACATCCCCTTTAGCTGTGCCAAATAAGTGATTTGTATCACTAATCACTTTGTTAAGTCAGACCCTAGCCGGGGAGCGGAAGCAGGGGCAAGGGGTTTACGAACAGTTTTCATTTCGGCAACATCCGGAAACCCTCCGGCACCCGCGGCGGTCCCTGCGGCGGGTGCCGGATCAGCCGCCCAGATCGGAGCGGAGTTGGGCGCGGGCAGTGGCCAGCAGGAGGGTTGCCGTGTAGTCCGGGGTGATCTTCGGGTCCCGCGTCGCCACGGCCAGGATCAGGCCGTCGATGAGTGCCACGAAGATGTCGACGATCTGTTCCACGGGAGCTGCCGGCTCGAAATCGCCGGCGGCCACGCCTTCGGTGATGGCTGCCATGAGCGCGTCGCGCCAGGTGTTGTTGGTACTGGCCACCACCGGCTGCACTTCCTTGTGGCGGCTCGCCGCTGCGCAGGATTCCAGCCACACCGTGCAGTGCTCGTGGTTGGTTACCGCTCCCTCGAGGAGCGCGCGGACCTTGGCCGAAGGGTCCTGCTTCCGCAGGGCGAGCTGCTGCCAGTCCCGTGCCCTGCGTTCGCAGGCGGTCACCAGCATTTCGTGGACAACGTCGTCGCGCGTTTCGAAGTAGTGCTGGATCAGGCCAATCGAGATCCCGGCTTCCTTGGCGATGTCCCGGAGACGGATCCCGTCGTAACCGTGCGCCGCCAGGAGGCGCTCAGCGGCATCGAGGATCAGCCTGCGGCGGGGGTGGTCTTCCGGCAGGGCCGCCCCGGATCCCGGCGGGGCCGTGGTCGGGCTGGCAGGTGTGGGCATGATTTCCCTTCGGATCCGGTGTGATACGGTTCACAATAATGCCTTATTATTGGAGGATAGCATGAGGGCCAATCCCCGCAACCGGAGAGAATTGCCCCGCATCCTTTCAGCCCGTCCTTACACCGGTTTTCCCACGACAGAAGCGAGGACCCATGGACCGTCTCGTCGACCGCACCATCAGCGCGTCAGCCTTCACCGATGAAGCCCGCGGGCCGCTGCCCGCCCGGGCGCGCACCGTCGTCGTCGGCGGCGGAATCGTCGGCGCCAGCATCGCCTACCATCTGGCCGCGGCCGGCGAGAGGGACGTCCTGCTGCTGGAGGCCAACGTCCTGGGCAGCGGCACCACCTGGCACGCGGCAGGCCTGGTCACCGGCGGGAGGACGACGGCGGCACTGACCAAGTTGGCGCAGTACGGCCTCGAGACCTACGCCGGCCTGCAGGAGCGCTCGGGACTTGACGTGTCCTTCCAGCAGTGCGGCTCGCTGATGGTGGCCCGGACTCCCGGGCGGGTGGATGAGATGCACTATGCGTGCGACGTCGCCCGCCGGCAGGGCACGGTGGCGGAGATCCTGGACCCGGCCGGCTTCGGGCGGCTGTGGCCAATGGCGCGCACCGAGGGCGTGCTCGGCGCCCTCTTCCTGCCCGGCGACGGGCATATCAATCCCGGCTATGCCGCCCTGGCGTTCGCCAAGTGCGCCGCCGGGCTCGGCGTCGGCATCCGGGAAAACGTATCCGTCACGGGGGTCATCCAGTCCGGGGGGCGTGTCACCGGCGTTGTCACGGACCAGGGGGCCATCGAGTGTGAGCGGGCGGTGCTGGCCTGCGGGCTGTGGACCCGGGACCTGGCGGCGGGCGCAGGCGCCCACGTCCCGCTCTACGCCGCCGAGCACGTGCATGTGCGGACCGCGGAGATCGACGGCGCCGTGCCAGGGCTGCCCGTGTTCCGGGACCTGGACAACAGCTACTACATCCGCCACGAGCTGGGGCGCCTGCTGGTGGGGGCCTTCGAGCCGGACGGGCTGCCGCGGACGGTCAGTGAGGTTTCCCGGGGCGGTTTCGCGGAGTTCCCGGCCGATTGGGAGCACTTCGCGCCGATCCGCGGCAAGGCCGAGGCCGCCGTGCCTGCCCTCGCCTGGACCAGGTACGAACGCTTCCTCAACGCCCCGGAGAGCTTCACCCCGGACGCCAACTTCGCCCTCGGGGAGACCTCCGAGGTGGCCAACCTGTTCGTGGCGGCCGGCTTCAACTCGCAGGGCATCATCTTCGCGCCCGGCGCCGGCAAGGAACTGGCCGAGTGGGTGATCTCCGGAACCCCGGGCTTCGACGCCTCGTCCGTGGACGTCCAGCGCTTCTCCCGCCACCAAAGCAACCGCCGCTACCTCCACGCCCGGACCAAGGAAGGGCTCGGACGCCTCTACGCCATGCACTGGCCGCAGCTGCAGCCCGCGACCGCCCGCAACGTCCGGCGTTCGCCGCTGCACTCGCGGCTTGCGGAGCTGGGCGCCTGCTTCGGCGAGCTCAATGGCTGGGAGCGGGCGAACTGGTACGGCGAGCCCGGCAGCACGCCGGCGTACGAGTACAGCTACGGCCGGCAGAACTGGTTCGACAGGGTGGGCCAGGAGCACCGGGCCGCCCGGGAAGGCGTGGTGCTGTTCGACCTGAGCTCCTTCGCGAAGATCGAGGTGGCCGGCCCGGACGCGCTGGCGGTCTGCCAGCAGGCCTGCACCGCCGACGTCGACGTCCGCGTCGGCAAGGCCGTGTACACCCTGCTGCTCAACGAGGCCGGCGGGATCGAGCTGGACGGCACGGTCACGCGGCTGGCCGGGGACAGGTTCCTGGTGGTGACCCCCGCCTTCAGCCAGGACAAGACGCTCTGGCACCTGCGGCGCCTGGCCCAGGGCCGGGCAGCCGCCGTGTTCGACGCGACGGCCGGCCTGGCCACCATCGGCGTCATGGGTCCGAAGAGCCGGGAGCTGCTCAGCCGCGTCTCACCGGATGACTGGTCCGACGCCGCGCAGGGCTACACCGAGGGCCGGACCGTGGAGGTGGCCGACGGCTTCGCGTACGCCCTCCGGGTGAGTTTCGTGGGGGAGCTGGGGTACGAGCTGTACCCCAGCGCCGACCTGGCCGTCAATGTCTTCGACGCTTTGTGGGAGGCCGGCCAGGACCTCGGCGTCCGGATGGCCGGGTACCACGCGCTCGACTCCCTGCGCAGCGAGAAGGGGTTCCGCCATCTGGGCCACGACATCGGCCCGGCGGACGATCCGTATTCGGCGGGCCTCGGCTTCACCGTGGCACTGGACAAGCCGGGCGGCTTCGTGGGACGGGACGCGCTGGCCAAGCTCGACCCTGCCGCCCCGGACCGGCGGGTCCTGTACGTGCGCCTGGAGGACCCGGAACCGCTGTTCGTCCACGATGAGACGGTGTTCTGCGACGGCGAGCCGGTTGGCCGCATCACGAGCGGCAGCTACGGGTACACGCTGGGCAGCGCCGTCGGCATCGCCTCCGTCGCAGCCGATACGAACCTGTCCGGAGCCTTCACCGTGGAGTGCAGGGGCCGCCTCGTCCCGGCCCAGGTCTCCCGGCGTCCGTTCTACGACCCGCAGGGCGGGCGCCTGCGCGGGTAACCGCTGGCCGGGCAGGCCGCCCGCGGCCGTGCCGGGACCTGGTGATGCGATCGCCAGGTCCCGGTACGCTCGTTCCCCGCTACCCGGCCAGCGGCTGCCCGCTCAACGGCCCAAGGCTGTCGGGGCTCCCCAATCGACACCGTGCTGTTCGAACCGGCTCATCCGGTACGGGCTGATGTCGGCCTCCGGCTGCTTGTTCTCAGCCAGGTCGGCGGCAATGATCCCCATCAGGGCCGAATACTTGAAGCCTTCGCCGGCGTCGCCGCAGGCGACCACAACGCCGGGGATCGGGGAATCGATGATGAACTGGCCGTCGGGAGTGTCGGTCCAGACGCAGACCTGTGCATCGAGGCCGTCCGGATCCAGCGAGGTCAGGTTTGCCCGCACCCTCTCCCGAATCGCGTTCGTCCGCCCTTCGTCCGGCGTCCGGTCCGGGTCACCCTCGAGATAGTCCCGAAGCGGACGGTCAAGACCGACCTTGTAACCTATGCCGGGACTACTCATGGCGTAGATGCCGGGCACTCCTTCGTGGGGACCGTCAAAGAAGCAAGGGTAGTTCTCCGTGGCGTTGCGCCGGTCAGCGTCTCCGAAGTGGACGACCTGCTCCAGGTAGGGCCGCAGCGGCGCCGACAGGCCCAGCATCGGGAGCAGGAAATTGCTTCCCGGCCCGGCGGCGAGCACGACGACGTCGGCCTCAATCTTCGTGCCGTCGGCCAGGGTAGCCCGGGCGCTCCCGGAAGTCGCGGCAAGGTCCACCACGCTCCGGCCCTCCAGGAAGGTCCCGCCGGCCGTGGAAAACAGCCGGAGCTGCGCCTGCAGGCTGGCCTCGGCAAGCACGACGCCGGCGTCCTTCTGCCAGATGGCGTCCCGGCCGTCCGCCGCCAGGCCGGGCAGATACTCTGCAACCCGGTTCGACTCGACCTCCGTGAAATCCACACCCTCCGCCAGAAGCGTCGATCGCAGGCGCGGAAGTGACTTCGTGTCGCGCCACAATATGCCTTTCTGCCGGAAGACCGGTGTTCCGGCCCGGCTCGAGAGCCGCTTCATCGCCTCCAGTCCCAGCCGGGAAAGCCGTACTCGTCCGGGATCGGGATCAGGTATCCGCCACATCCGTGTCGGGCCGTACGAGGACGACAGGGTGTTCGCCACGCCGAACCGGTCGATCAACGTGACCTGATGGCCTCGGGTGGCGAGCTCCGCTGCCGAAGGCAACCCCCAGGCACCGGCGCCGACAACGATAATCCTCAACGTGGGACCCCCCCTGATCCGGAAACGACCTCCGCCGGCGCGCCGGCAGGCTCGGCAGGGCCTGCGCCGCACGGGCACCACCTCAAGTGTGTTGTACGTCATGGCTGCCGCCGCGTTTTTGCCCCTGGACGGCGTGTTGGAGGCTGCCGGAACGCCCCTGGGTCCGCAGGCGGGGCAGGTCTCCTCAACTACCGGTCATTTCGGGCCGCGGCCGGTTCCGCCGGCCCCTGCCGCGGGATACTGGAAGAGGGGAGGAGGGAAGGGCGGCCATGTTTCCGGTAGAGCTCCGCGGCACGGACCATCAGGTCCTGATGTGGGCCAATGAGCGCGAGATCGAGCCGGCGGCCCTGCAGCAACTGCGCAACATGGGCTCCCTGCCGTGGGTCTACGGTGTGCGGGTGATGCCCGATGTCCATCTCGGCAAGGGCGCGACGGTCGGCTCGGTCATCGCCATGCCGAACGCGGTCTGCCCGGCCGCGGTTGGCGTGGACCTGGGCTGCGGCGTCGTCGGCGTCCGGACGTCGCTGACCGAGGCCGACCTGTTCGACCTGCACCGGCTGCGGCGCGCCATCGAATCGGCCATCCCCGTGGGGACCGCCTCACACCGCAGGGACGTGGACCTGTCGCGCCTCGGCCTCGAGCACGGGATGAAGGCCTTCTGGAACGGCTTCAAGGACCTGCATCCCGGCGTGCAGAAGCTCGAGTCCCGCGCCCATGCCCAGCTGGGCACGCTCGGCAGCGGGAACCATTTCATCGAGGTGTGCGTGGACCAGGACGGCTTCGTGTGGCTGACCCTGCACTCGGGTTCGCGGAACATCGGCAAGGAGCTGGCCGAGCGGCACATCGAGGTCGCCCGGAGCCTGCCGCACAACCGCGGGCTGGTGGACCGCGACCTGGCGGTGTTCCTGGCCGGCACGCCGCAGATGGAGGCCTACCGGCGGGACCTGTGGTGGGCCCAGGACTACGCCGCCCGCTCGCGCGCGGTGATGATGGGCCTGGTTAAGGAGCAGGTGGCCAGGCACTTCGCCGCGGCGAAACCTACCTTCGGCGAAACAATCAACGTCCACCACAACTACGTGGCCGAGGAGATCGTCGACGGGCAGCAAATGCTCGTCACCCGCAAGGGCGCCATCCGGGCCGGCAAGGGCGAGCTGGCCCTGATTCCCGGGTCGATGGGCACCGGCTCCTATGTGGTGCGCGGGCGCGGCAGCGAAGCGTCCTTCCAGTCCGCCGCCCACGGGGCCGGACGGCGGATGTCCCGGCATGCGGCGACCCGGACCTACACGGTGGCCGACCTGGTCGCCCAGACTAAAGGGGTCGAGTCGCGCAAGGACCAGGGCATCGTGGACGAAATCCCGGCAGCGTACAAGGACCTGCACTCGGTCATCGACGCGCAGCAGGACCTGGTCGAAGTCGTCCAGCACCTGCGCACCGTGCTCTGCGTGAAGGGCTGACGCTCAGTTTTTGAAGCCGATGCCTGCCGTCACCAGGTCCGCCAGTGCCGGGGCTTTCGCCGCGAGCTCGTCCTCATCCTGGATGCGCACATAGCGGGTTTGCTGGCCGTCGCCCTCCAGGACTCCTGCGGGATCGGGCAGGAAGCGCCCGTGCTCGAAGTACACCTTCAGATGGTCCGCGTAGGGAAAGATCCCGCAGACGTAGCCGGCCGCCGGGTGGCGGTAGCCGATGGCGTGCCAGACCGGGTAGGCGGTTTCGGCCAGCTCCGCGGCGGCGGCCCGGACCAGCCCGCGCAGCTGGTTGGCCAGGTCCACGATCTCCGGGGTGTGGCCGGTGAGGATGTGTTCGGGAGTAACTGCGGGTTTTCCTCCGGCCATGGCAGGACCTTCCCTTTCCGCGGCGGCACTGACAGTCTGCGGGGAGTCTAGCCCCGATCCGGCGGTGCCCGCCAGCGGCCGGTTCCGGGCGTCCCGGGGTTCCGGGCCGCGCCGCGGAATGACGACGGCGGCGGACGGGCACCGAAGTGCCGCCCGCCGCCGTCGTCCGTGCCTAAGGGAGGCAGCAGGGGCACCGTCCCGAGCTTGCGAGGGCCGGGCCGGCCCGCTGAACGCTAGGTGCGCGCCGGCCCCAGCCGGGAGAGCAGGGCGGCCACGGCGGCGCGGGCACCGGTGGAGAGCGTCGGTTCCATGACCGGGCCGAAGAACGGCGAATGGTTCATCGGGGCCGGGCCCGCGGCCAGGTCGAAGCCGCCGAACATCCAGTACACCGAAGGCACGCCGATCGAATCGGCCAGGTGCCCGAAGTCCTCGCTGCCCATCAGCGGCGGGGCGTCGACGACGTTGTCCTGGCCGAGCTCGGCGCGCAGTGCCGCGGCAATGCCGGCGGTGGTTTGGGGGTCGTTGTAGCAGCGCGGGAAGGTGTAGATTTCCTCCACCGTTGGCTCCGGCGCGGCCGAGGCGGCGGCCTCGGCCGAGACGATGCGCCGGATGGCGGCGAGCACCTGGTCCCGGGTCTCCTGTTCGAAGGTGCGGATGTTGAGCGTGAACTCGGCCCGGTCCGGGATGATGTTCTCCTTCAGCCCGGCATGGAAGGTGCCGGAGGTGACGACCGCCGGCGTCGTCGGATCCAGTTCGCGCGAGACGATGGTCTGCAGCCGGGTAATGATGTGCGCGCCGAGCACGATCGGGTCGATGCCGGCCTGCGGCTGGGAGCCGTGCGACTGCTTGCCGTAGACGGTCACCCTCAGGGCGTCGGCCATGGCCATGGCGGTGCCGGTGCTGATGTTGATCGTGCCGGCCTGCAGCGGCATGACGTGCTGGCCGAGCACCACCTCCGGGCGCGGAGCGCGGTCCCAGAGCCCGTCCTCGACCATGGCCGCGGCGCCGGCGGCGGTCTCCTCGCCGGGCTGGAAGAGCAGCACCACGGTGCCGGACCAGGCGTTCGTGTGCCGGGCCAGCACCCGGGCGGCGGCCAGCAGGGCCGCGACGTGGGTGTCATGGCCACAGCCGTGCATGACCGGAACGATGGTGCCGTCGGCCAAGGTGCCGGTGTCGCGGCTGGCGTAGTCCAGCCCGGTGTCCTCGGCGATCGGCAGCCCGTCGGTGTCCGCCCGGAAGGCGACCACGGGTCCGTCGCCGTTGCGCAGGATGCCGACGACGCCGGTGCCTCCGCAGCGGAAGTGTTCCACGCCCAGGGCCGCCAGTTCCGCGGCGATGAATTCGGCAGTCCGGTGCTCCTGCATGGACAGCTCGGGGTGGGTGTGCAGGTGCCGGTAGTCCGCGTGCATCTGCTCGCGGTCGGCGTCGGTCAGGGCCGGCAGCAGACTGGTTTCCGTCATGGCCTAGATCTCCTCCTTCGGTGCGGTGCCCTCGCCCTCGCCGTCGTCGGCGAGGTGGGCGTGGTGGGTAACGGTGCGGTCCCGGCCGAACCAGGCCAGCGCGATGGTGGCGGCGACGCCGATGGCCGTGGCGCCCATCGCCAGCTGCGGCACCAGCGGGACCAGGACGAACTGGACCAGCAGTGCGATGGCGATGGCGAAGAGCGTCGGACGCAGCTGCTTCATGGTCGCGATGATCTGTACCAGGACGGCGCCCATGACGGCGGGCAGGATGTACAGGCGGGCGACGTCGATCAGTTCCATCGGGATGATCGAAATCAGCCAGGTTCCGAGCACGCCCACGAAGAGCAGCAGGGAAACCAGGTGGACCGTGGCCGCCCCGCAGATCGCCATGACGGCGGCCAGGTCGCCGCGCTTGGTGCCGGGCCGGGCATTGACGGTGGACTGGGCGACGATCGCGGCCGGCAGCAGCTTGTTGGAGATGTTGCCGATCATGAAGGCCTGGTACATGGCCGCCGAACCCAGGATCGGGAAGTAGGTCAGCGGTTCCATGATCCAGAAGATGCCGAAGGTGGCGGCGACCGCGAGGAAGGCGAGCCAGACATGGCCGGCCGTGATGTCCAGGCCGCCGAAGAAGACGAGGTAGCACGGGCCGATCAGCGACAGGACCAGGCCGGCGAGCATGGTGATGCGGCCCCAGCGGGAGGTGGTGGCCTCGAAGCCTGCCATGCCGGCGCCCGCACGGGTGGGGATCTGCGTAGTCATTGCGGTATTCCTTTCGTGCGGTAGGGGCTCAAGCGGTGTGGGCGACGAAGGCGACGGCGAGGGCGGTGATGATCGCGAAGCCCAGGGCCCATTCCTTCAGCCAGCCGGCGCCGAGCTTTTTGGCCAGGAACAGGCAGCCGGCCATGACCACGGCCGAGACGCCAAGGGTGACCAGGTGGACGCTGGACTTGGGCGCCTCCGCGACGGCGAGCATGCTGAAGGCACCGAGCAGCGCGGCGCAGGGGATGATGGCCATAGCCGCCGGGTTCATGGCCGAGAGGCGGTGGCCGCCGCGCTTGAGGATCGGGGTCAGGATAAGGGTGGCCAGCATCCACATGCCGCCGCTGAGGCTCATGGCCATGAAGGCGATGGCGAAGATCTGCTGGGTGTAGTCGGGGCCGCCGAGGGTGGCGCCCATGGTGGTGGCGGCAATGCCGGCGGAGGCGGTTTCGGTGGCCGCGGAGCCGATCAGGCCGATCCGCACCAGCACCGCCGGGGTGCCGAAGAGGGCCAGCAGGGCGATGGCCACGAGCACCACGGCCAGGGACGGGCCGACCGAGGCGATGGCTCCGGCGCGGTAGGACCGGGTCAGTTCCTGCGAGCTCATGCCGGCGTCGGGGCCGGCCTTGCGGGCGGCCTTCACATAGATCAAGGTCTGCACGAAGATCACGGCGAAGACACCCAGGGCACAGACCCAGACCAGGGGTGAATTCGCCACCGCGAGGATATCGGTGGAACCGGCTTCCGCCAGGACCTGGACACTCAAAGACTGCATGGTTCCTCGGACTCCTTCATCAGGGGATTCATCAGTGTGACCTGGATTACAAACCCGGAAGTGCTAGCCATAACCATGCGCTTCTGTGCTCCTGGTGGCAACACTTGCCCGGAACGGCCACAATTTTGGCCGTTTCCTCCACTGGAAGCAGATTTTCCGGATCGGCTTCCCCGGCTCCGGGCCGCGGTCCACACTGTGGAGGACAGTCCGCAACCCGAGCGCGAGGAAGTAGCAACAGTGAGCGACATTCTGAACCTGTCCGCCGCCGAGACGGTGGCCGGCATCCGCCGCAAGGAGTTTTCGGCCCGCGAGGCCGTCGACGCCCACCTGGCGCGGATCGAGGAGGTCAATCCGGTGATCAACGCCGTCGTCACCCTGGACCCGGACGGCGCCCGCGCCGCCGCCACGGCGGCCGACGAGCTGACCATGAGCGGGGCGGAGCTGCCGCCGCTGCACGGGCTGCCAATGACGCACAAGGACACGCACAGCACGCGCGGCATGCGCACCACGCAGGGGTCGCTGGTGCTCAAGGACGCCGTGCCGGAGGAGGATGACCTGATCATCGCCCGGCTGCGCGCGGCCGGCGTGGTGGCCACCGGCAAGACGAACGTGCCGGAGTTCGGTGCCGGCTCGCACACCTTCAACGAGGTGTTCGGCACCACCACCAACCCGTACGCCCCTACGCTCAGCGCCGGCGGGTCCTCCGGTGGTGTCGCCGCGGCCATCGCATCCGGCATCCAGCCGCTGGGCGAAGGCTCGGACATGGGCGGCTCGCTGCGCATCCCGGCCTCCTTCTGCAATGTGGCCGGCTTCCGCCCCTCCTACGGGGTCATCCCGATGCCGTCGCCGGTCAATGCCTGGGCCTGGCTGGGCCGCACCGGCCCGATGGCCCGGGAAGTGTCCGACATCGCGCTGTTCATGTCCGCCGTCGCCGGCCCCTCGCCGCTGCTGCCGACGCCGGCGCCGATCGGCGGGGAAGCGTTCGCCGGCCCGCTCACCGGGGACCTGCGCGGGGTGCGGATCGGCTGGAGCGAGGACTTCGGGATCGGGATCCCGGTGGAACCGGGCGTGCTTGAGGTGCTCCGGCGCCAGCTGCGGGTGTTCGAGGAGGCCGGCGCGGTCATCGAGGAAGCCACCCCCGACTTCTCCGAGGCGGACAAGGTTTTCCAGGCCACCCGTGCCACCGACTTCGCCGCCGGGCTGGGGCCGCTGGTGCGCGCGCACCGGGACCTGATCAAGCCCGAGGTCGTCTGGAACGTGGAGCTCGGCTGGTCGCTCAGCGCCGAGGACCTGATTGAAGCCACGGCCGCCCGCACCCGGCTGGAGGCTTCCGTGCAGGACTTCTTCGGCCGGTACGACCTCTTCCTCAGCCCGGCCGCCCAGGTGCTGCCGTTCGATGCCTCCCTGCGCTACCCGCAGGAGGTCAACGGCGTCGCCTCGGAGACGTACCTGGACTGGATGCGCTCGGCCTGCGTGCTCTCGGCCACGAGCCTGCCGGTGCTCGCCCTGCCCGCAGGCTTCACCCCCGCCGGGCTGCCGGTGGGCTTCCAGCTGGCAGTCAACCACTACCGGGACGCGGACCTGCTGCGCTACGCGAAGGCCTTCGAGGACCGCACCCGCTGCGCGGACGTGCGCCCTGCTCTGCCCGCCGCCGCCCCCACAGCCCCCTGACCCCGCCCTTCCTTCCCATCGACGGTGCAGGACACGCCCGTTTTCCATTCGGAAACGGGCGTGTCCTGCACCGTCGTTTGGGCGGGGGACCGGCAGGGGGAGGGAAGCAGCTCAGGGGGAGGGGAGCAGCCGGCCGCCGCGCTTGCGGGCCTGCAGCAGCAGGGTGGTTTCGATCCAGTCCGCGTCATCGGCCCAGGCGGCCTCGGTGATGAACCGGTAGAGCGCCTCCTGGTCCGCCACCGTCACATCCGCCACCAGCTGCCAGCCGCCGGCGAGGGCGGCGGCGTAGCGCACCGCCGGCAGACCGCCCAGCGCGCGGCCGATCGGTTCCACCTTGCCGGGGGCACACTTGATCCACAGGAAGGCCTCGACGGGCAGGCCGACGGAGGCCGGCTCCACGATCGCGCGGATGCTCACGTAATTGTTGCGCAGCAGCCATTCGCCGCGCCGCCGCGCCGTGGTCTCCGAGACGCCGGCCCGGCGCGCCAGCGCGTCCAGGCTGGCCCGGCCGTCCTCGACCAGCGCCTCTACCAGGCGCAGGTCCTGGGCCGAGAGCGTCTCGGATCTGGCCATCGGCTTGGGGTCGGCGGTCAGTTCCGACTGAAGCGCCGCCGTTTGGGCGTCGGTGAGCAGGCCTGAGCGCCAGCCCCGGATCGAGCGGAAATACTTCAGCACCGGATAGCTTGCGGCCCGGACCAGCCCGACGGTGGACGGCACTTCGGTGCCCAGCACAGTGCCCAGCTGGGGCGGGTCCACCATGAGTTCGGCCACGCAGTCGGCCCCGCCGGTCATCAGGTAGCTGAAGGTGGAGTCCTTGCGCTGCGCCACGGCTTCGACCGCGGCCCGGCTGGTCCCCGGCATGCATTCGAGCCGCAGCAGGGCCGATGCCGCCCTGGTCCGCAGCCCGACCACTGCCACGTCCCCGGAGGCGAGCAGCTCCGCCCCGCGCCGGGCCACCGTGCGTTCGGGTTCGCCGAGCACCGTGGCGATTTTCCGCCACGGTGCCCGGCCATCGACCTGGAGTGCAGCGGCAATGCGCTGCTCCAGCTCATCCAGGATGCGCGGCATGGATCGGGGCCTCCTTGGCAGGACGGGGTGTCGGTCCGATCCTACGCCGGTCAGGTACCCAGCCGGGCGAACTTCTCCCAGCGCTGCTCCAGCCGTGCGGTTGCCGGCTGTGCCGCCGCCTCGGACAGCTCGTACTCGATCGCCCGTGCCATCCGGCGGCAGAAGTCCTTGGGCTCCGCTGCCGCGTCGGGGCGTTCGTCGACGATGTGGTCCACCAGTCCGATCCGGTGCAGCGAGGCCACGTTCACGCCCTGGGCGGCGGCGATCGACGGCGCGTGTTCGGTGGTCCGGTACAGGATCGCGCTGGCGCCTTCCGGCGGCAGCGGTGAGAGCCACGCGTGCTGCGCGGCGATGGTCCGGTCCGCCGGCAGCAGCGCTAGGGCACCGCCGCCGGAGCCCTGGCCCAGCAGCACCGAGACGCTGGGGGAGCCCAGGCCGATCAGGTCCTGCAGCGAGCGGGCGATTTCCCCGGCCAGCCCGGCTTCCTCGGCTTCCTTGGACAGGTCGGCGCCGGGGGTGTCGATGACGGTCAGCAGCGGCAGTCCGAGTTCTTCGGCCAGGCGCATGCCGCGCCGTGCCTCGCGCAGCGAGCCCGGTCCCATGGCCGGCGCGTCGGGGTGGCGCGGACGGTGGTGGCCCAGCACGATACAGGACTGGCTGCCGAAGCGGGCCAGGGCCAGCAGCAGGCCGGGGTCGTTTTCGCCCTGGCCGGTGCCGTTGAGCGGCAGTGCGTCGTCCGCGGCAGCCAGCAGGTAGCGCAGGTCGGGCCGGCGCGGGTTCCGGGAGATTTCGATGGAGGCCCAGGCCTCGTCCGACGCCGGTGCCGCCGCCGTCGTTTCCGGGGCAGGTACCGGCCCGGCCGGTTCCGGCAGCAGGATGGCCAGGGCGCGGTCCAGGATCTCGGAGAGCTGCTCCGGCGGGACCACGGCGTCGACCAGGCCCTTGTCGAAGAGGTTCTCGGCGACCTGGACGTTCTCCGGGAACGGCCGGCCGTTCAGGGCCTCGAAGACCCGCGGCCCCAGGAAGCCGAGCAGGGCGCCGGGCTCGGCCACGGTCACATGGCCCAGCGAACCCCAGGAGGCCATCACCCCGCCGGTGGTCGGGTGGCGCAGGTAGACCAGGTAGGGCAGACCCGCCTGCCGGTGGCGGCGCACCGCCGCGGTGATCTTCACCATGCCCAGGAAGGCCAGGGTGCCCTCCTGCATCCGGGTGCCGCCGGAGGCGGGCCCGGCCAGCAGGGGGAGCCGCTCGGTGGTGGCGCGTTCGATGGCGGCGGTGATCCGGTCCGCGGCCGCCTGCCCGATGGAACCGGCCAGGAACGTGAATTCGGAGACGATGACCGCCACCCGCCGGCCCCGGATCAGTCCCTCCCCGGTGACGACCGATTCGTCGGTCCCGCTCCGGCCGGCGGCCGCGGCGAGCTCCCGGCGGTAGCCGCCGTCGTCCGCAGCCGGCGCCGCGGCCGGGGCATCCCAGGAGCGGAACGAACCGGCGTCGAGCACGGTGTCGATCAGCTCGGCGGCGTTCAGGCGCCGCACTTTGTTCACGGTGGGGCTTGCCGCGGCCATCTCAGGCCTCCTCGGCAAGCCAGGCGCGGATGGCGCCGCCGTCGGCATCCAGCAGCGGCGGGGCCTGGTGCGCGGTGCGGGTGGTCTCGGTTTCGTCCGCGGCGTCGAAGAAGCGCAGCGGCGGGCCGGGCAGCTGCACCTGACCCAGCACCGGGTGCTCGACGTCGACCAGCAGGCCCTGGGACTTGACCTGTTCCCAGGCATAAACCTCGTCCAGGGTCCTGACCCGGCCGGCCGGGATGCCGGCCTCGTTGAGCTTCTCCAGCAGGGCCTCGGAGCCGTACCCGGCGAAGGCGCGCTCCACTTCCTTGATCAGCAGGTCCCGGTGCCTGACCCGGTCCGCATTGGTGGCGAATTCCGGGCGCGTGCCGTCGATGGCGAAGGCCTGGCTGAAGGTGGCCCAGAGCTTTTCGCTGCCCACGCTGATCTGCACCTTGCCGTCCTGGCAGCTGAAGAGCCCGTAGGGGGCGATCGAGGGATGGTGGTTGCCCTGCGCGCGCGGGACCTCGCCGGCCACGGTGGCCCGGGTGCCCTGGAAGGCGTGCACGCCGACCATGGCGGCCAGCAGCGAGGTGCGCACCACCTGCCCGCGGCCGGTACGCTCACGCTCGAGCAGGGCCGCCAGCACGCCGTAGGCCCCGTACATGCCCGAGAGCAGGTCCGCGATCGGCACCCCCACCCGCTGCGGGTCCTCGGGGCCGGAGCCGGTCAGCGACATCAGGCCGGCCTCGCCCTGCAGGATCTGGTCGTAGCCGCTGCGCTGGGACTCCGGGCCGTCATGGCCGAACCCGCTGATCGAGAGGATGACCAGCCGGGGGTTGAGCTCGTGCAGGCGCGCCGTGGAAAAGCCGAGCCGGTCCAGCACGCCGGGGCGGAAGTTCTCCACCAGCACATCGGCGCGCCGGATGAGGCCGGCCAGGACCTCGGCGCCGTCGGCGCTCTTCAGATCCAAGGCGATGGATTCCTTGTTGCGGTTGCAGGAGAGGAAGTAGGTGGCCTGCCGGTTGT
Source organism: Arthrobacter mobilis (assembly GCF_012395835.1). Classification (GTDB taxonomy): domain Bacteria; phylum Actinomycetota; class Actinomycetes; order Actinomycetales; family Micrococcaceae; genus Crystallibacter; species Crystallibacter mobilis. Next base: position 187,178 of record NZ_JAAZSQ010000001.1, read on the forward strand.
CCTCCGGCCCGACGAAGGGCGGGCCCCAGCCGCGGGTGTCGTCGCCGTGCCCCGGGGACTCGACCTTGATCACCCGCGCCCCCAGGTCGGCCAGCATCATGCCGGCGTGCGGCCCGGCCAGGGCCCGGCTCAGGTCCACGACCGTGTAGCCGGCCAGCGGACCTGCGGCAGCCTGCTGCCGGTCGGTGTCCGTGCTGGTGGTGGTTTCGGTAGTCACTGCTGCTCCTTGCATTGGAATCTGGATGGTGGCTTGCGTAGGGGGGCGGTCAGAGCCAGCCGGGCAGGACCAGGGTCAGCCAGGCCAGCGGCGGTCCGGCGACGACGACGAGGCCGCCGTAGGCGAGGATCTGCCGGTAGAAACGGTCCTTGTCCGTACCCTCGGGGGCGTTGGCCAGCACCAGCGCCCCGTTGGTGGAGAACGGCGAGACGTCCACGATGGTCGAGGCGATGGCCAGGGCGCAGACCACGCCGACGGCGCTGACCGCGCCGGAGTCCAGGAACGGGATGGCCAGCGGGATCAGGGCCGCGAGGATGGCGGTGGAGGACGCGAAGGCGGAAACGACGGCGCCGATGTAGCAGATCAGCAGTGCGGCCAGCAGCGGGGCGCCAAGATTGGCCACGCCGTTCGAGACGTAGTCGATGGTGCCGGCTTCCTCGAGCACGCCGACGAAGGTGAGCATGCCGCAGATCAGCAGCACGGTCGACCAGCTGATCTTGTTCACGGCACCCTTCTGCGCCTTGGGGGAGACCAGCGCGAGGATGACGGCAATGGTGATGGAGACGAAGCCGACGTCGACCTTGAAGCCGAGGGCGATGACGGCCAGCGCTACGAGCCCGAGGATGGTCATGACCTGCGGGAAGCGCTCCGGGGACGGCGCGCTCGGGCCGTCGCCGGCCGGGTCGCGCGGTCCGTACGTGCCGCTGCCGGTACCCTTGTAGTCCACATCCGAGGCGCGGCTGCCGACGCTCAGGGACATCCGGGCCTTGGCGACCTGCTCGGCGAGGCGGCCGGCGCGCGATGCCGCCAGTTTCCGTCCGCCGAGGACGAAGAACAGCACCAGGGCGATGGCGAGATTGAAGAACAGGCTGGTCAGGAACAGCGCCATGGCGCTGAAGGCGAAGCCGGCATCGGTGATCAGGCCGTTGACGATGACACCGTAGACGGCGATCGGGGAGAAGCTGCCGGCCTGGGCCCCGTGGACCACGAGCATGCCCATCATCAGCGGGTTGATTTTGTATTTCGCGGCGAAACCAAGGGCGATCGGAGCCATGATGGCGACGGCGGCGGGGCCGAGGGCGCCGACGGCGGTGATGCCTGCCGTGATGACGAACATGACCCACGGAATGAGGGCCACCCGGTTGTTGACCAGCCTGACCGCCTTGCTGATCAGCAGGTCGATGGTCCCGTTGTTCTGCGCGATGGCAAACAGGTAGGTGACCCCGACCAGGGTCAGGAACAGTCCGCCCGGGAAGTTGGCCAGGATGGCGTCGGTATCCATGCCAAGGAACACCGCGCCCAGCAGGAAGGCTCCCACGAAGGCGAGGGCGCCCATGTTGATCGGCAGGACGGTGGCAAGTAGGAACATCGCCGCCAGGACGATGATCGAGAGTATGGGAGCGGACATCGGCGTTCCTCCGGTGAAGCTGGTATTGTGAGTTGTGTCACTGGCTCACTGGCCTAGCCTCCTACACAGCAGGCGACTTTGTCAATGAGCGTAGCGGTACGCTGTGCAGCAGGACCGCCGAACCTGGAGGTAACCATGCGAGTAAATGCCGCCGGCCCGTCACTGGCAAGGGTGGCGAGGCCCCGGCTGTATGAGCAGCTGATGAAGCAGATCCTCGGCTATATCGAGGCCGAGCAGCTGGGCCCGGGGGACCATCTGCCTGCCGAGCGCGACCTGGCCGAACGCCTGGGTGTCTCGCGCGCCACCCTGGCCCAGGCCCTGGTGGCGCTGGAAGTGCTCGGCGTCATCGACGTGCAGCACGGCACCGGCGCCGTGCTGGTCTACCGGCCCAGCATCGCCGCGGTGCTCAGGGGACTGCGCGAGCACCAGAACCGGCTGCCGGAAATCGTCGAGGCGCGCAGCACCCTCGAGGTCAAGCTCGCCGCGCTCGCGGCCGCCCGGCGGACCGAGGAGGACATGGCGGGCATCGACGCCGCCCTGGAGGTAATGGCGGAGGAAATCGGTTCCGGGGACCGCGGGGCGCGCGGCGACGAGCTCTTCCACCAGGCGGTCACGGCCGCGGCGCACTCGCCGGTGCTGGCCCAGCTGATGGCCTTCATCGCCGAAATGGTGCTGGAGACGCGGCTGGAGTCCCTGGCCCAGCCCGGCCGGCCCGAGCAGTCGCTTGCCTCGCACCGCAGGATCGCCGAGGCCATCCGCGCCGGCAATGCCGAGGAGGCGGCCGAGGCGATGCAGGCCCACATCACCCTGGTCTCCGACGTCGCGCTCCTGAAATAGCCGCCCGGCCCGCAGAACCCCGGATGCGCCGGGCGGCCTGCACCGGTAGAGTGGGCTACCGGTGTGCCGGGAAGTCTGGTCGGCGTGTTCTGTTGCCGACCCCTGAGGAGCCCCGATGGCCAACATCCCCAACCGCCCGAAGCCGCCCGTCCTGGGCCGGGGCAGCTACAGCGAAGCCCTGCGCATCGGCGAAATCCTGCGCAAGGAAACCGTCGGCGGCGCCCTGCTGGTGGCCGCCGCCCTGGTCGCCCTGGTCTGGGCCAATTCACCGGCCGCGGACAGCTACTTCGCGCTGCGGGACTTGAAGGTCGGCTACGAGCCGTGGCATCTGGACCTGAGCCTGGGCGCCTGGGCCGCGGACGGGCTGCTGGCCATCTTCTTCTTCCTCGTCGGGCTGGAACTCAAGCGCGAGTTCGTGGCCGGGGACCTGCGCCAGCCGGCCAAGGCCATGGTCCCGGTGGCCGCGGCCGCCGGCGGCGTGGTGGTCCCGGCGTTGATCTATGCGGCGGTGAACTGGGGCAGCGCCGAAGCGCTGCGGGGCTGGGCGATTCCGACGGCGACCGACATCGCCTTCGCCGTCGCGGTCCTGGCCGTCATCGGTTCCCACCTGCCCAGCGCGCTGCGGATCTTCCTGCTCACGCTGGCGGTGGTCGATGACCTGATCGCCATCGCCATCATCGCCGTCTTCTACACCAGCGAAATCCACGTCGGCCCGCTGCTGCTGACGCTCATCCCGGTGGCGGTCTATGCGTTCCTGGCGCAGAAATACCGCCGCTTCTTCGGCGTGCGCCCGGCGGCGGCGTGGCTGATCCTGCTGCCCATCGGGATCGTGGCCTGGGCCCTGCTGCATGCCTCGGGCATCCACGCCACCATTGCCGGCGTCGTGCTGGGCTTCACCATCCCGGTGCTGCGCAGCAAGGCCTCCGGCGGTCCGGAGGCAGGCCCCGGACTGGCCGAAATCCTCGAACACCGGTTCCGGCCCGTCTCCGCCGGATTCGCCGTCCCGGTCTTCGCCTTTTTCTCCGCCGGCGTGGCCATCGGCGGCGCCGAGGGCCTGGCCTCGCTCCTGACCGATACCGTGGCCCTGGGCATTCTCGCCGGCCTGGTGCTGGGCAAGCCCATTGGCATCGTGGGCACCACCTGGCTAATGAGCAAGTTCACCCGCGCCGAGCTGGATCCCTCGCTGAAGTGGATCGACCTGCTGGGCATGTCGGTACTGGCCGGGATCGGCTTCACGGTCTCGCTGCTGGTGGCCGAGCTGAGCTTCGGGCTCGGCAGCGAGCACAACGACCACGCCAAGGTCGCCATCCTGGCCGCGTCCCTGCTGGCCGCGCTCCTGGCCGCGGTCATCCTGCGTGCCCGCAACCGGCACTATCACCGGATCGAGGCCGAGGAGCGGGTGGACGCGGACCGCGACGGCATTCCGGACGTCTACCAGCAGGACGGCAGCGCGTAGGGGATACGTTCCCCGGGGCGCCCCGCCCATACCGCAGCGAAACGGATTGGCCGTTAATCACCTGGCGGAGACGGGCGGCGGCCTGCCGGGCCCGTTCCTGTCCCTGCTACTGGTGGTCAATGCTTGTTGTGGTCCTGTGGGTACCCAGTGGTGTTGAGTACGCTGAGCCGGGAGTTGAAGGGCAGGACCACGGGTGCGTCCGTCGAATCGTCCCAGCCGAACATGCGGCCGATCGAACGCTGTTCGCGCAGGTCGACCAGCAGCACGGCTTCGACGGTCATGACCTTCTCCGTCCAGAAGAAGAGGAACAGGTCCTGGTCGATGTCGAACACCATGCTGCGTTCGACATCGGCCAGTCCCTTTTCGCCGCCGCGTATGCAGTGCCAGACGAAGGTTCCGGGATTCAAATAGATGTGTTCATAGCTTTCGACGTCGCTGTACCGGTAGTAAATGCGTTTGCCGACCAGCCCCGACGAGCGCTGGTGCAGTCCGCCGGCGGCGGATTCGGTCTTCGCGTGAATGAATTCGGTGGCGGCGCGGGTCCGCCCGTCCTCGTCCACAAACCGGGAAACGGCGATGGTGGCGACACCGGTGTTGCGGTTGAAGACGATGGTCGTGTGCTGCATGGCGCGGTTTTCACCGTGGATGATGTCGATGATGAAGATGCCGTTCCGGGCTTCGATGGCCTTGTAGCTGGCGTCGACTTCCTGGTCGGCGCCAGTACCCGCGGTGGTCCAGGCCAGCGACGAACCGTCATGGAAGACGAACCGGAATTCGCGTCCGTCCTCGGCATGAAGCGACACGGTGGTGCCGGCCAGCGCGGTGGAGGCAGGCAGGGTCTGGTCGCCGAATCCCTCCAGCATGGTGGCTACGGTGGGCCATTCATCCACGGGGACGAAGTCCTGGAACTGTTCGGTGGCTGCCATGGTGATATCTCCTCAGGTGGGTAGTTAAAAGGGAGGGGTGTTGGGCACCGGCAGGTGCCGCCTGGGCTGCCGTCGTTGTCAGGGAGCGGACGACGACGGCGGCTGCCGTATCTGCTTCGGCGTTTACGTCAGCAAGGCATGCACCGCCCGGGCGGCGGTGAAGCCGCTTTCGATGGCGCCGTCGATGAAGCCGCCCCAGCCGCTGGCGTAGTCCGAGCCGGCCAGGAAGAGACGGCCTTCGGGCCGCTGCATCTCTTCGAGGTGTTCGGAGAGGTAGCCTGTGTAGTGCATCGGCCAGGTGGAGCGGCTGAACCCGTCGTCCACCCAGTTGTGACCGGTGACCTCGAGGACCTCGATGCCGGGGATGAGCTGCTCCAGCACCGCCTGCACCGCGGCAGTATCCTCCACATCCACCGCGTGGCCGTCGGGGCCGAAGGCCACCAGGGTGGTCGAGTCCTCGTCGAAGTACTCGGACTGGATGAAGTGCAGCGGCCAGTCCTCGGCGCCGAAGGCCACGAAGCGGTCCCAGCGACCCCTGACCTTGATCCACAGCTTGGCACCGCGGCCGGCCTGGCCGCGGGCGGCGGCCGCCTGCTTGCCCGCGGAGAGCGCGGGGGAGAACTCCACGGTATCCAGCGCGTTCAGCGGCAGCGTGACGACGACGGCGCGGGCCGCGTGAGTGCGCCCGTCCGCGGTGGTGACGCGCACGCCGTCCTCGTCCTGCTCCACCTTGGTGACCACGGTGTCCAGCTCCAGCTCGGCGCCGGCGTCGGCCAGGATGGCCTCGGCCAAGGCCACGGTCCCGCCTTCGACCTTGTATGTGGCGCAGGCTTCGAACATCAACATCCAGTCCCCGCTGGCGGCCGAGCACCAGCGCAGCGCCTGGGTGAAGGCGGCCTCGTCCAGCTTGCCGTTGAAGTTCAGCGACCAGAAGGTGCGCAGCAGTTGGCGCTGCTCGTTGTCCAGGCCGAGCGCATCGATGCGGTCCGAGAGGCTGTCCTGGTCCGCGTCCTTGACCGCCGGATTGGCCAGCGGCTGGTAGGGCAGCGGGACAAGCTCGCGGGTGCCGGACAGCAGGCGCCGGTTCGGTTCGTCGATGATCTGCAGGATTCGTTCGGCCGGGCCTTCGTGGCGCTGCCCGCCGGCCCACCAATAGGCCTTTTCGAACTCCGGGCCGCCCACGGGACGGATGCCGTACCGGGTCATTTCGGCCCAGACGTGCGGCTGGACCCAGTGCACCCAGGTGCCGCCAAGTTCCAGGTTCCGGCCCATCCGGTGCTCGGTCCAGGTGCGCCCGGCGATCCGGTCCCGGGCCTCCAGGATCCTGACCGTGTGGCCCTTGGCGGTCAGTTCGCGGGCGGAGGTCAGGCCGGCGAAGCCGGCGCCGATGACGATGACGTCGGTGATGTCTGCCATGGTTGTTGTCCTCTAAGTCCGGTCAGCTGTAGACGAAGAACTCGATAGTCGGCTCGACGACCGTCCAGCGGGTCTTGGCGCCCTTGGAGAAGGAGGCCATGGAACCGGCCTTCAGTTCGAAGGTGTCCCCGCCGATGACCTCGATGCGCAGGTGGCCGGAGACGATGTAGACCGTCTCGTCCTCGGTGATCGGCAGGTCGAAGGTTTCCGGGGCGTCCTCCGGGGTCACGCTCCAGATCCCGGCGGACAGCGCCTGGTTGCCGCCATCGCCGGGCCGGCGCAGCCACTGGACCTGGCCAACCTCGAAGGGCTCGAACACGGACGGGTCATGGTCGGCGTGGAAGACGGGTGCGGACATGGGAATCTCCTTATTCATTGGGGTTGTAACGGTCGGTAGGTGAAAGATGTCAGGCGGCCGGCCGGGGATCTCTGACCAGCGGCAGGTTGTCCTGGACCTTGCGGCGGATCACGAACAGGACCAGCGAGAGCAGCAGGATCCCGGCGCCGATGGCCAGTTCCAGCGGTCCGCCGTAGCCAGTGATTTCCGAGGAGAGCGCGCCGATGACCAGGACGGCGGCGCCGTAGACGGTCAGCGCGGCGGCGAGCGGGACGGCGTAGGCACCGGCACGGAAGGGCCTCTCCATGCGCGGGTGGTCGCGGCGGAGCACCAGGAAGCCGGCCACGGCCAGCAGGATGGCCAGCAGGTAGCCGAGGTTGGCGGCGACCAGGATGGAGATCGGGTTGGCGACCAGGATGATCAGGACAATGTTCATCACGACGGCGGTCCACAGCGCCCGGGCCGGGATGCCGTGCCGGTTGAGCTTTTCGAGCTGGCGCGGGACCAGCCCGTCCAGGGCCGCCCCGTACAGGGCCCGGGAGGCATCGGCCATGCCGGAGTTCACTCCCATCAGCAGGGCGCCGAGCAGGATGAGCAGCATGATGTCCGCCACCGGGCCGACGGGCAGGACGGCAGCGAAGGCATTGACGAAGATGCCGCCGACGTCGGCCGACGCCGCCTCCTGGTCCACCAGGCCGCCGACTCCCAGGGGCACCAGGGCGAACATCAGGAAGGTATAGCCGCCGGAGGTGAACAGCGCCTTGCGGGCGTCCTTCGTGGAGCGGTATTCGGGCGTGAACGCCGCGCACATTTCGGTGCCGTAGGCGGTCCAGCCGATCAGGTACAGCCAGGCGATGGCGTTCTGCCAGCCGCCCCAGGCGTCCGCGCCCGGTCCGCCCAGGCCCCAGGTCAGGTTCGCCGCGTCCCACTGCCCGCTGATGGCCGGAGCGGCGATGAACATCAGCAGCGGAATCAGGAGCGCGGCGCCGACCACCTTGTTGACCCATGCGGCCGGCTGGGCGCCGAACAGGTTCGGGACGAGGATGGCCAGGATGATGCCGATGCCCAGCAGCTGTCCCAAGCCCAGCTGGGCTACGCCGAGGTTGAGCGCCCAGGTCTGCTCGGGGAACCACCGGGCCTGGATCACGCCGCCGGCGGTGACGCTGACGATCGAGAGCACCGCTGCCCAGCCGAACCAGTAGCCGAAGGAGGCGATGGCCCCGGCCGGGGCGAAGCGTCCGCGCCAGGCCTCGTAGGCATAGGTCGGCACGCCGCCGGGCTTGTCCTTGAACATGGAGGCCATCTCGGCGAAGAGGTTGTTCTGCAGCCAGCCGATGGCCGAGGCCAAGGCCCACAGGACCAGGGCCGAGAGCGCGCCGATGGCGGCCATGGTGGCACCGAAGGAGACGAAAATGCCGCCGGAGACGGCCATGGCCAGGGCGAACGCATCCTGCCAGCGCAGCGTACGCTGCAGCGCGGAGCTGTGCTCGGCCGGGACCGTCTGGGGTTCGTGGGTCATCCGATGACCTTTCGGGAAGACCCGCCGCACGGTTTGCTGCGGGCTCAAGGCCCGGCAGGCAGGGTATATGGCGGCGGTAGGGGAGGAAGCTTTGAACTGCAGGGCCACTTTTCATGTGACCAGCAGCACGTTCATCAACTATGCATTTGCTTAGTTGTATTCGTCAAGGGGCTCGCTTGGCGGCACCCGGCAGGCAGCTGCGGTGCCGGCTTCCAGATAGACTCGTTCCATGCCCAAAACGGACAAGGCCCGCAGGTACGGTGAAGGCCGCGAAGCGCTCCTTGCTGCAGTCGTGCACGTGGTCGCGGATAAGGGGCTGCGCGGGTTGACCTACCGGGCCGTGGCAGAACGTGCGGGTGTGAACAACACACTCATTGCCCACCACTTCGGTTCCCGCGACGCGCTGCTGGAGGCGGCGATGCAGTGGGCCTCCGAGCGGTCGATCCAGCTGAGCGATCTGTCTGCTACCGAAGAAGTCGATGAGGACTTCGCCCGCGCCCTGGTCGACATGGTGGCCTCCGACCCTGACCTGCAACTCTTCCAGTTTGAGATGATCTTCGAGTCCCGCCGCAGGCCCGAGCTGCGGCCGGCGGTCTTGAAGCTCTACAACAGTTACATCGGCTCCCTCGAAAACGCCTTGATGCGCCGCGGCTACACTTCGCCTGCCTCGCTGGCCCGGGCGATCTTTGCAGCCTTGGATGGGCTGGTGATCCAGCAGTTGACCGTTGCCGACCCGGAGAGCATCTACGCGGCCGTGGTCCGGGTGGGTGAACTGCTGGCGTCACAGCCGCACTTCGAGCACGCAGAGCCGGCGGGGCCGGCAACCCGCATCCAGTCCTAGCCTTCGCGGCAGCGCGGGTGGGTGCTGCCCAAGCGTTTGTTGCCCGCTGTCCTGCAGCCGACGTGAAACTTTCCGGAAGTTCTCAATAAGCTCTTGACGGCAAAACTAAGCAGATGCTTGAATCTTCCGCAGTGATGGTGCCTCGCACCGTCCAAGGGGACGTCGCCAAGCCATGTGCAGTTTCCCACCATTCCGGGCCCAATACATTTGTTTGACCCTGCATACCTCCAACTTCATGACTTCACTGAGGATTCGCATGAAATTTAGGAAAGCCAGCGCTATAACAGCGGCTGCGCTTGTCGCCGTCGGATTTTCCGCCTGCGGAAGTGCCGCCCAGAGCGGCGAAGGAACGATCAAGATTGGATCCGTCAGCTCGATTACGGGGCCGGTTCCATTCCCGGAAGTCCCGGCGGCAGCCAAGGCGGTTTTTGACCGGGTAAATGCCGAAGGGGGCATTGACGGAAGGCAGATTGAGTACATCCTGGAAGACGATAAGGGGGATCCGGGGGCGGCCAGCCAGGCGGCGCGACTGCTGGTTGACGAAAAGGGAATCGTGGCTTCCGCAGGGTCGGCGAGTATGGTCGAGTGCAGCGCCAATGCCGCATATTACGCCCAGAACGATGTGAGCGTGGTCGCCGGGACCGGTGTGGACCCGGCCTGCTTCAAGTCCGCAAGTATCTCGCCGGTGAATACCGGCCCCTTCGAGGGCTACACGTCGCTGCTTTATTTCGCGTCGGAAGAACTCAAGCACGAGAAAATCTGCTCCATCATCCTGGGCCTGCCGGGGCTGACGGAGAGCTACCGGGAATCAATTGAGCGCTGGAGCCGGATGACCGGCAAGCAGCCCGCTCTGGTCGATACATCGGTCACCTTCGGGGCCGATCCCACCCCGGCGATCCTTGCAGCCAAGGAAGCCCGGTGCGACGCCGTGGTCTTCAACTCCACCGAGCCGACGGCCATATCCTTCATGAAATCCGTAAAGCAGCAGGGGCTGCTGGAAAGTATGGACTGGCTGACAATTACGGCTGCCTATACGGATTCCGCCATTAAAGCGCTCCAGAACCAGGACACCCTTGGTCTGTACGTGAATTCGGAATTTACTCCGTACACGTCCGACGCCAAAGAACTTGAAGACTGGCGGAAGACGCTGACAGAGGCTGACGTGCCGCTGACCTCGTTGTCAATGGGAGGATACCTGTCCGCCACAATTCTGGTGGACGTGCTGAAGGGAATCGACGGGGAAATTACCAGGGAGTCAGTTTCGGAGGCGCTGCGCGCACTGGAATCCTACGAGACCCCATTGATGGGAACCCCGTATTCCTTCGGTACGGAAAGCGCCCACAATTCCAACCAGGCCTCGAAGATGGTGCAGGCGACGGACGAAGGCTGGAAAGCCGCGTCCGACGACTGGATCCGCCTGCCGTAACGCGACGGAAAAATAGAATTCCATGTTGGAAGGACTTGTCGCCGGACTCGTCTCCGGCGCAGCCTATGCAATCCTCGGCGTCTGCGCTGTTGTCCTGTTCCGCCTGATCGGCGTGCTCGACTTCAGCCAGGCCGCTGTGGGAGCTTTTGGGGCGTACCTGACCTATGTCCTGTTTGGTGCCGGATGGCCAATCCTGGCGGCGGCGCCGGTCGGTATCGCCTGTTCGGGCCTGCTCGCCTGCCTCCTGGGCATGGGGATGGCGGCCTGGTTCTCCGAATCGGGGATCATGACCAGGTCGGCAGTCACCATCGCGACCCTGATCCTGCTCCTGGCCGCCGGCTTTCGGGCATTCGGCAACGTATCCCGCACCATTCCCGAGGTGGTTCCGGCCCTGACCTTTGACGTCGCCGGTGTCCGGATTTCCCTCGGAACGCTCGTTTCCATTGGTGTCGCCGTCGCTGTGGCCGCCGCGGTCACGCTCTTTCTGCGCCGGACCAAAACCGGGCTGCAGTTGCGGGCCGTCGCGGAACGCCCAACCACTGCCGAACTCCTGGGGATCAATGCCAGGTCCCTGTCCATCATTGTCTGGCTGGTGGTCGGCTGCCTGTCGTGCATGGCCATTCTGCTGGTCGCACCCACCCAGAGCCCTACATTTATGACGCTCTCGTTCCTGATCGTTCCGGCCATGGCGGCCGGTCTTGTCGGCGGATTTTCCAGCGTCTGGCTGGCCATCGCCGGGGGCCTGGGCATCGGCGCCCTGGAGGGAATCGGGTCCCGGATGGAAGCGGTTGCGGATTACCGGGCTGCCATACCGTTCCTGGTCATCGTGGTGCTCCTGGTGTGGGTGAGAAGAAAGGAAGTCTGGGATGAGGCCCGATAAGAAACACGTCGCGTTATGGGCTGCTTTCGCAGTCCTGGTCTGCTCAGTACCGTTCATCCTGCCGAAGTACTGGGTTTTCCTCTTCACCACCATGGCAGTTTCGACGCTTGTTGCCCGAAGCGTCGGGGTCGTGACCAACCAGGCGGGCCTGCTCTCGATCTGCCAAATGTCCTTTGCCGCCGTCGGCGGCTGGGTCGTGGCCGGGATCAACGACCTGGGCTGGCAGATGGGTTTTCCGCTGATGGTGCTCGCCGGCGGTCTCGTGGCTCTGCCGCTTGGCTTGGTCATCGGCCTGCCGGCCCTGCGTGTGCGCGGGGTGGAACTGGGGGTCGTGACACTGGGCTTTGCCGTGGCCCTGGACCTGTACCTGCGCAGGGGCAGCTTCCCGGGAACCGGCGAGGGCAAACCGGTTATCCCGGACGCCCCGTTTGCCAACAGCATCTGGTTCTATTTCCTCGCCTGGGCCGTGGTCGGCCTGCTGTGCGTCCTGCTGTGGTGGGCACGTCACCGGCCCCTGGGCCTGGCATGGGCAGCGGTCCGCACCAGCGAACGTGCAGCCGCAGCTTTGGGTGTGGACGTCGCACGGGCCAAGATTTCCGCATTCGGGACGGCGGCCTTCATGGCCGGTACCGCAGGGGGCCTCATGGCAGGACAGTTCGGGCTGCTCACCACCGACGTGTTCACACCGGTCAGTTCCATGGTCTATTTCGCCGTCGCCATCACCACGGGCGCCGGGGTCCTGAGCGGGGCGCTGCTGGCCGGCGCGCTCATCACCCTCGTTCCCGAACTGCTCCGCAGACTCGGCCTGCCTCTTGACCTGGGCGACCTGATCTTCGCAGCGGGGGCAATCGACACCCTGCGCCGGGGACAGGGAGGGATCTCGGACCAGATTGCCGCCAGGATGGCCGGCAGAAAATATGCGGACAAGCAAAGATCCTGCGCGATGGCACCGGAACTCCCCGACCTCACGTTCTGGCAGAAACCGGACACCGCAGCCGACGTGCTCACCGTGGACGGGCTGACGGTCACCTACGGACAAAACAAGGCCCTGGACAACGTTTCCCTTAGTATCGGCCGGCAGCAGGTGCACGCCCTGGTCGGCCCGAACGGCGCCGGAAAGTCCACATTCGTCGACGCCGTCACCGGCTTCCTCGCCTCGTACCGGGGCAGCGTCAAGGTCAATGGCTCAACTGTCGACCGTTTGAGCGCGCACCGCCGCGTCACCTCCGGCATCCGCCGGACGTTCCAGCAAAGCCGTGTCATCGACTCGCTCACCATAGGGGACTATATCCGCCTGGCCGGGGGGCGGGAACACAGCAGGGAGTCAGGACCTGCACTCAAGGAATTCTTCGGCCTGCCCCCGCTGGACACACCGGTCAGTCTGCTGGATGTCGGTTCACGGAGGATTCTGGAAATCGCCGCAGCCCTCGCCGCGCGTCCTGCACTGCTCCTGCTCGACGAACCAGCGGCCGGACTGGACGAATCAGACAGCATTGGTCTGGCCCGCCGCATCGCCGCCATTCCCAAGGTATTCGGTGCCAGCGTCCTGCTCATTGAACACGACATGCATCTGGTCCGCTCGGCCGCATCAGCAGTGACCGTCCTGGACTTTGGCCAGGTAATCGCCACCGGCCAAGTCGATGAGGTTCTTGCGGATGAACGGGTCATCAGCGCCTATCTGGGCAAGGAGGTCAGCGAACTATGAACCAAGGTTTGGCCGTTCGCAATCTGGACGTGGACAGGGGCGGACTGCGTATCTGCAGGGACGTCAGCCTCACCGTGCGGCCGGGACAGGTATCGGTCCTCCTCGGTGCAAACGGCGCAGGCAAGAGTTCCCTGCTGGACGGCATCACGGGAGTCGTTGCTACCTCGAAGGGAACTATCGAGTTGGACGGACAGCCGCTGCACAACCGGCGGCGGCCCCACCGTGCACGCATGGGATTAAGCTACGTCGAGCAGGGCAGGGCCGTTTTCTCCCAGCTGTCCGTGGAAGAAAACATTCTCATTGTCGGAGGCCCCCAAGGAGCCAGGGACGCTTTCGAGCTGTTCCCCCGGCTTGCCGAACGCCGCTCACTCAGCGCCGGTCTCCTCTCGGGAGGGGAGCAGCAGATGCTGCTGGTGGCACGGGCCATGGCCATGAAACCGAAAGTCCTTCTGCTCGACGAACTGTCCCTGGGCCTGGCCCCTGTCATCGTCCAGACGCTGCTGGCTACGGTGCGCAAGCTGGCCGACGAGGGTCTGGCCGTCCTGCTGGTTGAGCAGTTTGCGGCACTTGCTCTGGCCATCGGCGACAGCGCCTACGTTCTGAACCGCGGCCAGATCGTCTTCAACGGCTCCTGCGAGCAGCTCAAGGCAGACCCGGCAGTGCTCGAAGCCGCCTACCTATCCGTTTAGCCCCGGCTTAACCATCTGGAAGGAAAAGAATGATCCCCACCACCCATCAGACCGTCGAACTCGCCGAGGGGCTCTACCAGGCCTACAACGACAGGAACCTGGACGCCTGGCTGTCGTGCTTTGCCGAGGACGCACTCTGGCTGAACATCCCCACCGGGGAACGCTATGTGGGACCCGAAGGCCAAAAGGATAACTTCACTGCCTGGAACACCCCGTTCCCGCGGGGCAGGTGCGAAGACCTCGTCATCCGGGGAGGAGATGGTTTCGTTGTCGCCGAGTTCAACGGCGTCGGCGTGCATGAAGGGCCGCTGGCGACACCCGAGGGGGAGGTCGCGCCGACCTTCAAATCCACCTCGCTGGCCTTCTGCGACGTGCACACCGTCCGCGACGGCAAAATCACCGAAACCCACCGCTACTGGGACCTGGCCGGCGCCGCCGCTCAGCTCGGACTGTAACCACGGTTCACGGAAAGGACACAGGACATGAAAACAGCATTCATCAACGCCAGCATCTACACCGTTAATCCGGACCAGCCGTGGGCAGAGGCCCTGCTGGTGGAAGACGGGAAAATCAGCGCCGTCGGTAGCGAGGGTGAAGTGCGCGACGCCGCACCCGAGGGCACGGATTTCGTGGACCTGGACGGCCGCATGGTCATGCCGGGCATCCACGATGCCCATCTCCACCTGCTCTTCAGCGGCCTGAAGTTCAGGTTCGAACCCCGCCTGAGCCCGGGAGCGGCCCCGCAGCAGATCATCGAAGACCTCAAGACCTGCCACTGCCACGGGCCGAAGGACGCAGCCGGGAACGAATGGATCATCGGCGGTGAATTCTTCCCGCCTGCCTTCGGCGACGAAGGGGTCGACCGGCGCTTCCTGGATGAAGCCTTCCCGGAGCAGCCGGTCTTCCTTTACGACTACTCGATCCACCACGGGCTGGCCAACAGCCGGGCTCTGGAACTGGCAGGCATCAGCGATTCCGTGGACGATCCCCGCGGCGGGCGTTTCATTCGCCGGGAAGGCACCGGGGAGCTGACCGGCGAACTGGTCGAGCAGGCACGCTGGCCGGTCATGCGGGCCATGCCCGGCCACCCGGACCAGACCAACGCCGAAGCCGTTGCCTGGGCCGTGTCCATGTGCCACAAGTACGGCATCACCTCGGTCCAGGAAGCATCGGCGAATCCGCCGGCGCTCCGGGCCTTCCGAACACTCGACGGCGACGGCGGCCTGAAGCTGCACATTGCCGCCCACCTGGTCTGGAAGGAGGAAGGCTTCGGCGGTGCCAGCGCAGCCGAACTGGACCGGCTGATCGAGGCACGCGACGCCTGGCGCAGCGCGCACGTGGACACCGGCTTCATCAAGATCTGGCTGGACGGCGCTCCGCTGCCGCCGCACATGACCGAGGCGGGCCTCACCGCAGACAATGCCGTCGAGGAATCGAAGATCCTCATTCCCAGCGATGAACTTGCCCGGGCTCTTGTGAAATTCGACGCCGAGGGGCTCACCGTCAAGATCCACTGCGCCGGGGAAGGCGCCATCCGCACCGCACTGGACGCCATCGCCTACGTGCGCGAACACAACGGCCCGGACGGACCTTCCCATGAAGTCGCCCACGCCGGATTCATCAGCGACCAGGACTACGGCCGGCTGCCGGAACTGAACGTCACGGCGGAAATGTCCCCCGCCTTGTGGCACATTCCCGAATACGGCCTGCAGGACGGGTTCCGCTTCAACTCGGTGCTCAAGCACGGCGCGGCCATGACGGTCGGATCGGACTGGATCATCACCGAAAGCCCCAACCTCTTCCCCGGCCTGCAGGGCATGCTCCAACACGGGGAGGAATCGGTGGACCTGGCCACCGCCATCCAATCGGTCACCATCGCCGGCGCCCGGGCGGTCAACCGGGAACAGAGCCAAGGCAGTATCGAGGTAGGCAAGTCCGCGGACTTCATCGTCCTGGACCGGAACCTCTTCGACGTTCCAGTCGACGACATCGGCACGACAGCAGTGCTCCGCACCGTCTTCGAAGGCGAAACCGTGTACGCGGCCGACTAATAGCTGGATCCGACATTCCCTGAAAGGAAGCGGTCCCGGGCAGGATTGTCCGGGATCGCTTCGCCTGCGGGATAAACTCGCAGCATGGCAGCACTCTCTCCCTCCCTGCCGCTGGACTCGCTGCCGCAGCTGCTGCTGGACGTGGCTGCGGTCGAGCACAATATCGCCGTCAAGCAGGCCTGGGCCCGGGAGCACCAGATGGTGCTGGCCCCGCACATCAAGACCACCATGACTCGCGAAATTGTCCGGCGGCAGCTGCCCGGCGCCTGGGGCGTCACCGTGGCCACGGTCGCGCAGGCGGGCCGGGCCATCGAGTGGGGCGCCGAGCGGATCCTGATCGCCAACGAGGTCATTTACGGTGCCCATCTTGGGCAGCTGCGCCGCTGGCTGGAAGCCGCCGCGCAGCTGGAGCTCTACTGCCTGGCCGATTCCGCCGCCGGCGTGCGCGCGATGGCCGAGGCCTTCGACGGTGCGCCCCGGCCGCTGCGGGTGCTCATCGATGTCGGCACGCCGGGCGGGCGCACCGGCATCCGGACCGTGGCCGAAGCCCTGCCGCTGGTGGGGCAGATTGCGGCGTCGCCGGGCCTGCTGGCCGCCGGCGTGAGCGCCTACGAGGGTGTGGTTGCCAATACCCGCACGGCGGAGAACCTGGCCCGCGTGGACACGCACTGTGCCCTGGCCCGGGAGGTCTTCGAGGCACTGCGGCCGGCATTCGGGCCCGGCCGGCCCGTCTTCAGCATTGGCGGCTCGGCATTCCAGGACCGGGCCGCCGCGTTCCTGCCCGGCGGGGCGGTGAATGTGCTGCGCTCGGGCTGCTATGTGGTGCATGACCACGGCACCTATGCGGGGGTGTCCCCGGTGCCCGGACTGGTGGCCGCCGCGGTGGTGCGGGCCCTGGTGGTTTCCGCGCCGGAGCCCGGGATGGCGGTGCTGAATGCGGGCAAGCGGGAGCTGGCGTACGACGCCGGGCTGCCGGTGGTTGTGGCGGCGTACCGGGACGGGGCGGCGCTGCCGGAGGCGGCGGGCACGGTGGCGAAGCTGTTCGACCACCACGCGGTGCTCACTCCGGCCGCTCACCTGGCGGTCGGCGACGTCGTGGACCTGGGTATTTCCCATCCCTGCTCGGTCTTCGACCGCTGGCGCGAGGTGGCGGCCGTACAGGAGGGCCGGGTGGAAACCTGGCGGCCGGCCTTCTGAGGCTACCCGTCCAGGGCGTCGTCCGCCTCGTCCGGGTCCACGACGCCGGCGTCGACCAGCCATTCGATGGCGTACCGCCGCACGCAGTCGTCGTGGAAGGCGAGCCACCGCTCCATCAGGCCGGGGAATTCATACAAGGTGTCCTTGAAGCGCCGGAACGCCCCCTTGCCGTCGATGGCCCGCCACAGCAGTTCCCGGGCCCGGCCATTGTCCACGCTCCCGATGAAGGATTCCATCAGCCGGTAGCCCTCCTGCGAGCTGATCGGCTCGACCTGGATGGCGCCGCGTCCGAGCAGATCTTCTTCCGAGCCGGCGTCCTCGACTGCGCCGCCTGACCAGATGGTCTCGCCGCTGGCCGGGTCGAACCACCAGGACATTTCCTCGAGTCCGTCCCGGAACTCGAGGGCGCTGCCCAGGTCGTCCAGGTCGATGTCGTCCAGCCTCAGCATTGCCACTCCTCGGTCCCCGGCCGCCAGGCGGCTCCGGTCTGCGGACGAATTAATGCTACGGAGGGCACCGGCCGTTCGTGCGCAACCGGCGCCGGGACACGCGGGACCGTCGGGCGTGCCGGCACCGGCCCCGCCGCCGTCGTGCACCGGTATCCATGCGGCCTGCACCAACTTACAAGCGCAGCCCCGCCCGCCGCCGCAAGACTGGAGGGACGCGCAAGCGGTGACCCACATCACGCAGTTGAGGAGAAGTGTCAAGGATGACAGCAGCAGAGTTCGATTTCATTGTGGTCGGCGCCGGGTCGGCCGGCGCCGTGGTGGCCCGCCGGCTGATCGACGCCGGCAAGACGGTGGCCGTGCTGGAGGCCGGCGGGGAGGATACCAACCCGGTGATCGCCGATGTGTTCGCCGCCGGGGCGCTGTGGCACGGGCCGGAGGACTGGGACTACTACACCACCGGGCAGGAAGGCTGCGCCGGACGGCGCCTGCACCTGCCGCGCGGGAAGGTCACAGGCGGCTCGCACGCGCTGAACGCGACCATCTGGGTCCGCGGGGCGAAGCAGGACTATGACACCTGGAACTACCTGGGCTGCCCGGGCTGGAGCTGGGACGAGGTCCTGCCGGTATTCAAGGCGATCGAGAACTACGATGGCGGCGCCTCGGACAGCCGCGGCGGTGCGGGCCTGCTGGACGTGGTGAAGGACTTCCCGATGAATCCGGTGCAGGAGGACATCCTCGAAGCCGCCCAGGAAGTCGGCATCAAGCTCAACGAGGACTACAATTCCGGCGACGTCGAAGGCGTGTCCAAGATGCAGCTGACCGTGCGCAACGGCAAGCGGTTCAACACCTGGCACGCCTACCTGAAGCCAGTGATGGGGAATGCGGACCTGACCCTGGTCACCGGCGCGCACGTGCACCGGCTGCTGATCGAGGACGGCACGGTCACCGGCGTCGAATACGAAAAGGACGGAGCCCGGCACACCCTCACCGCCGGCGAAACCATCCTGGCCGGCGGGGCCATCGGCACCCCGGCGGTGCTGCTGCGCTCCGGCGTCGGTCCGGCCGAGGAGCTGCGCGCAGCCGGCGTCGATCCGGTGCACCACCTGCCAGGGGTGGGCAAGAACCTGCACGACCACCTGCTGTCCCCGGTCATCTTCACCACCACGAAGAAGGAAGTGCCGCCGTCGCAGGTCGGTGCGGCCGAGGTCCACCACTTCTGGAAGAGCAGCCCGGACCTGGCCGTGCCGGACACCCAGCCGATCCACTTCTCCATTCCGATGTACTTCCTGGACTCGATGACCGGGCCGGAGAACGGTTTCTCCCTCATCGGCGGCATCGTGCGTCCGCTCAGCCGCGGCGAGATCACCCTCACCGGGCCCGGGCTGGCGGACGAACTGCGCATCGACCTGGGCGCGCTGGCCGAGCAGGCCGACGTCGATTCGCTGGTGGCCTCGGTCCGCCAGTGCCGGGAAATGGGACGGACGCAGGCCCTGGCCGACTGGGGTCCGGAGGAAATCTACCCCGGCCCGGAGGTTTCCGACAGCGACGAGGACCTCGAGCGCTACGTGCGCGAAACCGCCGTGACTTACCACCACCAGGTCGGCACCTGCAAGATGGGCCTGGACGCCCTCGCCGTGGTGGACCCGCGCAGCCTGAAGGTCCACGGGCTGGCCGGCGTGCGCGTGGCCGACGCCTCGGTCATGCCGCTGGTGCCCACCGGCAACACCAACGCCCCCTCGGTGCTGATCGGCGAAAAAGCCGCCGAATTCATCACCGGCATTCCGGCCGGCCAATAGGGGATCCGGCTGCCCTGAGGCGCAGGATCCGGCGTGCTGGCCGGATCCTGCGCATGTCATAACGGCGCTGTAACGGTGCCGGAGCACACTGTCCCCGGTAGTAAAGCGGCCCGCGGGTTCGAAGGAGACAGTTATGTCCTGGAGCGGCTGGACGAGTCACGGGGCACCGGCCGGCGGCTTTGCCGGCGGACCGGCGATCGTGTCGCGGAACACTTCGGTGTGCAATATCTATGTCCGGGGCAATGACAATGCGCTCTGGCAGCGGGCGTTCTTCTCCGGGTCCTGGCATCCCTGGGGCCGGCACAACGACGGCGCCTCGCTGGCCTCGGAGCCGGCTCCGGGCTCGATGGGGACCAACCACGAGCACGTGTTTGCCCGGGGCTTTGACGGGAATGTGTGGTCCAAGGCCTGGACCGGCACCGGCGGCTGGAGCGGCTGGACCAACCACGGGGCGCCTCCGGGCGGCTTTGCCGGCGGACCGGCGATCGTGTCGCGGAACAA
>NZ_JAAZSQ010000001.1:206871-222235 GCF_012395835.1 Arthrobacter mobilis
GCGTGCTGGCGTCCGAACCGGCGCTCGGGACCATGGGCCAGGAGCATGAGCATGTGTTCGTCCGGGGGACCGACGGCAGCGCCTGGTCCAAGGCCTGGAGCCTGGTACCTACGGTGACCCTGCATCTGAAGATCCTCACCGCCCCGACCAGCTTCACCGTGGACCAGATGGTGGAGGGGATGCGGACCGTCTACGCCACCCGCGGCATCGGCGTCGCCGTCGGCTCCCGGGAGAACCTCGACCTGCCGCTGCTGACGGACCTGGACGTGGGCAGCTGTACGATGGGCAGCGTCACCACCGAGCAGACCCAGCTTTTCGGCAACCGCAACAATGTCGGGACCAACCAGGTGGCCGTGTACTTCATCCGCTCCACGAACCCGCCGTCCAACGGCTGCGCCGCCTTTCCCGCGGGCCGGCCCAGCTGCGTGGTGACCTCGGCAGCGAGCCAATGGACGCTCGGCCACGAGGTGGGGCACGTCCTGGGCCTGAACCATGTGGATCCGACGGACCGGTTGATGATGGGTGGCGGGACCTGGAATATCACCAATCCGCCGCCGGATCTGATCGACTCCGAGCGCGCGACCATGGACAACAGCCCCCTCACCCCCAGCATCTAGGAGCCGGCCATGACCGTCACCATGGAAGATGTCCGCAGAGCCCTGGACCCGGACGAAGTCGACTACGCCGAAGCGTCCCGGCTCGGGCCGGAAGCCATGCCGCACCTGATGGCCCTGGTGCAGCAGAACGATCCGTCGATCTCCCCCAAGGCGGCCTACCTGGCCGGTGTCATCGAAAGCGGGGAATCGGAAGCGGTGGTGGCCGCCGCGGCTGCCAGCGACGACGCCCGGGTGCGCATCGCCGCTGCCGAAGCGGCAGCGATGCTTGCTCCGGCCGCCGCCAGCCGGGTGCTGGACGCGCTGGTGCTTGATTCCGATGCGGGCGTGCAGAAACTGGCCCTGCGCTCGGTCTCGGCCGGGCTGTCCCCGGACTTGAGGGACAAGGTCCGCGAGGTATCCGAACGCGCGCCCAGCGAAGCCCTGCGGGAAATCGCCGGAGAAGCCCTGCGGCGGCTGCAGTAACCTGCCGGGCCGCTTACGGCCTGAGGGGGCTGCGGCCGGTGCGGCCGCAGCCCCCTCAGGTGCTGCTATGTGCTCTGCCTTGCCGGGGGAGGGGTTATTCGGTGGCGGCCTGGCGGGCGCCGAGTTCGCTGTCCAGGCGCAGCAGTCCGGGGCCGTCGTCGCCGATCAGGCGTACGCGGCCGATGATTTCGTTGACCGTGGCTTCTTCTTCCAATTGCTCGGTGATGAACCAGTTCAGCAGCGGAATTGAATCGATGTCGCCCTCTTCCTGGGCCAGCCGGTACAGGTCCCGGATGGATCCGGAGACCTTCTTCTCATGGACCAGTGCGGTTTCGAAGGCGGCCAGGACGCCGTCGACGGACACGTCGGGGGCGAGCATGGCGCCGATCACCGGATGGGCCTCCCGGTCGGTCATGTGGTCAATGAATTTGTGGGCGTGGAGGAGTTCCTCCTCGGCCTGCGTGCGGAACCAGTTGCTGATGCCGGGCAGGTCCAGGAGGTCCATTTCGATGGCCAGCTGCCGGTAGGCGATCGAGGCCTGGATCTCGAGCGTGACTTGGTCGTTGAATGCTTCTGCGAGCTTTCCCTTGAGTTCCATGGTCAAGAACCTAGTGCAGTCCGTCCGGCCCTGCCAGCAAGGTTAGGCGCAGCTTGGCAAGCCGGACCTTACCGGCAGCAGCGTCAGGCGCGGTGCCGCAGATGCCGGCGCGTCCAGTCGCTGCCGGACCGCACCAGCCCGCCGACCAGGGCGATGGTGCCCAGCATGGCCAGCGCCAGCGAGTTGCCCGCCAGCCCGACCAGCAGGAGCAGCACCCCGGCGATGGCCAGCAGCGCCCCGGTGCCTATGCTGTGCCCGAAAACATCGAATCCTTTGCCGGACAGCGTCCGGGCGAGCCGCGGATCGTCTTCTTCCAGCTCGTGCCCCAGCTTCGCCAGCCGTTGCCTTTCCTCATCGGACAAGGACATTGCGACCTCCTGGTTCCTGCGCGCCGCCGGTGGTGCTTTGCCGCGGACCGGCGCAATGAACCTGTATCCAAATCTACCGTTCCGGAGCCCGGGCGGATATCCCGATCCGGTAACGCTGCTGCTACAGCGGCACCGAAGGCAGCGGCGATTCCAGGAACCGCTCGATGCCGGGCTGGATGCGCGTGATCCAGAACCAGGCGGCGGAGGCGATGGTGATGAGCAGGAAGGCAATGCCGAGGACGATCCAGGGAAAGTTTGCTGATTGCCAGAACCTGCGATGGCTGCCGGGTCTGCCGTGCATGGCTCAACCGTGGTACCCAAACTTGGGGATTGGCTGCGCCGGCGCTGGGAATTGGCCCCAAACCAGGCGCCGGCGGTGCCTGGCTGAGGGGAACCGGCAGGGGGACTTAAACTCAGGGGGACTTAAACCGCCGGGGAGGGCAGGAACATCCTGCCCTCCCCGGGTACGCCGGCCGGTAGTGGCTAGCGGGCGGTGTAGTAGCCCGAAAGAGGCATCCAGCTCACCGGATGCACCTTCGTGCCCTCGTTCGGGTTCAGCGCGCTGATCATCATGCCGCCACCGAGGTAGATGCCGATGTGGTTGCCACCGTTCTGCAGGACGATGTCGCCCGGCTGCGGGTTGCTGGTCGGCTTCAGGGCGGCTGCCTGGGCGTGGGAGACGCGCGGCAGGCTGATGCCGACCTTGGCGTAGACCCACTGGACGAAGCCGGAGCAGTCCCAGCCGGCGGTGGAGGTGCCGCCCCAGACGTAGGGGGTGCCCACCATGGACTTGGCGATGTTGGTGATGCTGTTGCCGGCGGCGACAGCAGCAGGCTTGATGCTGGTGCTGGCCACGTTCACGGTGAATCCACCGGCGGCCGGCTTGGCAGCCTGGGCCGGCTGGGAAGCCTGGGCGCTGCCGGAGAGCTTGATGACATCGCCGGGGTAGATGACCGAGCTGGCGTTCAGGCCGTTGGCGGCAAAGACGTCGGCCAGGTCGACACCGTACTGGGCGGCGATCTTGGAGAGCGTATCCCCGGGCAGCACGGTGTGGGTCTTGGTGCTGGTGGCGACGGCGGCCGCGGCGGGGGCCGCCGTGGTCTGCGAGGCCGGGGCCGTGTAGGACTCGGTCTCGATATTGCCGGCATAGGCGTTGGCCGGCAGGCCGGCGCTGAGCACCAGACCGGAAGCGGCGGTGATCACGGCGGCGCTGCGGCCGACGCTGACGGCAGTGAACGGGCTGGACTTGGTGGCACGGTGGCGCGCACGATTGCTCTTAAACACAGGTATGACCTCTCCCAATGCCTGCGAGGTTAGCTGTCGGGTTCGGATGGGAGCCACCCGGCCGTGCGGCACCGCGGAACTGGTCCGTCGCACGACTTGACCCCAAGGGCTTCAGCTCAGGAAGCCCGGGAAGTGGTTCCCCCGCCTCTGCCATGAACGAACGGCCTCAGGATGGTGGCAGAGTTAGGCAAAGCCATCCGAGTACGCCGTTCCGTGGGGGCCCGGCGCGGACTCAACAGTACATAACGGTTCGGTAACTGTCATATCGAAATGGCAACGGAATCCACCGTCCGGACGCGTGGGGGTTACTTAATCGTTACCCTCCCGTCCCTTTTCCTGCACCCGCACTCTGGACAAAACGCGGGCTGACCAGTAGGTTCGGCAGCTCTTGCGGTGACCCCGCGTGCGCCGCGGCCATGGCCGGATTCTCTCTTTGTGATTTGCCTCACGAATGCTCCAGGGGCGGCTTAACAAGCCGGCGCGGCTGCCGATAGTGCGTGTCGACAGGCGTCCGCGCACCCCATCGTGATGCGCGGCCACGGCGTACAGGTGAGGGACGGCAATGCAGGGATCACGGTCGGTGCTCAATACCGTCCGGCTGGCCTTGGCCGGGATCCTGTCCCTGGGACTGCTGGCGGGCGGCCCCGCCCAGGCGGGAGCGCCGTCGCCGCTGCCCGCCCAAGTGCCGCCGGCGGTGCGCGCCGCCGCTCCGGGGACCGAAGCCGACACTGAAGCCGACGGCAAGGCGGCCCTGGACCGGAAGGCAGGAGAACTCGGGCTCAGCCCGGCCAACGGCTACAGCTGCGGCCTGTCCGGCGGCGGCTGCGTGCGCAGCTACCACCCGGAAGGGGATGCCGGCCGCACCGTCGCGGTGTACTGGACCGCCCGGACCGGGGCGCACGCGGTGGACCTGGGCCACCCGGTCGGCTGGAAGTTCATGGTCTCCGGGTATGAGCTCGGCACCTACGGTTACCCCACCTCGGACATGGAATGCGGGCTGGAACGGCTCGGCTGCGTGCAGACCTTCGAACACGGGCAGATCGACCAGGCCCACATCGCCGCCGGCCGCAAGGCGCTGGCGGCCAAGGCGGCGCGGCTGCGGCTGGAGCCCACCGACCGCTACAACTGCACGCTGGCCGGCGACGGCTGCGTGCGCAGCTACATCTCCCCGGGCGGCCGGCACATCTCGATCTACTGGTCCGCGGCCACGGGTGCACGAGCCGTGGATATGGACCATGCCGTCGGCCAGGCCTTCGCCGAAGCCACCTACGAGCGGGGGGCGTACGGCTACCCGGTGTCGGAGATGGTGTGCTCGGCCGGCAGCGGCTGCCGGCAGCACTTCCAGCACGGCACGATCACCTTCGACTTCACCGAGGCCGGCCCCCGGGCCCTGGAGGCCAAAGCGGCCGCTCTGGGCCTGGAGCCGGCCGGCAGCTATGAGTGCCAGCTGGCCGCAGACGGCTGCCGGCGCAGCTACACCGCACCCGGGTCGGCACAGAACGGTGCAGCGGACGGAGGCCGGCCCGTGGAAATCTACTGGTCGGCCGCCTCGGGGGCGCACGCCGTGCACCTGTCGCACAAGGTCGGACGGAAGTTCGCCGCTGCCGGGCGGGAAGCAGGCCTATACGGTTATCCGACGTCGGGCATGATGTGCAGCGCCAACGGCTGCACGCAGACGTTCCAAAAGGGCACCATCTACGTGCCGGCTGGGCGCGGCTAGGCCGGCGGCGGCCCGGCGGGCCGCCGTTCAGCGGCTGTCCCGTTCCCGGTCGTGGACGATGAGCACCGGGCAGCGGGCGTGCGAGGCGACGGCGGAGCTGACCGAGCCCAGCAGCAGGCCGGTAAAGCCGCCACGGCCGCGGCTGCCGACCACCAGCATTTCCGCACCGCGGCTGGCGTCGGCCAGGACGCGCGCCGCCTGTCCCTCGGTCACCGTCTGCCGCAGGTCGGGCGGGACATCGCCGCCGAACGCCTCCTGCACCGCCCGGGCCAGGATCCGCCTGGCATCAACTTCCGGATCCCATTGGACCGCAGGGAAGTCGGCCACCATGACCGGATGGTGCCAGGCAGTCACTGCCTCGATACTGCAGTCCTTGAGCCGGGCCAGGTCCCGGGCCGTGCGCAGTGCCTCGAGGGAGGCCTCGGAGCCGTCCACACCCACGACGATCCGCTTCCGGGACCCGGTCTGTCCGTTCATGCTGTACCACCTTTCGTCCGGTGCCTCTACCGCATTTATAGCCCCGCGCAGGCCCCGGTGCCATGGGGTTCCGGCCGGTCCCCAATGACCGGGAATCCGGCTGGCAACAGCCAGGGCCCGATCCCTGACGGACCCTGTACCCGGGCCCGCCGGCGCGCCACACTTGATCCTGAGGGGCATTCCCGAGCCCCTCATCGGGCTGCCGGAAGGAGGAGCGAAATGACCGGCGCCGAGCGTTCACTGCTGGCACATCCTGCCGCACCGGAGACCCCGGCGGGCAACCGGACGGCGGAGGCAGCATGCATCGATGCCTGCCTGGACTGCGCCCAGGCCTGCATCTCCGGAGCGGACGCATGCCTGGAGGAAGACAACATCGGGATGTTCCGCCAAGGCATACGCGCCGAGCAGATCTGTGCGGATATCTGCCTGGCTACCGCCGCTGTCCTCTCCCGGCTCGGGACCCCGGCCGTCCGCAGCGTGCGGGCGCTGGTCGAGGCCTGCCGGGAGGCGTGTGTGGACTGCCGCCAGCTGTGCTCCCCGCACGAAACGTATGAACATTGCGTGGTGGCAGCCCAGGCCTGCGACCGGTGCGAGCAGGCCTGCGCCCAACTGCTGCAGGCCTACGAGTAAGCAGCCATGGACCAGCCGCACGTGCTGTGGTTCCACGAGGCCGGACGGGCCGACGTGGCCCAGGTGGGCGGCAAGAACGCCTCCCTGGGTGAGCTGACCCGCGCGCTCGCGGACAGCGGGGTGCGCGTGCCCGAGGGCTTTGCCACCACGGCGGCGGCCTACTGGGCATTCGTCGAGGCCAACGGGATCGGACCGGGCATTGCCCGCCTGCTCGGGCGTTACCGGGACGGTGCGGCGTCGCTGCAGGCCACCGGCGAGGCGGTCCGCGCGCTGTTTTTGGAGGGCCGGTTCCCGGCGGACTTCGCCCAGGCCGTGCGGGAAGCCTACCGGAGGCTGTCGGACGAGGCCGGCCAGGAGCGGGCCGCGGTGGCCGTGCGCAGCAGCGCCACCGCGGAGGACCTGCCGGAGGCCAGCTTCGCCGGCCAGCAGGAGACCTTCCTGAACGTCGTGGGCGAGCGGGCCCTGCTGCAGGCGTGCCTGCGCTGCTATGCCTCCCTGTTCACGGACCGGGCCATCAGTTATCGGGAGATGAAGGGTTTCGGGCATTTGGACGTGGCGCTGTCCGTCGGCATCCAGCGCATGGTGCGCTCGGACATGGGAGCGTCCGGGGTGATGTTCTCCATCGATACCGAGACCGGCTTTCCGCGGTCCGTGGTGATCAGCGCAGCCTGGGGGCTGGGGGAGACGGTGGTCCAGGGCATCGTCGATCCGGACAAGTACCAGGTCTTCAAGCCGCTGCTGGGGGCGCCCGGCCGTATCCCGATCATCGAGAAATCCCGCGGGGCCAAGGCGCAAAAGATGGTCTATGGCGGGGGCGGCAGCGCCCGCACCCGGCTGGTGGCCACCTCCGGGCGGGAACAGCGCTCGCTGGTGCTCGAGGACCGGGAAATCCTGGAACTGGCCCGCTGGGCGGTGGCGGTCGAGGAGCACTACGGCTGCCCCATGGACATGGAATGGGCCAAGGACGGGCTGACCGGCGAACTGTTCATGGTCCAGGCCAGGCCGGAGACCGTCCAGGCCCGGCGCAGCACCACCCGGTTCACCCTGTACCATCTGACCGCTCCGCCCGGGGCGCTGCGCCTGCTCGCGGCCGGGGCAGCCGTCGGCGACGCCGTCGCCGTCGGGGAGGTCTGCGTGGTCCGGAATCCCTCGGAGATCGGCAGTTTCCGCGACGGCGCCATTCTGGTCACTGAAATGACGGACCCGGACTGGGTGCCGGTGATGAGGCGCGCCGCCGCCATTGTCACCGACCATGGCGGGCCTACCAGCCACGCCGCGATCGTCAGTCGCGAACTCGGTGTCCCCGCCGTCGTCGGAACGGGGACTGCCACCGAGGTGCTCGCCGACGGCCAGGCCGTGACCGTCTCCTGTGCCGAAGGCGACCAGGGACATGTCTACGACGGCGCCCTGGCGTACGAGACCGAGGAGGTGGACCTGGGCTACCTGCCGCAGACCCGCACCGCGCTGATGGTCAATATCGCCAGCCCCGCGGCGGCCTTCCGCTGGTGGCGCCTGCCGGCCGCCGGCGTGGGCCTGGCCCGGATGGAATTCATTATCAACAACCTGATCCGGATCCATCCGATGGCCCTGGTGCATCCGGGGCAGGTGGCCGACGACGGCGACCGGCAGTTGATCCGCGAACTGACCTCCGGTTATGCCGAGCCGCAGGAATACTTCGTCGACACGCTGGCCTTGGGCATCGCCAAGCTGGCCGCTCCCTTCCACCCGCAGCCGGTGATCGTGCGGCTGAGCGATTTCAAGACCAACGAGTACGCGCACCTGGTCGGCGGGTCGGCCTTCGAACCGCCGGAGGAGAACCCGATGATCGGGTTCCGCGGAGCCGCGCGCTACTACGATCCGCGCTACCGCGACGGCTTTGCGCTCGAATGCCGGGCACTGAAGCGGGTCCGCGGGCAGATCGGGCTGGAGAATGTGGTGGTCATGATTCCCTTCTGCCGCACGCCGGCGGAGGCGGACCGGGTGCTGGCGGTCATGGCGGAGAACGGGCTGGTCCGGGGACAGGACGGGCTGCAGGTCTACATGATGTGCGAGGTCCCTTCCAACGTGGTCCTCGCCGAGGAGTTCGCCACCCGCTTCGACGGCTTCTCCATCGGCTCCAACGACCTGACCCAGCTGCTGCTCGGCGTCGACCGGGACTCGGGGCAGCTGGCCGGTTTGTTCGACGAGCGGGATGCGGCGGTGATGCGGATGATCGCCGAGGCCATCCGCAAGGCCCATGCCGCCGGCATCAGGATCGGCATCTGCGGCCAGGCCCCCAGCAACTATCCGGAGTTCGCGGCGTTCCTGGTCGGCGAAGGCATTGACTCGATTTCCCTGAACCCGGACAGCTTCCTCAGGACCCTGCCCGTGGTTGCCGAGGCCGAGGCGAACGCTGGCGGACACACCCCGCCACACACCTGAGGCCCGCCAAGCCGATCAGGAGCGGGTCACCTTCATCCAGCCGGACGGACTGGAGACCATCCTGGACGGAGTCGGCGTCATGCGCACGGCCGTGCGGCACGGAGTGCCCGGGATCGTTGCCGAATGCGGCGGGAGCGCGATGTGCGCCACCTGCCACGTCTCTGTGGAGCCGCAGTCAGCCGGGGACCTGCCGGAGGTGGACGAGGTGGAGGACGAGATGCTGGACTGCACCGCCGCCGACCGGCTGGAGACCTCGCGGCTGTCCTGCCGGCTGCCGATGACGGCAGACCTGGTGGTCCGGATCGCGGAAACCCAGGTCTGACCCCGCCCCGCCACCCCGTGTCAATAATGCGCCGGTTTTTCGGCTACGGGGTGGAGCCTGGGGGTCCGGGACGGGGCAGCGGTCCGGGATCCGGCGGCAGCGGCGGGGCGGGAGGTTCCGGTTCAGGCCCGGGCAGCGGGTTGGGGATGGGGCTGGGCCGGGTCGGGTCCGGCCGAGGCGGCCCGCCGGGTTCGGGCTCGGGTACCGGCGGCTCGCTCGGATCCGGGTGGGGCTCCCACGGCGGCGGGGGAATGGTCACGGCAATGCACCTCGGAACTGTGCTGGGCGGGGCGGGCAGGATGGCCTCCCGTGTGGTGGTGCCGCCAGAATACAACCGGCCCCGGCGGTAACAACAGCCCCGGACGGCGGCCGCCCGCTGGGCCGCTCAGCCGCCGTCGTACGCCCGCTGCAGGGCGGCGATGTCCAGCTTCTTCATCTGCAGCATGGCCTGCATGGCACGTTGGGCCCCGGCGGTGTCCTGGCCGCCGAGCAGTTCCGGCAGCAGGACCGGGACCACCTGCCAGGACAGGCCGAACCTGTCCTTGAGCCACCCGCACTGGCCTTCCTCGCCACCGGCGGAGAGCGCGTCCCAGTACCGGTCCACCTCGGCTTGGCTGCCGCACGGGATCTGGAAGGAGACCGCCTCGGTGAACGTGAACTGCGGTCCGCCGTTGAGGGCGACGTATTCCCTGCCGTCCAGCTCGAAGCTGACGGTCATGACCCGGCCCTCCGGTCCCGGCCCCGCCGGCCCGTAGCGGGTGACGGCCAGAATCCGCGAGTTGGGAAAGAGCAAAAAAGAACCACAGGCAGGGGGTGATCGTTTTCATGCTCGCCATCCNACTCGGCGGCCTCTTCGGCTTCGGTATCGAACCACAGGCAGGGGGTGATCGTTTTCATGCTCGCCATCCTTGTACCAGTGTCCGTGCGCAGGGCGCACTGCCGGGCTGGGGGCCCGGGATGAAGCCTAGTCCCGCCGGTGGCACCGGGCAATCACGGCCGCCGGGCGCCCGGGGGCCTGACGAGCGGTGAGCGGGGCAACTTTTCCGCAAGGTGCCTCGATTGGAATGGTGACCGAACGCAGGAACCCGAAAGGTCCGCCACTATGAAGATGCTTCACCCGCGCCTGAATACCTGGGGAACCAAGGGCGAGGCGGGACGACAATCTGCCCCGGCACCATGAGGCCGGCCCCAGCGCCGAAGCTGGAATGGAATGCGGCGCCGAAGCGAAACACAACGCGCAGCACAGCGTTACGAACCAGTGCGGCAGGGGGCCGGGGTTGAGCGCGAAGTGGAGCATGAGGTCGAGCAGTGCACCGCGGTTCCCGGATCCGGTGGCTGTACGATGACGGCCCAGCTCGACGAGGCCGCGTTCGAACGTGCCCAGGCCGGGGATCCCCGGTCCCTGGACGCACTGTACCGGGCATTCGCCCCTGCCGTAGTGCAGTACCTGCGGGTCCGGGGCATCGATGATCCGGAAGGCGGCTGCCACGACGTCTTCCTGGGGGTCATTCCACGGATCGGGACGGTCAAGGGAGGTGTCGAGGGCTTCAGGGCCCTGCTTTTTACGGTGGCGCACGCCCGCATGGTGGATTATTTCCGGCGCCGGTCCACGGTGCCGGCGACCACCGAATATCTGCCGGAGGCCGACACCCGGACCGCCCCGTCGGCCGAAGAAGCAGCCGTGGCCACCTTGGCAGCCAGCCGGGTGGAGACTTTGCTGCAGGAACTGGGAACGGACCAGCGGGAGGTCATCCTGCTGCGGGTGGTGGCCGGGTTGTCCATTGAGGAAACTGCCAAAGTCATGGGACGTTCCTCCGGCGCCGTGAAGCAGCTGCAGCGCAGGGGATTGCAGGCGCTGCGCCTCCTGCTGGCGCCGGTGGAAGGAGAATGACCGTGCCCTCCGAACGTTCCGCCGCCGAATCCATCCGCACCATGTTGGAGGAGGCGGGCCTGCAGCACTCTGCTCCACTGGAAACCGCGCTGCGCGAGCTGGCGGTGCAGCCGTCTGTCGTCCCCGAGCCCTCCCCGGAACTTGCGGCACTGCTCGCCGGGGCCGCCCCGATCCGGAAGCGCACGCGGCGGCGCCGGGCGACCCTTGCCGCAGTCTCGATCGCCGGTGCCGTGGCCCTCGGCGCAGGTGCCGCCGCGGCGGCGAATCCGGGTATGCGGCAAACCTGGACCGAATTCTTCATGACGGTCACCACGCCCGGAGAGCAGGTTCCGGGGCCGGCGGACAGCCCGGGATCCACCGGAGCGGTGGATCTGCCGAAACCGGCGGCGGCCAGGACCCAGACAGCTGCCGGCCCGGACGGCCCGAAGGGCGGACATGATGCCCGGAGCGGGAACGACCGTCGCCGCGTCCCCGGTACCGACCGGCGCCGCGGGGCGGTAGACGCGGAACCTGGGCCCGAGGCCGGACATGAGGCTGGACGCACAGCTGAAGGCACGGCCGAAGGCAGGGTGGAGCGTGAAGCCGGGCATGAGGTGGAGCCCAGGGTCGAACACAAGGCTGAACGCGCAGTCGAGCGCGAAGCCGAGGACGAGGTGGAGCGCGAGGTGGAGCGTGAAGCCGAGGATGAGGGCGGGCGTGAGGTGGAGCGTGAAGCCGAGGACGAGGCCGGGCGCGAGGTGGAGCGTGAGGTGGAGCGTGAAGCCGAGGATGAGGCCGGGCGCCAAGCTCGGCGCAGCCGGGAAACCGAGGCAGAACCGGATACCAGGCGGGAGGCCGAAACGGAGCAGGACGACACCTCCCGCAGCGCGGAAGAAGAGCATGGGGACGCAGGTCCGGACCGGACGGAACCAGCGGAGGAGACCCGGGACGAGCACGGTGGAGGCGACGACGAGGACTGACCCGGCGGGGCCGTCCCCGGTCCTGGGGCCGGCCGGCGAATTGATGTATTTTCGACGTGTTCCGTTGGGGGAAATTTAACGCCCCCGTAGGATGGTTACGCTTAACTAGGGAACTGCCAATTCCCGTTCCGCACCCGCAGAAGGTTAAAGATGGATACCATCCGGGCCGAGCACCCGCGGCCAAACCACTTCATCCTGCACATCAGCGACACCCACCTGCTCGCCGGCGACGAACCCCTCTACGGCGTGGTGGACAGCGCCGCCCGGCTGCGGCGGATCTTCGACGAGCTGGAAGCAGCCGAAGCGCGGCCTGAGGCCATTGTCTTCACCGGCGACCTGGCGGACCGGGGCGAGCCCGGTGCCTACGCGAAGCTCCGCCGGATCGTCGAGCCGGCGGCCACCCGGCTGGGCGCGCTGGTCATCTGGGCCATGGGCAATCATGATGACCGTGCGCACATGCGCCGCGCCCTGCTGGGCCAGCAGGCCGGCCGGGAGGCCGGGGACGGCGAAGCGCCGCTGGATCAGGTCCACGATGTCAACGGTCTGCGGATCATTGCCCTGGACACGACCGTGCCCGGATTCCACCATGGCGAGCTGACGGACGCCCAGCTGCGCTGGCTGGCCGGCCAGCTGGCGGAGCCGGCCCCGCATGGGACCATCCTGGCCATGCACCACCCGCCGGTACCTAGCGTCCAGGAGCTGGCGGTGCTGGTGGAGCTGCGCGGGCAGGAACAGCTGGCGCAGGTCCTGCGCGGCAGCGACGTGCGCGCTGTCATCGCCGGACACCTGCATTACTCGACCACGGCGACCTGCGCCGGGATTCCGGTGTCCGTGGCCTCGGCCACCTGCTACACCCAGGACCTGACCGGCCCGGCCGGCGGAACCCGGGGCCGGGACGGGGCGCAGGGCTACAACATGATCCACGTCTACGACGAGACGGTGGTGCATTCGGTGGTGCCGCTGGGCGGGGGCACACCGGTGGGCCGGCAGGTGTCGCAGGGGGAGTCACAGCGGCTGCTGGACGCGGCCGGCGTCGTCATCCCGGAAGCCACCAACCCCGGCCGTTCCGCCGTCACCGCCCGCTGAGAGCGGCCTCCGCGGCTGCACCACATGGATACCGGAGGGTGCCGACGCCGCCGTACGGGAGTAATCTATCCTCACTGTAGTTAGAGGTGATGCTCCATGAGCGAAGAGCTGGGCGGTACCGGAGCCGCATCCGCCGCACCTCCCGAAGCCTACTTCCGGCAGCTGCTGGAAGAGAAGGCCGCCGAGGCGCGCCGGCAGATCGAACGGTTGACGGCGGACATCAGGGAAGTAACCCTGGCCGGCCGGGACATCCCGGCCGACAACGAGTATGACCCCGAAGGGTCCACGCTCAATTTGGAGCGCGCCCGCGAAGAGGCCATGCTGGCCAGCACCCGGACCGAACTGGCCGAGGTGCTCGATGCCCAGCAGCGGATGGACCGCGGCACCTATGGGGTGTGCGAGCGGTGCGGGAACAGGATTCCGCGCGAGCGGCTGGAAGCCCGCCCGGAGGCGCGCTTCTGCATTACCTGCGCCGGGCTGCGCCGGCGCCAGGTGGCCTGAGCGGGTTCCGGGACGGTCGCCGGGCGGCCTATCCGTCCTCCGGCTTTTCCCACGGCGCCGGAATCGGGAAGTACTTATCCAAAAAGGTGGTGACCGCCTGCTGGCGCTCCTGGGCGGAGACCTCGGGGAAACTGCCGTCGTTGAGGCAGAAGAAATCCCGGTTGCGCTTCTTCAGCAGCCGCTTGAGCTTCTTCAGCCCCGAGTGCATGGTGGTGTCCACATAGGTCACCTTGGCGCCGATCTTGGTGACTGCCCGGCCGGTGAGCAGCGAGTAGTAGTGGTACAGCGAGTTCGTGACTGAAATATTGTCCTTGGCACGGAACCGGCTGGCGGCGGTGGTCTTGAACTCCTCGGCGAACTCCTGCTCCATCTCGCACAGCACGCTCTTGCGCAGCGGTGCGGCGCAGTGCTCCAGATGGCGGGTGGTGATCCGCCCGAACCGCTCCCAGAGCAGCCGCCGGTTGACCCGGGCGGCGTTCTCGAAGCCGGAGCGGTCCAGATGGTTGTCGCCCAGGCCGATCCGCGTCGAGGCCTCGATGAACTTGGTGATGCCGCCGGGGGAGAAGAACATGTCGGGCGCCACCGGGCGGCCGAAGAACATGTCGTCGTTGGAGTAGAGGAAATACTCGCTCAGCCCCTCGATGTGCTGCAGCTGCGACTCCACCGCCTGGGAGTTGAACACCGGCAGCACCGAGGGGTCGCGGAAGTGCTCCTCGCTGCGGACCACGGTGATCTTCGGGTGCGAGGCGTCCAGCCACTGCGGGACGGGGGAGTCCGTGGCGATGAAGATGCGCCGGATCCAGGGCGCGAACATGTGCACGCTGCGCAGGGCGTACTTGAGCTCGTTGATCTGGCGGAACCGGGCGTCGGCGTCGTCGCCCTCGCCGACAATGACGTTTTCCATGAAGCCGGCCCGGTACTGCTGGTACTCCGGGTTGTTGCCGTCCACCCAGGAGAAGACAATGTCGATCTCGAAATCGATGTCCGTGGCGTGGTCGGCGAACATGTTCTCGATGGTGGGCCACTCCAGCCCGTAGCGGCGCACGGTGCCCCGGGTCGCCTCGCCGGCCAGCACGGTCCGCCGGGTCAGCGAGTTCTCGATCGGCAGGTGGATCAGCCCGCCGTCCCATTTCCACAGTTCCAGCTGCACACCGGCGCCCGCCCGGTAGAGCAGGCCGCCGTCGGGCTCCAGCCGTGGCCGGTACAGGCGGAACATCCGCGGCTTGCTGCTTTCGGCCAGTTCGCCGTCGGCCACCAGCAGCGCCGTCTTCTTTTTGGCATCGACGGTCATCGAGTAGAACGGCTCGTTCCGGCACGCCGCCACCAGCGCCGCCACCAGTTCCGCGCGCCGGTCCCAGTCGACGGCGATCACCGGCCGTGCATCGTTCCCGCGCACCAGCAGGTAGGGCAGGCCGGCGTCGTCGAGCACGCCACGGATGAAGAGCAGGTCCTC
The DNA here is from genome assembly GCF_012395835.1 of Arthrobacter mobilis. GTDB lineage: Bacteria > Actinomycetota > Actinomycetes > Actinomycetales > Micrococcaceae > Crystallibacter > Crystallibacter mobilis. The sequence goes on from NZ_JAAZSQ010000001.1 coordinate 221,661, forward strand.
CACCATCGCCTCGTGCGGGGTCAGGGTCCGGTTGACCAGCGCATAGCGGCCCTTGAACTGGACGACGTCGTCGCGGCCGTTGAACCGGGCGACGGCGGCTGCCGAGGTGACTTCGACGACGTCGGTGCCGTCAGCCGGCTCCGGGGCGCCGTAGTACACGTCCTGCGGGACAACGGGATTGCTGATGGGTTCCTCCTGGCAAAGGTCGGCGGGCGGCATCGGGCGGACGAATAGAATCCTAGCCGACGGCGTCCCCCGTATCCGTGCGTGAGCGGCGGCGCGGAAAACCGGCGCGGCGAAGCGGATCTGAAATTTCCGTTAAATGTCGCTCCGATCTGCCGATAGTGCCTGATGAGAGGCACCAAGGGTTTCAGGTGCCGGACAGGCCGTCCTTTTGTTTGGGGGAACATTGTCTTTTGCCATTCCGTCCCGCCGGCGCGCGGCAGCCCGTGCAGCCGCCATTGCCTGGCTATCCGCCGCGTTGCTGGCCCCGATGCTGCCCGCCTCTGCGGAGGAAACCCCGTCGCCGGAAGGGACCGTGTCTCCGTCGCCGGAGGCGACCGTGTCTCCGTCGC
>NZ_JAAZSQ010000001.1:222242-509864 GCF_012395835.1 Arthrobacter mobilis
CGGCACCGCGTCGTCCGCATCGCCGTCGCCGGATGCAACCCCGTCCAGGTCGCCTTCGCCGGACGCCACCGCGTCCGTAGTGCAGCCCTCGCCGGATGCCACGACGTCGGCAGCAACGGAGCCGTCGCCGGAGCCGTCGAGTTCTCCGGCGCCCGAACCGTCGAGCTCTCCGGCCCCGAAGCCGGCAGGGCCGGCACACGCTGAAGCCGGCCGGAAACGGATCGCGGCCAAGGCAAAGTCCCTGAAGCTGATTCCGGTGGGCAGTTACAACTGCCGGCTGGCCAGGAGCGGCTGCGTGCGCACCTACAGGCCGGCCCGGGGCAGCAAGCGGGTGGCCATCTACTGGACCGCGAAGACCGGCGCCCGGGCCGTGGAACTCACCCATGCCATCGGCCGGAAGTACCGCGGTGCCGGCAGCGAGGTGGGCAAGCTGGGCTATCCGGTCGCCGATATGAAGCGCGGGCCCGGGACCGGCGCGATCCAGGCCTTCCAGAAGGGGCAGGTTGCCTACTCGGCGGCGACCGGCGCCCAAACCATCACCGGACGGCTGCTGGCCGGCTGGAAGGAACGCGGCGGCCGGACCGGCAAGCTCGGATACCCGCTGCAATGGGGCAAGACCAGGGACGGCAAAACCACCCAGGTGTTCCAGGGCGGCAGCCTGGTGGCCGGCAGGGCCGGGGCCAGTTTCCATCCGAAGAACGAGTGCTGGGCCCTGGGCGCCGGCAAGACCCGCTACCGTCATGGTTACGCCAACCGGATTTCGTTCGCCATCGCGGAGAAATACGGCACCTACAAGGCGGATTTCGTCAACTGCAGGCGCGTCGGCACCATCTACGTGCAGAGCTGGGAAACCGCAACGGCCACGGTGGGACTGAAGGGCTTCAGGAAGCCCGGCGTTCCCTCCGGCCATACCGCCCACCGCTGGTCGCCGCAGGGCAGCTACACCGTGACCGAAGCCTTTGGCGAAGGGAACCCGGGCACCGCGCTGTCCTACCGGCAGCTGAATCCGCGCTCGCGCTGGAGCGGCACACCGGGCAGCTCCTACAACACGTACTACGAGGCCGCCTCCCCGTTCTTCGAGCGCTGGCCGGACGAGAACCTGTGGCAGATCATGCGCGCCCCCACCGGGGACTACCGGCAGGGGGTGGTGATCAACTACAACCGTGGCCCGGGGCAGAGGATCCGGCAGGGGGCAGGGTTTGCCATCTTCCTGCACGCCAATCCGGTGGCGACCTTCGGCTGTATTGCGCTGGAACTGAAAAACGTGACGCGGTACCTGAAGACGGCGCAGCCGGGGGACCGGATCATCATGGGGGTGCGCCGGGACATCTTCAAGGCCTGATCCGCTGCCCCGTCCCGGAGTTTCAGGCGGGGAAGATGTCCACGGCGGTGGCCTTGACCGCAAAGTAGAGCTGCAGGCCCGGAGCCACGTCCAGGTCTGCGGCCGCGGCGGCGGTAATGTCGGCATACAGCCCGCCGGCGTGGATCCGGATGTGCCCGCCGTGCGGCTCCACGTCCGTGACGGTGACGGCGAAGGTGTTCCGCGGGCTGCCGTGGACCGGCTCGCGGAAGACCGCCACTTCGGCCGGGCGGAACACCGCGATGCCCACCTGCCCGGGTGCGGCTTCCGGGTCCGCGGTGCCGGTGACGGTGGCGCCGGCGGCGAGCCCTGAGGTGCCGTCGGTGGCCAGGATCCCGTCCCCGGTGATGGTTCCGGTCAGCAGGTTCAGCCCGGCCAGGCCGGCGGCGAAGCGGCTGCGCGGGCGCTCCAGGATCCGGCGCACGGGACCTTCCTCGGTGATGCGGCCGGCCTCCATCACCACGGCGCGGTCCGCGAGCAGGAGCGCGTCCAGCACGTCGTGGGTGACGATAATGGCCCGGCGGCCGGCCAGCACGCGCTTGAGCAGCCGCCGTAGCATCGGGGCGGCCTCGACGTCAAGCGCGGACATCGGCTCGTCCAGCAGCAGCAGCTGTGGGCCGGCGGCCAGTGCCCGGGCGACGGCGACGCGCTGCGCCTGCCCGCCGGAGAGCTGCCCCGGCCGGCGTCCGGCCAGATGGAGCGCGTCCACTTCGGCCAGCCAGTGCCGGGCGTTCTGCCGGGCGCCGTGCCGGCCGGCGCCGGCGCTGCGCGGGCCGAAGGCGACGTTCTCCAGCACGCTCAGGTGCGGGAAGAGCAGCGGCTGCTGGGCCAGCAGCGCGGTGCCGCGCAGATGCGGCGCCAGCCATGTGCCGCCAGGCAGGTCGAACAGCGTCCGCCCGTCCAGCATGGCCCGGCCGGCATCCGGGCGCAGCAGTCCGGCGGTGACCGAGAGCAGGGTGGATTTGCCTGCGCCGTTGGGTCCCAGGACCGCCACGGTTTCCCCCGGTGCCAGCGCCAGGGACGCCGCGAAGTCCCTGGCCGCCACTGCCGCCTCGAGCTGGAAGGTCACCGCCCACCAACCCCCAGGGCGCCGCTGAGCGTGCGGCGGTAGGCCAGGCCGACGACGGCGGCAGCCACGGCGACCAGCACCAGGGACAGGGCGACGGCGGCGTCCGGATCCGTCTCGCGCTGCAGGTAGATTTCCAGCGGGAGTGTCCGGGTGACGCCCTGGAGGCTGCCGGCGAAGGTGAGCGTGGCGCCGAACTCGCCCAGCGCGCGGGCGAAGGCGAGCACGGCCCCGGAGGCCAGGCCCGGCAGGATCAGCGGCAGGGTGACGCGGGTGAGCACCGTCGTCGGCCGGGCGCCCAGGGTGGCGGCGACCGCCTCGTACCGGTGCCCGGCCGTGCGCAGGGCACCCTCGAGGCTGACCACCAGGAAGGGCAGGGCCACGAAGGTCTGCGCCAGCACCACCGCCGCCGTCGAAAACGCAATCTGGATCCCCGCCACCTCCAGGGCCGGGCCGAGCAGCCCGCGGCGGCCGAACGTGTACAGCAGGGCGATGCCGCCCACCACCGGCGGCAGCACCAGCGGCAGCAGCACCAGGGCGCGCAGCAGTTGCTGCCCGGGGAAGCTGGCGCGGGCCAGCACCAGCGCCGTCGGAATGCCCAGGACCAGGCACAGGACGGTGCTGGCCGCGGCGGTGCGCAGGCTGAGGCCCAGTGCCGCCAGCGAGGAAGCGGAGGTCACCAGCGGGAGGAAGCCGGCCCAGTCCACCCGCGCGGCCAGTGCGGCCAGCGGCAGCAGGACGGCCCCGAAGCCCAGGGCCGCGGGCACCATGATCCACCGGGGCAGGCCGGAGTAGCCGGCGGGGTGTGCGCTGCGTGCCATCGTCAGGGCAGGCCGAAGCCGGCCGCGGACAGGACCTGCCGGCCGGTGCCGCCGGTGACCAGGTCGATGAACTCCGCGGCCAGCTGCTGCTGTCCGCTGCCGTCGACGGCGGCGATGGGGTAGGTGTTCACCGCCGCGGCGGCCTCCGCGAAGGGCACCGCCGTGACCCGGCCGGCGGCATTCCGGGCATCCGTGATGTAGACCAGGCCCGCGTCCGCCTCGCCGGAAGATACCTTGCCGAGCACGTCCGTGACCGAGGCTTCCTCGCTGGCCGGCTGCAGGGTGGTGCCCGCGGCCGCCGCGGCCTTCTCCGCGGCGGCCCCGCAGGGTACCTGCGGGGCGCAGACCACCACAGCGGTGCCTGGTTCGGCCAGGTCCGCGAAGGAGTCGATGCCGGCCGGGTTGTCCGGCGGCACCACGATGGTCAGGGTATTGCTGGCGAACTCCTCCGGCTCGCCGGCCAGCAGGGAAGCCGCCGCCAGCTGGTCCATGGTCCGGGTGTCGGCGGCGGCAAAGACATCGGCCGGGGCGCCGGCGGTGATCTGGGTGGCCAGGTCCGAGGATCCGGCGAAGTTCAGCACGACGTCGGTGCCCGGGTGCTGCTGCTCGAAGGCCCCGGCCAATTCGGTGAAGACCTGCTGGAGCGAGGCGGCGGCGAAGACCGTTAGCGAGCCGCCGGCGCCGTTGCCGGATTCCGCCGGGGCCGTTCCGCCGGCACCGCAGCCGGCCAGGGCGAGCGCGCCGGCGGCGGCCAGCGCGGCCGGGCCGCGGAGCGCCCTCATGCCGTGCCCTTGCCGTGCGGAGTCTCGACAATGACGGTGGTGGCCTTGACGACGGCGGTGGCCACCGATCCGGGCTCGAGCCCCAGGTCACGCACTGCCTCGGCGCTCATGAGCGAGACGACGCGGTGCGGACCGCACTGCAGCTCCACCTGTGCCATGACCTTGTCCATCACGATGTCCGTGACCAGGCCGACGAAGCGGTTCCGGGCCGAGCTGCCGATGCCCGTCGGATCGTCGGGGAGCACCGCCTGCTTCCGGGCCAGCCGGGCCAGGTCCAGCCCGTCCACCGCGGCGTAGCCGGAGGCGTCCTTCGCGCCGGACAGCTGGCCGGAGTCCACCCAGCGCCGCACCGTGTCGTCACTGACGCCCAGGAAGCGCGCGGCATCGGAAATCCGTATCTGCGGCATGCGACCCATCCTACAGCCGCAAATGCGTCCCTCTTCAAGGAAAAACTGGTCGAGTACGGGACAACCCCCTGCCATTGGCCGCTTTCTGCCGGTGGCACAGGACGCCATGGCGGCAACATGGCGTCACACGGCCACACACGCCTTCATCTACGGCGGTGCGGCTTCGGGCTGGTCGCTAGATTGGCGGTCGATCTTTCCCTGCCCCGCCAGCCGCGGGGCCGCACCAGTGACAGGACCTTCCATGACCGTTCATACAAGCGCCGCGCCGCAGCCGCCGGCCACCGGCACGGCCCACGCGGCCGGAAGCCGGCTCCGGGGTTCGCTTGGCGTCTCCGGCATTGTCTTCATCGTGGTCGCCGCGGCCTCGCCGCTGGGCGTGATCGGCGGCCCGGTGCCGCTGGGCATCGCCTTCGGCAACGGCGCCGGCTTCCCGTTCGCCTTCGTGATCGCCACCGCCGTGCTGCTGCTGTTCTCCGTCGGGTTCACCACCATGACCCGCTTCGTGCCGACGGCCGGGGCGTTCTATTCCTATGTCGACAAAGGCCTGGGCCGCAGTGCCGGCCTGGGCGCGGCCTTCATAGCCCTGCTGGCCTACCTGGCCCTGGAAGCGGGGGTCTTCGGCCTGTTCGGCCCGGCCCTGGCCGGCCTGGTGGAATCCTACGGCGGCCCGGCACTGCCCTGGTGGGTCTGGGCCGCGGCCGGCTTCGCCGCCGTCGTGCTCTTCGGCTACCGCAACATCGAACTCTCCGGCAAGGTGCTCGCGGTGCTGCTGCTGGCCGAGGTCGCCATCGTGCTGGCGCTCGACGCCGCCGTCATCTTCTCCGGGGGTGGACCGGAAGGCTTCTCCACCGGCATCGTCAGCCCCGGCCAGATCCTCTCCGGCGCGCCCGGCTTCGGCATCCTGTTCGCCATCCTGAGCTTCATCGGCTTCGAGGCCACGGCCGTGTTCCGCGACGAGGCGAGGGACCCGGACCGGACCATCCCCAGGGCCACCTACATATCGCTGCTGTCGATCGGCGGCTTCTACACCCTCTCCAGCTGGCTGCTGGTCAGCGGCGTCGGCCAGTCCAAGGTCGTCGAGGAATCCACGGCGAACCCAGGCACCATCCTGCAGACGACGACCGAAGCCTACCTGGGCGCGGCAGGCGGGCACATTATCGCGCTGCTGTTCGTCACCAGCCTGTTCGCCTGCATCCTCTCCTTCCACAACATCGCCTCGCGCTACATCTTCCAGCTGGCCTCCCGCGGTGTCTTCGCGCAGCCGCTGTCCGTCCCGCACGAGCGGTTCGGTTCGCCGGCACGCGCCTCGCTGGCTGCCGCCGGCGTCGTCGCCGTGCTGAACGTGGCGGCGGTGCTGCTGGGGCTGGACCCGATAGTGGAGTTCTACACCTGGCTGGGCGGCATCTCCTCGGTCGGCATCGTGCTGCTGCTGGTGCTCACCTCCGTGGCCGTGCTCGCGTTCTTCGCCCGGCAGGAGCGCGGCGGCAGCACCTGGCGGCGGCGGACGGCCCCGGCGCTGGGCCTGGCCGGACTGCTGCTGTTCGTGGCGATCATCCTGCAGAACCTGCCCACCCTGGTGGGGGAGGAGAGCTACGGGCCGTTCTCCTTCGGCGTGCTGGCCCTGTTGGTGCTGGCCTTCGCCGCCGGGCCGGTGGTGGCCCGGGCCAGGCCGGCAGCAGTGCTGCACTGACCCTCCGCCGTCGAAAGGAAACAACCATGAGCACCGATACCGTCCCCTGCAGCCCCTGGGCCGGCCACGCCGGCGCCGATGAGCTGGCCCACTGGAGCGCCGTCGCCGGGTCGGTCGCCGCCGAACTGGCGCGCGACGCCGTCGAGCGCGACCGTGCCGGCGCCGCCCCGGTGGCCGAACTGGCGCTGCTGCGCGAGTCCGGCCTGGTCAACCTGCTCATCCCGCGCGCTGCCGGCGGCGAGGGCGGGCACTGGGAGACGGCCTTCGCGGCGGTCCGCACCGTGGCCCGGGCGGACGCCTCGATCGGGCAGATCCTCGGCTACCACTACCTGAACTCGGCCTGCATCACCTTCTACGGTGCGCGGGCGGACCAGGACGCATGGTACCGGCCAGCGCCGCGGGCGGCTGGGTCTGGGCGGACGCGTTCAACCCGGTGGATCCGGACCTGGAACTGGTGGCGGACGGGGACGGGTACCGGCTCTCCGGGACCAAGCACTTCGCCACCGGGGCCGCCGCGGCGGACCGGCTGATCTCCGCCGCCGTGGCCAGCGGCGGAGCGTACGACGGCGAACTGGTGGTCTTCGCCCTGGACGCCCGGCGCGAGGGCATCGAGCACCTGGACACCTGGGACCACCTGGGCCAGCGCGCCTCGGCCTCCGGGGCGGTGCGCTTCACCGCCGTCGCTGTGACACCCGAGGATGTGATCGGCACAGACACCGGCGAACCGTTCTCCTCGGTGGTGACCCCGGGCGTGCAGCTGCTGTTCGGCAACATCTACCTGGCCGTCGCCGAGGGCGCCCTGGCCCAGGCCCGGGAGCTGACCCGCGCGCGGAAGAACTCCTGGTTCCTCTCCGGCGCCGACACCTACGCCGAGGACCCGGTGGTGCACCGGGTCTACGGCGAACTGGTGGCCAGGACCGAGGCGGTCCGGGCGCTCGCCGATGCGCTGAACCGCAGGTTCGACGGCGTCGCCGGCCTCGGCGCCGCGGTCACCGCCGAGGACCGGGCGGAGCTGGAGCTGGCCATCGCGGGCCTGAAGGTGGTCTCCACCGAGGTGGGACTGGAGGTGGCCTCGCGGGTGTTCGAGGTGACCGGGGCCTCCTCGACGAGGAACTCCATCGGGCTGGACGTCTACTGGCGCAATATCCGCACGCACAGCCTGCATGACCCGGTGGACTACAAGAAGATCGAGGTGGGCGCGCACTTCCTCAACGGCACCGTCCAGCCGGTCTCGCTGTACACCTGACCAATTCCTCCTGGGGCGCCGGGGTGTCCGGGGCCGCCGGCCATTGAGCGGTGCGGCCGGCGGGCATATAGTCGGCAGGACGTACCACCTGCGCGGGGCGAGGACCAGGGAGAGGATGGACGCGGTGCGCCAGGACCATCTCGTCGTCGAACTGGCACGGATCGGCGCCGGGATGCTGCCCGAGGTGGGTGGCAAGGCACTGAATCTGGGTCTGCTGATGGCTGCGGGGCTGCCGGTCCCGGGTGGCTTCTGCCTGACGACGGCGGCCTACCGCATCATGGCCGAGGCCATCGGCCTGGAAGGACCGGTGGAAGCGGCCGGGCAGGTGGATGCCGCCGATGGACCGGGCCTGGCCGAGGCGGCGGGCCGGGCGCGCGAGGCGGTCCTGGCCGCCGTCATTCCCGCCGAGGTGGCGGAGGCGGTCCGCGAAGCCTACGCGGAGCTGGGTCCCAATCTGCCGGTGGCCGTCAGGTCCTCGGCCACCGCCGAGGACCTGCCTGACGCAAGTTTCGCCGGGCAGCAGGACACTTTCCTCAATGTTTCCGGCGCCGACGCCGTGCTGGAGGCCGTGCGCCGCTGCTGGGCATCGCTTTGGACGGACCGCGCGGTAGCCTACCGGGCCGCCCACGGCATCGGGCAGCACAGCGTGGCCCTCGCCGTCGTCGTCCAGGAAATGGTGCCGGCGGCCGCTGCGGGCGTCCTGTTCACCGCCAACCCGCTCACCGGCACGCGCCGGCAGGCGGTGATCGACGCAGTGCCGGGGCTGGGTGATGCAGTGGTCTCCGGCGCGGTGAACCCGGACCACTTTGTGCTGGACACCGCCAGCGGCCGGGTGCTGGAGCGGACCCTGGGCGGCCGGCAGGGCGACGGGCAGGAGCAGGGCGCGGCACGGGCCTGCATCTCGGACGCGCAGCTGCGCGAGCTCGCGGCGCTGGGGGCCAAGGCGGAGGAGGTCTTCGGCTGCCCGCAGGACCTGGAATGGGCAGCGGAGCAGGACGGGACCATCCGGCTCACCCAGTCCCGGGCCATCACCACGCTGTACCCGGTGCCCGAGGCAGCGGTCCCGGCCGGGGGCACCCGGGTGTACCTGTGCGCGAGCCTGGCCCAGGGGCTCATCCGGCCGTTCACCCCGATGGGCTTGGCCGCCATCACCTCGATGCAGGACGCCCGTACCGGCTGGCGGATCGCCGAAGGCGGCCAGCGCCCGTTCATCGACCTGACCCCGGTGGTGCGCAGCCGCAGCGGCCGGCGGACCATGCTCAGGATGTTCCGGGTGGCCGAGGCGCGCTCGGCAGCGCTGCTGCAGGGACTTTACGAGGATCCGCGGTTCTCCGTCATCCGCGGCAGCTGGTCCCCGAACCTGCTCTCGGGCAGCGACCTGAAGCAGGTGGGGCTCCTGCTGCTGCGGATCCTCGAGGCCGCCGCCCGGCCCCGGGCCGCGCTGAGCCGGATCCAGGCGCTGGGACACACCCTTGAACAGCGGCTGGAGCTGTCCGGGCCGGCCACGCCCGTGCAGCGGCTGGACTTTGTGGAACGGACCATGTCCACGGCCTTCAGGACCCTGGTGCCAGCGGTACTGCCGGCGCCGGCCACCGGGTTTGCCCTGCTCGGCCTGGCCCGCTGGCTGCTGCGCGGCATTGCCGAACCCGGCGAGCTGCAGACCGTGCTGCGGGGCCTGCCGCACAATGTCACCACGGAAATGGACCTGCAGCTGTGGCAGCTGGCCACCAACGTCCGCAAGGATCCCGAATCGGTCCGGGTACTGGCCGATGAATCCGCGGCGGAACTGTCCCGCCGCTACCGCGCCGGCAGCCTGCCGGCGGTGCTGCAGGATCTGCTGGCTGGCTTCCTGGCCCGCTACGGGCACCGGGCGGTGGCCGAGATCGACCTGGGCATGCCGCGCTGGTCCGAGGATCCGGCACACCTGCTCGGGGTCGTCGCCAACTACCTGCGGACCACCGGCGCGCAGCCGGCCCCGGACGTCCAGTTCGCCCGCGCCGCCGGGCAGGCCGAGGAGAAGGTCGCCGATCTCACCTCCCGCGCCCGGAGGCACAACCGGCTGCGCGGTGCCGCCGTCGGATGGTGCCTGCGGCGGACCCGCGCGCTGGCCGGCCTGCGCGAGCAGCCCAAGTTCTACATCATCCTCACCTTCGCCGCCCTGCGCCGCCAGCTCACCGCCGTCGGCGGGACGCTCGCCGCCGAGGGACGGATCGCTGCCGCGGAGGACATCTACTTCCTGGCCCCGGATGAGGCCCGGGTGGGCCTGCGCGGGGCCGAGCTGAAGGATCTGGTGGCCCGGCGCCGGCGCAGCTACGAGCGCGAACTGCAGCGGCGCTATGTGCCCCGGCTGCTGCTCTCCGACGGCACCGACGTCGAAGCGGCGGCAGCGGCGTCCGGCGCGGCCGCAACGACGGCGGCCGGTACGGCGGGGGCAACGGCGCCGGGCGCGGCGGACCGGCTGGTGCTGGCCGGCAGCCCGGCCTCGGCCGGGACCGTGACCGGGAAGGCCCGCGTGATCCTGGACCCGGTCGGGGCCCGGCTGGAACCGGGGGAAATCCTGGTGGCGCCGTCCACCGACCCGGGCTGGACGCCGCTGTTCATGACGGCCGGTGCGCTGGTGATGGAGATGGGCGGAGCCATTTCGCACGGGGCCGTAGTGGCCCGCGAATACGGCATCCCCGCCGTGGTCGGCGTACCGGATGCCACCCTGCAGCTGGCCACCGGCCAGACCATCACCGTGGACGGTGCCGCCGGGACCGTCACCGCCGTGCCGGATGGGTAAGCCGGCCGACCAAGGAGCCCGCCATGCAATTGATTACCGCCGTGATCCAGCCCCAAAAGCTCGAGGACGTCAAGACCGCCCTGAAGGGGCTCGGCGTCAGCGGCATGACCATCGCCCCGGTTTCCGGCGTCGGCCGCCAGAGCGGCCACACCGAAAGCTACCGGGGCGCGGCCATCACTGTGGAAACGGTGCCCAAGGTGCGTCTGGACATCCTGGCCACGGACGAGGACGTGGAATGGATCATCAACGAGATCGTGGCCGCGGCCCGCACCGGGCATATCGGCGACGGCAAGATCTGGGTGGTCCCGGCCACCCAGGTGATCAGGGTCAGCACGGGGGAGCGGGGCGAGCGCGCGATCCGGGCCTAGAGTGTGCATGTGACGGTTCGCTACCGGCTACGGTGCCTGTTTGGCAGTCAGGGAGGACTGGGATGGGAGCTCCACAGGTTCCGCGGCCTGCCTTGCGCAGGGACCGCTCGCTTTGGGCAGCCCTGATGATCGGCGTCGGCGTGATGGCAGCTGTCGACGAGATCATCTTCCACCAGGTGCTGGCCTGGCACCACTTCTACGACCGCTCGACCGGCGACATCGCGTTGCTCTCCGACGGGCTGCTGCACGCTGCCGAACTGTTCATCCTGGTGGCCGGATTCTTTCTGCTGGCTGACACACACCGGCGCGGCACATACTCCCGGCAGGTCGCGCGGGCCGGGCTCTTCCTGGGCCTGGGCGGCTTCCAGCTCTTCGACGGCCTGATCAACCACAAGGTCCTGCAGCTGCACCAGATCCGCTACGGGGTCGACATCCTCCCGTATGACCTGATCTGGAATGCGGTCAGCCTGCTGCTGCTGGGCACCGGGGCCGTGCTGGCTGTCCGCGCCCGGCGGGCCCGGCCGAACGCCTGAGCTATGCACCAGCATGGCGGCGGCTTCGGCCTCGACGCTCTCTTCGCCCTTCCCTTGATGTTGGCGATCGGGTGCTACGTCGGGGCTGCGCTGCGGGTACGCCGGACCGGGCAGGGCTGGCCGATGAGCCGGATCCTGCTGTGGGCAGGCGGGACCGCTGCCGCGGCTGCCGGATTCGTCGGCCCGCTCGCGGCACGGGCATACACGGATTTCACCGCCCATCTGTTGTCCCACCTGCTGGTTGGCATGCTGGCCCCGCTTCTGCTGGTTCCTGCCGCTCCGGTCACCCTGGCCCTGCGGTCCCTGCCACCGGTGCCGGCCCGCAGGCTCGCGCACCTGCTCAAGAGCACACCGGTACGCATCCTCTCCCATCCCGTGACGGCGGGTGTGCTCAACGTCGCTCCGCTCTGGGTGCTCTATGCGACTCCTGCCGGCGCCCCGATGCTGGACAACCCGCTCGTGCACCTGGCCGTGCAGCTGCATTTCCTGGTTGCCGGATACCTTTTCACCGCTTCCATCATCGGCATCGATCCGTCCCCGCACCGGGCCGGGTTCGCCACCCGGACGGCGGTGCTGCTCCTCGCAGCCGCCGGACACGCCAGCCTGTCCAAATACATCTACGCCCATCCGCCAATGGGAGTACCTTCAGCGCAGGCGGAGGCCGGGGGCGTCCTGATGTACTACGGCGGAGACCTCATCGATCTGGCCCTGGTCACCGTGTTCTGCGCCCAGTGGTACCGGCAGGCGCGGCCGCGGAGCCCCGGGCAGGGACGGCCGGCAGCGCGCGGTATTCCAAGGCAGGGTGCCGGGCCGCCCTAAGATGGGTGCCATGATCACCCCCGAACTGGAGTACCTGGCAACGCTGACCATCAAGGTCGGCACCCCTGCCGAAATCGGGTCCACCCCGGCCGGCCGCCGGCGCATCATTCCGATCGAGGGCGGCACTGTCGATGGCCCGGCCCTGAAGGGCAAGGTCCTGCCGTTGGGTGCGGATTACCAGCTGCTCAGGAGCGAGACGCTGACCGAACTGGAGGCGAAGTACGCCATCGAAACCGACGGCGGCGAGCGGATTTACGTCGAGAACTTTGGGTTGCGTACCGGGTCCCGGGAGGACATCGAGCGCCTGGTGCGCGGCGAGAAAGTGGACCCGGCGCGGATTTACTTCCGCTGCCTGCCGAAGTTCACCGCCTCCGGGGAATGGGAGTGGCTGAACTCGAAGATCCTGGTCGGCACCGGCGAGCGGCACCCGGACAGCGTGGTGGTCAACGTCTTCGTGCTCAACTAGGGTCCGGAGGCAAGGTCCGGGCGCACGGCGGCGCCGGTACCCGTCCGGGTGCCGGCGCCGCCGTGCAGGTGTCCCAGCCGTTACGGCAGCTGCGGGTCCACGCCGAAGTGCCCGGCCAGTTCGGTGATGGCGGCGTGCGCACCCTGGATGCTCACGGAGGCGACGAAGGTTTCGTCGTCGACCGTCACCACGTCGCCCTTGAGCCGCTTCCACAGCGGGTTGGACTCGAACTTCTCCTGCTGTGCCCGCGAGGCGTCGCCCTCGGCGCCGGCCGGGGCCCAGGTGCTGACCATGACCAGCCCGGCGTCGCCGTCGAGGATCTGCTCGGCCGAGAGCGGCACGAAGATCGACTCGGTGGTGTCCGGGGCGCCCTTCGGCCGGGGGATGCCCATGTCGGCCATGATCTCGCCGATGAAGGAGTCGGAGGAGTACAGGCGGGCGGTGTCTTCGCCGGCGAAGCGGATCAGCGAGTAGGTGGTCTCCGGCTTCTTGGCCAGGATCGCCTCGCCGACCTTCTTGGCGCGTTCCTCATAGGCGGCAACAGCTTCCTCGGCCTGCTCCTTCTTGCCCAGGGCCTCGCCCAGGAAGACGACGTTCTCCTTCCAGGTCGGGCCGGTGCTGACGGAGAAGATGGTGGGAGCGATCTTCGAGAGCTGGTCGTAGAGCGCCTCGTGCCGCACCTGGGCGGAGACGATCAGGTCCGGATCCAGTTCCAGGATCTTCTCCAGGTCGGGCTCGGCCAGCGTGCCCACGTTCACAGACTCCGCGGTGGCTTCCTTGACGTCGCCCAGGTAGGGGGCGAACGGCTGGCCCGGATCCTGGCGGTACTCCACGTAGCCGGCCAGGTCCGCGTCCAGCAGCAGGGCGGCGTCGGAGTAGCTGGGGTCCAGGGCGACGACGCGGGTGGGCTTCGACTCGATGGTGGTCGATCCCATGGCGTGCTCCATGGTCAGCGGGTAGCCGGCCTCCCCGGCAGGGCTCTCGGCGGTGCCGCTGGTGGCCGGGGCGCTGCACGCGGCCGTGCCCAGCAGGGCGGCACCGGCGGCGACTGCCCAAAATTTCTTCAGGATGTGGGTTTTCATACGGCTCTCTTTCGGAAGTTCTGCGGCGTGGTTAGGTAAGGCTAAGCTCGGATCCGTCGTAGACTGTAGCAGCAGTTTTGAATTACGCACCACGACCCTGACGTAATATCCCCGACGCATGAGTAGGACCCCTTGAAAACTTCGGGAACGCTGCGGCGCAGTGCCGGCAGGGACACCCCGTCCCCGGAGGAACCGCCGGCGGAGGCGGCTCCACCGAACGTACCGGGTGGCCGGCAGGCAGCGCGCCCGGCGCGCCGACGTTCCGGCCCCCGCTGGCTGGCTGCGGCGGTGCTGCTGCTGGCGGTGGGCGCCGCGGCCAGTGTCTGCGTGGGGAGCGAGCCGTCCTCGCCGGCGCAGATCTGGCACGCGCTGTTCACGCCGTCGGGCACCACCATGGATGTGACGATCCGGGAACTGCGCTGGCCGCGGACGCTGACCGGCATCGCCGCAGGCATCTGCCTCGGCGTGGCCGGGACGCTCACGCAGGGGCATACCCGCAACGCGGTAGCGGATCCGGGGCTGCTGGGCATCAACCAGGGCGCCGCGCTGGCGATCGTGGCCGTGACGGCGGTGGCCGGCCAGCAGCTGCCGCTGGTCCAGGCGGTGCTGGCCTTCGCCGGGGCCCTGCTGGCGAGCGTCCTGGTGTTCCTGATCGGCACGGCCTCGCGGCACGGGCAGACGCCGGTCACGCTGGTGCTTGCCGGAGCTGCCGTCACGGCCCTGTGCACCGGCCTGGTGACCGGCATTGTGCTGCTGAATGCGGCGGCCCTGGACACGCTGCGCTTCTGGCAGGTCGGGTCGCTGGCCGTGCGCAATGACGCGCTCCCGGCGGTGTGGCCGTTCCTGCTGGCCGGGCTGCTGCTGGCGCTGCTGAACATTCCGGCGCTGAACACGCTGGCGCTGGGCGAGGACACGGCCACCTCGCTGGGCACCTCGCTGCTGCGTGCCCGGTGCGCCGGCATCGCCGCCATCACCCTGCTGGCCGGAACCGCCGTGACCTTGGCCGGGCCGATCGCCTTCGCCGGCCTGCTGGTTCCGCACCTGGCCCGGGCGCTGGTCGGAGCCGACTACCGCTGGCTGGTGCCCGCCTCCGCCGTGCTTGGCGCGGCCCTGCTGCTGCTCGCCGACACTGCCGGGCGGGTCATCGCCCGTCCGGGCGAACTGTCCGTTGGTGTGGTGCTGGCCGTGATCGGCGCGCCGTTCTTCGTCATCCTGGCCCGCCGGCGGAAGCTGGTGACCGTATGAGCACGTCCGTCGCCGACCGGCCGCAGGCGGCCTTCCGTTCCGTCCGCGTGCTGCGGCTGGGCCCGGTGTCCGTCCGCTTCCGGCCCCGCGGGCTGGCCGTGGGCGCGGTGCTGCTGGTGCTGCTGGTCGCGGCCATGGCCGTGCACCTGGCCCACGGCGGAACGGCGCTGGCCTACCCGGACGTACTGCGGGCCATGTTCGGGGACGCCACGGATGCGAAGATCCACCTGGCGGTCACCGAATTCCGCGCGCCCCGGATGGTGGCGGCGGTCATTGCCGGCAGTTGCCTGGCCGCAGCCGGGGCGGTCACCCAGACGGTGGCGCGCAACCCGCTGGCCAGCCCGGACGTGCTCGGGGTGACCGCCGGGGCGTCCCTGGGAGCCGTGGCGGTGCTGATAGCCGCCGGCGGCGGGGCCGCGGGCCTGAGCGGAGCGGCGGCCGTCGTCGGCATGCCGCTGGCCGCCTTCGCCGCCGGCGTGGCCAGCGGTGTGGCCGTCTACCTGCTGGCCTACCGGGGCGGGATCGACAGTTACCGGCTGGTGCTGGTGGGCCTGGGCATCAACGGCTTTGCCGTCAGCCTGACCACCTGGCTGCTGACCCTGGGTGACGTCACCAGCGCGGCCCAGGCGCTGACCTGGATGATGGGCTCGCTCAACGGCAAGGACTGGCCGCTGGTGGCGCCGATGCTCGGCCTGGCCGCCGGCCTGCTGACCGCCGCCGCCGCCGGCGGCAGCCGGCTGCTGCTGGCCAGCCTCGGTGACGACACCGCCGTCGGCCTGGGCACCCGCATCGGCGCCGTCAGGCTCACCATGCTCAGCATTGCGGTGCTGCTCGCCTCGGTCGGCACCGTGGTGGCGGGCCCGCTGGTGTTCGTGGCGCTGGCCAGCCCGCAGATCGCCCGGATCCTCACCGGGGCAGTGGTCCCGCCGGTGGCCGCCTCGGCGCTGACCGGGGCCGTCTTCGTGCTGCTGGCGGACACCGCCGCGGCCAACGCCCTGGCACTGCCGCTGCCGGTCGGCGTGGTCACGTCGGTGGTGGGCGCCCCGTACCTGATCTACCTGATTCTGCGTTACCAAAGGAGGCTCACGTGACCGAGCTGCCCCTGCCCGGCCGGTTGCGGGCCGAATCCCTCACCCTGGGCTACGACGGCCGGGACATCATCAGCGGCCTGACGCTGTCCGTTCCGGACGCCAAGGTCACCGCCGTGATCGGGCCGAATGGCTGCGGCAAGTCGACGCTGCTGCGCGGGCTGGGCCGGCTGCTGCCCCCGCGCTCCGGGAGGGTGACGCTCGACGGCGAACCGCTGGCAAAGCTGTCCACCCGCCACATTGCCACGCAGCTGAGCGTGCTGCCGCAGACGCCGTCGGCCCCCTCCGGGCTGACCGTGGCGGACCTGGTCTCGCGCGGGCGCCATCCGCGGCAGAAGTGGTACCAGCAGTTCTCGGGCGCGGACCAGGCGGTGGTCGCCGAAGCGCTGGCGGCCACCGACCTGCTGGACCTTGCGGACCATCCGGTCGAGGAGCTCTCCGGCGGGCAGCGGCAGCGGGCCTGGATCTCCATGACGCTGGCCCAGGAAGCCGGCATCCTGCTGCTGGACGAGCCGACCACCTACCTGGATCTGGCCCACCAGGTGGAGGTGCTCGAGCTGGTCCGCGGCCTGAACCGCCGGCACGGCCGGACCGTCGTCATGGTGCTGCACGACATTTCCCTGGCCGCCCGGTACAGCGACCACATGGTCGCGATGAAGGCCGGCCGCATCGTCGCCCAGGGCACCCCGGCGGAGGTGGTCACCCCGGACCTGCTGCAGGAAGTCTTCGGGCTGGCCGCGCAGGTGGTGCCGGAGCCGACCGAGGGCCGGCCGCACGTCATTCCGCTTGGCGCCGGCCTCCGCGTCTGAGGTAGGGGCAGGGGCGCCGCCTACTCTCCGGTGTGCCTGTCCCGGATGATCTTGTCGATCTCGTCGCGCAGCTTGATGGCTTCGGGCAGGGTGAGGTTGATGCTCTCGCCGGTCTCCACCCAGCCGAGGCTGAGCACTTCGTCGCCGGAGATTCCGGAGATGCCGACCGTCAGTGCCTTGCCCTTGACATGCACCACGTCCCCAACCACCATGTCACCGGCGTCGTCCTGGGCAAATTCCATGGGGCCATGCTAACCATAGCCGGGCGGGCGGCGGTAGGTGCGGTCCCTACCACTGGCCCTCGCGGGCGTACGGGCGCGACCACAGCGCCACCTGCAGCACCACGGCCTTGATCCAGGCCTGCAGCATGGCATCGACCTGCGCCGGGTCCTCCTCCCGTCTGGCCAGGAACGGGCGGACGGTGGTGGAGATGGGCACGATCAGCCCGATCAGGTACCGCAGCGGGACCACCGGCGTGGAGTGGACATGGTCGGTTTCGTTCTTGTGCGCCGGAGTGTGCCGCAGCGCGATCTCCTCCTGGTAGTCCAGCCAGGCCTGGTCGTAGGGGCGGGTGCAGGTATCCCGGATCCACTGGCCGAACCGTGCGCGCACGGCCTGCAGGTATTCGGTGATCGGGCCGCCGCCGGGCTGCGAGAACTGGGCCACCAGATGCGGCTGCCCGGCCACGAAGCCGTACCAGACATCGAGGATCTCCTCGACCTGGTCCCCGAGCAGCTCGCCGGCACGGTGCAGCAGCGCACTGTCTTCCTCGCCGAACATGACCGTGGCCTTCAGCGCCTGCAGCTCATCCAGGGTCACCGGGGAATGGCCGACGGCGCCGTAGGCGTAGCCGGGAATCGCGGACTCATTCGTTGACTGGGTCGACATTGCCTTACCTCCAAGGGAAGCGGCAGGGGCCCTGGCCTGCAGCTAGCGCCGAGGGACCCGCTGCGAGCTTGCGAGCAGTGGGCAGGCGCGACGCGCTTGCGGAGGAAAGGGGCAGCCGCTGACTGTGGTTCGGAATCCTTATTAGTACTCCCGCCGGGGCAGAGGGTCAACGTTCCGGTCAGGATGGGGCCAGGCTGTAGCGGTGTTCGGGCCGGCCGGTGCTGCCGTAGCGCAGCTGGATCTCGATGGCGCCGTCGTCGGCCAGCGCCGAGAGGTAGCGCTGGGCCGTGGCGCGGGAGATGCCCACCCGGCGCGCCACCTCGCTGGCGGACTGCGCGGTGCCGGGCTCCAGCGCCTCGAGCACCGAGGCCTCGGTGGCGGAGCGGGCCCGCGCGGTGCCGCTGTCGGTGCCCGGATGCAGGGCATGCAGCGCGCGTTCGAGCGTGTCCTGGTCCAGCACGGGTTTTTCCGCCAGCACGCGCCGGTAGCGGGCGTAGGCGCGCAGCTTCCGGGCCAGCTGGCCGGCCCCGAACGGCTTGATCAGGTAGCCCAGGGCACCGCGCCGCATCGCCTTGCGGATGGAGGCGGCATCGGCTGCGGCGGTCAGCATGATCACGTCCACGTCCAGGCTGCGCAGCAGGTCCAGACCCAGCGCGTCCGGCAGGTAGACGTCCAGCAGGACAAGGTCCGGCCCGCTGCCGTGCACGACGCGCAGGGCCTGCTCGGCGGAGCCTACCGGAGGCAGCGCGCGGAAGCCGGGAACCGCGTCCACGTAGCCTGCATGCAGCCGGCCCACATGGAAGTCGTCGTCGACAATCAGCACCTGCAGGTCCT
Source organism: Arthrobacter mobilis (assembly GCF_012395835.1). Taxonomy (GTDB): domain Bacteria; phylum Actinomycetota; class Actinomycetes; order Actinomycetales; family Micrococcaceae; genus Crystallibacter; species Crystallibacter mobilis. The sequence goes on from NZ_JAAZSQ010000001.1 coordinate 240,529, forward strand.
CGGTCACCGCTTTGTCCCTCCGTTCCGTCCGGCATCCTGTCCGTTGCCCTGCCCACTGTCCTTCCCGCCTGCGGCGCGGGCCGCGGGCGGGGCGACCGTCCCGGGCAGCCGGGCGCAGAAGACGGCGCCCGGCCCGCCGGGACGGCCGCGGTCCGCCACCCAGACGTCGCCGCCGCGGCGCCGGGCCAACTGCCGGCTCAGCGGCAGGCCGAATCCCTGTCCGTGGATGTCCGGCAGCTCACCGCCCGGCGCTCCGTCGCCGGCTGCCCCGGGTCCGGTCACAAGGTCCGGGCGCACCGCAGCGGCCGTGGAGAAGCCTTCGGAGAAGAGCTGTTCGACCTCGTCCGCACCGTCGCCCGGCCCGGCCTGGATGCCGTCTCCGGAATCGGCCACCACCAGGTGCAGTGTTCCGGAATCCTGCCCGGGCTCGTCCAGCAGCTCGATTTCCACCCACCGGTCGGGGTTGCTGCCGTGCACTGCTGCCCGCACCGCATTGTCGATCAGGTTCCCAATCACCGTGGTCACATCCTGCGGATCCGAGACTTGTCCGTGGATGCTGGTTTCCGGGCCGATCCGCAGCCTCACTCCGCGCTCGGCCGCCTCCACGGCCTTGGCGCCGATGAAGGCCTGCAGGTAGGGATCGCGCAGCAGTTCGGCCTGCTCCACCGGGTACTTTAGCGGACCGGCGGCCATGATTTCGGCCAGGTAGTCCCGTGCCTGCCCGGGCCGGCCGATGTCCAGCAGCCCGGAGACGGTGTGCAGCCGGTTGGCGAATTCGTGCCGCTGGGCCCGCAGCGCCGTGCTCAGCGCGCCGACGGCGTCCAGCTGCCGGGTCAGCGACTGCAGCTCGGTGCGGTCCCGCAGCATGATCACCCAGCCGAGCTCGGGCGCCCCGGCGATGGTCGTGCCGGCGTCCGGACGGTAGCCGCGCCGGCCGGGGGTGCGGCTGGGCTGGACGGCACGGGCGGTGAGGATCAGCACCCGCTGGCCGGCGACCAGTTCCAGCGGGGCCGATTCCGGCACGGCCTCGGCCAGCAGGGCGCCGGCGGCCGCCGGCAGCCCGGCCTGCTCCAGCGGCAGGCCGACCAGGTCCGCGGCAATGTCCAGGCCCAGCAGCTGCTTGGCCTTGCGGTTGAAGACGGTAATCCGCCGGTCCGCGGACACGCCGACCACCCCGTCGTCGACCCCGCGCAGCACGGCCTCCTGGTCCTGCGTCAGGGCTGCGATGTCCTCGGGTTCCAGGCCCAGGGTCAGCCGCTTCAGCCGCCGGCCCAGGAGCCAGGATGCCAGCGCGCCCAGGCCCAGGGCCCCGGCGGCGGTGGCCGCCACCGGCAGGATGTTTCCGCCCAGGCTTTCCAGCACGTCCTCGCTGGAGAAACCCACGCTGACTTCGCCGACGATCCGTCCTGTGGAATCCGGGGCGTAGACCGGCACCTTGGCCCGGGCCGAGTGGCCCAGCGTGCCTTGTTCCTGCGCGGTCACCTCGCGGCCGGCCAGCGCCTCGGACGGGTCGGTGCTCACCCGCTGGCCCAGCAGAGCCGGGTTGGGATGCGCCAGCCGGAGCCCGGCGTCGTCCGTGATGACCACGAACAACGCGTCGGTGCGCGCCCGCACCTGCTCAGCCAGCGGCTGCAGCGGGCCCGCGGCCAGCACCTCGCCGGCGAGCCGGCCGGGGCCGGCATCGGCCAGGGCGGCCACTTCGGCGCGCACATCGGAGGAGGCCGCCACGGTACGGGCCACTGCCAGAGCCTGGTCCTCGGCGTTGCGGCCCAGCCGCTGGTAGGTCAGCCAGCCGAAGACGGCGGCGGACAGCAGCACCACGAGGGCCACCACCGCCAGCTGGAGCAGCAGCATCCGCGCCGAAAACCCCAGGCGGGCCGGCCGGCGGCCGGTGGGTTCCATGGTTCTCCTGGGTCGAGGGGGCTGAGCTAAATGCGCAAAACGTGCGCAATAAGCAGTATGCACTTCAACCGGGCTAAACCGCCAGAGGTGATCCGGACCACCCTAGTGTCTGTAATGCCGGTCACGGGACCGGACGCAGGTGTAAGGAGTAGCTGTGCTGGTTTTCCTCGGTTTTGCCATGATCGCGGTCTTTATGGCCTTGATCATGACCAAGAAGCTCACGCCGGTGCTGGCGTTGATTCTGGTGCCGACTATTTTTGGCCTGTTCGCCGGAGCGGGCCTTGGCCTGGGCGAGATGGTCCTGGAGTCGATGAAGTCGCTGACGTCGACGGCAGCGTTGCTGATGTTCGCGATCATCTTCTTCGGCCTGATGATCGACGTCGGCCTGTTCGACCCGCTGGTGCGCTTCATCCTGCGCACCCTGGGCAACGACCCGGCGAAGGTGGTCCTGGGCACGGCGGTGCTGGCCGGCGTCGTCTCCCTGGACGGGGACGGATCCACCACCTTCATCCTGACCACGGCCGCGATGCTGCCGATCTACCTGCGCCTGGGCCTGAGCCCGGTGGTGCTCACCTGCGTGGCCGGCCTGGCCAACGGCACCATGAACATCCTGCCCTGGGGCGGCCCGACCGCCCGCGCCGCGGCGGCACTGGACGTCACGCCCTCGGAGGTCTTCGTGCCGATGATCCCGTCCCTGCTGGCCGGCATGGTCGTGGTGATGGTCTTTGCCTGGACCCTGGGCCTGCACGAGCGCAAGCGGCTGGCCGGCGCCAAGCCGGAGTTCTGGGCCACCGGCGGTGCCGGCGGCTCCGGGGCGGACCGCGGCGGTTCGGTTCCGGCCGGCCCGGGCCTCGCCGGCAGCCGTGCGGCAGGCCAGGGCGGCAGCGGCAGCGTCGCCGTGCTCGAGGCTCCGGTCCTGGAGGCATCGCTGGCCGATTCCGCGCTGGACCCGAACCGGCCCACGTTGCGGCCGAAGCTGTTCTGGTTCAACCTCGCCCTGACCGTGGCGGTCATGGTGGTGCTGGTGCTCGACATTGTCCCGCTGGCCTTCGTCTTCATGGTTGGCTCCGCCATTGCCCTGGTGGTCAACTTCCCGCACGTCAAGGACCAGGCCGCGCAGCTGGTGGCGCACGGCCAAAGCATCGTGGCCGTGGTCTCGATGGTGATGGCCGCCGGCGTGCTCACCGGCGTACTCAACGGCACCGGCATGGTGGATGCGATGTCCAAGTGGCTGGTGGGCATTGTTCCGGAATCGATGGGCCCGTTCCTGGCGGTCATCACCGGCCTGCTGAGCATCCCGATGACCTTCTTCATGAGCAATGACGCGTTCTACTTCGGCGTGCTGCCGGTGCTGAGCGAAACGGCCGCCCACTACGGCATCGGGCCGGCGGAAATGGCCCGGGCCTCCATCACCGGCCAGCCGGTGCACATGCAGAGCCCGCTGGTGCCGGCCATCCTGCTGCTGGTCTCGCTGGCCAAGGTGGAGTTGGGCGACCACCACAAGAAGGTGCTCTGGCGCTCGGCCGTCATCTCGCTGGTCATGCTCGCCGTCGGCCTGCTGCTCGGGGTGATTCCGTGGGGGTAGCGGACGAGGCACCCGCCGCGGGCCGGGAGGGTGGCTGCGGCTCCGACTGCCCGTACTGCCAGAGTCCCGAAACGGACTGATCCACCATTGGCCGCGCCCACGGGGCAGGAGCATATCCTGCCCGGTGGGCGCGGCCTTGTGCTCGGCAGGAACGGCGCCTGCGTCCGTTGGCTGCCGCCCTTGGCGGGCCTACACCGGCACCGACCGCGGCACCACCACGTCGCCGGTCGCCGTCGAGTCCGGGTTCAGCATCACGCCCACACGTTTGAGGAACTTCACCGTGAGCGAGCTTTCAATGATCCGCTCGCCGGGGACAGCAGCCAGGAAACGGTCCTCGATGTCGAGGACCTCGGCGGCCGAAGGCATCCACATGATGAACGTGAAATTGCTGGTGCCTGTGATGGAGGCGCACAGCGCAGTCCCCGGAAGCTGCGCAGTGCCTCGATGGCGCGCCGTCGGTCGGCCGGCGGGAGGCTGACGGACCACTGGCAGCTGACCGGGTAGCCGGAGTAGTTCTGCACCACTTCGCAGCGGAAGAACAGGGTGCCGCTGGCCAGGACGCGGTTCAGTTGCCGGCGTGCGGTCATCGGATGCATCCCCGTGGCCGCGGCGATCTCCGCCGCCGTCGCCCGTCCGTTGCGGCAACGGCGGCGGCCCGGCATACGCGTCCGGCTTCGCTCCGGTGAGGCTGCGCAGCCGCGCGCTGCGGTGCGCTGAGCGCCTCGAGGGTCCACGCATCGGCGCTGGCGTGCAAGGCCGTGCACATGGTCAGCATCGCCTTCATCTTCACCCTCCCGGAGACCAAGGGCAAGGACCTGCACTGAGGCCGAGGTGCCGTCCGCGGGCCGACCACACCGGCATCCGGCCCGCGGAACAGGGTCAGCGTACCTGCATGACCTCGGCGCCGATGATGCGCCGCAGTTCGTCGAAGCCGATGGAGAACATGGACCTGCGGTTGCCTGCGCCGGCCCAGAGGACCGGATGATTCCTGAGGGAAGCGTCAAGCACCGTGGGGATCGGAGCCGGGTGCCCCACCGGAGCCACACCGCCCACGTGCTGGCCGGTGTGCGCCAGGACGAACTCGGGACTGGCCCGGCGGATGCGGCCGGTGCCCAGCTGCGCGGCCACCAGCTTGGTGTCCACTCGGGCGGCACCGCTGGCCAGGATCAGCAGCGGCGAGCCGTCGAGCTCGAAGACGAGGCTGTTGGCAATGGCGGCCACGTCGCAGCCGAGCTCGGCGGCCGCGGCGGCCGCCGTCGGCACGTCGCTGGCGAAGGTCCTGACCGTGTCGCCGGCGCCGAGGGTGACGAGGGCGGACCTGACGGCCACAACCGGATCCTGGAGACTCCGACGATCCTGGCTCATGCCGCACCGGAGCCGTACGGGCGTGTGATCGCCTCCAGGAAGTGCCCGGCGGGGTCATGGAAGTACACGCCTCGTCCGCCGTCGTTGCGGTTGATCTGCTGCGGCAGGGACTTGGCCGGGTCGGCCCAGTAGGGGACCTGCTCTGCTTCGATCCGGACGAGGATCCCGTCGAAATCCTCGTCGCTGACCAAGAAGGCATAGTGCTGGGAGGCGATGTCTCCGTCCCGGTTGGCGAAGTCCAGCGCAACGCCGTTCTCCAGCATGATGGTCATGAAGGACCACATGGGCCGCGGCGGGGCGACGCCGAAGATCCGGGCGAAGAAGTCCGCGGAAAGGACCTTGTCCTTGGCGAAAATGATGGTGTGGTTGAAAGCAACGGCCATGATGACCCCTTATCCGGCTACGCGCCGTGCGCAGCCCAGCTGCGGCGCTGTTCTTCCAAGCCGCTGATCAGCCCCTCCAGCCCCAGCCGGAAGGCGGCGTCGGCCGTAGGCGAGGCGGCGCTGCCGCCGTTGCGCTGGCGGGCCCGGACGGCGGCGCTGAACTTGGGGTTGGCCTTGGCCAGTTCACCCGACTCGAAGATGTCCTCCGGGGCAGTGACGTCGAAGGCGGAGCCGAAGATGAAGGATTCCAGCGCCACAATGGCCGGAACCACCAGCGGTTCGGGCCAGCCGGCGGCGAGGAAGCCGGAGGTCAGCTCCTCGTACATGGCCAGCGTCCGCGGGGCACCGGTCACCGGCAGGACCGCGATGACCGGAATCAGCGGGGTGTGCTGGCTGAACACTTCCCGGTACGACCAGGCCCAGCGCCGGACCGCCTCGTCCCACGGCAGTGCGCCGAACCCGGAGACGTCCACGTTGGCCATGATGTGGTCCTGGACCAGCAGCAGCACGTCGTGCTTGGAGGCGACATGGTTGTACAGCGCGGACGGGGCGACGCCAAGATGGCGGGCCAGGCCGGACATGGTCAGCGCGTCGTAGCCGCCGGAGGCGATGAGCTTGAGCGCCGCGACCGTGATCGCTTCCTTGGACAGGATCTTCTGGACCGGACGCCCGGCCGTGCGGTGCTTCCGCGGCGCTGCCTCGGCTGTCATCATGCTCCTCGCAGTTTCCGGCCGCAGGACGGGCCTGGATGGGACTGTCTCCCTATCCTATGCAGGCCGGAGCCGGCGGGGGCGCCCGCCGCTGTTGTACCCGGCGTTACTCCTCGCCGTCCCCGGCATCCGGGGCGAACAGGTCCGCGTAGCCCATGCGCCGCACGATGGTCCAGACCGCGGCGGTGACGATGGCGAGCGATGCGGCCACCGCGATGCCTGCGCCGTAGATCTTCAATAGCGCGGCGACAGGGGAGAGGCTGCCGATCTGCGGCGCATCCGCCCAGAAAATGGCGAACCAGAATCCGAAGGTCAGCCCGAGGACCCACAGGGGAAAGCGCAGGTCCGCAGCCTTCGCCCTGCGGTACACCGCCTGTACTGCTGCCTTGATCCGCCCGGGCAGGTCCTTGTTGTCGTGGTTGCCACCATGCTCAAGAGCTTGCGATGACATGACTGCTGTTCTTCCTCCAAAACTGGTGCTGACGATGCGTGGGCAGGGCACGCCAAAGGTGCCCGTAGGTGAGCGGATAAGGGGTGGGTGAACCTCCGGTTCCAGGTTTCCGCCTCGAAAGCCGGGGTTCTGGGCTCCATCTTAGTTCGCTTGGAATTGCCCCCTTCACCGCAACCCCGTTCCGTGATTGTGATCTTGGCCATAATGCTGCGGGCGGGGGTGGAACCGCCGCTGCCGCACGGGTTAAAGTACCCGGCTGCGCGCCAGCGGCCCCGGGACGGGAGCCGGTGCCGGCTGGTGCGCCAAGGCCCCGGCCGCCAGCCACCACAGGACTTCGCACAGCCACAGCAGCAGCTGCCCAGCCCAGGCCGCGGCCAGGACCGGAGCGAAGAGACCGAACATCCCGGCCAAGGTCGCCGCAACAGCCCAGTCCCGGCCCCACAGGGCCGAGAGCACCGCCGCCGCGGCCAGAGCCACGGCCAGGGGGACCGGGCTGCCGGCGGCGAGTGAGAGCACGATGCCGGCGAGCAGGGCCAGCACCCCGGCGGCGACGGCGCTGACGAGCAGTTTTCCGCGGACGCGGGTGTGGGACCAGTGGTTGTCCGCGGAGACCACGGCCCACATCAGCCGCGCCCGCAGCTGGGCCACTCCCGTCTCCAGCAGGGCCTGCCGGAACTCCTCGTCGTAGATCCGCCGCTGCCGCAGGGCTTCCTGCGGCGGCAGCTGCATGGTTTCCACCGTGCGCTGGTCGTGCAGCAAAGCCGGCGCGCTCTGCCGTCCATAGCTGGCCACCAGCCCCCACATCCACGTCGGTACCGAGGCCAGGTCGGACGAGTTCCCCTCCGGGCCGCGGGTGAGGTCGTGCGCCAGGACCGTGACGACGCCGTCCGTGCCGCGGCGGCGGTAGTAGATCGGCTCGGCGAGCTGGAACAGCCGGCGGGTCCGCTGCACGAGGTGGAGGGCCGTCAGCGGCCGCGTGGCGGAGGCATCCTGGTAGAAGGGCATGCTGCCCGGGTCAGAGCCGCGCGGACTTCTTCCGGCGCCCGCTATCGAGCAGCAGGGCCAGCGCGATGCCGAGCAGCCACACGTCCTTGGCTACCGCCGTGCCCTCCTGGGTCGGGCGGATACCGTCGGACTGGGTCATGCCCGGGGTCTTCAGGTACATCGACAGCAGGGAGCCGGAGAAGCCGGCCAGGGCCAGGCCGGCGACCCTGCTGGGGACGAACGGCGCGAGCACCAGGCCGCCCAGGGCCATTTCGGCGTAGCTGAGATACTTGCCAAACTTCTCCGGGTCCATCTCCTTGACCTGCGGAAACACCCGGGCGGTCATGGCCTGCATGCCTGCTGCGGAATCCTTGTCCAGTTCCAGCTTGCCTACCCCGGCATTGAGGATGAAGGCACCGCTGGACAGGCGGAGCGGAATGTGGCTGAGCTTCATGGGACGTCCTTTCGGAATCGGCCGGTACTGCCGGTTACGAGCCTACGGCTGCGGACGGTACGCGGCTACCGTCTCAGGACCTGAACGTCCGTACCACCCGGGAGACGGCGTGTCCGCCCGCCCACAGCACGGGGACCAGGCAGGCCAGCACGGCCACCGGGTTCGGGCGGAACACGGCCCGGCCGTCCCGGTTGCGGGCGAGCACGCCCACGGGAACAATGACTCCGCCTCCGCCGCCGCCCTCCTGCCGCACGCCGCCGCTTTCGGCGGCGGCGCCGTCGTGGTGACCGCCTCCGCCGCCGAAGCCGTACTGCACCACGGCCACCGGGACCACCGTCTCATCGCCCAGCCGCACCGGCTCGCCAAAAGCTTTGGCGACGCCGAAGGCTTTGAACTGTTCGGCCAGCTGGACCGCCAGCGAAGGTGCAGCGGACGGGCCGGGTGCAGGGCGCGAGGTTTCGGTCATGGCTCCACCCTAGCGAGCTGGGCAGGCCCTTTCGTGTCGCTTCGCGCCACGCTTAGGACCCGGCTGCCCCGCTCTTGGCCATGTAACCGAGGCCGGGAACCGGCGGCGGTGAACGTACTATGGTGCTGACCCGGGCGGAGAAGCCGCCGGGACCAGCAGCATCTGGACTGAAGCCCAAGGCTGTGCCTTGCGCCCGTGCTGCGCCCCGAATGCGATGAGGAAGTGGTGTAACGCGCGTGCTAGACCAGGCGACCATTGAAAAGATCGCGGACGAGCTGGTGGAGGCCGGCCGCACCCGCACTCCCGTCCCGCGGCTGACCGCCCGTTTCCCGGAGATGACGGTCGAGGATTCCTACCAGGTGCAGAACCTGTGGCGCAAGCGCAGCGAGGAAAACGGCCGCCGGCTGGTCGGGCGCAAGATCGGCCTGACCTCCAAGGCGATGCAGTACGCCACCGGCATCTCCGAGCCGGACTACGGGATCATCTTCGATGACATGGTGCTGGACAACGGCTGCACCGTGCAGTGGGACCAGTACACCCACCCGCGCATCGAGGTGGAGCTGGCCTTCGTGCTGAACAAGGACATTGACGGCCCGAACGCCAATATCTTCGACGTGCTCAACGCCACCGAGTACGTGGTCCCGGCCCTGGAGATCCTGGACTCGCGCATCGAGATGGAGGGCCGCACCATCGTGGACACCATCTCCGACAATGCGGCCATGGGAGCGATGGTCATCGGCGGCAACCCGGTCCGTCCGGCCGACGTGGACCTGCGCTGGATCTCGGCGATCCTGTACAAGAACCAGACGGTGGAGGAGACCGGCGTCGCAGCCGGTGTGCTGAACCACCCGGCCGCCGGCGTGTACTGGCTGGCCAACAAGATCTCCGCCCACGGTGACGGGCTCAAGGCCGGGGAGATCATCCTGGCCGGTTCCTTCACCCGTCCGATGTGGGTGTACGCCGGCGACACGGTGGTGGCCGACTACGGCAGGCTGGGGACGGTCACATGTCGTTTCGAGTAGAACCGGATCCGTCCTTCAAGGACGTCCTCGCCGCCGCCGACCGCCCGCTGGCGGGCATCTGGGTCTGCTCCGGCTCGCCGCTGATTGCCGAACTGTGCGCCGGTGCGGGCTTCGACTGGACCTTCATCGACGCCGAACATTCGCCCAACGGCCTGGAGTCGGTGCTGGCGCAACTGCAGGCGGTCCGCGGGTACCCGACCGTCCCGGTGGTCCGCCCGCCGGTCAACGACACGGTGCTGATCAAGCAGTTCCTGGACCTGGGGGCGCAGACGCTCATCATTCCGATGGTGCACAGTGCCGCCGACGCCGAGGCCGCCGTCGCGGCGGCCCACTACCCGCCGCGCGGCGTGCGCGGGGTGGGCAGCGCGCTGGCCCGCTCGGCGCGCTGGAACCGCATCCCGGACTACCTGTCCCGGGCCTCGGAGACGGTGACGATCATCGTGCAGATCGAGTCCGCCGAGGCCGTGGCCAACGCGGCGCAGATTGCCGCCGTGGACGGGGTCGACGGCGTGTTCATCGGGCCGTCGGACCTGGCCGCGTCGATGGGCGTGATCGGCCAGCAGGACCACCCGGACGTGGTCGCCGCCGTCGACGAGAGCATCCGCGCAGTCAAGGCCGCCGGCAAGTTCGTCGGCGTCAATGCCTTCGGCGAGGCCTCGGCCCGCCGCTACATGGACCTCGGCGTGGACTTTGTCGGCGTCGGCGCCGACGTGGCGCTGCTCGCCCGCGGTTCCGAGGCGCTCGCCGCCAAGTTCGTCCCCCAGGACGCCGCGCAGCAGGCCGGCACCCCCGCCAGTTACTGACCATAATCAACATCCACCCCCACAACCCGTTGACGACGCGGAAGGTGCCCTTTTCAGCGCTGGGAAGGGCACCTTCCGCCTCGTCAACGGGCAGGTGGGCGGGGAATGCGGTCAGGCCAGATACGTCCGCGCCTCCGCATTCAGCGCCCGGCGCTTGATCTCGATGGCCTGGACGTAGTACCCCGCCAGCTGCTCGCAGAGCACGGGCCAGGTCCGGCCCTGCACCGCTTCCCAGGCCGCACGTCCGAAGGCCCGGCGCTTGATGCCGTCGCCGGCCAGGTCCAGCACACGGTCGCGCAGCTCGTCCAGCCGCCCGGGGGCGTAGGTCCAGCCGGTCCGGGACGGGTCCACCAGGTCCAGCGGCCCGCCGCGGCCGACGGCGACCACCGGCACGCCCGAGGCCTGGGCTTCCTGAATCGTCTGGCAGAACGTTTCGGACTCGCCCGGGTGCACCAGCAGGTCCAGGGACGCCATCGCCCGGGCCAGCTGCTCCCCGCCGAGGAAACCGGTGAAGTGCGCCTCCGGCAGCCTGTCCTGCAGCGCCTGCCGAAGCGGTCCGGAACCAATAATGACCAGCCTGGTCCCCGGCAGCCCGGCCAGCACGGCCAGGTCCTCCACCTGCTTTTCCGCCGCCAGCCGGCCGACGTAGCCGATCAGGCAGCCGCCCTCCGGGGCCACCGAGGCCCGCCACGCGCCGTCGTACTTGCCCGGCGAGAAGCGCGCCGTATCCACGCCCCGCCGCCACAGATGCACCCGGCCGATGCCCCGGCCCTGCAGCTGCTCGAGGGCGAAGCGGGACGGGGCCAGCGTCAGCGTGGACAGTCCGTGGATGTTCTCCACCCGCTGCCAGAGCAACTGCTCCAGCCACGGCAGCCCGTACCGGGCCGCATAGGCCGGAATTTCGGTCTGGTAGACGGACACCGTGGGAATGCCCAGTTGCCGGGCTGCCTGGACGGCGCGCCAGCCAAGCACGAACGGCGAGGCGATGTGCACCACGTCCGGGGCGAAGTCCGCCAGCAGCCGGCGGACCCGGGCGACCGTACCGGCGGCCACCCGGACGTCAGGGTAGTTGCGCAGCGGGAAGGACGGCAGCCGGTGCACCGGGTAGCCGGCGGCGGCCCGCGGGCCGTCCCCGGGCCCGGACGACGGCGCGATGACCAGGGCGTCGTCGCCGCGCCGGCGCAGGTGGGCCAGGACCTGCAGCAGGGAGTGGGTGACCCCGTTCATATGGGGCAGGAAGGATTCGGCAACCACTGCAATCCGCACGCTTCCACGCTCCCGGGCAGGGGCGGACGCCAGGCAAGCGCGGTGTGTCCTGCCGGTGAACGGTGCGCGAAGAATTCCGGTGGCCGGCGGACGCTGGCAGTGGCCGGTGCCGGCAGGTAGCGTGGGCAGGGATCGGGCCTGCGTCCGGTGCGCGGGCCGGAAGTCCACGGACAGGAGATCCCATGAAAGCGCTCACCTGGCAGGGAAAACGGCAACTGAGCGTTGAGGAGGTTCCGGATCCGCAGATCCAGGAACCTACCGACGCCATCATCCGCGTCACTTCCACCGCGATCTGCGGTTCCGACCTGCACCTGTACGAACTGCTCGGCCCGTTCATGCACAAGGGCGACATCCTGGGCCATGAGCCGATGGGGATCGTCGAGGAAGTGGGACCGGAGGTCAGCAACCTGAAGCCGGGGGATCGGGTGGTAGTGCCGTTCAACATCTCCTGCGGCCAGTGCTATATGTGCGGGCTCGGGCTGCAGTCCCAGTGCGAGACGACCCAGAACCGGCAGCACGGCATGGGCGCCTCGCTGTTCGGCTACACCGAGCTGTACGGGTCGGTGCCCGGAGGCCAGGCCGAATACCTGCGGGTGCCGTACGCCGACTACGGGCCGATCAGGATCGCCAATCCCGACGCCGACGACGAACGCTACCTGTTCCTGTCCGACATCCTGCCCACCGCCTGGCAGGCAGTCGACTACGCCAACGTTCCCGGCGGAGGCACGCTCGCAGTGCTCGGCCTGGGGCCGGTCGGCCAGTTCTGCACCCGCATCGGCAAGCACCTGGGCTACCGGGTCATCGGGGTGGACGGCGTGCCGGAACGGCGGGCCATGGCCGAGCGCCACGGCATCGCGACCCTTGACTGGGGCGGCCAGTGCGCCGAGGACCTGCGCGGGATGACCGGCGGCCGCGGGCCCGACGCCGTGATCGACGCCGTCGGCATGGAAGCCCACGGTTCGCCCGGGGCGGCAACTGCCCAGGCCGCCGTCAGCCTGCTGCCGTCCCCCGTGGCCAAGGCAGCCATGAAGACCGCCGGCCTGGACCGGCTCTCCGCCCTGCACGCGGCCATCGACGCCGTCCGGCGCGGCGGCACGATCTCGGTCTCGGGCGTGTATGGCGGTCAGGCGGACCCGATGCCGCTGATGACCATGTTCGACAAGCAGATCCAGCTGCGCATGGGCCAATGCAACGTCCGGCACTGGATCGGGGATCTGCTTCCGCTCGTGGAGGACGACGCCGACCCGCTGGGCGTCGGCGACCTGGTCACCCACCGTGCACCGCTGGCGGAGGCACCGGCGATGTACGAGAAGTTCCAGAAGAAGGAGGACGGCTGCATCAAGGTGGTGCTGAAGCCCTAGTTCCGTCGGTGCGGCCGGGGCTGGCGTTTTATTTTAAATCGGGTATGGTCTCTAGGACTGAAGGAATTTCATCTGACCAAGGAGCTGGAATGTCCGGAAAGTCGCCGCAGGGATCCCCTGCCAAAAAACAGGGAAAATCCACTAAGGAAAAACGCGCGGACAAGCGCGCGAAGGCCGCTTTGGTGAATGAGATGACCCCAAAGCGCCGCAAGGACGCCGTCAGGTAGCTTCAGCAGCCCTTCCCGGAATGGAAGGGTGGAGTTGCCGGACGGTGGGGCAGGCGGAAATCCGGATTGTGTCCGCGATGGTCGATTCCGCGTTGATTATCCGTAGTGAATTTCCGCCCCACGGGCGGCCGGTGCCTTTGTGACGGGCACCGGCCGCCCTTTCCCGTTTTTTGGTATTCCGGCTTCCAAATAATTCCGCCGCCGGAAAAGCGGCCCTGCCGTGCTGGAAATCATTCATGGCTGCGGCGGTCCGCCCGGTCAGGCACCATCCGGGCAGCCGGACGCCATCCAGGCCGCGTCTATCAGCCGTGCCGGTCCGGCCGGGTGGCACCATGGAAAAGATGAAACTGATACGGCGCCCGGGGCAGACAGAACTGCCCATGCCCCTGTGGCTGCAGGGCGGCTTCGAATTCTTCCAGTGCGCCCTGCTCTCCGCGCTCGCCGTCGTCCTGCCGCTGGTCGGGGTCTGGTTCGCCGACGGGTTCAAGGACCGGACCTTCGAATCCCTTGGCAGGCTTGCAGGGCAGGCGTGGCTGCTGATCCACGGGGTACCGCTGCAGCTGCAACTGTCCGCCGCCGGCTCGGAGCAGACGCTCAGCGGCACGCTGTCCCTGGTGCCGCTGGGCCTGACGCTCATTCCGTTCTTCCTGTCCTGGCGTGCCGGCCGCCGCCTGGCCCGCGCCTCCTATACCGACCAGTTGTGGCAGGCCTTGGCCGGTGCGCTCACCGTGTACGCGCTGATCGGCGCGGCTACCGCCTACCTGGTCCGCACCGACGAGGTGGAAATCTCCCTGCTCGCCGGGGCCCTCATCCCGCTGCTGGCAGCCGGCGCGGGCCTGCTCGTCGGAGCCTACCGTGAGGCGGGATCCTGGGCCCGGCTTATCGGTGTCGACGCCGCCGCCTGGGTGCGCAGGACCAGCCAGCATTCCCGCTGGGCCGGTTCCTACCTCTGGGCAGTCATCCGGGCCGGCCTGCTCTCGCTCGGCGCGATCGTCTGCCTGTCCGCCATTTTGCTCGCGGTAACCATCGCCATCCGTTGGGCCGACATCGTGGAAATCTACGAACAGCTCAGCCCCGGCATCGTCGGTGGCGCCGTGCTGACCGTGGTGCAGTTGGGCCTGATTCCCAACTTCGTTGGCTGGACGATGGCTTGGTCCTCCGGCGCCGGGTTCGCCATCGGCACCGGCAGTTCGCTGACTCCCATGGCCACCACGGTGGGCCCGCTGCCCTCTGTTCCGGTGCTCGGCGCCCTGCCAACGGGGGAGCTGTCCTTCGGCCTGGCCGGGCTCATGCTCCCCGTGGTGGCCGGCGTGCTGGCCGGCTGGTGGTTCGTGCGCGAGGGGGAAAACCACTTCGACGAATGGCTGGCCATCAAGGTGCGCGCCCGCTGGTTCACCGCGACGGTATCGACACTGTGCCTGGCCGTTTTGATCGGGGCCGTGGCCGGGTGCTGCGCGGCCCTGGTGGCCTGGCTGACCAACGGGTCGCTGGGCATCGGACGGCTGGTGGAGATCGGACCGGACCCGTGGCGGACCGCCCTCTGGGTGGCTGCCGAGGTGGCCGCCGGCGTCGTCATCGGTTCGGCAGCCGGACCGTGGCTGGAACGGGAGCCGCGGCGTTCGCGCCGCGCGTAGCGACTCAGTAGCCGTTCCGCAGTCAGCGCCTGAGGAAGGTGCTCAAATCCTGGAGCCGCTGCTCGTACTCTGCCATGCACCGGTCCTGCGCTGTCTGGGTCAGGGCAGAGCGGATGCACTGTTCGTAGTCCGCCGTCAGGGGCCAGAACACCACCTGGGCCAGCGAGGTGAGGATGAAGAACAGGGACACCACCAGGCCCAGGATGAAAACAGTACGCAGTGTCCCCGTGGCCCGTGCCCGGACTGCCCGCCTGAGCCCGATAATTGCGACTACTGCCGTGGCAATCCCCAGCACCGGGGCGACGACCTTCCACGGCAGCGGCAGGGGATAGGCCAGCAAAGTGGCCAGGACAAGCAGCAGCAGCATGCGCAGGAACAACGCCGTGGAACTTTGCAGTTCTGCGGCGGGCTGCGGCCGGGTTTGTTCGCGCATGGGTTAAAGCCTACGGGAGGGATGCTCCCCGACGCGCCGACTTCGCCGCCGCGCCGGGTCCCTATCATCCTTCCCTGGCCAGCAGCGGAGGCGGTTGGGTGCCAGGCGAGACTGGCGCCTAAAGTTGAACCCATGCGCATCGTGGTACTCGTTTCAGGTTCAGGCACCAACCTCCAAGCTGTCATCGACGCGGTCAAGGCGGGGGAGCTGGACGTCGAGATCGCCGCGGTGGGCTCCGACGTTCCCGGCTGCCTGGGCCTGAAGCGGGCGGCTGACGCCGGCATTGCCACCTTCACGGTGCCGCCGGCGGACTACGCCAGCCGGCCGGAATGGAACCGGGCCCTGCAGGCCGCCGTTGCCGGGTATGCGCCGGATCTGGTGCTGTTGGCCGGGTTCATGCGCATTCTCGACGCCGAGTTCGTCGCCGCGTTCGACGGGCGCATGGTCAACACCCACCCGGCACTGCTGCCGTCCTTCCCTGGTGCGCACGGGGTTCGCGATGCGCTGCGGCATGGGGTGAAGGTCACCGGAGTGACGGTGCACCTGGTCGACTCCGGCGTGGACACCGGCCCCATCCTGGCTCAGGCCGCAGTGCCGGTGCTGGAGAGTGATACCGAGGAAGAGCTGCACGAGCGGATCAAGGTCGAGGAACGGAAGCTGCTGGTTGAGACGCTGCGGAAGCTGTCCTCTTAGTTAGCGCTAAGTGAGTAGTGTCGTAACGCCTTAGGTACCGCTACTCGAATCTGTGGATAAACCTCGCACGGGCTCCAACCGTGTGCTTACACACACTGCTCACACGCAATGAGTCAGCAGCCCAACCAGTACATGGGGGTCCAGGTGAGCCGTGTGACCGTTCTCTTGACGCGCGCCCGAATGTCAGCAGCAGTGGCGGCGGCCTGCGCACTGGGGCTTGCGGCCTGCAGCGGCGACGCCGAGGGTACCGGCGCTGGTACTCCCGCTCCAAGTGTGGCTGTATCCTCGCCTGCTGCGGCCGAGACGACGGCGCCGAGCGCAACGGCGGCTTACAAACCGGCTTCTGCCGAGGGGCCGGCCGAGAATGTGCCGGTGCCGAAGATACCCGAAGCCGCGAAGGAGAAGTCGAAGAAAGGGCTGAAGGCATTCGTTAAATACTGGTACGAGACCTTGAGTTTTGCCTACGAGACCGGTGATTTTGGCCCGATGAAGGAAGTGAGCGGGCCCGGATGCGCAGGTTGTGGGAGGGTCGAAGAGACCATCTCGGAGCGGCATGCGGACGGTAAGTGGCTTGTCGGTGGGAAATTAGTTGTGGTTGGTTCAGTTATTGAACAATTTCACCCCGCCCCAGATGGAACTTACCAAGTTCTGACGCAGGTAGATCAGGAGCCTATATTCTTTTATCTTCCTGACGGAACTTTGAAGCAACAGACTAAACATGACATCGGCATCGTCGATGTCATAAACGCCGAATTTGCTGACGGCCGCTGGACGGCAAAAAACGTTGAAGGCATGGGCTAAGGTGGTCGGTGCATCCGGTCTACGGAGAGTAGGGCTAACGGGGATTTTCATTTCTCTGTTGACCGTTACCGTCATGCCGTTGGCGCATAGTGCCCCTGTCGTAGACACGAATTGGCGACAGGACGGGGCGGCCGTGGGCTCGTGGAATAGGGATCCTGCGTCCGGAATGTGGACGTCCATACCTGTTGGTACTGCCGATGACCCGTTCGGTTACCGCTTTGAACTTGTATGCACAGATCACGAGGGTTTTGTGGACATTCAGTGCAGGGTCAGGAACGACATATGTAGCGCGGAGGAGGACGGACAGCTCGTTTAGTGGTACAGGGGACTCCGCGCTCTCGGCAGTTCAGGTTGGACGGAACAAGTCGGCGGCCTGACCTGCATTTACTCCAGCGAGCCTGAGGACATTCTGGACCGAATCGCCGACCGCATACTGTCGGATTTCAAGTCCCTGCCTGTCCACGCAGGCACGGTCTCGTTGCAGCCGACCCCGCACACTTTGATCGGTGCCCACACCAACGTCTACGCAGATGCCTCGGAGCAGCGGTTCAACATCCAAATCCCTGGGCAGGACGTCGCGATAGAAGCCACTCCCATCGAATACACCTGGACCTACGGCGACGGATCCGGTCTTGGACCCACCACGGCGCCGGGCGGCCCGCTGCCCCGGGATCGTTGGGGTGAGCGGACCGCGACGAGCCACATCTATACGGAAACCGGCGACTTCCAAGTGACGCTGACTACCACCTTCAGCGGCACCTACAGCGTCAACGGCGGCCCAGCCGTCCCGATCCCGGGCAACGGAACATTCACCGCGGCGCCGGCCACGATCAGCGTCTGGCGTTCCACCGTGAACAACTACGCGGACAACTGCCTGGAAAACCCGGAAGGCAGCGCCTGCTAACGGGTTCCCGCAGGAGTTTTCCCTTCCATGATCTGCATCACGTGAAGCATTATTTTCACGCTTCGCTCCCTGGTGCTGGGTAGGGTTTTGACGGCGCTGTGTCCGGCCATCCGCCGGAAGCATCCGCTCACACCACCACCTCAGGGGAGATGATGAAGAAAACGATGCTGTTCGCGGCCTCGGCCGCCGTGCTCGCGCTGACCGCCTGCGGTGCCGGTACCGCCTCGGACCAGCCATCCGAGGCCAAGCCGGTGTCGGCAACCACCGAAGCTCCGGCACAAAATGTCCGCACACCGGAAACGAACGCGCGGATGGCGCAGGACAGCTCCGAGGGGTTGGCTGCTTTCACCTACTACTATTTCGACGCGAAGAACTACGCGCTGCAGACCGGGGACGCCAGCCTGATGCGCGGCGCCGCGGCGGACTGCTCGGCCTGCCTGGCCGATGCGGACGCCATTGAGGCTGTCTACGAGGCCGGCGGCTGGATCGTGGGCGGGCAACCGAAACCCCTGAACGTGATCGCGGCCGGGAAGCCGGACAAGCAGGGCAGGCTCAGCGCCGTCGTTCCGTTTATGCAAGATGCCAGCACCACTGTGGGCCAGGACGGGAAGATCATCGATTCCAAGGATTGGGATCCGGACGGCACCACCCTCACCGTCACGGCCAACTACACTGACGGCGCCTGGCAGATGCTCTCGGTGAAGGAAACCCCGGACGCGCAACTGCCCGGCTAGGCCCGCCGGCCTGGCCGCCCGCGCCTGCCGGACAGGCCGGCAGGCGCGGGGCCCCTAGTGCAGTTCAGCGCCCTTGGTCTCCGGGGCGAAGCGGGCCATCCACAGCACGGCCGCCAGCACGAGCACCGCCGCCAAGGCAAAGGACCAGGCCAGGCCGAGATTGGGCCACAGCACGGAGACAAAGATCAGCGGCCCGAAGCCGGCACCGATGCGGGAGAAGGTGGATGCCCAGCCGAAGCCGGAGCCGCGCAGCGCCGTCGGATACAGTTCCGAGACATAGGCGTAGAGCACGGGAATGGCCACCTGCACCATGAATCCGTAGGCCAGCAGCCAGAAAACGACGGCGGCCGGTGCCTCGATCACCAGGGCCACCAGGACCAGGATCAGCCCCGAGAGCGGGGCGGTGACCGCCAGGATCCACTTGCGTCCGGTTTTCTCCACGAAGGCGGCCGCCACGACGACGCCGAGGATGCCGACGGCGGCCATGCCCGCCGTCGTCAGGAAGGCGCGGGCGGATTCGAAGCCGGCCCCGATCAGGATCCGCGGCATCCAGGTCAGCGCCAGGTAGTAGACCAGCAGGATGCTGAAGAAAAGGGCCCAAGCTGCGGCGGTGATCTTCCAGTTGAACGTCCAGACCTGCCCGAGCTTTTCGAACACATTGCCCAGGGACAGCCGCGGGGCCTGTTCCGGGTCCGGCAGCCGCCACTTCCGTACGGTGCCGCCGGTACGCTCCACCAAGCTGTTGATCACCCGCTCGGCCTCTTCCGTCCTGCCCTTGCTGACCAGGTACAGCGGGGATTCGGGCACGGAGCGCCGGACCCAGAACACCAGCAGTGCCGGCAGCACCATGACCAGCATGGTCCAGCGCCAGTCCGCAATGGTGGCCATGATGCCGGCCGAGACGAAACCGCACAGGGCAGCCCCCACCGGCCACCAGCCGTCCATCGCGGTCAGGACCCGGCCGCGCTGCCGGCGCGGGGTGAACTCGCCCACCAGTGCGTAGTCCACGGGTACGCAGCCGCCGAGGCCGAAGCCGGCGATGAAGCGGAAGATGCAGAACCAGACGATGTCCGGGGCGAACGCGCCCAGGACCGTGAACACGGAGAAGACCAGCAGCGTGGCGGTGAAGGCCGCGCGGCGCCCGATCAGGTCCGCGATGGAGCCCCAGGCGAATGCACCCACGGCCATACCGACCAGGTTCGCGGTGCCGATCCATGCAGCCTGGGCGGGAGCAAGGTCCCAGTGGTCCGAGAGCAGCGGGATCAGGACGCCGTTGAGCGTGACGTCCCAAGCATCGAACATGAAGCCCAGGCCGCCGATCAGGAAGATTTTCCCCTGGACTTTCCAGCGCCAGGGCAGCTCCTGGACGATCTGGTCGCCCGTGGGCAGGTATTCGGTCTGGGTCATGGTGGCCTTCCCTGCTGGAGGATGGGGAACCAAAGGGACTAGCAAAACTCTACTGCTGCTGCCGGCGGCCGGCTCCGGAGGCGGCCCGGGACCAACGGTGTTCTAAACTAATGCCATCCCACCCCCTGATTCTTACGGAGATTTGCGTGAGCTTGCACCAGCTTGACCGTGTTCCCATCCGCCGGGCCCTGATCTCGGTGTACGACAAGACCGGGCTGGAGGAGCTGGCGCAGGGCCTGCACGCCGCCGGGGTCAGCATTGTGTCTACCGGGTCCACCGCCAAGAAGATCGCCGCCGCCGGCGTTCCGGTCACCGAGGTCTCCGAGGTCACCGGGTTTCCGGAGTGCCTGGACGGGCGGGTGAAGACCCTGCACCCGCGCGTGCACGCCGGCATCCTGGCCGACCGCCGGCTGGAGGACCACGTCCGGCAGCTCAAGGACCTCGACGTCGAACCCTTCGACCTGGTGGTGGTCAACCTCTACCCGTTCGTGCAGACCGTGAAGTCCGGCGCCAGCCAGGACGAGGTGGTGGAGCAGATCGACATCGGCGGCCCCTCCATGGTGCGCGCCGCCGCCAAGAACCACCCGTCGGTGGCGATCGTGGTGGACCCGGCCCGCTACGGCGACGTCGTGGAGGCCGCCAAGTCCGGCGGCTTCGACCTGAAGACCCGCCGCCGGCTGGCGTCCCTGGCCTTCGCCCACACCGCCGCCTACGACACTGCCGTGGCCAAGTGGACCGCCGAGCAGTTCGGCGACGACGCCGACACGCAGGCAGCGCCGAAGTTCCCGCCGTACGCGGGCCTGGCTCTGGAGCGCTCCGAGTCCCTGCGCTACGGCGAGAACCCGCACCAGCCGGCGGCGCTCTACACCGAGGTCGGCGCCGCACCGGGCATCGCCCAGGCCGACCAGCTGCACGGCAAGGCCATGAGCTACAACAACTACGTGGACGCCGACGCCGCCCTGCGTGCCGCGTTCGACTTTGCCGAGCCGGCGGTGGCTGTGATCAAGCACGCCAACCCGTGCGGCATCGCCGTCGCCAGCGCCGGCGCCGCCGACCCGATCGCCGAGGCGCACGCCAAGGCGCATGCCACCGACCCGGTCTCCGCCTTCGGCGGGGTGATCGCTGCCAACCGCCCGGTGACCGCCGGCATGGCCAACGCGGTCAAGGACATCTTCACCGAGGTGGTGGTGGCCCCGGGCTTCGAGCCCGAGGCCGTGGAGATCCTCTCCGCGAAGAAGAACATCCGCCTGCTGGCGCTGCCGGAGGGCTTCAGCCGGGATTCGGTCGAGTACAAGCAGGTCTCCGGCGGCATGCTGCTGCAGACCGCCGACGCGATCGACGCCGAGGGTGACGCTCCGGAGAACTGGACCCTGGCTGCCGGCGAGGCCGCCGACGAAGCCACGCTCGCGGACCTCGCGTTCGCCTGGCGGGCGGTGCGCGCGGCCAAGTCCAACGCCGTCCTGCTGGCCCGTGGCGGTGCCGCGGTGGGAATCGGGATGGGCCAGGTCAACCGCCTGGATTCCTGCAAGCTGGCCGTGGAGCGGGCCAACACCTTGGGCGTGGCGGTCGAGGCCGGTGCCGATTCGGCGGGCGGTGCCGCGAACGTCGAGGGCGCGTCCGCGCCGGAGCGGGCCCGCGGGGCCGTGGCCGCCTCGGATGCCTTCTTCCCGTTCGCCGACGGACTGCAGATCCTGATCGACGCCGGCGTCCGCGCGGTGGTCCAGCCCGGCGGGTCAGTCCGCGACGAGGAGGTCATCGAGGCCGCCAAGGCGGCCGGCATCACGATGTACTTCACCGGCGCGCGCCACTTCTTCCACTAACGTTCATCGGCTTCCCCGTCCGTTGCAGGCTCAGGACGGGGACCCCTGCCGCTTGGCTTGGTCAGGACGACGACGGCGGGGGCCCGGCTTTGTTAAGCCGGGCCCCCGCCGTCGTACCCGCCCGGCAGGTCTCCTCGGGTAAATTGGGAACGTTGAGATCAGATCAGATTTCCTGATACCCGTAGACCTTGCAGGGAGACGCCTCACAAATGGCCAAGATTATCTATACCCACACCGACGAAGCGCCGATGCTGGCCACCCATTCGTTCTTGCCGATTATCGAGGCCTACGCTTCGACCGCCGGTGTGGAAGTGGAGACCCGCGACATCTCGCTGGCTGGCCGGATCATTGCTGCCTTCGGCGATTTCCTCACCGAAGAGCAGCGGATCGGCGACGCGCTGGCCGAACTGGGCGAACTGGCCAAGACGCCGGAAGCCAACATCATCAAGCTGCCGAACATCAGCGCTTCCATCCCGCAGCTGAAGGCTGCCATCGCGGAACTGCAGGAACAGGGCTACGCTCTGCCTGACTACCCGGATGATCCGTCCTCGGACAAGGAAAAGGAGATCCGGGCCCGCTACGACAAGATCAAGGGCAGCGCGGTCAACCCGGTCCTGCGCGAAGGCAACTCCGACCGCCGCGCCCCCCTGTCGGTGAAGAACTACGCGCGCCAGAACCCGCACAGCATGGGTGCCTGGAGCCCGGATTCGAAGACCAACGTCGCGCACATGGAGGCCGACGACTTCCGCTCCAACGAGCAGTCCGTCGTCGTCCCCGCCGACGACACCTTCAAGATCCAGCTCGTCGCCGAGGATGGCACCACCACCGTCCTGAAGGAGTCCATCCCGGTCCTGGCCGGCGAAGTCGTCGACGGCACCGTGATGCGCGCTGCGGCCCTGGACGAGTTCCTGGCCGCCCAGGTGGCCCGGGCCAAGGAAGAAGGCGTACTCTTCTCCACCCACCTGAAGGCCACCATGATGAAGGTCTCCGACCCGATCATCTTCGGCCACGTGGTCAAGGCCTTCTTCCCGGAAGTCTTCGCCACCTACGGCGAGCAGCTCGCCGCCGCCGGCCTGAGCCCGAACAACGGCCTGGCCTCCATCCTCAGCGGGCTCGATGCCCTGCCTGCCGATGTGCGCGAAGGCGTCGAGGCCGGCATCAAGAAGGGCCTGGAGGAAGGCCCGGCGCTGGCGATGGTCGACTCGGACAAGGGCATCACCAACCTGCACGTGCCCAGCGACGTCATTGTCGATGCCTCGATGCCGGCCATGATCCGCAGCTCCGGGCACATGTGGGGCCCGGACGGCAAGGAAGCTGACACGCTGGCCGTGCTGCCGGACAGCTCCTACGCCGGCATCTACCAGGTGGTCATCAATGACTGCCGCGCCAACGGCGCCTACGACCCGGTGACTATGGGCACCGTACCGAACGTCGGCCTCATGGCCCAGGCCGCCGAGGAGTACGGCAGCCACGACAAGACCTTCGAGATCCAGCAGGCCGGCACGGTGCAGATCGTCGACGGCGCCGGCAACGTGGTGATCGAGCACCAGGTGGCCCCGGGCGACATCTGGCGCGCCTGCCAGACCAAGGACGTGCCGATCCGCGACTGGGTGAAGCTGGCCGTGACCCGGGCCCGAGCCTCCAAGACGCCTGCCGTCTTCTGGCTGGACAGGAACCGGGCACACGACGCCAACCTGATCAGCAAGGTGACCGAGTACCTCAAGGAGCACGACACCGAGGGCCTGCAGATCGAGATTATGGCTCCGGAAGAGGCCACCGCCTTCACGCTGGAGCGCATCCGCAGGGGCGAGGACACCATCTCGGTGACCGGCAACGTGCTGCGCGACTACCTGACCGACCTGTTCCCGATCCTCGAGCTCGGCACCAGTGCCAAGATGCTCTCGATCGTGCCCCTGCTCAACGGCGGCGGCCTGTTCGAGACCGGCGCCGGCGGTTCGGCCCCGAAGCACGTGCAGCAGCTGCTGAAGGAAAACCACCTGCGCTGGGATTCCCTCGGAGAGTTCCTGGCCCTGGCCGCCAGCTTCGAGCACCTGGCCGCCACCGCGGGCAACAAGCGCGCCCAGGTCCTGGCGGACACGCTGGACCGTGCCACCGGCACGTTCCTGCTGGAGAACAAGTCCCCGAGCCGCAAGGTGGGGGAGATCGACAACCGCGGCAGCCACTTCTACCTGTCCCTGTACTGGGCGCAGGAGCTGGCCAAGCAGACCGAGGACGCCGAGCTGGCCTCGGCCTTCTCCGGCCTGGCCGAGGCACTGGGCGCCAACGAGCAGGCCATCAACGAGGAACTGCTGGCCGTCCAGGGCTCGCCGGTGGACATCGGCGGCTACTACCGCCCGGACGAGTCCAAGGCCTCGGCCGTGATGCGTCCGTCGGCCAAGTTCAACGAGGTCCTCGCGACGCTGCGCAAGTAACGCGTCCGCCGGCCGGGTAGCCCGCTCTGCGGCAAGTGAAGGATCGGGGTTCCCCGCTGAGGAACGAAGCGAGGGGAGATCCTGAACGATCCGGACCTGCGTGAGGGAACGACGGCGGCCCCGCGCTTCCCCAGGGAAGCGCGGGGCCGCCGTCGTGTGCGGGCCGGCCGCGCAGCTCAGGGCAGCGGCCAGGTGTGTACCGGCTGGTTGGTGTGCATGTTTTCCCAGTAATGGCGGGTCATCTCGGTCAGCGCGGTACTGCGGTCCAGGCCGGAGGCCTCGAGCCTGCGGAGGGCGGCGATCTGCCAGGCAGCGCCGTTCTGCTCGGACTGGGTCCGGGCACGCACCACATCCAGGTACCTGCCGATCAGGTCGCCGTCCACGCCCAGCTGCTCCAGGCCGTTGGCTGCCATTGGCAGCAGGTGCCGCAGGATCAGCTCGGTGACCGGAATGTCGCCGATGCCCGGCCAGTAGACGGAGGCCTCCAGCCCTTTCCGGGCGCAGGTCAGGAAATTGTCCGCGGCGGTCTTGAACGCCATCCGGGACCAGAGCGGCCGGTCGGCGGTCCGCAGCACGCGCACCAGGCCGAAGAAGAAGGCGGCGTTGGCGATGGTGTCCAGCACCGTGGGGCCGGCCGGCAGCAGGCGGTTCTCCAGCCGCAGGTTCGGCAGGTCTCCGTCGGGGTCGTAGATCGGCCGGTTCCAGCGGTAGACGGTGCCGTTGTGCAGCCGCAGCTCGGGCAGCAGCGGGGCCCCGGCACGGGTGCGCCCGCCGGTGCTCCGGTTCAGTTCGGGCAGCAGGGCCGGGAAGTACCGCACGTTTTCCTCGAACAGATCGAAGATGGAGGTGATCCAGCGTTCCCCGAACCAGACACGCGGGCGCACGCCCTGGTTGCGCATTTCCGGTGGCCGCGAGTCAATGGCCTGCTTGAACAGGTCGATGCGTGTCTCGTGCCAGAGCAGGGTTTCCATGAATACCGGGGAATTCGCCGCGACGGCCACCTGCGGGCCGGCGATGACCTGGGCGGCGTTCCAGACCGGGGCGAACTCGTGCGGCTGCACCTGGATATGCAGCTGGACGCTGGTGCAGGCCGCCTCCGGGGCAATGTTCTTGGCGTAGAAGGAGATGGACTCGATGCCGCGCAGTTCCAGCAGCACGTCCTCGCCGCGCGCCTGCAGCACCGAAGTGTTCAGCGCCGCATAGCGCCGGCCTGCGCTGAGCCAGGACATGTCCTCCACCAGGCTGCGCTTGAGCGTGGGCAGGATCCCGATCATCAGGATGTCCGCGTTCGCCGCCGCCGCGCGCTCGTCGGCCCGGTTGAGCTGGGCGCGCAGGCTGTCCTCGAGCTGCTTGAGCCCCTGGCCCGCGATCGAGAGCGCCGGGTGGTTCAGCTCGATGTTGAAAGTGCCGATCTCGGTCTGGAAGGCCGGATCCGCGATGGCCTCCAGGACGGCGGCGTTGCGCAGTGCGGGGGAGAAGTCCGCGTTGGCCAGGTTCAGTTCCAGTTCCAGGCCGATGGTCCCGGTGGCGGCGAACTGCCCGGTGGCCAGGTAACTTTCAAAGGCTTCCAGGTTTTCCAGCAGCCGCTGCCGGTACTTCGTCCGCTGCTCGCGGCTGAAGGTTTTGGACTTGACTTCGGCGCCCATGCTTGAGCGTAACCACGGTGGCGCGACCTTGCATAGGCCCGGCAGGGCCTGCTCCTAGTCCACCGCAGGGATGCGGTCGTTGACGTAGCTGACGCCGAGCTGGGCGCGCACGCCGTCGAAGAGCCGCATGGTCTTGAGCGTGTGCTCCCACGGCATGGTCGGGCTGGCGGCCAGGCCGGCCTGGATGCACCGGGTCGCCTCGCGCAGCTGGTAGGTGAAGCCGTTGCCGATCTGCTCGAAGCGCTCGGTCCGGACGGGCCCGTGGTACTGCTCGATGACCAGTTCCGTGGGGTTGTGCAGCGGCGAATTGGTGCGCAGCCAGCCGTGCGAGCCGGCCACCGTGGCGGTGCGCGGGGACCAGGCCAGCAGCGAGGAGGTCAGCTGCGCCTGGGCGCCGGAGCTGTAAGTGAGGGTCAGGGCATTCTGGTCGTCGATGCCGTCCTCGTTCACGTGCCCGACGGCGGTGACCGTCTGCGGGTAGCCCAGCGACCCCAGGGCCCAGGTCAATGGATACACGGCCAGCTCCAGCAGGGCGCCGCCGCCGGCCGCCGGATTCCACAGCCGGGAGGACACATCGTAGGGCGCGGGGAAGCCCAGGTCCGCCTGGACCCAGTGGATGGCGCCCAGCTCACCGGAATCGATGATCTGCCAGGCCCGGTTCAGCGCCGGCAGGAAGCGGCTCCAGATGGCTTCCATCAGGAACAGGTCGCGGGCGCGGGCGAGCTCGATCAATTCCGCGGCCTCGCGCGCATTGATGGCCAGGGCCTTTTCACACAAGACATGCTTGCCGGCCTCGAGCGCCCGCCTGGCGATCGCGTAGTGCTGCCCGTGCGGGGTCGCCACGTAGACCACGTCCACGGCCGGGTCGGTGAAGAGCCTTTCGTAACCGCGCGTGGCGCCGTCGTCCCAATAACAGGTAGCGAAGCCGAAGCGCTCGCGGAAGTCGAGCGCGTTGGCCCGGCTGCGGGAACTGACCGCCTGCAGCACGGCGTCCTCGAGCCGGGCAATGTCCTCGGTGACGCGGCCGGCCATCCTGCCGGTGGAGACCACGCCCCAGCGCAGCGGCCGGCCGGTGGCCTCGATGGGGCTGGGCGCTCCCGGTTCGGCGCAGGGCGGGGGCACGATGTGCGTCATGGCTCCATCATTGCCGCCGGTGCCGCGCTCGTCCATCACCGTCCGGGGCGGCCCGGGCCGTCCCGGGGGAGTCAGGCGTTGGCCTCCCGGTGCACCTTGGCCAGCTCGACGTAGTGGGAAGCGTTGCGCAGCACCGACTGGTATTCCTCCTCGCTCAGCTCCCGGCGGACCTTGGCGGGCACTCCGGCGACCAGCGAGCGCGGCGGGACCTGGGTGCCTTCGAGCACGACGGCGCCGGCGGCAACCAGCGAACCCTCGCCGATGATCGCGCCGTTCATGATGGTCGCGCTCATGCCGACCAGGCAGTTGTCCCCCACGGTGCAGCCGTGGACCACCGCCGAATGTCCGACGCTGACGCCCGCCCCGATGGTGCAGGGGAAGCCGGCGTCGGCGTGCAGGACGACGTTGTCCTGGAGGTTGCTGCCGGCACCGACCCGGATGGGGGCGGAGTCGCCGCGGACGGAGACGCCGTAGAAGGCGCTCGCCTCGGCCGCGAGGGCAACATCCCCGCTGAGTGTGGCGGTGGGAGCGACAAAGGCGGACGGATCGACGGCCGGGGTCTTCCCGGCGATGGTGATGATGTAAGCCATGGCTCCAAGCGTAACGGCTGGGCCCCGCCGAGCCTGCGGGGGTGGGGGGAGCCGCTGTGCGTTAGGGCCGGGGCCGGCGCCTCAGGGTTTGGCGACGACCAGGAACTGATAGTGCCCGCTGCCGTCGGCCAGTTCCCAGGTGGTGAACGAACGGATGTTCCCATGGGGCTCGAACAGGTTCCTGACCATCTCGTCGCTGCGCAGGCTCAGGAAGCGGCTGGTTTCCGAGGCGTGGCCTTCGGTGTCCTGCCCGGAGTGCAGCCCCACGGCGAGCGGGGCGCCGGGCTTGAGCACGCGCATGATTTCGGTCAGTACGCCGTACAGGTCCGTGTTGGCCACCTGCTCCAGCGCGTCCATGGCCCAGGCGGCGTCGAACGTCTCTTCCGCGAACGGCAGCTCGTCCGGGGTGCCGACCACTGCCTCCAGCCGGCGGGCACGGGCCCGGTGGACGTTGTCCGCGGAACCGTCCACGCCCACGTAGTTGATGCCGGCGGCCACGAAGGCCAGGCCGTCCTCGCCGATGCCGCAGCCGATTTCGAGCACCTGGTGCCGGTGCCCGGCGACCAGTTCGTCGATGAACGCGTCGCGTTCGGCGGTGCGCCGTGGATCGGCCGGGGCGTGCTCCTGCTCCTGATAGACCATGCCCAGACTCTACCGGCGGCCCGGCGGCGGCTCCATGCCGCGGCGCCGCGCCGGCGGCCGGCGGGCGGAATCGGCCGCAGGCCAGCCGCGCGGGATCAGTTGAAGATGACGGTGCGGGTGCCGTCCAGCAGCACTCGGTGCTCGGCATGCCACTGCACCGCTTGGGACAGTGTCCGTGCCTCCACGTCGCGGCCCATGGCCACGAACTGTTCGGCCGACCGGGCGTGGCTGACCCGGATCACTTCCTGCTCGATGATCGGGCCCTCGTCCAGGTCCGGGGTGACGTAATGCGCGGTGGCGCCGATCAGCTTCACTCCGCGGGCATGGGCCTGGTGGTAGGGCCGGGCCCCCTTGAAGGAAGGCAGGAAGGAATGATGGATATTGATCGCCCGTCCCTGCAGGTCGGTGCACAGCTGGTTGCTCAGGACCTGCATGTAGCGGGCCAGCACCACCAGTTCGACGTCGTGCTCGGCGACCAGGGCGCGCAGCCGGTCCTCGGCCTGCGCCTTGGTGTCCGGGGTGACAGGGATGTGGTGGTACTCGAT
Source organism: Arthrobacter mobilis (assembly GCF_012395835.1). GTDB lineage: Bacteria > Actinomycetota > Actinomycetes > Actinomycetales > Micrococcaceae > Crystallibacter > Crystallibacter mobilis. Next base: position 268,923 of record NZ_JAAZSQ010000001.1, read on the forward strand.
CCCGTAGAACTCGGCAAGGCCGGCCAGGTCCGTGTGGTTGGAGACGATGGCGGGAACCTCGATCGGCAGCGTGCCGGAGCGCTGCAGGAAGAGCAGGTGGTTCAGGCAATGCCCGGACTTGGAGGCCATCAGCAGGGTGCGCATCTTCTGGCCCTCGCGGTGCAGGCCCCAGTCCATCCCGAAGGACTCGGCCACCGGCTGCAGCTTCGCGTGCAGCTGCTGGTAGTCCGTCTCGGTACTCACGGCCACACGCATGAAGAAGCGCCCCGACTCCGGGCTGCCGTACTGCTGCGAATCCACGATGTTGCAGCCGGCCTCGGCCAGCACTCCGGCGACGGCGGCGACGATGCCGGGACGGTCCGCGCAGGACAGGGTCAGATTGTAGGCAATCTTGGTGCTGGGTTTGGCCGCGGCCACAGGTGCTTCTGTCACGGTTCCCAGCGTAGCGGCAGGGGCCCCGTCCGAGCGAAGCGAGGGGGCGGATCAGACCCCTGCCGGGACGGCCGGCGGCCCGGCGGGGGCCGCCTCGGCGCCGTCGTGCCCGGCCAGGAACCGCACGGCGGCCAGCGCCGCGGCCCGGCCGGCCCGGGTGGCCCCGATGGTGGAGGCCGAGGCTCCGTAGCCGACCAGGAAGAGTCCGGGACGTTTGGGCACGCCGACGCCGTCTGCGGCCATCCGGATACCGCCGCCGGGTTCGCGCAGGCGCAGCGGGGCCAGGTGGTCCAGCGCGGCGCGGAAGCCGGTGGCCCAGAGGATCACATCCACCGGTTCGGCCGAACCGTCGGCGAAGACCACGCCGCCGGCGGTAAGGCGCCCGAGCCGGCCGCGGGAGACCAGCACGCCGGATTCGATCCCGGCCCGGTATGCCGCAGTCAGCGGCAGCCCGGTCGAGGTGACCACGCTCAGCGGCGGCAGCCCGGCCCGGGTGCGTTCGTTGACCCTGCGTTCGACGTCGGTGCCCCAGGCGGCGTCGAACGGGACATCGGTGAACTGCGGCGGCCGGCGGGTGGACCAGAGCGTGCGGGCGCCGGCGGCGTCCAGTTGGAGCAGGAACTGCAGTCCCGAGGTGCCGCCGCCGACCACCAGCACCCGCCGGCCGCTGAACTCGGTGGCGGAGCGGAAGTCGTGGGTGTGCAGCTGGCGGCCGCGGAATGTCTCCAGGCCCGGGTACCAGGGCCAGTACGGACGGTCCCAGGTGCCGGTGCCGTTGACCACGGACCGGGCCAGCCATTCGCTGCCGGCACCGCCCACCCGCAGCAGGCCTCCGCCGGCCGCTTCGACGGCCCGGACGCGCACCGGCCGGTGGACCGGCAGTCCGAAGCGCCGCTCGTAGGCGCCGTAGTAGCGTCCGACGACGGCGGAGGCCGGCTCCTTCGGGTCCGGCCTCCCCAGCGGCAGGCCGGGCAGGTCGTGCAGCGCGTGCGCGGCGTCGAACGTCAGCGACGGCCAGCGGTGGCGCCAGGCCCCGCCGGGGCCGGCGTTGGCATCCAGCACGATATAGTCCCGTTCAGGGACCAGTCCGCGGCGCTGCAGGTGGTATGCGGCGCTCAGGCCCGCCTGCCCCGCGCCGATGACGACCGCGGCCAAGGTCTGCATGGGTCCTCCGCTTTTAGTTGAACTGTCAACATCTCAACGGGCCGCGGCCGGCGGATATTCCGGACTGGCCGGGCAGGCCCGGTAGGATGGTGCGTGCCGCGACTGGCGTTAGGTGGGGCACCATCAGGAAGCGGCAGCAGAACGCAGCGGGGAAGCCGGCTGCGGGCCGCACAGTGCAGACCACGGATCGCACGCCTGGGCCGAGGGTCACGTTTTAACCGGTTGCTGCAATCTGCCGACGCATATGCGTGGGTGCGCCCGCAGCCGGTAGCCTGACCTGTAGCAGAACGCACCCACCCAGGAGAATCCGTGACGTCTTCCACCACCTCTGTGACCAATCTGCCGCTATCCGAAGTTGATCCCGAAATCGCGGCAGTGCTGGAGGCCGAACTCGGCCGCCAGCGGGACACCCTTGAAATGATCGCCTCCGAGAATTTCGCGCCGCGCTCGGTGCTGGAGGTCCAGGGGTCGGTCCTGACCAACAAGTACGCCGAGGGCTACCCGGGACGGCGCTACTACGGCGGCTGCGAGCACGTGGACGTGGCCGAGAACCTGGCCATCGACCGGGTCAAGGCCCTCTTCGGCGCCGAGTTCGCCAACGTCCAGCCGCACGCCGGCGCCCAGGCCAACGCCGCGGCCCTGTCCGCGCTGATCGAGCCCGGGGACAAGATGATGGGCCTGTCGCTGGCCCACGGCGGGCACCTGACCCACGGCATGAAGCTGAACTTCTCCGGCAAGCTCTACGAGGTGGCCGCCTACGAGGTGGATCCGAAGTCGTTCCGCGTGGACATGGACAAGGTGCGCGAACAGGCCCTGGCCGAGCGCCCAAACGTGATCGTGGCCGGATGGTCCGCCTACCCGCGCCAGCTGGACTTCGAGGCCTTCCGCTCCATTGCCGATGAGGTCGGTGCGTACTTCTGGACCGACATGGCGCACTTCGCCGGCCTGGTGGCCGCCGGCCTGCACCCGAACCCGGTGCCGCATGCCGACGTCGTGACCTCCACCGTGCACAAGACGCTGGCCGGCCCGCGCTCCGGGGTGATCCTGGCCAAGGAACAGTTCGGCAAGAAGATCAACTCCAATGTCTTCCCCGGCCAGCAGGGCGGGCCGCTGATGCACGTCGTCGCTGCCAAGGCCGTGGCCTTCAAGATTGCCGCCTCCGAGGAATTCCGCCAGCGCCAGGAGCGTGTCCTGGAAGGGGCCCGCATCCTCGCCGACCGGCTGAACGCCCCGGACGTGGCCGGTGCCGGAGTGTCCGTGCTCACCGGCGGCACCGACGTGCACCTGGTCCTGGTGGACCTGCGCAACTCGGAGCTGGACGGCAAGCAGGCCGAGGACCTGCTCCATTCGGTGGGCATCACGGTCAACCGCAACGCCGTGCCGTTCGACCCGCGCCCGCCGATGGTCACCTCCGGCCTGCGCATCGGCACCCCGGCGCTGGCCACCCGCGGCTTCGGCGCGGCCGAGTTCGAAGAGGTCTCGGACGTTATTGCCACCGCGCTCAAGGGCGGGGCGGACACCGAGATGCTGCGCAAGCGCGTGGCCAAGCTGGCCCAGGACTTCCCGCTGTACCCGGGACACGAGGAATGGTGAGCGTGAACATTTACAGCAACCCACAGCCGGCCCGCATCCTCGACGGCAAGGCCACCGCGGCGGCGATCAAGTCCGAGCTCGCCGAGCGCGTGGCCGCGTTGAAGGCTAAGGGCATCACCCCGGGCCTGGGCACCGTGCTGGTGGGCGAGGATCCGGGCAGCCAGTGGTACGTGGCCGGCAAGCACCGGGACTGCGCCGAGGTGGGCATCGAGTCCATCCGCCGCGACCTGCCGGAAAGCATCACCCAGGAAGAGCTCGAAGCGGTCCTGGACGAGCTGAACGCCGATCCGGCCTGCACCGGCTACATTGTGCAGCTGCCGCTGCCCAAGCACATCGACACCAACCGGATCCTGGAAAGGATCGATCCGGCCAAGGACGCCGACGGGCTGCACCCGATGAACCTGGGCAAGCTGGTGCTGAACGTGAGCGAGCCGCTGGATTCGCCGCTGCCGTGCACCCCGCACGGCTGCGTGGAGCTGCTGCTGCGCCACGACATCGAGCTGAAGGGCAGGAAGGTGCTGGTGGTCGGCCGCGGCGTGACTGTGGGCAGGCCGCTGGGTTTGTTGCTGACCCGGCGCAACATCAACGCCACGGTCACGTTGGCGCACACCGGCACCGAGGACCTGTCCGCGGAACTGAACCAGGCCGACGTCGTTATCGCCGCGGCCGGCATGCCGCACATGATCAAGGCCGCGGATCTCAAGCCCGGCGTGGTGGTGCTGGATGTGGGTGTCAGCCGGGTCGAGGACGAGGAGACCGGCAAGTCCCGGGTCACCGGTGACGTGGACCCGGAGGCCCGCAGCGTGGCCGGCTGGCTGTCCCCGAACCCAGGCGGTGTGGGTCCGATGACCCGCGCGATGCTGCTGGCGAACGTGGTGGAGGCTGCCGAGCGCCAGGCGCACTGATTTTTACCCCGAAATTTTTACCCCGAAATGGGATTCTGCTCCCGGTCCGGACCGGGAGCAGAATCCCATTTCGGGGTTAATCCGGGAAAAGGGAAGGGGGGAGGTTCCGGGATTGCCGGAACCTCCCCCCTTCGGGGTCGGGCAGGTCAGGCGTTGGCCTGGACGGACTCCTTCGTGGAGACGGCCCGGCGCTTGTCGAAGATGGTGGCTCCGACTTCCTGCTCGGCCTGATTGTTGATCGACAGGTCGATCCCCCGGCGGTCGCGCAGGATCAGCACGGCGGCCATCGAGACGATGGTGAGGCCGAACAGGTACAGCGACACCGAGTTGCTGCTGCCGGTGGCGTTGACCAGCGCCTGGGCGATGGTCGGGGCGAATGCGCCGCCCAGGATCGCGCCGAGGGCGTAGGAGATCGACACCCCGGAGAAGCGGACCGAGGCCGGGAAGATCTCGCTGTACCAGGCAGCCTGCGGGCCGTAGCTCAGGCCCAGGCCGATGGTGAACAGCGCCAGTGCCACGTAGAGCATGCCCAGCGAACCGGTATTGATCAGCCAGAACAGCGGGAACACCGTCAGCAGCTGCGCGGTGAAGCCGATCAGGTAGGTGCGCTTGCGGCCGATCTTGTCGGCCAGGAACCCTGCCAGTGCGGTCCAGAAGAACCAGCACGCGGAGGCGAAGGTGATGGCCAGCAGGACATCGGTGCGCTCCATGCCGACGGCGTCGCTGGTGGCGTAGCTGGGGATGAAGCCGCCGGTGGCCATGTAGCCCGCAGCGTTGTTGCCGGCGAAGACCAGGGCGGCCAGGATCACCAGCAGCCAGTGCTTGCGGAACAGTTCGGCGACCGGGACCTTGGTCTGCTGCTTCTTTTCGGCAATTTCCTGGAAGACCGGGGACTCGTCCACGGCGCGGCGGACAACGTAGCCGACAATGATCAGCACGAAGCTGAGCAGGAACGGCACGCGCCAGCCCCACTCGACGAACGCGTCACCGGGGGAGATGACGCCGGTCATCAGCGTGGTTACGCCCGAAGCCAGCAGCATGCCCAGGGGCACGCCGAGCTGCGGGAAGGAACCGGCCCGGCCGCGGCGGTCGGCAGGCGCATGCTCGACGGCCATCAGCACGGCGCCGCCCCACTCGCCGCCGGCCGAGATGCCCTGCAGGATGCGCAGCAGCAGCAGCATGACCGGGGCCAGCACGCCGGCGGTCTCGTAGGTGGGCAGCACGCCGATCAAGGTGGTGGCCGCGCCCATCAGGATCAGGGTGAGGACCAGCATCCAGCGCCGGCCGATCCTGTCGCCGTAGTGGCCGGCCAGGAACGCGCCGAGCGGCCGGAACAGGAAGCTGATGCCGACGGACGCAAAGGCCAGCAGCAGGCCGATCTGCGAGCCGGCCGGCTCGAAGAAGAGGTTGGCGAAAACCAGCCCGGCGGCGGTCGCGTAGATGAAGAAGTCGTACCACTCGACGGTGGTGCCGATGATGGTTGCAAAGGCCACGCGCCGCTGGTTGGCGGCGGAGGAGTGGCTCTGGGAGCGTGTGCTCATAGTCATGGTTCCTTGCTTGAAGTCCCCGGCTTCCCATTGGGGCCGGTACCGCATTCCGAAAGATGGTTGAAAACGCTAACTATTGATCTTTCCGGGTGTCCAGTGTCACATGTGAAGTTCATTTAGTAAACTTCAGAAAATCACTGAACATCTTCGGACGGACCGAAAAACTGTGCCTGATTTCACTTTCCGCCAGCTCCAGCTCTTTGCCGCCCTGCCCGACCACGCCACGCTCAGTTCGGCCGCGGCCGCGTTGCATATTTCCGAGTCCGCACTCTCCCAGGCCATTTCCGCGCTGGAGCAGGCGGTGGGCGAGCAGCTGTGCGTACGGCGCAAGGCCCGCGGCCTGCAGCTGACCCCTGCCGGACAGTTCTTTGCCCAGGGGGCCCGCCGCCTGCTGCACGACGCCGAGGGGCTGGTCAGCGACCTGGCAGGCACGGCCGGGCGGCTCAGGGGCCCGGTCAAGCTGGGGGTGTTTGCCACCTTCGCCAGCACCGTGGTGCCGCCCATCCTGGCAGGCTTCCCGGCGCGCCACCCGGAAGTCACCGTGGAGGTGACCGTCGGGACCCACGACGACCTCCTGCCTGCCCTGGACGCCGGCCTGCTGGACCTGGCCATTGTCTACGACATGTTCCTGCCGCGCGGCTATGCGCGCCTGAAAATCTACGACACCGAGCTGATGGCCGTGCTGCCCCCGGACCACCGGCTCGCCAAGCTGGACGCGGTGGACCTGGCCGAGCTGGCACCCGAACCGCTGATCATGTACGACTCGAGCCCGAGCACCTCCAATACCGATACGGTTTTCGCCGAGCGCGGCCTGCAGCCGAACATCCTGACCTCCATGCCGCAGGTGGTGCTGGTCCAGGCGCTGGTGGGCCGGGGGCTGGGCTACGCCCTGCTGATGTCCCGGCCGCACCAGCCGCCGCAGACCATCGAGGGCAGGCAGGTGGTGGTCCGCCCCCTCGACCCGCCAGCCAGCAGGACCTCCGTGGCGGCGATCTGGCCCGAGCAGACCAGGCTCAGCGCCCGGGCGCGCGCCCTGCTCAGCTATGCTGTGGAAGCCCTGCACGGTCCTCACGCGGGGACGGGGACGGCTTTGGAGTAGGCCTTGAGGTCGAAGTCCGGGTCGGTTGCCTGTTCCGGGGTGAGCGGGAGCTTGTGGGTGAGCAGGCGCCGGGCGGCCAGGTGGTCGGCGGGTTGGTTGACGGACTCGGCGGCGGTGAGTTCTCCTCTGCGGAAGCAAAAGACTGAAAACTTCCCGGCTGCCGGATCCCCGCGCACCACCGTCTCGTCCCCGGGGTGCATCAGCCCGGCGATCTGCAGCTTCAGCGGCCCCTGCTGGGACCAGAACCACGGCAGGTCCGCGTAGGGCTGCTGCCCGTCCGGGTGTGTGCCGGCCAAGGTCCGGGCAAGGTGGCGGGCCTGGTCGGTGGCGTTCTGCACCGACTCCAGACGCAGCCGAATCCCGGCGTGGGCCTGCGGGTAGGACGCGCAGTCCCCGAGGGCGTAGATGTCCGGGTCGGAGGTGCGCAGGGATGCGTCCACGGCGACGCCGTTCTCCACGACCAGGCCGGCGGCCTCGGCCAGTTCGGTGCGCGGACTGACGCCAACCCCGGCCAGGACCAGGTCCGCCGGGTAGACCGTCCCGGTGGTGGAGACGGCTGCGGCCACGTGCCCGGCGCCGTCGTCCTGGAAGGAGGCGATGCCCTCGCCCAGGCGCAGCACGGTGCCCATGTCCGCGTGCGCGGCGGCGAACCACTCGCTCATGGCCGGGGACAGGGCCCTGGCCATCGGCCTCCCGGCGTATTCGAGCACGGTCACCTCGAGGCCGCGGGCCCGGGCCGCGGCGGCGAATTCCAGGCCGATGAACCCGGCGCCGATGACTACCACGCGCCGGGCGGTGCCCAGCGCGGCGTGCACCGCCTCGGCGTCGGCGAGGGTGCGCAGGCCGTGGATGCCGGCCAGTCCCGCCCCCGGCACCGTGAGCCCGCGGTTGGCCGCGCCGGTGGCCAGCACCAGCTTGGAGTAGCCCAGCACTGTCCCGTCCGCGAGCGTTACCGTGTGCCCGGCCCGGTCGATCCCGGCGACGGCCACGCCCAGCAGGGAGTCGACGTCGTTGTCCGCGAAGAATTTCCCGGCGCGCAGCGGCAGCGGCGCCGGCGCACCGCCCCCGGCGGCCGCAACCAGGTAGTCCTTGGACAGCGGCGGGCGCTGGTAGGGGAAGTGCTCCTCCTCGCCGATCACGGTGATCGGCCCGGAGTGCCCTTCCTTGCGCAGGGAGTCGGCCAACTGGATGCCGGCCTGGCCGTTGCCGACCACCACAATGCTCTCCGCAGGCCTCTGCCCCGGGTTCCCGTTGGTGTCCACGGCCCTAGACCTGGCTTTCCGGCACGTCGACCTCGATCGCCTCCAGGCCGTCGCCGACCTTGACCTGGCAGCCCAGGCGGGACCGGTCCGTGCGCTCGTCCACCGTGCAGTCGAGCATCTCGTCCTCGTCATCGCCCACCGGCGGCAGCGCATCCAGGTACTCCTGGCGCACATACACGTGGCATGTGGCGCACATCGCCTGCCCGCCGCACTCACCCACAATTCCGGACACCCCGTTGGTGACCGCCGCGCGCATCACCGAGGTGCCCGGCTCGACCTCGAGCACGTCCGTGCTGCCGTCGCCGTGATGGAAACTGATCTTGGCCATGATGGTTCTGCCTTTTCCTTGAGGTGTCTGACGGTTACTTCTGGTCCCACAGGACCGGGAACTTGACCATGCCGCGGAAGACCCAGCCGGCGTCGACCGCGGGGTGCTCCGGGTCCAGCCGCAGGTTCGGCAGCTGGTCAAAAACCTGCGGCAGTGCAATGGCCGCCACCGAGGCCTTGGCCACCCAGGCTCCGGCGCAGTAGTGGATGCCGCCGCCGAAGGCCAGGTGCGGCTTCTTTTCACGATTGATGTTGAAGGTCTCCGGGTCCTCGAACTGCTTCGGGTCCCGGTTGGCGGCGCCGAGGACCACGCCGAGCCGGGCGCCCTCGGGCAGGGCCATGCCTTCCAGGACGGTGTCGCGGGTGACCTGGCGCGGGTACATGCCGATCGGGGCCACCCAGCGGATCGCCTCGTCGAAGACGTCGGTGAAGCGCGCCGGCTGGGCCAGCACCTGGGCCAGCTGGTCCGGGTTGGACAGCAGGGCCCAGACCGCGACGCCGAGCACGTCGCGCGGCTCGTTAAGCCCGCCGCCGATGGTCATCTTCAGGTTGGCCCGGATCGATTCCAGCGGGATTTTCATGTCCGCCAGACCCGAGAGCAGGGTCGCGTTGGGATGCTGCCGCAGGCGCGGCAGCATCTCGTCGATGGCGGCGTCCACCTCGGCCGAGGACTTCTCCGCCTTGGCCCAGACCTCCGGGTCGTCGGCGTAGTTGCCGGTGCCGTCGATCATGGTCTGGGACCAGCGCTGCAGGTCCTCCTGCGTGGCGTTCTCGAAGCCGATGATCCGGCGCAGGTTCTCGGCCGCGTACGGGGCCGCGTACTCCCAGATGAAGTCGGCACCGGGGCCGGCGGCCTTGAGCTGCGCCAGATACTTGTCGCTGTTCTCCTGGAAGATGGCGTTCCACGTCTCCTTGATGGCACGCGGGCGCAGCACGCCGCCGTAGGACTTGCGCTCCACGTCGTGCTCCGGGTCATCCTTGCGCAGCATGGAATGGCCCATGGCGCGCTTCATCAGGGACCCGGTTTCGTTGGCGGAGTAGATTTCCTGGTCCTGCTCGATGATGTGGCAGGCTTCGAAGCTGGTGACCATGTAGCGGTTGACGGCCGGCACCCAGTGCACCGGGGCTTCGGCGCGCATCTTTTGGTAGATCGGGAACGGGTTGCGGTACAAATCCTCGATCGTCACCCAGTCCGCGGTGGGAACGGGGCGGGCTTCTGCCGCGATGCTCATCCTTGACTCCTTAGGTTCTGCCGGCGCCGCACGCCTGCGTGATCCGTCCTGCCTCCGAGTGTGGCAGCCGTCATATCCTCAGGTAAAGTTCATAAATGTTGGATATATCCAAGGAAAAGGCTTGGAATGGGCGGGAGGGGGCCGATGGCACGCTACACCCTGCGCCAGCTGTCCTACTTCGTCGCGGTGGCCGAAACCGGCACCATTGCCGCCGCTGCCGATGAGCTGCGGGTGTCCCCGACTGCCGTGGCAGCGGCGGTGCGGGAACTGGAGCGGATCTTCCGGACCCAGCTGACCGTCCGCCGCAAGGCCCACGGCGTCTCGCTGACCCCGGCGGGCTCCTACCTGTTCTCGCACGCCGTCCGCCTGCTGCGGGACGCCGAGGAACTCGAGCTGAACGCCAGCAGCGGCGGGCAGGAGCTGTCCGGGCCGCTGGTGGTCGGCTGCTATCTGACAGTGGCCGCGACCATCCTGCCGGTGCTGCTGGAAGGGTTCTCGGTGAACCACCCGAAGGTCCAGCTGGATTTCGTCGAGGGCACCCAGGACGAGATGCAGGAGCGCCTCTTCGCGGGCGAGCTGGATCTGGCGGTGGTCTACGACATGGACCTGCGGCCCGGGCTGGGCTCCGTGCTGCTCTACGAAGTGGCCGCCTACGTGCTGCTGCCGGACGGCCACCGGCTCGCCGGCCAGGAACAGGTCACCCTGGCCGCGCTGGCCGAGGATCCGATGATCCTGCTGGATGCCCCGCCGAGCAGCCACCACACGATGTCCCTGTTCGAGGATGCCGGCGTGCAGCCGCGGATCCGTTACCGCACCACGGATTTCGAACTGACCCGGTCCCTGGTGGGGCGGGGTGCGGGCTATTCGGTGCTGGTCCAGCGCCCGGCGGTGGATGCCAGCTACGAGGGCCGGCAGGTGGTGGCCAGGCCGATCGTTCCGGCCGTCAAGCCGATTGCAGTGCGGATGATCTGGCCCGAAGCCATCCGGCTGACGGACCGTGCACGGACGATGGTCAATTATGCGGCAAGCGCGGTCCCGAACACCCTGCGGCCCCGGCCCCTCTGATCGACTTGGCGGATGACGCCCGCTTCCGGCCGTGAAAAGGGCGTTATCGGGTAAGTCGATGGCTTTTCGCGCCGGGCGGATCGGGCATAAGCTGTCCGGGTGTCCCAGGCGCACCGCCCAGATTCCGCCGGCCGCGGGGACATCGTGGTTTCCGCGCGGAACCTGACTAAGAAGTTCGGCGACTTCACCGCGGTCGACGCCATCTCCTTCCAGGTTCGGGCCGGTGAATCCTTCGGCCTGCTCGGCCCCAACGGGGCAGGCAAGTCCACCACCATGCGCATGATCGGCGGCGTCTCCCGGCGCACCTCGGGGGAGCTGGCCATCATGGGGCTGGATCCGGACCGCCATGGTCCCGAGATCCGGGCGCACCTCGGCGTCGTGCCGCAGCAGGACAACCTGGACCAGGAGCTGCGGGTGCGGGACAACCTCATCGTCTACGGGCGCTATTTCGGCCTGCCGCACAGCTACCTGCGGCCCAAGGCCGACGAGCTGCTGGAGTTCGCCCAGCTGGCGGACAAGGCCAGGGCCAAGGTCGATGCGCTCTCGGGCGGGATGAAGCGGCGGCTGACCATCGCCCGGTCGCTGGTCAACGACCCCCGTATGCTGCTGCTGGACGAGCCCACCACGGGGCTGGACCCGCAGGCCCGGCACATCCTGTGGGACCGGCTCTTCCGGCTCAAGGAGAGCGGGGTTACGCTGATCCTGACCACCCACTACATGGACGAGGCGGAGCAGCTGTGCGACCGGCTGATTGTGGTGGACAAGGGCCGGATCATGGCCGAGGGTTCCCCGGCCGCGCTGATCCGCGAACATTCCACCCGCGAGGTGCTCGAGCTGCGGTTCGGCTCGGAGCGCAATGCCGCGGTGGCCGCCGAACTGGGCGGCATTGGCGAGCGGCAGGAAGCGCTGCCGGACCGTGTGCTGATCTATGCCGATGACGGCGAGGCGGCACTGGAGCAGGTCTCCGGCCGCGGGCTGCGCCCGCTGACGTCGCTGGTGCGCCGTTCGAGCCTGGAGGATGTGTTCCTGCGCCTGACCGGCAGGAGCCTGATTGACTGAGATCCGGCGGACCACCAACAACGCAGCCGGCACGGCCGGCGGCCTGCCGGCCCGGGACGGACTGCGTCCGCCGCTGTCCCCGCTGGAGTCGGCGGCCAGGGTGCGCCGGCTCGGGTCGCTGTACGTCCTGGAGCACTGGCTGCGCGCCATGCGCGGCTACGGCTGGACGGTGCTCCTGACCGCCGTAGGCACGCCGCTGGTCTACCTGTTTGCCATGGGGGTGGGCCTGGCCGCGCTGGTGGATGCCAACACCGGTGCCGGCGGCGTTCCGCTGGGTGCCGGCCGCGCGGTGCCCTATCTGGTTTTCGTCGCGCCCGCCCTGCTGGCGACGGCGGCCATCATGGTGGCGGCGGAGGAAAACACCTATCCGGTGATGTCCGGCTTCAAGTGGCGGCGGACCTACTACGGGCCCCAGGCCACCCCGCTGGCGAGCCGCCAGCTGGTCAACGGCCACTGCCTGGGCGTGCTGTGCCGGCTGCTGCTGACCTGCGGGCTGTACTTCCTGTTCCTGCTGCTGTTCGGGGCGGTGCCGGAGGCTTCCGGCTGGGCCATGATCCCCACCGCGGCACTGGGCGGGTTCGCCTTCGGGCTGCCGCTGATGGCCTACGCCTCGGGGATCGAAGACGAGAAGGGCCAGTTCGCCCTGGTCCAGCGCTTTGTCGTGATGCCGCTGTTCCTGTTCTCCGGGACGTTCTTTCCGCTGGAGGCCATGCCGCCGGCGGTACGCTGGTTCGGCTGGATCTCGCCGCTGTGGCACTCCACCGAACTGGGCCGTGTGGCCGGCTACGGGCAGGTGGAGCCGGCCTGGCTGACGGTCCTGCGCGTGTGCTACCTGGCCCTGCTGGCGGCAGCCGGCTGGCTGCTGGCCCGGCGGGTCTATGCGCGCCGGCTGGGGACATGAGCCGGCAGACCTTGGGCGGGACCAGCCGGAAGCAGCCGGCGCAGCTGCCGGTCCTGTCCGGCCGTCCGCTGGCCTCGCTCTACGCCGGCAACGTGCGCGCCGTGTTCGCCCGCGGGCTGAAGGCCACCTGGGGCAGCAACTGGGCCATCACGGCCAGCGGGTTCGTGGAGCCGGTGCTGTACCTGGTGGCGATGGGCGTCGGCCTGGGGTCGCTGATCGGGACCGTGGAGGGGCCGGGCGGGGAACGGATCGGGTACGCCAACTACATCGCGCCGGCCCTGCTGGCGGTCTCGGCGATGAATGGCGCGGTCTACGATTCGACCTGGAACGTGTTCTTCAAGCTCAATTACGCCAAGCTGTACGAGGGGATGCTGAACACCTCGCTGGGTCCGCTGGATGTGGCCCTGGGCGAGATCCTGCTGGCGCTGCTGCGCGGGGCGCTCTACGCCACCGGCTTCACGGCCGTGATGGGGGTGATGGGCCTGGTCACGGCGCCGTGGGCGCTGCTGATGGTCCCGGCCGCGGTGCTGGTGGCCTTCGGGTTCGCCTCCTTCGGGATGGGCGTGACCAGCTTCATGAAGACCTTCCAGCAGATGGACTGGATCAGCTTCGTCATGCTGCCGATGTTCCTGTTCTCCGCGACCTTCTATCCGCTGAGCGTCTACCCGGAGCCGGTCCAGTGGATGGTCCAGGCGCTGCCGCTGTGGCACGGGGTGGAGCTGCTGCGCCAGCTCAGCGCGGGTGCGGTGACCGCGGCCACCGGCCTGCACATCCTCTACTACCTGGTGATGATCCTGCTCGGGCTGGTCCTGACCACCGCGCGGCTGCGCCGCCTGTTCCTCAGCTAGCGTTCGCTGCCCGCCCCGCCTTCGCAAGCTCAGGACGGGGACCCCCGGCAGCTCTCTTAGGTCATTGCGTGCTAGCCAACTGTCCGGGGCCGGGCCATGATGGAAGGAGCCGACGGCATCCGGCCCCACTGCATGAGAGCACACTGCACGAGAGCATCCTGTACCTGAAAAGGAGCTGGCGATGATTGGCACATGGCAGGCACTGGTCATTGACTGTGCCGACCCGGACAAGCTGGCAACCTTCTATGAGCAGCTGCTGGGCATGATCAGGGTCCAGCATGCCGAGGGCTGGATCAGCATCGGGGATGCGCCGGACCGGCCCGCCATCGCCTTCCAGCAGGTTGACGACTATGAGCCGCCGCAGTGGCCGGGGCAGGAGCATCCGCAGCAGATGCATATCGATGTCAAGGTCCGGGACCTGGACATCGCCGAGGAACTGGTGCTGCAGCTGGGCGCGACGAGCATGGACTCCGGCACCGGCACCTTCCGCGTCTACGTGGACCCCGCGGGGCATCCGTTCTGCCTGGTCCAGTGGTAGCGGCGGTATGCTGGCGGCGTGCCGGCTGATTCGTCAACAAACCCGCCGTCCGGGCAGCGCCTGGAGCTGGGCTTCCTCAGCTTCGTCCACAACGCCGGCCGCCGGACCAGTCCGGCGGATGCCGCGCGGGCGCTGCAGGACGGCATCGGGCTGTTCCGCCGGGCCGAGGAACTCGGCTACGACGCCGGCTGGGTGCGCAACCGGCATTTCGAGCCGTTCCTGTCCTCCCCGCTGATCTTCCTGACCGCGGTCTCCCAGCAGACCGGCCGGCTGCGGCTGGGGACCGGCGTCGTGCCCGTCCGGTACGAGGATCCGGTCCGGCTGGCCGAGGACGCGGCCAACCTGGACCTGCTCAGCGGCGGCCGGCTGGAACTGGGCCTGAGCAGCGGCTACCCGGCACCGGTGCTGGAGGAGCTGTTCGCCGCCGGCGGCCCGGATTTCCGCGCCGAGGTCCAGCGCCGGCTCTCCCGCCTGCTCGCGGCGCTGCGCGGGGACGTCCTCGCGGTGCTGGAGGAGCCCTTTTCCACCCTGCCGGCCGGCGACGAGCTGACCCTGACCCCGCCGGCTCCTGAACTGGCGCGCCGGCTGTGGTACGGCGCCGGGAGCCTGGCCTCGGCGGAGCAGGCGGCCCGGCAGGGCTTCGATCTGCAGGTCTCGACGCTGAATACCGAAGAGACCGGCGAGCCTTTCGATGTGCGCCAGGCCGAACAGATCCGCGCCTACAAGCAGGTGCTGGCCCGGCAGGAGCCGCAGCGCGCCCCGCGGATCAGCGTCTCGCGGATCATCCTGCCCTATCTGACCGGGACCGACGGCGAGGAGCTGCAGGACTGGCTGGCCTTCTATGCCGCGCGCATGGACGCGCAGGGCCGGCCGGTTTCCGGCGCCGCCCTGCGGTACAGCCCGGCGTACCACGGGGATCCGGAGGCGATTCTGGCGGCGCTGCTGGCCGACGAGGCCCTGCAGCAGGCCACGCACCTGACGGTGGCGCTGCCGTCCGTGGGGTCGCCGGAACTGCACCGGCGGACGCTGCAGCTGGCCGCCGAGCGGATCGCGCCGCAGCTGGGCTGGACCCCGGCGGGTTGACCGCCGCACCCGCCGCTGCGCCCGTTTGCGGCGGACGTCACTGCGGCGCTGTCCGTTCGCCTCCGGTGGAAGGCGCGGAAGCCGGTGCGCGGATTTGAGACAATGGCCCCATGCGTTCACTCGGCAATAACTCCCTCCCGCCCGCCGCCACCTCCGCACCCCGGGGCTGGCCGTTCAAGGCAGGCAATATCGGCATGGCCGTGATGGTGCTGGTGTTCCTGGTCGCCGTGGTCTTCGCCGCGAACCAGAACGACGTGATCGGCTGGATCGTGGCCATCATTTCGCTGGGCTGGCTGGTCCTGGCCGCCTTCGTGGTGTTCGGCGTGCGCGGGGCCACCCGGAAGGCCCGCGAGAAGTTCGCCACCATCCAGGCCGACCTCGCCGGCCAGGCGTCCCGGCACGGCAGCGGGCCGCACGGCGGCACCGAGCTGGTGGAAGAGGAGGTCACCCGGATCAACGCCGTGCGGGACCAGAAGCTGGACCACAGCTTCAAGATCGTCCAGGTGCAGGCCCGCGTGATCCGCGACTACCTGGGCAAGGACAGCGGCATGGTCGAGCGCGCTCTCGAAACCATCGAGATCACCGCGCACAACGGCCGCGGCATGATTAAGAAGGACGACGGCGGCGAGCCGGTCAGCGGCACGGTTGTCAACTAATCATCCGGCGCGGGTAAGGTAGTCGAGTGAGTTTGGCAACCGAAGCAATCGTGCAGGCACCCCAGGCCGCCGCAGCGGCCGGTACAGGACCGCGGCTGCGGGTCGCGTCCGTGAACGTCAACGGTATCCGTGCCGCCTACAAGCGGGGCATGGACGCGTGGCTGGCGGACCGGGACGTGGACATCCTGTGCCTGCAGGAAGTGCGCGCGCCGGACGCGGTGGTCCGCGAACTGCTCGGCGACGGCTGGCATATCCTGCATGCCGAGGCGGAGGCCAAGGGCCGCGCCGGCGTGGCTATCGCCTCCCGCCAGGCGCCGGTGGCCACCCGCGGGCACATCGGCCATGACTACTTCGCCACCTCCGGCCGCTGGGTCGAGGCCGACTTCGAGGTCGACGCCGGCACCGGCACGAAGGTGTTCACCGTGGTCAGCGCCTACGTCCATTCCGGCGAGGCGGACACGCCGAAGCAGGTGGACAAGTACCGCTTCCTGGATGCCATGGCCGGCCGGCTGCCCGAACTGAAGTCCACCCGGGACTACACCCTGGTGGTCGGCGACCTGAACGTCGGCCACACCACCCTGGACATCAAGAATTGGAAGGGCAACGTCAAGCGGGCCGGTTTCCTGCCCGAGGAACGTGCCTACTTCGACCGGTTCTTCGGCGACGAGATCGGCTTCACCGATGTCCACCGGTTGCTGGCCGGGGACGTGGACGGACCCTACACCTGGTGGTCCTGGCGCGGGCAGGCCTTCGACAAGGACACCGGTTGGCGCATCGACTACCACATGGCCACGCCGGAGCTCGCCGCGCTTGCGCTGAACGCCGTCGTGGACCGCGCCGCCTCCTACGATGCCCGCTTCTCCGACCACGCACCGGTGGTCATCGACTACCAGTTCTAGAAAGTTCCCTTCATTCCATGACTGCCAGCACCACTGATACCACCGCCACGGCACCGAAGGCGGGCGCGCCGTCGTCCGCGGCCGCCGGACAGCGCCAGCGGCTGCTCTCCGGAATGCAGCCCTCGGCCGACTCCCTGCACCTGGGCAACTACCTGGGCGCGCTGGTCAACTGGGTGGCCATGCAGGACGAGTACGATGCGATCTTCTTCGTCCCGGACATGCATGCCATCACCGTCGACTACGATCCGGCGGACCTGGCCAGGCGCACCCGGATCACCGCCGCGCAGTACATTGCCGGCGGCATCGACGTGGACAAGTGCACGCTCTTCGTCCAGTCCCACGTGCCCGAGCACGCCGAGCTGGCCTGGGTGCTCAACTGCATCACCGGCTTCGGCGAAGCCTCGCGGATGACCCAGTTCAAGGACAAGACCCAGAAGCACGGCTCCGACCAGGCCAGTGTCGGGCTGTTCGCCTACCCGGTGCTGATGGCTGCGGACATCCTGCTCTACCGGCCCTATGGCGTGCCGGTGGGCGAGGACCAGCGCCAGCACCTGGAACTGGCCCGGAACCTCGCCCAGCGCTTCAACCACCGTTTCGGCGAGACGTTTGTCGTTCCGGAGCCGGTGATCCAGAAGGAGGGGGCGAAGATCTACGATCTGCAGCAGCCCCGCGCCAAGATGTCCAAGTCCGCCGAATCCCCGGCCGGCCTGATCAATATCCTGGACAGCCCCAAGCAGGCGGCCAAGAAGATCAAGTCGGCGGTCACCGACGACGGCACCCGGATCAGCTTCGACCGCGAGGCCAAGCCCGGCATCTCGAACCTGCTGACCATCTACGCCAGCCTCAGCGGCAGGAGCGTGGAGCAGCTTGTGGCCGACTACGAAGGCAAGATGTACGGCCACCTCAAGACCGACCTGGCCGAGATCGTGGTGCAGACCCTGACCCCGATCCAGCAGCGGGCGCACGAGCTGCTCGACGACCCGGCCGAGCTGGACCGGCTGCTGGCCCGCGGCGCCGAGAAGGCACGCGGGATCGCCTCGGCCACGCTCGCCGATGTGTACGACAAGGTCGGGTTCCTCCGTCCCGGGAGCCCGCGCCAGCAATGAGCCGCCAGTTCCGGGACAGCAGCATCGCGCTCCAGGCCGGCATCGCCGGGCTGGACGCCCCGGAACCTGCCGCGGCAGTGGGCCTGGCCGGCGTGGTGATCGGGATCCCCGAACCGATGGCTACCGAGCTGGAGAACTGGCGGGCGTCCTTCGGCGACCCGCTGGCCGCCGTCATCCCGCCGCACATCACGCTGGTCACCACCACCCCGGTCACCGACTGGGATGCCGCTGCCGAGCATGTGCGCCAGGTGGCGCGCGAGCAGGCACCGTTCACGGTGACCATGCAGGGCACCGGCACCTTCAGGCCGGTTTCCCCGGTGGTCTACGTGAATGTCTCCGAGGGCTTCGACTCCTGCGTCGAGCTGCACCGGAAGCTGCAGTCCGGGCCGCTGGCCAGGGACCTGGAGTTCGAGTTCCATCCGCACGTCACCGTCGCGCACGGTGTGAGCCACGCCAGCATGGACGCCGCCGAGTACGAGCTGGCCGGGTATACGGCGTCATTCACGGTCAGTAGCATGGGCCTGTACGAGCACGACCCGTCGGGCGTGTGGATCCTACGGGAAGAGCTGAGCTTTGACGCAGACGCCGGTCCGGGAGCAGAAGGGCGCTAGGGGCGGACCGCATCCGCTGGACCGGCAGGCGCTGACACTGCACATGCTGCGAAAGCGGCGGGCGCTGCTGCAGGCCAGGCGCGCCGGCGGTATCCGGGCCGCCGCCGCCTGGTTCCATTACCTGGCGGCCAGGTTCGAAACACTGCGCCCGGTGCGGGCCTGGCGGCTCTACGACATGCGGCACGGGCCGCTGATGGCCGCCGGCAGCGCCTACAACATGTTCTTCTCGGTGGCCGCCATGCTGGTGGCAGGGTTCTCGGTGTTCGGGATCATCGTCTCCGGAAACCGCCAGCTGCAGAAACTCGTCGTCGACGTCGTCAATGACTCCACGCCCGGGCTGATCAACACCGGCGGCGGCGGTCTGGCCACCCCGGAGCAGCTCTTTTCCCAGGGCGGCGCACTGGGCGTGACGCTGGCGGTTTCCCTCGCGGCCATGGTCCTGACCGCGCTGCGCTGGATCGCCAGCCTCCGCGAAGGGATGCGGGGAGTTTTCGACCTGCCGCCGCTGGAGGCGAACCCGGTGCTCGTCAAGCTCAAGGACAGCGGCACGCTGCTGGTGCTGGCGGTGGCGCTGGTCATCACCACCGCCGTGGCGGCAGCCGCCAGTACGGTGCTGGACCTGGTCGTCGACCTGCTGCGGCTGGACGCTGCGGTGGCGGGGCCGCTGACCAGGACCAGCGGGATCCTGGTCATGCTGCTGCTGGACATGCTGGTGGCGGTCATCCTGTTCCGGGCCGCTTCCGGGCTGCGGATGCCCCGGCCGGTGATGTTCCAGGCGGCGCTGATCGCCGGCGTCGGCAGCACCGTGCTGCGCTACTTCGCTTCGGTCCTGCTCGCCAGCGTCTCCCGGAATCCGCTGCTGGCACCGTTCGCGGTGATCCTGGGGCTGTTCGTCTGGTTCTATTTCCTGAGCCAGCTGTACCTGCTCGCCACCGCGTGGGGGGCCCTGGGCAAGGCCGACGCCGAAGCCCGGCGGCACCTGAGCCGCAGGGCGCGGCGCATCCGCAGACACTCCTGGGCGCTGCGGCGCGGCACGGCGAAGGTTCCGGCGGGCGGTCCGCTCACGGTCAGCCGATGGGATCTTCCAGCTCCAGGTACTGGTTCGCCCAGGCAGCGATGATCAGTCCGGCCCGGTCGCTCTGCACCCGGTCGGTCAGCAGGTGGTCGCTGCCTTCGAGGGAAATGAAGGACTTCGGATGGCGGGCGGCCTGGAAGATCCGGCCGGCGTTCTCCACGCCCACCGTCGAGTCGGTGGGGGAGTGCATGACCAGCAGCGGCCGGTCCAGCGAGGCGATCCGGGCGGTCAGGTCCGCCTGTTCCAGGTCATGGACCAGCTGCCGGCGGATGCGCAGGCGTTTGCCGCCCAGCGTGATGTCGGCGGCGCCGTGGGCCAGGACGTCGTCGAGCACATGGTCGAAGAGGTGGACCACGTGCCGGGGCTCGAACGGGGCGCCGACGGTGACCACGGCGTCCACCTCGTCCAGGTCCGGGGCCGCGTCCAGGACCGCGGCGCCGCCGAGGGAATGGCCGATCAGCAGCGAGATGGTGCGGCCCGTTTCCCGCATGAAGCGCGCCGCGCAGCCGATTTCGGCGACCTTGGTGGTGAAGGTGCCGTCGTGCCAGTCGCCGGTCGAGGCACCAATGCCGGCCGCGTCGTAGCGCAGCACGCCGATGCCGTGCCGGGCCAGGGCCTTGGAGATCCGCGCGGCCGCCGCGCTGTTCTTGCCCAGGGCGAAGCCGTGGCAGAAGACCGCCCACGCCCGGACCTGCGTGTCCGGCAGGTCGACGGTCCCGGCCAGCACCGTGCCGCCCAGCCCGGCGAACTTGACTTGTTCAATCCCTGGCATCCGTCCTCCTTGTGCCTGCAGCCTGCTGTGGACCGGGCAGCGGTCCGGGGATAGCACGAAGGCACCGGTCCGGCCTGCGCGGCGGACCGGTGCCTTCGTGCACTGGTGTGGGTGGGCGGGTCTAGATCCTGCGGTTGAGTACGGCCTGCTTGACCTCGGCGATCGCCTTGGTCACCTGGATGCCGCGCGGGCATGCCTCGGAGCAGTTGAAGGTGGTGCGGCAGCGCCACACGCCTTCCCTGTCGTTGAGGATCTCCAGGCGCATGTCGCCGGCGTCGTCGCGCGAATCGAAGATGAAGCGGTGCGCGTTGACGATGGCGGCCGGGCCGAAGTACTGCCCGTCGGTCCAGAAGACCGGGCAGGACGAGGTGCAGGCGGCGCAGAGGATGCACTTGGTCGTGTCATCGAACCGCTCGCGGTCCTCGGGGGACTGCAGGCGTTCGCGCGTGGGCTCGTGGCCGCTGCTGATCAGGAAGGGCATGATCTCGCGGTAGGACTGGAAGAACGGCTCCATGTCCACGATCAGGTCCTTCTCCACCGGCAGGCCCTTGATCGGCTCGACGGTGATCGGCTTGGACGTGTCCAGGTCCTTCAGCAGCGTCTTGCAGGCCAGCCGGTTGCGGCCGTTGATGCGCATGGCATCGGAGCCGCACACGCCGTGGGCGCAGGAACGGCGGAAGGAGACCGAGCCGTCATGCTCCCACTTGACCTTGTGCAGTGCATCCAGCACGCGGTCCGTGCCGTACATGGTCAGCTTGAACTCGTCCCAGCGGGCTTCCTCGGAGACCTCCGGGTTGTACCGGCGGACCTTCAGCGTGATGTCGAAGCTGGGGATTTCGCCGCCGCCCCCGACGCCGGGAGCCAGGTCGACCTTCGAGGCGGGCTCGACGGGTTCGGTATTCTGCGCGGTCATTAGTACTTCCTCACCATCGGTTCGTAGCGCGTGAAGACAACCGGCTTGGTATCGAGCCGGATGCCGGCGACAGTCCCGGCCTGTGCCGTGTCGTCCAGGTAGGCCATGGAATGCTGCATGTAGTTGGCGTCGTCGCGGTCCGGGTAGTCCTCGCGGAAGTGGCCGCCGCGGGATTCCTTGCGGTGCAGCGCGGCCACGGTCATGACCTGGGCCATGTCCAGCAGGAAGCCCAGCTCCACGGCCTCGAGCAGGTCCAGGTTGAAGCGCTTGCCCTTGTCCTGGATGCTGATGTTCCGGTACCGCTCGCGCAGCGAGGCGATGACGTTCAGCGTCTCGTTCAGGGACTGCTCGGTGCGGAACACCTGGACGTTGGCGTCCATGGTGTCCTGCAGTTCCTTGCGCAGCTGCGCCACGCGCTCGGTGCCGTTGGCGTTGCGCACGCTCTCGACCAGGCGGATGGTGTCCGCATCCGCGCCTTCGGGCACCTCGACGAAATCGGCGGTTTGGGCGTACTCGGCGGCGTAGATGCCGGCGCGCTTGCCGAAGACGTTGATGTCCAGCAGGGAGTTGGTGCCCAGGCGGTTCGAGCCGTGGACGGACACACAGGCCACCTCGCCGGCAGCGTACAGGCCCGGGATGACCGTGTCGTTGTCCTGCAGCACCTCGCCCTTGATGTTGGTCGGGATGCCGCCCATGGCATAGTGCGCCGTCGGGAAGACCGGCACCGGCTCGGTGTAGGGCTCGACGCCGAGGTAGGTGCGGGCGAATTCGGTAATGTCCGGGAGCTTGGCGTCGATGTGCGCCGGTTCCAGGTGGGTCAGGTCCAGGAGCACATAGTCCTTGTTCGGGCCGCAGCCGCGGCCCTCGCGCACCTCCAGGGCCATGGAGCGGGCCACGATGTCGCGGGGCGCCAGGTCCTTGATGGTCGGGGCGTAGCGCTCCATGAAGCGCTCGCCCTCGGAGTTGCGCAGGATGGCGCCTTCGCCGCGGGCGGCCTCGGAGAGCAGGATGCCCAGGCCGGCCAGGCCGGTGGGGTGGAACTGGACGAACTCCATGTCCTCCAGCGGAATGCCGCGGCGGAAGGCGATGGCCATGCCGTCGCCGGTCAGGGTGTGGGCGTTGGAGGTGGTCTTGAAGACCTTGCCCACACCGCCGGAGGCAAAGACCACGGACTTGGCCTGGAACACGTGGATTTCGCCGCTGGCCAGGTCGTAGCTGACGACGCCGGCCACGCGCTTCTGCTTGTAGGCGGTGCCGTCCTCGCGGACGGCGTCCTCCTCGAGGACGAGCAGGTCCAGCACGTAGTACTCGTTGTAGAACTCGACGTTGTGCTTGACGCAGTTCTGGTAGAGCGTCTGCAGGATCATGTGCCCGGTGCGGTCCGCGGCGTAGCAGGCCCGGCGGACCGGGGCCTTGCCGTGGTCGCGGGTGTGCCCGCCGAAGCGGCGCTGGTCGATCCTGCCCTCGGGCGTGCGGTTGAACGGCAGGCCCATCTTTTCCAGGTCAAGTACGGCGTCGATGGCTTCCTTCGCCATGACCTCCGCGGCGTCCTGGTCCACCAGGTAGTCGCCACCCTTGATCGTGTCGAAGGTGTGCCATTCCCAGTTGTCTTCCTCGACGTTGGCCAGGGCGGCGCACATGCCGCCCTGGGCTGCGCCGGTGTGTGAACGGGTGGGGTAGAGCTTGGTCAGTACTGCGGTTCGTGCGCGCTGGCCGGATTCGATCGCGGCGCGCATACCGGCGCCACCGGCACCGACAATGACGACGTCGTACTTGTGGACCTGCATGCTGGATGCTCTTTCTGTTGGATCTAAAGATGGGGGAGTGCGGGCGCCGGCCCGGGCAGTTCCTGTCCCGGGCCGGCTGCCGGAACTATGCCTGGCAGAAGGACGGCAGCAGTTCGGCGGCGGCGCCGGCCGGGCACGGATCGAAGGTGAAGATCACCAGGGTGCCCAGGACGACAATGACGGCGGAGGCCACGTAGAGGATGGTCTTGAGCGTGATGCGCGTGCCGTCCTTCTCCGCGTAGTCGTTGATGATCGTGCGCACGCCGTTGGTGCCGTGCAGCATGGCCAGCCACAGCATCGACAGATCCCACACCTGCCAGAACGGATCGGCCCACTTGCCGGCGACGAAGCCGAAGTCGATGGCGTGCACGCCCTCGCCGACCATCAGGTTCACGAACAGGTGGCCGAAGATCAGCACCACCAGCACCACGCCGGACAGGCGCATGAAGAGCCAGGCGCCCATCTCGAAGTTGCCCTTGGAACGGCCGTGGCGCGTGTACTC
The DNA here is from genome assembly GCF_012395835.1 of Arthrobacter mobilis. Lineage (GTDB taxonomy): Bacteria > Actinomycetota > Actinomycetes > Actinomycetales > Micrococcaceae > Crystallibacter > Crystallibacter mobilis. The sequence goes on from NZ_JAAZSQ010000001.1 coordinate 292,299, forward strand.
GGGTGCGATGCGCCCGCTGCGGGGCGCCTGGATTTCAGTGGAAACAGCCATGACTTAGTGACCCCCGGTAAAGGCAAGCGAAAGGTGGCGGATGAGGAACGGAACCATGACGACAACCCACAGTCCGATGACGCCCCAGAGCATCTTGGCCTGGTACTTGGGCCCCTTCTTCCAGAAGTCGATGAGAATCACGCGCAGGCCGTTGAAGGCGTGGAAGACGATGGCCGCGACCAGGCCGGCCTCCAGCAGGGCCATGAAGGGATTCTTGTACGTTGCGATGACTGCGTTGTAGGCATCAGGGGAAACACGCACCAGCGCGGTGTCCAGCACATGTACCAAGAGAAAGAAAAATATTGCGACGCCGGTTACACGGTGTCCTACCCAGGACCACATGCCTTCGCGGCCGCGGTAGAGGGTTCCTGCTGGTGTCTTCGACACGAAATGACCTCCCTGCATCGCACGGGCGTTTGCGCGGCTTCCACGCAAGTGATGACGCCGTTGCGAGCGCACTCTTAAACAAGACTAATCTAGGCTTCGCTAAGAGCTTATTCAATTTACGAACGGCCCATTGTGAGCTAGTTAACAGCAGTATTTCCCGGTTTCGGATCAGGAAAATGCGCCGGGGATTTACGCAACAATTTTCTTTCTTAAATAGCGGCCCTGCCTGCCTGCCGGCCGCCGCCGCGCCGTCGCGGGGGCGGGCGGGCCGAGGCCGGCGGTGTGGATCGCCGGGCAGGATGAAGGCCCCGGCCCCGGCGGGGTTTACCTTTGAAGGGATGAATACCTTCGGTTCACTGAATGAAGATGATGTCCTGGCGCGTTTTTACGGCGTCATTCCGGCCGGCGGGGTGGGGACCAGGCTCTGGCCGCTCTCGCGCGCCGCGGCGCCGAAGTTCCTGCACGACCTGACCGGCTCCGGCTCCACCTTGATCCGGGCCACCTACGCCCGGCTGGAACCGCTGTCCGACGGGCGCACCATGGTGGTGACCGGCCGCGCCCACCGGCGCGCGGTGCTGGAGCAGCTGCCCGGCCTCAAGAACGCCAACCTGGTGCTGGAACCGGAACCGAAGGATTCGGCCGCGGCGATCGGCCTGGCTGCGGCAATCCTGCACCACCGGGATCCGGCCATCATTATGGGTTCCTTCGCCGCGGACCAGGTGATCACCCCGGTCGAGACCTTCCAGCAGGCGGTGCGCGAGGCGGTCTACACCGCCGCGGAGGGTTTCATTGTCACCATCGGGATCACCCCCACGTACCCGTCCACCGGCTTCGGCTACATCCGCACCGCCGGAGGCATGTCGATCGCCGGGGCCCCGAGCGCGCAGGCGGTGGCCCAGTTCGTGGAGAAGCCGGACGAGGAGACGGCCCGCGGCTACCTGGAGGCCGGCGGCTACCACTGGAACGCGGGCATGTTCGTGGCCCCGGTGGACCTGCTGCTCAAGCACCTGGAGACCAACGAGCCGGTGCTGCACGCCGGGCTGATGGAAATCGCCGCCGCCTGGGACACCCCCGCCCGCCGCGAAGTGATGCGCCGGGTCTGGCCCACGCTGCCGAAGACGGCCATTGACTACGCCGTGGCCGAACCGGCCGCCGCCGCCGGCGATGTGGCGATGATTCCGGGCGCCTTCAGCTGGGACGACGTCGGCGACTTCGCCGCCATCGGCCGGCTGAACGCCGCGAGCGAGACCGGCAACCTGACCGTGCTGGGCGAGGGCGCCCGGGTGTACGCCGAAAATGCCTCCGGCATCGTCGTCTCCGACACCAAACGGGTGATTGCGCTGATCGGCATCGACGACGTCGTCGTGGTGGATACCCCCGACGCGCTGCTGGTCACCACCAAGGCGCACGCGCAGCGGGTCAAGTCCGCCGTCGAGCACCTGAAGGCCAGCGGCGACACCGACGTGCTCTGACTGCGTCCTCCAACATTGCGGCCGGGGTCCGCCGGCGGCACGCCCGGTGGGACTATCCGCAGTCTTCTCGCTAGAGTTTTCGTGTGCAGAAGATTTCAGAGAGCTCGGTCAGGATCCCGAACATGGGCGTGTGGACGGCCCCCCTGCTCGATGAGCTGAAGCGGTTCCGCCGCGATCTGCACCAGCATCCGGAACTGTCGCACAAGGAGTTCCGCACCACCGGGAAACTGCTGGAACGGCTGCGCGCCGCCGGGCTGGACCCGAAGGAGCTGGAAGGCACCGGGCTGTACGTGGACATCGGCGATGGCCCGGTGATCATCGGGCTGCGGGCGGACATCGACGCGCTGCCGATCCTGGAGGACACCGGCCTGGAGTATGAATCCGCGAACCGCGGCATCAGCCACGCCTGCGGCCATGACATCCACACCACGGTAATGCTGGGTGTGGCCCTGGTGCTGCGCGAACTGCAGATCGAGGGCGAACTGGACGGCCGGGTCAGGATCATTTTCCAGCCCGCGGAGGAGACGATGCCCGGCGGTGCCCTGGCGGTCATCGAGCAGGGCGTGCTGGAAGACGTGCCGCGCATCCTGGCGCTGCACTGCGACCCGCGCATCGACGCCGGAACCGTGGGCACGCGGATCGGTGCCATTACCTCGGCGTCGGACACCATCAGGATCGAGCTCACCGGGCGCGGCGGGCATACTTCGCGGCCGCACCTGACCGAGGACCTGGTCTTCGCGCTGGCCCAGATCGCCATCAGCGTGCCGGCGGTCATCAGCCGGCGGATCGACGTGCGCAGCGCCGTTTCCATTGTCTGGGGCCAGATCCAGGCCGGCGCCGCGCCGAACGCTATTCCGGCGCGCGGGGTCATGGCCGGCACCATGCGCTGCCTCGACGGCGAAGCCTGGCACGCCGCCGGGGAGCTGGTGGACGAAGTGGTCCAGCAGGTCGCCGCCCCGTACGGGGTGGACGTCAGGCTCGAGCACATCCGCGGGGTTCCTCCGGTGGTCAACACCGAGCGCGAGACCGGGCTGCTGGAGGCAGCGGCGCGCCTGGAACTGGGGGCTGAAGCCGTCACGCTGACCCCGCAGTCCATGGGCGGGGAGGACTTCGCCTGGATGACCCAGCTGGTGCCCGGGGCGATGATGCGCCTGGGCACGCGGACCCCCGGCGGGGAAACGTTCGACCTGCACCGCGGCGACTACGCCCCGGACGAGCAGGCGATTGGCGTCGGTGTGCGGGTAATGGCGGCGGCGGCCATGCTGGCGGTGCGCGCCGCGGCGGGACATCCGGCCTCGGCCTGACCGGTGCCGGCCGGGGCGGAACCTACCGGCGGGTAACAGATCGCCAACGATGTCTGCCCAAACCCCCGCCGGCGGCTGATGCTGCGGCCGGCGGGCGTTAGTCTAGGGATAATTGCGCGCCTGGATCCAGGAGCGATACTTCTTCTGTACTGGAGGAACCGTGAAGAACTCCCTGCGCAACCTCAATGCCGTCCGGCGCAGCGCCGGTCTCTCGGCCGTGCTGCTCGGCGCCTCCGCCCTGGTGCTGGCCGGCTGCGGCGCACCGCCGGCCGAAAACGAGCCGGCCGGAACCGCCCCTGCCGGCGCCTCCGACTACCTGGGCTGCATTGTCTCGGACGCCGGCGGCTTCGATGACCGGTCCTTCAACCAGTCCAGCTACGAAGGCCTGATGAAGGCCAAGGAGGACCTGGGCATCCAGACCCGGGAAGCCGAGTCCAAGGCCGAAACCGACTTCGTCCCCAACCTGGACAGCATGATGCAGGCCGGCTGCGACCTGACCCTGACGGTCGGCTTCCTGCTCGGCGATGCCACCAAGGAGACCGCCGCGGCGAACCCGGACCGGCACTTCGCCATCGTGGACTACACGGATCCGGAGTTCACCGACAACGTCAAACCGATTGTCTACGACACCGCGCAGGCGGCCTTCCTGGCCGGCTACCTGGCGGCGGGCACCAGCGGGACCGGCAAGGTCGCGACCTACGGCGGGGTCCAGATTCCCACGGTCACCATCTTCATGGACGGCTTCGCCGACGGCGTGAAGTACTACAACGAGCAGAACAACGCCAACGTCGAACTGCTCGGCTGGAACAAGGAAGCCCAAAACGGCACCTTCGTAGGCAACTTCGACGACCAGGGCAAGGGCAAGATCAATACCCGCAACTTCATCAACGAAGGCGCCGACGTGGTCATGCCGGTTGCCGGGCCGGTGGGGCTGGGCACTCTGGACGCCGTGATCGAGGCCAACAACGCGGGCAAGGACGTCAAGGTCGTCTGGGTGGACGCGGACGGCTACGAAACCGCCGGCAAGGGCGAGGAATTCATCCTGACCTCCGTGATGAAGCTGATGGGCCAGGCCGTCGAGGACGTGATCCGGACGGATCTGGAAGGCAAGTTCGACAACACCCCGTACGTCGGCACGCTGGAGAACGGCGGCGTGGCCCTGGCCCCGTTCCACGACCAGGAGAAGAACGTCCCGGACGAGCTGAAGAGCGGGCTGGAGACGATCAAGGCGGACATCATTTCCGGCAAGATCAAGGTCGAATCCGAGGCCAGCCCGAAGTAGGCCCGGATGGACCGGACCGCCGCCCCCGGCCGTACCCGTGCCGGGCGGCGGCGTCCGTTCTGTTCGGGCGCAGGTCGGTTTAGGCTGTAGTCACATTGCTTCGGTGGACAGGACGGGTCGGAGTTGTGAAGCTCGAACTTAAGGGAATCACCAAGAAATTCGGCACCCTGGTGGCCAATGACCACATCGACCTGGTGGTCGAGCCGGGGAAGGTGCACAGCCTGCTGGGCGAAAACGGCGCCGGCAAGTCCACGCTGATGAACGTGCTCTACGGCCTCTACCAGCCCACCGCGGGCCGGATCCTCATCGACGGCGACCCGGTCACCTTCCACGGCCCCGGGGACGCGATGGCTGCCGGCATCGGGATGGTCCACCAGCACTTCATGCTGGTTCCGGTCTTCACCGTGGCCGAGAACATCGCCCTGGGCAGTGAGTCGTCCAAGGCCGGCGGGCTCCTGGACCTGGACGCGACCCGTGCCAAAATCCGCAGGATCTCGGACACCTACGGGTTCGACGTCGATCCGGACGCGCTGGTGGAGGACCTGCCGGTGGGGGTGCAGCAGCGCGCCGAAATCATCAAGGCGCTGGTGCGCGACGCCGAGGTGCTGATCCTGGACGAGCCCACGGCAGTGCTCACCCCGAAGGAAACGGATGAACTGCTGGCCATCATGGGCCAGCTGAAGGCCGACGGCAAGGCCATCGTGTTCATCTCGCACAAGCTGCGCGAAGTGAAGGCAGTCTCCGACGTCATCACGGTCATCCGCCGCGGCAAGGTGGTGGGGCAGGCGGATCCTGGGGCCCCGGCAGCGGAACTGGCCTCCCTGATGGTGGGCCGTTCCGTGAGCCTGGCCCTGGACAAGGCACCGGCGCAGCCCGGGGAGGTCACCTTCCAGGTCCGGAACCTCACCGTCACCGCCGGCAACGGACAGCGCGTGGTGGACGGGGTCTCGTTCTCGATCGCCCGCGGCGAGATCCTCGCCGTCGCCGGTGTCCAGGGCAACGGCCAGACCGAACTGGCCGAGGCCATCCTGGGACTGCAGGAGCATGTCAGCGGCTCCATCACACTGGACGGCCAGGAACTGGTGGGGCGGAAGGTCAAGGAGATCATCAACTCCGGCGTCGGCTTTGTGCCCGAGGACCGTACCGTCCAAGGCCTGGTGGGCACGTTCTCGGTGGCCGAGAACCTGGTCCTGAACCGCTATGACCGCGAACCCTTCGCCAAGGGCCTGGCCATGAATCCGGCCCGGGTGGCGGAGAACGCCGCGGCGCGGATCGCCGAATTCGACGTGCGGACCCAGTCGGCGGCCGCCGCGGCCGGCACCCTGTCCGGCGGCAACCAGCAGAAGGTGGTCATGGCGCGCGAGCTGTCCCGGCCGCTGAAGCTGTTCATCGCCTCCCAGCCCACCCGCGGGGTCGACGTCGGCTCCATTGAGTTCCTGCACCGGCGGATCGTGGCCGAACGCGACAACGGGACCCCGGTGATGATTGTCTCCACCGAACTGGACGAGGTGCTGGAACTGGCAGACCGCATCGCGGTGCTCTACCGCGGCCGGCTCATGGGGATCGTGCCCGGTGACACCTCCCGGGACATGCTCGGCCTGATGATGGCAGGCATGACCGCCGAGGACGCCCGGGCCATGCAGCAGCCGGATGCCCGGCAGGCGGACACCGCGGGAGGGGACAGATGAACAGGCAGATGCCGGGCCGCGGCCCGGCCCGGCCGGACGGACACTCCGGGGCCAGGTCCGAGGCGAAGGCCGAAGAGCAGCGGCTCGAGACCGCGGTGGAGACCGACGACGGCAGGATGCCGCCCCCGGCCGTCCCGCCCTCGGCGCAAAGCGGCCAGCTGCACCCGGAGCTGGGCCGGACCCGGCCGCTGCTGCAGCGGATCATGACCGGCGAGGCGCTGGTCGCGGTCCTGGCGATTGTGCTGTCCCTGGTCGCCGGCGGGCTGCTGATCGCCCTGACGGACGAGCGGGTGGCCGCCGCGTCGTCGTACTTCTTTGCCCGGCCCTCCGACACGCTCGGGGCGGCCTGGAGCGCGGCGTCCGGGGCGTACGCAGCGCTGTTCCAAGGATCGGTCTTCAATTTCGAGGGCGACACCTTCGCCCGGATGGTCTACCCGCTGACCCAGACCCTGACCGTGGCCACGCCGCTGATCTGCGCCGGCCTCGGCGTGGCGCTGGCCTTCCGGGCGGGCCTGTTCAACATCGGTGCCCAGGGGCAGATCATTATCGGCGCCATGTTCGCGGCCTGGGTCGGGTTCGCCTGGCACCTGCCGGCGGGCCTGCACCTGCTGCTGGTGATCCTGGCCGGCGTGGCCGGCGGGGCGCTCTGGGGCGGACTGGTGGGCCTGCTCAAGGCCAGGACGGGTGCGCACGAGGTGATCCTGACGATCATGCTCAACTACGTGGCCATCTACCTGGTCGGGTACCTGCTGACCACCCCTGCCTTCCAGCGGCCCGGCTCGACCAATCCGATCAGCCCGCAACTGGACGCCACGGCCCTGTACCCCCGGCTTTTCGGCGACGCCTTCCGGCTGCACTGGGGCTTCGTGGTGGCGGTGCTGGCCACTGTCTTCGTCTGGTGGCTGCTGAACCGCTCCACCGTCGGCTTCGAGCTGCGCGCCGTCGGGGCCAACCCGGAGGCGGCCCGGACCGCGGGCATCAGCGTCACCAAGGGCTACGTGGTGGTGATGCTCATGGCCGGCGCGCTCGCCGGGCTGGCAGGGGTGGCGCAGGTTTCCGGCACAGAACGGGTGCTGACCTCGGGGGTGGCGGCAAGCTTCGGGTTCGACGCGATCACCGTGGCCCTGCTGGGACGGTCGACGCCGTGGGGTACCTTCGCCGCGGGCCTGCTCTTCGGCGCTTTCCGGGCCGGCGGCGTGACCATGCAGACCAATACCGGCACCAGCATCGACATCGTGCTGGTGGTGCAGTCACTGATCGTCCTGTTCATTGCGGCCCCGCCGCTGATCAGGGCCATCTTCCGGCTGCCTGAACCCGGCCAGGTGCGCCGCTCCAGGGCCGCCCGGAAGAATTCCCCTGCGGCCACCGGAGGTGCGGCATGAGCACGATGACGGCAAAGGCCGCGGAGACGGCCGGCGCCGCCGGTGCCGTCCGCAGCTGGAAGACCCCGGTGATCCTGGCCGTGCTGGCCGTGCTGGCGCTGGTGGTTTTCGCGCTGGGGGCGCCGGTGAATGCAGCCACGTTCCGCCTCTCCGATCCATCCGACGCGGTCGTGCTGCCGGACCTGGTGCTCTCCGCCCCGGTGGTGGGCTGGGTCAGCGCGGTGCTGCTCCTGGCCGCCGCGGCGCTGTCCGTCCAGGCGGTCCGGGCGGGCCGGCAGGTTCCCGGCTGGCTGCTGGCGGTCTTCGCGGTGTTCTTCGTGGCGGGTTTCCTGACCTGGGTGGTCGGCAGCGCCCGGACGCCGAACGTGGCGCTCTACGGCCTGCTGGCCGGCTCGGTCACCCTGGCCGTGCCGCTGATCTTCGGCTCACTCTCCGGCGTGCTGTGCGAGCGCTCCGGCGTGGTCAACATTGCCATCGAGGGGCAGCTGCTCTTCGGCGCCTTTGCCGCCGCAGTGGCCGGCTCGCTGGCCCGCAACGCCTTCGTCGGCCTGCTGGCCGCCGCCCTGGCCGGGGTTCTGGTTTCGCTGGTGCTGGCGGTGTTCAGCATCAAGTACATCGTCAACCAGGTCATTGTCGGGGTGGTGCTGAACGTGCTGGTCTCGGGCCTGACCGGCTTCCTGTTCTCCACGGTGCTGAGCGCCGATGCGGCCACCTGGAACTCGCCGCCGCGGCTGCCGGTGCTGCCGGTTCCGTTCCTGGCCGAGATCCCGGTCATCGGACCGATCCTGTTCCGGCAGACCGTCGTCGGGTACCTGATGTACGTGGCGGTCGCGGTCATCTACGTCGGCCTGTTCTACACCAAGTGGGGCCTGCGCACCCGCGCCGTCGGCGAACACCCCAAGGCGGCGGACACCCTCGGGGTCAAGGTCAACCGGATGCGCTTTTCCAATGTGCTGCTGGCCGGAGTCGTGGCCGGCATCGGCGGGGCGTTCTTCACCCTGGTTTCGGTCTCCAGCTTCGGCCGGGACATGACGGCCGGCCAAGGATACATCGCCCTGGCGGCGCTGATCTTCGGCCGCTGGAACCCGGTCGGAGCCTTCTTCGCGGCGCTGCTGTTCGGCTTCGCCACCAACCTGCAGTACGTGCTCAGCTTCCTGGGCACCCCGGTGCCCAACCAGTTCCTGGCCATGCTTCCGTACCTGGTGACGATTTTCGCCGTGGCCGGGCTGGTGGGCAGGACGCGGGCGCCGGCGGCCAGCGGCATCCCGTACATCAAGGGCTGACAGGAGGGGACCGGGACCACATGAACCTGGGTTTCAAGGATTCGGACATCGACTGGGAGGCCCTGCGCGAGGCCGCCACCAGGGCGATGAAGCGCGCCTACGTGCCGTATTCGGACTTTCCGGTCGGCGCCGCGGCGCTGACCGAGGACGGGCGGATCGTCTCCGGCTGCAATGTGGAAAACGCCTCCTACGGCCTGACGCTGTGTGCCGAGTGCTCGCTGGTGAGCCAGCTGCAGATGACCGGCGGCGGCCGGCTGGTCGCGTTCAGCTGCGTGGACGGGGCCGGGAACATCCTGATGCCGTGCGGGCGCTGCCGCCAGCTGCTGTACGAATTCCGGACCCCGGGCATGCAGCTGATGACCGGTTCGGGCATCAAAACCATCGAAGAGGTGCTGCCCGATGCCTTCGGCCCGGAACACCTTGGCCCGCCCCGCCCCGACGCGAACCTGGAGTAGACCATGACCGAACCTTTCGACGCCGTCGACATCATCCGCACCAAGCGGGACAAGGGCACGCTCACCGCCGAGCAGATCGACTGGACCATCGACGCCTACACCCGCGGGGTGGTCGCGGACGAGCAGATGGCCGCCCTGAACATGGCCATCCTGCTCAACGGCATGAGCCGGGCGGAGGTTTCCCGCTGGACCGCGGCGATGATTGCCTCCGGGGACCGGATGGACTTCTCCGCCCTGGGCAAGCCCACCGCCGACAAGCACTCCACCGGCGGGGTGGGGGACAAGATCACCCTGGCGCTGGCTCCGCTGGTGGCCGTGTTCGGCGTCGCCGTGCCCCAGCTCTCCGGCCGCGGGCTGGGCCATACCGGCGGCACCCTGGACAAGCTCGAGGCCATTCCAGGCTGGCGTGCCGAGCTGGGCAACGAGGAACTGATGAGCCAGCTGGCCGGCATCGGCGCGGTGATCTGCGCCGCCGGGGCCGGGCTGGCCCCGGCTGACAAGAAGCTGTACGCGCTGCGGGACGTCACCGGCACCGTCGAGTCCATTCCGCTGATTGCCTCCTCGATCATGAGCAAGAAGATCGCCGAAGGCACGCAGGCACTGGTGCTGGACGTAAAGGTCGGCTCCGGGGCGTTCATGAAGGATGAGGAATCGGCGCGGGAGCTGGCCGCGACCATGGTGGACCTGGGCACCGGCGCCGGGGTCGAGACCGTGGCCCTGCTGACCAACATGGACACCCCGCTGGGCCTGACCGCCGGCAATGCCATCGAGGTGGAGGAGGCTGTGGAGGTCCTGGCCGGCGGCGGGCCGGACGACGTCGTGGAGCTGACCGTCCGGCTGGCCGACGAGATGCTCCGGGCAGCCGGCGTCCCGGACGCGGATCCCGCGGCGGCGCTCAAGGACGGCCGCGCCATGGACGTCTGGAACCGCATGATCGAGGCCCAGGGCGGGGACCCGCGGGCCAAGCTGCCGGTGGCCCGGCACTCCGAGGTGGTCTATGCGCCGGCCGACGGCGTGCTGCTGCAGCTGGACGCGCTCGCCGTCGGTGTCGCCGCCTGGCGGCTGGGCGCCGGACGGGCGCGCAAGGAGGACCCGGTGCAGGCCGGCGCGGGGGTGCGCCTGCACGCCAAGCCCGGGGCGGTGGTGCGGGCCGGCGAGCCGCTGATGACGCTGCTGACGGACACGCCCGCCCGGTTCGGGCGGGCGAAGGAGGCACTGGCCGGCGCCGTCGTCATCGGTCCGGAAGGGGACCGGCCCGGCCAGCAGCTGATCATCGACCGCATTGCGGCCGGGCACGGGTGACCCGGGGAAATCCCCAAGACCGGTCCGGAGCCGGCCAGGGGGATGGCCGATAGCGGCACTTTCCGCCCCATGGCATCGTTGGAACAGGCAACCGGCGGACAGGATGAACACGTGCAGGCACTCATGGACACGATCAATGTCTTCATCGTCGATGCGGCGGGGCAATGGTGGGTCTACCCGCTCCTGTTCGTTTCGTGCACGGTGGATGGCTTCTTCCCCCCGCTGCCGAGCGAGTCGGCGGTGGTGGCCCTGGCAGCGGTCTCCGTCTCGGCCGGGGCTCCGAACCTCTGGCTGGTGGCGCTGGTGGCCGCGCTCGGGGCAATCATCGGGGACAATATCGCGTACGCGATCGGCAAGGCCCTGGGTACCCGGCGCTTCGCGTGGATGCGCCGGCCGCGCGTGGCCGCCGCCTTCGCCTGGGCCCGGCGCGGGCTCGACCGCCGCGGGGCAGTGCTGATCCTCAGCGCGCGCTACATCCCGGTGGGCCGGGTGGCGGTCAACATGACGGCCGGGGCCACCGGCTACAGCCGCGGACGCTTCGTCCTCTTCACCATCCTGGCGGGCATCTCCTGGGCCCTGTACTCGGTCGGCATCGGTGTGCTGGCGGGCCGGTGGGTCAGCGACAACCATCTGCTGGCGGTGGTGGCCGCGGTGGCCGTGGCCATGCTCACGGGCCTGGCCGTCGATTACGCCCTGGCGCTGGGCGGCAGGCTGCAGCGGGCCAGGCTGCGCCGCATCGCGCGCGACCGGCTGGCGGCTAAGCCTGCCGCCGGTGCCGGCGGGCAGCAGGAGCGCGAACCGGCAGCCTGAACCCGGCCGGTGCGGGCCCGGGAGCCCCTGCCGTAAGGTGGACGCTGTGACTGAGCCTATCTACTCCGCTGAATTTTCCACCGGCGTTTCGGCTGACGCAGCCGCCGACGTCGACATCGACTTCCGCAGCCTGCCCAAGGTTTCCCTGCATGACCATCTCGACGGCGGACTGCGGCCGGCGACCATTATCGAACTGGCCGCCGACGTCGGCCACGAGCTGCCGTCCACGGACCCGGTGGCCCTGGACCAGTGGTTCCGCGAGTCGGCGGACTCAGGCTCCCTGGTCCGCTACCTGGAGACCTTCGAGCACACCGTGGCGGTGATGCAGACCAAGGAAGCGCTCTTCCGCGTGGCCAAGGAATTCGTCGAGGACCTGGCCGACGACGGCGTGGTCTACGGGGAAGTGCGCTGGGCGCCCGAGCAGCACCTGTCCCGCGGCCTGACGCTGGACGAAGCCGTCGAGGCGGTGCAGGCAGGCCTGGACGCCGGCGTGGAGGCGGTGGCCGCGACCGGCCGCCCGATCCAGGTCGGGCAGCTGATCACCGCGATGCGCCACGCGGACCGCGGCCAGGAAATTGCCGAGCTGGCCCTGCGCCACCGGGACAAGGGGGCCGTCGGCTTCGACATCGCCGGCGCCGAGGACGGGTTTCCGCCGTCGCGGTTCAAGGACGCCTTCACTTACCTGGCCGAGCACCAGTTCCCGGTGACCATCCACGCCGGCGAGGCCGCCGGGGTGGACAGCATCGTGGACGCGCTGGTTAGTGGCCGGGCCCTGCGGCTGGGCCACGGCGTGCGCATCGCCGAGGACATCCAGGTGGATTTCGCTCCGGCCGGGGATGCCGGCGGGGAGCAGCAGTCTCCGGAGGCACCCGGCAGCGGCGAGGGCCTGGCCATGGTGACGCTGGGCCGGGTGGCCGCCTGGGTCCGGGACCGGGGCATCCCGCTCGAATGCAGCCCGTCGTCGAACCTGCAGACCGGCGCCACCGCCCCCTTCGGTGAGGGGATTGAAAACCACCCCTTCGACCTGCTCTACCAAACCGGCTTCAAGGTCACCATCAATGTGGACAACCGCCTGATGAGCGGCGTGACCCTCTCCGACGAGTACGAACTGCTGGTGGAGGTCTTCGACTACGACTTGGACGACCTGCTGGAGATCACGCTGAACGCCGCCGAAGCCGCGTTCCTGCCGCTGGAGGAGCGCGAAGCCCTGGTGGAGTACATCACCGAGGGCTTCCAGGGCCGCGCGTGAGGGTCCCGGCCGGGCGGCCGGTGCGGCCATGACGACGGCGGTGGAGCGCCTGCTCGAGGTGGTCGCGCAGCTGCGCGAGCACTGCCTGTGGACGCGGGCGCTCACCCACGACTCGCTGGTCGAGTACCTGCTCGAGGAGGCCCACGAGCTGGCCGGCACCATCGCCGCCGGCCACACCACCGGCCAGGACGCCGAGGAACTCAAGGGCGAGCTGGCGGACGTGCTGTACCAGGTGGTGCTGCACGCCCGGCTGCAGGAAGAACAGGGCCGCTTCTCCTTCGAGGACGTCGCGGCCCACCTGGCAGCCAAGCTGATCCGGCGCAACCGCCACGTGTTCCGCCCGGACGGCACGCTGCAGGAGCGCTTCCCGGCCACGCTCGAGGAGATCGAGCGCAGCTATGACGCGGTCAAGGCAGCCGAGCGGCCGGAGCGGACGGGTCCGTTCGCGGGGCTCCCGGCGTCCCTGCCGGCGCTGACGCTGGCGGCCAAGTCGCTCGACCGCGCCCGCCGCAGCGGGATCCCGGTACCCGGCCCGGCCGGGAACGGGCACGTGCCGGTCCAGGCCGCGTCGGACGAGGAGCTGGGGGAACTGCTGCTGGGCATCGCCGGTGCGGCCGCGGCCCAGGGGCTGGACCCGGAGCAGGCCCTGCGCCGGGCGGTCCGGCGCTTCCAGGACCGCGTAATGCAGGAGAGACCCGGCCGGGATCTCGATTAGTCTTGATTCCGACAGTGCCTCCCACGCGGCTTGTCGTGCAGCGAATGCTGACCTGAAAGCAACGACGTTCCAATGAACAGGAGCTAATCCATGGCGCTTATTGATGCCATCCATGCGCGCGAAATCCTCGATTCCCGCGGCAATCCCACGGTTGAGGTCGAGGTGCTGCTCTCTGACGGCTCCATGGGCCGCGCTGCGGTGCCTTCCGGCGCGTCGACGGGTGCCTTCGAAGCCGTGGAGCGCCGCGACGGGGAGAAGAACCGCTACCTGGGCAAGGGCGTCAGCCAGGCCGTCGCCGCCGTCGTCGACACCATCCAGCCGGCACTGCTGGGCTTCGACGCCACCGACCAGCGCCTGATTGACCAGACCATGATCGACCTGGACGGCACCGCCAACAAGTCCAACCTCGGCGCGAACGCCATCCTGGGCGTCTCGCTGGCCGTTGCCAATGCCGCCGCCGAGTCTTCCAACCTGCCGCTGTACAAGTACCTGGGCGGACCGAACGCGCACGTGCTGCCGGTGCCCCTGATGAACATCCTCAATGGCGGCTCGCACGCCGACTCAGATGTGGACATCCAGGAGTTCATGGTCGCTCCGATCGGCGCCTCCACCTTCTCCGAAGGCCTGCGCTGGGGCGTGGAGGTCTACCACAGCCTCAAGGCCGTGCTCAACGAAAAGGGCCTGTCCACCGGCCTGGGCGACGAGGGCGGCTTCGCTCCGAACCTGCCGAGCAACCGGGCGGCGCTGGACCTGATTTCCGAGGCCATTACCCGCGCCGGCTACACCCCCGGCAAGGACATCGCCCTGGCCCTGGACGTTGCGTCCTCCGAGTTCTACAAGGACGGTGCCTACCAGTTCGAGGGCAAGTCCCTGTCCGCGGCCGAGATGAGCGCCTACTACGCCCAGCTGGTGGCCGACTACCCGCTGGTCTCCATCGAGGACCCGCTGGATGAGTCCGACTGGGACGGCTGGGCCAAGCTGACCGCCGACCTGGGGGACAAGGTCCAGCTGGTGGGCGATGACCTGTTCGTGACCAACCCGGAGCGGCTGCAGCAGGGCATCGACTCCCGCACCGCCAATTCGCTGCTGGTCAAGGTCAACCAGATCGGCTCGCTCACTGAGACCCTGGACGCGGTGTCCCTGGCCCAGCGCAGCGGCTACACCACCATCACCTCGCACCGCTCCGGCGAAACCGAAGACACCACGATCGCCGACATCGCGGTGGCCACCAACGCCGGCCAGATCAAGACCGGCGCCCCGGCCCGGTCCGAGCGGGTGGCGAAGTACAACCAGCTGCTGCGCATCGAGGAGGAGCTCGACGACGCGGCCCGCTACGCGGGTGCCTCGGCCTTCCCGCGTTTCAAAGCCTGAGGCCCGCCGCAGCAGGAGCTATTGTCTTAAGCAGGGAGGCCTGTGCCTCCCTGCTTAAGACCGTTTAAGTTCTTGACCGGCCGTTCCAGGAGCCCCATGACCACCCGACGCCCCAGAGTTCCGCGGGCCGCCCGGCCGGCCGGCGACAGCGGGCCCGCGGGCGATGCCATGGACGGGCAGTCCGCCGGCGGGCAGGTCCCCAACCGGCAGGCCCCGGCAGCCGGCCCGGCCCGGGCCACGGGTGGCGCTGCGGAGGGCAGCAGGCCGGCCGCCCGCATCCTCCGTCCCGAATTCAGCCGCCGGCGGAGCACGCCCGGACCCAAGCCCGAGCCGCCGGCAGCCAAGCCCACCCCGGCCCAGGCCCGTGCCGCCGAGCGCAGCGAACTGGCCCGCGGCATCCGCCGCCCGCACGGACCGGCACCACGGGAGAAGACCGGGCCGGAGCACAGCGCCCCGGCAGACCGGGAGACTGCCGGCCAGGCCGTCGAACCGGTGCCGGCGAAGGCGTTCTCCGGGCGCATGCTCGCCCTGGCGGTGGTCCTGATCACCATCACCGTCCTGTTGGCGCCGTCGGTGCGCGTTTTCATCGAACAGCGCTCGGCGATCGCACAGCTGCAGGACGAAATCGCGCAGGAACAGGCGGAGCAGGCCCAGCTGAAGAAGGAGATTGCCCGCTGGGACGACCCGGCCTACATCAAGCAGCAGGCCCGGGATCGCATATTCTATGTAATGCCGGGCGAAACACGGTACATGGTCACCGGCGCCGAGGGACTGAGCGAGTCCAAGGAACATGCCTCCAGGTCCGCGCCGTCGGACCTGCCGTGGGTTGACGCGCTGTGGGACTCGGTCAAGCGCTCGGCGACGGACGAACCTGGAAGAGACGACGCCGCGGACTGACGACCCCGCGGCCCCGGGAGGGGCCCTCCCGCGCCCCGCTTTGATATCCGCGCCCCTGCAGGGGAGCGCACCGGCCGCAGCCGCCGGCCGCACAGCTAGGAAGGACCGCGCCATGGACAACGCCCAGCGCACACCCACGCCCCAGGACCTGGACACCCTCAGCCGCCAGCTGGGCCGTCCCGTCAGGGACGTGGTGGAGATCGGGGCCCGCTGCGTCTGCGGCAACCCGCTGGTCGCCACCACCGCGCCCCGGCTGGGCAGTGGCATCCCGTTTCCGACCACGTTCTATCTGACCCACCCGGTGATCACCGCCGCGGTCTCCCGGCTCGAAGCGGCCGGCGTGATGACCGAGATGACCGAGCGGCTGTCCCGGGATTCCGGGCTGGCCGAAGCCTACCGGCGGGCCCACGAGGCCTACCTGCAGGCGCGCAACGAGGTCGGCGCCCGGGCCGGCATCGGCGAGGTGCCGGAGATCGCCGGGGTGTCTGCCGGCGGGATGCCCGGCCGGGTCAAGTGCCTGCATGTGCTGGTGGGCCACTCGCTGGCTGCCGGTCCGGGTGTGAACCCGCTGGGGGACGAGGCCCTGGAACGCATCGCCGAGTGGTGGACACCGGACCGCTGCTACTGCGAGGGCGTCTGGGACGTGCAGGGACAGGCGCCGTCGAGGGACCTCAGCCGGCATACCAGGACGCAGGGGCTGGGCGAGGCGGAACTGGCCGCGAAACGCGCGGCCAGGCAGGGCGGCCACGAGGCGGATCCGGCAAGGGAAGAGGACAGCAAATGACACGCGTAGGGGCCATTGACTGCGGGACGAATTCCATCCGGCTGCTGATTGCCGATGCCGGTACCGGGGGGCTGACCGACGTGGTGCGCCTGATGAAGGTTGTCCGGCTGGGCCAGGGCGTGGATGCCACCGGCCTGCTGGCCGAGGACGCCCTCGAGCGCACCTTCGCTGCGGCCGAGGAGTATGCGGACCTGCTGCGCGGCCATGGCGCCGAACACCTGCGCTTCGTAGCCACCTCCGCGACCCGTGACGCCGCCAACCGGGAGGTGTTCGTGGACGGCATCCGCTCCCGGCTCGGGGTGGAGCCCGAGGTCATCAGCGGCGCCGAGGAGGCAGCCCTGTCCTTTGCCGGGGCGGCCAGCGTTCTGGACCCGCAGCCGGAGCAGCGCATCCTGGTGGTGGACCTGGGCGGCGGCAGCACCGAGTTCGTGCTCGGCACCGCCGCCGGCGTCGAGGCCGCGCGCAGCGTGGACATGGGCTGTGTCCGCTTCACCGAACGGCACCTGAAGCAGGATCCGCCCTCGGAGGCCGAGATTGCCGCCGCCGAAGCGGAGATCAACGCCTGCCTGGACGAGGTCCTGGCCGAGGTTCCGCTGGCCGCTGCGGACCGTCTGGTGGGCGTGGCAGGTTCGGTCACGACGGTCACCGCCCATGCCCTGGGCCTGGCCGAATACCGGGCCGACATCATCCACGGCACCGAACTGGACGGCGCCCGCACGGCCGCTGCCTGCACCTCGCTGCTGCGGATGACGCGCAGCCAGCGGGCGGCGCTGCCCTACATGCATCCGGGCCGGGTGGACGTGATCGGGGCCGGGGCGCTCATCTGGCGGACGATCAACGCCCGCGTCACCGAGCTGACCGGCGGGCGTGTGGACGGGGCCACCACCAGCGAGCACGATATTCTGGATGGCATTGCCCTGAGCGCGGCACTGACCGCCGGCCGCTGACCTGCCGGAACCGCGGGTACCCAGGCAGATGAGGAGAATAACCATGCCCAGCAGCCTCTGTCGACCGGACCGGTCCCGGCCGCTACGTGCGGCGGGGATGGTCTGCGGTGTGGTGCTGTCCCTGGTGTCGGGCCTGGTCTTTGCCCCGGCCGCCGCCGCCGACGAGATCCGGGAGAAGCAGTACTGGCTTGGCGCCTACGGTATCCGCGAGGCGTGGAAGTCCACCAAGGGCGACGGCGTCAAGGTGGCGATCATCGACAGCGGGGTGGACGCAAGCCACCCGGACCTGCGCAATGCCGTCATCGGCGGTACCGACGTGTCCGGTGCCGGCACCCCGGACGGACAGACAGGCATCGGGCAGACCCCCGAACACGGCACCTTGGTGGCCACGCTGCTCGCCGGCCACGGCCACGGCAAGGGGGGCCGCCCCGACGGCATCGTCGGCGTGGCGCCGGAGGCCGACCTGCTGGCCGTGTCCACCTGGCTGGGTTCGCAGAATCCAGCAGGCATCGACGTGGACCAACAGATCCCGGCTGCGGTGCGCTGGGCGGTGGACAACGGGGCCCAGGTCATCAACATGTCCCTGACCAGTTCCACCACCTCATGGCCGCAGAGCTGGGACAGCGCCTTCCTGTATGCCGAACAGCATGACGTGGTGATCGTCGCCGCCGCGGGCAACCGCGCGGGCGGCTCCTTCCAGTCCGGGGCGCCCGCCACCATCCCGGGGGTACTGACCGTCGCCGGCCTGGACCGGCGGGGCAATGCCAGCCAGGATGCCTCTTCCCAAAGCATCGTCATTGGCGTGGCAGCCCCGGCCGAGGATCTGGTCGGCGGGCTGCCCGGCGGGGGGTATGCGGAGTGGTCCGGAACCTCCGGCGCGGCACCGCTGGTCTCCGGTGTGGCCGCGCTGATCCGGGCCAAGTATCCGCAGATGAGCGCCGCCCAGGTGATCAACCGGATCATCTCCACCTCCCGGGATGCCGGCGCACCGGGCCACGACCCCATCTACGGCTTCGGCGTCCTGGATGCCGACGCGGCGCTGAACGCCGAGGTCGCCGAGGTCGGCCAGAACCCGGTGGGCAGCATCGCCCAGTGGATCACGGTCCACCGGCGCGGCCAGCCGACACCGGCACAGAACAGCGCACCGGCCACACACTCCACCCGGCCGGCGATCCCGGAGCCGACCACGCCCGTCGCCGTCGCCCCGCGGCTGGAAGGGGGCCTGCTTCCGGCCGCAGTGGTGGTCGGCTTCAGCGTGCTGATCCTGCTGGTCCTGGCCTTGGGCGTGCAGCAGACGCTGCGCGCACGGAGGCTCGCCGCCGCGCAGGCAGGCCCGGCGGCAGACGACGCCGGGGAGGGTGCCGGAAGCGGCCCCGCGCCGCAGCCGCCGGTGCAGGGCGCAGACGGTAAGGAGCCCGGAAAGCCCTGACGAAGCCGCCCGGAGGAGGAGCTCCGGGCGGCTCGTGAAAATTTTCACAAAAGGCGCTATAGTGGTGCCCATGGCACCTACCCCTGCGCTCTCAGACCGTCCGCGCGTCCTTGTTGTCGGCGGCGGCTATGTCGGCCTTTACGTGGCCCTGAAACTCCAGAAGAAGGTCAAGGCCCACGGCGGCGTGGTCACCCTGGTGGACCCGCTGCCGTACATGACCTACCAGCCGTTTTTGCCCGAGGTGGCGGCCGGGTCCATCGAGTCGAGGCACGCGGTGGTCTCGCACCGGATGCACCTGAAGCAGACCGAGGTCATTACCGGCTCGGTGACCGCCATCGACCACGCCTCCCGGACCGCGACCGTGGAGTCCGCCGACGGCATTTCCTTCCAGATCCCCTACCGCGACGTGGTGATCGCCACCGGCGCGGTGACCCGCACCTTCCCGATCCCGGGCCTGGCCGAGGTCGGCATCGGCCTGAAGACCATCGAGGAGGCCCTGGAGCTGCGCAACACGGTGCTCGAGCGCATCGAGGCCGGCTCGGTGCTGCCGCCGGGCAGCCGTGAGCGGGCCCGGGCACTGACCTTTGTCTGCGTGGGCGGCGGCTTTGCCGGGATCGAGGCGATGACCGAGATCGAGGACATGGCCCGCAAGGCGGTGGAGCAGAACCCGCGGCTGAAGCGCTCGGATTTGCGCTTTGTGCTGGTCGAGGCGATGGGCCGGATCATGCCCGAGGTGACCGAGACCCAGGCCGAGTGGGTGGTCGAGCACATGCGTTCCCGCGGCATCGAGGTGCTGCTGAACACCTCCCTGGCCTCGGCCGTGGGCGGGAAGCTGGAACTGATCAACATGCCGGACAAGACCCCGGCGCAGAGCTTCGAGGCCGACACCCTGCTCTGGACCGCCGGCGTGCAGGCGAACCCGGTGGTGCGCAACTACGGCTTCGCCCTGGACGAGCGCGGCCGGGTGCGGGCCAACGCCGAGCTGCGCATCCTGGACGAGGACGGCAACCCGGTCGAGGGCGCCTGGACCGCCGGGGACGTCGCGGCCGTGCCGGACCTGACCGGCGGGGGCGTGGGCGGGTACTGCGTGCCCAACGCCCAGCACGCGGTGCGCCAGGCCAAGCACCTGGCCAAGAACATCTACGCCGAGCGCTGGGGCGTGGGCCAGGTCACCGAGTACAAGCATAAGAACCTGGGCGCGGTGGCCGGCTTCGGGATCAACAAGGGCGTGGCCAAGGTCATGGGCATCAAGCTCAAGGGCACCCTGGCCTGGCTGGCCCACCGCGGCTACCACGGCCTGGCCATGCCCACCGTCGAGCGCAAGATCCGCGTCATCGCCGACTGGACCCTCAACGCCCTCCTCGGCCGCGACACCACCGAGATCAGCGATATCGAGACCCCGTACCGGGCCTTCCGCGCCGCCGCCACCCCGGCCCCGGCGCCCGCCGTGGGCCACAGCGCGGACCAGAACCCCGCCAAGGATCCTGCCAAGGACACCGAGAAAGCCAAGAGCGAGAGCAAGTAGCTTTCCCGCCCGACGCAAGCCGGCGGCGGGGAGGTTCCGCAACCAGCGGATCCTCCCCGCCGCCGTCGTTTTAAGGCCGTCGCCACAAGCGGAATTCCAGTCGTAGACTGCAGGGGTGGAGCTGAGGAGCGAGCAGCCGGCCGACCGGCCGGCGATCCTGCGTCTGGCCCGCAGTGCCTTCGGAACGGACGACGGCGCGGAGCCGCCGGAGCCGGGGCTGCTGGCCGCATTGTTCGCCTGCGAGGAGTACATTCCCGAACTGTCCGTCGTCGCCATGGACGGGGGCGAGGTCGCCGGCCACTGCATTACCACCCGGGCCTGGATCGGCAGCGAGCCGGCGCTGGGGCTTGGCCCGCTTGCCGTGCTGCCGGAGCGCCAGCGGCGGGGTATCGGGGCGGCCCTGCTGGCGGAAACGCGCCGGCGTGCCCTGCTGCTGGGGGAGCGGGTCATCGTCCTGCTCGGCCACACCAGCTACTATCCGCGGTTCGGCTACCGGCCGGCCGCCGCGCTGGGGATCCTGGCCCCGGATCCGCGCTGGGGCGACCATTTCATGGCCCTGCCGCTGGCCGGTCCCGTTCCGTCCGGGCCTTTCCGTTACGCCGCCCCGTTCGCCGGCCTGTAGCAGGCATCGAGTAGGCTTGTCACTGACCTTCCGGTCCGGCCCCAGTAGCCCAATGGCAGAGGCAGGAGACTTAAAATCTTCTCAGTGCAGGTTCGAGTCCTGTCTGGGGCACCTGTTGCGGCAACGGTTAATCAGCAGCGGACCTGCGCCGTTGCTGCTGTGACGAGCGTTACAAGGATGTAACCGAAACGTCTTATTTTTCGCCTCATCATGCACTAGGTTCATGTTTACGGTACGCGGCTCCCGCAGGACCGGGGTTTCGCGCTGGCCGACCTTTGGATCGAGGAGAAGACCTTATGACTGCAACACGCAATGCAGTTCCTTCCGGCGGAAGCAGCCGCGCCGTCCGGGCCGGCAGGTTCGCAGTGCTGGGGGTCGGGGTTGCGCTCTTCGCCTCCGCCTGCGGGGGCGGGACGAACGCTCCGACCGACGGCGGCGGCACCACCGGCGCGGGGGCAGCCTCCGGCCTGTCCTGCCCGGAGGGCGGTGCCGGCGCCGAATCGACCGAACGTCCCACGGGCGACCCGGCAGCAGTTCCGGCCTCCAAGGGCTCGACCGACACGCCGCTGAAGCTGGGCACCCTGCTGCCGACCACCGGTACGCTGTCCTACCTCGGGCCGCCGGAAATCGCCGGCGTCGACCTTGCCGTCAAGGACATCAACGCCGCCGGCGGCGTGCTGGGCAAGGACGTGTCGGTGGTCCACCGCGATTCCGGCGATACCACCACCGACATCGCCACCCAGTCCGTCACGGACCTGCTCGGGCAGGACGTCAGCGCCATTATCGGCGCGGCCTCCTCGAGCGTGTCCATGAACGTGATCGACCAGATCACCAAGGCCGGCGTGGTCCAGATTTCCCCGGCCAACACCTCGCCCGCGTTCTCCACCTACGACGACAACGGCCTGTACTTCCGCACCGCGCCCTCCGACGTGCTCCAGGGCCGCACGCTGGGCAGCTACATGATCTCCTGCGGCGCCCAGACGCTGGGCATGATCGTGCTCAACGACCCGTACGGCACCGGGCTGCAGAAGAACGTCAAGGAGGCCTTCACCGGGGCCGGCGGCCAGGTGGTGGCCGAGGAGATGTTCAACACCGGCGACTCGCAGTTCAGCTCGCAGGTGGACGCGGTGGTGGCCGCCAAGCCGGATGCCATCGCCCTGATCACCTTCGAGGAGGTCAAGAGCATCGCGCCGCTGCTGCTCGCCAAGGGGATCTCTCCGGAGCAGCTCTTCCTGGTGGACGGCAATACCGCTGACCTGAGCAAGGACCTGGATGCAGGGATGATGGAAGGTGCCCAGGGCACCATCCCGGGCACTTTCGCCAAGACGAACTTCCGCGAGCGGCTGGCCACGGTCGACGACAACCTGCAGGACTACGCCTATGCCGGCGAAGCCTACGACGCGGTGACCCTGGTAGCCCTGGCTGCCGAGGCCGCGGGCAGCACCGACGGCCAGGACATTGCCAAGCAGCTGGAGGGGGCCTCCAAGGACGGGGAGAAGTGCTATGACTTCGCCGCCTGCGTGACCCTGCTCCGCGAGGGCCAGGACATCGACTACGACGGCATCTCGGGCCCAATCACCTTCGACGAGAACGGGGACCCGACCGAGGCGTACGTCGGCATCTACAAGTACAACGCCGAGAACGTCCCGCAGCCGGTCCGCGAGGAGTTCGGCCAGCTCTGACACACGCTTTCCTCCTGTCACTCGCACTGACCCAGCAGGCCTCCGCCCTCCGGCGGGGGCCTGCTGCGTTGCGGCGGCCGGTGCCGGTACACCTGCTGCCGGCGCACGACGGCGGCGGCGCCCCGGGTGGGACGCCGCCGCCGTGGTTGGATGGGTGCGCCGCTCAGTCGGTGTCGGCCAAGGTACCCAGGTACAGCGAGATGACCTTGGGATCCTTCAGCAGCTCGCGCCCGGTACCGGTATAGGCGTCGCGGCCCTGGTCCAGCACGTAGCCGCGGTCGCAGATCTGCAGGCAGCGGCGGGCGTTCTGCTCCACCATGATGACCGAAACGCCCGCCCGGTTGATTTCGTGGACCCGCAGGAAGGTCTCGTCCTGGCGGACGGGGGACAGGCCGGCGGAGGGCTCGTCCAGCAGCAGCACGGCAGGATCCATCATGAGCGCCCGGCCCATGGCCACCATCTGCCGCTCGCCGCCGGAGAGCGAACCGGCCCGCTGCAGCCGGCGTCTGCCCAGCTCCGGGAAGAGCCCGGTGACGAATTCGTAGCGTTCCTTGAAACCTTTGGGCCGCTGGAACATGCCCATCTGCAGGTTCTCTTCGATGGTCAGGGTCGAGAAGACGTTGTTGGTCTGCGGCACGAAACCGAGGCCTCGGGTGACCAGCTTGTTGGCCTTGAGCCCGGTGAGGTCCTGGCCCCGGACCACCACCGACCCGGAATGGACCTTCACCAGGCCGAACATGGCCTTGAGCAGCGTGGATTTGCCGGCGCCGTTGGGGCCGATGATGCCGATCAGTTCGCCGCTGCGCGCCTCGATGCTGCAGCCGTTGAGGATATTGACTCCGGGCAGGTAGCCGGCCACCAGGTTCGTGACCTTGACGACGGTGTCCGTTGCGGCGGCGGTGTCCGCCGTGGTGCCGGTGGCCGGTGTGCTCATCCCTGGTCCTTCCGGCCGGCGGTGCCGCCGGCTGCCTCATCCCTGCGGCCGTCGCGCTCGGCGATATGGTGGCCGAGGATGCCTTCGTCCTCGGTGCCAACCACCGAGGCCTGGTCCTGGGCCAGTTCCGCCTCGAGTTCCTTCAGGCCTTCCGTGTCGCCCAGGTCCACGTCGTGGTGGGCGCCCAGGTAGGCGTCGATCACGGCCTGGTCCTTCATGACATCGGCCGGCGGTCCTTCGGCGACCACCTTGCCTTCGGCCATGACCACCACCCAGTCCGCGATATGGCGGACCACCTGCATGTCGTGCTCCACGAACAGCACCGTCATGCCCTCGGCCTTGAGGTTCTTGATGTGGTCCAGCAGGGACTGGGTCAGGGCGGGGTTGACCCCGGCCATGGGCTCGTCCAGCATGACCAGCTTGGGCCGGGCCATCAGCGCCCGGGCCATCTCCAGCAGCTTGCGCTGGCCGCCGGAGAGCGAGGCCGCGTAGTCGTTCCGCTTGGCGTCCAGCTTGAACTTCTCCAGCAGCACCTCGGCCTGGGCGGTGATCTCCTTCTCCCGCCTGCCCCAGAGGTTCTTGAACAGCGCCGCGGACAGGCGCTCGCCGGGCTGGTCGGCGGCTCCCAGGCGCATGTTCTCGAGGACTGTAAGTTTGCCCATGACCTTGGTGAGCTGGAATGTGCGCACCATGCCCAGGCGGGCGACCTTGTAGGAAGCGACGCCGGCCAGGGGATGGCCGTCGAAGGTCCATTCGCCGGAGTTGGGCTGGTCGAAACCTGTCAGCAGGTTGAACAGCGTGGTCTTGCCGGCGCCGTTGGGGCCGATCAGGGCGGTGATCTTGTGCCGCGGAATCTCCAGGAAGTCCACGTCCACGGCATTGATGCCTCCAAAGCGGCGGGTCACGTGCCTGACGGTCAGGATCGGGTCCCGCTTCCGGCAGCCAGGCCCGGCCTCGCCCTCGGCAATCGGACGGGTGTCCGCCATAAAGTCGATGGTGGCCGGAGCGGTTGTCTTATCGGTCATGTGAATGCCAGCTCCCTCTTGTTGCCCAGCACGCCCTGGGGCCTGAAGATCATCAGCAGCATGAGCGCGATGCCCACCATGATGTAGCGGAGCTGCCCGGCCTGGGTGGTGGTGATGAAGGTGATGATGCCCGACTCGATCGCTCCGTAGAGCAGGCCCTGGGTCAGCGAGAGCACCACCCAGAAGATCATTGCCCCGAGCACGGGGCCCAGGACGGTGGCCATGCCGCCGAGCAGCAGGCAGGTCCACAGGAAGAAGGTCAGCTCCGTGCCGTAGTTCGCCGGCTGGACCGAGCTGCGCGGCAGGGTGAACAGGATCCCGGCCAAGGTGCCTAGGATGCCGCCGATGACCAGGGCCTGCATCTTGTAGGCGTAGACGTTCTTGCCCAGGGATCTCACGGCGTTCTCGTCCTCGCGGATGCCCTTGAGCACCCTGCCCCAGGGGCTGCGCATCAGCAGCAGGACCAGCACGCAGCACAGCGCCACCAGCGCCCAGGCCGTCACGCGGACCCAGAGGTCCCGGTGGCTCAGGGCCACGAAGCCCAGATCGTACCTGCCTTCGGGAAACGGGTTCAGCGCGTAGAAACCGTTGGTAAAGCCGTTCAGGCCGCCGGCCGACCCGGTGACGTCGGTGAGCCGGTTGGTGGTCACCACGTACCTGGCGATCTCGGCGGCGGCAATGGTGACGATGGCCAGGTAGTCGGCCCGCAGGCGCAGCGTTGGAATGCCCAGCAGGAAGGCAAAGACCACCGAGCACACCAGCGCGACCAGCACCGCCACCCAGAATGGTGCATTGAAGGTCAGCGTGGAGATGGCAAAGCCGTAGGCGCCCATGGCCATGAAGCCGGCCTGGCCGAAATTCAGCAGGCCCGTATAGCCGAAATGCACCGCCAGGCCCAGCGCGGCCAGGCCGTACGCAGCGGTGGTCGGGCTGATGATCTCGCCCAGGGCCCCGTTGAGAATGTTCAGGAAGTCCATGTGCTCTTGCCTCCTAGCCCACGCGCTCTCTGCGGCCCAGGATGCCTTGGGGCCGGAACAGCAGCACGACGATCATGATCAGCAGGGCCCCGACAAACTTCAGGTCGGCCTCCAGCCAGATGGTCGAGACCTCCACGAAGATGCCCACGATCACCGAACCGACCAGGGCGCCGAACACCGTCCCCAGGCCGCCCAGGGTGACCCCGGCGAAGATCAGCAGCAGGATCTGCTGGCCCATGTTGAAGGAGACCCCCGGCCGGTAGTACGCCCAGAGGATGCCGCCCAGGGCTGCGAGCAGGCCGCCGACTGTCCAGACGATGCGGATGACATTGTCCACGTCGATGCCGGAGGCCGAGGCCAGCGCGGGATTGTCGGCGACTGCCCTGGTGGCCTTGCCGAGCCTGGTGCGCAGCAGCAGGAACCCGAGCAGCCCGATCACCACTGCGCTGATGACCAGGGACTGGAGGGTGTTCTGCGAGATGGAGACGGCGCCGAGGGAAATCTGCGGGCTTTGCGCGCCGGGCAGCTGCTGGATGGCGCCGCCGAAGAAGAGCTGGATGACGTACCGTACGGCCAGGGCCAGCCCGATGCTGACGATCATCATGGCAATCAGTCCCGAGCCCCGCTGGCGCAGCGGCCGCCACAGCCCGGCGTCCTGGAGGTAGCCGGAGAGGCCGCCGCCGATGATCGCCAGGGCCGCTGCGAGCCAGACCGGCAGTCCCATGCCGGCGAGGAAGAACATCAGCACCGCGCCGAGCGTGACCATCTCGCCGTGGGCGAAGTTCGTCAGTCCGGTGGTGCCGAAGATCAGCGACAGGCCCACCGATGCCAGGGCCAGCAGCAGGCCGAAGCTCAACCCGGCGATCAGGCGCTCAGCCAGCTGTTCGCCCAGGTTGGCCCCCCGCACCACAATGCCTTCGCCGAGCGGGAAAACGGCTCCGGCGTTGGAAGTATTGGCAAAGGTCACCGTCCGGGGATTCTGTGCCCCTGGTGCCAGCACCACGCCTTCGGGCAGGGTGCTCTCGTCCAGTTCCACCTGGTAGGTGCCCTGCACCGGAACCCGGATGGTCCAGGCACCTGAAGCGGAGGTGACCGTCTCGCCGCTGAAGCCTTCGCCGGTCGCCCGGATGGTCACGTCCGGAACCGGCTGGCCGGCATTGCGCAGCACGCCGTTGATGCTGAAGCGGAAGTTCTCCTGGTCGCCAGGCCCCGGGGCGGGCGAGGTTTGGCTGGCGGGCGATGCTGCCGGCCCGGCAGCCTGCGAAGCCGGCGCGGTGACGAGCAGTGCTGCAAAGAACGCCGCGAGCGCTGCAAGCAGCCAGGTGGACCGTACGAGCCTCGGCACTGATCCCAAGTTATGTACCTCCACAGCGTGGGGGACCTGCCGGTTCTCCGGCAGATACTGGCACGCCTGTGATGCAAATCACCGACGTGCGCATCATGTTACCTGTGGATTGTGTTCGCCACGTTGCGAAACAGCCGCTTTAGATCGCGATCCAATAACAACTGGGAAAATGTAGCGCCAGCGGGCCGGGCGGGGCGTCCGGACGCGTGGAAGTGCCCCGTCGGGCGGGGCGGCCCATCCGGGAGGTACGGCCCGGTCTAGAGGTACAGGCCGGTGCTGCTGTCGGTCGTCTCGGGTTCGGCCACCGCGTGCACGTCACGTTCGCGGAGCAGGATGTAGTCCTTGGCGTTGACCTCGACCTCGGCCCGGTCCTCCGGATCGAAGAGCACACGGTCACCCACGCCGACCTGGCGCACATTCGGTCCCGC
Source organism: Arthrobacter mobilis (assembly GCF_012395835.1). Taxonomy (GTDB): domain Bacteria; phylum Actinomycetota; class Actinomycetes; order Actinomycetales; family Micrococcaceae; genus Crystallibacter; species Crystallibacter mobilis. The sequence continues at coordinate 319,645 of NZ_JAAZSQ010000001.1, forward strand.
TGCCACCACGTCGGCCCAGGCCAGCCGCTTGCCCATCACTGCCGTGGCCGGAATGACGATCCCCGAGGCGGAGCGGCGCTCGCTGGAGTCCTTGTCCAGGGCCACGAGGATGCGGTCGTGGAGCATGCGCAGGGGCAGTTGGTGGACGGCGGATCCACTGCTGGAACGGGGGGAATGGCTCTCGGTCACCTCAGTATTCTAGCGAGCGGGCAGCACCGGCTTGGCCGCCCGGCGGCAGCGGAACGGGAGGAACAGGACGGGAAAGGATCAAGGAAGTGCAACGATTGGCACTGTTCCTGCCTGCCGGGGAGAGATCCGGGCCTGTTGTTCGTTGGAGTTGGTAGGGTTGGTTAAACCAGACCCATTCCTGGACGTTCCTTAGATGCCCCCCAGATGGAGGACAAAAAACATGGCACTCGGTGGAAATCCGGTCTTCAACAACCCCAACGCGTTCCGCAAGGAGCCGGGCGGGGCGGCGGCCGGTTCGGCAGTGCTCGCCGGACAGGCGCAGATGAGCAGCGAGCAGCTGCAGGATCTCTACAACCGCCCGTCCGCAGGCCCGGCCCAGACCGGCCGGATGACCTACGACGACGTGATCATGAAGACGCTGGCCTGCCTGGTCCTGGTGCTGGCCGGTGCCGCCGTCGGCTGGATGGTTCCGGCGCTTATGATCCCCGGCATGATCGTGGGCCTGATCCTGGGCCTGGTCAACTCCTTCAAGCGGCAGCCCTCGAAAGGCCTGATCCTGGCCTACGCCGGCGCCGAGGGTGTCTTCGTCGGCGCCCTGTCCATGGTCATCGACTCGATGTACCCGGGCGTGGCACCGCAGGCAGTGCTCGGCACCGTCTGCGTCTTCGCCGTGACGCTGGCCCTGTTCAAGAGCGGCAAGGTGCGCGCGACGCCCAAGGCCATGAAGTTCTTCATGATTGCCATGGCCGGCTACCTGGTGTTCTCGCTGGTCAACTTCGGACTGGTGATGTTCGGCGTGCTCGACAACCAGTGGGGCATGCGCGGCATGGACATCTCCATCATGGGCATCAGCATCCCGCTCGGCGTCCTGATTGGCCTCGTGGCCATCGCGCTGGCGGCGTTTGCGCTGATCATGGACTTTACCTCGATCGAGGAGGGGGTCAAGGCCGGGGTGGATGCCCGGTTCGCCTGGACTGCCGCCTTCGGCCTGACCGTGACGCTGATCTGGCTGTACGTGGAGATCCTGCGCGTCCTGGCCATCCTGCGCGGCGAGGAATAACGCCCCGCCCCTGCGAAGCCTGACCGTGCGCCCCGGAGATCCGGGGCGCACGTCGTTTAACGGCACACGGCGGCGGTGCCCGGACCACTGCCCGGTAGCTTTAAGCCATGAGCCTTCAGCAACCCCGCCCGGCCAGCGGCGAGCAGTTCGAGATTTCCCGCGGCGACGCCCGCGCCGTGGTCACGGAACTGGCCGGCTGCCTGCGCCTGTTCGAACGGGACGGGGTGCAGCTGACCGAGACCTTCGGGGACTCGGAGATTCCGCCGGGCGCGGCAGGAATCCTGCTGGCCCCGTGGCCCAACCGGGTCGCCGGCGGCCGGTGGCTGCTGCACGGGCGCCCGCAGCAGCTGGACATTACCGAGCCGGGCCGCGGACATGCCAGCCACGGCCTGCTGCGCAACACCGGCTACCAGCCGGTGGAGCGGTCGGCCTCGGCGGTGGTGCTGCGTGCGGAAATCTTTCCGCAGCACGGCTACCCTTTCCGCCTGACCCACCAGGTCCGCTATGCCATCGACGACGGCGGCGGGCTGGCCGTGACGCAGAGCCTGACCAACCACTCGGCCGAGCCGGCGCCGGCGGCCCTGGGTGCCCATCCCTACCTGCGGCTGGGCGGGGTGGAGACCGGACAGCTCACGCTGACCGTCCCCGGCGACACGTGCCTGGCCGCGGACGAAAGCCTTATCCCCACTGAAGCACTGCCGGCCGCGGGTGCCTTGGATCTGCGCGGTGGTGCCGGCGTGGCAGGTCTTGCCCTGGACACGGCGTACACCGGCCTCCGCCGGGATCCGGACGGCCGCGTCCGCTGCACCCTCAGCGCCCCGGACGGCCGCAGCGTGGCCCTGTGGCAGGACGAAGCATTCCCGTACGTGCATATTTTGGTCACGGACAGGTATCCGGGCCGGACGGTGGCGGTCGCGGTGGAACCGATGACCGCACCGGCCAATGCCTTCAACAGTGGGCAGGGGCTGACCTGGCTGGCTCCCGGCGAAACCCTGTCCGGCAGTTGGGGCATCACGGCGCAGCTGGCAGCACGCTGACCACCGGCCGCCGGCGCTGCTGCGGTCTTCATCACCGCCAGCGTATATGCGCCAGGATGTGAAACTATTGGACGTATGAGCCGGCCTTCGCCAGAATTCCGCCCCGTTCCCGGGCGCCTCCCCGGGAACGTGCCGCACCACGCCCGCGAGGACGTGCCCTACGCGCTGCGGATCAGCGCTGCGTGGGCCTGGCGGGTCGGCGTGGTCGTCGCAGTGTCCGGCGTGCTCGTCTGGATGCTCAGCTACGTGTCCCTGCTGATTATCCCGCTCATGGTCGCCGCCTTGCTCTCGGCACTGCTGAGCCCCGTGGTCCGGTTCCTGAGCAAGGCCAAAGTGCCCCGCGGGTTGGCGGTGGCGATCACCATCCTTGGGTTCCTCGGCCTGGTCGGCGGGGCCCTGTCCCTGGTGGGCCGGCAGCTGGTGGCCGGGTTCAGCGCCCTGGGGGACCAGGTGCTCGAAGGTGTGCGCCAGATCCAGACCTGGTTGACCGAAGGACCGCTGCATCTGACCACGGCGCAGCTGAACGATTACATTACCGAGGGCCTGCGCCAGCTGCAGAACAACAGCAGTGCCATCTTTTCCAGCGCCCTGACCGTCGGTTCCACCGCCGGACATATCTTTACCGGCCTGCTGCTGACGATCTTCACCCTGATCTTCTTCCTCCTCGACGGCGGCCGGATCTGGGCGTTCCTGGTGCGCCTGCTGCCGCGCAAGGCGCAATTGGCCGCGGACGGAGCCGGACGCCGCGGCTGGACCTCCATGGTGCAGTACATCCGGGTCCAGATGTTCGTTGCCTTCATCGATGCCCTGGGCATCGGTGCCGGCGCGGCGATCATCGGGGTGCCGCTGGCGCTGCCGCTGGGTGTCCTGGTGTTCCTCGGATCGTTCATCCCCATTGTCGGTGCGCTGGTCACCGGCTTCATCGCCGTCCTGCTGGCCCTGGTCGCCAACGGGTGGATCAACGCCCTGATCATGCTGGCCATCGTGCTGGGCGTGCAGCAGCTGGAAGGACACGTGCTCCAGCCGTTGATCATGGGCAAGGCGGTGTCGCTGCACCCGCTGGCAGTGGTGCTGGCCGTCGCCGGCGGGACCATGGTCGCCGGGATTCCCGGAGCCCTGTTCTCCGTGCCGCTGCTGGCCATGCTCAATGCGGCGGTCCGCTATATCGCGGCCCGGGCCTGGGAAACCGACCCGGCGCTGCTGCCGGCGGCCGAAGGTGCGGCCAGAGCCCGCGGAGTGCCCGGCCCGGCCTCGGCCGGCGCCCCGGCAGGCGCAGCCACGACCGAACATACTACCGACGCAACCGGCGCAGGCCGGCCGGCCGGCATGGACGCCGCCGGCGCGCGCGAAAGGAGAGGAACCAACTGATGACAGCTTTGACGCAACTGCCGGTCACCCTCGGCGATGTCATGGAGGCCCGCAAGCTGCTCGAGGGCGTGGTCGAAGAGACGCCCGTCGAACAGTCCCGGGCGCTGGGCCGCATGGTCGGTTCCGAGGTGTTCCTCAAGTGTGAGAACCTGCAGCGGGCCGGATCCTTCAAGGTCCGCGGCGCCTACGTGCGCATGGCCAGGCTCTCTGCCGGGGAACGGGCCCGCGGTGTCGTCGCGGCGTCGGCCGGCAACCACGCCCAGGGCGTGGCCGTGGCCGCTGCCCGGCTGGGCATCAAGGCCCGGATCTACATGCCGCTGGGCGTGGCCCTGCCCAAGCTGGCGGCCACCCGCGGCCACGGCGCCGAAGTGATCCTGCACGGGCACAACGTGGACGAGGCGCTGGCCGAGGCACAGCGTTACGCCGAGGAAACCGGGGCGGTCTTCGTCCATCCCTTCGACAACGCGGACATCATTGCCGGCCAGGGCACCCTCGGCCTGGAGATCCTGGAGCAGATTCCCGACGTCGACACCGTGGTGATGGGCGTCGGCGGCGGCGGGCTGCTGGCCGGCGTCGCCACCGCAGTCAAGGCGCGGGCGCGGGAGCTGGGCCGGCCGATCAAGGTGATCGGCGTGCAGGCCGAGAACGCGGCAGCCTACCCGCCGTCGCTGGCCGCGGATGCGCTGGTGCCGCTGAAGAAGGTCTCCACCATGGCCGATGGCATCGCCGTCGGCCGGCCTGGCCAGCTGCCGTTCTCCATCATCCGCGAACTGGTCGACGACGTCGTCACGGTCAGCGAGGACGCGCTGGCCCGGGCGCTGATCTTCCTGCTCGAACGGGCCAAGCTCGTGGTGGAGCCGGCCGGAGCGGTCGGCGTGGCCGCCCTGATGGAGGGCATCATCGAATCCCCGGGAACCACCGCGGTGATCCTCTCCGGCGGCAACATCGACCCGATGCTCCTGCTCAAGGTCATCCAGCGGGGTCTGTTCGCCTCCGGCCGCTTCATGTCGGTGCGCATGATGCTCGATGACCGTCCCGGGTCGCTGGCCCAGATCTCCCGGATCATCGCCGAATCCGATGCGAACGTCACGCGCGTGGACCATACCCGGATCGGCGGCTCGATCAGCATGGGGGACGTGGCGATCACGATCGACATCGAGACCAAGGGGCACGAGCACTGCGAGCTGGTGCTGCGCAACCTGCGTGCCGAAGGCTTCCAGCCCATCGTGGTGCACTAGGTGCCGCGCGCAGCGCCGGCCGCGGATCCCGGCCGGGCGGGACGGGCCCGCCGGGGCCTGCTGGCGCTTGTGGTGTTCACCGGCATCCTGTGGGCGATCCAGCTGGTGAACCTGGCCACGGGCCGGGTGCTGAACTACCTGTTCGGCAACATTCCGCGGCGGCTGGACGGGCTGGACGGGGTGCTGTTCTCCCCGCTGCTGCACGCTGATTTCAACCACTTGGCCAGCAACAGCCTGCCGCTGATCGTGCTCGGCTTCCTGGTCTTTTTGGAGGGGGTGCGCCGGTTCGCCGCCGTGGTGGCCGCAAGCTGGCTGGTCTCCGGGGCCGGGGTATGGCTCACCGGCAGCGGGCTGACAGTGGGGGTCTCCGGGGTGGTCTTCGGGCTGCTGGCCTACCTGCTGGTGCGCGGGTTCTACAACCGGAACTGGAAACAGATCCTGCTGGCGCTGGTGATCTTCGTCTTCTACGGATCCGTCCTGTGGGGCGTGCTGCCGACGGCGGGGCCTGGCGTTTCCTGGCAGGCCCATCTGTTCGGCGCGGCCGGGGGAGTGCTCGCGGCGGTGCTGCTGCGCCGGAACGGGTCATGAAAAAGAGGGCGGACCCGCAGGTCCGCCCTCTGCCCTTCGCCTGCGGCCGGGGTGTCAGCCCGCGTAGGGCTTGGCGGAGATGATCTCCACCGTGATTTCCTTGCCGTTGGGGGCGGTGTAGGTGGTGGAGTCGCCGGCCTTCAGGCCGTGGATGGCAGCGCCCAGCGGGGACTTTTCGCTGTAGACGTCGATGTCGGCGTCGCCGGCCACCTCGCGGCTGCCGAGCAGGAAGGTCTCCAGGTCGCCGGCAATCTTCGCCTCGATGACCATGCCGGGTTCCACGATGCCGTCATCCGCCGGGCGCTCCCCGACGTGGGCGTTGCGCAGCAGTTCGGTGAGCTGGCGGATCCGTGCCTCGGCCTTGCCCTGTTCCTCCTTGGCGGCGTGGTAGCCGCCGTTTTCCTTGAGGTCGCCCTCCGAGCGGGCTTGTTCGATACGGGCAACAATCTCCGCCCGGCCGGGGCCGGAGAGATGATCCAGTTCAGCCTTCAGGCGGTCGTAGGACTCCTGAGTGAGCCAGGCGACGGGTGCGCTGGATGTGGACACGTACTTCTCCTTAGTTACTGCCGGCGCCACTGGCATGGTGCCGGCATGGTGACTCTCCGCCGGTCGCGGCCGCCGGTCCGGCAGCCGCGACAAGCAAAGACCCCGCCGTCCGGTGGATCAAGGGCCTGGGAAGCCGTAAGGTTCCCGGTTTCACCGGATGGGCGGGGCGGAATGTATAGGTCAAGTGTAGTCAGCCCCGCGCGGTTTGCCCAATGGAGGCACGCACCGCCCCTGCCGACGTCATACAGCTCAACGCCGGCGCACGCGGAGCCATTCCTGTCCACGGCAGGATTTTCCTGCCCGGGCGCGGCGGTTCCCTAGCGGCCGTCGTCGACGATCCAGCAGGAATCCACCCCGCCGCTGACACCCTCGGATTCGGTCCTCAACTCCACGCGGTGGGCGGTGATCCGGCCACCGTCGGCGCCCTCGCCGGCGGCATTGGGGCCGATGGTGACCGTTTTCCAGCCGACGATGGCGTACTGCTGGTTCAGGACCTGGACGGCGCACTCGGCGGTGGCTGCCGGGTCCTTGGTGACCTCGAAGTCCACCGCGGCGTGCAGCGGATCGGACAGGTGGAAGCCAACGTCCTTGGCGGACACCGGCGGGTTCCCTGACAGGGCCGCGAAGACAGCGGCCCCGGCGACGGCCAGTGCCAACGCCGCACCGGCGAGGACCTTCCTGGCCTTGCCCGGTTTGCCATCCGGCCGCCGCTTTTGGGTGCCGTAACGATTGGCTAGGCTTGTTCCGGAAGAAGTTTCGGCAGCGGTGGGTCCGGTGGTGCTCACACTGTCCACTTTATCGTGTTGGCCATACCCAAGGATCCCAGGAGCGCCAGTTGAGCATCCCCGCACCGTCACCCTCGGCCGGCGAGGAACCGAACGAGCCGGACGGCCTGCGCCTGCTGGCCGTGCATGCCCACCCGGACGACGAGTCCAGCAAGGGCGCGGCCATGATGGCCCGCTATGCGGCCTCCGGAGTGGAGGTCATGGTCGCCACCTGCACCGGAGGCGAGCGCGGGGACATCCTCAACGCGCAGATGGCCGGCGTGCCGCATGCGGAGCGGGACCTGGCCGGCCTGCGCCGGCTGGAGATGGCCAACGCCGCCAAGGAACTGGGGATCCGGCACCGCTGGCTGGGCTTCGTGGATTCGGGCCTGCCCGAGGGGGACCCGCTGCCGCCGCTGCCGTTCGGCAGCTTCGCCACACTGCCGCTGGAACGGGCGGCCGAGCCGCTGGTGCGGCTGGTGCGGGAGTTCAAGCCGCAGGTGATGATCAGCTACGACGAAAACGGCGGGTATCCGCACCCGGACCACATCATGGCCCACAAGGTTGCCGTGGAGGCCTACCACGCAGCCGGCGACGGGACGAAGTACCCTGCGGCCGGGGAACCCTGGACTCCCTCGAAGCTCTACTATGACCGTGCCTTCAACCCCGAACGGTTCCGCGCCCTGCACTATGCCTTGGAAGAGGCCGGACTGAAATCGCCGTATGCGGCCAGGATCGCCGCCTGGCTGGAGGCCGATGCGGAGGGGCACCAGCCGCCCATGCCGCAGCATTCGACGACGACCCAGATCGACTGCGGGGACTTTTTCGAACACCGCGAGCGGGCCCTGCTGGCGCACCGCACCCAGATCGAGCCCGGCGGATTCTTCTTCGCCGTCTCCGCCGAACTGCAGCGGAAGGTGTGGCCGTGGGAGGACTATTCGCTGGTCGACAGCCGCGTGCCCACGTCCCTGCCGGAAACGGACTTCTTCGCGGGCCTACGATAGTACCGGGTGGGATACCGCCACCTCCGGCACCGGGCCCCGCGCCGCCGGCCCGGGAGGACACCAGAAAGAGACTGACTTTTGCACCTGCTGCACGTACTTGCCACCGTCGCGCCGAACCCGGAGCCGACACTGCGGCCCGGGCTTGATCCGACCCAGGTCACCCCCGGGCCGTGGGGGTTCTTTATCACGTTCGCGCTGGCGGTGGTGCTGATCCTGCTGATCCGGGACATGACCAAGCGGATCCGCCGCGTGCGCTACCGGCAGCAGCTGAGCGAAGCGGAGATCGGTGACGCGCAAGCCGCTGAAGCCGCCGGCGGGTCCGGCCCGGCCGCCGGCAGCGGGGAACCGGACCGGGAACGCCCGCACGGGACGGCGCGGCCCGAGCCGCCGGCCGGCCCCGGCAAGTACGGACCGGGGAACTGACCATGGCCGGCCGCCTGCGCAACGAAGCCTCGGCTTACCTGCGCCAGCATGCCGGCAACCCGGTGGACTGGTGGCCCTTCTGCGACCAGGCCTTTGAACAGGCACGTCTGCGCGACGTGCCTGTCTTCATTTCGGTCGGCTACGCGGCCTGCCACTGGTGCCATGTGATGGCCCGGGAATCCTTCGAGGACGAGGCCACCGCCGCCTACCTGAACGAGCACTTCGTCAGCATCAAGGTGGACCGCGAGGAACGCCCGGATGTGGACGAGGTCTACATGGCGGCAACCCAGGCGCTGACCGGACAAGGCGGCTGGCCGATGAGTGTCTTCGCCCTGCCGGACGGCCGGGCCTTCTACGCCGGAACCTACTACCCGCCGCAGCCGTTCCCGGGCCGGCCGTCCTTCCGGCAGGTGCTCGAAGCGGTCACGGATGCCTGGGCCAACCGGCGCGAAGGTGTCGAGGCCAACGCGCAGGCCCTGGCCGCCGCCCTGGGCGAGGCCGCCGAGGTCAACCGCGCACTGGTCGGTTCCCTCTCCGGCGACGCAGCTGCCGCCGGTCCTGTCGTGCAGCCGGCCGCCGGATCGCAGCCGGAGGAACTGGCCGGGCTGTTGTCCGAGGCAGTGCGCGTGCTGGCCCGCGAGGAGGACCGCAGGTTCGGCGGCTTCGGGGACGCGCCCAAGTTCCCGCCGTCGGCCATCCTGCAGTTCCTGCTGCGCCATGCTGCCGCGCAGGGGGCTGTTCCGGCCGGCGCGGAGGCGGGGGAGGGCGCGGCGGATACTGCCGTGCTCGCCGCGGGGCTGGCCGCGCGCACGCTGCAGGCCATGGCCTGTTCCGCGCTGTACGACCAGCTGGAGGGCGGGTTCGCCAGGTACTCGGTGGACCGGCAGTGGTCCGTGCCGCATTTCGAGAAGATGCTCTACGACAATGTCCAGCTGCTGCGGGCTTACGCGCAGTGGGCCCTGCAGGGCACCGACCCCGGCGACCGGGACCTGGCGCGCGAGGTGGCCGGCTCGACGGCGGACTGGATGCTTTCCAGCCTGGGCCTGCCCGGCGGGGGCCTGGCTTCCTCCCTGGACGCCGACACTGTCGTGGACGGGCAGCACCACGAGGGCGGGACCTACCTGTGGTCGGTCATGGACCTGCACAAGGTGCTGGGGCCGGAGGGCGGCGACGCCGACTGGGTGGCCTCGGTCATGGGCATCAGGCCGCACGGAACGGTCACCGCCGAGGGCTCTCCGCTGCATCCTGGCCGGCGGCTGCATGCCGCCGAGACTGAGCGCTGGAACCGGCTCAAGCCCGTGCTGCGGCAGGCCCGCCGGCAGCGGGTACAGCCCGGCCGGGACGACAAGGTGGTCGCCGGCTGGAACGGGCTGGCCGTTGCGGCGCTGGCCGAGGCCGCCGGGGTCCTGGACCGCCCGGAGCTGCTTGAGGCGGCCGAGGCGGCCGCCGGCTACCTGCTGCGCGTGCACCTGGACGACGCCGGCCGGCTGGCCCGGGTCTCGCACGAGGGCCAGGCACGCGGCATCGAGGGGCTGCTCGAAGACTACGCCGGGGCCGCCGAGGGACTGTTCACGCTGTATGCGGCCACGGGGAACACCCGGTGGTACACGGCCGCCGAGCGGCTGCTGCTGCGCGCCGAGGAACGGTTCCTGGCCGGCGGGACGCTGCTGGACGAGGCCGAGCAGGCGCAGCAGCTGTCCGCGGCGCGCGGCGAACGCCGGGCCGCGGACCCGCTGGAAAGCGCTACCCCGAGCGGGGCGAGCCTGTTCGCCGGTGCCTTGGTGACCTACGCGGCGTACAGCGGTTCCAGCCGGCACCGCGCGCTGGCAGAGCGCCTGCTGGGCTACCTGGGCCGGGTCGCGCCCCGGCTGCCGCGGATGGCCGGGTGGGGCCTGGCCGTGGCCCAGGCGGCGGCCTGCGGTCCGGTGGAACTGGCGGTGACGGGCGAGCCGGCGGCCGCAGCGAAGCTGGTGCGCGCGGCCCGCCGTACCGGCAGCCCCGGGATGGTTGTCGCCGTGCAGGCAGCGGGCGCAGCTGCGGGCCAGGACCAGGGGCGCGCCGTCGTGCCGCTTCTGCAGGACCGGCCCGCGCCGGAGACCGGGGCGCTGGCCTATGTCTGCCGCGGCATGGTGTGCGCGCGGCCGGTGGCGGACGAGGCCGGCCTGCTGGCCCAGCTCAGGGCCGGCCGGTAAGCCGGCTGCGGGCCCACCGGCCTCCGGACGGGCCGCCCGCGGCGGTGGCGTAGAATTCCAGAGGCGGTGACGACAGATAAGGCAGGTGGGTACTTGAGGCTTCCGGGTGCCGTCTACCGCCTGTACGAACGCCGGCTGCAGCGCTCGCTGCTGTGCCAGCGGATGCCCCGCCACATCGGCGTGGTCGTGGACGGCAACCGCCGCTGGGCCAAGCTGGCCGGGGCGCCGACCCGCGAGGGGCACCAGGCGGGGGCGGACAAGATCCTCGAATTCCTCGGCTGGTGCGATGAGCTGGGGATCAAGGTCGTCACCCTCTACATGCTCTCCACGGACAACATGAACCGTTCCGGCGACGAGCTGGAACAGCTCATGGGGATCATTGCCAACACCTTGGACCGGCTGGGCGAAGCCAGGAACATGCGGGTGCGGCCGGTGGGGGCCCTCGAGACACTGCCGGACTACCTGGCCGGGAAGCTTGAATCGCTGGCGGCGCAGACCGCCGGGGCTCCGGGCGTCCACGTCAATGTTGCCGTTGGGTACGGGGGCCGGCAGGAGATCGTGGACGCGGTCAAGGAACTGCTTCTGGACGCGGCCGCCGACGGCCGGGACCTGCGCAGCGTCGCGGAGTCCCTGGGGATCGAGGACATCTCCCGCTACCTGTACACCCGCGGGCTGCCGGACCCGGACCTGGTCATCCGGACCTCGGGCGAGCAACGGCTCTCCGGCTTCCTGATGTGGCAAAGCGCCTACAGCGAGTTCTACTTCTGCGAGGCCCTGTGGCCGGATTTCCGCCGGCTGGACTTCCTCCGCGCGCTGCGGGACTACGGCAGACGGCAGCGCCGCTTCGGCACCTAGCTGTACTTGAACAGCTGGTTGTTCACCGCATCGTTACCGGGGCGGAAGGAAATTGCTGTTGTCCCATAAATTACACCGGCGTAATTTGGAACTATCAGCCGGTGACCGACGCCGGTTGACCGGGAGGCCGTCATTGCCGCAGCAGCCAGCGCAGCAAGGGAGGCCGGTTCCGGCCTCGCGGCCGGACCGGAATTCCTATCCGCACTGCAATCGAAGCGCCAGCGCTCGGGACGGGGGCTACCATGGCCACTACTGACACCACCGCAGGAACCGGCACCGCAGGATGCGCCGGGGGGCAGCCGGGGACGGCCGGGACGGCGGAACGCTCCTTCGTGCTGGACACCTCCGTACTGCTGTCCGATCCCCGGGCCATCATGCACTTCGCCGAACACGAGGTCATCCTGCCGGTCGTGGTGATCACCGAACTCGAAGGCAAGCGGCATGACCCGGAACTGGGCTACTTTGCCCGCAAGGCACTCCGGCTGCTGGACGACCTGCGGCTCGAGCACGGCGGGCTGAACCTGCCGATTCCCCTCGGCGACCAGGGCGGCTCGCTGCGGGTGGAACTGAACCACATTTCGCCCGAAGTGCTGCCCGAGGGGTTCCGGGGCGCGGACAATGACAGCCGCATCCTGGCGGTGGCAATGAACCTCGCCGGCGAGGGCCGGAACGTGACGGTGGTGTCCAAGGACCTGCCGATGCGCGTGAAGGCCTCCGCCATGGGACTGCAGGCAGACGAGTACCGCAACGAGCTGGTGGTGGATTCGGGCTGGACCGGCCTGGCCGAGCTGGACGTTGCCGCAGAGGATCTGACGCTGCTCTACGGCAACGAGCCGCTCTTCCTCCCGGCGGCGGCGGAGCTGCCCGCCAACACCGGGCTGGTCCTGCTGTCCGGCCGCGGTTCCGCACTGGGCCGGGTGGGCGCGGACAAGCAGGTCCGGCTGGTCAAGGGGGACCGGGACGTGTTCGGCCTGCACGGGCGCAGCGCCGAGCAGCGCCTGGCCATCGACCTGCTGCTCGACCCCGAGGTCGGAATCGTCTCCCTCGGCGGCCGGGCCGGGACCGGCAAGTCCGCCCTCGCGCTCTGTGCCGGCCTGGAAGCGGTGCTGGAACGGCGGGAGCACCGCAAGGTGGTGGTGTTCCGGCCGCTCTATGCCGTCGGCGGCCAGGAACTGGGCTACCTGCCCGGCTCGGAGGCTGAGAAGATGAACCCCTGGGCGCAGGCGGTCTTCGACACCCTCGGCGCGCTGGTGTCCGCCGAGGTCGTGGAGGAGGTGATGGACCGGGGGATGCTCGAGGTGCTGCCGCTGACCCATATCCGCGGCCGCTCGCTGCACGATTCCTTCGTGATCGTGGACGAGGCCCAGTCCCTGGAGAAGAACGTGCTGCTGACGGTGATGAGCCGGATCGGGCAGAATTCGCGGATCGTGCTCACCCACGATGTGGCACAGCGGGACAACCTGCGGGTGGGACGGCATGACGGCATCGCCGCCGTCGTCGAAACCCTCAAGGGGCACCCGCTCTTCGGGCACATGACGCTGACCCGGTCCGAGCGTTCACCGGTCGCGGCGCTGGTGACCGAACTGCTCGAAGGCGCCGACATTTAGGGAGCGGGGCGCTCCTAGCGCATGGCGGCCGGGGCCGGCAGGCCGGCCTCGACCGTCGTGCCGGCCCCGGCGGCGGAAGTGATCAGCAAGGTGCCGCCGGCGTCCGCCACGGTGTCGTGCAGGATGGCCAGCCCCAGGTGCCCCTCGGGGGCGGCCTGCCGGACGTCGAAGCCCCGTCCGTCGTCGGCCACGGTGAGCGTGGTGCCGTCCCGGGTTCCGGCAAGCACCACCTGGATCCGGCCGGCCTCGGAATGCTTGAGCGCATTGGCGACCGACTCCCGCGCCACCCGGTACAGCAGCACCTGCATGTTCGGATCCTCCGGTGCCGTGCCGCGGACCACCAGGTCGAAGTCCAGCCCGCGCGCGCGTACCGGATCCCCGAGCCGGTCCAGCGCCCCGGGCAGTCCGAGTTCGGCCAGGTCCGGCGGATACAGGTCGGTGGCAATGCCCCGCAGGGTGCTGATGTTTTCCTGGACCACGGCCCGGGCCTGGGCGAAAAACGACGGCGGAGGACCGGGTTCGTGCCGTTCGTAGGATTCGAGCGTGTAGGCCAGGCCGGCCAGGCCCTGGATCACCTCATCGTGCAGGTGCCGGGCCAGCCGCTGCCGCTCCAGGTCCGAGGCGCTGATCGCCTGTTCCAGCAGGCGCTGCTGGGTGTCGCTGTTCTGCTGCAGCCGTTTGGCCATCCGCAGCCCGGGAATCAGCAGGAGCAGCTGCAGCAGCAGCAGCGAGCCCAGGACGGCCGGCAGGATGCCCAGGACCATGCTGCGCTGGTCGTCGTGGACGACCTGCGCCGGATAGTAGGCCTCGACGATGACCGGTTCCCCGTTGGACGCCATGGTGCCCGCGTAGATCTCCACCAGCTCGCCGTGGCTCGACTCCGAGGCGCTCTCCGGATCCGTCTGGACCTCGAACCGGGCGCGCGGTTCGCCGCCGGCCAGCAGCGGCACGGCCCAGTCCGGCAGCGGGAACTGCCGGCCGATCAGTTCCCGGCGGTCCGAGTAGAGGATGGTCCCCTCGGCGTTCCAGACCTTGAACCTGACCAGGCCGACATGGCGGAAACTTGGGGCCAGCCGGCGGTCAAGCCGGTTCAGTGTGCTGGCGTCCTGGACCGGGCCGCGGGAGTCGATGAGCGGGCCGACCTCGTAGTCCGCCATGTGCTGGGTATTCTCGGTCGCGTGCCTGAGGGCCTGCTCCTTGGCGAGGGCGCGCGTGCCGAACACCACCGGAACCACCACGATCAGGAACGCGGCGAGGCCGGTGAGGGCGTAGCGGCGAAGGGCGCGGCGCGTTTCGGGCTGCAGATGCGACCGGCGGGGCAGGCCGGCCTCCTGGCTGCTGCCCGCGGTGGTGTATTGGAGCGGGGCAGCCGCGGAGCCCTTGGCCCGGACCGCGGCGGGCCTGCCCCAAGCCCTAAGCATCGGTGGTCCCCGGCAGCAGGTGGCGGCGCTGGGCGATGGCCACTGCCTCAAGCTGCGTATGCGCCCCGAGCTTGGCCAGGATGGATTTCACATAGCCGCGGCAGGTGTTCTCCGAAATGCCCAGCAACCGGGCATTGGCCCTGACGTCGTTGCCGGCCGCCATGAGCGACAGGACCTGGCGCTCGCGCGCTGTGAGCAGGTTGTGGTGGTCCGGTTCCGGCGGCGCCTGCTGCACGGCCAGCAGGGACGGGTGGATCATCATGCCGCCCGGCCGGGCGAACCGCACCGCGTCCAGCAGGTTCTGCAGCGAGCCGTCCTTGGGCAGGAAACCACAGATCCCGCTGCCGGCAGCCCGGCCGAGGATCTCCGGAGTGGGGTTTCCGGTCAGGACGATGATCCGGATCTGCGGACTGTCCTGCAGGATGGCGCCGGCGGCATCCAGCCCGTTGCCATCCTGCAGGTGGTAGTCCATGACGACGACGTCGGGCCGTACCGTGCGGCACAATTCGACCGCCGCCGCCGCACTGCCGGCATGGCCCACATGCAGCAGATCCTGTTCCCGGTCCAGCGCTTGCCCGAGCAGCTCCGCAAAGGTGGTGTGGTCGTCAATGACCACCACCCGCGCAGGCTCCGGCGAAGTATTTTCCGCCATTGTTCCGTCCCCAACCCAAGTCCCCCAACATGGTCTTATAGCGAGTATGCCTGCGCAGAAGACGGATGTATAGGGAAAAGTCGGTTGTGACGTGAGCCTGCGGTGGGCGGGGTCCGCGTTCAGGCCGAGGCGAGCGCGCGGCGCAGGAAGGAGTCCACCACCTGCCCTGCGGCCTGCAGGTTCTTCCCGGGGCGGCGGATTCCGGCGCGGACCGGAACACCGGGGCCGTCCTGGCCGGCCCGCATGCTGTCACTGAGCAGCAACAGCGCAGCCAGCACCTCGGACAGTTCGCCGTCCTCCTGGGCGGTGGCCTTCAGCAGGCGCGCGTGGGCCGCGCGCAGGGCGGGGCCGGGCATGCAGCCCATTTCGCGGTCGAGGAGCCGGCGGCACCGGTCATAGCTGCGGATGCCCTCGGCATAGCGTCCCGCCTGCTCCAGCCCGGCCACGAGGGCGGACCACGCCCGCTCGTTCAGCGGTTCGGCGCTGACCGCCTGCTGGGCCCAGCGCACGGCATCGTCCGCCCGGTCCAGGGCGGCGGCAGCCTCGGCGGCCAGCACCCGGGCCCCGGTCACCATCGACGCATGCCGGTCCCTGGCTTCCACGGCCCATTCGGGTGTCAGCTCGTCGCCGAGCAGCGGTTCCGCGGCCAGCTCCAGGGCCTCGACCAGCTGCGGATAGGCATCCGCAGGCCCGGCCAGCTCGGCATCGCGCAGCAGCGAGTCGAAGCGGTCCAGGTCCAGGTCCACCAGCTCCCGCTCCAGCAGGTAGCCGGCATTCGCCGTGCGCAGCGGACCGGTCCGGGCATGGCCCGGCTGCAGATGGCGGCGCAGCACACTCACATAGCTTTCCAGCGTGGCCAGGGCCTCGCCGGGAGCCTTGCCGCCCCAGAGCAGGTCCACCAGCTGGTCCTTCGATACCGTTGTGCCCAGGCGCAGCAGCAGGATCTCCAGGATCTGCCGCGGCTTCGGCCCGCCCAGGTTCGATGCCGTCAGGACGGTATCGCCCCGGCGGATCCGCAGATGGCCGATCATTTGCACGGAAATGGACATGAACTGTCCAGGCATTTGCTCCATGTCGTCCCCCTCGATGGATGCACCCCCAACGAATGCCCTTTCATCCTTGCCGAGGCACGGTTCCTGCCAACAGCCCCGGATCTGGGCACCCCGGACCCCCAATTCTGGGGGTGGCATCCGGCCGGAAGGGTTCCCCGCCGGCAGGGGAGGGGACCAAGGCTTTTCCCAAGCAGGCCCCGGCAGAGTGTGGCATGCCAAGGGTGCAGCGGAGCAGAAACACTCCGGCGACGGTGCAGTGCCGGCACCTGGCGAAGAACCCCGGGCCCCGGCTGCGCCCCCCAACTGCCGGGGCCCGGGCCCATTTAGGGACACCGGGGGCAGGAACGGGCCGCCGGGCTGTCACCGGCGCCGCGGCCGGGGAGGAGCAGGGGCTTCGGAAGTGATGTTGTAGCTTAGGGCTATGATCGAGCAACTGGCCCGGCTCTGGCCGGCGGCCCCGCTGCCGTTCTGGGCACTGCTGGCAGCCTGCCTGTACCTGCTGGCGGTGGGGGCCCGGCTGAGCTGGATCGACGCGCGGACCCACAGGCTGCCCAACCGCATCGTGTTCCCCGCCTATGCGGTGGCCTCCGCCCTGCTGTCGACGGCGGCGCTCGCCGCCGGGGATCTGGCCCGGCTCTGGGGTGTCGCGGCCGGGGGAGCGGTGCTGTGGGCGTTCTACTTCCTGGTCCGGTTCATCCATCCGGCCGGCATGGGCTTCGGGGACGTGAAGCTGGCAGGGGTGCTGGGGATGTACCTGGGATACCTCGGGTTCGGCCAGCTGCTCTGGGCCACCCTGGCGGCCTTTGCTCTTGGCGGCCTGTACGGGCTGCTTCTGCTGGCCCTGCGCCGCGGGACGCTGAAATCGGCCATCCCGTTCGGCCCGTTCATGGTGCTCGGCGCCATCGCCGCGATGCTGCCGGCGGCCAGCTAGCACTTCGCGTCTTCCCCTGACCGTACCGGGCCTGCCGGCTGCGCCCGGTTGGCCTCCGGCCCTGCCGGCGGCATACCGTAGGGCTATGCCCACCCCTGACTTCATCCTGCAGCTGCGCGCCAAGATCGGACATGACCTGCTGTGGCTGCCGGGGGTCACCGCAGTGGTGCTTGACGATGCCGGCAGGGTGCTGCTGTGCCAGCGCGCGGACACCCTGTGCTGGACGCTCGTGACCGGGATCCTCGATCCGGGGGAGCATCCGGCCCGGGGCGCGGTGCGGGAAGTGCTGGAGGAAACCGCCGTGGTGGCCGAGGTGGAGCACCTGGCCGAGGTCCATGCCGGCGGGCCGATGCAGTTCGTCAACGGCGACCACGCCCAGTTCCTGAACCTGACCTTCCGCTGCCGGTACGTTTCCGGCAGCGCCCGGGTGAACGACGACGAATCCGCCCAAGTGCGCTGGTTCGGCCTGGACGAACTGCCCCGGCTGCCGGACTACCACCGGGACCGCCTGCATGCCGCCCTGCGCGCCACCGGCGTGCCGGAATTTGTCCGTTAAGGCACTTCCGGCTATTCCGCACGGACAGCGCCCGGGCCATACTCAAGAACGTACAAGGCATACGCCGGACGGAGCCCGGAGGGTGCAGGGTTCCGCCCGGCAGATGCAGGAGCGAACATCGGAGTCCGGTATGTCCACCTCGAGCGGGTCGCAATCCATCCTCAGGCGCAAACCGATCGTCGAACTGGAGGAGGAGAGCAGCGAAAGCCATCTTTCCAAGAGCCTGGGCCTGTGGCAGCTGACGGCGATCGGCGTCGGCGGCATCATCGGCGTCGGAATCTTCACCCTGGCCGGGCTGGTGGCCGCCGGCGGCCCGGACGCCCCGCCCGTCGGCCCGGCGGTGCTGATTTCCTTCCTGATCGCCGGCCTGGCCAGCGCGGCGGCGGCCCTGTCCTATGCCGAATTCGCCGGGATGATTCCATTTGCCGGATCGGCCTACACCTACGGCTACGTCGCCTTGGGCGAGATCATCGGCTGGTTCATCGGCTGGGACCTGTTGCTTGAGTACACCGCCATCGTGGCCGTCGTCGCCATCGGCATCTCGGGCTATTTCACCGCCTTCATGGAAGGACTGGGCCTTCAGGTGCCGGTCTGGATGCAGGGCACCGGCGACACCATCGAAGGCGGCGTGGTGAACCTGCCGGCCATCGTGGTCTGCCTGCTGATCACCTGGATCCTCAGCCGCGGTACCCGCACCTTCGGCCGGTTCGAACTCGTGGCGGTTGGCCTGAAGATCCTGCTGATCCTCTTCATCATCGGGCTCGGCATCTTCTACGTGAACACGGACAACTACACACCGTTCATGCCCTCCGGCTTCGGTGCGGTGTTCGCCGGAGCCGCCACCGTCTTCTTCGCCGTCTTCGGCTATGACGCGATGAGCACGGCCGCCGAGGAATCCGTCGACGGGAAGAAATACATGCCGAAGGCGATCCTGCTCTCGCTGGCCATTGCCATGACACTGTATGTGCTGGCCACCCTGGTGCTCACCGGGATGCAGAACTACCGGGACATCAGCCCCACCGCGGGGTTTGCCTCCGCCTTCCAATCGGTGGGGCTGCCGGTCATCGCCACGATCATCTCCGCCTTCGCGGTGATCTCGATCCTGACCGTGATGCTGACCTTCCTGCTGGGCGTGACCCGGGTGTGGTTCTCGATGAGCCGCGACGGACTGCTGCCAATGTGGTTTGCCGCGACCGACCAGCACGGCACCCCGCAGCGGGTGACCTGGATCGCCGGGATTGCCTCGGCGCTGCTGGCCGGGGTGTTCCCGATCCGCGCCGTGGCGGACCTGACCAACATCGGCATCCTGGCCGCCTTCGTGGTGGTGTGCGTGGCCGTGATCGTCCTGCGGCGCACGCGGCCGGAGGTCCCGCGGACGTTCAGGCTGCCGCTGATGCCGGTGGTGCCGGCCTTCGGCGTGATCGCCTCGGGCTTCCTGATGCTGCAGCTGCACTGGGAGACCTGGCTGCGCTTCCTGGTGTGGCTGGTGGCAGGCCTGTTCATCTACCTCACCTACAGCCGCAGGCACTCGCTGATGAATCCGCAGAGCCCGCGCCACCGCACCGTGCCGTAAACACCGTGCCGTAAACACACCGGTGGCCCGGGACCGTCGGTCCCGGGCCACCGGCCGGCGGCCGTTACTTGGCTTGCGGGGGCCTGGTCATGGACAGCACGTCCAGGGCGGTATCGAGCTGCTCTTCGGTCAGCTCGCCGCGCTCCAGGTAGCCCAGGGCCACCACCGCCTCGCGGATGGTCAGGCCCTCCTTGACCGCATGCTTGGCGATCTTGGCGGCGTTCTCGTAGCCGATGTACTTGTTCAGCGGGGTCACGATGGACGGGGAAGCCTCGGCCAGGAAGCGGGCGCGTTCCACATTGGCCTCGATGCCGTCGATCATCTTGTCCGCCATCACCCGGGAGGTGTTGGCCAGCAGGCGGATGGACTCAAGCAGGTTCGCGGCCATCACCGGGATGCCCACGTTCAGCTCGAAGGCGCCGTTGGTGGAGGAGAGGGCGATCGTGGTGTCGTTGCCGATCACCTGGGCGGAGACCATGATGGCGGCCTCGCAGATCACCGGGTTGACCTTGCCCGGCATGATCGAGGAGCCCGGCTGCAGGTCCGGGATGGCGATCTCGCCCAGGCCGGTGTTCGGGCCGGAGCCGAGCCAGCGCAGGTCGTTGTTGATCTTCATGAAGGAGTAGGCGATATTGCGCAGTTGGCCGGACGCCTCGATGAGTCCGTCGCGGTTGGCCTGGGCCTCGAAGTGGTTGCGGGCCTCGGTCAGCGGCAGCCCGGTGTCGGCGGCGAGCAGCTCGATCACGCGCTGCGGGAAGCCTGCCGGGGTGTTGATGCCGGTGCCGACGGCGGTGCCGCCGAGGGGGACCTCGGCCACGCGCGGCAGCGAGGACTGGATGCGCTCGATGCCGTAGCGGACCTGGGCGGCGTAGCCGCCGAATTCCTGGCCCAGGGTCACCGGGGTGGCGTCCATCAGGTGGGTGCGGCCGGACTTGACGACTTCCTTGAACTCCTCGGCCTTGCGCTCCAGCGACTCGGCCAGGTATGCCAGCGCCGGGATCAGGTCGTTGATCAGCGCGGAGGTGGCCGCCACGTGGACGGAGGTGGGGAAGACGTCGTTGGAGGACTGGGAGGCGTTGACGTGGTCGTTCGGGTGGACCGTCTTGCCGCTGCCGGAGTCCTTCAGGGCGCGGGAGGCCAGTTCGGCGATGACCTCGTTGGTGTTCATGTTCGACGAGGTGCCCGAGCCGGTCTGGAAGACATCGATGGGGAAGTCGCCGTCGTACTGGCCCGAGGCAACCTGGTCGGCGGCGGCCGCGATGGCCTGGGCGATTTCGCCGTCGAGCACGCCGAGTTCGGCATTGGCGGTGGCGGCAGCCTTCTTGATGCGGGCCAGCGCCTCGATGTGGGCGCGTTCGAGGGTCTTGCCGGAGATCGGGAAGTTCTCGACGGCGCGCTGGGTCTGCGCGCGGTACAGGGCGTTGACCGGGACGCGGACCTCACCCATGGTGTCGTGTTCAATGCGGTACTGGGCAGAATCAACAGTGGATGTCATGGCTTCCAGCGTAGTAGCCGAGGGGACCCCGCCTGCAACTTGTTGCAGGCGGGGTCCCCTCGTCAGAGTGCGCCGTCGCCGGAAACCAGTTCGGCGCGGCCCTCGGCCAGCCGGTAGGCGACGCCCAGGACGGCGGTCCGGCCCTCGGCGACCGCCGCGGAGATGGCCCGGGAGCTGTCCAGCAGCCGTTCGGCGGTCTGCTTGACGTGCTCGACCACCATGTCGTTGATCTCCTCGAAGCCCTGGCGCCGCGCGGCCAGGACGGAGGGGGTGATCCGCTCCACCAGATCCCGCAGGAAACCCTTGGGCATCTCGCCGGTATCCACCGTGTTCTTCGCCGCGATGACGGCACCGCAGCTGTCGTGCCCGAGGATGATGATCAGCGGCACCTTCAGCTGGTCGACGCCGTATTCGAGCGAGCCGAGCACCGCGTCGTCGATCACCTGGCCGGCGGTCCGGACCACGAAGGCGTCGCCCAGGCCCAGGTCGAAGATGATCTCGGCGGCGAGCCGCGAATCGGCGCAGCCAAAAATGATCGCAAAGGGATTTTGCTGCCCCACCAGGGAATTTCGCCGGGAGGCGTCCTGGTTGGGGTGGTCGGAGGTTCCTGAAACGAAGCGCTCGTTGCCCTCGCGCAGCTTCCGCCACGCCTCGGCCGGGGTCATTGTGGTTGCCATTTTGCCAACATTACCGGCAGTCGGGAAGGTTACTTACCATGCAGCTCGTTGATGACGGCGGCGCCGAGCACATCGAATTCGGCGAGCCCGGCCGCGCCCTCGAGGATGACGGTGTAGCCGTCCTCTTCAAGCACCAGGCTCGTGCTGCCGGTGCCGCGGTCCCGCAGTTCCCAGTCCGACCCGCCGATCCGGCGCTGGCCGGTGACGGGAGCCTCATCGGTCACCTGGGCCACCCAGGTGGGGTTGCCCTTGTCGGTCTGGGTCAGGCCGATGTGGCTGCCGCCCGGGGTCAGGTAGCCGGCTTCCCAGGCCGGAACCTGTGCGCTGCCGCCGGAATTCCAGCGGGCGTAGTTGGCGGACCAGCCGTCGGGAAGGGCCGGGGCCAGCGGCAGGTACCCGGCGGCGGGTTCGGCCTGCAGGGCCACGCCCGGGACGTCGATATTGCGCTGGTAGGTTTCGGGCTTGCTGCCGGGGTTGAGCAGGTAGACCGGAACGAAGACGGCGACCGTCAGCAGGACCGAAATGAACATGCCCTTGACCGTCTGGTTGGCCCGCTTGGCCTGCTTGGCGGTCAGCACGGGTTTGGCCGGCTGCTTCTCCGTTCCGGGGGCCGGGGACACGGCAGGGTCTTCGGGGCGCACTTCACTCACTGTTCCATTGTCGCTTAAACCGGTGGTGCCTCGGCTGCCGGCAGGGGAGGCGGCCGTAACGGTGCGTTGTCTCACAAGGCGGCCAGGGCGGGGGCGGACTATGATCGAAGCTGATGGATCACCCAGACGAAGTCCAGGAACCAGAGGCAGCTCCGCAGCCGGAACTGTCCCAACCGCAACTCGAAGATGAGGTTAACGTGGCCAAAGCTGCACCGGATGTCCAGAATTCACGCCTGTCCCCGTCGCTGGCGGTGGGCAATACCGAACCGGACCGCAACCTCGCCCTCGAACTGGTGCGGGTGACCGAGGCCGCCGCCATCGCCGCGGGCCACTGGGTGGGATACGGGGACAAGAACGCCGCCGACGGCGCGGCCGTGGACGCCATGCGCTCCTTCCTCTCCACCGTGAACGTCAACGGCGTCGTGGTGATCGGCGAGGGGGAAAAGGACGAAGCGCCGATGCTGTTCAACGGCGAGCGGGTGGGCAACGGGGACGGCCCCGAGTGCGATGTGGCGGTGGATCCGATCGACGGCACCCGCCTGACCGCGCTGGGCATCAACAATGCGCTGTCCGTGCTGGCCGTCTCCGAGCGCGGCAGCATGTTCGATCCCTCCGCGGTCTTCTACATGGAGAAGCTGGTCACCGGGCCGGAGGCGGCGGAAATGGTGGACCTGCGCCTGCCGGTGAAGCAGAACCTGCACCTGATCGCCAAGGCCAAGGGCAAGAAGATCAACCAGGTCAATGTGGTCATCCTGGACCGGGACCGCCACAAGCCGCTGGTGGAGGAGATCCGCGCGGCCGGCGCCCGCACCAAGTTCATCATGGACGGCGACGTGGCGGGTGCCATCGCCGCGGCCCGCGAAGGCACCGGCGTGGATGTGCTGATGGGCATCGGCGGCACGCCCGAGGGCATCGTGACCGCCTGCGCCATCAAGTCCCTGGGCGGGGTGATCCAGGGCCGGCTGTGGCCGACCAGCGACGAGGAGAAGCAGAAGGCGATCGACGCCGGCCACGACCTCGACCGGGTGCTGACCACCGACGACCTGGTCACCAGCAACAACTGCTACTTCGTGGCCACCGGCATCACCGACGGCGACCTGCTGCGCGGAGTGCGCTACAAGGCCAACCGCGTGCTGACCCAGTCCATCGTGATGCGCTCGAAGTCCGGCACCATCCGGTTCGTCGAGGGTGAGCACCGCGCGGACAAGTGGGAGAGCTACGAGCGCAAGCACTAGCCACCCGCCCGCCCCCGTTCACGGTGCAGAAAACGCCCTTCCCAGCGCTGGGAAGGGCGTTTTCTGCACCGTGAACGGGGGCGGTCAGCGCTGGAGCCGCCGCCTGAGCGCACCGAGGGCCGGCACGACGGCGGCCTGCACCTTGCGCAGGGCCGGTGCGGCCTTGCCCTGGAGGGCACCGCGCAGCGCGTCCCGCAGCCGCCGGGCGGCGCTGTAGGCTGCGTACATTGGCCGGTTGACGGGCAGATCCCAGGTGCCGGGGTATTCGACCTCGAAACCGCCGAAGGAGCGCTTGAACCGGGAGAAGCCGGCCCACGGGTGCTCGGGCTCGTCCTCGGGGGAGATACCCCACATGTCGAAGAGTTCCTGGCCGGATTCCTTGGCATCCAGCATCATCGTCACCACCAGCGGAATACCGGCGTTGAGCTTGCGGTGCCTGTCGTCCGCGGCGGCGTGCGCGTACACCCGGGTGCCCGGGGTGTCGTAGGACAGCGCCGCGGCGATCGGTTCCCCGTCCAGGCGGGCGACGAAGAGCTTGGCGGCGCCGGCGGGCATCAGCGTCCTGGCGGCCTGGGCCAGGTAGTCATCGGACTGGGCCTTGAACTCGGCGCGCTCGGCGACGCCGTGCAGGAAGCCCAGCAGGATCCCGATGTCGGCAGGATCCGTGGACGTTTCGAAGGTGACGCCCTTCTTGTGGATGTTCCGGTACAGGTTGCGGCTGGTGCTGCGCATCCCGGCCAGGATCTTCTCCTCCGGCTGGGTCAGGTCCACCATCCAGGTCAGGTGCGGCTGGACATCGGCCGGGGCACGGCGCAGCCCGTGGCCGGCCAGCAGCGCGGCGGCATTGTCTCCCAGCCCGGCGGCTACCGGCTCCACCCGGACAAAGTGCGCGCCCTCGGCCTGGGCCAGGGAACGCAGTTCCGCCAAGGCCTGGGCGAAGGCGGCAGGATGCTCCGCCGCGGGTCCGTACGGGGTGTACAGCAGGGACCCGAGCGGGGTCTTTTCCCGGATGGCCAGGAAATGCCAGCCGTCGCCGCTGCGCTCGAAGACCTCCTTGCCCAGGCTGCGCTGGAACTCGGCCCAGGGGGCGGATTGAAGGATGGAGGCGGACATGGGCTCCCTTCCGTTCGGGTAGGCGTACCGGCCGGCCGGGTCCGGCGGCCGGTGGCGGCTACGGTGTGCGGTGACGTTTTCCGGCTAAGTTTTCCGGTTATTCGGTGCCGGGGTTTCCGGATGTGGTGACGGCGAACAGTACCGCCGGGGAACGGCTGTCCAGTGCCGGATGGACCAGCACCGGCTGTTCGGCATCCGGGATGAAGGCGGAGTCCCCGCGCCGCAGCAGCAGGTCCGAGCGCGGGGAGTCCAGCAGGGCGCTGCCCGAGACGGCCAGGACGACGGCGGGGCCGTGCTGGTCCAGCGCCACCGGCCCGTCCCCGTCCTGCAGCTCGATGCGCTGTAGCTGGAACTCCGCAAACGGCGGGCAGTACAGTTCCTGGCCGGTGTCGGTGACCAGGGGTTCGACGAACGGCGGCCGGCCGGGAGTGAAGTCGCAGATGCGCACCAGCTCGGCGATGTTGATGTGCTTGGGTGTCAGGCCGCAGCGCAGCACGTTGTCCGAGGAAGCCATGATCTCCACCCCGAGGCCGCGCAGGTAGGCGTGGATCTGACCGGCCGGCAGGCACAGCGCCTGGCCCGGTTCGAGCGTGACGTGGTTCAGCAGCAGCGAGACCAGGGTGCCAGGATCCTGCGGGTACAGGTCGGCCAGCCAGGCGACGGTGGCGAACTCCGGCCCCAGGCGGTCCGGGGCGACGCCGGCAAGCACCTTCGCCGTGACTTCCACCAGGTCCGCGGACCGGCTGCCGCCTTCCAGCAGCGCCAGGAAGGCGGTGCGCACCCCGGCAGGGCCGTCCGGGCCCTGCAGCGCGCCGATGACCTGGTCCACCAACGCGGTGTCGGCACCCGCGGCGGCGAGCTTTCCGCGCAGGCCGGTGAACAGCCGGGCCGCGTCCCGGGGCTGCCGGAACCCGCACAGCGCCTCGAAGGGGGTCAGCGCGTAGATCATCTCCGGCTTGTGGTTGCTGTCCCGGTAGCTGCGCGCCGGATCCGCGGCCGGGATCCGGGCGGCGTTCTCCGCCGCATAGCCGGCCCGCGCCTGCTCCCGGGTGGGGTGGACCTGCAGCGACAACGCGGACTCGGCGGCGATCACCTTGGCCAGGAACGGCAGTTTCGCCCCGAAGCGCCCGATGGTCTCGCCGCCCAGGGCCGGAGCCGGGTGGGCGTCGATGAAGGCATCCAGCGGCTGCTCGGCCCCGCCGGGCAGCAGCACCGACGACGGCGAATCGGGGTGGGCGCCGATCCACAGTTCGGCCTCGGGGCCGCCCGAAGGTTCACGGCCGAACAGTTCGGCGATGGCCGTCGCCGAGCCCCAGGCATAGGGACGCAGAACGTTTTTCAACCGGTACATTGTCCGCCTTGTCTCTGTCGTGGTGCCGGCCGGAACCTGGCCGGGCCGGAGTGCCCCTGCCGCGAGTTTACGGCACCGAGCACTCGCCGTTGTCGGCCAGCAGGGCGCCGAGGGTTTCGACGTCGCCGGCCTCGGCCAGCTGCTGCAGGTACTCCTCGGTGATCTCCGGTTCCTGGGTGGCTACCGCCAGCTCCGCGGTGAGTTCCCCGGGGAGTTCCGCGGTGACGCTGCCGGCAGGGCCGCGTCCGGAGGGGGAGGGGCTGGCCTGGCGGGAGATCATTTCCTGCACCCGCTGGTGGATCAGGTCGAAGTCGGGGTAAGTGACGAAATTCTCCGCCGCCGTGCCGAAGTCCGGCGGGCCGATGGTCAGCCGGTCCACGTCCTGGCTCTTGGCCTTGACGGCCAGCGAGACGAAGCTGCCCAGCTGTTCGGCGGGGATGTCGGTCTCCACCACCTGCTCGCCGGCCTGGGCCAGCGCCTGGAAGCGGGTCAGCACGGTGGCCGGATCCAGCTGCTTGATCATGGCCTGCTGGACGCATTGCTGGCGCTGGATGCGGTCGTAGTCGGTGGCGAATTCGCGGGAGCGGCCGTACCAGAGGGCATGGTAGCCGTCCAGTTTCTGCACCCCCGGGGGGATCCAGCCCTTGGGCGGGTAGTGCTGGTTGGTGCCCGGGATGGTCCGGTTGGAGATCGGCACCCAGTTTCCGGCCTTGATCGTGATCCCGCCCATGGCGTCGATGAGCTTTTCGAACCCGCCCATGTCCACCAGCACGTAGGCCTGCACCTCGATGCCGAGGATGCCGCTGACGGCGTCCTTCATGGCCTCCGCCCCAGGGTCCTTGGCCTCGGGGTACAGGTCGGCGTAGTTGTTGGTGACGTCCATGTACAGGGCGTTGATGATGCATTCGTCACCGCAGTTGAAGCCCTCCGGGTAGACCTGCTGCATCGGCGAATCGTCCGGGAACCGCGCGTTCTGGAAGTTGCGCGGAATGCTGAAGGTGATGGTGTGCCCGGTCTCGGCGTCCACGCTGAGCACCGAGATGCTGTCCGGGCGCAGGCCCACGCGGTTGGACCCGGCGTCGCCGCCCATCAGCAGGAAGTTGTACCTGCCGTCGGCCGGGTCGAAGGCCGGCCCGGAGGCGAAGATGCTGCCCAGGGCCCCGCGGCCGACATTGAGCAGGTAGGCCGCATAGCCGAGGCTGCCGGAGGTGGCCAGCATCAGCAGTGCGAGGCAGGCTCCCACGATGGGCCGCATGCCCGGGGCCAGCAGGCTGGGGCGGATGATCCGCAGGGTGTTCAGGAACAGCAGGGCCCAGAACAGGGCCAGGGCCAGCAGGAGCACCATCAGCAGCAGCGAGCCCCAGGGGTTGGTGGCGATCCCCACCAGGACGGGCCAGTCCACCAGCGCCACCACGGCGGCCGCCAGGGCCAGGGCCCAGACCGCGAAGGTCACGCGCAGCGCCCGGCGCCCCAGCCGGCGGTCGCCGGCCACCAGCTGGGCGCTGCCGGGAACGAAGAGGGTCAGCAGCAGCAGCAAAAACGCCCGCTTGGTCCGCACCGGGGCGGAGGCACTCTGCGGATGGCGGACCGGGTCGGTCATCCCGGGGTACCCGGGCGGACCGGAAGAATGACTGCCGGGACCGCGTGCCCGGACGTTCTCGCTGCCGGCCATCGCTCAGGCCCCGCCGGCTGCCCGGCTGCGCAGGGCGGCGCCCTTGTCGTAGGCGCTCTGCCGCAGCGTGCCGGCGAATTCGAGCAGCTGCCGCTGCAGGCGCGCGGCCAGCTCGTCGGTGCCCGAGGCGAGCATCCGCACGGCCAGCAGCCCGGCATTCCGGGCGCCGGCGATCGACACCGTGGCCACCGGCACGCCGGCGGGCATCTGCACGATGGAGAGCAGGGAGTCCATGCCGTCCAGGGTCTTCAGCGGCACCGGGACGCCGATCACCGGCAGCGGGGTGACGGAGGCGAGCATACCGGGCAGGTGGGCGGCACCGCCGGCGCCGGCGATGATCGCCCGCAGTCCGCGGCCGTGCGCTTCCTTGCCGTAGCGGATCATGTCTTCGGGCATCCGGTGGGCGGAGACGACGTCCGCCTCGTAGGGGACGCCGAATTCGGCCAGGGCCTGGGCTGCGGCCTCCATGACCGGCCAGTCCGAATCCGAGCCCATGACGACGCCGATGAGTGGCTGGCTGCTCATTGCTGCTGTCCTTCCAAGGGGTCGGCCCCGTCGCGGATGATGGCGGCCACACGGCCCGCGCGCCGGCGCAGGTCCTCGACGTCCCCGGGGTCGCGGCCGACCAGGTTGACGTGGCCGATCTTGCGGCCCGGGCGCACGGACTTGCCGTAGCCGTGCAGCTTCGCCCCCGGTTCCGCCGCCAGTGCGCGCGGATAGGCGCTGAACAGATCGGTGTTGGCCCCGCCGAGGTAGTTCTTCATGACGACGGCGCCTCCGAGCACGGAGGTATCACCCAGCGGCAGGTCCAGGACCGCGCGCAGGTGCTGCTCGAACTGGCTGGTGACGCAGCCGTCCATGGTCCAGTGGCCGGTGTTGTGCGGACGCATGGCCAGTTCGTTGACCACAAAACCTTCGCCGTGGCCGGGGGTCTCGAACAGTTCGGCGGCCATGACGCCGGTGACGCCGAGTTCCTCGGCCAGCCGCAGCGCGGCACCTTGGGCCGCCGCGGCCACCTCCGCCGGCAGGCCCTGGGCCGGGGCGATGACTTCATCGCAGACGCCGTTGACCTGGATGGTGTGCACCACCGGCCACGCCTTGGCCTCGCCGGAGGGCCGGCGCGCGACCAGGGCGGAAAGCTCGCGGCTGAACTCGACCTTGTCCTCGGCCAGCAGCGGGGAGCCGGTGAACCAGTCGGCGGCAGCGGCGGCGGCAGCGGCATCGCCGATCACGCGCACGCCTTTGCCGTCATAGCCGCCGCGCGGGGTCTTCAGGACCACGGGCCAGCCGATCTTGTCCCCGAAGGCGATAAGTTCATCGACCGTGGACACCGCTGCCCATTCGGGGTTGGGCAGCCCGAGCCGCTCGACCGCGGCGCGCATCTGCAGCTTGTCCTGGGCATAGACCAGGGCGCCCGGATGCGGCTGGACATTGACGCCCTCGCCGACCAGCGTGTGCAGGTGCGCGGTGGGCACATGTTCGTGGTCGAAGGTCATCACGTCCAACCCCTCGGCGAACGCCCGGAGGGTGGATAAATCGCGGTAGTCGCCCACCGGGGCATGGGCCACGGCCTTCACCGCCGAGACGTCGGACGCCTCGGCCAGGACGCGGAGTTCGAAACCTAGGGCGACGGCGCACGGGGCCATCATGCGGGCAAGCTGGCCGCCGCCAACAACGCCGATTACTGGAAAAGTCACAAGGTCAAGGTTACCCAACGCACCGGCCGGCCGCCGGACGGTGCCCGCCGGCGCGGTCCTGGGGAGGGCGCGCAGCGGGGCGGCCGGGCGAACTCCCAGCTGCGGAACATACAATGGGCTCCTGACCCGCGAAAACACCGCGCCCGCCCTGCTTCCGGGCGCCGGTGGATGCACCGAGGCACCCCTCGGCGGACAGCGCGGGGCCTTCCGGCCGAGAAAGGGAATCCCGGGTTTATGAGCACAACGATCACCCAGCGCATCCAGGGGCTGATCTCCCTGTTCTGGCGGGAGGTGGCAAAGTTCGGGACTGTCGGCGGCGTCGCCTTCATCATCGACAACGGACTCTACTGGTGGCTGATCAACGGCCCGATGGCGCAGAGCGAGGTCAAGGCCCGGCTCGTCTCGGCCAGCGTGGCTACGCTCTTTTCCTGGGTCGCCAACCGGTACTGGACGTTCCGGCACCGGCGCCAGCCGAATCCCGTGCGCGAGCTGGCCATGTTCATCGTGATCAATATCATCGGCATGTTCATCGCCGCCGGCTGTGTCTGGATCGCCAAATACGCACTGGACCTCACCGACCGGCCGGCTCTGCTGGCCGCCGGGATCTTCGGCACCGTGCTGGCCACCGTGGTGCGCTTCGTCGCCTACCGCTTCTGGGTCTTCAACGCCGAGCTCGATGCCGAGCCGGAGTTCGCGCACGACCACGAGATCTTCGAGCCCTCAGCGGACCCGGCCCGGACCGGGCGGTAACCGGAGCCGCTACGAAGGTTCCTGCAGCTGCGCGTTGATCCGTTCGCTCTCCAGCAGGCGCTGCGTGACGGCGACCTGCGGATGGACCAGGACCACCGTCCCGGCAACCTGCCAGGTGGCCAGCGATTCTGCCAGCACTGCCGGCCACCCGGCCCGGGCCGGCAGCAGCAGATGCCTCCGGACCTGCCCGCCGGAAGTGCCGGCGGCGGCCTCCTGCGGGAGCAGGGCGCCGAAGCTGATGGTCCCGCCGGGGTGTTCCAGCGCCGGCGCGTCCGGATCGGGCACCACGGGGTCGGCAAAAAAGTCGGCAAAAGCCCTGACCTCCGCGGCGTAGTCCAGGACCCCCGGGGGCAGTTCGCCCTCCCAGCGCAGCTGCAGGGCGCCGGGCGCTACGGCCACCAGCTGTGCCGGCGGCTGCGCGCCGGCCAGGCGGCCGGGGTCGGAGGTGACGACGACGTCGGCAGCAGCGGTGCCGAGGCCGAGCGTGGCGCCGGTCTGCCAGGTGGCCAGCGCCCAGACGATGCCCCGCCAGTGCGGTGCCATGTCCAGCTGCACCACGGTGCCGGGTCCGGCGTCGAGCTCCTCGACGAGCAGGTTCGCTGTCTTGGCCACCCAGTTGTCCAGCACCCGGCCCGAGAGCTCGACGCGTTCGGCGTCCGGGCCGTACCAGATGAGGCCGGGCGAGTGGTCCGGGCGCAGCGCGGCCAGCAATGCCTCGATGGTCCTGTTCGTCCCCATGGATGCTCCTTCGCGCTGGTGCCCGGTCCGGTCCCGGGCGTGGCGTGCTGCCGGTTCTGCTGTCCGACTCTATAGGATGACGCCCCGCTTGACTTCGGCGGTATTACACCAATGTAATTAGGGTTATCGGACGCGTGACTGCAAATGTTCCCGACCCGCCTTGGACGGCAGGTTCCGCTTGGTTCGGCCATTGGCCCGGCCGCCGGTACTGCCGGCTGCCGCTGCTGCGTAAACAACGTTAGCGGCAACACGGCTGGCCCCGGGAGCACCATTGCCGTCAATAGCCGCAGATGATGTGCCGCGGCCGCAGACCGGCCGCGGCAATGTTCCCGGCGCCCGGCCGGGACATGGATACGGGGAGGGCTTGGTCATGGGGCAGGCAGGGCGCAATTTTGCCCGGAATCAGGATGGTCCGGAACATACCGGACAAGCTGCGGCCGGCAGCGGGGCGCGCAGCGTCCCGGCGGACTGGTTCGTGGACCCTGCGGACCCGGCGGCGGCCGAACGCTACCGCCAGAGCAGCCAGCCGTCCCTGGAGGACCAGGCCACTGCCTTCCTGGCCGCGCACGAGGCACTGACCGGCGAGCCGGAGCCCGGCGACGGTCCGGACGAGGTCCTGCCGGCCGCCGGACGGACCTGGGAGCAGGCGGTCTGGATCGGGCTGCCCGGACTGCCGGAAGAGGGGGAGCTCGGCTGGCAGGCGGATGCGCTGTGCGCGCAGACGGACCCCGAGGCGTTCTTCCCCGAAAAGGGCGGTTCAACCCGGGATGCTAAAAAGGTGTGCAGCGCCTGCACTGTCCGAGCACAGTGCCTCGAGTACGCCCTGGCCAATGACGAGCGCTTTGGGATCTGGGGCGGGCTGTCGGAGCGTGAGCGCCGCCGCCTACGGAAAAGAGCACTCTGATTCACCAGCAAGTCCGTGTTACGGCCGTTGTGGTAGCCCACAACGGCGCCGACTACCTGCCCGCGACGCTGGCTGCGCTGAGGGCGCAGACCCGTCCGGCGGATGTCCATATCGGCGTGGATACCGGCTCGGCGGACAGTTCGGCTGCCCTGCTCCAGCTGGGGCTGCCCGCGGGCAGCACGGTGGTTGCCGCACCGGATGGTGCAGGCTTCGGCGCGGCCGTGGCCGCCGGCCTGGCCGGCACCGGGCCGGATCCTGCCGGACCGGATCCTGCTGCGCAGGGTCCGGCCGGGGCAGCGGACCAGCCCGGGGCCGGCACGCCGGCGGGCGTCCAGGACTGGATCTGGCTGCTGCACGATGACTCGGCCCCGGAACCCGATGCGCTCGAGGAACTGCTCCTGGCAGTGGAGACCGCGCCGTCGGTGACCATTGCCGGATGCAAACAGGTGGACTGGAACAATCCGAGCAAGCTCGTGGATGTCGGCCTGACCGTCAGCCGGGGCGCCGAGCGCCTGACCCTGATCGATCTGGACGAGGTGGACCAGGGGCAGTACGACGGCCGCAGCGACTTCTTCGCCGTCAACTCCGCCGGCATGCTCGTGAGGCGGGATGCTTTCGACCGGCTCGGCGGCTTCGACCCGGCCCTGCCGGGGGTCGGCGACGACGTGGACCTGTGCTGGCGCAACCGGCTCGCCGGGCACCGCGTCGTCGTGGTGCCTACCGCCACCGTCCGGCACGCCGCCGGCCGCGACGGCAGCCCTTCCTCCGCCACCGCGGCGCGCAAGTCCCAGATCCACCTGCGGCTCAAGCATGCACCGCTGTGGAAGCTCCCGCTGGTCTGGGCAGGTTCCCTCCTGGGCGGACTCGCCAGCCTGGTGCTGAGCATTGTCGCCAAGGACCCCGGGCACGGACTGCGCCAGCTGGCGGCCACCGTGACGGCCCTGCTGCGCCCCCGCCAGGTCCATGCCTCGCGCAAGCAGGCGGCAAAGACCCGCAGGACCTCCCGCAGGATCGTGCGCGCCCTGATGGTGCGCCCGCTCGATGTCTTGGCCTACCGGCGTTCGCTGCTGGAATCCCTCAACCCGGAGCACCACGCGGTGGGCGACGGAACCGGCACCGACGCCCGGGGCGGCCAGCAGCCCACCGGCGGCTCGGACGATTTCGCCGCGCTGGCCGCTCCGGAGCGCGGCTGGCTGGGCACCGGCCCGGTGGCTGCCGCCCTGGTCCTGGCCCTGCTCGCCGTGATCGGCATGTCGGATTTCCTGGGCGTGCCCGCGCTGGCCGGGGGAGCCCTGCTGCCGGTGTCCGCAACCTTCGCCGAGGTCTGGCACAACGCCTCGGCCTGGTGGCAGAGCATCGGATCCGGCTACCCCGGACCCAGCGATCCTTTCGGCTACCTGCTGGCGGTGCTGTCCCTGCTGGGCCTGGGCAACGGCTCCGCCGCCGTCGTCGTGCTGGCGGTGCTGGCGATGCCGCTGGCCTCCTTCGGGGCCTGGCTGGCCGCCGGTGCGGTCACCCAGCGGCGCGGCCTGCGGCTCTGGGCCGCCTTCTTCTGGGCGGCGCTGCCGCCGCTTCAGGTAGCCCTCGGCCAGGGGCGCCTGGGCGCGCTGATCGTGCACCTGATGGTCCCTCTGGTCCTGCTCGGGCTGCTGCGCGCCACCGGATCCGCCATCCAGCGCACGGGCCCGGATGCGGCCGGCGACCCGGCCGAGAAGATCCACAAGCCGGGCATCAACGGCATCCCGTCCTGGACGGCTGCGGCAGCTGCGGGCCTGTGCCTGGCCGCGGTCACCGCTTCGGCGCCGGCGCTGCTGCCGGTCATCGTCCTGTTCGTGGCGGTCATCGCCCTGACCCTGGGCCGCCGCGGCTGGACCGTCTGGTGGGCGCTGGTTCCCCCGGTGGTGCTGGCGCTGCCGATGCTCACCGCTGCCGGAGGCAATCCGCGCGTGCTGCTGGCCGACCCGGGCGTGCCGCTGGCCTTCGAGGCCGCGCCGCCGTGGCAGCAGCTGATGGGCTTCCCGGTTGCTTTCGACGCCTCCGGCGGGCTGGCGGCCTTCGGCTTGCTGGAACCGCTCGGCAACGGGCCGTGGGCTCTGGTCTTCGCGCTGCTGACCGCGGTACCGGTGCTGCTGCTGGCAGCAGCGGCACTGTTCCTGCAGGGCCGCGGAGCGGCGCTGGCCAGGATCGCCTGGCTGGGCGCGCTGATTACCCTTGGAGCCGGCTGGCTGGCCGGGCACATCGCCACCGCCGTGGCCCCGGGCGCGGTCGTGACCCCGTTCCCCGGACCGTTCGTCTCGCTGGCCCTGTTCCTGCTGGTCCTGGCCGGCCTGGTCGCGGCCGACCGGGTCCTGCCGGCGCTGGCCGCGCCCGGCCGCAAAGCGCCGGGGGAGGCCGGCCGGGTCCTGCCGGTTGCTGCCGGCGCCATCGTCGTCCTGCTGGCTGCCGGCCCGGCAGTGAACCTGGCCCAGTGGTTCCTGCCCCAGGTCGCCGGCTACGCCGCGGCCGGCCAGGACGGCAGCGGGAGCACACCGCGGCCGCTGGCCGACTTCGGCACCCGGATGCTGATCTATCCCAGCGAGGTGCGGACCCTGCCGGCCACGGCGGCGGACCGCGGCAACGGCCAGGAGCAGACCCGCTCGCTGGTGATGGACTCGGACGGGTCGGGAGCGGTGACCGCAGCGGTCATGCACGGCTCCGGAACCACCTTGGACCAGCTGTCGGCGCTGTATGCGGCCCGGACCCTGGTGGGCCCGCTGTTCGACGCCGCCGTCGCCGAGGGCGACGGCGCCGCCGCCGCGGTCCGGGACTCGGTGGCCGTCATCGTGGCGGGCACCGGGGTGGATCCCCGGCCGGAACTGACCCGGCTGGGCGTCGGGTTCGTCGTCGTCCGCGGTACCGGAACCGCCGCCGAGGTGCTGGCACGGCAGATCGATGCGGTGCCCGGGCTGGCACCGGTCGGCCCGACCGACGCCGGCTGGCTGTGGCGGGTGGTCCCCGAACAGTCCGGCGGGGAGGGTTCCGCCGGCCCGGTCAACGGCCGGGTCAACCTGTTCGACCACGAGGGGAACGTGCTGCAGGGCCTGCCCTCCGGGCGGCTTGAGGCCGGCGGGACGATTCCGGCCGGCAATGACGGCAGGATCCTGGCCCTGGCGGAGCGGGCCGATGCCGGCTGGCAGGCCACCCTGGACGGTGAGCGGCTCGAAGCCACGGACGCCGGCTGGTTCCAGGCCTTCAAGGTGCCGGCCGCCGGCGGGGACGTGCGGGTCAGCTACTACAATCCGTGGGCCGTGTGGATCGGGCTGGTGCAGGTGATCGCGATCACCCTGACGTTGCTGCTGGCCATCCCGATTCCCTCCCGCCGCCGCTTCACCCCGCGGCGGTTGGACCACATCCGGACCACCGGTCTGGACAGCAGCGCGGACGAACTCCAGCTTGCCGCCCATGAAATCGACCGGGATGAAGCCGGCCGCCGCACCGGCGGCGGCCCGGCCGATGCGCCGGTACTGGCTTCGGCCGGGAAGGAAGCGCAGCCATGACGGACAAGCCAGCGGATCCGCAGCCCGGAGCCGGGACCGCCGCGCCGGGCCCGGAAGCTTCACTGCCGGCCGCGGGGCCGGAAGCCGCCGGCAGCAACGGCCGGCGGGCGGCGCGGAAGGAAGGCCGCTCCGGTCTGCCGTGGAAGCGGCGCAAGGCCAGGCCCGCGGGCCCGCACCCGGGCCACCGCAGGGCGCCCGGTTCCGCGACGGCGCCACCGGACGTCCGGGCTGCAGCGCCGGCAGCAGCGCCGGGTGCCGGGGCCCGGACAGCAGGCGGTTCCGCACTGCGACGGCCGCTGGGAATTGCGGCCGGCGCCGGGCTGCTCGCCGTCGCGGCCGCAGCCGCAGCGGCCGGGAGCATGACCGGCACCGGCAGCGCCGCCGCCGAGGTACCGGCCGTCTCCGCCGCCGTGGCCGCCGGGAACTTTACCGGGGTCTGCCCCGAACCGCTGAAGCTGCTTGACAGTGCCGCGGACCAGACCGACCCGGAGTTCAGTCCGGTCTCCGATTCTGCCCGCACCCGGGCCCGCGCCGTCGTCGTCAGCGACCTCGGCGGCAGGGTTCCGGGCAGCAGGCTGGCCGTCCTGGGCTCCCGCAAACCGCTGGTGACCATTGCCAGGTCCTCCGGCACCGCCGCGGAAGAGGCCCGCGGCAGCAGCGAGGACGGGCAGACCAAGCTGCTCGCCGCCGTCGTGCCCGCACAGCGGCTCACCGCCCCCACCGTCCTGACCGTCCAGCCGGTCGCCGGCCGGCAGGCCCTGGCCGGGGCTGCCATGACCTACAGCGCCGCGGACGGGGACCTGCGCGGCCTCGCCGCGGCCAACTGCACGGCACCGGCCAACGACTTCTGGGTGCTCGGTGCCGCCACCACCGTGGGGGCTGCCGCGGTGCTGAACCTGCACAACCCGACACAGACGGCCGCGACCGTGGACCTGGAGTTGCTTGGCTCTGACGGGCCGGTCCAGGCCGCGGGCGCCCGCGGCCTGCTGCTGGCGCCGGGGGAGAGCCGCTCGATCGTGCTCGGCGGCTTGGCGGCGAAGCAGGACGCCCTCGCCGTGCACGTGAGCACCTCCGGCGGCGCAGTGTCGGGCACCATCCAGCAGAGCATCCTGCGGGGCCTGACTCCGGGCGGTGTGGAGCTGCTGACGCCGTCCGCCGGCCCGTCCCTGCAGCAGGTGGTCACCGGCGTCCAGATCCAGGCCGAGGAACTGTCCCGGACCCTCCGCGGGCAGCGCGGCTACGGGTCCTCCTCCCCAGCCTTGGACGTGGTGGTTCCAGGCGGGCAGGATGCCAGCCTGCAGGTGCGCGTGTTCGGCGAGGACGGCGAGGTCCGGTTGCCCGGGGGCGGGGACCTCACGGCCGCCGCGGGCAGCGTGACCCGGGTCCCGCTGGAGTCCCTGCCGGCCGGCACGTACACGGTGCAGGTCACCTCGGATGTCTCCGTGGTGGCCGCGGCGCGGCTCAGCCGGGGGACCGGCAGGGGCGAGCCGGTGGACTTGGGCTGGTCCCCGGCGGTTTCCCGGCTGGGCAGCGAGCACCTGGCCATCGTGCCCGGGGGCACACAGTCCCGGCTGGTCTTCGCGGCACCCGCGAAGACAGCGGAGGTCAAGCTGGTCCCGGTGGACCGGGACGGCAACCTGGGCAAGGAACGCGTGGTCAAGGTGCCGGCCGGCACAACCGTCACGGTCGACCCTCAGGCCCGTGGCGCCGACCCTGCCGCGGTGATGGTGGGCGCCACCGGTGACGCCGTCTACGGCGCGCAGGTGCTGTCCGGCCCGGACGGGCCCGGCATCGCGGTGCTGCCGGTGCCCGACGGGGGCCAGGGCCGCCAAAGCGTGCCGGTGCACCTGGGGTACTGAGGGAGTGGGGCGCTCCCGCCGTTGGAGGCTGCCCCGTAGACTGCAGGCATGGCGTCGTCAGGCGGCGGGGACCTGCCCCGCGGGGAACAGGCACCGGCAGCGGAGAGGACCACGTGCGTGGTGGCCGGCGGAGGGCCGGCCGGGCTGATGCTCGGTCTGCTGCTGGCCCGCGCCGGGGTTGCGGTGACGGTGCTGGAGAAGCACGGCGACTTCCTGCGCGACTTCCGCGGCGATACCGTCCACGCCTCCACCATCCGGCTGCTGGACGAGCTGGGACTGGGGGATCAGTTCCGCCGGCTGCCGCAGAGCCGGCTGGACAGTGTGGCCATTCCGGGCCGGGGCCCGGACCTGGTACAGGTCGCCGACTTTGGCCGGCTGCGCCCGCCGTACAACTACGTGGCCATGATCCCGCAGTGGGACTTCCTCAATTTCCTCGCCGCGGCCGCCGCCCGGGAACCGTCCTTCAGCCTGCGGATGAACACCGAGGCCACCGGGCTGTTGTTCGACAATGGCCGTGTGGCCGGGGTCAGCTGGCGCCGGAGGGATGCAGGGCCGGGCCGCGCCGCCACGGGCGAACTGCGGGCGGACCTGACGGTGGCCTGCGACGGCCGGCACTCGCTGCTGCGGTCCGCGGCCGGACTGCGGAGCCGGGAGTACCCGGTGCCCTTCGATGTCTGGTGGTTCAGGCTCCCGCGGCGCCCGGACGAGCCCGGACCGGTGGCCGGCATTGTCCCGGCGTTCCGGGACCGGGAGGCGCTGGTCACGCTGTACCGGAAGGACTTCTTCCAGATTGCCTACCTGGCGGACAAGGGGTCGGATACCCGGCTGCGCTCCGAGGGGGTGGAACGGTTCCGCCAGCGCGTGGCCGCCCTGCGCCCGGACTTCGCGGACCGGGTGGAGGCGATCGGCAGCATGGATGCCGTGCACGTGCTGGACGTGCGGCTGGACCGGCTGCGCCGGTGGTACCGGGACGGGCTGCTGTGCATCGGCGACGCGGCCCACGCAATGTCCCCGGCCGGCGGCGTGGGCATCAACCTGGCCATCCAGGATGCGGTAGCTGCGGCGGCGCGCCTGGCCGGGCCGCTGCTGGCCGGCCGGGTCAGCGGGCGCGACCTGGCGAAGGTCCAGCGGCGCCGGGAGCCGCCCACCCGGCTCGTCCAAGGGTTCCAGCGCTTTTTCCAAGGCCTGGTCTTCGGCTCCCGCTCCGGCTTCGGGTCCGGCCGGGTTCCCCGGGCGGTCGCCGCGGCCGCGCGCATCCTGCCGGTACTGCGCTGGCTGCCGGCACGCATGATCGCCTTCGGCCCGCTGCCCGAGCACGCCCCGAGGTTTGCCCGCCGCTGACGCGCCGCGCCCCGGACCTGCGCAGCACGCTCAGGGACGGGTACGCCCGTAGGTCGGATCCACCGCCTCCGGGGCCATGCCCAGCAGTTCCGCGGCCTGTTCCACTACCACGTCGTGGACCACCTCGGGCAGTTCCGCCTTGATCCTGGCCTCGGCCTCCACCGGCTTGCGGTAGATGGTCACGACGGCGGGTGCGCCGGCACCGCCGCGCACGACGCTGCCCAGCGGGGCGGGGGAACCGGTGGCGACCAGCTCTTCGAGTCCGGGCGGGATGTCCGCGACCAGGAACTCCACGGCATCGATCCGTTCCCCCCACAGATACTGCAGGCGTTCGACCGAATCCAGCACCAGATCCTCGAACTTCTCCGCCCGCGTTCGGTTGC
This sequence comes from Arthrobacter mobilis, assembly GCF_012395835.1. Classification (GTDB taxonomy): domain Bacteria; phylum Actinomycetota; class Actinomycetes; order Actinomycetales; family Micrococcaceae; genus Crystallibacter; species Crystallibacter mobilis. Next base: position 358,102 of record NZ_JAAZSQ010000001.1, read on the forward strand.
CGGGAAGGTGGGCCGGCAGCAGCTCGCCGCGCAGGCCACGGCCGTGGCGGTTGCGCCGCCGCTTGCCGAACGGCCGCGCAGCAGCCGAAGCACCGGCAGCGGTGTTGGCAATCCTGATGCTCAACGTTGGACCGTTTCCCATACAACGACTCTAAGCCTGCCCGCCGTCAAAAGCACGGTGCCGCGGTGGGAGCCCGCGCGGCGGCCGGACAGCTGCGCGGAGGGACCGTGCGCGGCGCGGCGCATCCGCCACGGCGGAAATACCGGGACCTGCCGGCCGTGCGGGTAGAATCGGTAGTCGTGGGATCCATCCGCCAATGTTCACGCTCGGCCTGTACACGTTCGGCCATCGCTACCCTGACGTACGTCTATGCCGATTCCACCGCCGTCCTGGGCCCGCTGGCCACCTATGCCGAACCGCATTGCTACGACTTGTGCGCCGAGCATGCCGCCCGCCTGACCGTGCCGCGGGGCTGGGAGGTGCTCCGCCTGGCGCTTCCCGAGCAGGCTCCGGAACCCAACGCCGACGATCTGCTGGCCCTGGCCGACGCGGTCCGCGAGGCCGGCAGCGCACCGGAGGCGGCCGACGAGGCACCGGTCCAGCGCGGGGCGCGCGAGCCCCTGGAACCGCCGGCCGGAGCCGATACCGCCCGCCGCGGCCACCTGCGCATTCTGCGCGGACAGTCCTAGGCAGCTACCCTGTAACAGTTGCCCGGCCCCGCCCGGCTTGCTGCCCGCCGGCCGTGCCTACCCGAGGAATGGATCACCATGGCACTTCTTCCGCCCGAACTGGTCAGCGTGCTGCGCTGCCCGGTCACCGGATCCGAACTGGTGCAGGACGGGGACGAACTGGTCTCCGCCGGCACCGACGCTGCCGGCCGGCACCTGCGCTACCGCATTGACGAAGGAATCCCGGTCCTGCTCCCGGCGCCGCCGGAAGCCCAGGGACCCCACGCCGCGCCGACCCCTGCACCCGAGAAAGCTTAGGACCGAAACCGTGACGTTTGACTACAAGGTAAAAGACCTCTCCCTGGCCGAGGCCGGCCGGCACCAGATCCGGCTGGCCGAACACGAAATGCCGGGCCTGATGGCCCTGCGCGCCGAGTTCGGCGAGTCCAAGCCGCTGGCCGGCGCCCGCATTGCCGGCTCGCTGCACATGACGGTCCAGACGGCCGTGCTGATCGAGACCCTCACCGCGCTGGGCGCCGAGGTCCGCTGGGCTTCCTGCAACATTTTCTCCACCCAGGACGAGGCCGCCGCCGCCGTCGTCGTCGGCAACGGCACGCCGGAGGACCCGCAAGGCGTCCCCGTGTTCGCCTGGAAGGGTGAAACCCTGGAGGAGTACTGGTGGACCGCCGAGCAGATCCTGACCTGGCCGGGCGCGGACACCAACCCGGAACTGGGCCCGAACATGATCCTGGACGACGGCGGCGACGCCACGCTGCTGGTGCACAAGGGCGTGGAGTTCGAGGCCGCCGGCGCCGTGCCCGCCGCCGCTGCGGAGGACCCGGAAGAGTACCGGATCATCCTTGACCTGCTGCGTGCCTCACTGGCGGCCAACCCGAACAAGTGGACCGGCATTGCCGGACGTCTCCTCGGCGTCACCGAGGAAACCACCACCGGCGTGCACCGGCTGTACCAGCTGGCCGAGCAGGGCAAGCTGCTCTTCCCTGCCATCAACGTCAATGACTCCGTGACCAAGTCCAAGTTCGACAACAAGTACGGCATCCGCCACTCGCTGCCGGACGGCCTGAACCGGGCCACCGACGTACTGATGGGCGGCAAGGTCGCCGTCGTCTGCGGCTACGGCGACGTCGGCAAGGGTGCCGCCGAGGCGCTGCGCGGGCAGGGCGCGCGCGTGGTGGTGACCGAGATCGACCCGATCTGCGCGCTGCAGGCCGCCATGGACGGCTACCAGGTGACCACCCTGGACAAGGTCGTGGGCGAGGGCCACATCTTCATCACCACCACCGGCAACAAGGACGTCATCATGGCTTCGGACATGGTGAAGATGCGCGACAAGGCCATCGTGGGCAACATCGGCCACTTCGACAACGAAATCGACATGGCCGGCCTGGCCCAGGTCGAGGGCGTGAAGAAAATCGAGATCAAGCCGCAGGTGCACGAGTGGGTCTTCGACGCCGGCACGGAGATGGAGCGGTCGATCATCGTGCTCTCCGAGGGCCGGCTGCTCAACCTGGGCAACGCCACCGGGCACCCGTCCTTCGTCATGAGCAACTCGTTCGCGAACCAGACGATCGCGCAGATCGAGCTCTTCACCAAGGCCGGCACCGGCGAGTACGCCAAGCAGGTCTACGTGCTGCCCAAGATCCTGGACGAGAAGGTGGCGCGCCTGCACCTGGCGGCCCTGGGCGTGGAGCTGACCGAGCTGACCAAGGAGCAGGCCGAGTACCTGGACGTGGACGTGGCCGGCCCGTTCAAGCCGGACCACTACCGCTACTGACCGGGGCGCTCCCGCCGTGTCGGCTTCGCCGCCACGGCGGGTCCCTCGCGCCCCACTCAATGGAGGCGGGTTACTGCCCGAAGGGAAGCTCGTGCAGGCGGCGGCTGCGTTCCTGTGCCGCGGCCTGCTGCCGGCTGAGCCGGGCGAAGTCCCGTTCGCGGCGCTCGGCCATGACCGCCATCAGGTAGAGCTCCGGGGCGGTGCCGGGCGGCGGCGGGGGAGAGACGAACCCGGAGGCCTCGGTCGCCAGCGCGACGGCCAGCTGCTCGCGGGAGGCGGGGATCATCTTCGGAGCCTGGGCCAGGAACTGGGCGATCCGCCGGGCCAGGGACTCGGGCAGCCGGCCCATGTCCGTGAGCCGGACCCACGGCAGCAGCTGCGGGGGGATCTGGGGCAGCTGCTGCGGCAGCGCGCCCACCCGTTCGCGCATGCTGTAGGTCCCCGCGAGCATGTCGCCCAGCCGCTTGGAGCGGTCGTTGAACAGCGCGGCCGCGAACGCCACCGAGCCGAACATCATGTACAGCTCGAAAACGCCCACCAGCCCACGGACCAGGGCGTGCCGGAAGCGAATGGAGCCGCCGTCGTCGCGCACGATCCGCAGGCCCATGATCAGCCGGCCCAGGGACTTGCCTCGGGTCAGCGACTCCACGCCGACCGGCAGGATGACCAGGAAGAAGACCAAGGTGGCGACCGCCAGCGCCTGGCCGGCGGCCGGGTCGAAGCCGGTGCCCAGCGTTTCGCCCAGCAGCACCCATGCCAGCACGAGCAGCACCAGGTTGGCCACGACGTCGATCATCGAGCTCAGCGAGCGCACGCCCAGGGAGGCAGGGCGCAGTTCCAGCACCACGGCCTCGCCCGTCACCACATGGCTCACGGCGTCCCCTCCTTCCCGTCCGCCTGCCTTCCTCCACTTTACGGCCCCCGCGGCGGGTACGCTGGGGAGCGTGGATATCGATGCCTTCACGGCGGTGCACCGCGACGACTGGGCACGCCTGGACGCGCTCAGCGCCAAGCGCCGGCTGACCGGTGAAGAGGCGGACGAGCTGCTGGTGCTCTACCAGCGCACCTCCACGCACCTGTCGATGATCCGGTCGATCGCTCCCGAGAGCCAGCTGTCGGCCGCGCTCTCCACCCGGCTGTCCCGGGCCCGGACCCGGTTCACAGGCGCGAAGTCCAGCTTCGCCGAGGACACCGCTGGATTCTTCGTCCGCACGCTGCCGGCGGCGTTCTACCGGCTGCGCTGGCTGACCGTGGCCATCGGGGCCGTGTTCATCCTGATCGCCTGGCTCTACGGGGCCTGGGTGGCAGGAAACCCCGAGGTCATCAAGGCCCTGGGCTCGGACGCCGAGCTGCGCCAGTACGTGGAGGAGGACTTCGTCAACTACTACTCGGAGAACCCGCATGCCTCCTTCGCCGGCATGGTCTGGACCAACAACGCGTGGATCGCGGCCCAGTGCGTGGCCTTTGGGGTGACCGGCCTCTGGGTACCTGCCATTGTCTACTTGAACGCCCAGGGCGCGGGCATCGCCGGCGGCATGATGGCCGCCTACGACCGGCTGGATACCTTTTTCCTGTACATCCTGCCGCACGGGTTGATGGAACTGACGGCGGTCTTCATCGCCGCCGCGGCGGGGCTGCGGATCTTCTGGTCCTGGGTCTCGCCCGGGCCGCGGACCCGGCTGGCGTCGATGGCGGCGGAGGGCCGTTCGCTGATCACCGTGGCCCTGGGCCTGGTCCTGGTGCTCTTCCTCTCCGGCCTGGTGGAGGGGTTCGTGACGCCCAGCGGGCTGCCGCACTGGCTGCGGATCGGGATCGGCGCGCTGCTGCTGGCCGCGTACTGGGTGTACACGCTGGTGCTGGGCCGGCGGGCGTACGAGGCCGGCGAGCGCGGGGACCTGGACAGGTTCGATGCCGGTGCCGAGGCCCGGACCGCCTGAGGCGGCGCCGGGCGGCCTGCCTGGGAAGATTTGATGGATCAGTGGATGCCGCCCTGCACGAGTGCAGCGGCGGCGCCGAGGAAAGAAGGAGAAGCATGGCTGATCAGGAGCAGCCGGGCAGCAGCCGGGCCCGACGCCTGGAGGAAGCGCTCCGGATGCCGATGCGCAAGCCGGGCCGGCTGCCGGATTTGAGCGCTTACGACGGCGGCTCCGGCAGTGCCGGGGGCACGGGGGGCAGCCCGGCGGCCGGCAGCGGTGCAGCCGGAGCGGACCAACCTGCGGGGGACAAGGCAGCCGGGACGGAGAAGGGCGCCGGGCCGCAGAAGGCGCCGGAGCCCGCCCCGCGGGAGGCGGCCCCGACCGCGGCGATCCCGGCCGGGTCCCTGCCGACCCGGCCGGTCCCTGCGGCGGCCGCTCCCACGGCCCCCGTTCCGGCGGCCGGCTCCGGTCCGGAAACCCCCGGAGCTGCCCCGGGGCCGGCAGGCGGCCGCGGTGCCAGCCGCCGGGCTGCCGCCCGCGAGGACGCGGTCAATGCCCGGCCCCGCGGCGGGCGGTTCTGCCAGGTGCTGCTGGCGGCGGTCTTTCCGTTCCTGCTCATCATCGGGGCCATCCGGCTGGTCTGCACGCCGCTGTTCCTCTGGATCGAGTACCACCGTCCGGGCTTCCCGGCGGACAGCTTCGGCTTCAGCACCGAGGACCGGATGACCTACGGCTCCTACGCCGTGGACTACCTGCTGAACTGGGCCGGACCGCGCTACCTGGGCGGGCTGACCGGCCCGGACGGCGAGTCGTTGTTCCTGCCCGCGGAAGTCAGCCACATGGCCGATGTGAAAGCGGTGGTTGCGGCCGCCTTCCTGGCCGGCCTGGTCCTGCTGCTGGTGGCCGCAGGCTGCGTGCTGTACCTGCGGCGCAACTGCCCGGGCGGAATCCGCCGCGGGCTGTTCGCCGGTGCCGCGGCCACGCTGCTGCTCGTGCTGGTGCTGGGCGTGCTCGGGGCGCTGAACTGGCAGTGGTTCTTCACCGAATTCCACCGGATCTTCTTTGCCGAGGGGACCTGGACCTTCTACACCGACGACACGCTGATCCGGCTCTTCCCGGGGCAGTTCTGGATGGACGCAGGGCTGGTCGTTGCCCTGCTGGTCCTGATGGTCTCCAGCCTGGTGCTGACCCTGACCTGGCCGACCAGGAGCCGGCGGGAGCACAGTGCGGAAAGGCTGGCAGCGGCACGGGCCAGGCTGCGCGGCGGGACCGGGCTGTAGCAGCGGCGCCGCAGTTTTGGCCCTGCAGTATCGGCACGTCAATGCCCGTGCAGTTCAGCGGTAGAGGCGGTCCACGTCGGCGGCGAAGTCTTCGGCCACCTGGCTGCGCTTGAGCTTGAGCGAGGGGGTCAGGTGCCCGGATTCCTCGGTCAGTTCCCGGCGCAGCACGGCGAACTTGCGGATCTGCTCGGCGCGCGAGACCTGCAGGTTGGCCTCATCCACCGCCCGCTGCAGCTCGGCCAGCACCGCCGGATCGCCGGCGGCGTCGTCGAGGTCCAGCGGCGGCCGGCCCGCGGCGGCCAGCCAGGCGGCGAGCGGCTCCGGGTCCAGGCCGAGCAGCGCGGCCACGAACGGGCGTCCCTCGCCGACGACAACGGCCTGGGCAATCAGCTGGTGTTCGCGCAGCGCGTCCTCCAGCGGGCCGGGGGCCACGTTCTTGCCGCCGGCGGTGACCAGCAGGTCCTTCTTGCGGCCGGTGATGGTCAGGTAGCCGTCCTCGTCCAGGGCGCCCAGGTCCCCGGTGCGGAAGAAGCCGCCGGTGAAGGCTTCCCGGTTGGCCTCGTCATTGTGGAAGTAGCCGGGGGTGATGCCGATGCCCCTGATCAGCACCTCGCCGTCGGGGGCGATGCGGATGGTGGTGCCCGGCAGCGGCAGCCCGACGGTGCCGATCCGGTTCGCCCCGGGCGGGTTCACCGCCGCCGGCGCCGTGGTCTCGGTCAGGCCGTAGCCTTCGAGCACGGGCACCCCGATGCCGCTGAAAAAATGCGCCAGCTTCGGGCTCAGCGCGCTGGCCCCGGAGACGGTGTAGCGCACCTCGCCGCCGAAGACGGCCCGCAACCTGCCGTAGACCAGCCGGTCGAACAGGGCATGCCGGGCCCGCAGCACGAGGCCGGGGCCGGGCCCGGTTCCCCGGTCGCGGGCGTCGCAGGCCCGGGACCATCCAATGGCCGCCGCGGCGGCGGCGTCGAAAATCCGCCCCCTGCCCTCGGCCTGGGCCTTCTGCCGTGCGGTCGCATAAACCTTTTCGAAAACCCGCGGCACCACCAGCAGGAAGGTGGGCCGGTAGCTGGCCAGGTCCTCGATCAGCTCTCCCATGCTGGCCGTGTGGCCCATCTTCACCCCGGCGGCCAGGCAGATGACCTGCACGGCACGGGCGAGCACGTGAGCCAGCGGCAGGAACATCAGCGACCGCGCCCCGGGTTCCTTCAGGATTCCGGGCAGGAATTCGGCGGTGTTCAGGGCCAGCTCGGCAAAGTTGCCGTGCGTGATGATGCAGCCCTTGGGCCGGCCGGTGGTACCGGAGGTGTACACCAACGACGCCGGGTCCGCCAGCGTGGCCAGGGAACGGACCCGTTCCAGCTCCCCGTCAGGCACCCCGGCGCCGGCCGCGCCCAGGGCCGCCAGGTCCGGATCCGCCCCGCTCATCCGGTACACCGGCAGCGGGGCGGGCAGCTGCTCCATCGCCTCCCGGACCACCGCTTCCCGCGCCGCGTCCTCGGCGAAGACCGCCGCCGCCCCGGAATCCTGCAGGATCCAGCGCACCTGGTGCGCCGAGGATGTTTCGTAGATGGGCACGACGACGGCGCCGGCGAACCAGCCGGCCAGATCCACCAGGGTCCATTCGTAGCGGGTCCTGGACATCACGGCGATGCGCTCGCCGGGCCGGATGCCGGCGGCGATGAGCCCCTTGGCCAGCGCGGAAACCTGGCCCAGCAGCTCCGCGGCGGACACATCGGTCCAGACCCCGTCCTTCTTGACCGCGAAAAGGGCCTGCTGGGGGTCCTGCCGGTGCCGGGCCAGCAGGAGGTCGGTGACGTTCGTTCCTGGCGGCACGCGTGCCAGGAGTCCGGTTGCCGCTTCCTGCACCTTTTCCTGCACCGCGGGCTCTCGCTTTCTTAGATCCAGCTGGGCATCCACATCCGCCAGCGCCAATGATCGTAGGGAATCTGTTCGGCCGTCCAGACCGGCAGGAAGAACGCGGCGGCGGCCAGGGCCAGGGCCAGGAAGAGCCCTGCCGCCAGGACGCCCCGGCGCCGGCACCGGGGCGGGTCCGCCGGCCCGCGGGCGGCCAGCCCCAGTACGTAGGTCAGGGCCAGGACCAGGAACGGCTCGAAGGCGATCGCGTAGAAGTAGAACATGGTCCGCTCCGGGTAGAGGAACCAGGGCAGGTAGCCGGCGGCCACGCCGGAGAGCACGGCGCCGGCGCGCCAGTCCCGGCGGCCGATCCAGTGGAAGAGCAGTACCAGCAGGGCCAGGGCCGCCGCCCACCAGATGACCGGGTTGCCCAGCACGCTCACCGCGGCCGAGCAGCCGCCCTGGACCGTGCAGCCGTGCTCGCCGGCGGCGTCGCCCTGGTAGTAGAAGGACGTGGGACGGCCGATCAGCAGCCAGCTCCACGGGCTGGACTCGTACGGATGCTCGGAGTCCAGGCCCTGGTGGAAGGCATAGGCGCTGCGGTGGTATTCGGCCAGGGACCGCAGCGGAGCAGGCACCCAGCCGAAGAGGCCGCCCGGTTCGGACGCCGCCCACTGGCGGTGGTAGGCGTCCGTGGAGAGGAACCAGCCGGTCCAGGTCGCCAGGTAGGTCAGGGCGGCCAGCGGCAGCATGGTGAAGAACGCGGGCACCCCGTCGCGCAGCACCCCGGCGGCGAACCAGCCGCGCACGCCGGCCACGCGCCGGGCATTGATGTCCCAGAGCACTGCCAGCAGGCCGAACACGGCCACGAAGGCCAGCGCGGACCACTTGGTGCCCACCGCCAGCCCCAGGCAGACGGCCGCCAGCAGCCGCCACGGCCGCCAGAGCACCCAGGGACCGGAAAGCATCGCCGTCCGGTCCGGGACCCCCGGCGGGCCGGCCAGGGCCGCGACCTTGGCGGCCAGCCGCCGTCGTCCGTCCTCGCGGTCCAGCAGCAGCGCGCCGAAGGCGGCCAGCACCCAGAACATCAGGAAGATATCCAGCAGCGAGGTGCGCGAATGCACCAGATGGTGCCCGTCCACGGCGGTGAGCAGGCCGGCCACGCCGCCCAGGGCCGCGGACCTGAAGAGCCGGCGGGCGATCAGGGCCACCAGCAGGATGGACAGGGTGCCGGTCAGCGCCGCGCCGAACCGCCAGCCGAACGCGTTGTCGGCGCCGAACAGCCACATCCCGAAGGCGATCATCCATTTGCCCACCGGCGGATGGACCACATACTCCGGGGTGCCGAGGAGCACGTCCGGGTTCCCGGCATTGAAGGAGTCGTTGGCGTCCTTGGGCCACTCGCGCTCGTAGCCGGAGACCAGATAAGAGTAGGCGTCCTTGACGTAGTAGGTCTCGTCGAAGACCAGCGAGCCGGGCTCGCCGAGCCGGTGGAAGCGCAGCAGGCCGCCCAGGACTGCCGCCAGCAGGGGCAGCAGCCAGTCCCGCAGGCCCCAGGGGAGCGGGGCACCGGCCAGGCGGCGCCGGAGCCAGGCCTCGCTGAAGGCCTGCGCCGGGGCCCGCAGCCAGGACGCCTGCTGCTGCGGGGCAGGCAGCGTCCGGGGGTGCGTCTGGGTCACATACCGACTTTATCCGACCTGTCCCGGCCTGCCCGGCATGGCCGGTCAGGCCGGGCAGGAGCTGCCGGGCGGGAAGGCGCAGGAACGGGCCGCGGACGGGCGGTAGGCTGGAACCTGTGAGCGAGCAGTCAAGCAGCGGGCCCGGCCAAAACGGACAGCGGGACGGCCGAATAGTACTGGCGGGCACGCCGATCGGCAATATCGGGGATGCCTCCCCGCGCCTGGCCGAGCTGCTGCAGACCGCCGACGTGGTGGCCGCCGAGGACACCCGCCGGCTGCACAAGCTGCTGCAGGCCCTGGGCATCAGTGCCGGCGGACGGGTCATCAGCTACCACGAGCACAACGAGGTGGCCCGCACCGCCGAATTGCTGGAACTGGTGCGCGGCGGGGCCACGCTGGTGCTGGTGACCGACGCCGGCATGCCTGCGGTGTCGGACCCGGGCTTCCGGCTGGTCGAGGCCGCCGTGGCGGAGGAGCTGCCGGTTACCGCGGTGCCCGGGCCCTCCGCCGTGCTGACGGCGCTGGCCCTGTCCGGGCTGCCGACGGACCGGTTCACCTTCGAAGGATTCCTGCCGCGCAAGGCCGGCGAACGCAGCGCCCGGCTGGCCGAGCTGGCCGGCGAGCGGCGGACCATGGTGTTCTTCGAGGCACCGCACCGGCTGGAGGCCATGCTGCGGGCCGTGGACGCCGGGTTCGGCCCGGACCGGCGCGCCGCCGTCTGCCGCGAACTGACCAAGCTCCACGAGGAAGTGCTCCGCGGCCCGGTGCGCCAGCTGCTGCAGTGGGCCGAAAGCAACCAGGTGCGCGGCGAGATCGCGGTGGTGGTGGCCGGCGCCGCGGAGGCCGCACCGGAACGGGCCGAAGACCATGTCGCGGCGGTGAACGACCTGGTGGCGCAGGGGTCCCGGGTCAAGGACGCGGTGGCCGCCGTCGCCGCCGATGCCCGGGTCAGCAAACGCGAACTGTACGCCGCGGTCCTGGCCGCCCGCGGCTAAGCTCCGGCCTGTACATCTGCACAGGGGAGTGCGCTTAACGTAGTGCACCTCAGAATTTACTTCCCGTGCCCGAACACCTAACGTGAAACCAGTTGGGCATCTCGCCCGCCGACCCACTGCTGAACTTTTGGAGGCACCGCCATGGCTGATAGCGCAGCCCGCGAAGCAGAACTGCTCGCCAAAGTACCCACCGGCCTGCTGATCAACGGCGAATGGCGCGATGCCTCCGACGGCGGGACCTTCGACGTGATCGACCCGGCCACCGGCAACGTCCTGGCGACCCTGGCCTCGGCCACCAGCGAGGACGCCCTGGCCGCGCTGGATGCCGCGGACAAGGTCCAGGCCTCCTGGGCGCGCACCGCCCCGCGCGAGCGGGCCGAGATCCTGCGCCGGGCCTTCGAGCTGGTCACCGAGCGCGCCGAGGACTTCGCGCTGCTGATGACCCTGGAAATGGGCAAGCCGCTGGCCGAGGCCCGCGGCGAGGTTGCCTACGGCGCCGAGTTCCTGCGCTGGTTCTCCGAGGAGACCGTGCGCGACTACGGCCGCTACGTGACCACCCCCGAGGGCAGGAACAAGATCCTGGTCCAGCGCAAGCCGGTCGGGCCCTGCCTGCTGATCACCCCGTGGAACTTCCCGCTGGCCATGGCCACCCGCAAGGTCGCCCCGGCCGTGGCCGCCGGCTGCACCATGGTGCTCAAGCCCGCCAAGTTCACCCCGCTGACTTCCCAGCTGTTCGCGGCGACCATGCTCGAGGCCGGCCTGCCGGCGGGCGTGCTGAACGTGGTCTCCTCCGCCAGCGCCTCGGCCGTCTCCGGTCCGGTCATGCAGGATCCGCGCCTGCGCAAGGTCTCCTTCACCGGCTCCACCCCGGTGGGCAAGCGCCTGATGAAGGACGCCGCGGACAACGTGCTGCGCACCTCGATGGAACTCGGCGGCAACGCGCCGTTCATCGTCTTCGAGGACGCCGACCTGGACAAGGCCGTCGAGGGCGCGATGGCCGCCAAGATGCGCAACATGGGCGAGGCCTGCACCGCTGCCAACCGGTTCCTGGTCCAGGAGTCCGTGGCCGAGGAGTTCACCGCCAAGTTCGCCGCCGCGATGGCCGCGCTGAAGACCGGCCGCGGCACCGAGGCCTCCTCCAACGTGGGCCCGCTGATCGACGAGGGCGCCCGCCAGGACGTCCACGGCCTGGTGGCCGCCGCCGTGCAGGCCGGCGCCGAGGTGGTCACCGGCGGCGCCCCCGTGGAGGGCCCGGGCTTCTTCTACCAGCCGACCGTGCTGGGCAAGGTCCCGAACGATGCCCAGATCCTGCGCAGCGAGATCTTCGGACCCGTCGCCCCGGTCACCACGTTCGCCACCGAGGAGGACGCCATCCGCCTGGCCAACGCCAGCGAGTACGGCCTGGCCTCCTACCTCTACACCCGCGACTACGCCCGGATGTTCCGCGTGGCCGAGCAGATCGAATTCGGCATGGTCGGCTTCAACGCCGGCGTCATCTCCAACGCCGCCGCCCCGTTCGGCGGCGTGAAGCAGTCCGGCCTGGGCCGCGAAGGCGGCGCCGAGGGCCTGGACGAGTACACCACCGTGCAGTACATCGGCATCGCCGACCCGTACGCGCAGTAAGCGGCGCGCCGGCTGCCATGCAGCAGCCGGGCACCTGCCCGCACGGAACCCCGCCGGCCCAGCCGGCGGGGTTCCGCCGTTTGGGCCCGGGCCCGGGAACCGGGCGGATGCGGGCCTGAGTCACCGCCGCCGGAACAGGGACCGCGGCAGGAACCGGGCGGCCAGTCGCTGCCGCCAGCCGGCCGCGGCGCGCAGCCCGGCCCGGACCTGGCCGGTATCGTCCAGCAGCATTTTTCCGGCAGCTGCCTCCGGCCCGCCGGCCGGCTGCCCCGGGTCGGCATAGGCAGCCCGTTCGTAGGCGGCCCGCAGCCGGCCCAGCGCCGGCACCGCCGGGCCGGCCAGGGCGCCGGAAGCACCCAGCCGGGCTGCGAACTCCCGGGCCGACTCCGCGGCCCCGGCCGGCTGCCCGTAGTCGGCGGCGTCGTCCAGGGTTTCCGCCCAGGCGACCAGCGCGGCCCGTGCGCCAGGCATTCCGGCGGACAGCAGTTCCGTCCGGCGCCGGCGGCGGCGCCCGGTGCGCAGCAGCAGGGGAGCCAGCAGCACCAGCAGCATGCAGCCGCCCAAGGCCGCTGCCCAGAGGGGCTGTTCCGGGTCCCGGCCGGCGCTGCCCGGGGCAGCGCCCGGAGCCTCCGGGGCCGTGTCCGGCGCGGACGGGGCAGGACCGCCGGGAACCAGGTTGTCCTCCGGGGCCTGTCCGGGGGCCGGTCCCGCGTTCGCCTGGGCGTAGTCCGGGACCACGCCGCGGCCCGGGGTCGGTTCGAAGGCCACCCAGCCGATGTCGTCGAAATACAGTTCGGGCCAGGCATGGGCGTCCCGAGAATCGACTTCGTACTGGGTCAATTCCCGGCCGCCGCGCACCAGGACTCCGCCGGTCCTGCGGCCGGGCGCGTAGCCGACGGCGATCCGGCTGGGAATGCCCGCCTCGCGCGCCATGATCGCCATGGCCGCCGAAAAGTGGACGCAGTACCCGGCCTTGGCCTCCAGGAAGGCCCCGACCACGCCGAACCCGCTCTGGTCGTACCCGCCGTCGACCGGCGCCTGCTCCGAATAGGTGAAGTCCGGCCCCCTGAGGTAGCGCTGGATGGCCAGTGCCTGCTCGAACGGCCGGTCCAGGTCTCCGGCCACCTGCTCGGTGGTGTCCTTGATGATCCGCGGCATGTCCGCCGGGAGTTCGGAGAATACCTCGTCCACCGCCTGTACGTCGGCGGGCGCGGCCGAGGCGAGCAGCGCCCGGGACAGCTTCGGCGCGACGCTGGTGACCGTATATTCCTGGCCGGCGGTGGTGGTGCCGGCGGTGCCCCGGATGTTCAGCGTCCGCGGGTCCCAGGTCCAGGTCCCTTCCAGTCCTTCGATCCTGGCCGGCGCGTAGGGAGCCAGCAGCCACGGACTGGTGAACGAGGAGGTGCTGATCTCGGTGGTGGTGACGGTACCGTCCGCCAGCAGGGCCTGGATGCGCGGCAGGTCGATGCTCTCGACGCCGGTGCGCCGGCTGCCGCGGGTGTCGCTGGGGCGCCAGCGGGCGCCGGTGAGGTTCTCCAGCGTCACCGAACGCAGGTACAGCCCGGTCGGTGCATCCGTGGCGTAGGTCATCCGGCCAAAGGCTCCCGGCCGGCGCAGGTTCTCGCCCAGGCTCACCACGGGGTTCAGGCCCGTGGGCACGCCCAGCCAGGTCAGCCGGGATCCTTCCGGGAACAGGCCGTCATGGAAACCGGGAACGGCCGGGGGCAGGACCAGCGCCGCCGCGATGCCGGCGGCACCGACGGCGGCGGCCCGGCCGAACTGCCCGGCCACCGGGTGCGCCCTCCGTCCGGCCGGGCCGGAGCTGCCGGAACCGTCAACGGGGTCCAGGGTGGCCGGCTGCCCGTGGTACCAGTGCGCGCAGCCGAGCACCAGCAGGTAGCCCGCCGCCGCGGCGGCGAAGCCCCACGGGCCAATGCTGCCGGGCTTGATGACCGCCGGAACGGACACTACGGCCAGCAGCACGGCGCCGCTGGTGGCAGGCATCTGCAGCGGTACCGCGATCGTGTCCAGCAGCAGCGCGCTCACGCCGATGCCGGCGCAGGCCAGCAGCACAATGCCCGGGTTTACCAGCACCGGCGCGACCTGGGAGACCACGGTGTCCTGGGCCTCGGCCAGCATCGGCTCCAGCAGGCGGGCGGTCCCGGGCCCGGGAACGACCCCGAGCAGGCTGGCCGGGGCCAGGAACATCGCCGTCAGCGAGGCGACCAGGCCGGCCAGGCCCAGCAGGAAGCCGACGGCGGCCGGCCAGCGCAATGCCCGCCCCGCGGCGGTGCCCAGTTCCACGGCCGCCACGGCCAGCACCACGTGGGGCAGCCAGGACCAGCCCTCCAGCACCCCGTTGAGGCTGGCCGCGGCCAGGCAGACGGCCAAGGCCACGGCCCCGCTCATCAGCCACGGACCCGGTGCCGGCCGGCGGCGGGGCGGCCGTCCGTCCGGGACAGGGACCCCGGAGGTCCGTTCCGGTGCGCGCTCCACGGTGGCGGTCACAGCTGCACCTCCGCTGTGCTGCCGGCCGCTGCCGGGCCGCCGGCGGCGGCTCCGTCCACCGGTGCGTCGAAGCAGGCCCAGGCCGCCGGCAGCGAAGCCTGTGCGCTGACCGCGACTGCGCGCCAGCCGCCGGCGCGCAGCGTGTCCAGGGCCGCCCCGGCCTGGCGTGGATGCTCCGTCACCAGGAGGGCGAAGGCCTGTGAACCGAATTCGGCGGCCGGGGCCAGCAGCGCGGCCTCGGCCGGGGACAGGTCGCCGAGCAGCGCCAGCAGCGGGCCCTTGAAGCGGTGGGCGGCGAGTTTGTCCATGAGCCGGTCCCCGAAGGCACCCAGGCCGCCGTCGTGGCGGTCCGCCCGCCGGCGCGGTTCCCCGGCCAGCCCCAGCGCCGCCAGTCCCTCGGCGATGTCCTGGTAGCCCGGCAATCCGCTGAACTCCTCGGCCCCGGGCCAGGGGGCCGACGGCGAGTGGCGCAGCCCGGGGGCGCCGTGGGCATCCAGCAGCCGGACGGTGAAGCCATTCTGGACGAAGTCGCAGGCCGCCGAGACCGCGGCCGTCACCGCCCATTCGAACCGCGGCGAGGTCAGCAGCAGGTCCCCGGTGTGGCCACCGGCCAGCGACGGCAGGAAGCCGGCAGCGAAGGCGCTTTCGCGCCGGTCCAGCAGGATGGTCGCCTGCGGCGTGGTGACCGATTCCTCCTGGCGGACCATCAGCTCCCCCTGCCGCGCCGTGGCGGCCCAGTGCACCCGCCGCAGCGGGTCCCCGTAACAGTATTCGCGGGTCATGACATCGTCGTCGCTGGGGCTCGCCTGCCGCCGCGTGCTGGCGCTGCCGTCCGGTCCGCGCGCCCCGGTCAGGGACGTGTCCGGCAGGTCCACCGGGGCCGGGGTCACCACCAGCCGGGAGACCTCGCCCAGCTCGTGCCGCTGCCGGGCCAGGCCGAACGGATCGGTGAACTCCGCGGTCACCGGCCCGATGCCGAACAGCCCGCGCTTGCCCGACCGCAGCCTGTACTCATACACGCTGGCCCCGGAACCGGTGGGGTGGCGGGCCGGAAACCTGAAGGCGGGCGGCTGGCCGAACCGGGCCGGCAGGTTCTCGGTCATGAAGACCACCCCGCCGGCGGCACCTGCCCGGCGGACCGAGAGCCGCACGCTGGTAATCGCACCGGTTTCGACGCTCGCGGGGCGGAACCGGCGTTCGACGGCGTAGCGGGGCTTGAGCAGCAGCATGGCCAGCGCTGCCGCCACCGGCAGGGCGGCCAGGAAGATTCCCAGGCCCAGCAGGTCCCGCCGGCCCAGCAGCTGGGCCAGCAGCAGGGACAGCACGCCCGCGGCGAGCAGGCCCCAGCCGCGGGCCGTGAGGTACCGGACCGGCAGCTTCTCCAGCCAGGCGCCGGCAGCGCGGTCAGCCATCGCCGGCCGGCCAGGACGACAGGCGGTGCGTGCCGCCGTGGACCGGAACCCGGGCCAGCACTGAGGCGAGCACGCTGGAAGCGTTTTCGCCGGCGGTGACCGCCTTGCGGTCCAGCATCAGCCGGTGGGCCAGCACGGCGTCGGCCACGGAGGCCACATCGTCCGGCAGCACGAAGTTCCGCCCGTCCAGGGCCGCGGCCGCCTTGGCCGCGCGCAGCAGCTGCAGCAGGGCCCGCGGACTGGCGCCCAGGCGCAGGAACGGATGCTCGCGGGTGGCCCGGCCGAGGGCGACGATGTATTCCTTCACCGCCGGGGCCACATAGACACCGTGCACCGCGGCAATCATGGCCCGCACCTCGTCCACCCCTGCCACCGGCCGGATCCGGGACAGCGGCGAGACCGACTGGTGCGTGCCGAGCATGTCCATTTCCGCCCGGGCATCCGGGTAGCCCATGGAAATCCTGGCCATGAAGCGGTCGCGCTGGGCTTCGGGCAGCGGGTAGGTGCCTTCCATCTCGACAGGGTTCTGCGTGGCCACCACCATGAAGGGGTCGGCCAGGACGTAGGACCTGCCGTCCACGGTGACCTGGCGTTCCTCCATGCACTCCAGCAGTGCCGACTGGGTCTTGGCCGAGGCGCGGTTGATCTCGTCCCCGATGACGATGTTGGCGAAGACGGGGCCGGCCCGGAACTCGAAGGTGTGCTTGTCCTGGTTGTAGATCGAGACCCCGGTGACATCCGAGGGCAGCAGGTCGGGGGTGAACTGGATCCGGTGCACGCTGCAGTCGATGGTGCGTGCCAGCGTCTTGGCCAGCATGGTCTTGCCGACGCCGGGCACGTCCTCGAGCAGCAGGTGGCCCTGGGCCAGCAGCACGGTCAGGGCCAGCCGCGCCGCCTCCGCCTTGCCGTCGATGACGGTGTTGATGGCTTCGAGGATGCGCTCGCAGGTTTCATGGAAGTCCGGCATCAGCGCCTCCTGCACCGCCGCGCCCTGGCCGCCGGCGTGCGGGCCGGCAGCGTCCGGGTGCGGCGGGCCGGAGAGGACGGATCCGTGCGGTGTTTCGGACCATGCGGTGTGCTGCTGGCTATCCATGGGAACCTTCCGCAGAGCAATACCCGAGACGGCTGTGACGGACGTTACAGCGCAGATGAGTCCACACTACTGGCAGGTCTCCGCCCCGGGGTAGGTCCCGGATACCCCAGTTTGCCCGCCCGCCGCGGCGGCTAGGCTTGGAAGCATGCGTGAAACCCTGGCTGCTGTTCCCGGAGAAACCCCTGCCGCCTACCGGCCGGCGGCGGACGGCGGGGGAGCGGAGGCGGGCGGCACGGCCCGCAGCGCGGTGGAGGAAAAGACCGGCCGGCGCCGCAACCTGTCCTACCCGCCCGCCCCGCAGCCGCTTCCGGTGCCGGTGCTGGACAACCACACGCACCTGGATTTCCGCGACGGACTGGTGGAAGTCGCCGTCCGCGATGCCTTGGACGCGGCCGAGGCGGTCGGGGTGCGCGGTGCCGTCCAGGTCGGCTGCGACCTGGAATCCTCCCGGTTCACCGTAGCGGCGCTGGAGGCCGAACCCCGGCTGCTCGGCGCCGTCGCCATCCATCCGAACGATGCCCCGCCGCTGGCTGCGGCCGGAACGCTGGATGCGGCGCTGGCCGAAATCGAGGAACTGGCCGCCCACCCCCGGGTCCGGGCCATCGGCGAGACCGGGCTGGACTATTTCCGCACCCACGGCCCCGGCCTGAAGGACCAGGAATACTCCTTCCGCCGGCACATCGACATTGCCAAGCGGCTGGATCTGGCCCTGCAGATCCACGACCGCGACGCCCACGACGACGTCGTGCGCATCCTGGCTGCCGAGGGCGCACCGCCGAAGGTGGTCTTCCACTGCTTTTCCGGCGGCCCGGAGCTGGCGCGGATCTGCAACGAGCACGGCTGGTACATGTCCTTTGCCGGGACCGCCACCTTCAAGAACTCGTCGGGCCTGCGCGAGGCGCTGGCCCTGGCGGATCCGCGGCTGGTCATGGTGGAAACGGATGCGCCGTTCCTCACACCTCATCCCTACCGCGGCCGGCCCAATGCCAGCTACATGGTGCCGTACACCGTCCGCGCGATCGCCGGTTTTCTGGGCAAGGACCTGGCGCAGCTGTGCCAGGAAGTGGCCCGTAACACAGAGTCCGTCTACGGGCAATGGTGAGTGATCTTCCGCACGTCAATTTGTGGACATATCACATTTGGATTACGGTAGGGTCCAGTAGCCGGGGTCGGGGAAGGCATCCGGATATCACCTGATTGTGCTGGAACACCCGCACGGCCTGATCGTGCCGGATGCTCCTGCCCGGTCCTGCCTGCACACAGCAACGCGCCGTGCGATTCGGCGCGCCATGCAGTGGTGCCTTACGTCCCCGTGCCCGGAAAGGCTGAGCAATGAAGGCACCATGGGACGATTTCTGAGGCACCGTTGGGCAAAGATTGCCGGACAGGTAGTGGTACTGACCGCCCTCGTACTGGGCGTAGTGGCATTCACCGGCAGCAACAAGAGCGTGACGCTGACCGTCGACGGCCAGGCGAGCAGCGTCTCGACCTTCGGCAAGACCGTCCAGGACGTCCTGGATGAGGCCGAGGTCGAGGTCGACCCGCTGGACAAGCTCAGCCCCGGCGCCGCGGAGCCGGTCAAGGACGGGACCACCATCGAGGTCGTCACGGCCAAGCCGGTGACCGTCCGGCTGGACGGCGACAAGACCACCGTGCAGTCGACCTCCGCCACCGTGAAGGACCTGCTCGACGAACTCGGCGTTGCCGAGGACTCGGCCCTGGACGTGCCGCTGACGGCCGAACTGGCCAGCGTCAGCAACCTCACCATTACGACGCCGAAGACCGTCACCATCACCGCCGACGGCAAGACCCGGAAGAAGATTTCCACCGCCGCGACCGTGGGGGAGCTGCTCAAGGAGCAGAAGATCAAGCTCGGCAAGGATGACCGGCTGTCCAAGCCGAAGAAGACCCAGGTCGGCGAGGGCCTGAAGATCAGGATTGTCCGGGTCGACAAGAGCCGGAAGATCGAGGTGGTCGAAGCCATTCCCTTCGAGACCAGGACCACCAGGGACTCCTCGCTGTACGAGGACCAGCAGAAGGTGGCCGAGGCCGGCGAGGCCGGCTCGCGCACCAAGGTGTACGCGATCGTGCTCGAGGACGGCGTCGAAACCGAGCGCGAGCTGGTCAGCGACAAGGTGACCCGCGAGCCCGTGGACCGCAAGGTGGTGGTGGGCACCAAGGAGCGCCCGCGCGCGGTGGCCGACACCAGCAACGTCGGCGGGACCTGGCAGGCCCTCGCCCAGTGCGAGTCCGGCGGCAACTGGTCGATCAACACCGGCAACGGCTACTACGGTGGCCTGCAGTTCAGCCAGAGCTCCTGGCTGGGGGCCGGCGGCGGCAAGTACGCCCCGCTGCCGCACCTGGCCAGCGCCTCCGAGCAGATCGCCACCGCCGAAGTGCTGCGCAGCAACGGCGGCTGGGGCCACTGGCCGGCGTGCGCCGCCAAGCTGGGACTGCTCTAGCCGGCCCCGCTCCTCCAATCGACGTTGCAGATCACGCCCGTTCCGAGCCTCGGAACGGGCGTGATCTGCAACGTCAACGGTGCGCCGGGCCGATAGGGTGACGACGCCGCCGGGCCGATACGATTACACAGTGACAGAAGCGAACCCCTCCGCCGGTCAGCCGGCCACCGCACCCCTGCTCGGCGCCGCCGACATCCGCCGGCTGGCCGGCGAGCTGGACGTCCGCCCGACCAAGACCCTGGGGCAGAACTTCGTCATCGACGGGAACACCATCCGCCGGATCGTCGCCGCCGCCGGCGTGGACCCGGCCGAGACGGTGCTCGAGGTCGGGCCGGGCCTGGGTTCGCTGACGCTGGGGCTCCTCGATGCCGCCCGGCGCGTGGTTGCCGTCGAAATCGACCCGAAGCTGGCCGCCCGGCTGCCGCAGACGGCGGCCGCCTGGCGGCCGGACGCCGCCGGCCGGCTCGACGTCGTCCTCTCGGACGCGCTGAAGGTCACCGAGCTGCCGCACGCGCCGGACGCCCTCGTGGCCAACCTGCCGTACAACGTGGCCGTGCCGGTGGTGCTGCACCTGCTGGAGCATTTCCCGTCGCTGCGGCACGGCCTGGTCATGGTCCAGGACGAGGTCGCGGACCGGCTGGCCGCGGCTCCCGGTTCCAAAATCTACGGCGTGCCGAGCGTGAAGGCCGCTTGGTACAGCAGCATGCGCAAAGCCGGGGTAATCGGGATGAACGTCTTCTGGCCCGCCCCCAAGATCGCCTCCGGCCTGGTGGCCTTCACCCGGCGGGAGCCGCCGGCCACCCGGGCCACCCGCCAGGAGGTGTTCGCCGTCATCGACGCCGCCTTCGCCCAGCGCCGCAAGACCCTGCGCGCAGCACTGGCCGGCTGGGCCGGCAGCCCGGCAGTGGCCGAGGAGGCGCTGCGCGCCGCCGGCGTCGACCCAAGCGCCCGCGGCGAAGTCCTGGACGTGGCGGCCTTCGCCCGGATCGCCGAGTACAAGCACCGGGCCGGCTGATCCGGATGCCCGGCACCGTGCCCGTGAACCACAGGAGGCCCGAAGCATGAGCACAGCGCGACCGGTCCGCGTCAGGGCCCCGGGGAAGATCAACGTCTCCTTCCGCGTCGGCCCGCTGCGCCCGGACGGCTACCACTCCGTGGCCAGCGTCTACCTGGCCGTCTCGCTCTACGAGGAGGTGCTGGCCACCCCGCGCGCGGACGGCGCGGTCACCGTGGGCGTGCGCAGCGGCTCCGAACTGGCCTTCGACCTGGACAGCATCCCGCTGGACGAGTCCAACCTGGCGGTACGCGCCGCCCTGCTGCTGCGCGAGCTGGCCGACCGCCCCAGCGGGGTGCACCTGGAAATCACCAAGCGGGTGCCGGTGGCCGGGGGCATGGGCGGCGGTTCGGCCGACGCCGCCGCCGCGCTGGTGGCCTGCAGCGCGCTGTGGGACACCGGCTTTTCGCGCGAGGAACTGGTGCGCATCTCGGCCTCGCTGGGCGCGGACGTGCCGTTCGCCCTGCACGGCGGGGTCGCGGTCGGCCTCGGCGTGGGGGACGAGCTGACACCGGCACTGGCCCGCAAGGACCTGAACTGGGTGCTGGTGCCCGCCTCCTTCGGCCTGTCCACGCCCAAGGTCTACGCCGTGGCGGACACGCTGCGCGAGCGCGCCGGGATCGTCGTCCCCGAACCCGGGGGCGTGGATCCGGCGGTGCTGCAGGCCATGCACACCGGCGACGTCGCGGCGCTGGCCAAGGTGGTCTCCAACGACCTGCAGGCCGCCGCGATTGAGCAGGCGCCGGAGCTGGCCGATATTCTGGACCTAGGCGTGGCCGAAGGGGCCCTGGCCGGTCTGGTCTCCGGTTCCGGGCCCACCGTGGCGTTCCTGACCTCCAGCCGGCGGGATGCCGAGGAGCTCGCGCAGCGGCTCTCGGACGTTGCCGGTGTGGTGGCGCTCCCGGTCCACGGCCCGGTCCACGGCGCGCGCATCATGGCCTGACCCGGCCCCGCCCGATCCATCCCGCAACAGAAAGCAGCACCGTGGCCCACCTGCTCGGAGCAGAGAACCTCAGCGTCACCTTTGGCACCCGCACCGTCCTGGACTCGGTCTCCCTCGGCCTGAACGAGGGGGACCGGATCGGCGTGGTCGGGCGCAACGGCGACGGCAAATCCACGCTGATGCGCATGCTGGCCCAGCGCAGCACGCCGGATGCGGGCCGGGTGACCCGGCGCGGGGACGTCAACGTCGGCTACCTGGACCAGCAGGACGTGCTCGACGGCGACCTGCCGGTAGGCGTGGCGATCGTCGGCGAGGCGGCCGACCACGAATGGGCCTCCAACCCGCGCATCCGCGAAATCATGGCCGGCCTGGTCGAGGACGTGGACTGGCACGCGAAGGTCTCCTCGCTCTCCGGCGGCCAGCGCCGGCGCGTGGCCCTGGCCAAGCTGCTGATCGAGCCGCACGATGTGATCATGCTGGACGAGCCCACCAACCACCTGGACGTGGAGGGCGTGGCGTGGCTGGCCGAACACCTGAAGCAGCGCTGGCGGCCCAGCGACGGCGCGTTCCTGGTGGTCACCCACGACCGCTGGTTCCTGGACGAGGTGTGCACCAGGACCTGGGAAGTCCACGACGGAATGGTCGAGCCGTTCGACGGCGGCTATGCGGCCTATGTGCTGGCCCGGGCCGAACGCGACCGGATGGCCGCCGTCGTCGAAGGCAAGCGCCAGCAGCTGGTCAAGAAGGAACTGGCCTGGCTGCGCCGCGGGGCCCCGGCGCGCACCTCCAAGCCGAAGTTCCGGATCGAGGCGGCCAACGACCTGATCGCCGACGTGCCGGCACCGCGGGATACCCTGGCCCTGGCCAAGATGGCCACCGCCAGGCTGGGCAAGGACGTGATCGATCTCGAACACGTCAGCTACACCCCGCCCGGGCGCGCCGAGCCGCTGTTCGAGAACATCACCTTGCGCCTGGCACCCGGCGAGCGGCTCGGCGTGGTCGGCGTCAACGGGGCCGGCAAGACCACGCTGCTGCAGCTGCTCAACGGGGAAATCCGGCCCACCGCCGGGAAGATCAAGCGCGGCAAGACGGTCAAGACCGCCATGCTGACGCAGGAAGTGCGCGAGCTGGACGAGGTGATGGACCTGCGGGTCGTCGAAGTCATCCAGCGCGAGCGCCAGGTGTTTAACGTCGGCGGGCGCGAGCTCTCCGCGGGGCAGCTGGTGGAGCAGCTGGGCTTTACCAACCAGAAGCAGTGGACCCCGGTGCGGGACCTCTCCGGCGGCGAGCGGCGCCGCCTGCAGCTGCTGCGCCTGCTGGTGGGGGAGCCGAACGTACTGATGCTGGATGAACCGACCAACGACCTGGACACCGACACCCTGGCCGCGGTCGAGGACGTGCTGGACGGCTGGCCCGGAACCTTGGTCGTGGTCTCGCACGACCGCTACCTGCTCGAGCGGGTCACCGACCACCAGACCGCACTGCTGGGCGACTGCAAGCTCCGCGGCCTGCCCGGGGGAGTGGACCAGTACCTTCAGCTGCGCCAGGCAGCCCTGGCCGCGGGCGCCGGCACGGCGGCGCCGACGTCCGGCGGGCAAGGCCCGCAGGCCGGAGCTTCCGGCAGCGCCGCGGCAGCGGGGGCGAGCGAGGCCGATAAACGCCAGGCCCGCAAGGACCTGAACCGGATCGAGCGCCAGCTGGGCAAGCTCGGGCAGCAGAAGGAGAAGCTCCAGGAACAGATGCACGAGGCCGGATCCGCGGCCCAGGTGGATTTCGAGCTGCTGGCCGAGCTGAACCGGAAGCTGCAGGAGCTCGCGGCCGAGGAAGAGGAGCTCGAAATGGAATGGCTCGAGGCCTCCGACGTCCTGGACTAGGTGTAGTTCCCACTGACGTTGTGAACACGACTGATAGGGGTTGTGCCTCCGATGCCGGTATGGGTTCTGTGGACTCTTCTATGAAGCTTCTATATCTCGTCAACCCCCGATTTCGCCGCCGGCGGCGGTGTTGAGGTGGCGGTAGATGCGGCGGGCCAGGCAGCGTTTGATGCAGCGGCGGATTTCCTTGTCGGTACGGCCTTCAGAGCGTCGTTTTTCCACGTACTGACGGGTTTCGGCGTCATGGGTCATCCTCGTTACCGCAACCATGTGCAGTGCGCTGTTCAGGTTCCTGTCACCGCCCCGGTTCAGCCGGTGCCTGACCGTGTTCCCGGACGATGCCGGGATGGGGTTCACCCCGGCCAGCGGGGCGAACGCCGCCTCGTTACGGACCCTGCCCTCGTGTGACCACGCGGTGAGGCACTTCGCGGCGCTGATCGGCCCGAACCCCTTTTCCTCCAGCAGGGGTGCGGCCTGGCTGGCCTTGACCAGCTCGTCCAGCTGCTTCTCGTTGGCTTGAAGCTGCTTGTCCAGTTCGAGGATGTGCCTGGCCAGGCGAACGGCCTCGGTCCGGGCGATGGACAGGGACAGTTCTTCTTCCCGCGGCCGCCACCGGGAGACCTCCGAGGTCTGGGAGGCGGTCAGGGCCTTGCGGGCATCGGCCCCCAGGTTGTTGCTGCGCAGCAGGGCGTTGAGCGCGTTGACCGACCGTGTGCGGTCGGCGCTCATGGTGCCGCGGGCGGTGGTCAGGATCCTCATGCCTTGGCGGAGCCCGTCATTGAGCCGGGGACGGCGCAGCTTCTCTACGGGCAGCGGCAGCACCGTGGCCGCGATCCGGTGGGCGTCCAGGGCGTCGCTTTTCCCTACGCCGCGGCGTTTCCTGGCATCCATGCGCGGCGCCTCGGCCACCGGATAGCCATGGGAGGCCACGGTGCCGGCCAGGATCGCCCCGTAGGTCGCGGCACCTTCGATGACCCAGAGCGTGTCGGCGTCCGAACCGGTACGGCGGGCGACCCAGCTGATTGCCCTGCTGATACCGGCCGCACCGGCGGGAAATTCCCTGGCATCAAGCAGGGCACCGGTGGTCGCGGCGAGGATTGCATAGACGTGGTTGCGGGCGTGGGTGTCGACCCCCACGACAAATGGGTGGGCATGAGCGACGATGGACATGGCGGCCACGGCACCTTTCCAAGAGTGATGGACATGGTTCAGCGGCCGTCACCGGCCGGTACCAGTCCGGGTAGGAATCACTTCGGAACAGCACTGTGATGGGTCACGCCCCGGTACGGGGCGGACAATCTTCTGATCAAGCTACCGAGGTGGGCCGGACAGGTACCGGCCGCCCACCCGAGGGATGGACAAGTCCACCGCAAGACACTCAAACGTCAGTGATTGTATGAGCCACATCCTCGGGCGGGGCGGCCAGCAGCCATCCTGCCAGCCAGTCCCGGACCAGCCATGAACAAGACTCACAATGATTGTAGTGGTGTAGCCAGCCTTGGTAGGTGGAGGCACGTTCGGCCTCGGTGGCGTAGGGGCGGGCATAGGCCCATTCGGTGGTGAGGGTGCGGTTGAACCGCTCCACCTTGCCGTTGGTCTGGGGCCGGTACGGGCGGGTCCGGCGGTGCTTCACCTGCGGCCCCAGGGAGGCGGCGAAGGCCCGGGACCGGTAGCAGGAGCCGTTGTCGGTGAGCACGGCCTTCACCATGGCCCCGTGGGCGGTGAAGAACGCGGCCGCCCGGGTCCAGAACCCGGCGGCGGTGGCCTGCTTCTCATCGGGGAGGATCTCCGAGTAGGCCAGGCGGGAGTGGTCATCCACCGCATGGTGCAGGTAGGCGTACCCGGTTCCGGGCCGGCGGTTCCTGCGGCCCTTCGCCCGCCCCAGGGCGCGGTGGCCCCCGCCGTCGGGAATCCTGCCGAGCTTTTTGATGTCCACGTGGACCAGGTCTCCGGGCGCGGCATGCTCATACCGTCTGGGCGCCGGCCGGCGCACCGGCAGCCCGGTGGCCTGGTCCAGGCAGGCCAGCGCCGGCATCCGGTACCGGGCCAGGACTTTGCCCACGGTGGACCGGGCCAGGCGCAGGCGGGCCGCGATCCGGTG
The DNA here is from genome assembly GCF_012395835.1 of Arthrobacter mobilis. Lineage (GTDB taxonomy): Bacteria > Actinomycetota > Actinomycetes > Actinomycetales > Micrococcaceae > Crystallibacter > Crystallibacter mobilis. Next base: position 383,360 of record NZ_JAAZSQ010000001.1, read on the forward strand.
CGGGCCCCACCGGCGGGTGAACCGCAGCGCGATGATCCTGCGTTCGGTGCGCCGGCCGGTCCGGTTCGGGCTGGTCCGCGGCCGGGAGGAACCGTCCGCCATGCCGGCCTCACCGCGGGTGCGGTACCGGTCGGCCCACTTCCTGGCCGTGGCCGGCGAACACTGGAACCGCTCGGCCGCCCGCCGCAGGGGCCACCCCTGGTCCACCACCAGCCGGGCCAGCCTCGACCTCGCTTTCGGTGTCAGCGCGGCGTTGGCATGGGTAACGTAGGACACGAGGGCCTCCGGGGCATCGAGATGAGTGTGGTAACCCAAATCGATACCGGAGGCCCTCGCCCTTTACATCACGCCACGCTGTTCACAACCTCCGTGGGAACTACAACTAGGCCGCCGGATTCCGCTGGTCCGTCACCGTGCGGGCGGGGAGGCCGGGCCGGCTGATGCAGGACCGGCCTGGGCCCAGCGGGCCTGGGCTTCGGCGCGGGTGGCAACACCGAGCTTGGCCAGGATACTGCCGATGTGGTGCTCGACCGTGCGTTTGCTGATGACCAGCCGCCGGGCAATTTCCGCATTCGCCAGGCCCTCGGCGATGAGCCGGTAGACCTCGCGTTCGCGTGCCGTCAGGGCACCGCCGGGACGCGGGGCGGAGCGGCCGCGCTGCCCGAGCCCGCGGAGCAGTCCGGCGGCGGTATCGGCGTCGGGGCGTGCGCCGAGCTGTTCGAAGCCCTCCAGGGCAGCCCGCGCCTGGGCAACGGCCGCGCCCGGCTCGTCAAGGGCAAGGGCCCGGGCCAGGGCCAGCCGGCTCCGGGCCGCCTCCAGGGGCAGCTTGGCGCGCTCGAAGGCCGCTGCCGCGCTGTCCAGACGGCGCCGTGCTTCCTCCACGCCGCGACCGCGCGGACCCTGGGCGGCTCCGGCAGCAGCCACGGCACCCTCCAGGGCGGCCAGCCCCAGCACATACTCGCCCAGTGCCCGGTATTGGGGCAGGCCGGTAACGGCCGCAGCGCCGAGAATCCTGCGGCCGGCCTCGACGGCCTCCTCCGGATGGCCTGCGCGGAGCAGGGCCTCGGACAGCAGGGCCAGTTGCGGCGCCACCAGCTGTGCAGTGGCGGCCGTTTCGAGGGCACGCCGCGTTGTCCGGGCCGCAGCCTCGGCCTGCCCGCCGGCCAGCTCCAGCCGCGCCAGCGGCAGGACGGCAGCCGGATCCGGCCCGGCCCCGCGCAGCAGCGCCGATGCTTCCATCAGCAGCCCCTGCCGGATCCGCAGTTCCGCCAGCCGCGCCGCCGTGCCCGCCCGCAGTGCGCGGAAGCTGGCATCATAATCCGCCAGTGAGGCCGCCAGGCGGGCTTCGGCCTCCGCCCAGTGTCCCGCTGCGGTCAGGATGCCGCCGTAATGCATGCCGCAGATGGCTGGAATCCAGACCGCATTGCTGCGGTAGCCGAAGGTGCATGCAACGCCGATCCATTCCTCCGCCCGGGCGACGTCCAGGGTCAGTTCCGCGGACAGCAGCAATTTGCAGTAGATTTCCCCAGCCGCCTGATAGTCGCGCACCTCGCCGGCGGTGGCGGCGGCTGCCGCTTCATCGATGCGCCGCATGCCGTCCCGGACTTTGCCGGCGAGTACCAGGCCGAGGCCTTCGTAGCCCAGGGCGCAGAACTCCAGGTCCGGATCGGCCTGCCGGCGGGCTGTTGCTGCCGCCGCAGCTGCATGGGCGGCGAGCCGGGCCGGGGAGTCCTCCGCGAGGCAGCAGGCCAGATCCACCCACCCGGCTTCGCTGCAGTCGCCGGCCTCCTTGGCCAGCCTGACACCGCGCGCCAGCCAGCCGGCGGATGCGGCGGCGTTGCCGTAGACAGCTGCGTGCAGGAAGGCCAGTTCACGGGCGGCGATCATGGCCGGCGCGCGCAGGTCGCCGCGCCGGCGGTAGCCGGTAAAGGCTGCTTCGTAGTACCGGATGGCCGCTTCATAGTCGCCGGCCCATTCCACCGCCCGGGCCATGCCGTGGAAGGCCTCCGGGGCCTCATCGGCTGCCAGGGCCCGGGCAAAGCAGCTCCGGGCCGCGTTCCAGTCCCCGCGCTCAAGCGCCTCACGGCCTTCACCGAGCAGGGTCCCCGGCGGCGGAACCGGCGCGGGGCCCGCCTGGCCGGAAGGGGATTCGCGGGGAAAAGGCCTGGCCCCGGTGGACATCCCTCATTCTACCGCCGCCGGCTGCCCGCCGCGGAGCGTGTCCGGGGCAGGAACCACGCAGGAAATGGGTGCCCGCACCCATGAATCGCCGGGCCGGCGGGGGCATGCTGGAAGCAGGACGGGCAGGGAACCAGTATCCGGGGAGGACGATCACGATGGCTGCCAGCGATACCTTCCAGCTGGAGTTGGAAGCAGCGGAATTCTACGAGGAAAAGTTCGTGCCGGCGCTGTTCGCCGAATGGGCCCGGCTGCTGGTGGAGGAAGCGGATGTCCGCCCCGGGCAGCGGGTGCTGGATGTTGCCTGCGGCACCGGCATCGTGGCCCGGACCGCGGCGGAGCGTGCCGGGGAGGAGATGGTGGCGGGGCTGGACCTGAACGAGGCCATGCTGTCGGTGGCCCGGCGGGTCCGTCCCGGCATCCGCTGGCTGCAGGGGGACGCGGCGTCGCTGCCCTTCCCGGACCGCGGCTTCGACGTGGTGCTGTGCCAGATGGCGCTGATGTTCTTCCCGGACCCGGTGGCGGCGCTGGGCGAAATGCGCCGCGTGGCCGACGACGCCGGAACCGTCGCCGTCGTCGTGCCCGGCCGGCTGGACGACCAGCCGGCCTACGGGCCGTTCGTGCAGCTGGCGGTCCGGTGTGCCGGAGAACAGGCGGCCGAGCTGCTGGGAACCTACTGGGCCTGCGGGGATGCCGGCAGGCTCGGCGCGCTCACGGAAGCGGCAGGGCTGCGGGTCCGTTCGCTGCGCCCCTATCTGGCGACGGCCGGCTACGGCTCGCCCGAGGACTTTGTCCGGGTGGAGGTGGAGGGCACCCCGCTGGCCCGGCAGCTCTCGGCCCGGCAATACGCGCTCATCCGGGCCGGAGTCCGCGACGTGCTGGCGCCGTACCTCCGCCCCGACGGGTCAGTGGGGGTGCCGCTGCAGGGCCATATCCTGGTGGCTTCTCCCGCCGTTGGCGGCACCGGCTGAGGAACGGCCGCTGCGGGCAGTCTGTGCCGGTGCGGATTAGTCGCCCTTGGCGCGCTCCCACCAGCCGGCCGCCCGCAGAGAGTTCTGGATTTTGGTGGCGGCCGACAGCAGGGCTTCCTGTTCGGCGGGGGTCAGCGGGTCGAAGACATTCTCCCGGACAAAGCTGACGTGCCCCGGGGCGGCCCGCTCGATGGCCGTACGCCCGGCCGCCGTCATGGAGATATTGAAGCCGCGTGCGTCGGTGGGGCATTCGGTCCGCGCCACCAGGCCGCGGGCCTCCATGCGCTTGAGCAGATGGGACAGCCGGCTGCGTTCCCAGTCCAGCGCATGGGCAATGTCCCGGGCCCGCATCGTGGCATCCTCGGCCTCGGACAGCGCCGCCAGGACCGAATACTCCACGCCGGAGAGCTCGGAATCCCGCTGCAGCTGCCGGTCCATCGCGGATTCGAATCCCCAGATCAGTTCGCGCAGCCCCCGCCAGAGCTGCTGCTCGTGGTCGCTGAGCCACCGTGTATCGGAGTTCACAGCCCCGACCCCCTCGCTTTGGTTGACACTTCAACCTTCCGTGGTCATTATTGATATGTCAGCAAGTTCGATGACACGTCAACAGACCTCGAAAGGGTTTATCCATGACCAAGATCGCCATCATCACCGGCAGCACCCGTCCGGGCCGTGTCAACAAGCAGGTCGCCGACTGGGTCCTGGCCAACGCCTCCGCCCGCACCGATGCCGAGTTCGAAGTTGTCGACATTGCAGACTTCAACCTCCCGCTGCTGGACGAGCCGTACCCGGCCGCCTACCAGAACTACCAGAATGACCACACTAAGGTATGGTCCGCCAGGATCAGCGAATTCGACGGGTTCGTGTTCGTGACCGGCGAGTACAACCACACCGTGATGCCGGCTCTGGCCAACGCCCTCTCCTACCTGAATGTGGAGTTTAACAACAAGGCGGCCGGCATTGTTTCCTACGGGTCCATGGGCGGCGCCCGGGCTGCCGAGCACCTGCGCAACATTCTCTCCGAGCTGCAGGTCGCCCACGTGCGCAACCAGGTGATGTTCAGCCTGTTCACCGATTTCGAGAATTTCTCCGAGTTCAAGCCGACCGAGCAGAACGCCGGCACCCTGGCCCCGATGCTGGACCAGCTGGTGGTCTGGACCCGCGCCATGGAGTCCGCCCGCGCCGAGCTGGCTGCCGCAGCCAAGTAAGGACTCGGCGGTCGCCCTGGAACGGGGCGCTGCCGCCCCGCTCCAAGGTCCGTCTGCCGCGCAGGCCCCGGTTTGCGGCTCCTCCGCCGGAGCCGGGGCCTGCGCTCTTCCGCTGCCGGACGGTCCCGCTCAGGCCCGGGGGAGCGTGGTCCCGGCCGGCCGGCGCTCCGGCGCAGCCTGGCCGGCAGGGGTCCTCCGCCTGCCGTACCTGATGTGGAAGAACACGTAGCAGCCGGCCACGAAGGGGACTCCGAAATACAGCGCCGCCACCTGTCCCGGGTCGAAGGCGATGCCCACCAGTGACAGGAAGCAGCAGGCGAAGGCCAGCACCGGGACCAGCGGAAAGAACGGCGCCCGGTAGCTGAGGCTGCCCAGGTCCCCTCCGGCCTTCACGAACGCCCGGCGGTGGAAGAAGTGCGACGCCGCGATCGACATCCACACCGCAACGGTGGCGAACCCTGCCACCGACACCAGGACCAGGTAGACGGTCGTGGGGGCAACCACACTGCTGGCCAGCGAGGCCAGCCCGCCCAGAATGCTCACGATCAGTGCGTTGAGGGGGATGCCGCGCGCGGTCAGCTTCCGGAAGGCCCGTGGGGCATGGCCCTCCTCCGACAGGGAAAAAAGCATCCTGGCGCAGGAAAAGAGTCCGCTGTTGCCCGCGGACAGCAGGGCCGTGATGACGACGAAGTTCATGATGTCGGCCGCGTAGGGGATCCCAATGGCCGAGAAGACCGTCACGAACGGGCTCTCGTCCAGGCCTGCCTGCTCGAAGGGGATCGTTGCGGCGATCACGGAAATAGCGCCGATAAAGAAGACCACCAGGCGGATGACGGTGGTCTTCATGGCCTTGGGGATGTTCTTCTCCGGATCGGTGGTCTCTCCGGCGGCCACCCCGATCAGCTCGGAGCCCGAGAAGGCGAAGAACACCGCGAGCACGGTGACCAGCACCCCGGTGAATCCATTCGGGAACAGTCCGCCGGAGGTGGCGAAGTTTTCGAACAGGTGCGGGTATTCCCGGCCGGCCAGCGGGTGGAAGCCGGCCAGTGCGGCTCCGCCCAGCAGGATGAGGCCCACCACCGCGCCAACCTTGATCAGGGCGAACCAGAACTCGGTTTCGCCGAAGACACGCGAGGACACCGCATTCATCAGGAACAGGATCGAGGCAAAGAGCAGGCACCAGATCCAGACCGGCACGCCGGGAAACCAGCGCTGCATCAGCAGGCCGGCGGCGGTGAACTCGGAACCGAGGGCCACTACCCAGGTGAGCCAGTAAAGCCAGGCCGTGGTGAACCCGGTAGCCGGCCCGATGGACCTGGCGGCATAAATGTGGAAGGCTCCGGAGACCGGATAGATAATGGCCAGCTCGCTCAGGCACGCCATGACCAGGTACACCACTACTGCCCCGATCAGGTAGGCAACGACGGCTCCGAGCGGGCCCGCCTGCGAAATGGTGTAGCCGGAACTGACGAAGAGGCCGGAGCCGATCACGCCGCCCATTCCGATCATGACCAGATGGCGCGACTCCATCGACCGCCGGAGCCCGGGCGCGGCAGGCGCCGGGACCGCGCCGGGCAAAGCGTTTTCTTGTTGCAGGACAGGACCCATGTATCCTCCGGAAAGTCGTGCGTCGGGCTGGAAAAGGGCGCGCCGAATCCGCCGGCCGGTGCCCGGGATTCGCCGCACAAGGGAGTCGTGAAAGGCTCGGGGGAGCCGCCCCTCGGGGCCACGATGGTGATCAAGCTAACACGCCGGTCCTGGCTGCACGGCGGTGCGGGAGGAAAACGGGGCCGGGGCGAAAAAATCCTCGCGATTATGCCGCTGCCCGGACCCGCGAGCACCAGAAGCGCTGTTGCTCCGGCCTGTCTGCTGAAAGGTGTGCTTACGTTTTGCCGCCGTGCTGCCGGGCCGCCGTGCTGCCGGGCAGGGCCTGCCCGCCCTCCGGTTCCTGCAGGGCGGCCAGCACATGCATGTGCTCCCGGTTGGCCGGGTACAGCTGCCCGTACGTGGCGTAGAGCCGGTCATAGACCGGCGCGTTGGCCGCCCGGGGCTTGACCGTGGCCGCGGTCCGGGCCCACTCGGTGTCCGGCGGTACCGCACCGGTACCGATGGCCGCCAGCAGCGCATCCCCGTAGCTGGCACCGATGGTCTGTGCCGGCACGATCTGCTCGCGCCCGGTGATGTCGCTGACGATTTCGGTCCACAGCCTGGCCTTCGTGCCGCCGCCGACGGCGGCGACCCGGCGGATGGGTTCGCCGGAGTTTTCGAGGTATTCCAGAATCTGCCGGATGCCGAAGCCGATGCCTTCGTAGGTGGCGCGGAACAGGTGCCCGCGCCCGTGCCGCAGGGACAGGCCGGTGATCAGCCCGCGCGCGTCCGGATCGAAGACCGGCGTGCGCTCGCCGGCGAAGTAGGGCAGCAGCAGCAGGCCGTCGGAGCCGGGCGGGACGGCGGCGGCCTCGGCCACGAGGGTTTCGAAGGGCACGTTGCCGAACAGCCGCTGCATCCAGGTGGTCAGGCTCCCCGAGGTCGACATGCCCGCGGCCAGGGTCAGTGAGCCCTCGTCCACCCCTGCGGTGGTCCAGAGCTTGGGCTCGGCCCGGTACTGCCCCAGGACCTGGACAAAAAACATCGTGGAGCCGTACATCAGCATCAGGTCCCCGGGGCGGCGCACCGCGGCGCTGAAGGCCTCCGCCCAGGCGTCGACCGTCCCGGCACAGACGGGTACCCCGGCCGGCAGCCCGGTGGCCTCCGCCGCCTCGGCGTGGATGCGCCCGGCCACCTCGGCCGGCCAGGCCAGGCCTGGCATCGGCAGGTGGCCGGCGACGGCGCCGTAGCGGTCCGGATGCCATTGGTTGCGCCGCAGGTCGTAGAGCGGGTCGCACTGACTGGCCGTGTGGTGGTCCAGCACGTACTCGCCGGTCAGCTTCGCCAGGATGTAGGAGTTGAGGCTGTGCCACCGGCGGGCACGGGCAAAGACTTCGGGCTCGCGGTTGCGCAGCCAGCGGATCTTCGGACCCACCGCCTGGGAAGAGAGCACCTTGCCGGAGTCGGCGAAAATCGCTTCCGCCCCGAATTCCTGCGTCAGTTCCTCGATCTCCGCGGTCGCGCGGGCGTCGATGCCGTAGAGGATGGCAGGCCGCAGCGGGACCAGGTTTTCGTCCGTCACCACCAGGCACGGGCCCATGGCGCTGACGCAGACGCCGGCGAGGGCGGCGGCGTCGTGCCGGGAGAAAAGCTCCCGGCACAGCCCGGCTACCTCGGCCCACCCGGTGCCCTCGGCGTCGAACTCGGCCCAACCCGGCCGGGGAAACGAAACCTCGTGCCCGATCGCCACACTGTCCAGGATGTGCCCGTCCGCATCCGCCACTACCGCCTTGCTGCTGCCGGTGCCGATATCGATTCCCAGGAACATCCTGCCCCTTCCGACGGTTGCCGCGGGGCGTTAGGCCCGGCCGTGCGAGGTGCGCGACTTGCGCGAGACGGCATCCAGGATCACGGCCAGCAGCAGCACGAGGCCGGTGATCATGTACCGGAACGAGGACTCCAGGTTCAGCAGCGTCAGGCCGCTGGAGATGGATTGGATGACCAGGATGCCCAGCAGGGCCGAGAAGGCCGAACCGCGTCCGCCGAACAGGCTCGTGCCGCCGATCACCGCGGCAGCGATCGCGTTCAGGTTCACATCCCCGGTGCCGCTGCTCTGGGCCGACGCGGCCAGGCGACCGGCGGCGAGGATGCCGCCGATGGCCGCGAAGGTGGAACCGAGGACGAAGATGGAGGTGTAGATGCCGCCGACGCCGATGCCGGCCCGGCGGGCGGCCTCCCGGTTGCCGCCCACGGCGTAGACCGAGCGGCCCCACTTGGTCCGGGTGAACGCATAGTGCATGATCAGCACCAGCGCCGCGAAGAAGACGAACATCCAGCCGACCCCGCGGGCCCGGTTCAGGTACCAGACGGCGAAGAAGATGATGACGGCCAGCAGGGCGGCCTGGGCCAGGACCAGCCCCATGGGCCGGCCGGACAGGCCCGCCTTGACCCGCTGCCGCGACAGGGCCAGCTGGCTGAGCAGGAAGCCGCCCACGCCCAGGGCCGCCAGCACGTAGGAGAGCCAGGCCGGCACGAACGCCTGCTGGCCGAACCAGACCAGGAAGGAATCGAACGGCAGGTTGATGGTTCCCTCGACGCCCAGGACGAACAGCTGCAGGCCCAGGAAGCCGAGGAGTCCGGCGAGCGTGATCACGAAGGAGGGCACGCCGAACTTGTTGTAGACGAACGAGTAGACCAGGCCGATCACGACGGCGGTGGCAATGGCTGCCAGGATGGCCAGCCCCACCGGCCAGTCCTGCTTCACGAATGTGACGCCGACGATCGCCGCCGACAGGCCGCTGACCGAGCCGACCGACAGGTCGATTTCGCCCACCAGCAGCACGCAGACAATGCCCAGGGCGATGACGCCCACCGCGGCGCTTTCCAGCAGCAGGTTGACCAGGTTCGCGCTGGAGAGGAAGAACGGGTTGAGCAGCTGGAAGATGGTCCAGATGACCAGCAGCCCCACCACGATCGGCAGCACGCCCAAATCGCCGGCGCGCACCCGGTTGATGCCGACCTTGAGCGCGCCGCGGAAGCCTTCGGTGCGGATCAGGCGTTCATCCTGCAGGTCGGTGGCCACCGGCACAGCCGCGCCGGATGGATGGTTGGTTGTTGTCATTTCCCGTTCCCTTCCTCCGCAGCGTCCGCGGATGCCGGGGCACCGGCGCCGCCGGGCGCCTGGGCCTGCCGGGCCGCGGAGCCGGACTGCGCCGCCCGCTGGGTCACCACGTTGTCCGTCGCACCGGTGATCGCCGCAATCAGCTCGTCGGTGGTGACCTCCTTCATCCTGAAGGTGCCGTTGTTACGCCCCAGCCGCAGCACTGCGACGCGGTCCGAGACTGCCTTCACATCCTGCATGTTGTGGCTGATCATGATGACCGCCAGTCCGTTCTCGCGCAGCCGTTCCACCAGGTTGAGCACCTCGGCGGTCTGCGCCACGCCCAGGGCAGCAGTGGGCTCGTCGAGGATGATCAGTTTGGGACTGCCCAGCAGGGACCGGGCGATGGCCACTGTCTGCCGCTGGCCGCCGGACAGGGAAGCGACGGCGACCCGGACCGAGGGGATCTTGGCGGAGAGCTGGCGCAGCAGTTTCCAGGACTGCACTTCCATCTCCACCTCGTTCAGCCGCAACGCCCCGATTTCCCGGCCGAGGAAGAGGTTGTCCACCACGGTGAGGTTGTCGCACAGGGCCAAATCCTGGAACACCGTGGCAATACCCAGGTTCAGGGCATCCACCGGGCTGTGGATGCTCACGTCCTTGCCGTCGAAGGTGACCGTTCCCGCATCCTGCGGATGCACACCGGAGAGGATCTTGACGAGCGTGGACTTGCCCGCACCGTTGTCGCCCACCAGGGCCACCACCTCGCCGGAATAGACGTCCAGGTCGATATCGGTCAGGGCCGCGACCGCACCGAAATGCTTGCTGACCCCGCGCATGGACAGCACCGGAGCGGCGGAGTCCGTCCGTTCCGCTGGCACAGTGGACATTGCCTTCCCCTTCCCTTGCGACGGCGGTGCCGCGGCAGGCGCGGCACCGCCACCCGGACCGTTGCCTACTGGATGTCCAGCTCGTCGCAGCCCTTCTTGTATTCGCCGGTGCAAACCTCGGAGGCCTCGTAGATGCCGCCGTCGAAAATGACTTCCTTGACGTTGTCCTTGGTGACCACGGTGGGCACGAACAGGGCGGACGGGGTCTCGAACAGGGTGGCATCGGCCTCAGGGGTCTCGCCGTTGAGCAGCTGGACGGCCACCTCCGCGGACTTCTCGGCCACGATCCGGATCGGCTTGGAGATGGTGTTGTACTGGCTCCCGGCGATAATGCGCTGGATGGCGGCAATTTCGGCGTCATTGCCGGTCACCGGCGGCATCGGGTCGACGCCGGCGGCCTTCAGCGCCGCGATCGCACCCCCGGCCGTGCCGTCATTGGCGGCGACGACGCCGTCGATCCGCTCGCCGAACTGCGTGATCTGGCCGGCCACCCAGTCCTGTGCCTTGGACGGCTGCCACTCCGGGGTGTCATACGAGGCCAGGATCGGATGGTCGCTCGCCTCGACCGCCTCCGTGGCGCCCTCCTTGATCAGCTGCGCTGCGCGGTCGGTGGGCGAGCCGTTGACCATCAGGAGCCCGCCGTCGGTGTTCCCCTCCGACGCCATGTGCTTGATCAGGTCTTCGGCGATGAGCGAACCGATCTTCTTGTTGTCGAAGGAGACGTAGAAGTCCGCAGGGGTATCCGGGACCGGGCGGTCGTAGGTGACGACCTTGATGCCCTGGCCCTGGGCGTTGCCGACCAGGGAGGCCGCGGCGGTGCTGTCCACCGGGTCGAGCACGAGGACCTTGACGCCCTGGGTGATCATCGCATTGGCCTGCTGCTGCTGTTTATTGGCATCGCCGTCTGCGTTCTGGTACAGGACCTCGCAGTCCGGGCACAGTTCCTCCACCTTGGCCTTGAACAGCGGGCTGTCCTGCTGTTCGTAGCGGGTGGAGGCCCGGTCCGGCATCAGGAACGCGATCTTGCCCGCCGAACCTCCGGTGGCGCCGCCGCCCCCGCCGCCTTCACCACCTTCGCCGCCGCCGCCGTTACCGCAGGCTGCCAGGCTGGCCGCCAGGACCATGGCTGCGGAAAGGCCCCAGGCCCCCCGGATGGATTTCTTCATGGGAACTCCTCTGTGTGCAGGTGATGTGCCTGGCTGCTGCCTCTGGTGCTGCGGGCGCTCAGGCCTGTTGGGGATGGAGCATCGCCTTGGGCGATTTGGGTTCGGTGCAGGTGTTTTCCAGCAGGACGTCGTCGCCCGGGCCCAGCGCGGCGCGCTGGCAGCCCCCGTCGACGACGAAGGGCCCGGTTTTCCCGTAGCGGCAGTTGGCGACGTCGGAGCCGCGGACTCCCACCGCCTGGGCTTCGATGACCGCCTCGCCAGGACACGGTTCCGGCCGGCGCCGGTCCTGAAACGCGATGGCGTTCAGGCCGGTCATGACGGCGGCAGTATTGGCCATGGCAGCACCCCCTCACGGGTCGGAACAGGGCCACCACCCATGTGCGGAATGTGACCCAGCACACAGACACATGCTACACATCGGCGTGTGCTGCCGCCATATGTATGCGGGATTGTAGTTTTCCGGGCGTGAAAGCCCCGGCCGCATCCGGACGGGATGTGCCGGGCGTCCTCCGGGGCCGGACCTGCCGGCCCGTTCCCTAGGCCGGCAGGTCCGACTCGGCGACGCCCAGCAGGTAGGAGGCGATGGCCTCGCGGAACACCTCGGCCCGCCGGCCCTTGGGCACGAGGGCCTTGCCGTCCTGTTCCAGCAGGCTGCGGAAGAGCAGCCCCTCCAGCAGGGCGATGAAGCCGGCGGCCAGCGTCTGCGGATCCGAGGATCCCAGGGTGGTGAACAGCTCCACGGCCTGCGACCGCTGGACCGGCAGGTCGGCGATGGAGTCGGCAAAGTCTTCACGGCCGGACAGTTCCAAGGCCAGTGCGTAGCGGGCCTTGATATGGTGCGGGCAGGTGTCCATCAAGGTCTCGAGGTACCGTGCGATGCGTCCGGCCACGGCTTCGAGGTCGGCTCCGTGCAGGCCCAGTGCTGCCGGAAATTCCTCGGCCTTGAGGTGGGCTGCCGAGTGCCGGCGCAGGTGCGCGACGGTGGCTGCCAGCAGTTCGTCCCGGGTCCGGAAGTAGTAGCTGGTGGAGCCTGTCGGCAGGCCCAGCCGGGTGTCGACAGCCCGGTGCGTCAGGGCCCGCATGCCCTCTCGTGCGATCAGTTCGGTCGCCGCCTCGGCGATCAGCTCGCGGCGGCCGGTGGATTCGGCGGCCTGCCAGTTAGGGTTGTCCGAGGGGGTGGACGGGGACTGCACGGTCTCCACGGGTGGTGCTCCTGAAGGTACGAGTGGCTCTACATCTGTAGAGCCTATCTTATGGTGCAGGAAGCAGTGCGCGAACAACACGCCCGGGGCGGGGGCCGTCCCCGGGCCGGTTTTTGCCCCGCCCAACGGCTCCGGACGGGGGATTTGCCTTAGCGCAGGTCTACTGCGGGCAGGCTCTCAGCCTCCCGCGCCTCCAGCCACTGCGCGTACGTGATCTTTCCCACAGCGTTCTTGCGGGTGAGGTTGCCCCCGCTGCGGAAGAACTTGCCGAGCGGCCCCGGCAGCGGAACCGGCACCACCGGTCCCCGCACCCCGGTGAACTGCCGGTAGATCCGGGCCATGGCGTCCATACCCAGGACCTCCGGCCCGCCGATGTTGCGGATCCCCGGCGGTTCGGCTTCGGACAGCGCCGTGTCCACGAGTACCCGGGCCACGTCCGCGACGGCGATGGTCTGGAACTTGGCGCCGCGGATGCGGGGGGTGACGCGCAGTTTCCGGCCCGCGTCGAAAAAGGCTGTCACGAACTCATGGAACTGCGTTGACCGTACGGTCGCGGCCGGTACCCGGGATTCGCGGTAGATGGTCTCCTGGGCCGTCTTCGCCTGGTAGTAGCTGAACTCGACTTCGTCCACATTGACGATGGACAGCAGTACCAGCCGCCGTACGCCGGCAGCCGCGGCACCGGCAGCCAGGTTCTGCGCCCCCGTGGTGAGCGTGCGGCGGGCGCTGCCCAGCTTGCCGTCGAGGACGTCGATGACCACATCCACGTCCGCCAGCGCTGTGTTCAGGCCCTCACCACCGGTGACGTCGGCCTGCAGGTATTGGGCCGCCAAGTGGCGGCGGGGAGAATCCGGCGGCAGGGAGTGGCGGCTGACCACCCGCACATCCGCGGTGCGGGCAAGACATTCGGCAACGACGGCACTTCCGACCAAACCGGTGCCGCCGGCAACGAGAACGCGGGTCATACCCCCAGCGTACGCCGGGCTGCCCGGCCTGTGAACGTCCGTCGCCCGGCTGCACGGGTGCTTTTCGGCAGTCGACATGCCCGGATGCTGCCGCCGATGCTGGACTGGCCGCAGCCCGCTGCTAGTGTCGTGACCGGAAACGAAGGAGCCGGGGGCGTTTGCCGTGCCGCTTCCTGTGCAGGAGGAGACATAGTGGGGGTTGTCGCTGGGAAGCCGGCGCCGTCTGGGCGGAAAACCGCGCTGCTGGCCGACGGCGACGCGCAGACCCGGGATCTGGTCCGGGCTGCCTTGGCCGAGGCCGGCCTGGCCGTGACGGTGGCCGAGGACGGCCCGGCTGCCCTGGATGCCCTGCGCTCCAGCGCGCCGGATGTGGCACTGCTGGACTGCGAACTGCCGGGGCTGCCCGCACTTGAGGTGCTGCGGCGGTTCCGGGACGACGACGCCGCGTCCTCCTGCCCCGTGATCCTGCTGGCCGGTGCCGGCTGCCGCAAGCTGGTGGAGGAGGCGTTCGAACTCGGCATCCAGGATTACGCGCTTAAACCTTTCAACGCTGTGCAGCTGGCGCACCGGACGGCGATTACACTGGCCCGCTCGGCCCGGAAGCAGCACGAACGCCGGACCATGGACGCGCTGCGTGCCAGGACCCGCCGGATTTCCTCCGCCATCCGGGAAACCAACGACCCCTACCTGATGGTCGACCTGGCCGTCAGTGGCCTGGGGAGGGCTTTCGGCGCCGGCAGCGTGTGGCTGCACACCTTCGACGACGAGCGGGTGCCGCTGGTCGACACCGTCTGGAGCCCGGATGGCGGGCCAGGCTTCGAGCATCCTGCCGCAGCCGAGGCGCGCGACCTGGCAACCGCGCTCTGGGGCAAGGGCACGGTGCTCACGGCCGGGCCGGACGCGGAGGAAGAGCACGCGGCGCACCCGGGGCTGGCCAAATGGGCCGAGGTCCCGGGAGCCCTGGCCAGCGCCGTCGCTCCGCTGGGCCATGGCGGCGGTGCCTTCGGGTTGGTCTGGATAGTCAAGGCAGGCAAAGGTGCCGCCTGGTCCCAGGCGGAAACCGCCCTGCTGCAGCATGTGGCCGGGAACCTGGCGCACGGGCTGATCCAGGGGCACCTGATTACTGCCCAGCAGCAGGTCGTCGAACGGCTCCAGGAACTGGATACGGCCAAGAACAATTTCGTGGCCACGGTAAACCATGAGTTGCGCACACCCATTACCTCCATTACCGGTTACCTGGATCTGGTGCTGGAGGGGGCCGGCGGGCCGCTGCCGGAGGAAGCAGCGCAGATGCTGGAGATCGTGGTGCGCAACTCCACCCGGCTGCGGGAGCTGATCGAGGACCTGCTGACCCTGTCCCGGATGGATTTCGACGATGCGATCCTGCGGACCGAACCGGTGCGGATCGGCCAGCTGCTGGAAACCGTGGCAGCGGCCCTGGTGCCGGTCGCGGCCGGCAAGGAGGTGGACCTGGTCTGCAATGGCGGAACGGACCTTGTCATTCTCGGCGATGCGAAGAAGCTCGAACAGGTGCTGACCAATATCGCTTCCAACGCCGTGAAGTTCACCGCGGCCGGCGGGGAGGTCCATATGGACGTTGAGCAGACCACGGCCGAAGACGGGTCCCCCCGGGCCACGATCCGGGTCTCGGATACCGGCATTGGCATTCCGGCCGAGGATTTGCCCAAACTTTTCAACCGCTTCTTCCGGGCTTCGAACGCCCTGGCCGTCCAGGGTACCGGCCTGGGATTGGCCATCGCCAAGGGAGTTGTCCAGCAGCACGGGGGCGAGCTGACCGTTGAATCCGTCGTGGGCAAGGGAACGATGTTCGCCATCCATTTGCCGCTCAGCCTGGATACGCCGGGGGTCCCGATGGCGGATTCCGTACGGCCGGAGGGGCACTGTACCGGCTGAAGCACAAGCCGGGAGGCCCCGGTTAAACACACGGTTAAACAGCAGTGGCCATGAACGGGCGAGCGTCCACGGCCACTGCCGGGGATTCGGGCCTGCGACGGTCAGTTTCCCGGTGCCGACTTAGTACGGCCAGAGTCCGCCGTTGGTGGTGCTGGTGCCGGACTTGCTGACGGTGACCTTGCCATCAGCCGCGGCCGCCGGTGCGGTGGCCCCGGCGACGGCGAGGACGGCGGCAATGAGCACGGAGGCCGAAAGCTTCTTGATCATCTTGCTCCTCATACTTCCAGTGATGCAGGGACCCGAAAATCCATGCTTGGGGGTGGTGACAGTCGCCAGTGTATCGGTGAAACGTTGCATTCAAAATAGCTGATCAGCGCCATTTATGACGTCTGCTGGAATCTCTCGCTTATGCTCGGTCACGGGAAAGGTTCCCGCATCCCGCGGGCACTGGAGCCGGCTTCGGCCGGGTCCAGCCTATGGACCGCCAGGAAGGAAGCACAGTGCGTCAGCAGTCCGGGGCCAACATTCTGGTCGAGCTGCGCGCCCGCGAGGCGTTCATGCGGCGGCGCTATGACCAGGCACTGGCTTTTGCCCGGGAGGCTGCCGACCTTGCCGCTGCAAGAGAGGATAATGCCGCCTGGTGGCAGATGACCTTTCTACGGGCTGAGAGTTTCCGCGAACAGGGCCGCTACCAGGAATGCCGTGTAGTGGCTGAAGAGCTTCGGGAGCATCCGCTCACCTCCGCGTCTCCGGAACTTACGGCCAGGGTTCTGACCATGCTCTCCGTGGTGTCCCAGATCTCGGGCGAGCTTCCCCAAGCCATTGACCTTGCAGGGGAGGCCTTGCGGTCCAACGGCCTGGGCGAGCAGCCGTTCGGACTGCAAGTCGAGGCCCGGCTGGCACTGGTCGCAGCTTTGGCGGAGAACGACCAGTTGGACGAAGCTTGGACGGAGTGTCTGGCCCTGACCGGGATGCTGGACGGTGAGGCCGATTCGCAGATTGCCGGCAAGGCATACTGGGTGGTAGGCAACGTTGCCTTCATGCGCAGACATGCAGCGGAAGGGGTCAAGTACCATCGGCTTGCTGCGGAACACCTGTCTCCGACCAACGACCTGGCGCTGTGGGCTTGGTTTAACCGGGCATCGGCGGCTATGCGTTTGGCGGCCGGATTGGTGGATGAAGAAACTTACGAGTGCATCCAACGGGCAGAACTTGCTACATCGATCGTTGGGGGAAACGGCGAAGACCGTCTCATCGTCGAGTTCACCAAAGGACATTGGCACTTCTTGAATGGTGATCTGCAAACGGCCACTGACATCCTTTCCGGAGTATGTGAACAGGGAACCAATCTGCCCAGCAACTTAACCGGAGAGACCACGCTGTTGCTGGGGCGGGCGCTTGGCGAACTGGGGGACGTGGACCGCGGCGTCGAGTACCTTCGTCAGAGCGAGGAGTATTTCCGGCAGGCCGGAGCCCTCGACCGGGCAGCCCACGCTGCGGCACTGATTTCCGAAGTGCAGCCTTCACATTAAGGTAAAATCGCACGTCAACGGCCAAAATGGTGATTGTTCGTTTAGGCTATGCACGTATGGCTGAGTGTGCTGCCGCTCGACGTGGCGCCGCTCGATCGGTCGGGAGGGGGCGCCTGCCCTCCTGTGGAACGTTGGGGGACGAATGCACATGCGCGGTACCGGACACTGCTGTACAACAATCCACTGCTGCAGCCGCCCCGTGGCAGGCTAGGCCGCCATGTCGGAGGTCATAGACGAGGGTGTGGAAGCGGTGCTCAGTGACGGGGACGATGCCATCCGCATCTTCCTGCCCCGCGGGGTGCCGATAACCGCCATTGTGGCGGAGGCCGCCGCGGCCCGCTTCGGCGAGCTTGCCGGGCCGGC
Organism: Arthrobacter mobilis; assembly: GCF_012395835.1. GTDB lineage: Bacteria > Actinomycetota > Actinomycetes > Actinomycetales > Micrococcaceae > Crystallibacter > Crystallibacter mobilis. The sequence continues at coordinate 400,436 of NZ_JAAZSQ010000001.1, forward strand.
GCCGCGGCCGGCAATCCTGGACGTTACGGGAGTCGCGTCCATTAGCAGGGAAGCCAGGTCAGTACTGTGCCGGATGGCCGGGGCCGCCGCCATCGCCTTGCTCGGCGAGTCCCCGGTGGACCGGGTCATCGCCAATTTCATGCTTGGAGCCGACCCGCTGCCGTGCCCCGCCGGGTTTTTCACCTCCGAATCCCTGGCCCTGGCCTGGCTGGAGAACGTCTGTGCCAGCTAAGCGCGGCGATGACCGGCTGACCCAGCTGGTGGACGCCATAGCCCGCCTGGCCTCAGGCGATTTGAGCACCAGGATCGCGGTGTCCCAGGAGCGGGACGAGATCGATGCGGTCAGCATGGGTATCAACCTGCTCGCCGAGGAACTCCAGCTGATGTACAAGCAGCTGGAACAGCGGGTGGAGGAACGCACCGCCATGCTGCGCCGGGCCCACCAGGCGATGAGCCTGATGGCCATGACCGATGCCCTGACCGGGCTGGCCAACCGGGCGGCCCTGGCCGAGCGGATCAACGAGGCCCTGGAGCGGACCCCGGATGGCAGGCGGACTCCGGCCCTGCTGCTGCTGGATCTGAACTCCTTCAAGCAGATCAATGACAGCTTCGGCCACGAAGCGGGGGACCGGGTGCTGGTGGCGGTGGGACAGCGGCTGCGGGAGGCCGTGAGGGAAGGGGACACGGTGGCCCGGCTGGGCGGCGACGAGTTCGCCATCCTGATCCCCGAAGCCACCGTGGACCAGGCCCTGGCCACGGCCAACCGCATCCTGGCGGTGCTCGGCCGCAGCATCCAGCTGGACGAAATGAACGTCTGGCCCCAGGCCAGCATCGGCCTGTGCGTGGCCGAGCCCGGCCAGACGGCCCAGGAGCTGCTGCTGGAGGCGGATACGGCCATGTATGAGGCCAAAAAGGACCGCCGGGCCAGCATCAAGATGTTCCAGCCGCCCATGCTCTTTTCCCGCCAGCTGCACAATCAGATGGCGGCGGAACTGCGCGACGCCATCGCCGCCGGCGAGTTCACCCTGTACTACCAGCCGGTGGTCGAGCTGGCCACCGGGCGGATCCGCGGTGCCGAGGTGCTGGTGCGCTGGAACCACCCGGAGCGCGGCATGGTCATGCCGGACGAGTTCATTCCGCTGGCTGAGGAGACCGGCCTGATCATCGACCTGGGCCGCTGGATCATGCGTACGGCGGTCCTGGCCTTCGCCCGGTGGCGGACCGTCATCCCCCTGGAAGACGATTTCCGGCTGCGCGTGAACCTTTCCGTCGCCGAGCTGCAGCGGATCGACCTCGTCGACTATGTGCGCGAGGTCCTGCGCGACTCCCGGATCGACCCTGCCCAGCTGGTCCTGGAAATCACCGAAACGGCCCTGGTGACGGGCGGCGACGTCGAAACCTATTCGCTGCTGAGCCTGAAGAGCCTCGGGGTCGACATCGAGATCGACGACTTCGGAACCGGCTATTCCTCCATCAGCTACCTGCGGACCCTGCCGGTGAGCATGGTCAAGGTGGACCGCTCCATCCTGGCCGGAACAAACGGCGATATCAGCCGGAATGAATTCATTGCCGCAGTGCTCCAGCTCATCCGCGCGGCAGGGCTGGAGGCCGTCTTCGAGGGCATCGAGACCAAGGAGCAGGTGGACCGGCTGCTGGCAATGGGCTGCACCAGCGGCCAAGGCTACTACTTCAGCCGTCCGGTCCCGGAGTCCGAGCTGCTGGAACTGCTCGGGAACTCGGTCAGTCTTCCCGCCCCGGCCTGAACCGCGGCACTGCCGCGAGCAGCGGAATCACGTGCTCGGTCAGCAGCGGGGCGAGGTCGGTGCGGCTGCCCGCCTCGGCCAGGTCGAGCCAGAGGAATTCCTCGATCTCGGCCGCGGGGACGGGATCTTCAGCCGGACTGCAGGCGAACAGTGCGGCGTCAATAAAGGTCCGGGCCTCATTGGCTGCGGGTCCGTACCAGTGGCCGAGCGCTTCCAGCTCCGACTCGCCGACCCGGATCCCGAGTTCCTCTTCGAGTTCCCGGACCGCGGCGGCGGCAAAGGTCTCTCCCGGCTCCAGCTTGCCTCCGGGCTGCATGAACATGCTGGTTCCCCGCTTGCGGACCAGCAGCAGCCGGCCGTGGCGGTCCCGGATGACGAGCGCGGAGAGCGTCAGGACGTTAGGCACCTGTCGAGGGTAGCAAGCCGGCGCGGCCGTCAGGATGCGCCGTCGCCGGTGCTGCAGGGCGCCAAGTCGCACAGGAGTTGCCAGTCATGGCAAAATAGACGATTGTGCCGGATGTGCCGGGGAAGCATGCCGTTTTCCCGGACCGGCACGGTCCGCCCTGGTGTAACGGCAGCACCCAGGCCTTTGGAGCCTCGGAGTCTAGGTTCGAATCCTAGGGGCGGAACGGCGGGACGCCGGATGTGCAGACAGCACCAGGAAGCCGCAACCGGAATCCGGAGGGTTCCGCGGACGGTAACATTGCGATAGTCCCCGCTTTCGCTCGACGACGGATCCAGTCCGGGTAGGAGTGCCCCTTAGTGAGCCCCCACGACATTAGTCCAGGCAACGCAGCCTCACCGGCAGCAGTCATCCTTCTCGCCGCCGGGGCCGGAACCCGGATGAAGTCCGAAAAGCCCAAGATCCTCCACGAAATCGGCGGGATTTCCATGGTCGGGCACGCCTTGGCCGCTGCCCGGGGGCTGGAGCCGAAGGTGCTCGCCGCCGTCGTCCGGCATGAGCGGGACCGCGTCGCCGCCCATATTTCCGCGCTGGATCCGCAGGCCGTGATCGTGGACCAGGACGAGGTGCCGGGCACCGGCCGTGCCGTGGAGGTGGCCCTGGAAGCGCTCGATGCTGCCGGCGAACGCGCCGGCACCGGGCCGGTCAACGGCACGGTGGTGGTGACCTACGGGGACGTGCCGCTGTTGACCACCGGCCTGCTGCACGAGCTGGTGGCCGAGCACGACGCCGCCGGCAACGCGGTCACCGTACTGACTGCGGTCCTGGACGACGCCGCCGGCTACGGCCGGATAGTCCGCTCCGACGACGGCAGCGTGCGCGGCATCGTCGAGCACAAGGACGCCAGCGAGGAACAGCGGGCCATCCGCGAGGTCAACTCGGGGATCTACGCTTTCGACGCGGCAGTGCTGAGGGACGCACTGAAGCAGGTCACCACCGACAACGCGCAGGGGGAGAAGTACCTCACCGACGTGCTGGCCCTGGCGAACGACGGCGGCGGCCGGGTGGCAACGGTGTCCACCTCCGACCGCTGGCAGGTCGAAGGGGCCAACGACCGCGTACAGCTGGCCGCGCTCGGCGCCGAGCACAACCGCCGTGTCCTGGAAGCTGCCATGCGCGCGGGAGTGACGATCGTGGACCCGGCCACCACCTGGGTCGATTCAACGGTGACCTTCGGCACCGACGTCACCATCCTGCCCGGCACCCAGCTGCACGGCGCCACGCAGGTGGCAGCTGGCGCCGTCGTCGGCCCCGATACCACCCTGACCAGCGTCGTCGTGGGGGAGGGCGCCAGTGTGGTCCGCACGCACGGCTCGGATGCGGTGATCGGCCCGAACGCCAGTGTCGGTCCGTTCGCCTACCTGCGGCCGGGCACGGTGCTGGGCGCCAAGGGCAAGATCGGTACCTTCGTGGAGACCAAGAACGCGAATATCGGCAACGGCTCCAAGGTCCCGCACCTGTCCTACGTGGGGGATGCCACCATCGGCGAGGAATCGAATATCGGCGCGGCCAGTGTGTTCGTCAATTACGACGGCGTGAAGAAACACCACACCACCGTCGGATCGCACGTGCGCATGGGCAGCGACAATATGTATGTCGCGCCGGTCACCGTGGGCGACGGCGCCTACTCGGGAGCGGGCACCGTGATCCGCAAGGATGTGCCTGCCGGTGCGCTGGCCATCAATGTGGCGCCGCAGCGCAATATCGAAGGCTGGGTCATCCAGCACCGTGCCGGCACCGCCGCCGCGGCGGCCGCCCAGGCTGCCGCCGGCCCGGCCGCAGAGCCTGCCGAGACTTCCCTCCCCATCCCCACCACAGAAGAAAGTGATCATTCATGAGCACAATCACGGCCCAGGGCGAAAAGACTCTTGTCCTTGCCTCCGGGCGGGCTCACCCGGAGCTGGCCAAGGAGATCGCCAAAGAGCTGGATATCGAGCTGCTGCCGACCTCCGCGTACGACTTCGCCAACGGTGAGATCTACGTGCGCTTCGAGGAAAGCGTCCGCGGTACCGATGCCTTCATCATCCAGGCGCATCCGGCTCCAATCAACGAGTGGCTGATGGAGCACCTGCTCATGATCGACACCATGAAGCGCGCCTCCGCCAAGCGCATCACGGTGGTGGCCCCGTTCTACCCCTACGCGCGCCAGGATAAGAAGCACCGCGGCCGCGAGCCGATCTCCGCCCGCCTGGTCTCGGACCTGTACAAGACCGCAGGCGCCGACCGGCTGATCTCCGTGGACCTGCACACGGCGCAGATCCAGGGCTTCTTCGACGGGCCGGTGGACCACCTGATGGCCATCCCGCTGCTGGCGGACTACATCCGCACCCGGGTGGACCTGGACAACGTCACGGTGGTGTCCCCGGACACCGGCCGTGTGCGGGTGGCGGAGCAGTGGGCCGAGCGCCTGGGCGGCGCGCCTCTGGCCTTCGTGCACAAGTCCCGGGACATCAACGTCCCGAACCAGGCGGTGGCCAAGCAGGTGGTGGGCCAGATCGAGGGCCGTACCTGCATCCTCATCGACGACATGATCGACACCGGCGGCACCATTGCCGGCGCGGTCCAGGTGCTGAAGAGCGGTGGGGCCAAGGACGTGATCATCGCCGCCACCCATGCGGTGTTCTCCGATCCGGCGGCGCGGCGCCTGGCCGAGAGCGGGGCCCGGGAAGTGGTGGTGACCAACACGCTGCCGATTCCGCCGGAGAAGCAGTTCGCGCAGCTGACGGTGCTCTCGATTGCGCCGCTGATCGCCCGCGCCATCCGTGAGGTGTTCGAGGATGGTTCGGTGACGAGCCTGTTCGACGGCCGCAGCTAGCTGTACTGTCCGGAGAGGTTGGGTACGCGGCTGGCCGGTGGCTGACCCTTGAGCGAGGTGTGCCCGCGGTGATGATTGTAGCCGTGCAGCCAGGCCGGGAAGGCAGCGAGGCGCTCTGATTCGGAGGCATACGGTCTGGCGTAGGCCCATTCCTCCAGCAGGGTGCGGTTGTAGCGTTCCACCTTGCCGTTGGTCTGGGGCCGGTACGGGCGGGTGCGCTTGTGCCGGATCTGCGGGCCCAGGGCCGCGGCGAAGGGCAGGGAGCGGTAGCAGGCCCCGTTGTCGGTGAGCACGCGCCTGACCGTGATGCCTGCCGACTCGAAGAACGCGTTGGCCCGGACCCAGAACCCGGCGGCAGTGCCCTTCTTCTCGTCGGGCAGGATCTCGGTGTAGGCCAGGCGCGAGTGGTCGTCGACCGCGTTATGCAGATACGCGTAGCCGGGCCGCCGGTTCGCCGCGGTGCCGGTCCTGTTCCGCTGGCCGGCACCGCGGTCCAGGACCCGGTGCCCGCCCCCGTCTTAGGATCCGGCCAAGCTTCTTGATGTCCACATGCACCAGGTCCTAAGGGGGCGGCGTGCTCATAGCGGCGGATCGTCCGGCCGGTGGCCCGGTCCAGCCAGGCCAGGCGGGCCAGCCCGTAGCGGGAGAGCACCCGGTGCACGGTCGAGGGGTGGATGCCCAGCCGGTAGCCGATCCTGGCCGGGCCCCACCGCCGGTTCACCCGCAGCGCGATGATCCGCCGTTCCCGCCGCACCGGCGTCCGGCGCGGGGACCGGTGCGGACGGCTGGACCGGTCGGCCATCCCGGCCGGCCCGTGCTCCCGGTACCGGGCAGCCCACCGGACGGCGGTGGAGACCGAGACCTGGAACCGCTCCGCGGCCCGGGCCAGCGGCCACCCGTCCTCGACAACGCAGCAGGCCAGACGCAACCGGCCCTTCGGGGTCAGGACGGCATTAGCATGGGACATTGAAGACCTCCGGGCCGGGGTGATGACTGTCGCAAGCACCACCTCACCCGGAGGTCTTCTTCATGTCACCTGACCACGCCGAATATCACCAACGTCCGTGGTCAGTACAGCTAGCGTTCGCTGCCTGCCCCGCACGCTTCGCGCACGGGGACCCCTGGCAGCTCTCTTAGAGGCCCGCCGCGAGCGAAGCGAGCGGTGGGCAGGCCCGGGCCGGTCGGCTTCGCCGCCACAGCGGGTCCCTCGCGCCCCACTCGGAGGGACCCGGCGCGCCGGTCTTCACTGCGAGGGGATCCGGGGCCGGGGTCCGGACTTGAGGTCCGGCCCCCGGCCCCGGCCGTTGGCTGCCGCGTCATCTCAAGGTAATTCGAGGGTGGATATCCTGTCCGCTATGGCCTCCGGTCCTGGCAGTTGATAGGTTGGAAATGCTCTAGCAATAGAGTGCACTGCAAGACTCGCACGAGGTGCCGGGGGTGCACCTGTTGGCGTGCAGCGGCCCGGCGGCGCCGCTGCACCACCTCACCGGTTCCAAGCCAGGCCGGGGTGAACCCGAGGCAGCCGCAAGGTTGGGGGCCTCCATCATGAATAATTCCGACGTGCCGCGTCGGCGCCATCGGCTCAGGGCCGGTCTGGCTGCCCTGCTCGCCGGTGTCATGATCGCGGCAGGAGGATATCCGGAGGCGGATGCGGGAACCAGCGACCCGGCCCCGGTGGCTACGTCAACGGCAACACCCGGACAGGCCCCGGCCGTGGAACAGACGCCGGTTCCCCTGACCAAACCGCCGGGCGGGCAAACCGCCGATCAGCAGGCAGCCCCCGGCGACGGGCCGGCACCTGGCAGCGGTCCGGCAGCGCCGCCGCCTTCCGTGGACCAGCCGGCCGGGAACGGCTCCGTCCCGGCACCCGGACCCGACCAGCCCCCGGCAGCTGAACCGGAACAGCCGGCCACCAAGCCGGAGCAACCGGGCAACGGCACCGGAAGTGGCCGGCCGGACAGTTCCCCGGCGGACGGTTCCGCGCCCACGACCAACCAGCCCAAGCCCAGCGAACCTGGGCCGGACCAGCCGGACCCGGACCAGCCGGACACCGGCGTGGACACGGAGACGGAAACCGGCCCCGGAGCCGCGGGAGGAGGATCCTGGGATTCCGGGGAGAGCGATCAGCCGGCCCAGCTGCGCCTGGTCCAGGCGTTCAACGTCCCGAAGGCGGACTTCGGCCGCTTCTGGACCCTGTCCGCGAAACAGGGGGAGCGGACGGTGTTTGGCGGCCGCGGGCCGGAGGTTCCGGCCCGTGGCTTCGCAAACGTCCCGGCCGGCGCCGCCACCGTCCTGTCCGCCCGGATGGATCCAGGCTGGTCCCAAGCTGCCGATGTTGCCGCAGAACCGGCGTGGAGTTGCCGCGATGAGCGCAGCGGCGAAGGCGTTGCCGTGCGGGGCGGAGACACACTCGGTTCCCTGGAACCAGGCCAGCGCGTGCTGTGCGTGGCCGCCGTTCAGCTGCGCGACGGCCCGCTGAGCGTGACCAAGTCGGCTGTGACGCTCACGCAGGACCCGGCGGGCAGGTGGAACCTCGGCTACGAGATCCGCGTGATCAATACCTCCCGGACCGCAGATGCCGGCTACGGGCTGACGGACACCTTGGACTTTGGGCCCGGCATCGGCATTGTGTCAGCTGCCTGGACCCGGCTTGGCACCCAGCCGCGGGTGTCCGGCAGTTGGCCGGACACGGACAGGAACCGCACCCAAACGCTGGCCGCTCCCGGCACTGCCATCGGCCACAGTTCCACCGGGGAGACCGTCCACACCTACCATGTCAGCGCCGTCGTCACGGTTGACGAGGATACGGCGGCGGCAGCGCTGGAATGCCGGCCGGGCGACGAAGCCTCCGGCGGGCTGCGCAGCACCGCGGTGCTGAACAGCCGGATCGAGGCGTCGGCCTGCCGGACGGTACCGGTGGGCGTCCAGGTGGACAAGGTGTGGACCATCAATGGTACCGACTACCTGCATGGCAGCCGCCCCGGGGGCTTCGGCGCCTCCCTTCGGCTGTCGACTGCCGGAGCCGTCCAGCTGGCGGGGGAGGTGCGCCCGGAGCACACGCAGCAATGGGGCACGGCAGCCGGCGGTTACCGTCCGGGAGCCGACCTGGATGTCACGGAGTCGCTCACCCTGCCCGAAGGATGCGAAGCCGTCCGCAGTTCAGGCACCGGTACGCAGCAGCTGTCGGCGGCGCTGAACCGGCTCACCGTCCGGACCGTCGTCGAATGCACCCAGCGGCTGACATTGGTCCACACGCTGGCCCCGGCCGAGCTGGCCGGGCGGCTGTCCGGGAAGTGGACCCTGACCGCCACTCCGGAAGGCGCCGTGGCACCGGAACTTTCCGGCACCAGCGGCGCCTCCGGCGAAGTCCAGGCGGGCAGGACCTACCGGCTTGATGATGCTCCGGCCTTCCTGGGGGACCAGGAGTTCGCTGCGGAACCTTGGCGCTGCCGGCTGGATTCGGGCAGCGGGAAACTCGTCCAGCAGGGGTCGAGCGTCGTGCCCGGCTACGGCCAGCACATCACCTGCACGGTGGCCAACACGTGGCAGGGCCCCGGGCTGGAGGTCAGCAAGAACGCGGGCAATCCGGCCCCGGTCCCCGGCACGGCAGGCACGCAGTGGGAGGTTGTCTACGGGGTCAGCATCAAGAACCCCTCGATGGTTTCCCCCGCCCGCTACACCCTGGTGGACTGGTTGGCCTTCGGCCAGGGCGTCGAGATCGTCTCGGCCCGGTGGATGCTCCCGGCGGCGGGGCTGTCAGGCAGATGGACGGAGCCGGGCAGCTTGCCGCTGGAGACGCTGGCTGCCGGCCGGGCGATCGATGTCATGGACAGCCACGACTACCTGGTGACCGTCCGGGTCCGCGTCAAGCCGGGAACCGCCGTCGAAGACCTGGACTGCCGGCCGGAGGACTCCGGACAGACCGGCATGATGAACATGGTGGCGCTGAACGGTGGCACGGTGGTGCAGGCCTGCGCGGCACTCGACCATCTGGTGCGAAGCGGGCCGACTGCCGAAGGCGGCGTCCTGGTTCCGCCCGGGCCGGGCCCGGGCAGCGGGCCGGCAGACGCACCCGCCAAGCAGGCAAATGCCCCCGGACTGGTCAGGCTGAGCCCGGTGCTGGCGGTATCGTCGATCGACCAGCGGGGCGTGGTCACTGCCGCCGCCATGCTGCTGCTCTCCGCCGCCCTGGTACTGTTCCTGTCCCGGCCCCGCCGGCACTAGGGATTGCGAGGCTCCGCCGGCCTGGACCGCGATTCGGACCGCGGCGCGGCGCCTGCTAAGCTTGATGCCGATGCCTAGGCGAGGGAACGCCGCAGAGACTGCGGCAGATCCGTGATCGACGGTGGCTGGAAGGCTTGTTTTTCTGGACATTTTCCTTGACCTGGCGCTGCCGACCGGCTGAAAAGCCAAGACTTAAAGGAGAATGCCATGACTGAGCAGAAGCTCGCCGCCGAAATCCGCAGCGAATTCGGCAAGGGTGCCGCCCGCCGGGCCCGCCGCAACGCACAGATCCCCGCCGTTATCTACGGCCACGGAGCGGAGCCCCTCCACGTCCTGCTGCCCAAGCGCGAGACTACGCTGGCCCTGCGTACCGCCAACGCGCTGCTGTCCCTGGACGTCGACGGTGATGAGCACCTGGTCCTGGCCAAGGAAATCCAGCGCAACCCGATCCAGCAGATCATCGAGCACGTCGACCTGCTGACCGTCCAGAAGGGCGAGAAGGTCAGCGTTGAGGTCAACATCCACGTCGAAGGCGAGGTTGCCCCGGGCACCGTCTTCAACCTGGAGCACCCGACGGTGTCCGTGGAGGCCGAGGCCACTCACCTGCCCGAGACCCTGACCATCAACGTCGAGGGCCGCGAAGCCGGCGCGCACGTCCACGCTTCGGACATCGAGCTGCCCCAGGGTGTGGCGCTGCTGGTCGACGCCGACACCGTGATCGCCACCGTTTCCGCCGAAGCCGCTGCGGCTGAGGCCGAAGGCGAAGCTGCCGGGGCCGCCGAGGCTGCCGCCGAGTAACGACGGCGGTATCGGAGCTTCGTGAGCAGCGAAACCTGGCTGGTAGTCGGGCTCGGGAATCCCGGGCCCGACTACAGTCATAACCGGCACAATGTGGGTCAAATGGTGCTCGACGAGCTGGCTGCCCGCATCGGCGGCAGCTTCAAGAGCCACAAGGCCCGTGCCCAGGTCCTCGAGGGCCGGCTCGGCATTGGCGGCCCGCGCGTGGTCCTGGCCAAGCCGCTGACCTACATGAATGTTTCCGGCGGGCCCACGGCGGCGCTGGCCAAATTCTTCGGGATCGGGGCGGACCACGTCATCGCAGTCCATGACGAGATCGACATCCCGTTCGGTACGATCAAGCTCAAGATCGGTGGCGGCGAAGGCGGCCACAACGGACTGCGGGACATCTCCAAGGCGCTCGGCACCAAGGACTACCACCGGGTTCGCGTCGGCGTCGGCCGGCCCCCCGGACGTATGGACACGGCGGACTACGTGCTCCGCGACTTCGCCGCCACCGAAAAGAAGGAACTGCCCTTCCTCATCGGCGATGCCGCCGATGCGGTCGAGTCGCTGGCCTCCGAAGGGCTGCTGAACGCCCAGCAAAGGTTCCACTCGGCCGGCAAATAGCGCCCGGGCGGGAGGGGTGCCGTCAGCGCGTGGCGGATTGGCGGAAGTCCGCCCAGCAGGCATATTATTGAAGTTAGCCATTAGTGGCTCCCAGAGCGGGGGCCGACGATGGGCGGCCTCTGAGACTGGGCCACCCCCATCCCATCGTCGGCCCCTTTTCCATGCCCTCTTTCACGGGCAGTCCTTCCGTCCCGGGCGCTGCGAACTTAGGCTGGGCTCAGGTGCCTCCGTGGCGCTGAAGTGGAATAATTAGCCAAGGTTTGTCTTGCGTAATGGCCGACAACCGCCCGTGTCCGCCGACGAAGGAGCACCCTGGTGCCAGTGGTTTCCACCCCCGCCACCCTCAAGCCCGCCCCTGCGGCCCTGGACAACGCCGAAGTCCTGCGGATCCGCAACGACTTCCCGATCCTGGGCCGGCCGGTCAACGGGCATCCGCTGGTGTACCTGGATTCGGGGGCGACCTCGCAGAACCCGGCCAGTGTCCTGGAGGCCGAGCAGGAATTCTACGAACAGCGCAACGCCGCCGTGCACCGCGGTGCCCACTCCCTGGCGGTGGAAGCGACCGAAGCGTTCGAGGCCGCCCGCGAGGCGGTGGCCGGTTTCGTTGGCGCCCGCGGCAACGAGATCATCTGGACCTCCAACGCCACCGAGGCGATCAATCTGGTCACCTACGCATTCTCCAATGCCACCGCCGGCCGCGGCCCGGCGGCAGCGCAGCAGTTCCGGCTGGGTCCGGGGGACGAGATCGTCGCCACCGAGATGGAGCACCACGCCAACCTGATTCCCTGGCAGGAACTGGCCTTCCGCACCGGCGCGACCTTCCGCTACATCCCGGTGGACGACGACGGCGGGCTCCGGCTGGAGGAGGCCGAAAAGGTGATCGGCCCGCGCACCAGGGTCCTCGCCTTCACGCACGCATCCAACGTGCTCGGGACCATCAATCCGGTCCGGACCCTGGTGGAGCTCGCCCATGCCCAGGGCGCCTTCGTCGTGCTCGATGCCTGCCAGTCGGTGCCGCACCTTCCGGTGGACGTCAAGGAGCTGGATGTGGACTTTGCCGCGTTCTCCGGCCACAAGATGCTCGGCCCCACCGGCATCGGGGCACTTTACGGGAAGGCCGCGCTGCTCAATGCCATGCCTCCGTTCCTCACCGGCGGCTCCATGATCACCACGGTGACGATGGAGCAGGCCGAGTACCTGCCGGCCCCGCAGCGCTTCGAGGCCGGGACGCAGAAAATTTCCCAGGCGGTGGCCCTGGCGGCGGCGGTGAACTACCTGCAGGAAACCGGGATGGACCGCATCCATGCCTGGGAGACCCACCTCGGCCAGCGGCTGGTCGCCGGCCTCGAGGCGATCGAGGGCATCCGGGTGACCGGCCCGAAGGCCGGCAGTGAACGGATCGGCCTGGCCGCGTTCGACGTCGACGGCGTGCATTCCCACGACGTGGGCCAGTTCCTGGACGACAAGGGCATCGCGGTGCGGGTGGGCCACCACTGCGCCCAGCCGCTGCACCGCCGGCTCGGGCTGGTCTCCACCACCCGGGCCAGCACCTACCTGTACAACACCACCGACGACGTGGACGCGTTCCTGGACGCCGTGGCCGGCGTGCGCAAGTTCTTTGGAGTGGCCAAGTGAGTTCCGACCTGGAGCAGCTCTACCAGCAGATCATCCTCGACCATGCCCGGGCCAGGCACGGTTCCGGGCTGGCGGAGGCGCCTGCGGGGGACCGTGTCGGCGAATCCCACATGCTCAACCCCACCTGCGGCGACGAGATCACCCTGCGGGCCAGCGTGCACGACGCCGGGGACCTGATGACGATCTCGGGGATCAGCTGGGAGGGCCAGGGGTGCTCGATCTCGATGGCCTCCGCCTCCGTGCTGCACGATATGGGCACGGGCCTGCGCCGCCAGGACCTGCTGGAGCTGGTGGACCACTTCCGCGAGGTCATGCGCTCGCGCGGCGCCCTCGAGGCGGACGAGGAAATTCTCGGCGATGCCGCTGCCTTTTCCGGGGTGGCGCGCTATCCGGCCCGGGTCAAATGCGCCATGCTTGCCTGGGTGGCGCTGGAGGAAGCGCTGCTCGCCGCCGGGTAGCGTGCCCCTGGCGGCGGTGCACCTTGGGGAAATCTTGAGCCACTTCTGGCCGTTCCTTGACGCACAGCCGCCCACTGCCTCCTTATAAGTAGTTGTAGTCACAAATAAACCGGCACGTCAGCTCCGTAACGGGATCGCCTACCGTTGCATCCGGGCTGCTGCCGGAATCGCACCTTGACGTGAATTTGTGATGACAGCCGTTCATTGGGGGAGTGGTATGGCTAATGTCGCATTGTCTTTGCATGAGGGTGGCCGGATGTCGGGGGACGGCCGGCAGGAGTCCGAACGGACGCTGCGGGTAGTGCCGCCCTGGCGCCGGCAGTTCGTCGGGCGCGAAGAGCTGCTCGACGCCGCACGGCAGGCGCTGCAGTCCGCGGCCGGAGCGGGCATCGTGCTGGTGGGCGGCCCCGGCGTGGGGAAAACCATGACGGCGCAGCATCTGGTGGAGCTGTACTTCGGCAACGCCTGCGTCGTCCAGGTCCGCGGCAGCGCCGCCACCGCCGGGCTGCCGTTCGGGGCCCTGGGGTTCCTGCTCAGCGAGGTGTCCGCGGATGCGCTGCAGCACCCCGTGGTGGTGCTGCGGGAGGCATCCCGGCTGCTGATCGAACGCGCAGCCGGGCGCAGCCTGCTGATCCTGGTGGAGAACCCGCAGGAACTGGACCCGATGACCGCCGCGGTCCTGATGCAGCTGGCACGGGCGCGGATGGCCAAGCTGATCATCAGCGCCGCAGGGTTCCACGGGCTGCCCGAACAGTTTGCCCGCCTATGGTCCGGTGGCGAACTGTTGCGGCTGGACATCGGCAACTTCAGCCGGGAGGAGTCCGGACGCTTCATCGAGGCCCTGCTCGGCGGACCGGTCTCGGGGGCCGCGGCCGGGGTCTTGTGGGAGCTGAGCGCGGGCAACCCGCTGTTCCTGCGGCTGCTGGCACTGGAACAGCGCAGTGCGGGGGTGCTGGCGCAGCGTGACGGGGTGTGGGTGCTGGCCGGCCGGGTGGTCCACTCGGGTGAAATCACCGACGTGGTGCGTGCCTGGCTGGGCACCTTCACGCCCCGGCAGCGCAGCGTCCTGGAGCTGCTCGCCTTTGCGGCGGAGCTGCCGCTGGAACTGCTGCACGGCCGGGGAGATGCGGCGGCCGTGGACGAACTCCAGGAACTCGGTGTCCTCGACGTCGCCGGCGGACGGCCGGCCATGGTCCGGCTGAAGCAGCAGCTGGCGGCAACCATCCTGCGCCAGAGCGTGCCGCCGGGCCGGAGCCTGGAACTGTACGCGTCCGTTGCCGGGCAGGTCGAGCCGGCAGCGCTGTCGCCCGAAGCCGCGCTGCGGATCGCCGCCTGGGCCCTGGAGTGCGGCAGGAAACCCGGCCGGCAGGACGCCCTGACCGGCGCCTGCCTGGCCAACCGCCTCCGGGACCTGCCGGCGGCCCTGCGCTTTGTCCGGAGCATTCCCGGCAGCAGCCGGGATCCGGAGTTCGTGCTGGAGGAAGCCCGCGCGCTCAATGCCATGGGTGACCCGCTGGCGGCGGCCCAGGCGGCCGCGCGCGGGCTGCAGCTGCCCCGCACCGGCGGCCTGACCACCGCCCGCCTGCTGCTCGAACGCCACCGCGCGCTGCGTACCGGGCCCGCGTCCGCTGCCGCTGCCGAAGACGTCCTGCAGGACCTGGGCCGGCTGGTCCGGAACCCGCCGGCCGGGACCAGCGCCGCGGAACTGCCGGCCATGTACCGGGAACTGGTCCTGGCCGAAGCCGAGCACGCGGTCTTCGCCGGGCGGTTCGCCCAGCTGCCGCCGCAGGCCGCCGCGTACTTCACCGACCGGAGCCTTCCACTGCGCGAACGGCTGCGGTTCGGCTCGCTGCTGGCCCAGGCCTGGGCGGCGACCGGCCGGATGGCCGAGGCCATGGCGGCCGCAGAACAGCTGGAGGCCGCCCTGCCAGCCCCCGGCCTGGCACCGACCGAACGCGGACAGCTGCGCGGGGAGCTCTTCGGCATCTACCTGGCAGCCGGCCTGTGGTCCCGGTGCACCCGGCTGCTGGAGGGTGGAATGGTCCTGGCCGATGTCTCCGGCGGCACCGCGGCGGAACTTGCGGCGGGACTGCTGCACACGCTCTGCGGACGGGCCGACCAGGGACGCGGAGCGCTCGAAGGCGCCATTGCGCAGCTGCGGCCGGCCGGTGGTTCCGCGGTCCTGCCGCTGGCGCTTGCGGCCGCGGCGCATGCCTGCGCCCTCGGCGGAGACCAGGCGCGGGCCCAGCACTACCTGCAGGCCGGTGCGCAGGCCCGGCAGTCCGGCTCGTGGGCGATGCGCTCGGGCACGGACTATTTCCGGCTGGCCGCGCAGGCGCTGCTGGGCCGCCGCGAGGAGGCGGTGGACGAGCTGGCCCGGCGGGCCGAACAGGCTGCTGCCGCCGGCCTGCCCTCGCTGGTACCGCTGTACCTGGGGACTGCGGCGCAGCTCGGGCACCTGCCGTCGCTGCACCGCCTGGCCGGCACCGGTGAAACCACCGATACGGCGCACTGGCCGCTGGCCCGGATGCTCCAGCTGCTGGCCGAGGGCCGGCTGCACAGCGAGGCGGGCCCGCTGCTGCAGGCCTGCGAGCTGGCCCGCGCCGAGGGCAACGATCTGCTGGCCTTCGAACTGGCGGAGGCTGCGGGCCGGCTGCCGGCAGACGAACCGCTCCGGCAGCGCGCCCGCGTCCTGCAGCGTGAAACCTTCCGCAGGCTTGACCGCTACCGGAGCACCCGGCGGCGCATCGAGGAACTGAACGACTTCGAACGGAACCTGGCGCTGGCTGCCGGGCAGGGGCGCAGCAGCACGTCGCTGGCCAAGGAACTGCACCTTTCGCCCCGGACGGTGGATTGGCACCTGGGAAAGATCTACAGCAGGCTCCAGGTCTCCGGCCGCGCCGAACTGCGCGAAGTCCTGAACTAGGAGGCGGCCGTGACCGGGGGATACGGAACTGACCTGCTGGTGGGCCGCCGCGACGTCATGGCCGAGGTCCAGGCCGGCATTCTCGGCCCCGGTGGCGGGGCGCTGGTCATGGCGGGCCCGGGCCTGGGCAAATCCGCCCTGGCCCGGGCAGTGGTGGCCGGCTTGGAGGGGCGCGTGCAGCCGCTGTGGATCTACGCCGACCCGGCGCTGTCCGGCATCCCGTTCGGGGCACTGGCGCCCCATCTGGGCACCCTGGCAGCCGGCGAGGCAGGTTCGGTGCTGGCCGCCATGCGCTCGCTGATGGCGGGCCTGCGCAGCGCCTGCCCGGAGGGCAAACCCGTGCTTATGGTCGTCGACGACATCCACGACCTTGATGACAGCAGTGCCGTCCTGGTGGCCCAGCTGGTTTCTTCCGGGACGGCGAAGCTGCTCGCCCTGGGACGGAACCGGCCGCAGATTCCCCAGGAACTGTTGTCGCTGGCCTCGGACCAGCTGCTGACCCGGCATACGCTGCGGCCGCTGACCCAGCCCGAAACCGATGAGTTGTGCCGGGCTGTCCTGGGCGGACCGGTACTGGCCGGCAGCAGCGCTTCGCTGCGCGCCGCGGCCGGCGGCGTGCCCGGATTCCTGCTGGCCTTGCTGGCACAGGCCCGGCGCAGCGGGGCGCTTCTCCAGCGCAACGGTGCCTGGGTACTGGCCGCAGAGCCCGGGCCGCCTCAGGCCCGTCTGGTCGACCTGGTCAGGGCCCAGCTGGGCCACCGTTCCGAGGCCGCCCGCGAAGCGCTGGAAACCATTGCCCTGGCCGAACCGGTGCCGCTGCAGGTCCTGCTCAGGTGCGCGGCGGGCGCGTGCGTGGATGAACTGGCCGACGGTGGAACGGTCACCGTGGGGGAGGACAGCCACCGGCTCGTGCGGATCGGCCATCCGCTGCATGCGCAGGTGATCCGGGAAACGGTTCCGGCCGGCCGCAGCCTGCGCCTGCGCCGGGAGGTGGCGGCGGCGATGGGCGGCTGCACGCTGCCGCGCGCCGGCATGCTGCGGCTGCTCGAGTGGTCGCTGGACTGCGGATTCGACGTGTCCGAGGGGCAGTTGCTGCGCGCTGCCAGGCTGGCCAATGACAGCTTCGACAGCCGGCTGGCCCTCAAGGCCGCCGAGGCGGTCACGTCAGCCCGGCTCCGGACCGCGGCACAGGTCGAGATCGGCCGGGCCCATGCCAACAACGGGGATTACGGGCAGGCGGCGGCCTGCCTGGACGGCCTGCTGGCGGATGCCGCGGACCTGCCGACCGCCGCCGCGGCCGCGCTGCTCGGCGTCCGGGTGTGGCTGCACGGGCCGGGGACGGTGCCTCCTGAGGACCTTCAGGACCTGGCCTGCCGGTGGGCGGAGGCCGTGGAGCGGCTCGCCGCCCCGGAGGCCGGCGGACGGCACGGCCGGCTGGCGGAATGGTCCAGGAGGGGCATCGACCTGATCCGGTTCGCGGCGCAGGTGGCCGAGGGCGACTATTCCCGCGCCGAAGCCGGGCTGGAGGGCATCATCGGCCAGCCGGACGGATTCGCCGAATGTGCGCTGCTGGCCCGCGTGCTGGCCGGCGAGGTCCTCATCGCCACGGGCCGGGCCGAGAGCGCGGCGCAGCTGACCAGCCAGGCAGTGCAGATGCTGCAGCAGGCCGGCGGCCGGCTGCTGCCGTTCTGCGCACCGGTACTGTCCCTGCATGCGCTGGCCCTGGTCCGCCGGGGCAGCCTGGACGAGCTGTCCCGGCTGCTGCCGGCCTTCCTGCAGTCCGCCGCCGGCCAGGCTCGGGCCGCCGGGGTGTTCAGCCTGGCGGCGGCTGCCGGACAGACAGGGTCAGCCGGACTCCACCTGCTCAAGCCGGCAGTCGAGGACCTGGCGGCAGGCAGCTGCCGGCGGCTGCTGCCGCTGGTCCTGGCCGCCGGCGCCTATGCGGCGGCGCTGGCCGGGGACGATGCGGCGGCCGACGGATACCTGGCGAGGTTTTCCGCCTCGGGCACCGGGGCGACAGCGCAGCTGCAGCTGCTCGGCCGGGGGCTGGCCGCGGCGGCCGGGTTCCTGCGCGGGGGCTCGGAAGCCATGCTGGCCGGGCTGCGCGAAGCCGCCGGCACCGCCTCGCGGCGGGGCTGGACGGGGACCGAAACCGAACTGCTGACCGCCGCCGTGCGGACCGGCGACCTGGCTGCCTTGGATCAGCTGATGAAGGTCACGGACGGCGCCGAAGGGACCTGGGCAGCGGCGCTGAACACCATGGCGCGCGCCATGAAGGACGCAGATCCTGAGGCGCTGGCAGGCCTGCGGGAGCGGGAATACGGCGCGGAAGTTCTGGCCGTAGCCGTGGACGGCCTGAAACGTGCGGCCGCCGGCGGTGCTTCCCGGCCTGCGGCCCTGTCCGCCGCCCTCCTGCCGGCGCTGGAACGGCCCGGCCTGCGGCCGGGCAGCGGGCACCGGGAGCCGGTGGAGGCAGCCGGTGCGGCGGTGCCGCGCTCCGGGACGGCCGCCGTGAGGCTGACCGGCCGGGAGCGGGATATTGCCGTGCTGGTGGCCCAGGGACTGAAGAATGCGCAGATCGCCCGGCAGCTGTGCCTGTCCGTGCGCACTGTCGAAGGCCACATCTACCGCGCGTTCGCCAAGCTCGGCATCAGCCGCCGGGACGAGCTGACGCCGGACCTGCTCGGCAGTGGGTAGCACGGTACGCGGCAGCACGCAGGGCAGGGTGCTGAGTAGGTAGCACCGGTAAGTACTACGCAGGGACAGCGCCGGGTCCCGAATCTAGGCTTTCACCGGGAGCAGGATTCTCGAAGCCGCAGTTGGGGGACTTGCGCATGGCTGAAACTGTTGAAGTATTCAAGCATGGGGAACAGGTGCCGCCTGCCGTCCCGGTGCCCGCCGGCCGCCGCCGGCTGGCCGGGCGGATCGCCGCAACCTTGTCGGCGCCGGACGGCGCGGGTGCCTTGGTGGTGGGGGGACCGGGAACCGGCAAGACCTGCCTGGCCCGGGAGGCACTGGCCAGGATGGGCCCGGCAGTCCACAGCGAGCGGGTCCGTGGCAGCGCCCTGGTGTCGGCCATTCCCTACGGGGCCCTCCACTACCTGCTCAGCGACGTGGACGGACGGCTGCTCGAGCACCCGCTCCATGTCGTGGCGGCCGCCGGCCGCCTGCTCCGGGAGCGGGCCGGCGGACGGAAAACCGTGGTGTTGGCCGACAACGCCCAGCTCCTGGACGACCAGGCGGCGGTGACCCTGGCACAGCTGGCTGCAGACGGCACCATCTCCTTGCTGCTGTGCGCAGAGGACATCTCGCAGATCCCGGCCAGCTTCGTCGGGCTGTGGCGGAACGGGCTGCTGCACCGGTTCGACGCAGCGGACTTTACCTTCGCCGAGACGGCGGACTGGGTGGCAGCTGCCCTGGGCGCGCCGGCCTGCGGCCAGGCCGTGCACGAGCTCCGGGCGGCGTCCGGGGAAATCCGATGCTGCTGGGCGTGCTGGCCGGAGAATGGGTACAGTCCGGCCGGCTCGCCCTGCAGGACGGCTGGTGGGTCCTGGCCCCGGTCCGGTCCAGGCCGGGGAACGGCCTGGACGGCTACCTGCCCGGCGCGCTGTCGGGCCTGGCTCCCGGACAGCGGACCATGGCGGAGATCCTGGCCATGCTGGGCAGCCTGCCGCTGGGCCTGCTGCGCGCTGCCGGCAGTGATGAAGACTTCGATGAAGATTTCGACGAACTGCACAGCCGCGGCATCGTGATGCTCGAGGCCGGTCCGGCCCCGGCAGCCGGGCTGCCGGACAGGCTCTTGGCCGAAGTCCTCCGCCGCGGGCTGCCGCCGGAGCGCTCGCGGCAGCTGCTGGGCATGGTGCTCGACGCCGGCGCCTGGCAAGCACTGGCCCGGACCGGCGGCGGCACCCTGTCCCTGGCACGCTGGGTACTCGATTCCGGCGCCGGCCTGGAACCGGCGCAGGCCCTGGCCGCGGCCCGTGCCGCCCTGGACCTTGCGGACCCCGCGCTGGCCCTGCAGCTGGCACAGCAGGCGGACGGGCACCCGGCCGCCGCCGTCGTGCGGGCCGAAGCCCACCTGGCCCTGCACGATCTGCCGGGCGCTGCCGCCGTGCTCGCAGCCGGGGAGGCCGAGGTGGCGGCTGCCACCGGTGCTGCGGAAGCGGAGGGCCGGTGGCTGCAGGCTGTGCTGGTCCGCAGCCGGGCGGCCCGGACGCAGCCGGGGACCGCCGGTCAGGCCGCCCGGCTGCTCACGGCCGCCGCCGAAGGGCTTGCCGGCACCGCCAGGGCCGGCTGCCTGCCGGCCCGGCTGCTGGACCTGGAGCAGGCTGACCTGGCCCTGTATGAAGGCCGGTTCCACGATATTTCCCAGGACATGCTGCACGCCTGCCTGCACAGCCCCGAGCCCGAGCTGCGGGACCGCTCGGCCGTGCTGCTGCTCCAGGTCCAGGCGGCCAGCGGCAGGGAGGCCGATGCGCAGCGGCTGGGCCGGGAACTGGCGGAGGCGTCCGGGCCGGGGGAGTCCGGCGCGGCCGCCGGCCTGCGGGAGCGGTTCCGCACTCAGGGAATGTGGGACGCCTACGCACGCCTGCTTGACCTGCGGGGCGGCATGGCCGCACTGCGTGACGGCCGGGTCTGGATCCAGGCCGGGATTGCCGAGGGACTGCGGCTGGCCGAAGCCGGCGAGCCGCGGCGGGCCCTGGAACTGCTGCAGCCGGCCCTGGGGCGGCTGCAGGATCCGGCGGGTTGGCAGCTGCTGCCGCTGGCGGCGTCCGCCTGTGCTTATGCGTTCGCGCTGTTGGAGAACCGGGACGGCGTGCGGGAACATCTGGACCTGGCCGGGGCCTCGGTCTGCCAGGGCGGGGTGCGCCTGCCGTGGCAGGCCGGGGCGGCCGCCCGCTATTACGCCGGCATGGCCCGCGCGACCGTCACCTCGTATTCCGCGGCGGCCGCCGGGCTGCGCGAGGACGGCCGCCGGGCCGAGGACCTCGGCGCCCTGGCCGCGGCGCTGCGCTACCTCAGCGGCGCCGTGCGGCTGGGCGACGTCGACGCCGCACCGGACCTGGTCCGCGTGGCGGCGCGGGTGCAGGGGCCGTTCGCCCAGGCCTGCGGCGCCTTCGGCTCGGGCCTGCTGCGGCAGGAACCGCCAGCCCTGCTGGCCGCGGCCGGGCTGGCCGCCGGAACGGGCGGTATGGTCTTTTCCCGCGAAGCGGCCCGCCTGGCCCTGGCCCTGGCCAGCGGCAGCGATACCACGCTGATGCGGCTGGCCCTGAGGTATATCTGTCCGGACGCCGCCGGCTTCGATTTCTGCATCGGCCGGCTCGGCGGGGACCGGTCCCTGACCGCACGCGAGCAGGAAGTTTCAGCGCGGGTCGCCGCCGGACAGTCCAATGCGGACATTGCCCGCCACTTCGGGGTGTCCGTCCGCACCGTCGAAGGGCACCTGTACAAGCTGTACGCGAGGCTTCAGCCCCGGCACGATCCGGTGCCCGCCGGCCCGGCCGGGGAAAGGATGGGCCGGCATGCCTGAGCGCACGGTATCCAACTCACTGGCCACTCCGATGCACGCTGCCCTCGCCGGGCGGCAGGACCAGCTGTCCGCCGCCGCCGCTGCCCTGACCGACCCGCGGTACCGCGGTGCCGCGGTGGTAGCGCCGGCAGGCATGGGCAAGACCGCTCTGCTGCGCGCCGTGATGGCCGCGGAGCAGGCACGGTTCCGGTTCTTCCCGCTGGCGGCCGGCGCCGCCGCCGGCATGGGGGTGCCCTTCGCGGCACTGACCCCGATGCTCTCATATCTGCCGGCCGGCGGGCCGCCCACCGCGGCGGACGTGCTGCGGACGGTGGAAGCGTTCATCGGCGCTGCCGCGCCGGCCCGGCGGCGCCCGGTGGTCGTGGTCGACGACGCCGATGAACTCGACGGCGGCAGTGCGTCGGTCATTGCCCGGTTGGCGGCCGCCGGCACGGTCCGTCTCCTGGTCAGCGTCCGGCCCGGCGCCGGCAGCCACAGCGGTGCGGCGGCACTGATCCGGGATGGCCTGCTCCGCGAGATCGGGCTCGCACCATTGTCCGGCGACGAACGGGACGAACTTTGCCGGACGGTCCTTGGTGCCACGGTCATCTCCAGCAGCGTCAGGGCGCTGGGCGAGGCATCCGGCGGCAATCCCCGCCTGCTGGGCCTGCTGCTGCAGGAGGCCCGCGACACCGGATCTCTGGTGCCGCGCAACGGCACATGGCTGCTGGCGGAGGAACCGCGCCGGGCAGCCCGGCCCTGCTGGACGCCATGAAGCAGGAGCTGTCCCGGCTGCCGGACGCCGAACGGTCGGCGGTGGCGGTGCTGGCCCTGCTGGGCCCGGTCCGCCGCAGCAGGGCTGAAGAATTTATTGGTCCGGACATCCTCGACGGCCTGGTGGCCGCAGGCTATGCCGTTCCCGGCCAGGCCTCCGGCGGGCCGGAGGTCCGCCTGGCGGCCGCCCTGCACGAGGATTCCCTGCGCCGGCTGGCTCCCCTCGGCCTCCGGCGGCAGCTGCACCGGTGGCTGCGCAGCCGCCCGGACGGCGAGGGCCCGGGGGCGCAGCAGCTGCCGGGCGTCCGGCGGGCCCTGGACAGCGGGGAACCGGTGGCCGACGGGCAGCTGCTGGCCGCTGCCGCGGAGGCGAACGCCCGGTTCCTGCCGGGGACGGCCCTGCAGCTGACCGGCACGCTGGCCGGCACGAGCGCGGCGGCAGCGGTGCAGGCGGCGCGGGCCCAGCTGTACCGGGGGCAGCTCAGGACGGCCCGCTCCCTGGCCTGGCAGGCCATCCGCACCGCCGCCGACCCGGACGTGGTCGCGGAGGCAGCCGGCATCGCCGGCCAGCTGGTACGGCAGCAGGGGCAGGCGGGGTACGAGGAACTGGCAGCCGGGTGGTCTGCAGCCCTGGCCCGGCTGGAACGGCAGCACCCGGGGACGGTGCCGGCCGGCGCCGGTCCGCAGTTGCTGCGCCTGCAGGCACTGCATGCAGGCGGCCGCCCCCGGGAAGCGCTCGGGGAACTGGAAGAGCTGGCCGGAACCTGTCCGGACCCGGCAGTCCGCAGCCAGGCACTGGTGGTGCTGGCCGAGGTCCAGGCGGCCGCGGGCCTGGCCGTGCGCAGCACTGCCACCGCCGGCCAGGTGCTGGAGGCGGTCGACGGCGGCGCCGGCTGCGGTCCGGTTCCGGCACCGCAGCTGCGCGTCCGCCTGGCGCGGCAGCTGATCCGCAACGGCGAGCTCGAAGCCGCCGACCGGCAGCTGGCCGCGCTGGAGGCCTCCGGGGCGGGGGCCATGCTGGTCTTCGGCGGCACGCTCGATTTCCTCCGGGCCTGGCTGGCCCTGAAACGGGGGTTCGCCGGCGCAGCACGCGGACTGCTGGCCGTGGCCGTCGAGGGCCTGCGGGTGAGCGATCCCGAACTGTTGCTGCCGTATGCGCTGGGCCGGGCGGCCGCCGCAGCCGCGGAGGCGCAGGACCGTCAGGAGGCGGACCGGTATGCCGAGGAGTTCGGCGGCCTGGAGCATCAGGGACCCCCCGAGACATCCCTGCTGGCGCAGGCGTACGTCGTCCGTGCGGATGCCCTGGCCGGCAGCGTCGAGGAGGCGCTGGAGCGGCTGGCGGACATCGCCCGGATCCTGGTCGAGGGTGGCCTGCTGGCAGCGGAACTGGAGGTCCGGATGCTGATGCTCCGGCTGGGGGACCGCGGCCGGCTCGATGACCTGATGGCCTGTGCCGGCGCCGCCGAGGGAACCGAAGCCGCCGTCTGCCTGGACTATGCCCGGGCAGTGCGCGCCAGGTGCGGAAGGCAGGTGCTGGCCGTAGCGGAGCAGGCAGCGGAAGCCGGCTACCTGATGATCGCGGCCGACGCCGCAGCCCGGAGCGTCCGCCAGCCGGGAGGCGCGGCCGACCAGCCCCTGGCCCGCCAGGCACGCCGCTTCCTGCACGACCTTGGCCGCCGGTGGCCCGGGATCGGCGGCCTGCCTGCCTCCGATGTTCCCGCCGGCCAGCGGCTGACCCAGCGGGAACGCGACGTCGCCGTGCTGGCCGCCGGCGGCATCCGGACCCGCGAGATTGCCGGCCGGCTGGGCGTGTCCGTGCGGACCGTGGAAGGGCACCTGTACCGGATCTACGAGAAGCTGGACATCCACAGCCGGGGGGAACTGGCCGCCAGCCTTGGCCGGGACACCGGGCCGGAGCCTGCCCTGGGTAACCCGCCGGCAATCTGCCGGTAATCCTCGGGAAGGATTCCCGGTACCCGGCCGCAAAGTCGGGTGCAGGCTACCCATGCCCCCGGCCCGGGCGGTTCCCTAGGCTGGCGGATGAGCGGCCTGAGGACACACAGGCGAGTGTCCGGCCCTCACCGTCCCTGCCGTTGCCGGCAGCGGCGGCCCCCTGGACGGGGCCGGCGGTTCAGAAATCCTCCGGACCGGGATTTCACCCCCCCAGTAACCGCCGGCCCTTCCCGGCCGGTCAGGTCCGGCCGGGTACTGGCCCCGCGCGCCCGCAGGCCCCACAATATGCCTATGGAACGGCCACGGTCCTTGTTCTTGTATCCTGCAGCCGCCGTCCTGGCCCTGCTGCTCGCCGCCTGCGACGCGGAATCCCCCGAGGGGCCGCCAGCCACCGGGCCGGCCACCTCCACGGCAACCCGCACGGCCTTGCCCGGCGTCGATGACCCCGTGTCACCCGGTGCCGTGTCCCCCGGGGCTACCTCGCCCGCTACGTCGCCCTGGGCCAGCCCGCCGGCCGCGTCGCCCGGAGCTACGGACGGGGCAGCCGCGCTGGCGGCTGCCCGGTCCGCCGTCGAAACCGCCGAGACCGCGGTCAGCAACGGCCGGGCGATCGACATCGAGTTCAGCAAGCGCCGGCAGGTGTGGGAAGTAGGCGTCATCAGCGGCGACACCGAATACGAGGTCAGGGTCTCGCCTGACGGCCGGGAGGTGCTGGACCGGGAGGACGACGGCGTGGCCGAGGCCGAAGACCGCCGCGCACTGGAGGCCGCGGACGTCCCGCTGTCCGAAGCCCTCGGCACCGCCCTGGGCGAGGTGGAGGGGGCCCTGGACGAGGCCTCCCTCGACACCGAGTATGGCCGGCAGGTGTGGGAGATCGAGATCGAGGGCGATGACGGCACCTCCACCGGCGTGGCGATCGACACCGCGACGGGGAACCGTATCCGGTAACGGCGGCGGAGTGCCCGGCCCAAGGCGGTAGTGTTTAAGCCTGTCCCGGGGTTCGGCTGAACTTCGGGTATTTGCGTTGCACTCTGCTGGATCCACCGCGGCTGCCGCCGTGGCCGGGAAGTAAGGAAAAGACCATGAGCCTGAACGGACTGCGCACTGCCCTGGCCCAGGACGCCTCGTTCGCCAAGGTCCGGGCCCAGGCAGCGAAACCGGCCGCCGGGCGCAGCGAGGATCTGCAGATCGGTGCCCCGCCCGGGCTGCGCGCGGCGCTCATCGCCGAAATGGTGGACGGTCTCTCCGCCAGCCCGGCAGCGGGCGACGGCGGGCGTACCGGGACCGGGCCGGTGGTCCTGGCCGTGACCGCCACCGGGCGCGAGGCCGAGGACCTGGCCGCCGCGCTGCGCTGCTACCTGCCGCCGGCGTCGGTGGAGGAGTTCCCCAGCTGGGAAACCCTGCCGCACGAGCGGCTCTCGCCGCGCTCGGACACCGTGGGACGGAGGCTGTCCGTGTTGCGCCGGCTGGCGCAGGCAGCCGGAGACGCGGCAGCCGGCGCGGCAGAGGAAACCGCCGGGCCGCTGAACGTCGTCGTCGCGCCGGTGCGGGCCGTGCTGCAGCCGCTGGTCAAGGGGCTGGGCGCGCTGCAGCCGGTCTCGCTCAAGGTCGGCGACGAGGTTTCCTTCGACACGGTGGTCCGCCGGCTCTCCGATGCCGCCTACGCCCGGGTGGACATGGTCACCCGGCGCGGGGAGTTCGCCGTGCGCGGCGGCATCCTGGATGTCTTCCCGCCCACCGACGACCACCCGGTCAGGATCGAATTCTTCGGCGACGAGGTGGATGCGATGCGCTGGTTCGCGGTCGCGGACCAGCGTTCCCTGGGCGCCGAGGGCATCAAGCACCCCACGCAGCTCTACGCGCCGCCGTGCCGCGAACTGCTGATCACCCCGGAGGTGATGAGCCGGGCCGCGAAGCTGAAGCCGCAGATGCCGGCGGCGGCGGACATGCTCGAGAAGATCGCCGGCGGCATCGCCGTCGAAGGCATGGAGTCCCTCGCGCCGGTGCTGGTGGACGCCATGGTGCCGCTGGCCGGGGAACTGTCGGAGGGCTCCATCGTCGTCGTCATCGAACCGGAGAAGGTGCGCGCCCGCGCCCACGACCTGGAGACCACCAACGCCGAGTTCCTCGCCGCCGCCTGGGCCACCGCCTCCGATGGCGGGGCCGCACCGCTGGACTTGGCCCTGCAGGGGGACCTGGAGACGGCAGGCTTCCGTTCCCTGGGCGAGACCCGCGCGACGGCGCTGGAACACTCGGTCTCCTGGTGGTCGGTCACCTCCTTCAACCCCGATGCCGAGACGGTCCTGGACATCGACACGCTCACCATCGCCGCACGCGAGCCGCGCGGCTACCAGGGCGACGTGGCCGAGATGATGGAGTTCATCGGCTCCCGCATCCGGGACTCCTGGCGCGTGGTGGTCGTGACCGAAGGCCCCGGACCCGCCCAGCGTCTGGCCGAGCTCTTCCACGACGCCGGCATTCCCGCCGCCCGGGTGGAATCCCTCATCGAGCCGCCGCAGCCGGGGATGATCGAGATCACCCGCGCCAGCGCCGGCAAGGGCTTTGTCTTCGACGGGCTGAAGCTCGGACTGCTCACCGAGGCCGACCTGCTGGGACGCACCTCCGCCGCCTCGACCCGCGACATGCGCAAGATGCCCTCGAAGCGGCGCAACGCCGTCGACCCGCTGCAGCTGACCGAAGGCGACTTCGTGGTCCACGAGCAGCACGGCGTCGGCAAGTTCGTGGAGCTGGTGCAGCGCTCCTCCGGGGGCGGACCCACCAAAACCATGCGTGAATACCTGGTGCTCGAGTACGCCCCGGCCAAGCGCGGCGCGCCCGGGGACCGGCTGTTCGTACCGACCGACCAGCTGGACCAGATCACCCGGTACGTGGGCGGGGACACGCCCGCGCTGTCCAAGATGGGCGGCGCCGACTGGGCCAGGACCAAGAACCAGGCCCGCAAGGCGGTCAAGGAGATCGCCGGGGAATTGATCCGGCTGTACTCGGCGCGGATGGCCTCCCGCGGGTACGCCTTCGGCCAGGACACCCCGTGGCAGCGCGAGCTGGAGGAAGCGTTCCCGTACGTGGAGACCCCGGACCAGCTGACCACGATCAACGAGGTCAAGGCCGACATGGAGCGCGAGATTCCCATGGACCGGCTGGTCTCCGGGGACGTGGGCTACGGCAAGACCGAGATCGCGGTGCGGGCCGCGTTCAAGGCCGTGCAGGACGGCAAGCAGGTGGCCGTCCTGGTGCCGACCACGCTGCTGTCCCAGCAGCACTACGAGACCTTCACCGAACGCTTCTCCGGCTTCCCGGTACGGGTCAGGCCGCTCTCGCGCTTCCAGTCCGCCAAGGAAGCCAAGGACACGGTGGAAGGGCTGAAGAACGGCAGCGTCGACGTCGTCATCGGCACCCACCGGCTGCTCTCCAAGGAGGTCGAATTCAAGGACCTGGGCCTGGTGATCGTGGACGAGGAGCAGCGCTTCGGCGTCGAGCACAAGGAAGCGCTGAAGAAGATGCGCACCAATGTGGACGTGCTCGCCATGAGTGCGACGCCGATTCCGCGGACGCTGGAGATGTCCCTGACCGGGATTCGCGAGACGTCCACCCTGGCCACCCCGCCGGAGGAGCGCCACCCGGTGCTCACCTATGTGGGCCCGTACACGGACAAGCAGGTCGGCGCGGCCATCCGGCGCGAGCTGATGCGCGAGGGCCAGGTGTTCTTCGTGCACAACCGCGTCTCGTCCATCGAGCGGCAGGCCGCGCGCATCCGGGAGCTGGTGCCGGAGGCCCGGGTCGAGGTCGCGCACGGGCAGATGAGCGAGGCGCGGCTGGAGCAGATCATCGTGGACTTCTGGCACAAGCGCTTCGACGTGCTGGTCTGCACCACGATCATCGAGACCGGCCTGGACATCTCCAACGCCAACACGCTGATCGTGGACCGCGCCGACTCCTACGGCCTGTCCCAGCTGCACCAGCTGCGCGGGCGCGTGGGCCGCGGGCGCGAGCGGGCCTATGCCTATTTCCTGTATCCGGCGGAGAAGCCGCTGGGCGAGGTGGCACTGGAGCGGCTCAAGGCCGTGGCCTCGCACAACGAGCTCGGCGCCGGCATGCAGCTGGCCATGAAGGACCTGGAAATCCGCGGCGCCGGCAACCTGCTGGGCGGTGAGCAGTCCGGCCACATCCAGGGTGTGGGCTTCGACCTGTATATCCGGCTGGTGGGCGAGGCGGTGGCCGAATTCCGCGGCGAGGCGGACGAGAAGGCCGCCGAAATGAAGATCGAGCTGCCGGTCAACGCTCACCTGCCGCACGAGTATGTGCCGGGGGAGCGGCTGCGGCTGGAAGCCTACCGCAAGCTGGCCGCCGCGCTGACCGGGGAGGCGATCGACGAGGTGGTGGCGGAGCTGACCGACCGCTATGGTGCGCCGCCGGCCCCGGTGCAGAACCTCATCACGGTGGCGCGGTTCCGGGTCGGCGCCCGGGCCGCCGGGTTGACGGACGTGGCCGTGCAGGGCAACTTCATCAAGTTCGCCCCGGCGAAGCTGCCCGAGTCCAAGGTCATGCGGCTGAACCGGATGTATCCGGGCTCGCAGGTCAAGCCTGCGCTGGACTTCATCCTGGTTCCCAAGCCAAAGACCTCGCGCGTCGGCGGCCGCGACCTGGCCGACGCCGAAATCCTCGAATGGGCGCAGGGAGTCATCGACGCGATTTTCAAGGAGTAGCGCGGACCGTTGCGACCGCGGCTGCCGGTGCCCGCGGGACGGCCGTCAGAAGCGCAGGCGGCGCACCATGTCCGTACGGACGGCCAGCTGGGCAAAGCTGAGCTGACCCCACGCCTGATGGGAATCGAGCCAGGCAGTCAGGCGGGACACCTCGGCCGGGTCCAGATCGCCGCGGGACGTGAGGCTGGCGAGCCGGTCGGGGCTTTTCGACTCGGTCAGGGCGAAGAGGGCCTCGGCCGCGGAGGGCAGGCCCTCGTTGACGGCGGCCAGGAAGCACACGATCGCCCTCTCGTCGGGAACCGGCTGGACGGCCGTTCCGCCGGAAGCCGGCACGGTGCTGCTCAGGGCAGGCGGCATGGCAAGCAGCAGCTGGCAGCTGTTGACGAACCGCTTGACCCGCCGGGGAGTGTGCCCCAGCAGCGGGGCCATGGATTCGATGACCTCCAGGTCGTCCGGTGAGAGCGCCAGCGGACTGGTTTCCAGGCGGAGCGTTTCACCGGAACGGGACAGCATTGCTTCGATGGTGCCGCTTTCCCGGGGGCCGACGCGCAGGGCCCCTTCCGCCGGGTTGTCCGCGGCCGGTTCGGGGCGCGGCCGCAGCGACGGGGCGAGCAGCCCGTGCAGCATGCGGGCGCGGGCCGCGGCCGGCAGGGCAGGGACCCGGAAGGGAAGCTGGAAGATCTTTTCAAGGTAATCCGCCGGCGTCGGAGGACGGTCCGGGGCGCCGGCGCCGCGCGGGGACCTGGCGCGCAATGCATGCAGCTGGTCCTTCAACGCGGCGCTGAGCCAGTGCGAATCCACCGCCACGACGACGGCAAACATGGGGAACGCCAGCAGCAGATGCACGGCCTCGAGGACTTCGAGCACCTTGGCCGGCGGACAGCGGTCCAGGTCGTCGATGTACAGGATGATCCGGTTCGGCACGGCAGCGTCCGGGGGCTGCGCCGCGCTGCCAGGTTCCACCGCATAGAGGTCGTTGTTGGCACGGATGACGTCGGACAGGCTCGAGAGGTCCCGTCGGACGGTGGCGAGCAGGCCCAGCCGGCGCCGGTAGTCGCCGCTGCGTTCGTCGGCGAAGTCGACCAGGATCCTGCCAGCGGTCAATGCGACGAGGCGTTGCTCGGCGGCCTGCTGCCGGGCCTCGGCCTGGTGCAGCTTGTCCCTTTCCGCAGCGCTCCGCTGCTCCAGTTCCGCCAGCTCGGCCTCGATCTCGCGCCTGCGCTCCTCGGCCGCTTCGACGGGCTGGCGGATCTGGTCGCGGACTTCGGCCACGGCCCGGCCGAATTCGGCCAGCCGCGCTTCCGTCCACCGTGCTCCCGAGCGCAGCACAGCGGCGGCAGTGCCGAGGAAAGCCGCGGCCCCGCCGAGCAGGGAGACCACCGCCGGTGCCTGCAGGGCGGCGAACACCCAGGCGGCCACCGGGACCGCCAGCGCACCCATAAGGGCCAGCACGAAATGCTTCTTGTTGGTCCAGTAGGGCCCCAGCAGCACGCGGCCATGCCCGGCGGCGGCCCGTACTTCGGCCATTGCCGCGGCCGCATCCGCCAGTGCAGCCGCCGGGTCGGCAGATGTGGCAGCCAGTGGCCGGGAACCCGGGCCCCAGAAGTCGTCCAAGGCCCGCTGGACAGACTTCAAGGCTACCTGCGGCCCGGATGCTTCCAGCCGGGCCCGCGCTTCCGCCCGGGCGGAGTCCACCGCGTTATTGGCCTTCTCCAGCTTTTCTTCGAGATCCTTCTGCTCGCTGTCGATCTCGTTGAGCACCGCTTTGAGCTGCTGGACCTGCCGGGCCTGGTCATCGCGCTCCTGCTGCACCGGGTCCCGGCGGGTTGTCAGCAGCGCCGCGGAATCCACGAGGCTGCCCAGCTCCCGGAAGAGCCGTTCGAGCAGCCCGGCCCACAGGTTTCCCTGGACGTATTCCCAGGCGTTGAATTCGATCTGCCGGATGTTCCGCCACACGGCGGCCCCGCCCTGCCCGCCCTCCGGCACGAGTGCCCTGAGCTGGTCCACCCGCTGCTTGATCGACCGCATGAGGAAACTTTTGCCGCTGCCCCAGTCGCCGAACAGCCCGATCGCCAGCGGAGGGCGCAGGTCCCGGGACGCGAGCAGGTAGGCGAACGCTTCGGCTTCGGTCCGGATCCCGATCAGATCGCGGTCCGCATCGATCTCGTCGGAGGAAAACCGCGGCACATCCACCGGCGCCCGCCGGTTTTCCCGCCGGAGCCACTCGCGCAGCTGGCGTCCTGTCGTCTGTTTCCCGGGGCGTTGGAGGGCGTCCAGGAACCGTCCATACGATCCGGTGACGGAGTCCAGATCCACGCCCCGGGACAGCAGGGCGGCGGAAAACGATGTCCGGAGCGGGGATTCGCCGGTGAGCAATGCGCCGAGCAGGTCCGCCAGGTGCACCACGGAAGCCTGCCCCAGTCCGGTCAATACCTGCAGGGTGGTGGACGAGAAGGGGACCGGGTCCGGGCCGCCGCTGCGCTCGGCAGCTTCAGCCAGGTCCGCCGCGGTCGGCACGGGATAGCCCGCCGGCAGCACGTCGCGGGCCGTGAGGCCGAAATGCTGCAGCAGGACCTGTGCCTCGCCGAATTCGTCCGGGTGCGCCAGCAGCACGCCCAGCAGCAGGTCCGCCGGTTCTATCTGTGCCCCGGAGGCTGTTCCAAGGTTCCGGTGGACCGCCGCAGCCCCTGCCCATCGGACCGCCTTGGCAGAGGAGGGGGAGAAGTCGGCGTCGAAACCCTGCAGCCGGACCACCTGCCACCACCTGATTCCTGCACGTCCGGGGAACAACGTCCCCGGACAGCTGCAGCCTTGCCGGAGCGAACGGCCACAGGGTACTGCGCCGGCGTTACAGCAGCGTTATGGCCGCAGCCGGCATGGCAGGACCGGGGGAGCGCTCAGAAGCCGCGCTGGTCCCGGGTCGGATCGGTGTTGGTTGCCGGCCCGGCAGAGGTGGCCCCGCCTTCGTCCGTCCAGTCGTTGCCCACGGTGTCCCGGCGGGCCGGGTCCGAAACGGTGCCGGGACCCGCCTCCGCCTTCTGCCCGCCGGTATGCAGGCGCTCCTTGATGCCCGGGACAACATTGCCCACGGAGTCCGTCACGGTGTGCTTCACCGTCTCCTTGGCCCCGCTGATCTTCTCCTGGGTGCGCGGATCCTGCCAGAACTTTCCGACCTGGGACTTCAGCTGCTCATAGCGCTGCCGGCCGGCCTTCGTGCCGAACACGTAACCGACCGCCAGTCCGGCGCCGAAAGTGAGGGCTTTCATCATGGCTTTGCTCCTGTCCTCGGTGGTTCCCTGGGTAGTTCCACGGCCCAATCTAGTGTCCGGGGCTGCGCCTGTCACCGGGCAGGCCGGTGCGGTCCGTTCCGCGCCGGTGCTACCTGGAGCCGAACTGAAGCCACAGCAGTACGGCGGCGACGGCGGCAGCCGGCACCATCCAGAGCCAGGCGCGGGCTGCGCGCCGGGGCCTGCGCTGACGCGTGGAGCCGGCCGGTGCGGCCGGGCCTGCGGCACCGGGGCCCTGCCCGGCCGGCAGCACGGACGGGATCATGCCGGTGCGCAGTTCCTTGCGCGTGGGCAGCGGATCGCCCGAGGGCGCGGCGACCAGCGGGACAATCGGGATCATGCCGGTCGGCGGAACAGGATCCGCGGATCCGGTGCGGATGTCGCGGCGGCGCGGGTACTGCACCATGTCGGCCGGATGGGTCATGACCTCAACTTTCAGATAAGGGACAAAAACAGCGGTGCGGTGACGGGCAGGATGCCGGCCTGCGGGGCGTCCGCACTGCAGCGGGCGGCAGACCGGAACGGACCGGCACGGCCTTAGCCATCGTATTCCGGCCGCACCTCCTGCGGCGGCGGAAGGGCCCGTTTGCCCGGGACTGTGCAGCAATCGTTATCCTGCCGCGGTCACGGTGCGGCGGTCCGGGAGCAGCTCCCGTGCGGCAAGGCTTTTCCTGCTCCGGCGTCCCTGCCATTCTGTAAGGACGGGAGCCATCAACGCAGGAGAGCAGCGATGAACCAGGTAAGCGGCAAAGTGGTCGTCGGCGTCGACGGCTCGGATTCCTCGATCGAGGCGCTGCGGCTGGCGGCCTTGCTGGCGCCCGCGCTCGACGCGCACGTCCATGCCCTGTACTGCTGGCATTTCCCCAGCATCTACGAAGGCTACGTCCCGCCGGATTTCGAGGCTTACGAAGGGGCGGCGGGCAAGGCCTTGGCCGAGGCGGTGCAGAAGGCGTTCGGCAGCGAGCCGCCTCAGGACCTGACCACCGAGCTGGTGCGCGGTCCGGCCCCGGAGATGCTGGTGCGGGCCGGGGACGATGCCCGGATGCTGGTCGTCGGCCGGCGCGGCCACGGCGGGTTCCGGGGCCTGCATCTTGGCTCGGTGAGCACTGCCTGCGTCGCCCACGCCGTATGCCCCGTGCTGGTCCTGCATGAAGACGGGAAGGCGCGGACGCACCACCACCGCCGGGAGGCGGCCGGGCGCGGGGAGCACGGCTGACACTGTCCGGGACCGCACAAGGCGGTGTGCCGCCCGGCCGGAAAATTCTCCTGCTGTAGAAATCAAGTCCCGTGCACGGAAATCCAAAACCGCCTGCCGCCGGGCTGGCTACGCTGGGCTCGACTCCATCCGCCCGAGCGAAACAGGGGATATCCACGTGGCTTCCGACTCTGCAGAACTGCTGCTGCTCAACGGCACCATCGATACGCTGGACCCGGCAGTACCGCGCACGCACGCCGTCGCCGTCGCCGGCGGGAAGATCCAGGCACTGGGCAGCGCCGCCGAGGCGCTGCGCGGACCGGACACCGCCGTCGTCGATCTGGCCGGCGCCTACGTGATGCCCGGCCTGCTGGATGTGCACAACCACCACATGGTCGCCGGGCAGATGGACCTGTTCGAACTCGACGCCCCGCCCACCCTGGACCTGGACGGCTTCCTCGAGGCCATCACCGCCCACGCCGCCGGGCTCGGCCCGGACGAATGGGTGGTCGGCGGCAGCTGGGGCTCGGGCCTGCTCAACGAGCTGAACACCCCCGGCGCGCTGGCCCGCTTCGATGCAGCCACCGGCGGCCGTCCGGCCCTGCTCAAGGATGACAGCAAGCACAACCGCTGGGCGAACTCGAAGGCCCTGGAACTGGCAGGCATCACCGGCACCACTGCGGATCCGGAGGGCGGGCAGATCCTGCGCGACGGCGCCGGCAAGGCCACCGGCGTGCTGATCGAGGCCGGCGGCGTGCTCGTGGAGAAAACCCTGGCCCGGCTGCAGCCGACCAGCACCGGGGATCTGGCCCGCGCCGCCGCCCGCGGCATCGAGATCCTGCATTCCTACGGCATCACCGGCTTCCAGGACGCGGCGGCCTCGCTGCAGCTGATGCGGGCGCTGAAGGACCTGGACGAGCGCGGCCGGCTGCAGGCCTGGGTAGTCACGTCCATGGCGGCCAACGACTTCATCTTCGGCACGGATCCGATCGGCGAAGGCATCATCGCCCACCGCGAGGAGGCCCGTTCCCGGCACCACCGGCCGGACTTCATCAAGATCTTCCTCGACGGCGTTCCGCCGGCCGGCACCGCCGCGTTCCTCGAGCCCTACCTGCCCGAGGCGGGCTTCCCCGAGTGCCACTGCGGCGGCACCACCATGGACCCGGCGGAGCTCGAAGACTGGCTGATGGGCACCGCTGCCCGGGGCATTTCGGCCAAGATCCACTGCACCGGGGACGCCTCCGTGCGCCTGGTGCTCGATACCGTGGCCAAGGTCCGCGCCGCCGGGTACACGGAGCCGAAGTACCACATCGCCCACGGGCAGTTCGTGCATCCGGACGACATTGCCCGCTTCGCGCAGCTGGACGTGACCGCCGACATTTCCCCGTCGCTGTGGTTCCCCGGGGTCATCTCCGAGGCGATTGCCACGGTGCTGCCGCCAGAGCGGGCCTCGAAGATGCAGCCGAACCGGGCCCTGCTCGACGCCGGCGCCCGGGTGGCCGGCGGCTCGGACTGGCCGGTGAGCGTGTCGCCGAACGCCTGGGAAGGCATCTACGGGCTGGTGACCCGCCAGGACCCGACCGGGCAGTTCCCCGGCACGCTCTGGCCGGAGCAGGCGATCACCTTGGACGAAGCCATCCGGGTGTACACCACCGCCTGCGCCGAGGCGATGGGCGTGGACGATGTCACGGGCTCGCTGACCCCGGGCAAGTCGGCGGACTTCATCGTCCTGTCCGCCAACCCATACGAGATCGGCATCGACCAGGTCCGCTACCTCACCGCGCGGCAGACCTGGTTCGCCGGCGTGAAGGTGTACGACGCCGGCGCCGCCTCAGCTGCCGGACCCGGCGCCGGGACGCTGGCCGAGGTCCGCTGACCCGTCCACTTTTCCTGGCTCTTTTCCAGTTCTTTTCCTGAGTTTCCTGACTGAAAGGGACGCCATGTCCACACTCCTTGCCCCCGCGCGCCGCGGTGCCGGCACCGACCGCGGGATCTACACCTACATTTCGGTCTTCAGCGCCGTGCTGTACATGGTCCTGCTGATCGCCCCGGTCATTGCCGGGAAGCTGGTCCAGCAGTTCGGGCTGACCCCCACCGAGCTGGGCATGCTGTTCTCCCTGGAGCTGGGCGCCTTCAGCCTGGCGACCGTGCCGGCCTACCTGTGGCTGCGCCGGGTGAACCTGGTGACCGCCAGCTACGCGTTCACGGCCGTGGTCATTGCCGGCAACATTGTCTCCGGCTTCCTGGACAGCTTCGCGCTGCTGGTCGCGGCCCGCGTCATCACCTCGCTGGCAGCCGGTTCCATTACCGTCATCATCCTCACGCTCAGCGGCAGGACTTCCAACCCCAGCCGGGCCTTCGGCATCTTCGTGGTGTTCCAGCTGATCATGGGCGCCATCATCCTGGCGGTCTTCCCGGCCCTGTTCGCCGGCACCGGCGTGGGCGCGATCTACTGGACCATGGCCGCGCTCTCGGCCTGCTGCCTGACCGTGGTGCGGATGATCGACGGCGAGGTGCTGCGCCGCGAGCCGGCGGCCGCCGAGGGCGGTTCCCGGACCAAGGTGCCGGCCGGCAAGTTCGTCACGGGGCTGGCCGCCGTCCTGCTCTTCTACGTCGGCCTGAGCGGTGTCTGGTCCTTCATGGCGCAGATTGCCGGCGGTGCCGGGATCGACCTGTCCACCGTGAGCGTGGTCCTGGCCATTGCCACGGTGCCCGGCATCATCGCCCCGCTGGTGGCGACCGTGCTCGGGGACAGCCCCCGGCGCCGGATCTTCCTGCTCATCGGCTACGTCGGGCTGGCCGCCAGCGTGGCGCTGCTCTTCGGGCTCTCCGGACTCGTGCAGTTCGCTGTCGCGGCCATGATCTTCAAGTTCGCCTGGACCTTCATCCTGCCCTACCTGCTCTCATCGCTGTCCGACCTGGGCGGCGGCGGCCACGTGATGAACACCACCAACCTGATGATCGGCACCGGGTTCGCGATCGGCCCGATCCTCAGCGGGGTGCTGATCGAGTCCTCCGGAGGTTTTGGCGGCATGCTGGCCGTGTCCCTGGGCTGCACGCTGGTGTCCCTGGGCTGCGCCATGGCGATCCAGCGGAAGGCACCCTCGGCCTGATCCGGCGCGGGTCCGCCGGGGCGGGAAACCGCCCCGGCGGCCCTGGCCCGTCCGCCGGGGCCTTCCGGTGTCCGCCGCCCGGCGGTAGCGTCGGTAACGCGGGGATCACCGCCTGCTCCCATCGGCGGGCGGGCCCCCCGATGGTCGAGGCGACGTACGGAGGATGGATCATGGGACTCAAACCGGGCAAGACCACTCTGGCGGCCGTTGGTGCGGCAGCCCTCGTGCTGGCACTGACAGGGTGCGGCGAAAAGGAGAGGCGCGGCGCCTCGTCCGGGGACATGACCGAGATCGCGCCCGCCAGCCCGACCACCACCGGTTCCTTCCCGGCCGGCGAACCGGTCGTGGCCCAGTTCAACGAGTTTGAGGATTCGGCGGCCATCACGTACAACCAGACCGTCGTCCCCAAGGGTTCCAATGTCGAGGTCCTGGTGCAGAGCCAGGGCTCCGGGACCACGGTGAGGCTTGCCGTCGAGGGACTTGAGGCCAACCGGGACTACGGCGCCCACGTGCACGTCAACGCCTGCGGCGCCGAACCGGAGCAGGCCGGTCCGCACTACCAGAACCGCAAGGACCCCAAGACCCCATCGGTCAACCCTGAGTACGCCAATCCCGAGAACGAAATCTGGCTGGATCTCTCCACCGACGATCGCGGCAATGCCGAAGCCGAAAGCACCGTCGACTGGCAGTTCCGCGAGGGTGAAGGGCAGTCGATCGTGATCCACGACATGCACACCAAGACCGGCGAGGGTGAGGCCGGCACGGCCGGAGACCGGCTGGCCTGCGTCAATATCCGCTGACCGCGCCCCGCGCCCGCTGAAAGTCCCAGGAGGGCGGCCGCCGGTCAGGCCGCCAGGGCCGCGTAGCGTCCCTGGCGGCGCAGCAGGCTGTGGTGCGTGCCGTGTTCGACGACGCGGCCGGCGTCGAGCACGGCGATCTGGTCCGCGCCGCGGACGGTGGAGAGCCGGTGCGCAATGGTGATGGTGGTGCGGCCGGCGGCCAGCCGGTCGAAGGCCTCCTGCACCGCGCGCTCGGTGCGTGTGTCCAGCGCGCTGGTGGCCTCGTCGAGGATGAGCACCTGCGGATTGCGCAGCAGCGTGCGGGCGATGGCGATCCGCTGCTTTTCGCCGCCCGAGAAGCGGTGGCCGCGCGAGCCGACCACGGTGTCGTAGCCCTCCGGCAGCGCCATGATGTGCTCGTGGATCTGCGCGTCGCGGGCGGCCTGCTCGATCTCGGCGTCGCTGGCCGCGGGCTTGGCATAGCGCAGGTTCTCGCGCACCGTGGCGTGCAGCAGGTAGGTCTCCTGGCTGACCATGCCCACTACGCGGGCCAGGTCGGCCAGGGCCATGGTGCGGATGTCCACGCCGTCGATGGTGATCCGTCCGGAGCCGGGGTCGTGCAGCCGGGCCAGCAGGGCAGCCAGCGTGCTCTTGCCGGAGCCGGTCTGCCCGACCAGGGCCAGGGTGGTGCCCGCCGGGATGTCCAGGTCCACGCCGTCGACGGTGGGACCTGGGCCGCCGGGGTAGCCGAAGCTGACCTGCTCGAAGCGCACATGGCCGGCCAGCCTCTCCGGATCGACGTCCGCAGGCTCGGCCGGGTCGGCGATCTCCACCGGCAGGTCCAGGTACTCGAAGATGCGGGCGAACAATGCCAGCGAACTGGTCAGGCTGATGCCCACGCTCATCAGCCCCAGCAGTGGCCGGAAGAGCCCGTTCTGCAGGGCGGTGAAGGCGACCACCGTGCCGATGCTGATCTGCCCGGCGGTGGCCGGCAGCCCTGCGGCCAGGTAGATCACGGCCGGCACGGCGGCGAAGACCAGCCCCATCGTGGCCATCCGCCAGCGTCCGGCCAGTTCCGAGCGCAGCTCCAGTTCCGTCAGGCGTTCCGAGGACGCGGCGAAGCGCTCCGCCAGCGCCGGGCCGGTGCCGAGGGTCTTGCTCAGCTGGACGCCGCTGACCGAGAGGGACTCCTCGATGGTGACGTTCATGTCGGCCAGCTCGCGCTGCCGGCGGGCGGTCAGTTCCCGCCGCAAGGCGCCGACCTTCCGGGCCAGCAGCACCGCCGGGGGCATCACCAGCAGCGAGATCAGCGAGAGCTGCCAGGACAGGGCCACCATCGCCGCCAAGGTGGCGACGGCGGTGGTCAGGTTGGTCGCGATGCCGGTGGCCGTGGTGGTCACTACCGCCTGCATGCTGCCGATGTCGTTGGTGATGCGCGACTGGACTTCACCGCTGCGCGTGCGGGTGAAGAAGCCCACGGACTGCCGCTGCAGGTGCGTGAAGACGTTAGAACGCAGCCGGTGCATGACATGCTGGCCGACGCGGGTGCTGATCCAGGTCTGCAGGATGCCGAACGCGGCGCTGGCGACGGCGACCGCCAGCATCCCGGCCGTGAGCAGGACCAGCAGCCGCAGGTCGCGTTCGGGCAGCGCTGTATCGATGACGGCCCGAAGCAGGAACGGTGCGGCCATCGAGACAGCCGAGGATGCCACGATGATGGCGGTGACCAGGACCAGCTGCCAGCGGTAGGCGGCGAAGAGGCCGGCGATGCGCCGCAGGGACACATGGCTGGCCTGCTCCCGCTCCGCTGCGGTGGGAGGCTGCGGCGGGCGGCCGCTTTTCATGCCGGCGGGTTCCGTGGGAACCACCCCTTTCTGGCACATGCCGGGCGGCCGGAGCCGCCGGTGAACGAAATGCTGAGGATACCTCACTATGAGGCTACAACCATGCCGGCTGTTAGGCTATTCCCGTGGCCGACGAAAACCTGCTGGATTCCTTCTGGGCCGTGGCCCGGCAGCTGCGGCGACGCTCGCGCGAGGCGCTGGCACCTTGGGACGTTTCGCCATCGCAGTCGCGTGCGCTGGGCGTGCTGCGCCGGCACGGGCCGCTGCGCCTGGGCGAGCTGTCCGAGCGCCTGCACATCGTGCCGCGCTCGGCGACCGAGGTGGTGGATGGGCTGCAGGAGCGCGGCTGGTGCGTGCGCGAGCCGGACCCGGCCGACCGGCGGGCCACGGTCGTCTCGCTGACCGAGGCCGGCCGGGCGCTGGCCGATGCCATCCGTGCCGCCCAGCAGGAGCAGGCGCGGAACTACTTCGGCGTGCTGGGCACGGACGAGCGCGCCGAGCTGGCGGCCCTCCTTGACCGGCTTGTCGGCAACCCGTAGGGCGGCGCGCGCCGGCGGCGGGACAGCACAGCGCTAGTTCGGCAGTGCTTCCCTCAGCTCCAGGACCCCGGCATCCATGGCCTGCCCGCAGGTTTGGCCGTTGGGGCAGACCGACACGGAAGCCCTGGCCACCGCCTCGCCCTCGCGGAAGGCGTAGAAGCCGCCGCCCGCGACCACCAACAGGTCCTCGGTCTGCGAGCTGCCGGTGCACGTGCCCGGGCCGGTGAAACCGGTTCCAGTGGCGGTACGGCCCTCCTCAACGACCTGGGCCAGCTCCACGAACATGTTGTAGCTTTCCCCGGCGGTGCATTGGAAGGTGACAGTGATCGAGGTGCCGGCGCCGCCGGCCAGCAGCCCGGCGTCCTCCGGCAGCTCGATGCTGAGGCCGGGGGCGGCGGTTGTGGCCGGACCGGCGGTGGCTGCAGCGGCGGGGGACGCACCGCAGAGCAGGCCAAGAATCATTGCGGATCCGGCCAGGCCGGAGAGGGGGAGGGTTCTCATGATGGTTGTCGACATTCACGTTGAGCGGATAATCGTCGGGACGCCCGGGAAGGCATGGTCCGCCGGGGCGGAGCAGCGCGGCTGAAGAGCCAGTGGCCCTATTGTAGGGGTGCAGCCGTTATCCGGCACTCCTGCGCCAACCTGCCGGCGGCAGGCATCCGGCTCACGGCAGCCGCCAGCCGCCGTAGGCCGCACCCGGGTCCGGCGGCGGGAGCGGCACCCCGCACACAGACCGGAACTCGTCTTCGTCGGCGAGCGCGACGTGCAGCCGGCCCCCACCCTCCCGGCTCTGCCGCAGGACCAGCAGCAGGCCGGTGCAGGAGGGGGCATGCGGGACGGGCGCCTGGCGGGCAAAAGGCAGCCAGCCGCCGCCGGTGGCGGTGATGCCGGGCAGCCGCAGGGCGGGTGGTACTGCCAGCCAGGCTTGGGGCCGGTCCGTCCCGGCAGGCTGTCCGCCGACGGCGTCGAGCCACCCGCCGCTCCCGGTAGCCGCCAGGATGCCGACGTCGGCGGAGGCTCCGGGGGTCGGCAGGAAGCCGATCCAGAATGCCTCGCCGGCAGGGGAGGGGAGCAGGATCCGCTCCGGTCCGGCCGGGCAGACCGGCAGGGCTCCCAGGCTGGTGGGCAGGGCGTCCAGGACCGCGGCGGCGGGGTACAGGTAGCGCTGGAAGGAGACCGACAGTCCCGCGGCGAGCGGATACTCGTAGACTGCGCCCTGTTGGTTCATGGCCGCGGCGGTGCTTTGGTTCGTTCCTGCCACAGGGCCGCCAGGGCGGATGCCGGCAGGGCCAGGTTCATGGCCTCGCGGCGGATCTTGTCCGGAGGCTGGTTTTGGGCCAGCTTCCGGCTGCTGCGCTTGAGCCACTGCCGCAGCTGGCCAAGGTGCGCCTTCCGCGTGGGTTCGTCGGTGGCCCAGACAAAATACGGCCCCTCGCTGGCCGCCGCCTGCACGCGCTGCCACAGGCCAAGCGGTACCAGCTCCGGATTCGCATAGCTGTATTCGGCCAGCAGCCGCCAGCTGGCCTCGAACAGGGGCGGCACGGTGACCGGCTGCTGCCGGCGCAGCTGCGGATCCGCACAGCACAGGGACAGGGCCTCGACGTCGGACTGGCCGGTGCCCAGGGCCGAGCGCAGCCGGACCACGGCGGCGTCGAATACCGCCGCGTCCTCCGGCCGCATCCCGTTGGCGGCTTTCGCCGCGCGCAGCAGCAGATGCGCCCCGATGATCCCGGCAATCGGATCGTCGTAGTCCTGGAGCAGCAGCCGCTGCAGTTCGGACCCGCGGTTCCGGTAGAGCGGGTTCCGGCCCTGGGCCAGGCCGATCCGGGCGGCCTCGATGACCTGCTCGTCGCGGGCCGGCAGTGGCCCGGAACCGGCCTTGCGCAGGAAGACGGCGGCGTCCCGGACCGGTGCAGTGTCTTCGCTCTCCAGTCCCGGTACCGGCCCGGCGGCGCGTTCGAGGGCGATGCTGGTGACATATCCAGGGCAGGCGGGCACGGTGGCTTCGAGCGTGCGGCCGTCGGGCAGCGTGCCGCGAAGATAGTACGTGCCGGGTCCGACCTCCTGTTCCCATACCGACTCCGGCCCGAGGCCTGCCGGGGCGGGGCGGGGGCCGGAGTCGGCCAGCCGCGCGAAGACCGTACCCGCGGAATCGATCAGTTCAAGGCCTGCCAGCGGCTGCCAGCCGGACACCAGCCCGCCGGCCACATCCGCCGGGACATAGCGGGCCAGCACCGAAATGGCGGCCCGGTCCGCCCCCAGGTCCGCGAACCGGCCGCGCTCCGGACCGGCGCCCCGGGGCAGCCCTGCGTCCTCCGGCAAGGTGGCGGGGCTGGCCAGCGGCGGGGCCGGTGCCGGGTGGTTGTCCAGGTCGCCGTCCAGCAGCACCACGTGTTCACGCATCGAGCTGACGTCCCGGCCGAATTCGGTACGGATCTTGTAGACCCCGGGCATGTCCCGCTCGCGAAGCGAACCGGTGTCGCTGAAGACCAGCCGCAGGGCATAGTCCGTGACCAGGATGGAGGCCGCCGGATTGTCCGCGGTGACCTCGATCCGGTGCAGCGCGAACGGGTCCGCCGGCCGCACCGGCGGGCCGGTGTCCCGGATCTGTTCGGCCACCTCGCCGGCACCGCTGACCTGGAAGCCATGGCGCAGGCCCAGCGCGGGGACCTCGGCCACGTACAGGCCCCGGACCAAAGCGCCGGTCCAGGTGGCGGAACCGAGGGTCCCGGCGACGGCGGGGATATGGGGCCTGCCGGTCCAGAGCAGGAATTCCTTCCCGGCCGCCGCCTCCGGAAAGGTCAGGACGGTGCGGAACGTCGGCCGCTCGGGCAGCCGTGTGAAGGTAATGCCCTCATCCGTGCGGATGAACGGGTGCAGGTCCACCGCGGAGGCGGACCTGACGCTTTCGGGCAGGAACTCGGGCATGGCATTGTGCAGGAAGGATTTCAGGCTTTCCCCGGTGACCTGGCCGCGGTCGTTCGCCGCCGCCCCCCGCAGGCCCTGCAGCAGCGTCCAGCTGAACACCCCGTGGACCTGGCCGTCGGCCATCGGGTGCTCCAGGGCGCTTTTGGTCTGCGCCGCCACGCCCACGAACATGGGCCCGGGGACCCCGTTCGCCGTGCCCAGCCGCAGTGCAGGCTCGCTGATGGTGATGGACTGCTGGTAGGTCATGCAGCAGTCCATCCACAGCACATACTCCCGGAAGCGCAGCGCCTGGCGGAAGCCGCGCAGCCAGTCGAAGGCATAGACGTAGGCGGGCAGCATCGAGCTGGCCTCGGCGGTGAAGAGCGCGCCTTCTTCCAGCACCGGGGCAAAGCCGTGCCCCGAAAAGTACAGGTACAGCCGGTCACCCTTCACCTCGCGCGTCTGTTCCCCGATCCACAGCAGCGCATTGTGCACCCGGGACATGTCCGGTTCCGGATTGTCCGGGGTCAGCGGCCCCAGGTCCGCCTGGCGGATGAGCTTGACGTTCTCCGGCGGCACGCCGCCGCCGTCCGGGTCGACGAGCCAGCCGTAGATATCCTGCGCGTCGCGGTCCGGGCCCTGCAGTTCCTGCAGCGCGAACCTGGGATAGCGGGCGATGCCCACCACCACCGCATAGTCGGCCATTGACGCCCGCCTGCCGCTCACCAGGGATAGGCCGTACGGATGAACTCCTTGTCGGTCTCCGACAGGCCGCTGTTCAGGCCTGCCGAGAATCCGTCGGTGGTCCAGGACGCCGGGATCGGGTACATCATGATGGACGAGCTGTCGGTGTCCGTGGCGGACAGTTCCGCCGGATCGTAGCGCTTGAAGATGTTGTGCTCGATCGTCTCCAGGTCCCACCTGTTCGGCGGCCCCGACAGGTCGGCAATGACGGCGGCGCGGTTCCAGTTGATCGGCCGCTGGGGGTTCTGGTGTTCGTGGATCAGCCCGATGGCGTGCCCGAATTCGTGCAGCACCACCCGGCGCAGTTCGTCGTCGTCCGAATCCGGGGTCAGCCAGCCGTAGTTCATGGTCGGTTCGGAGACCGGGATGTGCTGGGCATGGGTGCCCAGGTAGGACCAGGAGCCGTTGCCCTGTTCGAAGGTGATGCGGATATCGCCGTCGGTGTCCTCCGCCCGGTTGAACTCCAGGTTCGCCAGGTCCGGCCCGGTCCATTCGCGGGCCACCTCCAGCACCCGCCGCTGCAGGTCCGGATCGCCTTCGAGGAACTGGACCTTGAGGGTGGAGACGTTCCAGCGGGATTCATTCAACAGCGCCGCCTTGGTATTGCCTGCGGGCGGGGCCGCCGTGCGGATGGTGCAGAAATGGTTCTGGTTGGTCGTGGCCATGGTGCTCCCTGCCTTGCTCCGGGGTTGGTACGGCTTGGTGTAGCGCACTGCCGTTACTGTGCCGTTACGGCCCCGCTGCCCGCCGCCGCCGGTCCGGGCTGTAACGGCGCAGTAACGCGGCCCGGCTAGGGTGGCAGCGCGCCCGGACCTGCTGCTTCCCTGGCAGCTGCTGCCGGGCCCGGGGACGCCCGAGGAGGCACGCATGGCCGACCGCAGCTTGGCCGGACTCGACTGGGACGCCGCGCTGCGCGGCCCCTTCCATCCCTCGCCCTCGTCCTGGGCCGACCAGACCCTGTACTTCCTGCTCGTGGACCGCTTCTCCGACGGGCAGGAGGACGGCTGCCTGGACCTCGACGGCGCCCGGGTCCCCGGCACCACGCCCGCCCTGGCGTCCGGGGACCGGGAGAGCGTGCTGGCCAGCGAGGAGCAGGCGGCGGCCTGGCGGGCGGCCGGGGCCACCTGGGCCGGCGGCAGCCTGGCCGGCATCCGCAGCAAGCTCGGCTACCTCAAACGGCTGGGGGTCACCGCGCTGTGGATCAGCCCGGTACTGCGCCAGCGGCCGGGAACCAGCGACT
This sequence comes from Arthrobacter mobilis, assembly GCF_012395835.1. Classification (GTDB taxonomy): domain Bacteria; phylum Actinomycetota; class Actinomycetes; order Actinomycetales; family Micrococcaceae; genus Crystallibacter; species Crystallibacter mobilis. The sequence continues at coordinate 444,735 of NZ_JAAZSQ010000001.1, forward strand.
ACCACGGTTACGGCACCCAGGATTTCCTGGCGGTGGACCCGCATTTCGGCACCGAGGGGCAGCTGCGGGACCTGGTCCGGGACGCGCACGGCGCGGGACTGTACGTGATCCTCGACGTGGTCCTGAACCACTCCGGGGATGTGTTCGGCTACGCGGCGGACCGGTACGAGGAAACCGACGAGGCCGGCAACCGCTGGTTCGATCCGCGCTGGGACGGCCGCCCCTACGCCGTCGCCGGCTGGCGGGATGAGGACGGGACGCCGTCGCTGCCCTTCCCGCAGCCCATCGGGCCCGACCGCCCCGGTGCCGGCGTCTGGCCGGCCGAACTGCAGCAGGCGGGCAGCTTCACCGCCCGCGGGCGGATTTCCGGCTGGGACCATGACCCGGAGTACCGCGAGGGGGACTTCTTCGGCTTCAAGGACATCAACCACGGCTCCGGTCCGCTGGAGGACTATGTGCCCTCCGCGGCGCTGCTGAACCTGACCCGGGCGTACCAGTACTGGATCGCCTATGCGGACCTGGACGGCTTCCGCGTCGATACCGTCAAGCACATGGACCCGGGGGCCACCCGCTTCTTCACCTCCGCGGTGCACGAGTTCGCCCAGTCCATCGGCAAGGACCGCTTCTTCCTGGTCGGGGAGATCACCGGGTCCCGGGGCTTCGCCGTCGAGCTCATGCAGCAGACCGGACTGGACGCCGCGCTGGGCCTGGCCGACGTGCAGGGCCGGCTGGAGGGATTCGTGAAGGGCAGGACAGCCCCGCAGGAGTACTTCGGGCTCTTCCGCAACTCCGTGCTGGTCGGCCAGGGCAGCCACACCTGGTTCCGCGACCACGTGGTCACCTCCTACGACGACCATGACCAGGTCCGCAACGGCGACCGCAAGGCGCGCTTCGCGGCCGACGACGACGGCGCCCGGCTGGCACTGGCAGCGCTCGCCGCCAACGCCACCACCCTGGGCATCCCGTGTGTGTACTACGGCAGCGAACAGGCCTTCGACGGCGCCGGAGGCCACGACCGGTACATCCGCGAGGCCATGTTCGGCGGCCCCTTCGGCCCGTTCCGCAGCACCGGCCGGCATGCCTTCGACGAAACGTCCGGACCGTACGCCGGCCTGGCACAGGTGCTCGCGGTCCGCCGCGCCGAGCCCGCGCTGCGGCGGGGCCGGCAGTACCTGCGCGAAATCTCCGGCGACGGCGTGCACTTCGGCTTCCCGCAAGGGTTCGGCGGCCGGATCGAATCGATCGTGGCGTGGAGCCGGATCCTGTCCGGCCGCGAAGTGGTCTGCGCGCTGAACACGGACACCGCGCGGACGGTCTCGGCGTGGGTGACGGTGGATGCCGGCCTGCATGCCGAGGGGGCGCGCTTCGTCCACCGGTATGCCAGCGGCGGTGCCCTCTCCGGTACGGAGGTGGAGGCCGAGGCCCGCAACGGCCTGGCCATCCGGCTCACCCTGCCACCGGCAGGCTTTGCCATCCTGGTCCCGATACAACCCCAATGACAGGGAGCGAACATGTCCCATCCGCACAGACCCGCCCGGGAACCGGAACCCACCGAAGCCTTCGCCGGGACCGCCCCCATGGAGGTGGACCAGTACCCCGGCAGCGAAGCGGCCGCCGAAGAGCACCCGGAGGACGCACCCGGGGCGGGATCCGCCGCCGTGCCGCCGCGGAGCATGGAGGACATCGCGCACGTCACCGTGGCCGAGCTGCTGCGCCGGCAGAACGAACCGGGGCGGTGAGCGGCCGTGGAGATCCGGTTCCGCAACAACACGGCCAGCACCGCGAGCGTGGCGGTGATGTTCTACAGCCCCGACGGGTGCGCCCACGACGGCCAGTGGGGCACCCGGGGCTGGTGGGTCATCGGCCCGGGCGGCACGGCCCATGTGCTCAATACCGGCAACAGGTACTTCTGCTTCTACGCCGAGACCACCGACGGCACCGTCTGGGCCGGCGAGTTCGGGCCGATCTACATCTATGCGGGAGCGTTCGACTCCTGCCTGCTGATCGGTTCGACGGCGGCCATCGGGAAAGTGGGCACCCGCCGGGTCGACACCCGCGGCAATGACACCATCGTGAACCTGAACCGGTGACGGCCGGCACAGGGCCGGCCGGAGGCAATAGCTTTGTCACGGCCCGCGGCACTCCGGGCCCGAAGGTCATTGTCATTCCGGCCGGCAGGGCGAGCGTCGGCCGCGGACCGGATGTGTCCGTGCGCCTGGATTTCGACGGCGTGAGCAGGCATCATGCCAACCTCGAAACTTACAGGGGACGGACGACCCTCACGGATGCCGGCTCCCGGAACGGCACCTGGGTCAACGGGACCCGGATCACCGGCCCGGTGCTGCTCTCGCACGGCGACGTGGTGCAGTTCGGGACGCTGCGGCTGCAGTTCCGCGAACCGGTGGCGAGGCCGGTGGCCGGACCGGCGACGGTGGCGCCGGCCAAGGAAGGTTCGGGCCTTGGCACGACGCTGCTGGTGGCGGGCGCCTGTGAGGCGGTCGTCCTGCTGGGCAATGTCGCCGCGACTTTCTTTGCCGGTTGGACCGGAACTCTGTCCTGGCTGGTGGCCCCGGTGGTAGCCGTGCTGGTGGCGATGGGGAAGGTCCTGGTGGAGCATTTCGGAAAGCGGCAGAGCCCGGAGCCCGTGACCCGCGAAACCGGCCCGTACCGACCGGCTGCCGGGGCAGATCCATATTCCGGGGCGGCGGGACCTGCCCCTGTCCGGCGCCCGGTTGTACCGGCGCTGGCCGCCATCGTGCTGGTCCTGGGCGTGGGCGGTCTGGCGGTTACCGCAGGCGTCCGGTTCGTCACGGGCTGGCTCACCGGCAACGAACCCGGCGTCGAGCGTCTGGTGGAGACTGCCTCGAACGATATCGGAGGAATCGTCCTCACCGTCGACAGCGTCCGGAACACCCGGCACTTCACCCGGGTGGGCGTCACGGTGCGGAATGGCCTGTCCCACAGCATCACCCTGCCGTTGTTCGGCAATGCATACCTCACCGATCAGGACGGGAAAACCCTCGAGGCCGACCCGGGCCGCAGTGACTGGAGCGAGACCATCGTTCCGGGTGGTTTCCGACGGGGGACGCTGGTATTTCCCGGCCACGTTCGCGGGTCGGACACCACCGTTTCATTGTCCTTTGCCACCGTTTTCGGCCACGGCTTCGGCGGCCCGCCGTCGCTGGAGCTGGGAGGCATCAGGCTCGATGAGGTACCGGAGGGCGGACCCGGCGCACGTCCGGCGGCAAACCTACTACCAGCCGGCAGCCAGGGCGGCCGTCTAGCCCGTGTGCACGAGGCAGCGGGGGAGAATGACTTACTCCTCTTGGCCGCTTTGAATGATGCAGGCGTAACGCACCGGTGACGGGCGGTTTCCTACGCTGGGAGGGCACGGCCGGACCAGCTCCGGCCGTGACCAATGTCCGGGCCGGCCCCTATGTCTTCCTGTGGCCCGCGGGTATTCTGGCCGTACGACCGATTCGTCGGCCATGCGTTTCCGGTATTGAAGGAGAGTCAGCATGTTGCGGGGAAACTGGTTTGAAATGGGCTGGGCATGGGTTTTCGCCCTGCTGCTGCTAGCCATCATTGCGTTGCTGGCAACGCTGGTCGTGCGGGCCTTCACGGCCGGCACCAGCCGCCCGGGCCCGGAATGGGCCATGGCAGGACACTCCGGAGGGCGGGTGCTGCCGCCGCCGCGCAGCCCGGCCCGGCAGATCCTGGACCAGCGGTTTGCCCGCGGCGAACTGTCCGTCGACGAATACAACGAGCACCTGAAGGTGCTGGGAGAGCCGCCCTATCCGGCCGGCCAGGAACCGCCGCGGGCCTGAGCAACCTGCAGGACAGGACGCCGGTCAGAGCCCGCGGGGTTTGCCCGCGGTGAACAGCCAGGTCCGGAACAGCTTGTCGAGGTCCTTGCCGGAAACCTCTTCGGCCAGCCGGATGAAGTCGGCAGTGGAGGCGCTGGCGCCGGCGTGCTCGTTGGACCACCGGCGCAGGATGGCGAAGAAACTCTCGTCGCCCACCGTCGTGCGCAGTTGCTGCAGCACCATGGCGCCGCGCGTCTGCAGGGCCGGGTCGAAAACCCGGTCCTGCCCGGGATCGGCTACCTTCAGGTCCCAGAACTGGTCAGTGGCCGGGATGCCGGCATAGAACTCCAGGGTCTGCTGCGCCGTCCCGCGGTCCCGGTCCTCGTTCCAGAGCCACTGCGCGTAGGTGGCGAAGCCGTCGCTGAGCCAGGCATCCTTCCAGCTGGCGACGGAGACGGAGCCGCCGAACCACTGGTGGGCCAGCTGGTGGACCATCAGCGAGTCGGCACCGGAGGAGTCGTGGAAGAACTCCTTGGCGTACAGCGGCCGGGACTGGCTTTCCATCGCGAAGCCCAGCCCGTCCGCAGTGGTGACGACACCGCCGGCCTCCTTGAAGGGGTACTTGCCGAACAGCTTGGACAGGAAGCCGATGATCCGCGGCTGGCGCGCGAGCGATTCCTTGATCCTGGACCCGATGGAGGTCGGTGCCGATACGCCGGCCGTCCAGCTGTCGGCGCTGTCCGGGCTGCCCTTCGGCGCGCCGGCGGCCTTCCAGCCGTTGAGCCGGTCGCGGTTCCGGTCAGGTTCGAAGGAAGTCGACCCCTCGCCGGTGGAAACCTTGATGTCCTCCAGCAGCACGCCGTTGTGCTGGCCGGAGATGTCGCTGGCATAGGTGATCGCCAGCTCCACGTCCTGGCCGGCGTATTCGGCGAGGTCGAAACGCCATTGCTCCCAGCCGTCGCTCGGGCCGCTGGCGGCCCACCACTGCCCGGAACTGCCCTTGGGACGGCAGCCGCCCTTGCCGTCGCTGCTCTGGTAATGCTTCAGGAACGGATGCACTTCGTGCCAGGCCGGGCAGGACAGTCCGGTGTCCTGGCTGGCGTGGCCGGTGGTGTCCCGCAGCGTGGTCCAGGCGCCGGTACCCGCCACCCGGGCCTCCACGAACGCGAAGTCCCAGCCGGGTTCGGTGTCGCGGTTCATCCAGAAGGACAGGTCGGCCCCGCCCTGCGGGATGCTGATGGTGCGGGCCAGGCGCTTGTAGGAGGCATTGCCGGTCCGGGACCACGCGAGTCCGTTGCCGTTGCGCGGCAGCACCAGCTTGCCCAGGGCCGGATCCATGACGTCCCAGTAATGGATGCCGGCCTTGGTGTATTCGTTGAAGTCGAACTGGCCGATGCTGATGGAGGCCAGGTACGGGGCGATGGGGGCGTCCGCCTCCCAGGCGAAGGTGGTGCGTCCGCCCTGGTGCGTCATCTTGCGCAGCGCACCGTTGGCCACGACCTCCCATTCCTGCGGCACGGTGATCCGGTAGGTAAAGGCGGCCTTGTCCCGGGGGGTGTTGTTCACGGGGAACCAGGTCGGGGCGCTCAGCGGATGTCCGGTGACGACGGCGCCGTCGGCGGTGTGGATGAAGCCTGCCTGCCCGGGCTCGGTAATGGTCCGGGGGATTCCGCCGTACTCGACGACGGTCCGGAATTTCGTGCCGCGGCTGATGCCGTGCGGCAGCCGGACGGCCAGTTCGCCGTCCGGGGTGTGGGTCCAGGATGCGGTATGGCCGTCCACCTGTACCGAATGGACCGTCAGGGCCTGCAGGTCAAGATTGAACGAGGACAGATCCTGGGTCGCCCGGGCAGTGATGGTGGCGTGGCCGTTGAGCTCGTCGGTGGGCGGGTTGTAGTCCAGCTCCAGCTCGTAGTGCTTCACGTCGTAGCCGCCGTTGCCGGCCAGTGGAAAGTACGGGTCCCCGCCACCTGCCGCCCCCTGCCGGTACTCGGCGGCCGCGAGGTTCGGGGCGGCCAGCGCGGTGCCGGGCACGCCCGCGAGGATGACGGCCAGGCTCAGCGCCGTCCCTGCCCGCCGCCACCGCGGTGTCCGCGGCCGGCGGCCTGCAGGCACAGCCGCACCGGGAAGATCGGCAGTTGTCCAGGACCTGAAGTTTGCGCTCATGTCTCCCCAACCAGGTCCGGTGCCGTGCCGGCAGGACCCTGACGCGGACCGCCAGGTGGCCGGCAGCCACCGCGGTCCATCACCTCATACTGACGTGCTCCCAGCAGATAACTCCACCCTGCTGCGGCTTTATTCCACTGTCAACGAAAGGTCGGCGAAAGAATTCCGCTAACGCCGAAGGCCTGTGCAGCGGCTGCTGCACAGGCCTTATCCTGCTGGACGCAGGTTGGGAAAATACTGGAGCTGTCTAGGCTGCCAGGGCGCGGATCCCGATCACCAAGGTGGCGATGCCGAAGATCATCGAGGTCGTGATCAGCATGAAATGCACCGTCAGGTACCGGGTTGCGCCGCCGCGCTCGTCCCGGGCGCGCGGATCCTTCCAGACCCGGCGCAGGAACGGGGGCCAGACGCACAGGCTCCAGACGCCGGCCAGGACCAGGATCCAGGCCAAGGCTGCGGGCAACTGCATCTGCGCCGTGCTCCGTCAGGCCTGGCTGGCGATCCAGGCCTCGGCCTGCGTTGCCTGCAGCTTCAGGGCCTTGGCCAGCACCGGTTCGGCAGCGGCGGCGATCTTGCCACCCAGGAACGGGATCCCGGAGGTGACCTCGCCCTCGAGCTGCACGCGGGTGGAGCCGCCCTCGGCGACCAGCTTCTGCACGGCCTTGGCGTCCACCGGCGCGCCGGCGACCTTGACCTCGACGTCGGCGGTCCGCGAACCGTCGGCGGCCGGAGCCTGCCAGCGCTCGGTCTGGGTCACGGTGAGGGACTCGCCGACGACCTTGCGCGCGATTTCCGGCAGCCGGGTGGTCGGCAGCTTGCGCACAACCGTCAGGTTGAACGCCCCGTCCACGGAGCCGTCCCGGTTCACGGACACCAGGCTGCCGCCCACGAGCTCGCTGATGTGGCGCAGGAAGGCCTCGCTGGTGAAGGTGTCCGTCACCTGGGCAACGGAGTAGGGCAGGGTGGTGGAGGCGCTGAGGGCCATGGTGTATCTCCCGAAGTGCATAGTGTCAGGGCGTGACCGCCGCCCGGCCAGGCCAGGCAAGCGGCAGCCGAGGTCAGGAAAAACTCTATCCCGAGCCCCGGACCGTGCCCAACTTGGGCGTCTCCGCGGCCGGCTCCGGAGCGGGGAGCCGGCCGCGGTCCCCAGGACCGCCCCCAGTGTATTGGCCAGCACGTCCTGGATGGTGCCGAAGCGGTCGTGCAGGAAGTTGTGCTGTGCCAGCTCGACCGCTCCGGAGAGCAGGACGGCCGCGGCGACGGCCAGCCAGCGCCGCGGCGGGGGCAGCAGGGCCCCGGCCAGCAGGCCGAACGGCAGGAAGAGCAGCACGTTGGCCGCTGCTTCGACGGTGCCGTAGCCGACCCAGCCCGGCAGGCCGTGCCGGTGCAGCGTACCCAGCAGGTCCCGCAGGACAGCGGCGGCCGGCCGGTCCACCGGCACCGGCCACAGCACGACGGCGGCCAGCAGCGCGCCGTACAGGCCGGCCAGCGCCCCGGCCAGCAGGCGGCCGGAATCCGGCCGGCTACCCGCCATGGGCCCGCAGCCCGGGTACTGCCGGGGCGGCCCGCGCCGGTTCTGCCGCCGGCAGTTGCACGGTGAAGGCGGTGCCGCGGCCGGGCCGGCTCTCGAAGCTGATGTATCCGTCGTGGGCGTCCACAATGGACTTGGTGATCGCCAGTCCCAGCCCGACTCCGGGGATGGCTGCCTGCCGGACGTCCCTGGTCCGGAAGAACCTGCTGAAGACCTTGGCCTGGTCCTCCGCGGTGATGCCGATCCCGTGGTCCCGGACCGTGAAGGTGGCCCCTGCCGGGTCCATCCGGGCGGTGACCACGATCTCCGTGCCGGCAGGGGAGTATTTGATCGCGTTGGAGAGCAGGTTGTCCGCCTTCATCGCCCGGGCCGTGACGCACACCGCCCGCTGCCGTCCCTCCGGCCCCAGCCAGACGAGCCGGTCCGGGAAGGATTCACCGCGCGCGGCGCGGCTCACCGGCCGTTCCGGCACAGGGACCGGGGTCCGGCGGTCCGCTTCGAACACCAGCAGGCGCGCCTCATCCGGGTCGGCGTCCCCTGCCGGGGCGGCCAGCCGGTGGTACAGCCGCTGCTGCGAGTTCATCAAGGTCCTGCGGCCGCCGGCGTCGACAGCGACCACACCGACGCTGACCGTGTCCAGCACCGCATCGAGCAGACGGGCGTGCTTCCGGCTCTCCGCCAGCAGCTGCCGCAGCTCCCGGTCGCGCGCGGCGAGCGCGGTATTTCGTGCGGTGAGGCTTCCGCGGACAACCGCCGCCGTGACGGCCAGGGCCAGCATGACGACGGGGACGACCACGGGGGCGGCCAGGTCCGCGGGCACCAGCGGCCCTGGTGTGGTGAGCGCGGGCAGCCAGACGATGGCAGCGGTGCCGGCCACGCTGACCAGGCAGGCTGCCACCGCGTTCAGGCCCGACCAGGCCAGCCGGAACACCGGGAAGACCGCCAGCAGGTAGAGTCCGGACAGGGCGCCGAAGCTGCCTTGGCGGAGCAGGCCGACGACGGCGAAGTCGAGCACGGGGATGATCCACCAGGAACCGGCGGGCAGCCGGTGCCAGGGAACCGCGGCGCAGGCAAGGGTCAGCAGGGCCAGCAGGACCAGCCCGCCGGCGAAAAACGGGTTGGCGAGCCGGTCCGGGTGGAACAGGGCCGCTGCCGCGGCCACCGTGGCGACGGCGGCTGCCAGCGGCAGCTGGCCCAGGAGAACCTGGCGGCGCGGCGCGTTGCTGCGCCACCACCTGCCGGCACCTGCCGGGGCGGGCCTGCCGGAGGCAGGCCTGATGGATGCAGGCATGGCGTGACGGCGTCCTTCCCCCGGGGACCGTGTGCTGCTCCGCGGCGGGCGCCTGAAGCGCCGCCGGAACGAGCTCCAGTATAGGCAGCGCGGAAAATCTGCCCGGACGCGGCAGGTATACTGCAGCTCTATAGCTCCAACCAGTTCTAGAATCGGCTCAAGATCAATGCGGCAATACGGTTAATTTCAGGCAAAGTCGGGGGGCAGCGTGAATAGCCAGCGTGTGGCGGTCATCATCGAGGATGACGGGGACATCCGGAGCATTCTGGAATCGGTGCTGCAGCAATCGGGATTCGAGATCCACGCCGCGGCCACCGGCGCCGACGGTGTCGAAGCGGTCCGGCGCTTCGAGCCGGACATCATCACGCTGGACCTGGGCCTGCCGGACTTCGACGGGTTCGAAGTGGCGCGGCAGGTGCGCCAGTTCAGCGACGGCTACATCGTGATGCTGTCGGCGCGCGCCGAGGAGCTGGACACGCTGCTGGCCCTGGAGGCCGGGGCCGACGACTACCTGACGAAGCCGTTCCGCCCGCGTGAACTGCGCGCCCGGGTGGCGGCGATGCTGCGGCGGCCGCGCCATGGCACACCCGATCCGGCCGGCCCGGCGGCGGAATCCGGATCTGCCGCGCCCGAGCACGCTGCCACCGTCACCAGTTCCGGTGCGCTGGTGCATAACGGCCTGACCGTGGACCAGGCCACGCGCACGGCGCAGCTGGGTGGCCGGGACGTGGACCTGACCCGGACCGAGTTCGACCTGCTGCATGCGCTGATGGAGAGCGGGCGGGTGGTCAGGACCAAGCCGGACCTGGTCCGGCGGCTGCGCCATGAGCATTACGACACCGGCGCCTTCGTCAGCGAGGCGGACGAGCGCGCCGTCGAGGTGCACATCGGGAACCTGCGCCGGAAGCTGGGCGATGATCCGCGGTCCCCGCGCTGGCTGGAGACGGTCCGCGGCGTCGGCTACCGGCTGGCTCCGCAGCTTTAAAGCGGGAACCGGCCCGGCCAGTGCTCCCGGCCGGAAGCGGGGAGCACGGGCCGGGCCGGGAGTGGCCGGATACGGCGCGGTCTACTTGGTTTCGTGCGAGTCCGAGCGGCCCAGGATCTGCTTGGGGATGAAGAAGGCCAGGGCGAAGAGGATCAGGCCCAGGGCGAAGGCCGGGATGGCGCCGATCTGCGGTTCGAGGCCGAAACTGAGGATCGAGCCCAGGAAGAGAACCATCACAATGGCGAAGACGATCACGTTGCCGGCCACGCGGCCTTCGCCGGCATGGGTGCGGGGGGTGGTGCGGGGCATGGAAAACTCCTCGGTAGTGCGGGTCGGTCGGGCTCCGGAAACGGCCTTAGTAGGCCGCGGCGCCCTGCTCACCGTTAACAATAGCGACAGATGAGCTGGCCCCAATTCGTGTTGCGCCGGCCCCGATCATCGCGCGGGCGTCCTCGATAGAGCGCACGCCGCCTGAGGCCTTGACGCCCAGGTCCGGGCCCACCGCCTTGCGCAGCAGTGCGACGTCCTCGACGGTCGCCCCTCCGCCGAGGAACCCGGTGGAGGTCTTCACGAAGTCCGCGCCAGCCTCGGCGGCCACCTCGCAGACCATGACCTTCTGCTCGTCGGTGAGGAAATGGGTTTCCAGGATCACCTTCAGGATCGCGCCGCCGGCGTGCACGGCATCGGCTACGGCCGCGATGTCCATGTAGAGCGAGCTGCGGTCGTTGGCCCGGGCCGCGGCGATATTGATGACCATGTCGATCTCGTCCGCCCCGTCCAGGTTCGCCCCGCGGGCCTCGTAGACCTTCACGTCCGTCGGCGTGGCACCGAACGGGAAGCCGACCACACTGCAGGTCTTCACCCCCGAGCCCTTCAAGGTGTTGTGCACCAGGGCGGCCCAGAGCGGGTTCACGCAGACCGAGGCGAAGCCGTACTTGACCGCCTCCTCGCAGACCCGGAGGACGTCCTCGCGGGACGCCTCGGGCTTGAGCAGCGTATGGTCGATGTACGAGGCGATGTCGGACACGGTGCTTCCTTCCTGGACGATCCCGGACCCAGCCGTGGGCCGGCTCGGCTTTGGTTCTCCATCTTTGCACACCCTGCTGCCCGCGATGCGCCCCGCTCCCGGCCGCTGTGCCGGCCGGCGCGCTAGACGTTCAGCCGGTAGCCGCGCTTGATGACCGTGGCCACCAGGCGGGGATCCGGCAGCGCCTGGCGCAGCCGGCTGATGGCCATGTCCAGCGCGTGCTCGGCGGTGGCCTCCGGCAGGTACTGCCCCAGGGTCTCGCGCGGCAGCACCGCGCCGCCGGCGGCGGCCAGCACCCGGAACAGGGTCATCGGCGCCGGGGCCAGGTCGGCACTGTGGTCGCCGAGGATCACGGTACGGCCGCGGATCTGGACTTCGCCCAGGGCGGTGTCGAAGCGTTCGACCAGGTGCCCGCCGATGTGCTCGACCACCAGCCGGATGAGGGCACCCATCCGGTAGCGCTCGGGCAGGATCGGCTCGATGCCGGCTGCATGCAGGGGCTGGGCCGTCACCGGGCCGACGGCTGCGGCCACGACGCCGGCGGAGAACGCCTCGACCAGGCACTCGTGCAGGCCCGCCTCGTGCGCGGTGCTCAGCAGGGCGTCGACCGCCGGGGCGCTGGTGAAGGTCACGACGTCCAGCTGCCGGTTGCAGACGGCCTCGATCAGCCGCCGCACCTTCTCGCCGGCGTCGTCCGGCTTGACCCAGCGGTAGGGCGTCACCGGCAGCACCGTGGCGCCGGCGGCCCGCAGCCGCTCCAGCTGGCACACGTCCGTGTAGCCGTGCTGCTGGAAGGCAATGGCCAGGCCGGCCACGCCTTCGGCCAGCAGCATGTTCACCAGGGTGCTGGTGCGCTCGTCGGGGCTGGTTCCGGCGTCGTCCAGGCCCGCGGCCCGGACCGCGCCGCGGGCCTTGGGTCCGCGGACGAAGATCCGCGACCGCTCCAGCACCGATGTCAACTGGTCCCCGAGCCCGGCGGCGTCGGCCGCCTCGAACCAGCGGCGCATGCCGTAGGCGGTGGTGATGACGGTGATGTCCGGACGCGCCTGCAGCACCCGGGTGGTGTCGGCCAGGAGCAGATGATCCTGCTCCACGGGTGCGATCTTCAGGACCGGGGCGTGCATGACCGTGGCGCCGCGCCGCTGCAGGGCCTGGATGAGGTCCCCGGAACGCCGGTCCGAGGTGACTCCGATCCGGAAGCCGGTGAGGGTCTCGGTACCTGTCCGGGGGATGCCGCCGTCCTCGAACGACGGGTCGTTGCGCTTTGCCGGATGGCTCATACCGCCTCCAGCCGCCCGGCCAGCCCGGCCAGCTGCGCCGCCTGGTCCCGGCAGCTGCCTGCCTGGCGGACCACCTCGCCGATGACCAGGACCGCCGGGGACTTGCAGCGTGCGGCCCCGGCCGCGGTGACAATTCCGGACAGGTCCGAGACCGTGGTGCGCTGGGAGTCGCTGTAGCCGCGTTCGACGACGGCCACCGGCATGTCCGCGCGCATGCCGGCCCGCCGCAGGCCGGCAGCCAGCTGGGGCAGCGTGCCCACGCCCATGAGCACCACGATGGTGCCGCCCAGCCCGGCGAGGTGCCGGTGCTCGGTGTCGGTCAGCGGCTGGTGCCCGGAGACCACCGTGAACATGTGGCTGACCTCGCGGTGGGTCACCGGGATCCCGGCGGCGGCCGGGACCGCGATGGCGCTGGTGACGCCGGAAACCACCGTCACCGGGATGCCGGCCGCGGTGCAGCTGGCCACTTCCTCGCCGCCGCGGCCGAAGACGAAGGGGTCCCCGCCCTTGAGCCGTACCACGTGCTCGCCCGCCTTGGCGGAGTCGATCATCAGCTGTTCGATGTCCGCCTGGCCCACCGGATGGTGCCCGGGGCGTTTGCCGACGTCGACCAGCCTGGCGCCCGGCGCCAGCCGGTCCAGGTTCCGGTGCGGGGCCAGCCGGTCGTAGTAGACGACGTCCGCCTCCCGCAGGGCCGCCAGTGCCTGGGCGGTCAGCAGGTCCTCGGTGCCCGGTCCGCCGCCGACCAGCGTGACCTGCCCGCCGGGTGCCGCCGCCTGTTCACGCACCAGCAGCACGCCGCGCCGGCGGCATTCCCCGGCCAGCGGCTCCCAGCCGCTGCCGTCGTCGACCGCGGCCACCAGGGCCGCGCCGTCGAGCAGTCCGGGGCGGAAATCCGCCGGCGTGGCGAGCGTGCGGACGACGGCGCCGGCGCTGCGGTAGCGGCGGACGGCGCGGCGGGCGGCCGCGGCATTGCCGGCGACCAGGACGGTCAGCCCGGCCAGATCTGCGGTGAAGTTCATGGGGGACTCCTTCGGGACGGCGGGTCAGTCGGTGGAACGGAGGGGGATCGAGGCGCCCAGCAGCACCGGGCCGGTGCCCGCTGCTGCCAGCTCGTCGCCGGTGGCGGGCCGGATCATGCCGCGCTCGCTGACGTTGACGATGGAGCTGTCGGGTTCCTGCGGCGCGTTGACGAAGGAACGGAACCGGCGCAGGCGTTCGGGGTCCTTCAGTGTGGCGGCCCATTCATCCTCGTAGTTGTCCACGTGGCGGGCCATGGCCGCTTCGAGGTCCGCGGCGATGCCGAGGCTGTCGTCGACCACCACCTCCCGCACGTGGTCGATGCCGCCGTCGAGGTCCTGCAGCCAGTGGGCGGTGCGCTGCAGCCGGTCGGCCGTGCGGATGTAGTACATCAGGTAGCGGTCCACGTACCGGATGAGCGTCTCGTCGTCCAGGTCCTTGGCCAGCAGCTGCGCGTGGGCCGGTGCCGCGCCGCCGTTCCCGCCCACATAGAGGTTCCAGCCGTCCGCGGTGGCGATCACGCCGACGTCCTTGCCGCGGGCCTCGGCACATTCGCGGGCGCAGCCGGAGACACCCATCTTGAGCTTGTGTGGCGAGCGCAGGCCGCGGTAGCGCAGCTCCATGCCGATGGCCATGGCTACCGAGTCCTGGACGCCGTAGCGGCACCAGGTCGAGCCGACGCAGGATTTCACGTTGCGCAGCGCCTTGCCGTAGGCGTGGCCGGACTCGAACCCGGCCTCCACCAGTTCCTTCCAGATGTCGGGCAGCTGTTCCAGCCGGGCGCCGAACATGTCGATGCGCAGGGCGCCGGTGATCTTGGTGTAGAGACCGTACTTTTGGGCCACGCGGGCGATCACCGCCAGCTTTTCCGGGGTGATCTCGCCGCCGGGGATGCGCGGGACCACCGAGTACGTGCCGTTTTTCTGCATGTTCGCCAGTGCCCGGTCATTGGTGTCCTGCAGCGTGCCGCGGCCGCCGTCGAGCAGGTAGGCGCTGTGCTGGGAGGCGAGGATGGAACCGATCACCGGCTTGCAGATATCGCAGCCCAGCGGGGCGCGGGTCCCGGCGGCGCCGTGCGCGCCGTCCGCGGGGAGCGCCGGGACCGGGGTGCCGAACCGGGCCAGGATCTCGTCGGCGCTGGCCAGGCCCAGCGCGCGGACGGCCTCGAACAGCTCGGCGCGGGACATGGCGAAGTGCTCGCAGAGGGCCTTGGACACGGTGATTCCGGACTTGGTCAGTTCGGTTTCCAGCAGCTTCTTGAGCATGGGCACGCAGGAACCGCACTGGGTGCCGGCGCGGGTGCAGGCCTTGAGCCCGCCCAGCTCCTGGACCGGGTCCTGCCCCTCGCAGCTGCCGCAGCCGTTCACGGCGTCGCGGATGGCGCCGGCGGAGACGTTGTTGCAGGAGCACAGGATCGCGTCGTCGGGCAGTTCGGTGTCGGGCGCCTCGCCGCCGCCGGCCGCGGTGAGGTAGGCGCCGGGCTCGGCCGGCAGTTCGCGGCCCAGCAGCGGGCGCAGCGAGGTGTACGGCGCGGCGTCGCCGACGAAGATGCCGCCGAGCAGCGTCCTGGCATCGCCGGAGACCACCAGCTTCTGGTAGACCCCGCGTGCCGGATCGGCGTAGACGATTTCCAGCGCGCCGGGGGTCTTGGCGAAGGCGTCGCCGAAGCTGGCCACGTCCACGCCGGAGAGCTTGAGCTTGGTGGCCGTATCGAAGCCGGTGAAGACCGCATCCCCGCCGTGCAGCCGGTCCGCCACGATCTCCGCCATGGTGTTGGCCGGGGCGACCAGGCCCACGCACAGGCCGCCGAAATTGGCCACCTCGCCGATTGCCCAGATGTGCGCCACGTCGGTGGCGCAGGTGTCGTCGATCACGATGCCGCCGCGGGCGCCCATCCGGAAGACCGGCACGAAGTCCGTCTCGCCCAGCTCCGCAGGTGCCATGCCGGCCGCCGCGGCGGCTTCGGCCTTCGCCCGGTCGTTCAGTGCGCGGGCCAGTTCGTCACGGGGCCGGACGCCGATGGAGACCACCACCATGTCCGCGTCGATGATCCGCCCGTCCGCCATTTCGACGCCGGTGACCCGCGCGCCGCCGGCGTCGGGTTCGGTGAGCACGGCGGCGGGGAAGACCCCGCCGTGGACCGCCAGGCCCTTGTCCGCGACCAGCCGGCCCATGGCTTGGCCGGCGCCCTCGTCCAGCTGCGTGCCCATCAGCCACTTGCCGCCGTCGATCACCACCGGGTTGGCCCCCAGGGACTGCAGGCCGGCGGCGGCCTCGAGGCCGAGCAGGCCGCCGCCGATGGTGACGGCGTTGATGGTGCGGCCGTACCTGGCGGTCAGCTCGGCGACCTTGCGGTTGATCGACCAGACGTCCTCCAGCGTGCGGTAGACGCTGGTGTGCTCGTTGCCCGGGATGGGCAGGGTTGCCGCATTGGACCCGGTGGCCAGCACCAGCTCGTCGTAGCCGAAGCGGCCGCCGGCCTCGGTGACGACTTCCCGCGTTCCGAGGTCGATATCCACCGCGCGGGCCCCGGTGACCAGGGTGACGCCGTCCTGCTCCCAGAGCGCGGCCTCGCCCAAGGTCAGGTCCACGCCGGTGTCGGTCAGGGCCTTGCTCAGCGCGACGCGGTCATAGGGGAGGTGGGCTTCCTCGGTCAGCACGGTGAGGGTGAACCGGCCGGTCCCCACGGTGCCGCGCGAGCACATGGCCTCGACAAAGCGGTGGGCGGCGGGGCCGCCGCCGACGACGACAATCCTGCGCGGTGAATTCTGGGTCATGGCGGGCCTTTCGGATTCGAAACGGTGCGGACTGTGGCCTCCAGCCTAGGAAGCGGCCGTTGCCTGCCGATTGCCCTTCTGTTTCCTCCTGTTGACATTTGGCTGGGTTTTGCCGGGTCTTTGGGTGGGGAGTTGGAAACCTGCCGGAAACATCCCGGCCGGTCACCGGCGGCCGGCGCAGTGGTGAGGCGCGTTTTACGTCCGCGTTACGCCGGGCGGAGCCGGGCGAAACATCGGCTTCCTAGCATTCCTGGGACAGGATCCGATCCGCTTCCAGAACGGGGACCACCATGACCGTAATGATTTCTCCCGAGACCCTGTCCGCCACGGACATCCACTGGCACAGCGTATGCCGGGTGGAGGACCTTGAGGACTGCTGGGGCGAGGCAGCCCTGGTCCAGGGCCGGCAGCTGGCACTGTTCCGCCTCTCGGCCACCGAGGTGTATGCCGCGGACCAGCGAGACCCTGCCACCGGGGCGTACGTGATGGCCCGCGGGATTGTCGGCAATGCCGGCTCCCGCGCCACCATCGCTTCGCCGCTGCATAAAGAGGTGTACCTGCTGGCCACCGGCGAGTGCCTGGGCAATCCGGACCTGTTCCTGCCCACCTACCCGGTCCGTCTCGAGGAGGGGATGGTGCTGGTCGGACTGGATGCGGCAACCGGCGCAGAGGCGGCCGGATGACTGCCCCGGCAGTGGCGGAGGCAGGCGCAGGCCCGCAGCTGGTGAACGAGCCCTGGGGCGGCATGCTGGACCTGCACGGGCCCGCCGGCACCGGCCCGACGCTCAAGGCCCCGGCACCTCTCCGGCGGCGGCGCATTCCGCTGCCGGCCCCGCAGGGTCCGGTTCCCGGCGTCTTCAGCTGCGAGCCCTGGGGCGGCCTGGCCGCAGCCGGCACGGCCCTGGTGGCGGCGGCGCACGGCACGTCCTCGCCAGCCGGCCAGGCGGCCATCGGCGCGCTGGTCCGCGCGGTGGCAGCGCGCCGCCCGGACCTGGACGTCGTCGAGGCCTTCGTCGACGTCCAGGAACCTGCCGTGCCCGCGGTGCTGGCCGGGCTCGAGGGGCCGGCCCGGATCGTGCCGCTGCTGCTTTCGGCCGGCTACCACGTGCATGTGGATCTGGCCGATGCTGCCGCGGCGCGGCAGGACACCACCACCGGCCCTGCCCTGGGGCCGGATATCCGGCTGGTGCGGGTGCTGGCCCGCCGGCTCCGGGAGGCCGGGCTGCGCCGCCGGGACCGCGTGGTCCTGGCCTGCGCCGGTTCCACCGATGCGCGGGCGGTGGAGGACTGCGGGCGGACAGCCCGGATGCTGGGGGAACTGATCGGCAGGCCGGTCACCGCAGGCTTTATCTCGGCCGCGCAGCCGGCACTGAAGGCGGCCGTCGCGGCCGAACGCGCCGGGATCGCCCGGCGCCGCTTCCGGGCCCGCGGGGCCCGGGTGGTCGTGGCCAGTTACCTGCTGGCACCCGGCTACTTCGCCTCGCTGGCGGCCGGCTGCGGGGCCGACGCCGTGGCACCGCCGCTGCTGGTGCCCGGGGAGGAGCCGCCAGCGGAACTGGTCGATCTGGTCCTGGACCGGTTCGCCGGATAGCTCCTTGACCCCGGCCCCCATCCGGGGCGGTGCTTCAGGAACCGGTTCTGCCGGACAGGAAACGCCGCTGTGATCCTTGACACGGTCCCGCCTGGACGGGGCGGAGTTCGTGGACTACCGGCGGGCGAATTCCCCAACGACCGCAGCTGGCGCCGCTGAACGGGCAGCGGGCCGGCCCGCTACAGCCCCAGGGCGTCGCTGATGTCCTCGCGGATCAGCTCGATGGTTCCGGCGGCCTCCGCCCGGGCCTGCTCCAGCAGGTCGGCCGCCGGGACCGGACGGACCACCTCGATGTAGCACTTGAGCTTCGGCTCGGTGCCGCTGGGACGGACGATCACGCGGGAGTCGTCCCGGGTCAGGTACAGCAACCCGTCGGTGGGCGGCAGCCCGGCGGCGCCGTCGGACAGGTCGACGGCGGAGGCCACCGGCGAGCCGCCGAAGGACTCCGGCGGGCTGTCCCGCAGGCGCTTCATCATCGCGTCCAGCAGGTCGAGGCTGTCCACCCGGATGGAGAGCTGGTCGGTGGCGTGGATGCCGTGGGCCAGCGCCAGCTCGTCCAGGTCCGCGTGCAGGCTCCGGCCTGCCGCCAGGGCATCCGCGGCCAGCTCCGCCACCAGCAGTGCCGCGGAGATCCCGTCCTTGTCCGCCACCAGGTGCGGGGCCACGCAGTAGCCGAGCGCCTCCTCGTAGCCGTATTCCAGGCCCGGGACCCGTGCGATCCACTTGAAACCGGTCAGGGTCTGCACGTGCCCGATCCCCGCGGCCCCGGCCATCCTGCCCAGCAGCCGGGAGGACACGACCGAGCTGGCAAAGACCGGCTCTTCCGCCTCCGCGGTGCCGGCGGCCCGCAGCCGGGCCAGCATGTGGGCCCCGAGCAGGGCGCCGGTCTCGTCGCCGCGCAGCACCGACCACTTGCCGGTCTCCGGCGCCTTCAGGGCCACGGCAAGGCGGTCCGCGTCCGGGTCGTTGGCCAGCACGATGTCCGCATCCAGTTCCCCGGCGGCGGCCAGGGCCAGGTCCAGGGCGCCGGGCTCCTCCGGATTGGGGAAGGCCACGGTGGGGAAGTCCGGGTCCGGCGCCGCCTGGGCCCGGACCAGGTGCACGTCCGTGAAGCCCGCCCGGCGCAGCACGGCCAGGGCCGCGGGTCCGCCGACGCCGTGCAGCGGCGTGAGCACGATCTTCAGCCTCCGGTGGGGGAACACGTCCGGCCGGGCCAGCCCGGCCACCGCCTCCACGTAGGCGTCCTCCACGGAGCCGGGCCGGCCGGAGGCCGGCAGCACCTCCCAGCCGGAGCCGGCGAGCCGGATGGTGTCCAGCGCCGGCGCGTAGTCGATGCGCTCCGCGATGGCGGCGTCGTACGGCGGCACGATCTGCGCGCCGCGGCCGTCGCCGGGAACGGCGCGGCCGCCCAGGTAGACCTTGTAGCCGTTGTCCTGCGGCGGGTTGTGGCTGGCGGTGACCATCACGCCGCCGTCGCAGTCCAGGGACCGGACCGCGTAGGCAAGCACCGGCGTCGGCAGGGCCGCGGGCAGCAGGAACGTCTGCACGCCCAGGGCGGTCAGGACCGCCGCGGATTCGGCGGCGAACACCTCGGAGTTGTGCCGGGCGTCGAAGCCGACCACCACGCGCGGCCGGTAGCTGCCGGCGGCCGTGTCCAGCAGGAACCGTCCCAGTCCGGCGGCCGTGCGCCTGACCACCACGCGGTTCATCCGGGCCGGACCGGCGCCGAGGGGGGCCCGCAGCCCGGCCGTGCCGAAGGCCAGCGGGCCGGCGAAGCGGTCCGCCAGTTCGGCCCGCGCGGCGGCTCCGGACTGGCTGTCCTCGGCAGCCCGGTCCAGCAGCCCGCGCAGTTCGGCGGCGGTCTGCGGGTCCGGGTCTTCGGCCAGCCATGCCTCGGCGGCGGCCAGCTGCTCGCGGGGGAGGGGGACCGGGGAGAACGGGGAAGAACTCATCGAAACTACCTGCCGTGGGTCGGTGCCGGCTGCTCCGGCGGGAAGGAACGGGGCCGGGGGAAGGCGCGGCGCGCTAGAGCTTGGCGATGATTCCGGCCAGCAGCCTGGAAATGCGCGGGCCCGCCGCCGCGCCGGCTGCGAGGACCTCCTCGTGGCTGAGCGGCTCCGGGCTGATGCCGGCGGCCAGGTTGGTGACCAGCGAGATGCCGAAAACCTCCATGCCGGCATGCCGGGCGGCGATCGCTTCCAGCGCGGTGGACATCCCCACCAAATCGGCGCCGATCCGCCGGGCGTACCGGACCTCGGCGGGGGTTTCGTAGTGCGGGCCGGCGAACTGGGCGTAGACGCCCTCGTCCAGGCTGGGGTCCACTTCCCGGGCGATCGCCCGGATCCGGGCCGAATACAGGTCCGTCAGGTCCACGAACGTGGCACCCTCCAGCGGGGAGGCTGCCGTCAGGTTGATGTGGTCGCTGATCAGCACCGGGGTTCCTGCCGGCCAGGCGGGGTCCAGGCCCCCGCAGCCATTGGTCAGCACCAGGGTCCGGCAGCCGGCGGCCGCAGCGGTCCGCACGCCGTGGACGACGGCGCGGACCCCCCTGCCCTCGTAGTAATGGGTGCGCGCCCCCAGGACCAGGACCCGCTTGCCGTCCGGGGCGAGCACGGAGCGGATGGTGCCGGCATGGCCGGCGACGGCGGGGGCAGTGAATCCGGGAACCTCGGCCGCGGGCAGCGAGTGCGTGGTTTCGCCAATCAGTCCGGCTGCCCCGCCCCACCCGGAACCAAGGACCAGGGCCACGTCGTGGCCGGCGGCTCGGGTCTGCGCGGCAATGAAGGCGGCGGCCTCGGCGGCCAGGTCGAATGGGTCATCAGTCACAGCACCTAACCTACCTGCTGGATCTGGCTGCCGACAGAACCGCCGGCCCTGCCCGTCCCGGCCGTGCGCCGGGTTGAGGCGCCTTGCGGCATACGACAGAATGAACAGGTGACGACACAAATAGACTTCAGTGCCCCGCGTTTTGTGATTCTGGGTGGAGGCCCCGGCGGCTACGAAGCCGCCATGGTGGCCAATTCGCTCGGGGCCAAGGTGACCGTCATCGAACGCCAGGGACTGGGCGGCTCCGCGGTGCTGACCGACGTCGTACCCTCCAAGACCCTGATCGCCACCGCCGACGCCATGCGGCGGGTGGCCGGTGCCCACGACCTCGGCGTGCGGTTCGACGCCGAGGCCAAGGCGGCCTATGCCGACATGCGCACGGTCCACGAGCGCCTGCTCAAGCTGGCCGAAAGCCAGTCCGCCGATATCCGCCACGGGCTCGAACGCGCCGGAGTGAAGATCATCATCGGCCAGGGCCGCTTCGTTGATGCCAACACGCTGACCGTGTCCACCGAGGACGGCGAGCAGACCGTGGAGGCCGACGCCGTCCTGGTCGCCACCGGCGCCACGCCGCGCGAACTGCCCTCGGCCAAGCCGGACGGGGAGCGGATCTTCAACTGGACCCAGGTCTACAACATGACCGAGGTGCCCGAGCACCTGATCGTGATCGGCTCGGGCGTCACGGGCGCCGAGTTCGCCTCCGCCTACCGCATGCTCGGGACCCGGGTCACCCTGGTCTCCTCCCGCGACCGGGTGCTGCCGGGGGAGGACGCGGACGCGGCCCAGGTGCTCGAGGATGTCTTCGCCCGCAGCGGCATGACCGTGCTGTCCAAGTCGCGGGCCGAGGCCGTGGACCGCACCGCCGGCGGCGTGCGGGTGACCCTCTCGGACGGACGGACCGTGGACGGCTCGCACTGCCTAGTGGCGGTCGGGTCCATCCCCAACACCGCCGGCATCGGCCTGGAGAAGGCCGGGGTGGCAGTGGCCGAGAGCGGGCACATCAAGGTCGACGGCGTCTCGCGCACCACGGCGCCGAACATCTATGCCGCCGGCGACTGCACCGGCGTGCTCGCCCTGGCCTCGGTGGCCGCCATGCAGGGACGCATTGCGGTGGCGCACCTGCTCGGGGACAAGGTCACCCCGCTGAAGCTGAAGCGGGTCGCCTCCAACATCTTCACCAGCCCCGAGATCGCCACGGTGGGCGTGACCGAGGAGGAAGTCGCGGCCGGCAAGTACCAGGGCGACATCATCAAGCTGTCCCTGACCACCAACCCGCGGGCCAAGATGATGAACGTGACCGAAGGCTTCGTGAAGATCATCGCGCGCCGCGGCTCGGGCACGGTGATCGGCGGCGTGGTGGTGGCTCCGCGGGCCTCCGAACTGATCTTCCCGATCGCCATTGCCGTCACCCAGAAGCTGCATGTGGACGACGTCGCCAACACCTTCACCGTCTACCCGTCCCTGACCGGTTCCATCTCCGAGGCCGCCCGGCGCCTGCACGTGCACCTTTAGCCGCCGGCGGCACGGCGGGCTGCACCGGTTCGGGCATCTCCCCGCGCTAGAATGCGAAGTATTCAGGCTGGTGAATCGTTGAGGGGTTCACCGGTGCTCAGCTAGCGTGTCCAGCGTATTGCCATGATGGGGGAATTAATGGCCGGCCAGCGGGTTGCCGTGGTGGTGGAGGATGACGCGGATATCCGCGACCTGGTGTCCGTGGTCCTGTCGAGCTCCGGCTTCGAGGTCCACACCGCGCCCACCGGCGCGGCAGGCCTTGCCGCGGTGCGCGAGCGCAACCCGGCCATCATCACGCTGGACCTGAGCCTGCCCGACATCGACGGGTTCGAGGTGGCCCGGCAGGTGCGGCAGTTCAGCGACGCGTACATCATCATGCTCACCGCCCGCGCGGAGGAACTGGACACCCTGCTGGGGCTCGAGTCCGGCGCGGATGACTACCTGACCAAGCCGTTCAGGCCGCGCGAGCTCCGGGCACGGGTGACGGCCATGCTGCGCCGTCCCCGGAACGGACAGCCGGAGGCACCCGGCCAAGGTACTGCCCCGGTTCCGGCCGCAGCTGGTCCCGCCAGGCCGGCAGGAGCGGTGCCCGCGGCGGGGACGGTGCCCGCGGCAGGGGAGGCCGGCGGCCGGACGCTGCCGCCCGAGGCGGCCGGGGCGCCGGGAGCAGCTGCCGGGCAGCAGGACGGGGTGCTGGAACACAACGGCCTGACCATCAACCGGCGCAGCCGGCGGGCCACCATCGGCGGCACCACGGTGGACCTGACCCGCACCGAGTTCGACCTGCTGGACGCGCTGATGGAAGGAGGCCGGGTAGTCCGGACCACTGCGGAGCTGGCCCGGCGGGTCAAGGTGGATTCCTACGACGGCGGGGCCTACGGCAGCGCGGTGAACGTGCGCACCATCGACGTGCACATGGCCAACCTCCGGCGCAAGCTCGGCGAAGACCCGGTGCTGCCGCGCTGGATCAAGACCGTCGGCGGCGTCGGCTACTGCCTGGCCCCCCGGCAGGGCTGACCGGGGGACCGCTACCGGGCCGGCAGGTGCTTGCCCTGGCTGTTCCAGACCAGGGTCCGGCCCAGTGCACGGGTGGGCATTTCGGTGAACGACGGCGGAACCGGCGCGGCGATCTGCTGAGTATCCGGCCACTGCCCGTCCCCGGGGGAGTCCAGCAGTTCCGGGTCCATGTTGAAGATCACCGCCCAGGT
Source organism: Arthrobacter mobilis (assembly GCF_012395835.1). GTDB lineage: Bacteria > Actinomycetota > Actinomycetes > Actinomycetales > Micrococcaceae > Crystallibacter > Crystallibacter mobilis. Next base: position 467,755 of record NZ_JAAZSQ010000001.1, read on the forward strand.
ATCGATCCCGGCGGAGAACCGGGCCAGGATCCGGTCGATCAGGACCAGTTCCAGGCCGGTGCCTTCGGCAATCGGGGCCACCTTGATATCCGCGAAGGCGATCAGCCGGTGCACCTCGCGGCCGCGCAGCACGCCGTGCTCGCCGATGGCTTCGGTGGCCGCGATGGAGGCGATGGCGTAGTCCTCGGACATCGCCTCCAGGGCAGCCTGCGGGTCCGTGGGGTGGACGACGCAGAACTCGGTGCTCGCCAGCCCCTCGGCCGGGGCGGTCAGGTCCGAGCGCGAGAGCCGCGACCACCAGCCCTGGACCAGGGCCACGTCCGGTTCGCCGCCGCCGGCCTCGGCCATGTCGCTGGCGATGTAGCTGACGGTCAGGAACTCGTCCTCGGTTTCGAACGGAAGCATCTGCGCAGGTTCCGCTACTTGCCCAGGCCGGCCCGCCGCAGGGCCTCGGCCATGGCGGTATCGGCCGGCGGCTGGCTGCGCTGGCCGGAGCGGGCGGGACGGCTGCCGCGCGCCTGGCCGCGGGCCGCTGCCGGGCCCGGCCGGGCCGGAGTGTTTTCCCGGGGCGCGCCCGACTTGCCGCCAAGGGTGCGGCCGGCCAGCCGCGGCGCGGCGTCGTCGTCCAGGCGCAGGGTCAGCGAGATCCGCTTGCGCTCCGGATCGGCCTCCAGGACCTTGACCTTGACCACCTGGCCGGACCTGACCACCTCGTGCGGGTCGGCAACAAACTTGTCCGACATGGCCGAGATGTGCACCAGCCCGTCCTGGTGCACGCCGACATCGACGAAGGCCCCGAAGGCGGCGACATTGGTCACCGTGCCCTCGAGGATCATGCCGGGCACCAGGTCGGAGATCTTTTCCACGCCGTCGGAAAAGGAGGCCGTGGTGAAGTTCGGGCGCGGGTCGCGGCCGGGCTTTTCCAGCTCGGCCATGATGTCACGCACGGTCGGCACGCCGAAGGTGCCATCGACGAAGGCCTGCGGATCAAGGCTGGCCAGCGAGCCCACCCCCTGCCGCACATCCGCCGCCGCGGCCCCGGCCGCGGCCAGGATCCGCCGGGCCACCGGGTAGGCCTCGGGGTGCACGCTGGAGGCGTCCAGCGGCTCGGCGCCGCCGGTAATGCGCAGGAAGCCGGCGCACTGCTCGAAGGCTTTGGCGCCCAGGCGCGGCACCTTCTTCAGGTCGCTGCGCCGGGCGAACGGGCCGTTGGCGTTGCGGTAGGCGACGATGTTCCCGCTCAGCAGGGGGCCTACGCCGGCCACCCGGGCCAGCAGCGACGGCGAGGCGGTGTTCACATCCACCCCGACGGCGTTGACACAGTCCTCGACCACCGCGTCCAGGGAGCGCTCCAGCTTCGCTGCCGTGACGTCGTGCTGGTACTGGCCGACGCCGATGGACTTCGGGTCGATCTTCACCAGTTCGGCCAGCGGGTCCTGCAGCCGGCGGGCGATGGACACGGCCCCGCGCAGCGACACATCCAGCTCCGGCAGCTCGGCCGAGGCCAGCGCCGAGGCGGAGTAGACCGAGGCGCCGGCCTCGGAGACCACCAGCTTCTGCAGCTTCCGTTGCTGTCCCACCAGCCGGATCAGCTCGGAGGCCAGCTTGTCGGTTTCCCGCGAGGCGGTGCCGTTGCCGATGGCGACCAGTTCGACGCCGTGCCGGTCCACGAGCCGGGCCAGCGAGGCCAGGGCCTCGTCCCACTTCCGGGCCGGGGCGTGCGGGTAGATGGTGTCAGTGGCGACCACCTTGCCGGTGCCGTCCACGACGGCAACCTTGACGCCCGTGCGCAGCCCGGGGTCCAGGCCCAGCGTGGCCCGGTTGCCCGCCGGCGCCGCCAGCAGCACATCGCGCAGGTTCGCGGCGAAGACACGGACGGCCTCGTCCTCGGCCTCGGCGAACAGGCGCACGCGCAGGTCGATGGCGAGCTTGACCAGGATGCGCCGCCAGCCCAGCTGCGCCGTCTGGTACAGCCAGGCATCGGCGGGCCGGCCGCGGTTGGCCACGCCGAGCCGGGCGGCCACGGAGTTCTCGTAGCCGGCGCGGGCCGCCTTGAGTTCCTCGGCGTCGTCCGGGTCGGCCTCGGCCAGGCCCAGGTCCAGGACGCCTTCCTTCTCGCCGCGCAGCAGGGCCAGCACCCGGTGCGAGGGCAGCCCGTTGGGGACCTGGGCGAAATCGAAGTAGTCGGCGAACTTCTGGCCCTCGGCCTCCTTGCCCTCGCATACCCGGGCGCGGAGCACTCCCTTGGTCCAGAGCCGTTCGCGCAAGTCGGAGACCAGGTCCGGATCCTGGCTGACGCGCTCGACCAGGATGGCCCGTGCGCCGGCCAGCGCCGCCGCGGCGTCGGGAACCTTGCGGTCCGGGTTCAGGTAGGCGGCGGCGGCGGTTTCCGGGTCCAGCTGCGGATCGGCCAGCAGCGCCTCGGCCAGCGGCTCGAGGCCGGCTTCGCGGGCCAGCTGGGCCTTGGTGCGCCGGGTGGACTTGAACGGCAGGTAGATGTCCTCGAGCCGGGCCTTGGTGCCGGCCGTCTTGATCGCCGCCTCGAGGTCGGCGGTGAGCTTGCCCTGCCCGGCCACGCTCTCCAGGATGGCGCGGCGGCGGTCTTCGAGCTCGCGCAGGTAGCGCAGCCGTTCCTGGAGTTCGCGCAGCTGCGCATCGTCCAGGGTGCCGGTGGCTTCCTTGCGGTACCGGGCGATGAATGGAACCGTGGCGCCGCCGTCGAGCAGTTCCACGGCGGCCTTGACCTGCCAGGCGGCGACGCTGAGTTCGGCGGCGAGCTGGGCATGGATGCGGGCGTTGAGTGCTTCGGCGGCGCTAGTGTCGGTCACCCGATCTATTTTGCCGCATCGGGCCCGTTCCCCGGTGCCTGCCCCGGCGCGCCGTGCGGGTAATAGAAGCCGTAGTCGTCGTACGGGTCCCGCCAGGCGGACTCATCGCGGCTGATCCGGCGCACCGCCGAGGCCGGCACCCAGGCCGTGCGCATGGACCCGTCGCCGTCGACCCACTTGACCTGGACCTCAGTGCGCGTCCAGGCGATGGCCTTGCCGTCCACGCTCCGGGCGCCGATCCGGGCGCGTACATAGGGCTCGCGGCGGTACGGCTCGCGGGTGACGCGGGAATCATGGCTCACCGCACCATCCTTCCATGCAGTCCGCGTGGCGTTCCATAGCAGAACTGTCCACATAATGGAACAAATGTCCGGATCGCGGATAGCCCAGATTACAATCGACGTAACAATCATTCCCCGGGCCGGGCTTCGCCCTGCCTCCGGTTACAGCGAAAGCCGAACCTTATGCCTAAATCCGCACCGCTTGCCACGGGTGCACCGGCCGCTCCGGTGAACACCCGCGGCCGCGTAATCTTCGCCAGCCTCATTGGCACCACCATCGAGTTCTACGACTTCTACGCCTACGCGACCGCCTCCGTACTGGTCTTCCCGGCGCTGTTCTTCCCGAACGCGAGCAATATCAACGCGATCCTCAGCGCGTTCGCGATCTTCGGCGTCGCCTTCGTGGCCCGCCCGGTCGGTTCCGTGCTCTTCGGCCACTATGGCGACAAGCTGGGCCGCAAGGGGACGCTGGTCGCCTCGCTGCTGACCATGGGTATCGCCACCTTCCTGATCGGCTTCCTGCCGCCGGCCACCGGCGCCTTCGTGGTGCTGGCACCGCTGATGCTGGTGCTGCTGCGCTTTGCCCAGGGCCTGGCCCTCGGCGGCGAATGGTCCGGCGCGGCACTGCTGGCCACGGAGAACGCCCCGGCCAACCGGCGCGCCATCTACGGCACGTTCCCGCAGCTCGGTGCCCCGATCGGCTTCATCATTGCCAACCTGATCTTCGTGGGCCTGCAGCTGGGCCTGACCCCCGAGCAGTTCATGGCCTGGGGCTGGCGCGTGCCGTTCGTGCTCTCCGCCGTCATGGTCGCGGTGGGCCTGTGGGTGCGCCTGAAGCTGGTCGAGTCGGTGTCCTTCCAGAAGGTTGTGGAGCAGGACAAGGTCGAGAAGTCCCCGTTCCGGGCCACCATGCGCAACCACTGGCGCCCGGTGCTGGCCGGCACCTTCATCATGCTCGCCACCTACGTGCTCTTCTACCTGATGACCTCGTTCACGCTGACCTACGGCACCGCCCCGGCCACCGTGGAGCAGGCCGCTGCTGCTGCCGCGGCCAAGGGCAAGGAATTCAACCCGGCCAGCTTCGTCCCGGGCCTGGGCATCGACCGCCCCGAGTTCCTGACCATGCTGATCATCGGCGTCGTCTTCTTCGGCATCTTCACCGTGGTCTCCGGCCCGCTGGCGGAGAAGTTCGGCCGGCGCAAGTTCCTGATCTGGGTGACGCTGGGCATCCTGGTCTTCGGCGCCGCCTGGACCCTCATGTTCGGCCCGGGCCAGGCCGCGGCCATGACCGGCCTGATTATCGGCTTCGCCCTGATGGGCCTGACCTTCGGCCCGATGGCTGCGATCCTGCCCGAGCTCTTCCCCGCGAACGTGCGCTACACCGGCTCGGCCGTCGCCTACAACCTCTCCTCGGTGATCGGCGCGGCCCCGGCTTCCTTCGTGGCGATTGCGCTGTGGCAGGCCGGCGGCGGCAGCACCGTGTGGGTCGGCGTGTACCTGGCCCTCGGCGCGGTGCTGACCCTGGTGGCGCTGTTCCTGACCGCGGAGACCCGCGACAGGGACTACGAGAACAACGTGGCCTGACGTTTTCTGCAGCCGGACGGCACACGGAAGGGCGGCACCTGCGGGTGCCGCCCTTCCGGTGTCTCTGCCGGCCGGAGTCAGACGGTCCGGCGGCTGCGGGTGAAGAAGCCCCAGATCAGCAGGACGATGACCGCCCCGACAATGGCGACGAGCCAGGTCTGGATGCTCCAGAATTCCTCCAGGCCGACACCGAACACGGCGCTGCCTATCCAGCCGCCCAGCAGGGCGCCGACGACGCCCAGGACCAAGGTGGACAGCCAGCCCCCGGGCTGGTCGCCGGGAATGATGAGCTTGGCAATGGCGCCTGCGATGAGTCCGAGAATGAGAAAAGCAATGATACCCATGATGCGCATCTCCTTTTCGATGACCGTAGTTCGCCGGCAGGTGCCTGATACTTCCTCCTCGCACGATCGCTCACGGACCAGCCGGTACCACTAAGCATACTTACCAAGCGCGTATCCGCCAGTCTCGGAACCGGTCGCTGAGGTTAAGACCCGGTTACGATTCCGGGTGCGAACCCCCGGTTGGTTCCGGTTAAACGCGCCGGTCCCCGCAGCTGAGGCTGCGGGGACCGGTAAGCCGGAGCCGGTCAGTCCTCGATGGTCGCCAGCACGGCGCCGGCGGTGACGGTATCGCCGGGCCGGGCGCGCAGGCCGGACACGGTGCCGGATTTGTGGGCGGTCAGCGGCTGCTCCATCTTCATGGCCTCGAGGACGACGACGAGGTCGCCTTCGGAGACCAGGTCACCGTCGCTGACGGCCACCTTGACGATCGTGCCCTGCATCGGCGAGGTCAAGTCGTCCCCGCCGGCAGCGGCCGTGCCGCCGGGGGCCGTGCGGCCGCGGGCGCGCTTGGGCTTGCCGTTGGTGCGCACCGGCCCGGCCGCGCCCAGCCCTGCGGGCAGGACCACTTCCAGGCGCCTGCCGCCGACCTCGACCGTGACCCGCTGGCGTCCGGCGTCCTCGCCGGCAGCGGCGGCCTCGGCGGCGTCGAACGCGGGAATGTCATTGATGAATTCGGTTTCGATCCAGCGCGTATGCACGGTGAACGGACCTTCGGCCGGGGCGAAGGCAGGGTCCGTGACCACCGAGCGGTGGAAGGGCAGCACGGTGGGCATGCCGCCGATCTCCATCTCGTCCAGGGCGCGCCGGGCCCGTTCCAGGGCCTGCCGGCGGGTGCTGCCGGTGACGATGAGCTTGGCCAGCATGGAGTCGAAGTTGCCGCCGACGACCTCGCCGGCTTCGATGCCCGAATCCACCCGGACGCCGGGACCGGAGGGCAGCCTGAAGGTGGAGACGGTGCCCGGGGCGGGCATGAAATTGCGGCCGGCGTCCTCGCCGTTGATGCGGAACTCGATGGAGTGGCCGCGGATTTCCGGGTCCGGATAGCCCAGTTCCTCGCCGCGGGCCAGCCGGAACTGCTCGCGGACCAGGTCGATCCCGGTGACTTCCTCGGATACCGGGTGCTCCACCTGCAGCCGGGTGTTGACCTCCAGGAAGGAAATCGTGCCGTCCCGGCCGACCAGGAACTCGCAGGTGCCGGCGCCCTGGTAGCCGGCCTCGCGCAGGATGGCCTTGGAGGATTCGTAGAGCCGGCGGTTCTGCTCCTCGGTCAGGAACGGGGCCGGGGCTTCCTCGACCAGCTTCTGGTTGCGCCGCTGCAGCGAGCAGTCGCGGGTGGAGACGACGACGACGTTGCCGTGCGCGTCGGCCAGGCATTGGGTCTCCACGTGGCGGGGAGCGTCCAGGAAACGCTCGACGAAGCACTCGCCGCGCCCGAACGCTGCCGTCGCCTCGCGCACGGCCGACTCGTAGGCCTCGGCCACCTGCTCCCGGTCCCGGACCACCTTGATGCCGCGTCCGCCGCCGCCGTAGGCTGCCTTGATGGCCAAGGGCAGGCCGTAGCTGTCGGCGAAATCCAGCACTTCCTGGACGTCCTTGACCGGGTCCGGGGTGCCGGGCACCAGCGGGGCGCCGACCTTGTCGGCGATATGCCGGGCCTGCACCTTGTCGCCGAGCATGGCGATTGCTTCAGGGGGCGGGCCGATCCAGACCAGGCCGGCGCCGATGACCTTGGCCGCGAACTCGGCGTTCTCGGAGAGGAAGCCGTAGCCGGGATGGACGGCGTCCGCGCCGGCGGCCTCGGCCACCTGGAGCAGTTTGTCCATCACCAGGTAGGACTCGGCGGCCGTGCTGCCGCCGAGGGCGAAGGCCTCGTCGGCCAGGCGCACGTGCAGCGCGTCCCGGTCCGGATCCGCATAGACGGCCACTGTGGCGATGCCTTCGTCCCGCGCGGCGCGGATGACGCGGACCGCAATCTCACCACGGTTGGCGATGAGGACCTTGGTGATGCTCTTGGTCATTTCTTCTGGCTCCTTCTATCCCCTCGGAGCCTAACGCGATTTTGCGGTTTTCGCCTATCAACGGTGCCTTGGTCGGGTGAAGCGGCCAGGTTTTTTGTAGGTGTCCTACAAACGCGGTCACCGGGAGACCTTGCCCATCAGGGCAGCCACCGGACGCAGGAAGAGCGGCCGGGCCAGGAACCACGCAGCGGCCGTGACGGCCAGGGAGGCGGCGAAGAGCCAGAATCCGAGCCAGCCGCCGTCGTCGCGCGCCGCGTACATGTGGTTGAGGTTGCGCAGCGCCCCGGTGGCAAAGACCAGGACCACATGGACCACGGTGAAGGCCACGAAGTAGACCATCACCGGGTAGTGGACGGCCCGGGCGGCTTCGATCGGAAAGACCCGGTTGAGCCGGCCGGCGCGCTTGGGCCACGACGGCGAGATCCTCAGTCCGCTGGCGACCGCGAGCGGGGCCGCGATGAAGACCGTGGCGAAGTAGGCCAGCAGCTGCAGGCTGTTGTAGCTGATCCAGCCGTTCTCGGTGGGCCAGTCCAGCGAGGCGTACTGCAGGGCCGCGGACAGGGCGTTGGGGAAGACGTCCCAGCTGGTGGGCACGATGCGCATCCACTGCCCGGTGGCCAGCAGCAGGACGGCGAAGATGATCCCGTTGAGCACCCAGAGGACATCCAGGACCAGATGGAACCACAGTTCCAGGCTGATCTTCTGCGGCGGATTCTTCGTCCGGACCAGGCCCTTGTTGTTGCGCGTCCAGTACGTTTTCGGCCGCGCGGTGGTACGTACCTGCCAGCCGGTGCGGATGATCAGCACGAGGAAGAACGCATTGAGGAAATGCTGCCAGCCCAGCCAGGCGGGCAGGCCTGCCGGTGCTGCCTCGGGCAGCCGGGAGTGGCCGGGATAGGCGGCCAGGAAGCCCTGGACGGCCGGCAGGGTCCGCAGCCACATGGCCAGCAGCACCACGGCCAGCATGGCGAGCACTGTCAGGACGGCGGCTGCGGCCGGCTTGAACCACTTGCTGCCGGTCACCGCGGAGGTTTTCGCCGAAGCTGGCATCTGATCCATCCCCCTTGCCCATCCCGATTGCTGCCGCCTGGTCGGGGAGTTCCCGGATGACGACCACCTTGGATGGCAGGGGCGGCGGAAGTCAAGCCCTGGCGCAGCCGGAGGCGCGCGGTAGGGCTGCGGCAGGGCTGCCGCTGCTTCTTGCTACTCCCAGAGGTCGGTGATCCGCACGTGCGCGCTGGCCAGCAGCTTGCGCAGCGTGGACACGGACAGCCCGATGACGGCGTGCGGATCGCCGTCGACCCGCTCGATGAAGGCCCCGCCGCGGGAATCGATGGTGAAGGAGCCGGCCACCTGCAGCGGTTCGCCGGTGGCAATGTAGGCCTCGATCTCGGCATCGGTGAGCTGGGCGAAGTACACGCCGGCCGAGGCCACCGCGCCGACGGTGGCGCCGGAGCCGGCGGCGCCGTCGTCCTCCGCCTCGGTGTCGCGGCAGTCCACCAGCCAGTGGCCGGTGTGCAGCACGCCGTGGCGCCCGCTCATGCGGCGGATCCGCTCGCGCGCGACCTCGGCCTCGTACGGCTTGCCGTGCGGTTCGCCGTCGAGTTCGAAGACCGAGTCGCAGCCGAGGACCAGGGCGCCTTCGGCCTCCGGCAGCGCGGCCACGGCCTCGGCCTTGGCCCGGGCAAGCAGCAGCGCCGTGTCGTGCGGATCGGTGATGCCGTAGCGGGCGGTGACGGCATCCTCGTCGACGTCGGAAACCAGCACCGTGTGGGCAATGCGCGCATCCTGGAGGAGCTTGGCGCGGGCGGGGGAGGCAGAGGCAAGGATCAGTCGCAGTTCACTCACGCTGTTAACCCTAGTGGCTGACCCCGGCGGCAGGCCGTGGCCAAGTTGTGATCCGGCCGTCATCTAATGATGACTTGTCAACTATGTGCCGCGCGGGCCGTAGGATGGGTCGGGAAATATCCGGCAGGATTGGTGGCCCCGGCCAGGTCCACGCGCCCGGCCGGATGGGGCCGGTGCACCGTTGGGGGGTGCACCGGTCCCGCTCTCTTTAACGGGCTGCTTAAACGGGCTGCGGCCCCGGGATTCCCCGGGGCCGCAGCCCGCTGGTGCCGGACCGGTCAGGCCCGCGCCGGCTCCGGGACGCCCGCTGCCGGGGCGGCGGCGGCGGTATCTGCGCTGTCGTCGGCGAAGGGATCGGCGGAACGGCGGGCGTTGTAAAGCGGGAGGTCCAGGATGCCCTGCCGCTTGGCGACGATGGTCGGGACCAGGGTCTGGCCGGCCACGTTCACCGCGGTGCGGCCCATGTCCAGGATCGGGTCGATGGCCAGCAGCAGGCCCACGCCCTCCAGCGGCAGGCCCAGGGTGGACAGGGTCAGGGTCAGCATGACGGTGGCCCCGGTGGTGCCCGCGGTGGCGGCGGAGCCGAGCACCGAGACAATGACGATCAGCAGGTAGTCCACGACGTCCAGCGGCACGCCGAAGAACTGTGCCACGAAGATCGCTGCCACAGCCGGGTAGATCGAGGCGCAGCCGTCCATCTTGGTGGTCGAGCCCAGCGGCACGGCGAAGGAGGCGTAGGCCCGCGGGACGCCGAGGTTGCGCTCGGTGACCCGCTGGGTCAGCGGCAGGGTGCCCATCGAGGAGCGCGAGACGAACGCCAGTTGGATCGCCGGCCAGGCTCCGGAGAACCACTGCCGGACGGCAAGTCCGTGGGCCTTGGCCAGCACCGGGTAGACCACGAACAGCACCAGCAGCAGGCCGGCGTAGACCGACACCGTGAACATGCCCAGGGACCCGATGGTCTCCCAGCCGTAGGTGGCCACCGCCTTGCCGATCAGGCCTACGGTACCGACCGGGGCAATCCGGATGATCCACCACAGCACCTTCTGGATGACCGCCAGCGCCGAGGCGTTCAGGGCCAGGAACGGTTCGGCCGGCTTGCCCAGCTTCAGCGCGGCAATGCCCACGGCTACCGCGATGACCAGGATCTGCAGCACGTTGAAGCTCAGGCTGGTGGTGAGCGCGCCGGTGTCGGCCGTCTTGGTGGCGGCTTCAATGCCGAGGAAATTGGACGGGACGAGGCCGGTCAGGAAGGCCCACCAGTCGCCGGTGCGGCCGCTGTATTCGGCCGGGGACGTGGGGGCATCCGTGGCGCCCGGCTGCAGCAGCACGCCCAGGCCGATGCCGATCAGCACGCTGGCGAAGGCGGTGATGGCAAACCAGAGCAGGGTCTGCCAGGCCAGCCGGGCGGCGTTGGAGACCGCGCGCAGGTTCGCCACGGAACTGACGACGGCGGTGAAGATCAGCGGGGCGACGGCGGCTTTGAGCAGCGAAACGTAGCTGGCGCCGATGGTGGTCAGGGTCTGGGCGAGCCAGTTCGCCTGCCCTTCGGCGGGTTCGCCCATGGACCTGGCCCAGAGGCCGAGGGCGAGGCCGGCCACAAGGGCGGCGATGATCTGCGGGCCGAAGGAGCGGGCCCAGCCGGGCAGTTTCCTGCCCTTGCTCTGTGCGGTGGTAGCTGTAGTCACTCCATGACGGTAGTGAGTGGCCCATAGCAGGGAGAAACCAATATTGAGAAATGTTTCGCGCTGCCCGGCGCCGTCATTATCCGCAATCCCCGATTTGCCCTTGTCGGCGCGGCGCGGCCGGTTTATTCCCACCCCGGATGTGACGAACGGCTCGCCCCGGCCGCGGCGCGACGCCTCTGCCACCGGCCCTTGGCGCCGGCGGCGGCGGGAGCATGTATCCCGTCTGGGAGGATCCCGCCGCGGCGGAGGAAAACGTCGCCTTTGCCCGGAACGCCGACGCCGCCATGAAGCGCCGGGCTGCCGGGCGCGTGTACCCGAACTTCATCGGGGACGAGGGCCCGGCCCGGATCGCGGAGGCGTTCGGGCCGGAGAAGTTCCGGCGGCTGCGCCGGCTCAAGGGCGTGGGGGACCCGGACAATGTCTTCCGGCACAACCACAAGATTCCGCCGCTCTGACCGGGCCGCTGCCCGCCCGGGCGGGCAGCGGGCTCAGTCCCCGAGCAGGGCGCGGCGCAGCGTGTCCAGGCCCACCGAGCCCAGGTTCAGGGCCCGCGTGTGGAAGGCCTTGACGTCGAACCCGTCCGGGTCGCGGCGGTGCAGTTCGTCCCGGATCTGCTCCCACAGGCGCTGGCCGAGCTTGTAGGACGGTGCCTGGCCGGGCCAGCCCAGGTAGCGGGTGAACTCGAACTTCAGCTGGGCCTCGCTGATGGCAATGTTCCGGCGCAGGAACCCGTACCCCTTCTCCGGGGTCCAGGTTCCGGTGCCCCAGCGGGCCGGCATGGGCAGCTGCAGGTGCACGCCAATGTCGAAGACCACGCGGGCGGCGCGCATGCGCTGGGCGTCCAGCATGCCCATCCGGTCCCCGGGGTCGGCGAGGAAGCCGAGCTCGTCCATCAGCCGCTCCGCATACAGGGCCCAGCCCTCGCCGTGCCCGGAGACCCAGCAGATGTTGCGGCGCCACTCGTTGAGGGTGTCCCGGCGGTAGGTGGCGGTGGCAATCTGCAGGTGGTGCCCCGGTACGCCCTCGTGGTAGACGGTGGTGGTTTCCTTCCAGGTAGTGAAGGTGTCCTCGCCTTCGGGCACCGACCACCACATGCGCCCGGGCCGGGAGAAGTCCTCCGAGGGCCCGGTGTAGTAGATGCCGCCCTCGTGGGTGGGAGCGATCAGGCATTCCAGCCGGCGCATCGGCTCATGGATCTCGAAGTGGGTGCCGGCCAGGGCCGCGATTGCGGCGTCGGAGAGTTCCTGCATCCACGCCTGCAGGGCGCCGGTGCCGTGCAGGCGGCGGGACTGGTCGGCGTCGAGCAGGGCCATGGCCTCCTCGATCGTGGCGCCGGGCCGGATCTGCCCGGCCACTGCTTCCTGTTCGGCGATGATCCGGTCCAGTTCCTCGATGCCCCAGTGGTAGGTCTCGTCGAGGTCGACGGCGGCGCCGAGGAACTGCCGGGACATCAGCGCGTACCGTTCGCGCCCGACGGCGTCTTCCTCCGGCGCGGCCGGCAGCAGCTCGTCCCGCAGGAAAGACGCCAGCGACAGGTACGCCTCCGAGGCGGTGCGTGCCGCGGATTCGAGGGCGGCACGCAGCTGCGGCGGCAGGTCGCCGTCGCCGGCCCGGGCGCCGGCGGCGAAGGTGCGGAAGAAGCCGTCACCGGCGGCATAGGCGGTGGCCTGTTCGATCACCGCCCGGATCTGCCGGACGGCGGCGACCAGGCCGCGGTCCCGGGCCGCGCGCAGCGAGGCGATGTAGCCGCCGACGGCCTCCGGGACATTGGCCATCCGCCCGGCGATGTTCTCCCAGTCGCCGGTGGTGGCGGCGGGCATCAGGTCGAAGACGGCGCGGATGCCCTGGGCCGGCGAGGCGATGTTGTTCAGCTCGGCCAGGTTCCAGCCGGTGCCGTGGATTTCCAGGTCCAGTCCCAGGCGCTCGCGCATCGCGTCCAGCGTCACGCGGTCCACGTCGTCGGCCGGCTCCAGGCCGTCCAGCCGGGCCAGGGCCTGCCGGGCGGCTGCGGCAAAGGCCTCCACGCCGGCAGGGGAGTAGTCGTCGTATTCGGTGTCGCGGCCGGGAATGCCCAGGCTGGTGGCCAGCGTCGGGCTCAGCTCCAGCAGCCGCCGGGTGTAGCCGTTGGCGGCCTCGTCGATGGCGGACGGCACCCGGGCCGCAGCCTGGGCGCCGGAGGAGGTTTCGGTCGGCTGGTTGCTCACGCGTCGAGGCTACCGGAAAAAGGCGGCTCCGCCAGCCAGGGACTGTCCGCCTGCAGCGGGCAGCCAAGGGCCCCGCTGCGAGCGAAGCGAGTAGCGGGAGGCTGCGAAGCGTTAGCGGTAGCTGTGCCGCCAGGCGCCGGGGCCGAACGGCACCACCGGGCGCAGCAGTTCGCGCCGGCGCGGGCGCGGACGCCGGCCCGGGACCTGGGTGCCGGAGTCCGCACCGGCGCCGCCGGCGGACTGCAGGGCCAGGATGACGGCGGTCAGGGCCGCCAGTTCGTCGGGCGCCGGGTTGCCCTTGGCGACCGTGAGCAGCGGGGTTTCCTGGTCTTCGCGGTTCGTGGTCATAGCGGGATGTTTCCGTGCTTCTTGTGCGGCATGGCGGCGCGCTTGTCGCGCAGGGCGCGCAAGCCGCGGACGATCTGCACCCGGGTATCGGCCGGGGCGATCACCGCGTCCACGTAGCCCAGCTCGGCGGCCTGGTAGGGGTTGAGCAGTTCTTCCTCGTAGCGGGCAATGATCTCCCGGCGGCGGGCCTCGACGTCGCCGCCGTCCGCCTCCACCGCGGCCAGTTCGCGGCGGTAGAGGATATTGACCGCGCCCTGGGCGCCCATGACGCCGATCTGCGCGGTGGGCCAGGCCAGGTTCAGGTCCGCGCCAAGCTTCTTCGAGCCCATCACGATGTACGCGCCGCCGTAGGCCTTGCGCGTGATCACCGTCAGCTTCGGCACGGTGGCCTCGGCGTAGGCATAGAGCAGCTTCGCGCCGCGGCGGATGATCCCGTTGAACTCCTGGTCCTTGCCGGGCAGGAAGCCGGGGACATCCACCAGGGTCAGGATCGGGATGTTGAAGGCGTCGCAGTGGCGCACGAAGCGTGCTGCCTTCTCCGAGGCGTTGATGTCCAGGGTGCCGGCGAACTGCATCGGCTGGTTGGCCACCACGCCCACGGTCGCCCCTTCCACGCGCCCGTAGCCGATGATCACGTTGGGGGCGTACAGGGCCTGCATCTCCAGGAAGTGGCCGTCGTCGACTATGTGCTCGATGACGGTGCGCATGTCGTAGGGCTGGTTGGCCGAATCCGGGATCAGGTCGTCCAGCAGCAGGTCGCCGGGGGTGACCTCGAGCTGCTCCTGGAAGTCCATCCGCGGCGCCTCGGAGAGATTGTTCGAGGGCAGGAACTCCAGCAGGTCGCGGACGAACTCGATGGCGTCCTTCTCGTCCGCGGCCAGGTAGGTGGCGGTGCCGGTAGTGGCGTTGTGCTGCCGCGCCCCGCCCAGGGTCTCCATGTCCACTTCCTCCCCGGTGACCGTCTTGATCACGTCCGGGCCGGTAATGAACATGTGCGAGGTCTTGTCCACCATGACCACGTAGTCGGTCAGGGCCGGGGAGTAGGCGGCGCCGCCGGCGCACGGACCCATGATCAGCGAGATCTGCGGGACGACGCCGGAGGCGGCCACGTTGTTGCGGAAAATGTCCGCGAACATGGCCAGCGAGGCGACCCCTTCCTGGATGCGCGCGCCGCCGCCGTCGTTGATGCCGATCACGGGGCAGCCGTTGCGCAGCGCGAATTCCTGCACCTTGACGATCTTCTCGCCGTTGACCTGGCTCAGCGACCCGCCGTAGACGGAGAAGTCCTGGCTGTACAGCCCCACCAGCCGGCCATCCACCGTGCCGTAGCCGGAGACCACGCCATCGCCCAGCGGCTTCTTCTTCTCCATGCCGAACGCGGTGGAGCGGTGGGTGGCGAGGGCGTCGAATTCCACGAAGGAGCCCGCATCCACCAGCAGTTCGATCCGCTCGCGGGCGGTGTGCTTGCCGCGGGCATGCTGCTTGGCGACCGCCTCGGGACCTGACGGCTCCAGGGACCGTGCCTGCCGGCGGCGGAAGTCCGCGATCTTGCCGGCAGTGGTCTGAAGATCAAGTTCTTGATCGAGGCTCATATATTCTCCGGATTCTGCAGCTGGCGAGGGGCCGAACGCGGGCGCCGGCTGGTCGGGGGACCAAAATACATAGGTTTAAGTAGGGTTCGCACAAAAATGCCGGTGGTCCAGGCATCGTAGGTCCCAGTCTAGTGAGGATGGATGCGGCAACCGCTGTAGGGATCCTACAATTTCCCCGGAGGAGCTTTTGCCTGCGGCCCGGGCCGGGCGCGCCGGAGGTCTCCGGTGCGGCGGGGGTGTCCGGTGCGGCAGTGCTCAGTAGGATGGATGCCATGAGCCAGAGTTTTCCCGACGTCGACCGTCCCGCCCTGGACCTGGACGGGCTCAGCGACGCCGTCTGCGCACCGCTGGGCCCGTACCGGCGGCTGGAGCTGGTCGAGTCCACCGGTTCCACCAATGCGGATCTGGCCGCCAAGGCGGGCGCGGACAAGGTCGGCTGGTCCGACTTGAGCATCCTCGCCGCCGAGGAGCAGACCGCCGGCAAGGGCCGGCTGGACCGCGAATGGACGGCCCCCGCCCGGTCCTCGGTGATCGTCAGCGTGCTGCTGCGCCCGCACAACCGTGCCGGCATGCCGCTGCCGACGCAGAGCTACGCCTGGTGCTCGCTGGTGGCCGCGCTGGCCCTGGCCGAGGCGCTCGGCGACCATGCCAAGCTCCGGGCCGTGGTGAAGTGGCCCAACGACGTGCTGGTCAACGGCCGGAAGATTTCCGGGATCCTGGCCCAGATGGTCACCTATCCGGACGGCACGCCGCCGGCCGTCGTCGTCGGCACCGGACTGAACGTCACGCTCGGCAAGGACGAACTGCCGGTGCCCACCGCCACGTCCGTGGCGCTGGAGAAGGGTGCGACGACGGACCGCACCGTCCTGCTGATGTCCTACCTGCGGATCTTTGCCCAGCGCTACCGGCAGTTCTGCGACGTCAACGGCAAGGCGGACGCCGAATGGCCGGACGGGACCAGCCTGATGTCCCGGCTGGAGCAGGTGATGGTCACCCTGGGCCAGCAGGTGCGGGCCCAGCTGCCCGGCGGCTCGGAGATCGTCGGCCAGGCCGTCGGCCTGGACAGCTACGGAGCGCTGCGGGTGCGCGCCGGGGACGGCACCGAACACGTGGTCGCCGCCGGCGACGTCGTGCACCTGCGCCCCGACGAAGGATCCTGATTTGCCAGCTGTTGCCCGGGTTTCCGGGCCGCTCCCGGAGGGCGGCCGTGTCCGGTGGTGCCGGTGCGCCTGAAGCTCTGGCCGGGGGAGCAGGTCATCGTGGCCACGCGCCCGCAGGCGCGCTCCCTGTTCTGGCCGTTCCTGGCGCTGCTGCTGGTGCTGCTGGCCGCCGGCTTCGGCGCCGGCCGGCTGACCCGCGGGCAGCACATCGACTGGGTGGCCCAGTGGCAGCCGGTCCTGCAGGCAGCGCTGCTGGCCGCGGCCGTGCTGCTGGCCCTGCGGCTGTTCGTGGTGCCGCTGCTGCGCTGGTGCTCCACCCGGTACGTGCTGACCAACCAGCGGCTGCTGGTGCGGCGCGGCTGGGGCCGGCGCAGCGAGCAGGAGACGCCGCTGGCGGGCATCTATGCGGTGCACGCCGAACAGTCCCTGCTGCAGCGGATGCTGCGCAGCGGCAACCTGCGTGCCGACGCGGGACCGGGCCGGTCCACCCGGCTGGTGGACGTGCCCGAGGTGCACCGCTTCCGGACGCTGGTGGCCCGGGCCATCGAGCAGCTGCCCGCTGCCTGGCCGGGGGAGCGGCCCCAGGGCCCGGACGGCACCGGGCACGGCACGGCGCAGGACACAGGCTTCTACGCTGGGTAGAAACTGACGGTACGACCGGTAGATTGGTAACAACCGGATCACGACGGCAGAAGGGATGGCAGGTGTTGAGCAGCGGCGGACAGGACGAACGGCCCGGAGGTTTCGAGGAACCGGAGCCGATGACCCTGTCCATGCCCCGGATCATCCCGCACGCAGAGCTGGCGGCCGTCCGCCAGGACCTGCGCGAGGATCCCCAGCCGGACAAGGTGGACCGGCACGCCGTGCGCGACCTGGAGGTCCGGCTGCTGGGCGGGGAGCGGACGCTCAAGCGCCGCGAGGTCGCCGCTGCCGCCGGGGTATCCCTGCTCTCGGCCCGCAAGCTCTGGCGGGCCCTGGGCTTTGCGAATCTCGGCGACGAGGACGTGGCCTTCACCCCGGCGGACATCGAGGCACTGACCACCATCATCAACCTGGTCCGCGAGGAACGGCTGACCGAGGAGGCGGCCATCTCCATTACCCGGTCGATCGGCCAGATGACCGACCGCATGGTGGTGTGGCAGGTGGAGGCAGTCGTGGAGGAAATGGTGCACCAGCTGGGCATCACCGATGCCCAGGCGCGCAAGCGGCTGGTCACCGAACTGCCGAACCTGATCGACCCGCTCGAACGGGTGCTGCTGTATTCTTACCGCCGCCAGCTCAACGCGGCGGTGTCCCGGCTGACGGTGCGGGCCGAGGCCGGGCTGGGGACCGAGGCCGGGGAGGACGATGACAGTTCGCTGCCGCTGCTGCGCGCCGTCGGCTTCGCCGACCTGGTCTCCTACACCAGCCTGTCCCGGCAGATGAACGAGAAGACCCTGGCCCAGCTGGTCCAGCGCTTCGAGCACCGGTGCGCGGAAATCATCTCCGTGGGCGGCGGCCGGCTGGTCAAGACCATCGGCGACGAAGTGCTCTTCATTGCCTCGACGCCGCAGGCCGGGGCCGAGATTTCGCTGGCCCTGGCCAAGGCGATCGGTGACGACGATCTGCTGCCCTCGGCGCGCGTGGCGATGGTCTGGGGCGGGATCCTCTCCCGGCTCGGGGACATTTACGGGCCCACGGTCAACCTGGCGGCCCGGCTCACGGCCCTGGCCGAGCCCGGCACGGTGCTGCTCGATTCCAGCACCGCCGCCACGCTGGCCGGGGACGAGCGCTTCGTGCTCATGCCCCAGAAGGTGCGCACCGTGCGCGGCTTCGGCGAGATCCATCCGGTGACCCTGGCCCGTGGCCGCGGCACCGGCCTGGTGGTGGACTAGGCAGATGGCATCCATCCGGTTGACGGTCGGGCAGGGCACCGACCGCGGGCTGCGCAGGCAGCTGAACGAAGATGCCCTGCTCGTGGCGCCGCCCCTGTTCGCCGTCGCCGACGGGATGGGCGGCCACGAGGCCGGCGACGTCGCCAGCCGGATCTGCGTGGAAACCCTGCAGCTGGACCCGGCCGGCCGGGAGGTCAACGGCGTGCACGCCGGCCAGGCCATTACCCGGGAGGAGCTGCGGCGGCGGCTCGCGGCCGCGGACCAGCGGATCAGGCAGGCGGCCGGTTCCCGGGCCGGCACCACCGTGAGCGGGGTGGCGCTGGTGGAGGCGGAGGGCCGGCCTGCCTGGCTGGTGTTCAACGTCGGGGACTCGCGCACCTACCGGCTGCGCCAGGGCCGGCTCGAACAGATCACCCGGGACCACTCCGAGGTGCAGGAGCTGCAGGACCTGGGGCGGATCACCGCCCAGCAGGCGCTGGTCCATCCGCGGCGCAACGTCATCACCCGCGCCCTGGGCACCGGCGAGGACGCGGAGCCGGACTTCTGGCTGCTGCCGGTGGAACCGGGGGACCGGATGCTGATCTGCTCCGACGGGCTCACCGGCGAGGTCAGCGACGACCACCTGCATACCATCCTCGCCACGCTGGCCCATCCGCAGGACGTGGTGGATTCGTTGATCCAGGCGGCACTGCGCTCGGGCGGGCGGGACAACATCACCCTGGTGGTGATCGACGCCGCCGCGGACTGAGGCGGCCGGGCAATGCGGCAAGATAGACCCGTGAGCACAGCGGAAATCCAGCCCGAAGAAACAGCACCGGAAGAAACGGCCCCGGCCGAAGCCTGGCAGCCCGATCAGCTGCCCAGCGAGGCAGTGCGCGAGGAATACCAGCGTGTGGTGGACGAGGTCCGCCGCCACCGCCACGCGTACTACACCGAGGACGCCCCGCTGATCTCCGATGCCGAGTACGATGCGCTGTACCGGCACCTGGAGGAGCTCGAGGCCCTGCACCCGGAACTGGTGGCCAACGACTCGCCCACCCAGGAGGTGGGCGGCGAGGTGTCCGCGGCGTTCACGCCGGTGCGCCACCTGCAGCGGATGTACAGCCTGGAGGACGTTTTCTCGCTCGAGGAACTGCAGGCCTGGGTCGAGCGGGCCACCGCCTCGGTGGCCCGGCTGGGCGGGGACCGCCCGCTGCGCTGGCTGGCCGAGGTCAAGATCGACGGCCTCGCCGTCAACCTGCTCTACCGCAACGGCGAGCTGGTCCGGGCCGCCACCCGCGGCGACGGAACCACCGGCGAGGACATCACGCACAATGCGCTGACTATCAAGGACATCCCCACCCGGCTGGCCGGCAGCAACCTCCCTGCGGAATTGGAAATCCGGGGCGAGGTCTTCATTGCCACCAGCGGCTTCCGCGAGCTCAACGAGCAGATGGTGGCCGAGGGCAAGGCCCCGTTCGCCAATCCGCGCAATGCCGCAGCCGGCTCGCTGCGGCAGAAGGATCCGGCGGTGACTGCCCGGCGGCCGCTGAGCATGTTCGTCCACGGCCTTGGCGCCCGCGAAGGCCTGGCCGCCGGCAGCCAGTCAGAAACCTATGCGCTGCTGCGCGGCTGGGGGCTGCCGGTCAGTCCGTACTTCCAGGTCATGGACAGCTTCGAGCAGGTCCTGGACTTCATCGGGCACTTCGGGCAGCACCGGCACGATCTGCTGCACGAGATCGACGGGATCGTCATCAAGGTGGACGACTTCGGGCTGCAGCGGGCCCTGGGCCACACCTCGCGGGTGCCGCGCTGGGCCGTGGCCTACAAGTATCCGCCGGAGGAGGTGCACACCAAGCTGCTGGACATCCGGGTCAATGTCGGGCGCACCGGCCGGGTCACGCCCTACGGGGTGATGGAGCCGGTGAAGGTGGCCGGCTCCACGGTGGAAATGGCCACGCTGCACAACCAGGATGTGGTCAAGGCCAAGGGCGTCATGATCGGGGACATCGTGGTGCTGCGCAAGGCCGGGGACGTCATTCCGGAAATCGTGGGCCCGGTGGTGGCCCTGCGGGACGCGCAGGAGCCAAAGGTGCGCGAATTCGTGATGCCGGCCGAGTGCCCGTCCTGCGGCACGCCGCTGGCCCCGGGCAAGGAAGGGGATGTGGACCTGCGCTGCCCCAATGCCCGGTCCTGCCCGGCGCAGCTGACCCAGCGGGTGGCCCACCTGGCCGGCCGCGGCGCCTTCGACATCGAGGCCCTCGGCGAGGAAGCCGCCGTGGCCCTGACCATGGGACCCGGCCCGGATCCGGCAGAGAACGGAGGAGCCGTCGCGCCCGGGGGCCCGGGCGTGATCACCACCGAGGCCGAGCTCTTCGACCTGGCGGCCAGCCATCCCGACCCGGAACTGCGCGCCCGGCTGGCGGACGTGCGGGTGTGGCGGGAGAAGCGGTCCAAGGGCCAGGGTACGGGCGTCTTCGAACTGGTGCCCTACTTCTACACCCGGGGCACCGCGAAGAAGCCCTCGGTGCCCACGGCCAACACCCAGAAGCTCTTCGAGGAACTGGACAAGGCCAAGAGCCAGCCGCTCTGGCGGGTGCTGGTGGCGCTGTCCATCCGCCATGTGGGACCGACCGCGGCCAGGGCCCTCGCCACCGCCTTCCGCACCATGGACGGGATCGAGAACGCCACGGAGGAACAACTGGCCCATGTGGACGGCGTGGGCCCGACCATCGCGGCGTCGCTGAAGGAATGGTTCGCCGTGGACTGGCACCGCGAGATCCTGCAGCGCTGGAAGGACGCCGGGGTGCGGATGGCCGACGAGGTGGACGAAAGCATCCCGCGCACGCTCGAAGGCCTGACCGTGGTGGTCACCGGCTCGCTCGAGGGCTTCAGCCGGGACGAGGCCAAGGAGGCGATCATCATCCGCGGGGGCAAGGCCTCCGGGTCCGTGTCGAAGAACACCAACTACGTGGTGGCCGGGGAGAATGCCGGCTCGAAGCTGGACAAGGCCGAGCAGCTGGGCATCCCCGTGCTGGACGAGGACGGCTTCCGCAAGCTGCTGGAAACGGGCACCGTCTGAGAGTTTTCCGGGACCGTGGCCGGATGGACTCCGGGCGTCGGTTGGAGGATGCCCGGGAAGGTTTGGGGAAAGAAATGTGAGCTACACCGCGCGGCGGTTCCCCGGTGCCGGCCGTGCGGTCCATCACCATGGAAGGATGACACAAAGCACCACTGCACCCGCCCCTGCCCCTTCCGCCGCCCAGGCACCGGACCTGACCGCGGCCGAAGCCGCGCAGTACCTGCGGACCGGGCAGCTGGATGCGGCGGCCTACCTCGGCGCGCTGGCCGGGCGGCGGGACTGGGCGGAGCAGCTGGGAGTGCTGATCCACGACAACTTCCCGGCCCTGCTCGAATCCGTTGCCGGCAGCCAGGACGCGGCGTCCCAGGACGCGCCGCTGGCCGGCATCCCGGTGGTGCTGAAGGACACCATCGACGCTGCCGGCATGCCGACGACCGGCGGCACCCCGGCCCTGAAGGACCACCGCCCCGCCGAGGACGCTCCCGTGACGGCCCGGCTGCGCGCCGCCGGCGCGCTGGTGGCGGGCAAGGCCAACCTGCACGAACTGTCCTTCGGCATCACCTCGAACAACGCAGCGTTCGGCCCGGTCCGCAACCCGTTCGACCCTGCCCGGGTGGCCGGGGGCAGCAGCGGAGGCTGCGCCGCCGCCGTCGCCATCGGCCTGGTACCGGCGGCCCTGGCCGCCGATACCGGCGGCTCGGTGCGCATCCCGGCGGCCTACTGCGGCATCGTCGGGTTCCGGCCCTCCGCCGGGCGCTACCCGTCCGCGGGCCTGGTGCCGGTTTCGCACACCCGCGACACGGTGGGACCGATGGCCCGCAGCGTCGCCGACATTATCCTGCTCGATGCGGTGCTGGCCGGACAGAAGCCGCCGGCCGCGGCCAGGCGCCGGGCCGACGCCGCCGGGCTGCCGCTGGACGGGCTGCGCCTGGGCGTCCCGGAGAGCACCTTCGGCCAGGACCTTGAGCCGGAGGTCGAGGCCTGCTTCCGCAGCACCCTGGCGGTGCTGGAGGCCGCCGGCGCCGAACTGGTGCCCGTGCAGCTGCGCGAGGTCCTGGACCTGGCCGACCCGGCGGGGCAGACGATCGCCCTGTACGAGGTGGCCGAGGACCTGGCCGGCTACCTGGCCGCCGGAGGCGCCTCCGCCAGCGTTCAGGACGTTGTGGACGCCGTCGCCAGCGAGGACGTGCGCGGCATCTTCGAGGCCGCCGCCGCGCTGCGGAAATCCGGCGACGCAGCGTACCGGCAGGCGCTGGCGGACGCGGCCACGGCCCGGCAGCTGTACCAGGCGGCCGTGGAGGAAGCCGGCGTGGCCGCGGTGATCCAGCCGACGGCCCCGGTCACGGCCCCGGAAATCGGCCGGGACACCACCATCGAGCTCAACGGCCGCGAGGTGCCCACCTTCGCCACCGTCATCCGGCACGCCAACCTCGGCGGCGTCCTGGGGCTGCCCGGCATCTCCCTGCCGGCGGGCACCAGCGCCGCCGGCCTGCCGGTCGGCGTCGAACTGGACACCGTGCCCGGTGCCGACGCGGACCTGCTCTGGCTCGCCCGGCAGGTCGAGGCACTGCTGCCGGCCGCGCCGCGGCCTGTCCCGGGCGCACCGGCGGCCGCCGGGAAGTGAGCATCACCGTCCGGCCCGCCGTCGAGGCCGATTACGACGACGTCGCCCGGCTGACGCGGGCGGCGTACCTGCACGGCGGGCACCTGACGGAGGCTGATGCCTACCTCGAGCGGCTCGCGGACGTGGCGCACCGCGCCGAACATGCCACCGTCTGGGTGGCCGAGCTGGACGGGAAGGTCGCCGGCGCGGTGACGCTGACCCTCGCCGGCGGGGAGTACGCCGACATTGCCCGCCCCGGCGAGCTGGAATTCCGCATGCTGGCGGTCGACCCCGCCCTCCAGCGCTCCGGCGTGGGGCGGGCCCTGGTCCAGGCCATCATCGAGCACGCCCGGCAGCTTCCGGGCGTCGAGGCGGTCAGCCTGACCACGGGCAGCGACTGGGAGCGGGCCCACCGGCTCTACTGGTCCCTGGGCTTCGTCCGCGTCCCGGAGCGGGACTGGAACGTGCCGGGTACCGATATCCGGCTGTGGGTCTTCCGGCTGGACCTCAAGGGGCCTGCCCGGCGCCGGTAGACTGGTAGCCACAACCGTTCCCCATCTGCAGGAGACCCATGTCTGAGATCAATCGTGAGGCGGTCGCGCATTTGGCGCGGCTGGCCCACATTGAGATGACCGCGGAAGAGCTGGACAAAATGGCCGGCGAACTGGACGTCATCGTCGACTCGATCAAGACCGTCAGCGAAGTGGCCGGCGACGATGTACCGGCCACCTCCCATCCGATTCCGCTGGCCAACGTGTTCCGCGAGGATGTGCCCGGTGCGACGCTGACCAACGAGCAGGCCCTCTCCGGCGCGCCGGATGCCGAGGACGGCCGCTTCAAGGTCCCTGCAATCCTGGATGAGGAGTAAGGCCCCCGTGAACGAACTGATTAGCTCCAGCGCTGCCGACCTGGCCGCGAAGCTGGCCGCCAAGGAAGTCTCCGCCGTGGAGGTCACCCAGGCGCACCTGGACCGCATAGCCGAGGTCGACGGCGAGGTGAACGCCTTCCTGCACGTGAACACCGAGGAGGCCCTCGCCGTCGCCGCCGAGGTGGATGCCCTCCGGGCCGGCGGCCTGGCCGGGGAACTGCACGCCCTGGCCGGCGTGCCGATCGCGATCAAGGACCTGATCGTGACCATCGGCCAGCCCACCACCGCCGGGTCGAAGATGCTCGAAGGCTGGATGAGCCCCTACGACGCCACCGTGATCAGCAGGATCCGCGAGGCCAGGATGCCGATGCTGGGCAAGACCAACCTGGACGAGTTCGCCATGGGGTCCTCCACCGAGCATTCGGCCTACGGGCCCACCCGCAACCCCTGGGACCTGGACCGGATCCCCGGCGGTTCCGGCGGCGGATCCGCCGCAGCGGTGGCCGCGTACGAGGCCCCGCTGGCCCTGGGCACCGACACCGGCGGTTCCATCCGCCAGCCGGCGGCGGTCACCGGTTCGGTGGGCGTGAAGCCGACCTACGGCGGCGTCTCGCGCTACGGGGCCATCGCCATGGCCTCCTCGCTGGACCAGATCGGCCCGGTCTCCCGGACCGTGCTGGACTCGGCACTGCTGCACGAGGTGATCGGCGGCCACGACCCGGCCGACTCCACCTCGCTGACCGACCCGCTGGGCGCGCTCGCCGAGGCGGCCCGCTCCGCGGACGTCGCCGGACTGCGGATCGGCGTGGTCCGCGAGCTGCAGGGTGAAGGCTACGACGCCGGAGTGCAGCAGCGCTTCGACGAGTCCCTTCAGCTGCTGCGCGGCGCCGGGGCCGAGATCGTCGAAGTGTCCTGCCCGAACTTCCGCTACGCCCTGGGCGCCTACTACCTGATCATGCCCTCGGAGGCCTCGTCCAATCTGGCCAAGTTCGACGGCGTGCGCTACGGGCTGCGGGTGCTGCCCGAGGACGGGCCGATGACCATCGAGCGCGTGATGGGCGCCACCCGTGCCGCCGGCTTCGGCGACGAGGTCAAGCGCCGGATCATCCTGGGCACCTATGCCCTGTCGGCCGGCTACTACGACGCCTACTACGGCTCGGCGCAGAAGGTGCGGACCCTGGTCCAGCGCGACTTCGAGGCCGCCTTCGCGCAGGCGGACGTGCTGGTGTCCCCGACCGCTCCGACCACGGCCTTCCGGCTGGGGGAGAAGCTGGACGATCCGCTGGCGATGTACCTGAACGACGTCGCCACCATTCCGGCCAACCTGGCCGGCGTGCCCGGCATCTCGGTGCCCGGCGGCCTGGCCGACGGGCTGCCGGTGGGCATTCAGTTCCTGGCCCCGGCCCGCGAGGACGTGCGGCTGTACCGTGCCGGCGCCGCGCTCGAGGCCCTGCTGGAGGAAAAATGGGGCGGCCCGCTGCTTGCCCAGGCCCCGGTTCTCGGAGGTGTGAAGTAAATGACTGCTGTAACGGATGAAACCCTCTCCTTCGACGAGGCCATGGCCAAGTACGACCCGGTACTTGGCTTCGAGGTCCACGTGGAGCTGAACACCCGGACCAAGATGTTCTCCGCGGCCCCGAATGCCTTCGGGGACGAGCCGAACACCAATGTCAGCCCGGTGGACCTGGGCCTGCCCGGGGTGCTGCCGGTAGTGAACAGGGCGGCGGTGGAGTACTCGATCAAGATCGGCCTGGCCCTGGGCTGCAAGATCGCGCCCTCGTGCACCTTCGCGCGGAAGAACTACTTCTATCCGGACACCCCGAAGAACTTCCAGACCTCCCAGTACGAGGACCCGATCGCCTACGACGGCGCCATCGACATCGAACTGGAGGACGGCACGGTCTTCACCGTGGAGATCGAGCGGGCGCACATGGAGGAGGACGCCGGCAAGCTGACCCACATGGGCGGGGCCACCGGGCGCATCCAGGGCGCCGACTTCTCCCTGGTCGACTACAACCGGGCCGGCGTGCCGCTGGTGGAGATCGTGACCAAGCCGATCGTCGGCGCCGGTTCCCGGGCCCCCGAGCTGGCCAGGGCCTACGTGGCCACCATCCGCGAGATCGTGAAGAACCTGGGCGTGTCGGATGCCCGGATGGAACGCGGCAACGTGCGCTGCGACGCCAACGTCTCGCTGATGCCCAAGGGCTCGGCCACCTTCGGCACGCGGTCGGAAACCAAGAACGTGAACTCGCTGCGTGCCGTCGAACGCGCCGTGCGCTACGAGATCCAGCGGCACGCAGCGGTGCTCGAATCCGGCCAGAAGGTCACCCAGGAGACCCGCCACTGGCACGAGGACACCCGCTCCACCACCGCCGGCCGGCCCAAGTCCGACGCCGACGACTACCGCTACTTCCCGGAGCCGGACCTGGTGCCGGTGGTCACCAGCGAGGAGTGGATCGAGGAACTGCGCGCGCAGCTGCCCGAGCCGCCCGCCGAGCGCCGCCGGCGGCTGAAGGAGGCCTGGGGCTACTCCGACGCCGAGTTCCGCGACGTGGTCAATGCCGGGGTGATGGACTCGATCGAGGAGACCATTGCCGCCGGCGCCAGCGCCGCCGCGGCCCGCAAGTGGTGGATGGGCGAGGTCTCCCGCCGGGCCAAGGAAGCCGAGGTGGACCCGGCGGAGCTGGGCATCACGGCGGCGACCATCGTGGAGCTGGACTCGCTGATCCGCGCCGGCAAGATCAACGACAAGCTGGCCCGCAAGGTGCTCGAACACGTGCTGGCCGGCGAGGGCACCCCCGCCGAGGTGGTGCAGCAGCACGGCATGGCCGTGGTCTCCGACGACGCGGCGCTGCTCGAGGCGATCGATGCTGCCCTGGCGGCCCAGCCGGACGTGGCGGAGAAGATCCGCGGCGGCAAGGTGCAGGCGGCCGGCGCGATCGTCGGCGGGGTCATGAAGGCCACCCGCGGACAGGCCGACGCCGGCCGCGTCCGCGAGCTGATCTTCGAGCGCCTCGGCGTGGCCGGCTAGCACCGGCCCCTGGCCGGCACCCCCTCCATCGACTGGGCAGATCACGCCCGTTTCCCGGCCGGAAACGGGCGTGATCTGTAGTCTCGATGGGAGGGGAGGGAAGGAGGGCGGCCGATGGCGGGCATGCCTGCAGCGGACATCCGGGTGAGCGGTGGCCTGGTCCGGCGCCTGCTGGCCGACCAGTTCCCGGACCTGGCCGCCCTGCCGCTGCGCTCGGCGGCCACCGGCTGGGACAATGCCATTTTCCGGCTGGGTGATGCGCTCGCGGTCAGGCTGCCGCGGCGCGCCGCCGCCGCGCCGCTGGTGCTGCACGAGCAGACCTGGCTGCCGAAGCTGGCCACCGGGCTGGAGATGTCGGTGCCGGCCCCGCTGCGCTGCGGCACGCCGTCGCCGTTTTTTCCGTGGCACTGGTCTGTGCTGCGCTGGATTGACGGCACGACGGCAGCCGGACAGCCCGCCGCGCAGCGGCGGCGCTGGGCGGGCCAGCTGGCAGC
Organism: Arthrobacter mobilis; assembly: GCF_012395835.1. Taxonomy (GTDB): domain Bacteria; phylum Actinomycetota; class Actinomycetes; order Actinomycetales; family Micrococcaceae; genus Crystallibacter; species Crystallibacter mobilis. The sequence goes on from NZ_JAAZSQ010000001.1 coordinate 494,581, forward strand.
TTTCCTGGCCGGATTCGGGCAGCCGGCGCCGCCGCAGGCGCCAGCCAACCCGGTCCGCGGTGTTCCGCTGCGGGCCCGGGATGCTGACGTGCGCCGGCGGCTGGCCTCGCTGGCAGCCGAGCTGCCGGAGGCGGCGGAAGCGGCCCGGCTCTGGCAGCAGCTGTGCGCCGCACCCGGCTGGAACGGCCCCGCGCTTTGGCTGCACGGGGATCTGCACCCGGCCAACCTCATCACTACCGGCGGCAGGCTCTCGGCGGTGATTGACTTCGGTGACCTGACGGCCGGGGATCCGGCCACCGACCTGGCCGCAGCCTGGCTGGTCTTTGACGGGCCGGGCCGCCGGGAATTCCGCGAGGCCCTTGAGTCGCGCCGGCGCATCGACGCGGCGACGTGGCAGCGGGCCCGCGGCTGGGCGTTGAACATTGCCACGGCCCTGCTGGCCATTCCGACGACAGCCCGCTGCTGCGGGCGGCCGGCCAGGCGGCGCTCGCCGAGGTCCTGGACCAGACCTGAGCGAGGGCCGCGGTTCAGCCGGGGAAGCCGAGCAGCTCCGAGCGGATCAGGAAGCGCTTGCCCTCGGGGGCTTCAACGGAGAAACCGCTGCCCCGGCCCGCCACCACGTCCACGGTCAGCCGGGTGTGCTTCCAGTAGGCGAACTGCCCGCGCGACATCCAGAACTCCAGCGGCCCGCAGCCGGGCAGGTCGAACACACCGAGCAGCACATCGGCTTCCGCGGTGATGAACTCGCCCGCCGGGTAGCACATCGGCGAGGAGCCGTCGCAGCAGCCGCCGGACTGGTGGAACATCAGCGGCCCGTGGCCGGCCCAGAGTTTCTGCAGCAACCTGACGGCGGATCCGGTCAGTGCCACCCGGGAGAAGTCCTCCCCGGGCAGCACCGCCGCGGCCTCCAGAACGGATTCGGAGGGCGCCATTTTTTAGAAGAACCCGAGCCTGTTCTCGTTGTAGCTGACCAGCAGGTTCTTGGTCTGCTGGTAGTGCTCGAGCATCATGGCGTGGTTCTCCCGGCCGATCCCGGAGGACTTGTAGCCGCCAAAGGCGGCGCCGGCGGGGTAGGCGTGGTAGTTGTTCACCCAGACCCGGCCGGCCTGGATCTCCCGGCCGGCCCGGTAGGCCGTGTTTCCGTTGCGGGACCAGACCCCGGCACCGAGGCCGTACAGGGTGTCGTTGGCGATCTGCACCGCCTCGGCGTAGTCGCCGAAGCGGGTCACCGAGACGACCGGGCCGAAGATCTCCTCCTGGAAGATGCGCATGCTGTTGGTGCCCTCGAAGACGGTGGGCGCCACGTAGTAGCCCTCCGCCAAGTCTCCGGGCAGCTGGGCACGGGCGCCACCGGTGAGCACCTTGGCGCCTTCCTGGCGGCCGATGTCGATGTAGGAGAGGATCTTCTCCAGCTGGTCGTTGGAGGCTTGCGCGCCGATCTGGGTGTCGGTATCCAGCGGGTTGCCCTGGACGATCTTTTGGGTCCGGGCCAGGGCGTCGGCCATGAACGAGTCGTAGATCGAGTCCTGGATAAGGGCCCGGGACGGGCAGGTGCACACCTCGCCCTGGTTGAAGGCGAACAGCGCGAAGCCTTCCAGCGCCTTGTCGTAGAAGGCATCGTTAGCCTCGGCCACGTCGGAGAAGAAGATGTTCGGGCTCTTGCCGCCCAGTTCCAGGGTGACCGGGATGATGTTCTGGGAGGCGTACTGGCTGATCAGCCGGCCGGTGGTGGTCTCGCCGGTGAAGGCGATCTTGCGGATCCGCGGGGAGGAGGCCAGCGGCTTGCCGGCCTCCACGCCGAAGCCGTTGACCACGTTCACCACGCCTGCCGGCAGGATGTCGGCCAGCAGTTCCATCAGCACCAGGATCGAGGCAGGGGTCTGTTCGGCGGGCTTGAGCACGACGGCGTTGCCGGCGGCCAGGGCCGGGGCCAGCTTCCAGACCGCCATCAGGATCGGGAAGTTCCACGGAATGATCTGCCCGACCACCCCGAGGGGTTCGTGGAAGTGGTAGGCGGTGGTGTCCTCGTCCAGCTGGGAGAGCCGGCCCTCCTGGGCGCGGATCGCCGAGGCGAAGTAGCGGAAGTGGTCCGCAGCCAGCGGGATGTCGGCGGCGAGCGTCTCGCGCACGGCCTTGCCGTTGTCCCACGTCTCGGCCACCGCCAGCAGCTCCAGGTTCTCCTCGATCCGGTCCGCGATGCGGTTGATGATCAGCGCGCGCTCGGCCACCGGGGTCCTGCCCCAGGCCGGGGCCGCCTTGTGCGCGGCGTCCAGGGCCAGCTCGATATCCTCCGCCGTACCCCGGGCCACCTCGCAGAACACCTTGCCCGTCACCGGGGAGATGTCCTCGAAGTACCCGCCCTTGACCGGGGCCACCCATTCGCCGCCGATCCAGTTCTCATAGCGGGGCTTGAAGCTGACCTTGGCTCCGGGCCGGCCGGGCTGTGCGTATACCGTCATGGGTAACTCCTTCGGCGTGTCACGTTCGGACAGACGTCCTCGTCTGCCGTCCCGAGCCTAGGCCGGGCAAGGTTGCATCCAGGTTGCAGCGTTCAGCCGTCCGCTTCCAGTTCCGTCAGACGGGCGACGACGGCGGCCCGCCGCGGCGAGCGGGCTGGCAGCAGCCGCAGCGCGCAGCGCCAGGCCTCGGCGTCATATCTGGCCTCGGGCAGCTGGAGGTAGCGCAGCAGCGTGTCGGGGGAGCCGTCCGCCAGGACGGCTTCGCGCATGGTCATGGCCACCTCGGACCGGTAGCCGGCGATGCCCGGAGCCACCGAGCGCGGCAGCAGTTCGCCCCGGTAGCCGTCCAGGGCCTGGCGGCGGGCCCCGCGGTGCAGCTGCGCGAGGACCTGGCCGGCATCGGTGGCCAGCGCCTGCGGCAGCCGGTACGGGCGCGACTGCGGCACCAGTGCCGGGCAGCCGGCAGCCAGCAGGCGGCGCAACCGGACCATTTCAGCCCTCAGCGTGGTCAGCCCGCCGGCGTCGGGATACAGCAGGTCCGCCAGTTCCTCCGCCCGCAGGCCCTGCGGATGCAGCGCGAGCAGGGCCAGGATCTCGGTGTGGCGCAGGGACAGCTCCAGCCGGCCTCCGGCGGCGGTCAGCCGGCCCTGGTCCCTGCCGGTGATTTCCAGCAGGTACCCGGCGGTCCGGGGCGCGGGGACGGCCCGGGGGACGGTGCCTTGGAGGCGGTCGATGCGCAGCTGGGCCTCGGCAGCGGCCACCGCCGCCTGGACCAGCGGCAGGGTGTGCGGGGCCACCGCCTCGCCGTGTCCGGTAATGTCCACGACGCCGATCACCGCGCCGGTGTCCGGGTCATGGACCGGCACTGCCGTGCAGCTCCACGGATGCACCGCGGGGCTGAAGTGCTCGGCCCCGGCGATCTGGATGCCGCGGCCCAGGGCGAGGGCCGTTCCCGGAGCGCTGGTGCCCACGGCGGCCTCCGACCAGTCGGCGCCGGGCAGGAACGCCATGGACTCGGCCCGCCGGCGCTGCGCCCGGTCCCCGTCCACCCACAGCAGCCGGCCCCGCTCGTCCCCGACGGCCACCAGCAGGCCGGTGTCCCGGGCCGGCAGCACCAGCAGCCGGCGGATCACCGGCATGAGGCCGGCCAGCGGGTGGCGCCGCCGGTAGTCCTCGAGTTCGCCGCCGCCCAGCGCCACCGGCGCGGCCGCGGCACCCGGGGAGCCGAGCGCGCGCAGGGACCGCTGCCAGGAGTCGCGCACCACCGCGCGCAGCCCGCGCAACCCGTCCGGGGCACCCGGTCCGGGCGGGCGGAACCGGTCCAGCTGCTCATGGGCGGCCTGGGCCTGCTGCTGGACCTGGAGTAAGGACGGCTCGATCCTGCCGGGCACCGTTGCTCCGCTCGTTCAGTGGCGTGGGCCACAGTCTACCCAACCGTTCCGGAGCCCGTAGAGTGGGAAGGTGGCGCACGTCACGGGTGTGCCGGGGATGGGGCAGCCAGGGTGGGCAGCATGGCGAACGAGAGCAACGGCGGGAGCAACGGGAGGTCCGCGTGAAGGCGCTGTTGAAGTCCGGGCCGCACCCCGGTTTCGAACTGGTGGACCGGCCGGAGCCGAAGCCCGGGCATGCCGACGTGCTGATCAAGGTCCTGACCACCGGCATCTGCGGCACCGACCTGCACATCCAGGCCTGGGACGCCTGGGCACAGGGGGCCATCACCCCGCCGCTGGTGCCCGGCCACGAGTTCTATGGCGAGGTGGTCGAGGTCGGTGCCGATGTCCGGGATGTCCGGCCCGGGGACCGGGTCTCGGGCGAGGGGCACATCGTCTGCGGGATCTGCCGGAACTGCCGCGCCGGCCGGCGGCAGATGTGTATCCGCACCCTCAGCGTGGGCGTCCAGCGCGACGGGGCCTTCGCCGAATATGTGGTGCTGCCCGAAACCAATGTCTGGGTGCACCACGATCCGGGCGTCACCCCGGAACTGGGGGCCATCTTCGACCCCTTCGGCAACGCCGTCCATACCGCCCTGAGCTTCCCGATGGTTGGCGAGGACGTGCTGATCACCGGGGCGGGCCCGATCGGGCTGATGGCCGTGGCAGTGGCGCGGCATGCCGGGGCCCGCAGGATCGCCATTACCGATGTGTCCCCGGCCCGGCTGAAACTGGCGGTGAAGATGGGTGCGGACCTGGCCGTGGACGTCAGCCGGGACCGGCTGGCCCAGGCCCAGCACGAGCTGCGGATGGCCGAAGGCTTCGACATCGGCCTGGAAATGTCCGGCCGCGCCACGGCGCTGCGCGAAATGATCGACAACATGACCCACGGCGGGCGCATCGCGCTGCTGGGCCTGCCCTCCGAGCCGCTCACCGTCGACTGGTCCAAAGTCGTCACCCACATGCTCACGCTCAAGGGCATCTACGGGCGGGAGATGTTCGAAACCTGGTACGCGATGAGTGCCATGCTCTCCTCCAGTCCGGTGCTGCATGCCGCGATCTCCGGGGTGATCACCGACGTGCTGCCGGCCGCCGAGTGGGAACACGGGTTCGACCTTGCCCGTGGTGGCCTCGGCGGCAAGGTAGTGCTTGACTGGACCCGGATCTGAACCGGCCGGGACGCTCAGGGAGGCTTCCATGTACTCTGCGATCAAGCAGCAGCTGCTCCAGGAGCTGGACGGGATCCGCGCCGCCGGCCTGTTCAAGGCCGAACGCCGGATCGCCTCGCCGCAGTCCGGCCGCATCCTGGCCGGCAGCCCCGGCACCGAACCGCGCCAGGTGCTGAACTTCTGCGCGAACAACTACCTGGGCCTGGCCGACGATCCCCGGATCATCGCCGCCGCCAAGCAGGCCATGGACGAGCGCGGCTTCGGCATGGCCAGCGTGCGCTTCATCTGCGGCACCCAGGACCTGCACCTGCAGCTGGAGCAGCGGGTCTCGGCCTTCCTCGGCACCGAGGACACCATTCTGTTCTCCTCCTGCTTCGACGCCAACGGCGGCGTGTTCGAAGCCCTCTTCGGCCCGGACGACGCGGTCATTTCGGACGCGCTGAACCACGCCTCGATCATCGACGGCATCCGGCTCTCCAAGGCGCAGCGCTACCGCTACGCCAACCGCGACATGGCCGAGCTGGAGGCCAGGCTGCAGGAAGCCGCCGGGGCCCGGCGGAAGATCGTGGTCACCGACGGGGTGTTCTCGATGGACGGCTACCTCGCCCCGCTGCGTGAGATCTGCGCGCTCGCCGAGGCCTACGATGCGCTGGTGATGGTGGACGACTCGCATGCCGTCGGCGTCATTGGGCCGACCGGCGCCGGGAGCCCGGAACATGCGGGCGTCTCCGGCCGGGTGGACATCTACACCGGGACCTTCGGCAAGGCCCTGGGCGGAGCCTCCGGCGGCTATGTCTCCGGCCGGCGGGAAATCGTGGCGCTGCTGCGGCAAAGGGCCCGGCCCTACCTGTTCTCCAACTCGGTCGCCCCGGCCATCGCCGCGGCCACCCTGCAGGCCCTGGAACTGGTACAGGGATCGGCCCAGCTGCGCGGGCGGCTGCAGGAGAATGCGGCGCTTTTCCGGCAGCGCATGGCCGCCGAAGGCTTCGACCTGCTGCCCGGCGAGCACCCGATCGTGCCGGTGATGTTCGGCGACGCGGTGCTGGCCGGCCGGATCGCCGAGGCGATGCTGGAGCAGGGGGTCTATGTCACCGCCTTCAGCTATCCGGTGGTGCCCCAGGGTACGGCCCGGATCCGGGTCCAGCTGTCGGCAGCGCATACTGCCGGCGACGTCGAGGCGTGCGTGGCCGCGTTCGTGGCCGCACGTGCCTCGGTCTAGGACGCCTGATGGCACCGCTGGGCCGGCGGAAGCGGCCGCAGCCGGCGGCCGAGCCTGCGGCCATCCGCGATTTCTGGGCGTGGTGGCTGCAGCACGGCACCCGGCTGGTGGCGCAGGGCCGGGATGCGGGCGGGGCGGACTACGCAAAACAGCTGAGCCGGCATGTCTCCCGGATCAGTCCCGGCCTGGCCTGGGAACTCGGGCCGGGAACGGTTTCGACACACCAGCTGGTGATTTTCTCCGAGAGCAAGGACTACGCAGCGGTGGCCCGCCGCGTGCTCAAGGCGGCCCCGGCGCCGTCGCCGGAGTGGGAGTACACGGACGTGCGCCAGGCGTCCGAGTTCTTCGAGGACCTCACGCTGGGCGTAGGCGGCCAGGAGTTCGACAGCACGGAGTTCAGGGTGGGCCTGATGGTCAACAGGTACTCGGTGGACATCGCCGTCTACCACCCCCGCCTGAAGGACCTGCCCGCAGGCGAGCGGCTGGGCCCGGTCGGCATCATGCTCGACCATGCCATCGGCCAGCAGGACGTCGCCGCCTGGATCGGGGTCATTGAGCCGGTGCTGCACGATCTGCCCAACGGCGTCCCGCTGGCGATGCTGCGCAGCGTGGTGGAGCAGCTGCGGTCCAAGGCCTTTGATGAACAGGGCCGGCCCATCTGGCATGAACTGAACGGTACAGCGGCCAACGGGCTCCCGGTCCTGGCCCGGGTCCAGGTTCCGCTGGTGCCGGCCTTCTGGCCCGACTACGATCTCCACGTCGTCGTCAGCCTGCCGTACAAAGTGCACCTGGCCGCCGGCACGGATGCGGCGCTGCTGCAGGATTCCGGCCTGCCGGACCCCGGCGGGCCGCAGGATTCCGGACTGGCCGGCGGCGCGGGGCTGCCGGACGGCCCGGGGCTGCCGGATGCGGGGGCGCTGGCGGCCCTGCAGGCGATGGAGGACCGTCTGTGCGCACAGCTCCTCGGTGAGGGGCGCCTGGTCGCGACGGAAACGAGCGGCGGCCGGCGGTTGCTGCACTTCTACGTGGACTCCACCGGTCCAGCCGCCTGGGAGCTGGAGGCCACCGCTGTGGACTGGCAGCCCGGACAGGTCGGTTTCGGCACCGAGCTTGATCCGGCCTGGTCCAGCGTCCGCCACCTGCGGATCAGGTAGGGCGCTCCCCGTCCCGCAGCGCCGGCCGTGGCAGGATGGCGCTATGCCACTTACCTGCGACGTCCTGATCATTGGCGGCGGCATTGCCGGCCTGTCCCTGGCCTCCGAGCTCTCCGGCAGCGCACCCGGCCTCCACGTAGTGCTCGCCGAGGCCGAAGCGACGCTGGCCTACCACACCTCTTCGCGCTCCGCCCGGCAGCTGATTCCCAGCTACGGGCCGCCGGCGGTCCGCGAGCTGACCAGGAGGACCCTGGAGCTGCTGCACGGCATCCAGGAGCGCACCGGGACGGTGTTCCTGACCCCGCGCAGCTTCCTGCTGGTCGGCAGCGAGGAGGACGTGCAGGCCAACGCCACCGCCGAGATGGAGTTCCTCAGCCCGGCGCAGGTGCAGCAGCTCAGCCCCGAACTGCGGCCCGGCACCTTCGCGGCAGCCGGCCTGGACCGGCACTCCTTCGGCTCGAACGCCGACGCCATGATCGAATACCACCGGGCGGCGGCGGAGGCCGGCGGCGCGGTGGTCCTCACCGGGGCGCCGGTCCGGGCAGCGGCAGCCGGCGGCGCCGGCTGGCGGGTCGAGGCGGGGGAGCACAGCATCGAGGCGGCCACGGTGGTCAATGCCGCCGGGGCGTGGGCGGACCAGGTCGCAGGACTCTTTGGCGCCGCCCCGCAGGGTCTGGTGCCGTACCGGCGCACCGCCGCCGTCGTCGACGTCGACCATCCGCTCGGAGCCGGCCAGCCGATGGTCGCGGCGGCGGACCATACCTTCTACTACCGTCCGGAGGGCAGCCAGGTGCTTATTTCACCCTCGGAGGCGGTGCCCAGCGTGGCCGAGGACGCCAGGCCCCGGCCCGGCGACGTCGAGGCCGTCGTCGAACTGATCGACGGGCTGACCACCATGGGCATCCGTTCGGTGGCGCGCGCCTGGACCGGCCTGCGCACCGAGCCGGCGGACGGGCACCCGGTGGTGGGCTTCGACGGCGACGTGGACGGTTTCTTCTGGCTGGCCGGCCAGGGCGGCTACGGCTTCCAGACCTCCTGCGGGATTGCCGAGCTGGCCGCGGGGCTGCTGCTGGGGCAGGACAGCGGGCCCTGGTCCGCGGCCGCCGCGGCGGCGCTCAGCCCGCTGCGCGGCGGCCCCAGCCCCACTCCCTGAAGCTACTGGACGATCAGCGCGCTGTAGTCCGGCTCGTTCTCCAGCACGCCGTACTTCCTGGCAGCGGTCCCCAGCGCCTTGAGCCCGTCCAGGTTGATCTCCGGGCGCCAGACGGTCATCTCGACCTTTTGTGCCAGCTCCGGGGTGACCTTGGCGTAGTCCTGGATGATTGTGCGCACTTGGTCTTCGTTCTCCGCGGCGTACTCGAAGGACTTGTGCAGGGCCGTCCGGAAGCGCTCCACCAGCTCGGGGTTCTGGTCCAGCGTCTGCTGGGAGGTGAAATAGAACGCCGAGTCGAAGTTTTCCGCCAGGTCGGTCATCGGGCTGGCCACGATCTTGCCGCCGGCGTCCAGGATCTGGGTGCGGAAGGGCTCGGTCGTCCACGCCGCGTCGACATCGCCGCGGGCCAGGGCCGCGGGCATGTTCGGGTAGGGGATTTCCACGAACTTGACCTCCTCCGGGTTGCCGCCCGCTTTCTCGACGGAGTTGCGGATGGTGATGTCGGCGAAGTTGTTCAGGGCATTGACCGCGACCGTCTTGCCGGCCAGGTCGGCCGGGCCGTTGATGCCGCTGTCGGGCATGGCGGCGACCTCGGTGGTGTCGTGCCCCGGTTCGTTGGTGGAGCTGGAGCCGTTGGAGATGACCTTGATCGGCAGCGCCTTGTCCTGGGCGATCAGCAGGGAGACCGCGTTCGAATAGCCGAACTGGTACTCGCCGGTGGTGACCGCCGGCACAATGGCGGCGCCGCCCTGGGCCGGCTGCAGGTCGAGGTCGATGCCCTCGTCCTCGAAGAAGCCTTGCTGTTCGCCGAGGTAGACGGGGGCGACGTCGGTGATCGGCAGCAGGCCCAAGGTCACCTTGTCCAGGTTTCCGGCGCCCGCTCCCGCGGTGCCGCCGGCAGGCTCGGTGGACGAGGGGCTGCCGGTGCCGCACCCGGACAGGGCGAGGATTCCTGCCACCGCCGCAGACACCGCGGTCAGGGCGGCGCGGCGGCGCGGGCTGCGCGTCAGCTGTGTTGTCATGGGCCTCTCCAAATTCTGCCGTTAGGTGGCACGACCCTTTCAAGCAATGAAATCCCAGGATCGCTACCTGAAATGTACGGATAGTCGCCGCGAACGTCAATGGGCGGGGCCGGCCCGGCGTGGAGGGATTTCTTGCCGGGCAGTGAAATACGTGTTTTACTGGGCGCAACAAGCCTCAGTTGCCGCCTTTGGCGTGGAAGGAGCCCGGATGGTTGCCAACGCCGCGCCCGACGCTACCACCAGAGCCGCCGACAGGGCCCTGGGACTGCTGCGGGTGGTCTGCGAGCACGACGGCGTCAAACTCGCCGATGCCGCCAAGGAGATGGGACTCTCGGCCAGCACCGCGCTGCGCCTGCTGCGCACCTTGGAAGCCAACGGCTTCGCGGCCCGGCGGGGGGACGGCCTGTACCGCCCGGGCTACCGGATGGTCCAGCTGGGCGTCCAGGCGCTCAGCCACGATTCGCTCGTGGCCACCAGCCGCGCCGCCCTGCAGTCCGTGGTGGCCCGCACGGGCGAGTCGGCCTACCTGAGCGTGGCGGCCGGCAACACGCAGGGGCTGTACCTGGCCATCGAGGAAGGGACCCAGTCGGTGCGGCACATCAACTGGGTCGGCAGGACCTTCCCGCTCGAGGGCAGCGCGGCCGGCGCCGCCCTGCAGGGCAAGGTGGAGCCGGGCTCGTTCATCGTCGTCGCCGAGGGCGTGGAACCGGACATCACCGCCGTGGCCGCACCGGTGATGGCCGGCTCCAAGGTCGTGGCGGCGCTGAGCGTGGTGGCGCCCAGCTACCGCACCACGCCGGAAGCCGCCCGCACCCTGGGCGCGGTCGTGGCCGCCGAAGCCGGCCGGCTCTTTGCCACGCCTGCCGCCGATCAGGCCGGTGCCCCCGGCCTGGACGACTCCCACCCTGCCGCCGGATGACCGAACCCACCCGAGGAACCACATGGACACCGTAACCTCGCTACTTGACTCCATTGCCGGCGTCGGCCGCGACGAACAGCGCGGCGGCTACACCCGCCCGGTCTACTCGGCCGCGGAGCTGGACCTGCGCGCCTGGTTCGTGGAGCAGGCGGGACGCCGCGGGCTGGATGTGGAGACCGACCGCAACGGGATCATCTGGGCCTGGTGGGGCCCGCCGCAGGCCGGCGCGCTGGTCACCGGCAGCCACCTCGACTCGGTGCCCGGCGGCGGCGCTTTCGACGGTCCGCTCGGGGTGGCAGCCGCGCTCGCCGCGGTGGACGAACTGCGGGCCCGCGGGGTCGAGCCGCGCCGTTCCCTGGCCGTCACGGTGTTCCCGGAAGAGGAAGGTTCCCGCTTCGGCGTGGCCTGCCTGGGGTCCCGGCTGCTCACCGGCGCCATCGACGCGGACAAGGCCAGGAACCTGCGCGACGCCGACGGAAACACCTTCGCCGACGTCGCCCGGCAGAACGGGCTGGACCCGGCACACCTCGGCGCGGACCCGGAGGCGCTGGCCCGGATCGGCGACTTCGTCGAGCTGCATGTGGAACAGGGCCGCGGCCTCGGCGAGGACGGGCCGGCCGTCGCCGTCGGCAGTTCCATCCTCGGCCACGGCCGCTGGAAGCTGGGGATCGCCGGCCAGGGCAACCACGCCGGGACCACGCTGATGGAGGACCGCCGGGACCCGATGGTCGCGGCCGCGCAGGTCATCCTCGCCGTGCGGCAGGTGGCCGCGGCCCAGCCGGACGCCCGGGCGACGGTCGGGCGGATCCAGCCGGTGCCCGGGGGTACCAACGTGATCGCCTCGCGGGTGGATTTGTGGCTGGACGTGCGCCATCCGGACGACGCCGTGACCGCCCGGCTGGTGGAGACCATCCATGGCAAGGCGCAGAAGATCGCGGCCTTTGAAGGGTGCACCGTGTCCCTGACCGAGGAGTCCTACAGCGGCACCGTGTATTTCGACCCCGCCCTGCAGCGCCAGCTGGAGAACGCCCTGCCGGGGGCGCCGGTGCTGGCCACCGGTGCCGGTCACGACGCCGGGGTGCTGGCCGGGTACGTTCCCTCCGGCATGCTGTTCATCCGGAACCCGACCGGGATTTCGCACTCGCCCGAGGAATTCGTCGAGCCGGCCGATGCCGACGCCGGCTCGGCCGCGCTGGCGGATGCGCTGGAGGCGCTGCTGTGAGCGCGGTGTGGTGCGAGGCCGCCTGGCTGCCCGGCCGGGGCGTGGTGGACCGGGTGCGCGCCGAGGTCAATGCCGCCGGCATCGTCACCTCGGTCCGCAGCGGCGTCCCGGCCCGGGAGGCCGACCTGCACGTGGAGGGCGTGGCCTTCCCGGCGGCCGCCAACGCGCATTCGCACGCCTTCCACCGGGTGCTGCGCGGGCGCACGCACGCCATGGGCGTGGGCAGCTTCTGGACCTGGCGCCAGCAGATGTACCAGGCCGCCGGCGCCCTCACGCCCGAGCTGTACGAGGAACTGGCCACCGCGGTCTTCGCGGAAATGGTGGTGACCGGCTGGACCAGCGTGGCCGAATTCCACTACGTCCACCACCGGCCCGACGGCACCCCGTACGCGGGGGAGGACGGCCGGCACGCCATGGAACTGGCGCTGGCCCGGGCCGCCGTCAACGCACGCATCCGGCTGACGTTGCTGGACACCTGCTACCTGGCCGGCGGAATCGGTCAGCCGCTCTCGGCGGAGCAGGCCAGGTTCGGCGATGCCGGCCCCGAGGCCTGGCTCGAGCGCCTGCAGTCCCTGCGCGAGGAGGTGGCACGCCGGTTTTCCCCGGACGAGGTCACCGTCGCCGCCGCACTGCATTCGGTCCGTGCCGTGCCCGCCGAGGCATTCGAAGTCATCGCCCGGGACCTGCCCGCCGAGCTGCCGCTGCACATCCACCTTTCCGAGCAGCCGGCCGAGAACGAGGCCTGCGTGCAGGCCACCGGGATGACTCCCACCGGCCTGCTGCACCGGCACGGCCTGGTCACCCCGCGGCTGTCGGCCGTGCACGCCACCCACCTGGCCGAGGCCGACATTGCCATCCTGGGTGCCGGGCACACCACCGTGGTGATGTGCCCGACCACCGAGGCCGACCTGGGCGACGGGATCGGCCCGGCTGCCGCGCTGCGCGACGCCGGCGCCCGGATTGCGCTCGGCACCGACCAGCACGCCGTCGTCGACCCCTGGCTGGAGATGCGCGCCCTCGAGCACGGCGAACGGCTGGGGTCGGGCCAGCGCGGCTGGTTCCCGCCTGACGCACTGCACACGGCCGTCTCCGATGCCGGCGCCGCGGCCCAGGGCCGGCGGCCGCCGGGACTGGCCCCGGGCCGGTACTGCGACCTGATGGCGGTGGATCCGGCCAGCCTGCGCACGGTGGGCTCGCGGCGCGACCAGCTGGCCCTGACCGCCACCGCCCAGGACGTGGGCACCGTGGTGGTTGGCGGCCGGCTTGCTGCCCGAAAGGGCATCCACGCCACCCTCGGGGACCCGGCACGCCTGCTGGCCACCGCCCTCGCCAAACTCGACAGTGAAGGATCCTGACCCAGATGACAGACTCCCCAGCCAGCTCGCTGCTGATCACCAACATCGGCGAGCTGATGACCCAGGACCCGGCGCGCGGGGCGGACGGCGTGCTGCGCGATGCGGCCGTTGTGCTCGAAGGCGAGCGGATCGCCTGGCTTGGCACTGCCGCCGAGGCACCGGCGGCAGACGCGGTGCACGACGCCGGCGGGCGGGCCGTGCTGCCCGGCTGGGTGGATTCGCACACCCACCTGGTGTTCGCCGGGGACCGCACGGCCGAGTTCGAAGCCCGGATGGCCGGGCAGAGCTACCAGGCCGGCGGCATCGCCGTGACCGTCAAAGCGACCCGGGCCGCCGACGACTATGAGCTCACCCGGCTGCTGCTGGCGCGTGCCGCCGAGGCAGCCGCCGGCGGCACGACGTACCTGGAGACGAAGACCGGCTACGGCCTGGACGTGGAGCAGGAAGCCCGCAGTGCGCGGATCGCCTCCACCGTGGCGGACCAGGTGACCTTCCTCGGCGCGCACCTGGTGCCGGCCGGCGTCGACGCCGACGCGTACACGGACCTGGTCTGCGGCGACATGCTCTCCGCCGTGCGGGCCTACGTGCAGTGGGCGGATGTGTTTTGCGAGCGCGGGGCGTTCACCGAGGAGCAGTCCCGCCGCGTGCTGACCGCCTGCCGGGACGCGGGGCTGGGGCTGCGCGTGCACGGGAACCAGCTCGGCGAGGGACCTGGGGTGGCGCTGGCGGTGGAGTTCGGCGCCGCCAGCGTGGACCATGTGAACTACCTGTCAGATACCGACGTCGAGCTGCTGGCCGGCACCTGGGCCGGCTGGGATGCCGGCGCCGGCACGGGCCGGCGCGGCACCGTGGCCACCTGCCTGCCGGCCTGCGACCTGTCCACCCGCCAGCCGCTGGCGCCGGGACGGCGGCTGCTCGATGCCGGCGTCGAAATCGCGCTGGCCTCCAACTGCAACCCCGGGACCTCCTACACCAGTTCGATGAACTACTGCGTGACGACGGCAGTGCTGCAGATGGGCCTGAGCGTGCACGAGGCGGTGCGTGCGGCGACCTACGGCGGTGCGTTGGCCCTGGGCGTGCACACCGGCACCGATGCCGACGGCGAGCGGGCGGTGGGCTCGATCGCCGTCGGGCACCGGGCGGACCTGCACCTGCTCAACGCGCCTTCGGCCACGCATCTGGCCTACCGGCCGGGCATGCCGCTGACGGCGGCCGTGTGGCGGGCGGGCAAGCAGGTCGCCTGAGCGTGGGGCAGGCCCTTTCGTGTCGCTGGCGCGCCACGCAGGGACCCGGCTGCCCCACCCTGCCGAGTGGGGCAGGATAGTGTCCATGCAGACCGGAACCACACCGACCGGCGCGGTGCCCCGCACCCGCGGCTATTACCGTGCCGAAGTGCTCATTGTGCTGGGACTGTCCCTGGGCCAGTCCGCGGTCTACGCCGTGGTCGACCTGCTGGAGAAGGCCACCCGGGCGCCGCTGGCGTCGCAGACCACCACGCTGAACCCGGTGCTGGACGAGCGGGAGGTCTTCGACCTGGTCTACCAGCTGCTGGGAATCTTCTTCTCGCTGGTCCCGGTGGCGCTGGTGCTGTTCCTGCTCGCCGCGCCGGGCGTACCGGCCGGAAAACCAGCCGGCCGGCCGGTGTTCCGCCGGCTGGGGTTCGATTTCGCCCGACCCGGGCTGGATCTCGGCCTCGGCTTCGGCCTGGCGCTGGCCGTGGGGGCGGGAACCCTGGGCGTGTACGCGGCCGGCCGGGCGCTGGGAATTACGACGGCGGTCGTGCCGTCGGCGCTGGATACCTACTGGTGGACGGTGCCGGTACTGGTGCTCTCCGCCCTGCGCCATGGAGTGGTCGAGGAAGTCATTGTGGTGGGCTACCTCTTCGACCGCTGCGCCCGGTTCGGCTGGAGTAACTGGACCATCATCCTGGCCAGCGCCCTGGTCCGCGGCTCCTACCACCTGTACCAGGGGATCGGGCCGGGGGTGGGCAACTTCCTGATGGGGCTGCTCTTCGGCTATGTCTACACCCGGACCCGGCGGGTCATGCCGCTGGTGGTGGCGCATGCCCTGCTGGATACCGCCGGCTTCGTCGGCTACGCCCTCTTCGGCCCCGCCATCGGCCTCGGCACCTGACCCGTCTCCGTGCCCCTTCCATCTTTTCCCTTCTCCCTCCCCCCTTCCC
>NZ_JAAZSQ010000024.1 GCF_012395835.1 Arthrobacter mobilis
CACGCCGGGTATCACCAATGTCCGTGGTCAGTACAGCTAGCTGTTCATTCGCCGCCTCCCCATACGCTGCGCGCAGGGGGACCCCTGGCGGCTCACTTGCCGAGGGCCCCGCCGCGAGCAGACGAGCGAAGAGAGCGGCCGGGGCGGATTGGCGGCCGGCGGCCCGCACCGGGAAGATTGACCCATGAACCGGTCCGCCTCCCACCATGCCTGGATGGAGCTTGCCCTTGCCGAGGCCCGCGGGGCCCTGCGCACCGAGGACGTCCCCATCGGCGCCGTCGTCGTGGGCCCGGACGGCACTGTCATCGGCAGCGGACGCAACGAGCGCGAGGCCCACCAGGACCCGACGGCGCATGCGGAGATGGTCGCCATCCGCCAGGCCGCGCAGGTGCTCGGTTCCTGGCGGCTGGACGGCTGCACGCTGGTGGTCACGCTGGAACCGTGCCCGATGTGCGCGGGCGCCATTGTGCTGGCGCGGATCCCCACCGTGGTCTTCGGCGCCTGGGACGAAAAGGCCGGCGCCTCCGGCAGCGTCTTCGACATCCTTCGCGAGCGCCGGCTCAACCACTGGGTCGAGGTCTACCCGGGCGTGCGCGAGGACGAATGCGGGGCGCTGCTGCGGGAGTTCTTCGCCGGCCACCGCTGAGCCGCGCTGCCGGCAGGTGGCCGCCGTCCTGGCGATGGCCCAGAGGGTGCCAGGCTCACTGCGCCGGCGACCCCTTGCCTGGCCCCGGCCGTTAGGGCATCGTGAAAATACCGACGTTTTCGGGCCCTGCCCATCCGCCATCCGCCCAAGACCTCAATCAGGAGCGCCCCATGGGAATGAGACCCGGTGCCCTGCGGCGGACCGCCGCGGCCCTGGCGGCCAGCGCCGCGCTGCTGTTCCTGACCGGCTGTCAGGAGACCGGCCAGGAGACCGGCACCGAGGAAACTGAGGCCATCGCCAACGGCGTCGACGCCGACGTCGGCCCGGTGCAGGTGCGGAGCCTGCTGGTTGTCTCCACCGGCGACTCACAGCCGGGACGGCTGCTCGGTACGCTCTCCAACACCGCTGACGCGCCCGCCGAGGTGGTCATTTCCGATAACAACGAAGAAGTGGCCGTCACGGTGGACGGCGGCTCGGACTACGGCTTCGACACCCGTCCCACCCAGCTGGACTCGATCAGCGGGATTCCCGGCGCCCTCGTGCCGGTCAAGATCACGGTCGGTTCCGACAGCCAGGAGCTGCAGGTACCCGTCATGGACGGCACCCTGGAGCCATACCGCCCGTACCTACCCACCGGGGATGCCTCCCCGCCGGCGGAGACGCCGACCCCTGCGCCGTCACGCTGACGCCGGCCGTTGGGGCTCCCGGTTTGGGGACCGGGGGAACACCGGGTAAAGTTATGGCGTTGGTGACGTGTCCGAGCGGCCGAAGGTGCATCACTCGAAATGATGTTTGGTGTAAAAGCCAACGAGGGTTCAAATCCCTCCGTCACCGCCAACCCGAAGGGGCCTGCTTTCCAGCAATAGCAAGGAAGCGGGCCCCTTCTTCATGCCCGGCATCGGGCTTTTGGATACATTTGGGCACACCTCACCGCGGAACAGGATGAGCGACGGCGGCGTCCGGAGCATCCGTTGCACGGCCTTCACGTTCGCCTGCGCCGAGACAGCGAACGATGCTGCCGCGTGCCGCAGGTCGTGCGGTGTGATCCGCGGGAGCCCAGCCCGCTGCAGGGCCCCATGAACCACGAGCGGTTATCCTCATGCACCCGGGCCGAGCGCAGGAAACCGCCGTCCGGGCCGGGAACACCCAGTCCTCGCGGCCCTTGCCCGGGCACTGTTCGGCCAACCGATCCGCCAGAAAGGCGGGGAACGGCACGGTGGGGCGCCGCTGGTCCTTTGGAGTACCCAGCTCGATCCGGCCGCTGGCCTCCACCGCGTTGCGCTCCCACGCGGATGTGCCGGCGCAGCATGTCGAGATCCTTGACCTGCAGCCCCGCGGCCGCGCCCCAGCGGAGACCGGTGTACGCCAGGACCGGATACCGGGTCCGCGGCCAGCAAATGGACCTGTCCGCGGAGAGCTGCACGTGCAGATTCCGGCGCTTCCCGGGCAGGTTCACGCCCCGTGCAGCGTTCGTCGGGACCCGTTGGCCGGCCCCGGAATCATCAAGGATCGACGCCAAAACGCCGCAGGCCCTGATCACCGTCGTGGCCGCCTTCGGCTTCCGCCCCGCCTCCGGATCCCCGGCGTTCAGCGGGGACACCACGCCTGGACGGCTGTTTTCCGGACCTGACGTTCAAAGTGGCCTCCCCAGGCCTGAAGCGGCGCCCGGCCGCGGAATGGTTCTGTTCCGGGTGGGGCGCGGAAACCCCGGGCGTAGCGCGAGTGCCGCCAGCGTGGGCGGCTGGTGGGCCTCTCGTGCATATCGCACAAAATGAGTGAGTGATGCTATCGTTCAACCTATGACATTCGTCACAGCGCATGACTTGGGGGCGCTATGGCCAGCATGTCGTAATTGCGGCCCCAACCGGCCTTGGGGGAACCGGCCGGGGCCGCAACATCCGCTTGCAGGCTTGGTTGGGGGACAAGCCCGGCGGCGGGGAACATCTGTGCCCCGGAAAAGAAAAGCATACTGGGCGGTTGCAGGTAAACCCTTTCAGCACGCCGCACCGAACCGTTGCCGAAATGAGACCCCGTACAGTGCGTCGGCGGGACCATCGAGGATGTCACAGGGATCCTGCCAGAACGATTCTTCCCTGCCGGTCCGCTTGGCCCAGGGTGCCGGCACCCAGCGGGGATGCGTCTGAAAGTCAGCGTCCTGCCACTTCAAACGCACATGCGCGCGGGTCCACCCAATCACCGGGGGGCGCTCCAGGCCTCCAAGTACCGCACTGACTGGCGGCCCGCCCATGAGGACCGGACCGCCGTGCACGACATGTTGCCCGGAGAGGCGCTGTTCCACTGCGCAGGACAGAAAATCCGGCATAGGCGTCCAGGGCCAGGGCCGCGCTGCTGTGCCCGAGCATCCACTGAACGGCTTTCATGTCGGTGTGACGCCTGCCCTGGCCGTCCTGCCTGCGGCACTGTGCGGCCATCCTCCGCTGCTCGCCAAAGAACCGACCCAAGATTGGCCACAAGCACAAAAAAATTAAAAGGCGCATGACTGCTTTCCAGATTCACACAACTTTCATAGAGTCAGACACATGGAACCAAGAAGCGAGGAAATTAAGCGCAAGGTGTCCAAACTAGCCGTGTCGGCCCGCGACAGGCGGACCCGCCCCGAGCTTCTACCACTGTTGGACGGGATGCCGCTCAACAGCTACTACAACTTCGAGAGCGGAAAAGTCTGGCCGCAGTCCAAAAACCTGCGCCGCATCGAGAAAGCTTTCGGCTGGAAACACAACATCCTCACGGACCTCGTGGACAGCGGCATCGATCCCGAGTCCCTCACCCTCGAATATCTCGAGCGCGGGTATGCCGCCACGGAGGAACCTGCCCAGAAAGCCTTCGAACTCACGCTCAAAGACCTCATGGCCGAGCTGAACGACCGGGTTGACCAGCTGACTAAAGAAAACCAGGACCTCCGGAGTGAAAACAGGCAGCTCAAGGCAGATCAGGAGAAGATTAGAAAGCTGCTGCACCACAAGTGATCTGCCCCGGCCGGGCAGGATGGGTGCCCCTCACCGCCAACAGGAGGGACTCTGCTTCCCGGCATTGCCAGCCCGCAGGGGCCGTCGCTTTGCCGCGGCGCAGCCCTTAGGGCTTAAGCATTGCGCCTCTTTGGCAGGACCTGCCGGCTCACCGGCGGGCCGTATGCTGGGCACCAGCCCGCTCCGGGACATAGTCCGGGTCCAGCTCGCCAATCAGCAGCCGCAGGAAATCCAGCACGAGCGGTGACTGGGGACGCCCCGCCGGCGTCTGCAGCTGGGCACTGCGCTGCCCGAAGACGTAATGCTCGACCTTCACGTGGACCAGGCCGTCGTCGGGCTGGTGGATCCCCAGTTCGCTGATAAAGCCCACCCCCTCGCCGGAGCGGGCGAACTCGTAGATGGGAGCCACCCGGCTGCACTCGAGCGCAGCCACGAGGGACAGGCCTTCGCTGCGTGCCGCCGAATCCAGCAGCTCCCGCTGGCTGGTGTCCCGCATCGGCAGGGCCAGCGGGTGCTCGGCCACCTCGGCCAGAGTCACCGATTCCCGTTCCGCCAGGGGATGGCCGGCCGCGACCACCGCGTGCAGGGGCCAGGTCGAGGAGTGTTCGATGCGCACCCCGTCCTGGTGGCCGAGCGAATAGGTGGCCCCGACGTCCACCTCACCCTCCCGCACCATCCGGATCACCTCGGCGCTGCCGACCACGTGGAGCTTGAAGGAAACGCGCGAGTGGACGCGGCGCAGCCGCGCCATGGCCCGGGGGACGACCCGGTGGGCGAACCCCTCGGTTGCCGCGACGCTGATCTGCTGGAACTGCGCCGTGGCCCCGGAGCCGATGGAGGCCATCAGGTCGCGGGTTTCCAGTTCGGCGCGCCGGGTGTAGGCCAGGAGCCGCTCGCCGGCCTCGGTGAGGGCCATCCCCCGGGCGTGCCGGGCGAACAAGGAGGTATTCAGGGACGACTCCAGCCGGGCAATCTGCCGGCTGACCGCGGACGGGGCAACCCGCAGGAGTTCGGCAGCCTCCGTAACCGATCCGGTGCGGGCCACCTCGGCAAAGTACTGCAGGTTGGTCGGCAGCAAAGTCACCACGTCCACCATCTCCTTCTGCGGCCTCCGGCACCATCGTATGCCGGTCGCGCGGCGCCGCTTCCGCTCATCCTGCCCCGCTCAGGACACCTCGAGGAGCGCGTCGCGGACCGCTGCCATGCCGGCGTCGAGTTCGGCGAAGCTGGTGCTCAGCGGCGAGAGCCCGATGCGCAGGCCGTACGGCGGGCGGAAGTCCGGGATGACGCCCCGTTCCCACAGGGCTGCGGTCACCTCGCGGAACCGCGGGTGCTCGATCGTGATGTGCGAGCCGCGCCGGGCCGGGTCCCGGGGGCTGGCCAGCCCGACGCCGAGCGGGGCGAGCAGCCCGTCCGCCAGCGCGATGGCCCGTTCGGTGAGCAGCACGGACTTCTCCCGGACCGCGTCCATGCCGGCCTCGGCGATGAGTTCGACCATGTGCTTGAGCGGCTGCATCGCGAGGATGGGCGGGGTGCCGGTGAGGAAGCGGCGCAGGCCGTCGGCGGGCCGGTACTGTTCGGACATGCCGAACGGGTCGTGGGCGCCCATCCAGCCCCACAGCGGCTGCTGGAGTTCGGCCTGCAGCCCGGCGCGCACGTAGCCGAAGGCTGGCGCGCCGGGTCCGCCGTTGAGGTACTTGTAGGTGCAGCCCACCGCCAGGTCCACGCCCCACTGGTCCAGGTGCAGGGGGACGGATCCGGCCGAGTGGCACAGATCCCAGAGCATCAGCGCACCGGCGTCGTGCACGAGGGCGGTAATGGCCGGGGCGTCGGCCAGGTACCCGGAGCGGTAGGCCACGTGGCTGAGCAGCACCACTGCCGTCCGCCGGCCGACGACGGCGGCGACGTCGCCGGGACGCACGCCCGCCTTGGGGTCGGCGTCGATCCAGCGGATGCTGGCCCCGCGCTCGGCGGCAATGCCCTCGACCAGGAACCGGTCGGTGGGAAAGTTGTCCCGGTCGACGACGATCTCGTCGCGGCCGGGGCGGCCGTCCAGGGCGGCGCGCAGCAGCTTGTAGAGCATCACCGAGGTGGAATCGGCCACAAGTGCCTGGCCGGGCCCGGCGCCCAGGACGACGTCGCCGAGCCGGTCCCCCAGGCGGATGGGTTCGTCCATCCAGGATTCGTCCCAGCTGCGGATCAGCCGGTTGCCCCACTCACCGCCGATAAACTCGCCCATGCGGCCGGCGGTCTCTGCCAGGGGGCGGCCGAGCGAGTTGCCGTCGAGGTAGGCCACCACCTGCCCGTCCTCGGGCTCCAGGAAACGGGAACGGAAGCGCGCCAGCGGATCGGCGGCGTCAAGCTCTGCGGCAGGCACCGGCAGGGATACTCCGGCGGACGGGGAGGCAGGGTATGTCATCAAACAACCTTCGGACGGGACGGAAACGGACGCAAGGCCTGGTCAGCGGCCGATCTCGGTGCGGACGGCGTAGAGCTCGGGGAAGAAGGTCAGGTCCAGGGCGCGCTTGAGGAAGTCCACGCCGGAGGATCCGCCGGTGCCGGTCTTGAAACCGATGGTCCGATGCACGGTGCGCAGATGGCGGAAGCGCCAGGCCTGGAAGTTGTCCTCGAGGTCCACGAGGTCTTCGCAGGCCTCGTAGAAGCCCCAGGGCGTGTCCTCGGACTCATAGATCTTCTGGAACACCGGCACCAGTTCCTCGCGGAAGACCCAGGGCTGGGTGACATCGCGGTCCAGGATGTCCCGGGGGATGTCGTAGCCGGCGCGGGCCAGCGCCCGCAGGAACGCGTCGTAGACGGTCGGCTCCTCCAGCAGCGTGGCCAGCATCTGGTGGGCCTCGGGTTCGCTCGTGAAGACCTCGAGCATCCGGCGGTGCTTGTTGCCGAGGATGAACTCCACGGCCCGGTACTGGCAGGACTGGAAGCCCGAGGAGCTGCCCAGGGCGCCGCGGAACTGGGCGTACTCGCGCGGGGTGAGCGTGCCCAGCACGGACCACTGCTCCGTCAGGGTCCGCTGGATCGCCTTCACCCGGGCCAGGCACTTGAGGGCCTTGCCGAGGTCGTCCGCATCCAGCAGCCGGCGGGACTCGCGCAGTTCGTGCAGGACCAGCTTCAGCCACAGCTCGCTGGTCTGGTGCTGGATGATGAACAGCATCTCGTCGTGGTGCTCGGGCCGGCTCTGCGGGTGCTGGGCGCTGAGGATGCGGCCGAGGTCCAGGTAGCGGCCGTACGACATGGCGTTGTGGAAGTCGGTACGTACCGATGCTTCGATTTCCCGGACACCGGCGGTCATGGGCTTCTCCTGTGGTAGTGGTGCGGCGGATTGGGGTGCGGCAGCCTGCAGGTGCCCGCTCACCGGACACCCCGGAACCGGACGGCCGCCAGCAGGGCGGCGATGCTCAGGATCGCGACCACGGCCAGGTAGTACCCGGGGGCGACCGGCTGGCCGGTGAAGGTAATGAGGGCGGCGGCGATCGTGGGGGTGAACCCGCCGAAGAGGGACGTGGCGGTGTTGTAGCTGAACGCCAGCCCGGTGGCGCGGGAGCGGACCGGGAAGACATCGGCCATCACCGAGGGCAGGGCCGCGAAGTACAGGGCCTTGAGCGTGCCCAGGATGATCATGACGGCCACCAGGGTCCAGAAGGCCGGGCTGGCAATCAGCCAGGCGAACAGCGGGACCACGGCCAGGCCGATCAGGGCCGCCGAGGGGAGCATGATCGGCATCCTCCCCACCCGGTCGGAGAGCGCCCCGACCACGGGCGTGAGGAAGGTCAGGATCACCCCGGTCACCATCAGCGCCACGAAGGACAGCGACGGGTCCAGGCCCAGCTGCTTGATGCCGAAGGTGGGCAGGTACTGGAGGATGAAGTTCAGGGCGGTCGAAACCACCAGCACGCCGGCGGCGATCAGGATGCCCGCCCAGTGATGGCGGAAGAGGGTGCGCACCGGGTGCAGCGCGGCGGCAGCTTCGGCCTCGGACTGGTCCGCGGCGGCCAGGGCCGGGGACTCGTCAACGTAGCGGCGGATGATGTAGCCGACCGGGCCGACGAGCAGGCCGAAGATAAAGGGGACGCGCCAGCCCCAGGACACCATGTCCTCCTCGGACAGGACAGCGGTCAGGCCTGCGGCGAAGGAGGCCGACAGCAGGGTCGCCAGGCCCTGGCTGGCGAACTGGAAGCTGCCGAGGAAGCCCCGCTTGCCGCCCTTCTCGCCGTCCTGCTCGACCAGGAAGGAGGTGGCCGCGCCGAACTCGCCGCCGGCGGCAAAACCTTGGATCAGCCGGGCCAGGATGATGCCGGCAGGTGCCAGCAGCCCGATCGTGTCGTAGCTGGGCATGAAGGCAAGAAGGGCGGTCCCGATCACCATGAGCCGGATGGTCCAGACCAGGGCCGCCTTGCGCCCGTGCTTGTCCGCGTAGCCGCCCAGAATCAGCCCGCCCAGCGGGCGGATGAGGTAGGAGACGCCGAAGACGGCGAAAGTCTGGATCAGCTCGACGCCCGGATCGGCGGCCGGGAAGAAGTTCCGGCCAATGTAGACGGCGAAGAGGGCGTAGATGGCGATGTCGAACCACTCAAGGGCATTGCCGATGGTGGCAGCGGCCACGGCCCGTGTCCGGCGGCGCCCGGACAGGACCGGCGGCGGCTGCGGCGTAGTGCGGAAAGCGGTGGTCATAACTGGTCTCCGTGATCGTTGGGCCATGGCGGCGGGACGTCGTCGGCGGAATGAAGCGGAACGGGAGTCAGGGACGGGACAGGCAGGCAGCAGCCGGCCGGCGGCCGGGGTCGCCCAGGTCGGCGAACAGGCCCAGCGCCATGGCCAGCCCCTCGCGGGCCACGGATTCGAGCAAATGCTCATCCGGCGCATGCTGGTTGCACCCGGGATAGGAATGCGGCACCCAGAGGGTGGGCAGGCCGAGGATGTCGGTGAAGACATAATTGGGCAGCGAGCCGCCGATGTTCGGCAGGACCGCCAGACGCTCGCCGACCTGCCGGCGGAGCGAGTCGGCCGCCCAGCGCGCCCAGGGGTGGTCGGGGTCCGTGCGGCTGGCCGGGAACATGGTTCCCACCGTCGCCCGCACCATCGGATAGCCCTCGGCATCAAGGTGCCGCTGCACCTGCTGCTGGATCCCGTCGGTCTCCGTGCCGGCGACAAAGCGCAGCTGCAGCACCGCCCGCGCGCGGCCGGGGATGGCGTTCATGGGGGCATCCGCGTTGCCCGCGTCCAGGGAGAGGACCTCGAGGGTGTTCCAGCCGAACACGCGCTCGGCAGGGGTCAGGCCGGGATCGGCCCAATTCTCGTCGATCGACGGGCCGCCAGGATGCGACGGAAGATCGACGGTTGCCAGCGCCAGCCGGACGGAGGCAGGCAGCTCCGCCGGCAGCAGGGCCGCGCACCTGATGCGGCCGTGCCCGTCCACCAGAGTGCCAACCGCACCGGCCACGGTGGTGGCAGCGTTGCGCAGCAGCCCGCCCCAGTTCCCGGAATGATGCTGCCCGGCGCGCAGGTCGGCTTCCAAGGTGAGATTGACGCCGCCGCGGGCCCCCAGGAACAGGGTCGGAACCTGCACATCGAGGCGGGGACCGTCGGAAGCAATGAACACGTCCGCCCGCAGTTCTTCGCGGTGGGCGCGTGCGAACTCGGCCAGCCCGGGGGACCCCACTTCCTCCCCCGACTCGATGAGGACGGTCAGGTTGAAACCCAGGCGCCCATGGTGCTCCACAAGCAGCCGCAGGGCCGCGAGGTTGAGCAGGTGCTGGCCCTTGTTGTCGGCGGCGCCCCGCCCGTACCAGCGGTCGCCTTCCGCGGTCAGGGTCCAGGGATCGCGACCGGCGCTCCATTCGCCGGACTGGCCCTCCACCACGTCGCCGTGGCCGTACAGCAGGGCCGTGGGCAGGCCGGGGGCTTCGATCCGGTGGGCCAGCAGGAAGGGGGCGGAGGGGCGGACTTCGTTCTCCACGATCCGCCAGGTGCAGCCGATCTGCTCGAGGATCGGGGCAATGCGCTGCGTGAGGTATGCCCTGCACGCAACGCCCGCCTCGGTGCCGGCGCTTTCAGTCCGCTGCCTGACCAATCCGGCCAGTTCCGCGAAAAACTCCCCGGACCCGAGGTAGCGTTCGCCCTTCTCCGCCAACTCCTGCGGCACCGGCTCCGCCAGCTGTGTTCCAGGTCTCATCATGCCATCGAGGATAGGTCGCGCTCCCCGCCTGCTACCAGTCTCGATTTCGGACAGGAGCATTGCTTTAAAGGCAAACCTTGCCGGCTGCGGTTCGCGGCCTGCTCAGGGAAGCAGCCGTTCGAGCAGCTCCCGGCACGTCCGGTAGGCCTGCTGGGCCGGGTCAATGACGGCGAAGTGGTCCCCGGCCACCTCGTGCAGCTCGGCCGGGTCGCCGGCTGCGCGCGCAGCCTCCACGTACCGGGCGGACAGGGCAAAGGGCACGGCCGTATCCTCGCGGCTGTGCACCGCGTGGACGACGGTGCCGATGGGCAGGGACCGGGCCGGGTCGGCCAGCGTGTACGCTTCGCCGAGCTCGTCCGGGGTGCCGCCCATGAGGTTCACTGCCGCCCCGTCGCTGAGCCGCAGCCGCTCCGCAGCGGCCAGGTCCAGCAGTCCTGCCTGGCTCACCACCCCGGCCAGCAATACCTTCGGCCGCGCCCCCGGAGCCCCGGCAGGCAGGGTGTGCCGTCCGGCCGCCCATACGGCCAAGTGGCCCCCGGCGGAGTGTCCCAGCGCCACGGTGCGGCGGGGATTCAGGCCGAAGCGGTCCGCGACGGCCGCGAGGTGGTCGATCCCGGCAGCGATATCCTCGAACGTCACCGGCCATCCGCCGGCGCCCGGAGCCCCTCCGCTGCCTGCGCGGCGGTACTCGAGGTTCCAGACGGCAAAGCCGTGCTGCACGAGGTCTTCGGCCATCGGAACGCCCAGCTGAGCGGTGTACTTATCCCGCCAGTACCCGCCGTGGACCACCACCACGGTGCCGCGGCCGGGCAGTCCGGCCGGAAGGTAAAGGTCGGCCCACTGGTCCGGGTGGGGCCCGTAGGACAACCGTTTCGACGTCGCCGGGCGCGTTTTCCAAGTCATGGCGGGGCTCCTTCTCCACAGTCCACCTGACAGGGTACCGGCTACCGGCACGGCTCATTGGCGGCTTCACTAGACTGGTACCCATGCCCGATCCCCTGACCCTGTCCGTTTCCGAGCATCTCGGCGCAGCCGGCGAACCGGTGCCCTGCGCCTACTACGTGCGCCTGGACGGCGGCCGCTTCCGCTCCACCCTGCACTCCCAGGGTGCCTGGAACGACCATGAGCAGCACATGGCTCCGGCCTCGGGCCTGCTGGTCCACGAGATACTGCGCAACCACCCGCGCCCGGAAATGGCCATCAGCCAGCTCACCTTCGAAATCCTCGGCGTCATTCCCGGCGGTGAATTCGAAGTGCGCACCGAGGTGGTCCGTCCGGGGCGGACCATCGAACTGGTCGAAGCGACGCTGGTCGCCAACGGCGGCCGCCCGGCCATCCGCGCGCTTGTCTGGCGGCTGCTCACCGGGGACACGGCCGCGGTCGCGGGCACCACCAGCGGCCGGCTCCGGCCGCCGGCCGAGTGCACGCCGCACGCGATCACCGCGGCCTGGCCCGGCGGCTACATCGGCTCCATCGAGTGCCGTTCCGCCTACGACGGCGGCCCCGGCCGCGGCTCGGTCTGGGTGCACACCCCGCTGGCCATTGTCGACGGCGAGGACAGCGAGCCGGTGGCCCGCTTCGTGGGCCTGGTGGATACGGCCAACGGCGTCGCCGTGCGCCGGAGCCCGCGCGAGTACATGTTCCCGAACGTGGAACTGACCATCCACCTGTTCCGCCAGCCCGCAGGCGCCTGGACCGGGCTGGACACCACCGTTCACTTCGGCGAGCACGGGGTGGGGCTGACCGAGTCTGGCCTGTACGACGAGCACGGCTTCCTCGGCCGCGCCGCCCAGATCCTCACCGTGCGCAAATTCCCCGAGCCGAAGTCCTGACGTGGCGCTGCGCATCCTCACCATCGGCCGCAAGCACGAATCCTGGGTGGCCGAGGGCATCGCCCGCTACGAGAAGCGGCTGAAGAAGCCCTTCGACGTGACCTGGCTGGCCATCCCGCATTCGGCGCGCGAGAACGACGCCGCCCGCCGGGAGGAATCCGAGGCGCTGCTGGCCAAGCTCGGCGGCAAGTACGCCGGGGACTTCGTGATCCTGCTGGACGAGCGCGGGAAGAACATCGACTCCCCCGCCCTGGCCCGCACCCTGCAGCAGCCGCTGGATTCGGCCCGCAATGTCACCTTGATCATCGGCGGGGCCTACGGGGTGGACGAGAGCATCCACCAGCGGGCCGATTTCGTCTGGTCACTCTCCAAGCTGGTCTTCCCGCACCAGCTGGTCCGGCTGATCCTGGTCGAGCAGCTCTACCGGGCTCAGGAAATCGCAGGCGGGCGCCCCTACCATCACGAATAACGGCGGCGGGCACCGGCCCCCGCGGTACACTTCCAGCAGGGTTTTCGACAACACGTAGAAGATGGAGGGGCGGAGTGGGCACCGGACCGCGCTGGCGGCTGCTGCGCTCGGCCGCGGTCGCCGCGGCCGCCCTGAGCCTGTCCGCCGCCGCCCACGTGGCCGGCGGCGGGACACTGCCGGAGCCCGGAATCCTCGCCGCCCTGGCCGCCCTTATCCTGCTGCCGGCCACCGTGCTGGCGGGCCGGAAGCTGGGCCCGGCATCCCTGGCCGGGATGCTCGGCGCCGGCCAGCTGGCGCTGCACGAAGCCTTTGCCGCCCTCGGCGTCTCCGGACACTGCATGCCTGAAGGCCCGGCCGCCGCCATACACGCCGGGCATACCTTCCCCGGGGCCGTGGCCTCGCTGGACTGCGCCGCCGCCGGCAGCGTGGCCCATGCCGCCGGCGGGCCGGACATGGCCGCGGCCCACGTCCTGGCCACGGTGCTGACCGGGCTGATGCTGCTCAAGGGCGAGGACGCCCTCTGGGCCCTGGCCGCCTGGCTCCGTCCGCTCGCCGCGCTGCCGGCCGCCGTCGTCCTTCCGCCGGCGGTACGCCCTGCCCGGCCGCCGGAGGCGCCGCTGCTGGTCCGCCCGCTTTTCCACTACCGGCTCGACCCGCTCCGCGGCCCGCCCGCGCCCGCCTTTCGCTGAACCACCGGCCTGCCCGGCCGCTTTTTCCTGCAGTTCTTGCGCGCCTCCGCGCGCCTTCGAAAGGTCCTTCCATGAATACTCCCCACCGCCGTATCCTCAAGACCGTCCTGGCCACCGCCGCCACCGCCTCGCTGATGCTGGCCGGAGCCACAGCTGCCTCGGCGCACGTACACGTCGACCCGGACAGCACCGCCGCCGGCTCCACCGCGGTGCTGACCTTCTCCTTCGCCCACGGCTGCGACGGCTCGCCGACCACCGGCATCACCATCTCGCTGCCGGAGGAGCTCAACGACGCCACCCCGACCGCCCACCCGGGCTGGGACGTGAAGAAGGCGACCGAAAAGCTGGACACGCCCCGGCAGCTGGAAACCGGGACCACCATCACCGAGCGGACCAGCCGGATCGTCTACACGGCCAAAACCCCGGTCGCGGACGGCACCCGGGACACCCTGCAGCTTCAGGTCGCGCTGCCGGCTGCCGAGGGGCAGACCCTGGCCTTCCCGGTGCTGCAGACCTGCGAAAAGGGCAGCACCGACTGGGCCCAGCTGCCCGCCCAGGGCCAGGACAGCCACGACCTGGAGTCCCCCGCCCCCAGCGTCACCCTCACCGCGGCTGTGGCCGAAGAACACGGGCACGAAGCTCCGCAGGAAGTGGCCGCCGAGCCTGCCGCGGCAACCACCGGCGACGGCGGTGCCTCCGCGGTGGCTGGCTGGGTTGGCCTGGGTGCGGGCCTGCTGGGGCTGGCCGCCGGCGGCACCGCCCTGGTGCGCACACGCAGGCCGCGGAACTGAGATTGGGGCGCCCACTCTTGGGCGCTCCCACCGCCACTTCCTGGCAGGTTTAGCTGCCGCCGGCCCGGTGGGGTCCCGGATTCCGGGGCTCCACCGGGCCGAAGCTGCCGGAAAGCGGCGGAAGATCGTGCTGGTCCGGGGGAAACGGCCGCCGGCCTGCCCGTCCGCCGGCAGGTGCGCGCGCATAATGGGGTGGGTAATTCGATACCTGTTCGGGGTGACAGCGGAGGAAACATGAAGCGCAACCGGTTGTGGATGGCAATGGCGGCAGCATCGCTGGGGGCAGCCGCCCTGGCCGGCTGCGGACAATCCCAGGACGTGGCACCGGCCAGCGCCAGCGGGACCGGCACCCCGGCCCCCGCCGCCCCGTCCGCTGTTGCCGCGCCCCCAGGCTCGCCGGCCGCCACGGCCACTGCAACCGCCACAAGCACCGGCACTGCCGTCGCCACCGGCACCGGCGCTGCCGTCGCCACCGGCGGCGAATGCACGGCCGCGCAGCTGAAGGCCAGCATCGTCACCCAGCCCGGCGGCGGGGCCGCCGGCAGCGTCTACCGGAACCTGGTCGTGCAGAACACCGGGAGCACCGCGTGCACGCTGCAGGGCTACCCCGGTGTGTCCTATATGGACGCCGCCGGCAAGCAGGTCGGCGCCCCGGCCAAGCGCAACCCGGAGGCCGCCATGACCGCCGTCGTGGTGGCGCCGGGCGGCTCCGCCGTCGCCGAAGTGCAGCAGACCAATGCGCAGAACTACGGGGACGGCTGCGAACTGACCGAGGTTGCCGGCGTCCGGGTCTACCCGCCCAACGACACGGCCTCGCTGATTGCGCCGCAGTCCACGGTCGGCTGCGCCAACGCGCAGATCGTGCTGATGACGGTGGGTACCTTCCAGCCCGCATGACCGGGACGGCAGGCGCCGGTGCACGCTGACGGTGCCGGGCGATAGTCTCGGATACATCGGCACCAACACGTACGAGGCAGCGGACCCGGCGGTCCTGGACAGATTCTCCCCGGCGACCCGGCAGTGGTTCACCGGGGCCTTCAGCGCGCCCACTCCTGCCCAGACCGGCGCCTGGACGGCGATTTCCCGCGGCGCCCATGCCCTGGTGGTGGCCCCCAC
The DNA here is from genome assembly GCF_012395835.1 of Arthrobacter mobilis. GTDB lineage: Bacteria > Actinomycetota > Actinomycetes > Actinomycetales > Micrococcaceae > Crystallibacter > Crystallibacter mobilis. Next base: position 14,724 of record NZ_JAAZSQ010000024.1, read on the forward strand.
CGGCTCCGGCAAGACGCTGGCGGCCTTCCTGTGGGCACTCGACGGCTTCCTGCAGGCCGCCGGGGATGATGCCCAGCTGCCCCTCGGGGACCTGCCGGCTCCGAGGCAGGCGGCACAGCGCGGCACCCGGGTGCTCTATATTTCCCCGCTGAAGGCGCTCGGCGTCGACGTGGAGCGCAACCTGCGCGCGCCGCTGATCGGCATCACGCAGACCGCCAGGCGCCTGGGCCTGCCCGCCCCGCAGGTCACGGTGGGCGTACGCTCCGGGGACACCACCGCGGCCGAACGCCGGCAGCTGCTCACCCGCCCGCCGGACATCCTGATTACGACGCCGGAATCGCTGTTCCTGATGCTCACCTCCAAGGCCCGGGAGACCTTGGCGGAGGTAGACACGGTGATCCTGGACGAGGTGCATGCCGTGGCCGGGACCAAGCGCGGGGCGCATCTGGCCGTTTCGCTGGAACGGCTGGACGCGCTGCTGGCCCGGCCCGCCCAGCGGATCGGCCTGTCCGCCACCGTCGAGCCGCTGGAGACCGTGGCCCGGTTCCTCGGCGGCAGCTCCCCGGTGGACATCGTCGCGCCGCCGGCGGCCAAGAGCTGGGACCTGACCGTGGCGGTGCCGGTCGAGGACATGACCGCGCTGGTTCCCCCGGCGGCGGACGAGCTGGATCCCAACCCGCAGCCGGCGTCGATCTGGCCGCACGTGGAGGAGCGGATCGTGGACCTGATCGCCGAAAACAGGTCCACCATCGTCTTCGCCAACTCCCGCCGCCTCGCCGAACGCCTGACCGCCCGCCTCAACGAAATCTGGGCCGAACGGCAGGCTGCTTCAGCGGCCGGCCCACCTTGGAGGTCGGCTCCGGCGTCGAACGGCGGCAACGAAACTTCCTCAAGCCCTGGAGGGCTTTCGGAAGTATTAAAGCCGCCTTCCTCGACGTCCGGGGCCGAACCGGTTTTGGCCCGCGCGCACCATGGGTCGGTGAGCAAGGACCAGCGGGCACTGATCGAGGACGACCTGAAGACCGGACGGCTGCGCTGCGTCGTGGCCACCTCCAGCCTGGAACTGGGCATCGACATGGGGGCCGTGGACCTGGTGGTGCAGGTGGAATCCCCGCAGTCCGTGGCCAGCGGGCTGCAGCGCGTGGGCCGGGCCGGGCACCAGGTCGGCGAGGTCTCCCGCGGCGCGCTCTTCCCCAAGCACCGGCAGGACCTGGTCAACACCACCGTCACCGTGGAGCGGATGCTCGCCGGCCGGATCGAGCCGCTGTTTATCCCGGCCAACCCCCTGGACATCCTCGCCCAGCAGACGGTGGCGGCCACGGCGCTGGGCACCATCGACGTAGAGGAATGGTTCGACGTCGTCCGCCGCTCCGCGCCCTTCGCCACGCTGCCGCGCTCGGCCTTCGAGGCGACCCTGGACCTGCTGGCCGGCCGCTACCCCTCGGACGAGTTCGCCGAGCTGCGCCCGCGGATCATCTGGGACCGCGTCGCCGGCACCATCACCGGCCGCCCCGGGGCCCAGCGCCTGGCCGTCACCTCCGGCGGCACCATCCCCGACCGCGGCCTGTTCGGCGTCTACCTGGTCGGCTCAGAGGATCCCGGCACCACCGGCAGCGCCAGGAGCAAAGGCGGCCGGCGGGTCGGCGAGCTGGACGAGGAGATGGTGTACGAATCCCGGGTGGGCGATGTCTTCGCCCTCGGTGCCACCAGCTGGCGGATCGAGGACATCACCCACGACCGGGTGCTGGTCTCCCCCGCCTTCGGGCAGCCGGGCAAGCTGCCGTTCTGGAAGGGGGACTCGCTCGGCAGGCCGGTGGAGCTGGGCCGGGCGCTGGGCGCCTTCGTGCGCGAGCTCTCCGGCCTGCCCGAGGACCAGGCCCGCGGGCGCCTGGCCGCCGGCGGACTGGATGAGTGGGCCGCCGGCAACCTGCTGGCCTACCTGGCCGAGCAGCGCGAAGCCACCGACGTCATCCCCAGCGACCGGGCCCTCGTCGTCGAACGCTTCCACGACGAGCTCGGCGACTGGCGGGTGGTGCTGCACAGCCCGTTCGGCCTGCCCGTGCACGCCCCGTGGGCGCTGGCCGTAGGCGCCCGGCTGCAGCAGCGCTACGGCCTGGACGGCTCGGCCATGGCCGCCGACGACGGCATCGTGCTGCGGGTGCCGATGATGGAGGACGAGCCGCCCGGAGCGGACCTGTTCCTCTTCGACCCGGAGGAGCTGGAGGCGATCGTCACCACCGAGGTGGGCGGCTCGGCGCTCTTCGCCTCGCGCTTCCGCGAATGCGCCGCCCGCGCCCTGCTACTGCCGCGGCAGAACCCGGCCAAGCGCACCCCGCTCTGGCAGCAGCGCCAGCGCTCGGCCCAGCTGCTGGACGTGGCCCGGAAGTACCCCACGTTCCCGATCGTGCTCGAGACCGTGCGCGAGTGCCTGCAGGATGTCTACGACCTGCCCGCCCTGCAGGAGATTGCCGCGCGGATCGAGCGGCGCGAGCTGCGGATGGTGGAGACGACCACGCCGCAGCCCTCGCCGTTCGCCCGCTCGCTGCTCTTCGGCTACGTCGCCACCTTCCTCTACGAAGGGGACTCGCCGCTGGCCGAGCGCCGTGCCGCGGCGCTGTCCCTGGACCCGGCGCTGCTGAACGACCTGCTCGGCCGGGCCGAGCTGCGCGAACTGCTGGACGAGGGTGTGATCGCCCAGACCGAGCGCGAGCTGCAGCGGCTAACCGAGGACCGCAAGGTGCGCGGCCTCGAGGGCATCGCGGACCTGCTGCGCCTGCTCGGCCCGCTGACGGCGGCGGAAGTCGCCGAGCGCGTGCAGCTGCCCGGCCCGGAGGACACGGACGGCAACGCCTACGTGCAGCCACTGCTGACGGAGCTGGTGCGGGCCAACCGGGCGCTGGAGGTCCATGTCGCCGGTACCCCGCAGTGGGCCGCCATCGAGGACGCCGCCCGGCTGCGCGACGCGCTCGGCGTCCCGCTGCCGGTGGGCGTGCCGCTGGCCTTCATCGAGCCGGTCGCCGACCCGCTGGGGGACCTGGTCGGCCGCTATGCGCGCACCCACGGACCCTTCACCGCCGCCGAATGCGCCCGCCGCCTGGGCCTGGGCCCCGCCGTCGTCGCCGTCGCCCTGCAGCGGCTGCAGCGCGACGGCCGGGTGGTCGAGGGCGAGTTCCGCCCGGCAGCTACCGCCGAGCCTGAGTGGTGCGACGTCGAGGTGCTGCGCCGGATCCGGCGGCGCTCGCTGGCGGCGCTGCGCAAGGAAGTCGAACCGGTGGAACCGGCGGCCTACGGCCGTTTCCTGCCGGCCTGGCAGAACGTCGGCGCCGGGCTGCGCGGGCTGGACGGCGTTGCCACCGTGGTGGACCAGCTCGCCGGCGTCCCGATCCCGGCCTCGGCCTGGGAGCCGCTGGTGCTGGCCTCCCGTGTGGACAACTATGCGCCCGCCATGCTGGACGAGCTGATGGCCACCGGCGAGATCCTGTGGTCAGGGGCCGGGGCGCTGCCGGGCAACGACGGCTGGCTTTGCCTCCATTTGGCCGAAACGGCCGACCTGACGCTTAACCCGCAGCCGGACTTCGAACCGGGCGTGCTGCAATACGAGCTGCTCAACGTCCTCTCCGGCGGCGGCAGCCGGATCGGCGGCGCCTTGTTCTTCCGCCAGCTCGCGGACGCGCTGGCCGCCGCCGGCACCCAGGTGTCCGATGCCGACCTCGTCACCGCGCTCTGGGAGCTGGTCTGGGCCGGGCGGGCCGGCAACGACACCTTCGCCCCGGTGCGTGCCCTGCTCTCCGGCGGCACCACCGCGCACCGGCAGCGCCCCGCCACCCCGCGGGCCCGGACCGCCGGCTTCCGGCGTGCCGGCCGGCTGGGCCGGCTGCCCGGCGCGGACGGCCTGCGCGCCGGTGCCGGCCCGGCCGGTGTGCCCGCCCGCGGTGCACCGCCGCTGGCGGGCGGACGCTGGTCCCTGCTGCCCGCCGCGGAGGCGGACGCCACGGTGCGCGCACACGCCGCCGCCGAGCTGCTGCTGGACCGCTACGGGGTGGTCACCCGCGGGGCCGTGGGGGCCGAAGGGGTCCCCGGCGGCTTCGCGCTGATGTACAAGGTGCTGGCACGGCTGGAGGAAATGGGCCGGTGCCGGCGCGGCTACTTCATCGAACACCTCGGAGCCGCCCAGTTCGCGGTGCCGGCCACGGTGGACCGGCTGCGCTCCTATGTCCGGGACAGCCAGCTGGCCCCTGACACCGCCGGTGCCCCGGCCGCCGTCGCCCTGGCCGCCACGGATCCGGCCAACCCCTACGGTGCCGCCCTGCCCTGGCCGGCGGTCGACGGCGGCCACCGGCCGGGGCGCAAGGCCGGCGCGGTGGTGGTGCTGGTGGACGGCGAGCTGGCCCTGTATGTGGAGCGCGGCGGCAAGACGCTGCTGACCTTCACCGAGGACCCGGACGCGCTCACGCAGTGCGCGCGGGCGCTGGTGGAGGTGATCCGGCGCGGGGCCGCGGACAAGATGGCGGTGGAAAAGGTCAACGGCGTCCCGGTGCTCGATACCGAGCTGGCCCGGGCCCTGGCCGATGCCGGCTTCTACAGCACCCCGCGCGGGCTGAGGTTCCGTGCCTGAGGGCGATACCGTCTGGCGCACGGCCCGCCGGCTGCATGCCGCCCTGGCCGGGCGCCAGCTGCTGCGCACCGACTTCCGCGTGCCCCGCTACGCGACCCTGGACCTGTCCGGGCGGACCGTGGACGAGGCGGTCTCGCGCGGCAAGCACCTGCTCATCCGCGCCGGGGACCTGAGCATCCATTCTCACCTGTTGATGGAAGGCAGCTGGCAGGTCTACCGGCCCGGCGAGCGCTGGCGGAAGCCGGGCTTCCAGGCGCGGGTGGTGCTCGAAACGGCTGCGGCGACGGCGGTCGGCTTCCAGCTGGGCCTGCTGGACGTGGTGCCGCGTTCCCGCGAGGACGAGGTGGTCGGGCACCTGGGGCCCGACCTGCTCGGCCCGGACTGGGACGAGGACGAGGCCCTGCGCCGGCTCCGGCTGGACCCGGAACGGCCGGTGGGGCTGGCGCTGCTGGACCAGCGCAACCTGGCCGGGATCGGCAACATCTACCGCTGCGAAGTCTGCTTCCTGGCCCGGGTGCATCCGCTCACCCCGGTGGCCGAGGTCCCGGACCTGCAGCAGGTGGTCCGCCTGTCCAAGCAGCTGCTGGAGGCGAACAAGGACCGGGGCGCGCGCAGTACCACGGGCGGACCTGCCGGAGGCACCATCGGCCGCGCGGGCGGCTACTGGGTCTACGGGCGGGCCCGGCAACCGTGCCGGCGCTGCGGCGGGCCGGTAGCCTACGCCCGGCTCGGCAACACGGAACTGGATCAGCGCGATCTCTACTACTGCCCGCGCTGCCAGCCCGGTCCCGCCGCAGGCCCCACCGTATGATGGTCAGGACTATTCCATAGGGGGGACGATGAGCTGGGTGCTGGACTGGGTTCCGACCATTCCCGCCCTGGCTGTAACTGTCCTGTTCCTGCTCGGGCCGGGCCTGGCCTGGGGCGCGGTGCTGGGCCTGCGCCGGCTGACCCTGCTGGCCGCGGCCGGGCCGCTGAGCATCACGGCCATCGCCGCCGCCGCCGAGCTGGGCGGGTTGACCGGCTGGTCCTGGTCCTGGCCGGTCCTGCTGACCGTCACCGCCGCCGTGGCCGTGCTGCTGGCCCTGGCCAGGCGGCAGGTACTCACCCGGTGGCGCGTGCCGGTGCACCACAATTCCGCGGCCCTCCCGCCGCCGGCGCCGTGGCGTTCGATCGCGCTGGCCTGGGCGGTTCCGGGCGTGTTCCTGGGCGCGGTGCTGCTGGGAATTTTCGGCAGTCCGGAGAACATCGCCCAGTCGCACGACAACATCTTCCACCTCAACGCGCTGCGCTACATTGCCGAGACGGGCAACGGCTCGTCCCTGTCCCTGGGCTACCTGGGCACCGTCGGCGGCGGCACCTTCTATCCGGCCGGCTGGCACGACGCCGTCTCGCTCGTCCAGAGCGCCACCGGCATCTCGATCCCGGCGGCCATCAACGTCACCAACCTGGTCATCGTCACCTGCCTGTGGCCGCTGGGCTGCCTGTTCCTGGTCAGCCGCGTCACCGGCGAGCGCACCCTGCCGCTGCTGGTGGCGGCGGTCCTCGCCACCGCCTACAGCACCTTCCCGTACCTGCTGCTGGAATTCGGCGTGGTCTACCCGTTCCTGCTCTCGATGGCGATCTTCCCGGTGGCCCTGGGCCTGGTCATCCAGCTGCTGCGGCTGGGGGTGCCGGCGGCGCTGTCCACCGAAGCCACCGCGCTGGTGCTGGCCGCGCTGCTGCCGGGCATGGCGCTGGCCCATCCGGCCTCCATCCTGGCCCTGGCCGCCCTGTCCGTTCCCCCGGTCCTGGCAGCGGCGCGCCGGACCTGGTGCCGGGCTGCCGGTCCGGGGAACGCGCAACTGCGGCGCACGGCCGCCATGCTCGCCGCCGGCTACCTGGCCGCCGTCGTCATTGTCTGGGTGCTGGTCCGCCCGGGCCGCAGCAGCACGCGCAACTGGGACAACCTGGGCCACGTGCTGCGCTCGATGGTGGAGGTCTTCACCCATGGGGCGATCGACAAGCCCATGGCCATCCTGCCCACGGTGCTGACGGTGGTCGGCGCCGCCGTCATCCTCAACACCCGCAAACACCGCTGGGCGCTGGGCATCTTCCTGCTGGCCGCGGTGTTCTACGTGGCGGGCAACTGGAAGGAGGCCCCGGATCTGCGCTGGTGGATCACCGGCGTGTTCTACAACGACTTCTTCCGGATCAGCGCCCTGCTGCCAGCCGCCGGGATCCTCACCGCCGCCATCGGCGGCACCGCGCTGGCCAGTACCGCCCGGTCCTTCTTCCGCGCCTGGCTGGCCAAGCGGGACCGGAAGCAGCCGGCCTGGCTGCGGCCGGCCGCCACCGCCGTGCTGGTGGTGGTCAGCCTGGCCGTGGTGCCGTTCTTCGCCGTCATGCGCGGGATCAACGACGCCGCGGCGAAGTACCGGTTCACCGAGGCGTCGCCGCTGCTGTCCTCGGACGAACTGGCCCTGATCAAGCGGCTGCCCCAGGTGGTGCCCGCCGGCGCGGTGACGGTCGGGGACCCGCTGACCGGGGCGGCGCTGTCGTATTCCTATACCGGGATCAAGACGCTGCTGCCCTCCGGGGAACGGGCCCCGCGGGCCGACGCCCAACTGCTGCTGGACCGGCTGGACGAGATGACCACGGACCCGGCCGTCTGCCCGGTGGTGCGCGAACACAATGTGCAGTACGTGCTGGACTTCGGCAAACAATCGGTCAGCTGGGACAAGGTCCCGCACATGCCGGGGCTGGACAACCTCTCCCCGGCCACCGGCTTCGAACTGGTGGACCAGCAGGGACAGGATGCCCGGCTGTACCGGATCACCGGCTGCAGCTAGCGTTCGCCGCAAGCGCCGCGGGCCCCGCCGCGGGCGAAGCGGGTGGTGGGAAGGTCCGACGCGCTGAGCCGTCCCGGCGCCGGAGTAGAGTGTGCGCATGGAGACTCCTGCTCCCGTCGTCGAAGCGACGCCGCGGCGGATCCGGGTCCGGCTCGGGGACCGGCTGGTCGCCGACAGCAGCCGGGCGCTGCTGCTGATCCAGTACGGCGAACACCGGCTGCCCACCTACTATCTTCCGGCCGGTGACGTCCTCGCCGGTGCCCTGGCCGAAGAGGCCCCCGGCCCCCGCGGCGAGCGGACCTGGACCGTCCGGGCCGGCGGCAGGCAGGCCGCGGGCGCGGCCCGGGCGCACCCGGACCCTTCCGGCGTGTTCGCCCCGCTCGCCGGCCACATCACCTTCTCCTGGCGGCAGCTGGAGTGGTACGAGGAGGACGAGCGCGTCTTCGTGCATGCGCGCGATCCGTACAAACGCGTGGATACCCTGCGCAGCTCCCGCCGGGTGCAGGTGTCCGCCGGCGGGCAGGTGGTGGCGGACAGCATCCGGCCGCTGCTGCTCTTCGAGACGCACCTGCCCACGCGCTACTATCTGCCGTTCGAGGACGTGCGCACCGGGCTGCTCGAAGCCAGCGACACCGTCACCGCCTGCCCGTACAAGGGCCAGGCCCGCTACTGGTCCTTGCGCGCCGGGGACACCTTCGTGCGCGATGCAGCCTGGAGCTACCCGGATCCGGTCCCGGAGAATCCCAAGATCCGCGGCCTGGTCTGCTTCTTCAACGAACGGGTCGACCTGGACGTGGACGGGGTCCGGCTGCAGCGGCCCATCACGGCCTGGTCCGTCGCGGAGTAGCCGGCGGGCCGGACCGGTACCCTTGATGGGTGATGAAATCCCCTCTGCCCGTGCGCGACGGCGTCAATGCCACCCGCCTGCGCCTGCCCGCCGAGGGCCCCTGGGCCACCGCCCTGGACTACATGCTGCACCGCTGGGGCCATGTGGACCCGGACGGCATCCTGGAGCGCTTCGACCGCGGCGAGATCGTCGGCGAGGGCGGGGTCCGGCTGCACCGGGGCACGCCGCTGGCCGAGCACACCTTCATCTGGTACTACCGGACGCTGCCGTCCGAGCAGCGCCTCCCGGTGGAAGTGGACATCCTGCACCAGGACGAGAACATCCTGGTCGTGGACAAGCCGCATTTCCTGCCCACGACCCCGGGCGGCACCTACATCAGCGAGTCCGCCCTGGTCCGGCTGCGGGTCCGGCTAGGGATCCCGGACCTGATCCCGATGCACCGGCTGGACCGGCTCACCGCCGGCGTGCTGCTCTTTTCCACCAATCCGGACACCCGCGGCAAGTACCAGGTGCTGTTCGAAAAGCGCCGGGTGCAGAAGGAATACGAGGCGGTCGCCCCCGTGGACCCGGCCCACGAGTTCCCGCTGCTGGTGCGCAACCGGATGGTCAAGTCCCGCACCTACCTGCTGGCCGAAACCGTGCCGGGCGAGCCGAATACCGAGACCCGGATCGAGCTGCTCGAGGCCCGCGGCGGGCTGGGCCGGTACCGGCTCGAGCCGCACACCGGCAAGACCCACCAGCTGCGCGTGCATATGGCCTCGCTGGGCATCGGGATCCTGCACGACCCGTTCTACCCGGTGCTGCTGGACAAGGCCCCGGACGACTTCGACCGCCCGCTGCAGCTGCTGGCGCGCGGCATCCGGTTCACCGACCCGCTGTCCGGCCGGCCCGTGGAGTACCGCAGCCGGCTGGAGCTCTCCGAATGGGCCGCAGCCGGCGCCTGCGAAGTGGGTGCCGGCGCCTGAACGGCTTACGGCCCCCGGACCCCCGCGCCGTGAATGCTGCGGTCAGCCTGCGGAGGCGGACACGCGCACCGCGCTGTGGCTATGGCGCCGCCGAACTCTTCGGCGGCATCAAGCGTTCCGGCGCCGGCCGCGAACTGGGCAAACACGGCATGGACGAGTTTGTGAACCGCAAGCTCATCCGCACCGCAAAGTCGCCGGCTCAGCCGGCCAGCTCGGCGTGGACGCGCCGGAACACTTCGGCCAGCGGCGGGTTGAACAGCACGAACTCCACCAGCTGAACCCCGCCGTCGTGTCCCAGGGCAGCGCCCAGGCCCGCCCGGGCCACGGTTTCGGCGTCCCAGCCGAACACGCCGGCCCCGATGGCCGGGAAGGCGACGCTGCGGGCCCCGACCTCCTCGGCCACCAGCAGGCTCTGCCGGAAGGCGGAGGCCAGCAGCCCGGCATCGGTCTGCCCGGCCCTGCGGTTGGGCCCCACCGTGTGGATGACCCAGCGGGCCGGCAGCCGGAAGCCCGGGGTGGCCACGGCCTGTCCCGCCGGCAGCCCGTCGGGCAATCTGGTCCGGCGCAGCTCGCGGCAGGCAGCCAGCAGCTCCGGACCCGCGGCGGCGTGGATGGCACCGTCCACCCCGCCGCCGCCGAGCAGGCCGGAGTTGGCGGCGTTCACCACGGCGTCCACCGCACGGGTGGTGATGTCGCCCTCCAGAATGCTGATTTCCATGGCCTCCCAGTCTGCCACCGGAGCCGCCGCACGGCTACATTGAAGAGGTGGATGCGCTTCGCCAGCTCGCCGTCACGCTGTCCATGGCCGCCTGCGGCTTCACCGCGGTGCGAAGCTCCGGCCTGGCCGGCGGACCTTCCGTCGCCGACGCCGCCGGCGGTGCCTTCGCGCCGGGCCGGACGCTGCTGTCCCTGGACACCGGCGCGTTCCTGGTCTGGATCCCGATTTACCTGGGCCTGCTGGCCTACACCGTCTTCCAATGGTGGCCGTCCCAGCGCCGCAGCCCGCGGCAGCGCCGCATGGGCTGGCTGGCGGCGGCCTCGATGCTGCTCAACGCAGCCTGGCTGCTGGCCGCGCAGGCCGGTTCCGTCGGCCTGACGTTCCTGGCCATGCTGGCCCTGCTGCCGGCGCTGGCCGCCGCGGTGCACATCCTGAACCTGTGGCCCGACGCGAGCCGGGGCGACAGCCTGCTGGTGGATGCGCCGATGGGCCTGTACCTGGGCTGGATCATGGCTGCTGCCGGCGCCAATGCTGCCATCTGGCTGGCCGCGCGGCAGGTCCGGTTCGGGGACGCGACGGTATGGGCGGTGCTGGCCGTCGCCGCCATCTCGTACGCCGGCGCGGCGGCCGCGATGTCCGGCCGCGGCCGGATGTCGGTGGCGCTCGGCCTGGGCTGGGCCCTGGCTTGGCTGGTGGCCGGGCGCTGGGCCGGCGAACCGCACTCGGTCCCGGTGGCCGTCGCCGCCGGCTTCGGCTGCTTCTTCGTGCTGGTCTGCGCCCTGGCCCGCCGGTTCCAGGTGGAGCACCACGAACGGCTGAGCCTGCGCCGCGGCTACCCCCTGTTCGTCCTGACCCCGCCGCCATCCTGACGCCGGCAGCTCAGCCGACCGGTTCCCAGCGCCCGCGCACCCGCCGCAGCACCTGCAGCTGCCCGGTAACGGCTACCTCGTCCACCGCCTCGCGCATGTTCGCCCCGGCCTGCAGCGCCTGCCGGTCCTCGATCTCCCGCGCGGTCGCCTCCACGGTGAACCGGACCGCGATCCGGGGCACTCCCCCGGCAATCTCCAGCTGGTTGGCCTCCACCACATGGGCGGAGCCGACGGCGCCGACCGCCGCCTCCATCACCTGCTCCGGCGCATGTCCGGGACGCAGGCCGGCAATGCCCAGCTGGGCCCGGTAGGAAGGCACGGGCTATCCCGTGTTGCGCAGGCCGGCCGCGACGCCGTTGATCGTGATCAGCATGGCCCGCTGCAGGCTCCCGTCCTGCGCCCCGCCGCTGTCGCGGTAGCGCCGCAGCAGCTCCACCTGCATGTAGGAGATCGGGTCCAGGTACTGGTCCCGCACCTGCAGGGAGCGCTTGAGCACCGGCTGGCTGTCCAGCAGTTCCTGCTCCCCGGTGAGCCGCAGCACCTCGGCCACCGTCAGCTCGTATTCGGCGCGGATCGTGTCGAACAGGTGCCGCAGCGCGGGCGGCACCAGGGTGTCCACATAGTGCGCCGCGATATCCATATCCGTCTTGGCCAAGGTCATCTCCACATTCGAAATGACCGTCTGGAAGAAGGTCCAGCGCCCGATCATCTCGCGCAGCTCGCCGTGCATGCCGGCCGCGCGGGCGGCCTGCAGCCCCGAGCCGACGCCGAACCAGCCCGGGACGATCTGCCGGGACTGGGTCCAGCCGAACACCCAGGGAATCGCCCGCAGCCCGGCCAGGCCGTCCCCGGCCCCGGGGCGCCGCGCCGGGCGGGAGCCGATGTTCAGCGCCCCGAGCTGCTCGACCGGCGTCGACGCCAGGAAATAGCCGGGCAGGTCCGGATGCTCGACCAGACTGCGGTAGCTGGCGAACGCGGCCTCGGAAACCAGGTCCATGACCGCCTGGTAACGTTCGAACTCGCCGGCGGAGAACCGCGGGGTGCGGTGCAGCGCCGAGGCCTGCATCACCGCGGCCAGGGACAGTTCCAGGTTCTCCCGGGCCAGGTCCGGCAGCGAGTATTTGTCCGAGATGACCTCGCCCTGCTCGGTGAACTTGATCTCGCCGTCGAGCACCCCGTTGGGGTGCGCCATGATCGCCTCGTAGGTGGGGCCGCCGCCGCGGCCCACCGAACCGCCGCGGCCATGGAACAGACGCAGCCGCACCCCGTGCCGGACGGCGGCGTCGTGCAGGCTGCGCTGGGCCTTCTGGATCTCCCAGAGGCTGGTCACCACGCCGGATTCCTTGTTCGAATCCGAGTAGCCCAGCATCACCTCCTGCAGGTCCCCGCGCAGCTGGACGATCCGGCGGTAGGACGGATCCGAGAGCAGCTCGTCCAGCAGCCTGCCGGCCCCGCGCAGTTCCGCCACCGTCTCCAGCAGCGGCGTGAAACCGATCCGGGCGAAGGCCTCCGGCCCGTGCAGCCGCAGCAGCCCGGCCTCCCGGGCCAGCACCGCCGCCGCCAGCACATCGTCCGCCCCGCGGGTCATGGACACAATGTAGGATTCGACGACGTCGGACCCGTAGGTATCCAGCGCCCGGCCGATTTCCCCGAACACGGCGAAGGTGCGGGCCGTGTCCGCCGCCAGCGGCGGCGGCGAGGGCGCCAGCGGGCGCCGCGAGGCCAGCTCCGCGGCGAGCACCCGGCGCCGTTCGCCGCGGGCAAGCTCCAGGTAGGGACCGGGCAGCTCGTCCAGCCGGTCCATCAGGGCGGCGACGACGTCGTGGTGCCGGTCCGCGAGTTCGCGGATGTCCAGCGTGGCCAGGTGCAGCCCGCAGGCGGCCAGCGTCCGCCCGGCACGGGCCAGGGCGCCGTCGGCAGCCAGCGCCGCCGAATGGCTGCGCAGCGACCGCTCCAGCAGCCCCAGCTCGGCCAGCACCTCGCCGGTCGAGGCGTAGTCCCGGCCGGGCTCGTGCCCGGTGCCCTGCTGGACCCGCCGCGAGGTGTTCATCAGCTTGGCCTTGATGCAGGTCAGCTTCAGCCGGTACGGCTCCTGCGCGTTCAGCTCGAACACCCGCGGGTCCAGTCCGGGCAGCTTCTTCACGTCCGCCTCGATGGAGGCCAGCAGTTCCTCGCTCGCGCCGGCCAGCGAGGTCGAATTGGAGAGCAGGGAGATCAGTTCGTCCACCCGGGCGATGGCGATGCGCATCGCATTCTGGTTCTGGATCTTCAGCACCTCGCGGGTGGTCTCCGCGGTGACATTGGGGTTGCCGTCCCGGTCCCCGCCGATCCAGCTGCCGAACCGCAGCGGCGCGGTGGTGGCCGGCAGCCTGATCCCGTGCTCCTGGAGCAGTTCGGCCAGCTCCGCGAGCAGCCCGGGCATGGTGTCGGTGAGGATATTGTCCAGATAGTAGATGGCGTTGCGGGCCTCGTCGATGGGCGTGGGACGGACCTGGCGCAGTTCGTCCGTCTGCCACATCTGGTCGATGATCTCGGCCAGCTGCCGGTCCTGCCGCCGCCGGGCGGTGCTGCCTTCGGGAGTGTGGGCCGCCAGCACATCCGAGAGGGCGCGCAGCTTGTCCAGCACCGAGCGGCGCGAGGCCTCCGTGGGGTGGGCGGTGAACACCGGACGGACATCGAGCCGCTCCACTACTTCCTGCAGCACAGCCGGTCCGGCCTGGCCGGCAATCTCCCGGACCGCCCGGGCCAGCCAGCCCTCCTGCTCCGGGCGGGTCCGCAGCCCGCGGACCCGGTGCACCTGCTCCGCGGCGTTGGCCAGATGGAAGTAGAAGGCGAAGGCCCTGACCAGGTCCGTGGCCTGGGCGGTGGGCAGCCCGGCGAGCAGTTCGCGCACCTGGTCGGCGACATCGCGCGCCGTCCACGGCCCGGTCGCTTCCCCGCCGCCCCGGGCGGCTTCCTTGGATTCCTTGGTCAGCAGGCGGACCTGCTCCACCAGTTCCAGCAGCTCCGGACCGTGCTGGCGCACGAGGGATTCGCCCAGCAATGTGCTCACGCGCCGGACGTCCGCCCGTAGGCGCGCGTCCAGGTCCTGTTGCGAGGTGATCGCAGGCATGGTGCGGAACCTTCCGTCGAAGGGAGCCAACAGCATGCAGTCTACGGGAGCGAGGAGGGGAGGCTGGTAGAGGCAAGGCCAACGGCTGCGGCAGGGCTTGTCCTGCCCGGGCCGCAGGAGCAGACTGTGTGGCAGGCTGCCGGACCCGGCACGGCAGCACCGGCAGCCGCAGCACCGGAAGGGAGATCCATGACCAGCCTGGAGAACGAAGTGACCACGGCCGAGGCCGACTGGTACGCCTGGCGCCGGGCCCGCGAGGACGCCCTGGCCGCGGACTTCGGCTGGCTGAGCCTGACCTCGTTCCAGCGGCTGGGACCGGAGGCCGCCGAGGTGGACCAGGTGCCCGGGCTGTGGAGCGCCGACGAGTACGGTGCCGCCCTGAGCGTCCGCCACGAGGACGAATTCGTGCTGTACGACAACGGCCGGGACGCCGTCGGCGAGCTGACCAAGGCCCTGGACGAACGCGGCCAGGCGCTGTGGGTAATGTGGACCGGCGGCCAGCACGATGTCATTGTCGAACTGCTGCGGCGGGACCACCGCTACCTGATCCGCACCCGCGAGGAAGGGTCGGTGCTGCAGCAGAATTTCAGCGGCGTGCCCACCTTCGAGTACTCCCCGGAGTGGGTGGTCAAAGGCAGCTACACCGCCTTCGCGCAGGCCGTGCCGGAACGGGTGCCTACCGCCCGGGCGGATGTGGAGCTGACCCTGCAGGCGGTCGGCGAAATCAGCTTCCAGTACCGCGGGGCCACGCACCGGCTGGCGGCCGAGGCCCTCGGCGGCGGCCTGCGGATCGGCTTCCGGGACCAGACCAACGGCAGCAGCACCCCGGCCTGGCGGTACCTCGACGCCGCCCCGGCCGCCGACGGCGCGGTGGTGCTGGACTTCAACCGGGCGCTGGCCTACCCGTTCGCCTTCTCCGGGCACACCTCCTGCCCGGCACCGTTCCGGGCCAACCAGCTGCCCTTTCCCGTCACCGCCGGGGAGAAGGCACCGGGCAGGTAACCCGGGCGCCGGCACGAAGCGCTACCGCGGCGCCATTCGGATCCCGCCGTCGAGCCGGATGGTCTCGCCGTTGAGCATCGCATTTTCCACAATGTGCGCCACCAGGCTGGCGTACTCGGCCGGCCGGCCCAGCCGGGCCGGATGCGGCACCTGCCGGCCCAGCGATTCCCGTGCCTCGGCGGGCAGCCCGGCCAGCATCGGGGTCTCGAAGATCCCCGGGGCGATGGCCACCACCCGGATCAGGGACCGGGCCAGTTCGCGGGCCAGCGGCAGGGTCAGCGCCGCGACGCCGCCCTTGGAGGCGGCGTAGGCAGGCTGGCCGATCTGCCCGTCGAAGGCCGCCACCGAGGCCGTGTTGATGATGACCCCGCGCTCGGGGCCGCCCAGTTCGGTTTCCACCGGTTCGGTGGCCGCCATCGCGGCGGCGGCCAGCCGGATCACGTTGAACGTGCCGGTGAGGTTGATCCGGACGACTTTCTCGAAGGCCTCCAGCGGCAGCACACCCTCGCGGCTCAGGACCTTGCCCGGGGTCCCCACGCCGGCGCAGTTGACCACGATCCGCAGCGGCCCCAGCCCGGCGGCAGCGTCGACCGCCGCCTGCACCTGCTCGCCGCTGGCCACATCCGCGGGCACGAAGCGCGCCCGTTCCCCCAGTCCGGCGGCGGCAGCCTCCCCGGCCGCGCCCGGCAGGTCCACCAGCACCACCGAGGCTCCGGCGTCGTAGAGCCTGCGGGCGGTTGCCGCCCCAAGTCCGGAGGCTCCTCCGGTGACCAGGGCGACGGTGCTGGCAATCTCCACGGCTGCTCCTTGAGGCTGCGGACGGGCTGTGTTCAGGCCAGCATAGCCGTCCGGCCGCTTCCCGCCGCCGGCACGCCGGCGCCAGGCCGCCTCCCGCCCTTCACAAGTTCGCGGCGGTGACCGGGCTAGGCTGGGCTCAGTGCCAGGGTGGGTGGTGCCACGGTTGCCGTGGTGGTTGGATCCTGATCATCCGGTGTCTGGCTCGTAGGCTGGGTGCCGCTGTCTGCGGCGGCTGTCATGCGTTTTGCCGGCACCGGGTGTGAAGGACCGGCCGGCGTGGCCTGATAGGAGCGTGGCACCGCCCCGACTGAGCTTTGTCCGCCGGCCGGCCGACCGTCCCTCTGATCAAAGGAGGCCATTTCCATGGTGGTTGTTTTCGGCACGGACGTCCATAAGAAAACCCATACCGTCGTGGCCGTCGACGCGGCCGGCCGGGAGTTGGGGCAGGTCACGGTTCCGGCCACCGCGGCCGGGCACGGCAGGGCGCTGCGCTGGGCCCGGAACCGGTTCGCGGAGGCGGACCGGGTCTGGGGCATCGAGGACTGCCGGCATCTGTCGGCCCGCCTGGAGCAGGACCTGCTGGCCGCCGGCGAGACCGTCGTGCGGGTCTTTGCCAGGCTCATGGCCCGCTCCCGGGCCTCGGCCCGCACCCGGGGAAAGTCGGACCCGATCGATGCCCTGGCAGTGGCCCGGGCGGTGCTGCGCGAGCCGGACCTGCCCAGGGCCTGCCACGACGCGGCCTCGCGGGAGCTGAAGCTGCTGGTGGACCGCCGCGAGGACCTGGTGGCCGAGCGGACCCGGGCGGTGAACCGGCTGCGCTGGCACCTGCACGAGCTGGACCCGGGCATGGACCCGGCCCCGCTGTCGCTGGACCGTGCCGCGGTACGGGACCGGCTGAAGGACTGGCTGGCCGGCCGGGACGGGATCGTGGCCGAACTGGCCGCGGAGATCCTGGGCGACATCGATCCGCTGACCGGCAGGGTCAACGATCTGGAGCGGCGCATTTCACGGCTCGTGGCCGACTGCGAACCCCGCCTGCTCGCGCTGCCCGGGTGCGGGCCGCTGACCGCGGCCAAGCTGGTCGGGGAGATTGCCGGCAGAGTCAGGCTCAACCGGGGCGGCAACCGCCAGGTCAACTGCGCCCTGCACCGCATCGCGGTCACCCAGATCCGTCTTCCCGGCCCCGGCCGGGACTATTACCGGCGCAAGCTTGCCGAGGGCAAGAGCACCACCGAGGCTCTTCGCTGCCTCAAACGGCAACTGGCCAAAACTGTCCACAAAACCCTGACAACAACCGCCCCCGCAGCGGAGACGGCTTGCCAACCGGCAGCCGCTTGACATAGGAGAAACTCATGTCCACCCCCGCACAGGAACGGGCCGTCCGTCTGGCCGGAGGCCGGGCGGATGAAGCCGCCGCCGCCGTCGTCGGCAGGTTCGGCTGCCGGCTGCTCGGCCTGCCCGGCACGCATCTGGGTGCCGCACGCAGCCCGCGCCGGGCGCCGCTCTATCTGGGCAGGCCCTGGCACTACTGGTGGCAGGCGCACTACATCGACTGCCTGGTCGACGCCGGCCGCCGGGAGCTGGTGCGCGGGCTGCATTACGACGGCGGCTACGGGCGCAGCGCCGGCGCCCTGGCCGCGCGCGTGCTGGGCACCGTCCGACTGCGCAACGGCCTGCGGTTCCCCAATGACTATTACGACGACATGGCCTGGCTGGCGCTGGCCGCGCACCGGCTGGAGGGGCTGGCCGCCGCGGCGGGCAAGCCGCGGCGCCGGCCGCAGCGGGCGGCGGCGGCGCTGTTGCCGCAGCTGGAGTCTGCGCACACCCCGGACCTGGGCGGCGGACTGTTCTGGAGCACCCGGCGGGACTTCAAGAACACCCCCGCCACCGGCCCGGCGGCCCTCTGCTTTGCGCGCACCGGCAGGACCGCCCGGGCGCGGGAACTGCTGGACTGGCTGGATGCGCACCTGTACGACGCCGGCCGGCGGCTGTACCTGGACGGCATCCGCAGCACCGGCGGACGGCAGGTGCTGGTGGCCGACCTGTACACCTACAACCAGGGCCCGGTGCTCGGGGCGCTGCTGGAGCTGGGCACCCCGGCGGACCTGCGCCGCGCCGCTGACCTGGTGCACGGGGTGGCGGCCGGGCTGACCCGGCAGCACCGGGACGGGCCGGTGCTGCGCGTGCACGGAACCGGCGACGGCGGCCTGTTCACCGGGATCCTCGCCCGCTATCTGGCCATGGCCGCCGCCGCGCAGGACCTGCCCGCCGAGGTGCGGCAGCTGGCCGGGACGCTGGTGGCCCGGACGGCGCGGGCCTTCTGGGAGGGCCGGCGGCTGCAGGCCCACCGGGACGGCGAGGCCCTGGTGTTCCCGGCGGACCCGGCCGTCCCGGCCCGGGAAAGCTATCCGCCCGGCAGCACCGTGGAACTGTCCACCCAGCTGCAGGCCTGGATGACCCTTGAAGCCGCCGCCGCGGTCCAGCCGGAATTAGGCAACGGTCCGGTGCCGTAATTGTTGCGGTAGGACTTGGGCGTCGGCAAGAATGGCTGGGAACGGCCCGTGGGTTAGGCATACCTATCCTTCTTCGGGCGTCTTTGGTCTGATCCCGAAAGGTTTTCCATGAAGTTCCGCCTCAAGCAGCTGCCCGCCGCTGCCCTTGCCGCCGCCGCGGCCCTGGCGCTGGCCGCATGCGGCGCCGGCGGTGCCGCCCCCGAAGGCAGTGCCGCCCCCGCAGCCACCGAGAACGCCGACCTCACGGTCTACAACGCCCAGCACGAGACCATGACCAAGGCCTGGGTGGACGCGTTCACCGCCGAGACCGGCATCACCGTCAGTGTCCGCAAGGGCAAGGACACGGAGATGAGCAACCAGATCATCGCCGAAGGCGAGGCCTCCCCCGCCGATGTCTTCATCACGGAGAACTCCCCGGCCATGACCCAGGTAGAGAACGCCGGGCTGTTCACCGAAGTCTCCGAAACCGTGCAGGAGAACGTGCCGGAGGAATTCCGCCCGTCCTCGAACATGTGGACCGGCGTGGCCGCCCGCTCCACGGTGTTCGTGTACAACAAGGACAAGGTCAAGGAAGCTGACCTGCCCAAGTCGATCATGGACCTGGCGGACCCGAAGTGGGCCGGCAAGTGGGGCGCGGCCCCGGGCGGCGCCGACTTCCAGGCGATCGTCTCGGCCATGCTGGAACTCGAGGGCGAGCAGGCAACTTCCGACTGGCTCAAGGCCATGAAGGAGAACGTCAAGGTCTATCCGGGCAACGGCGCGGCCATGAAGGCGGTCAACGCCGGCGAGGTCGACGGCGCGGTGATCTACCACTACTACTACGCCGCGGACCAGGCCGGAACCGGCGAGAACTCCGGCAACGTTGCCCCGCACTACTTCAAGAACGAGGATCCGGGCGCCTTCCTGAGCGTCTCCGGCGGCGGCGTGCTGAAGTCCTCCAAGAACCCCGAGGCTGCCATGCAGTTCCTCGAGTTCATCACCTCCAAGCAGGGCCAGGAACTGCTCGGCACCGGCGTCGACTTCGAGTATCCGGTGGGCAAGGACGTCACCCCGCGCGAGGGGCTTGTCCCGATCCCCGAACTGGAGGCTCCGAAGGTGGACGCGTCCAAGCTCAACAGCCAGAAGGTCGTCGAACTCATGACGGACGCCGGGCTGCTCTAGGACCGGAAGCCGTTCACCGTGCATGATCTCCAGCCGGCAGCCGTGGTCCGATGACCCCGGCTGCCGGCACGTCTGTTTCCCGGCGGGCGGGCGCCGCCGCCGGACGGCGGCGCCGCCCGCCGCTGCCCGTTGTGGCCGCCGCGGCCGCCGTTACCCTGGGCACCCTCATCCCGCTGGGCTTCGTCGTCGTCATGACGGTGGCCACCGGCTGGGAGACGGCCGTCAAGCTGATTGTCCGGCCCCGCGTCGGCGAACTGCTGGCCAACACCGTGGCACTGGTGGTGCTCACCGTCCCGCTGTGCATCGTCATCGGGATCGCCGCTGCCTGGCTGGTGGAACGGACCAGGCTGCCCGGGGCCCGCTTCTGGTCCCTGGTGCTTGCTGCCCCGCTGGCGGTGCCGGCCTTCGTCAACAGCTACGCCTGGGTCGGCGTCATCCCCTCGCTCAGCGGCGTCGGCGGCGGGACCTTGGTCTCGGTGCTTTCCTACTACCCGCTGGTCTACATCCCCGCCGCGGCCGCGCTGCGCCGGTTCGACCCGGCCCTGGAGGAGTCGGCGGCCTCGCTCGGGCTGGGCCGCTGGCGGACCTTCCGCCGCGTGGTCCTGCCGCAGCTGTGGCTGCCGATCACCGGCGGCTCGCTGCTGGTCGGCCTGCACCTGCTGGCCGAGTTCGGCGCCTTCTCGATGATCCGGTTCAACACCTTCACCACCGCGATCATGGAGCAGTACCAGTCCACGTTCAACGGCGCCGCGGCGAACATGCTGGCCAGCGTGCTGGTGCTGCTGTGCCTGCTGATGCTGCTGCTCGAATCCCGGATCCGGGGCAACGCCCGGTATGCGCGCCTCGGCTCCGGCGCCGCCGGCAAACCCGCGGCCCTGCCGCTGGGCAGGTACCGGCTACCGGCGCTGGCCGCCGTCGCCGCGCTGGCCGTGCTGGCCCTCGGGGTACCGCTGGGCAGCGTGCTTCGCTGGCTTTATGCCGGCGGCACCGAGGTCTGGAACTGGCCGGTAATCGGCCAGACCCTGCTGCAGACCCTCGGCTTCGGTGTAGCCGGGGCCCTGGTGACAGTGGTCCTGGCCTTCCCCGTCGCCTGGCTGGCGGTGCGCCACCCCGGCCGGTTCACCAAGCTGCTGGAGGGCACCAACTACATCACCTCCTCGCTGCCCGGGATCGTCGTGGCCCTGGCCTTCGTCACGGTGACCATCAGCCTGGTGCGCCCGCTCTACCAGACCGTGCCGGTGGTCATTGCCGCCTACGTGGTGCTGTTCCTGCCCCGGGCCCTGGTCAACCTGCGCTCCGGCCTGGCCCAGGTCCCGCACGAACTGGAGGAAACGGCGCAGTCCCTGGGCCGGCCCCCGCTGACGGTGTTCTTCCGGGTCACCCTGCGCCTGACCGCCCCGGCGGCGGCCGGCGGCGCGGCCCTGGTGTTCCTGGGCATCGCCAACGAGCTGACCGCCACCCTGCTGCTGGCCCCGACCGGCGTGAACACCCTGGCCACGCGCTTCTGGACGCTCAGCTCCGAGATCGACTACAGCGGCGCCGCCCCGTACGCGCTGATCCTGATCCTGCTCTCGCTGCCCCTGACCTACCTGCTCTACACCCAATCCCGGAAGGCGGCAGGACAATGACCGTTTCCCCCACGCCCGTGCCGGCCCCCAGCAGGCCCGCAGCCCGATCCGTCCCGGCCGGCGACCCCGCATCCAACAGCCATCTGGTCATCGACAATGTCACCAAATCCTTCGGCGACGTTCAGGTGCTGCACGGGGTCAGCCTCTCGGTGCACCGCGGGATCACGACGGCGATCGTGGGGCCGTCCGGCAGCGGCAAGACCACGCTGCTGCGCCTGATCGCCGGGTTCGAGGCGCCCGATTCAGGCAGCATCGTGCTGGCGGACGAGGTGGTGGCCGGCGGGACCAGGCTGGTGCCGGCGCACCGGCGCAATGTGGGCTACGTGGCCCAGGACGGGGCGCTGTTCCCGCACCTGAGCGTGGGCCGGAACATCGCCTTCGGCCTGGACAGGAAGAAGTTCCGCAGCCGCGCCGCCGCGGAGGCCCGGGTGGCCGAGCTGCTGCAGATGGTGTCCCTGGAGCCGGCGTATGCCCGGCGCCGCCCGGACGAGCTCTCCGGCGGGCAGCAGCAGCGCGTGGCCCTGGCCCGGGCGCTGGCCCGGGAACCGGAACTGATGCTGCTGGACGAGCCGTTCAGCGCCCTCGATGCCGGACTGCGCGTGGCCACCCGGAAGGCGGTGGCCCGCACCCTGGCCGAGGCCGGCGTGACCGCCATCCTGGTCACCCACGACCAGGGCGAGGCGCTGTCCTTTGCGGACCAGGTGGCGGTGATGCGGCGCGGCGAGCTGGCCCAGGTGGGCAACCCCTTCGTGGTCTATACCCGCCCTTCGGACCGGGAGACCGCCGAATTCCTCGGCGACGCCGTGATCCTGGAGGCGGACCTGAAGGGCTCGCTGGCCACCTGCGCTCTCGGCGGCATCCCGGTACGCCGGCCCACCTGCCAGGGCAAGGTCCACCTGATGCTGCGCCCGGAACAGATCCGGATCGCCACGGACGGGCCGATCGCCGGCACCGTGCTGGAAACGGATTTCTTCGGCCCGGAGATCACCGTGCGGCTCCGGCTGCATCCGCCCGCCGGAGCCGACCAGCTGCACGGGGAAACGATCACCATCAGGCACTGGAACGCCAGCCTGGCCCAGCCCGGCACCGAACTGCGCCTGCGCGTCATCGGCGAAGGCGTCGCCTTCCCCGCCTGAGCCGGCGCCGGCTACGGCTTGCGCTGCTGCGGGTACGGTGCCTCATGCCGGGCGAGCATCTGCACGAATTCGGCAATCCTGCGCTCCCGCGCCGCAGGGGTCCTGAGCGTCTGCAGCCGGTAGTACAGGGCGTACCGGTTCACCGACGTCAGCACGTCGAACATCGCCTGCGCCTCGGGCACCGCCGCAATCGCCGCCGCCAGGTCCGCGGGTAGCTCGGCTGTTGCCTGCCCGGCGTAGGCCATTTCCCAGCGCCCGTCCGCCTTCGCCGCGGCCACGGCGGCCCGGCCGGCCTCGTGCATCCTGCCGGCAGCCTCCAGCCGCTGCACATGTGCCACGTTCCGCGCCGACCAGGCGCTCTTCGGCCCGCGCGGGGTGGTGCGCTGCAGATAGCTGCCCTCGTCCCGTTTGGCCACCTGTCCGTCGATCCAGCCAAAGCACAGCGCTTCGTCCAGGGCCTCGGCGTAGGTCAAGGTGGTGACCGTGCCGCCCTTCTTCCCCAGCACCAGCCAGACCCCGGGCGAGGCGGCATGGTTTTCCTCCAGCCAGGTGCGCCAGGCAACGGCATCGGGCAGCAGCAGTTCGGGCAGGTCGGCAGCCATGGCGCCAGTGTAAGTGCCCCGGGGCCCCGAACCGAGCCCACGAGGTTTGGGGGGCACGGAACGCTGCTTCGGAACGGCGCCCGGCGTGGCTGCGCCAATGTGACTATGCCAACGTGACGGCCCGGAGAGCGGTGGGGTAGAACAACTATATGAGTGTACGCACACCCGACCCCTATCCCGGCTGGCTGTCCGAAGAGGATCTCTACGAAGCCAGGCAGCGGCTTCCCATGCTGTACGTCGAAGCCGTCCCGGTCAGGCTCGATGCGCTCGGCTATGTCACCGAGGTGGGCCTGCTGCTGCAGGCCACCCCCGACGGGGAGATCGTGCGGTCCTTCGTCTCCGGCCGGGTGATGTACCGGGAGACCATCCGTGCGGCACTGCTGCGGCATCTGGAAAAGGACCTGGGCGCCCTGGCGCTGCCGCAACTGCCGGCCAGCCCGGCGCCCTTCACCGTGGCCGAATACTTCCCCTCGCCGTCGGAAACCGGACTCACCGACGACCGGCAGCATGCCGTCGCCCTGGCCTACGTCATCCCGGTCACCGGCGAGTGCCAGCCCCGGCAGGATGCCCTCGAGCTGACCTGGATGTCCCCGCAGGATGCGCTGAGCCCGGAGGTGCAGGCCGAATTCACCGGCGGCCGCGGCAACCTGCTGCGCCAGGCCCTGGCCCACGCCGGCTGGTGCCGCTGAGTTCCTCCTCGGGAAGGAACGCCCGCGTGGCACCCCGTCCGGCTGGTAACGGTTCCATATACTAAGGCGGGGGTGGGGACCAGCCGTGGATGAAGGGTGCACCGATGATCGAGCTTCAGCCGAAGACCTACATCAATATCGTTAAGGCTGAAGCAGTGGTCCGGGGACACAAGTTCCTCACCCGCAGCCGCAAGCACTCGGCGCCGGTGGTGTCCACCGCCGTCGAGCTCGACGACTTCGGCACGCCGGCGCTCATTGTCGCCACGCTCGAGGACGGCACCACCGTGCGGATCGCCCACGGTTCCACCATCCGCGTGGTCTCGAACCGGCCCAAGCTGATGAAGGGCACCGCCCTGGCGCTGGACGACCTGGAACTGATCCCGGCCGAAGAGGGCACCCCCGAGGCAGTGATTGTGGACGTGGCCCGCGCCCATCCGGACCGGCCCAGGATCCAGCGCATTGCCGCCCGGCTCAGCCGCGGGCTGAACACCAAGGCCGGCAGCAACCTGCAGGACGTGCGGGACCTGGCCCACACCCTCTTCGTGGACCTGGACGACCGGGAGAACGCCCTGACCGTCTGCGGGCTGATCACGGACCTGCCCTTCGACGGGAACTTCGGGCGCTGGAAGTGGATCCAGTCCGCTCTGGCCCTGGCCGCCTACATCAATTACGACGCCGGGAATCTGGTGGCGGCCGACAAGCTCGCCGAGGCGCTGCGCTCCCCGGACGACGCCGACGAGGACCCGTTCCGGGCCAAGGTCAACGCCGCCGTGCGCCAGCGCCAGCTGAACGAACCGAACCTGTACGACAAGGAGATCCACCGCGCGATGGCGGCGGTGGACCGGTCCGCCGAGCGGGACTGGCGGGTGCTGCGCCTGGGCGCGCTGATGTTCCTGCGCGCCCACGGCGGGTCCGAAACGCTGGAACCGGCCGAACTGGACCGGCGGATCCGCAACGAACTGGTGGCCATCCGGGCCCTGAACGAGACGCACTAAAGCCCGCCGGGGCTCTGGCCCCTGTCCGCGCCCGGGGGTAGAGTCGGCAGCATGTCGGATACCACTGTTGGGACAGAGCCGCTGAGCGTCCACATCAACGCCGACGCCCGGCAGGTATGGGTCATGCTGCGCGAGCCGTCGCTGATTGCCCAGTGGCATGGCTGGGAAGCCGGCGGCCTTGAGGACGAAATCAACCAGATTTACTTCACCGACGCCGTCGAGAGCGACGACCACAAAAGCCTCACCCTCGGCGGGCGCTACACCTTCACCCTGGAACCTGTCGAGGACGGCACCGTACTCACCCTGGAACGCAGCGGCGCGGTGACCGAAGAGGAGGCGGACTGGGACCGGGACGTGGCCGAAGGCTGGCAGAGCTTCCTGCAGCAGCTGCGCTTCGCCCTGGAGCGGCACCCGAACGCCCGGCGCCAGACCACGTACTTCGCCGACGACTCGGCCCCGCCCGGCGGCGCCCTGCAGAACCTCGGCCTGGACCGGCTGCCCGCGCCGGGCGAGGAGTACGAGACCGAACTCGGCACTGGCGAAACCATCGCCGGCAAGGTCTGGTTCAAGTCGGCACACCAGGTGGGCCTGACCGTGCACTCCTACGCCGAGCACGGGGACGGGCTGCTGATCGTGGCCGAGCTGCCCAGGACCCAGGCCCGGCCCGACGGCGGCACGCAGGTGCTGATCACCACCTATGACCTGGGCGCCAAGGCCCTGGCCGAGCTGCGCGCGCGCTGGGACAGCTGGCGGACCGAGCACTTCCCGTCCTCCCAGCCGCTGGCCGTGGGCAACGCCGCCGGTCCGGTGGCCTGAGCCCGGCCGGCGGACGGTAAGGCAAGACGGTCGGGTAAGGCAAAATGGATGCGTGCCCCAGTCTGATTTTTCCTTTGCCATCGGTCACCGCCTGAGCGAAACCGCCGGGCCGGACCAGTCCGGCGGCGGGTTCCTGGGGCGCACGGGCACCATGTCCACCCCGCACGGCCAGATCCACACGCCCGCGTTCATCGCCGTCGGCACCAAGGCCACGGTCAAGGCCGTGCTGCCCGAGGCCATGCGCGACCTCGGCGCGCAGGCGCTGCTGGCCAATGCCTACCACCTCTACCTGCAGCCCGGCCCGGACGTGCTGGACGAGGCGGGGGGCCTGGGCAGATTCATGAACTGGTCCGGGCCCACCTTCACCGATTCCGGCGGCTTCCAAGTGATGAGCCTGGGCTCGGGGTTCAAGAAGGTCATCAACATGGAAGCGGTGGACCAGTCTGGCCCGGATGACCAGGTAGCGGCCGGCAAGGAGCGTCTGGCGCACGTGGACGACGACGGCGTGTGGTTCAAATCCCACCTGAACGGGGACCGGCACCGCTTCACCCCCGAGATCTCCATGCAGGTGCAGCACAAGATCGGCGCGGACATCATGTTCGCCTTCGACGAGCTGACCACGCTGCAGAACTCCCGCCGCTACCAGGAAGAGAGCCTGGAGCGCACCCGGCTCTGGGCCGAGCGCTGCGTGGCCGAGCATGAGCGGCTCACCCTTGAGCGCTCGCACCGGCCGTATCAGGCGCTCTTCGGCGTGATCCAGGGCGCCCAGTACGAGGACCTGCGCCGCAAGGCCAGCCGGGACCTGGGCAACATGAATTTCGACGGCTTCGGCCTCGGCGGCGCGCTGGAGAAGGAGAACCTGGGCACGATCGTGCGCTGGTGCAGCGAGGAACTGCCCGAGGACAAGCCCCGGCACCTGCTGGGCATCTCCGAGCCGGACGACATCTTCACGGCCATCGAGAACGGTGCGGACACCTTCGACTGCGTCTCCCCCACGCGCGTGGCCCGCAACTCCGCCTTCTACACGCCCGAAGGCCGGAAGAACCTCTCCAACGCCCGGTTCAAGCGCGATTTCTCCCCGCTGGTGGACGGCTGCGACTGCTACGCCTGCGCGCACTACACCCGCGCCTACATCCACCACCTGCACAAGGCCGGCGAGATGGTCAGCCACACCCTGATTTCCATCCACAACGAACGGTTCATCGTGAAGCTGGTCGACGACGCGCGGCTGGCCATCGCCGACGGCAGCTTCTTTGAGTTCAAGGACGAGGTCCTGGGCCGCTACTACGGCCGGACTCCCCCGGCGAGCGCCTAGGGTGCCTCGAGGGCGATGACCAGCCTCCGGCGTCATCACCCGCTGCTGGGCCTCGGCATGTCCGACCACGTTGTAGGCCGCAAGCCCGTACAGATGGTCCGGATTATGGAACGTCGGGTATACAACAGCGTCTGCCATGACAATCCTTCCGCAGGGCCGCCGGTGCCTAACCGCCCGGCAGCTGTTTTCCGCCGGGGCCTGCCACATTTGCCGGATACCGGCGGTCCAGTTCCTCGAAGAGGGCGCGGTTCAGGCCAAAGCCCCGCGCCACTTCGTCGATGAAGACCTGCTGTTCCGCCGGCGAAGCCATGACCGCATTGAGCGCGGCACGGTAGCCGTCCTTGTACGGCTTCGGTTTCCCGATGCCGTTGAATCGCCACATCGAGAGCATCTCGGGCGGCACATCGTAATGCCTGCCCACCAGTTGCCCCATGATCCGACCTCCGGATAAATCCCCCAGATACCGAAGATAATGGTGCGCCAGGAACGCCGGGCGGCTGCCCGCGGCGGCCTGCTCCAGGCGCGCCACATACTCCCGGGTAGCGGCCAACCGCTCCCTGGGGACACGGACCCCGTAGACCGGCAGGAGCAGTTTCAGGTCCGAGCGCAGGGACGGCATCCGGTCAAGCCGCACATCCAGAAGCGCCCTCAGGTCAGGGCCGGCATTCCTGCGCAGCGCCCTTGACCCCGCCTCCAGCGCCTCGTAGATGTAGGCGTACTGGACCAGAAGACGCACATAGTCGGCGCCGGAGCGCCTTCCCTCAAGAAGGGACGTGATGAAGCCCGAATTCTCGGCTGACTCATGGTCGGCCTTGGTGGCGGACCGCAATCGGTCCGCAAACGACACGATGTCATTCATCATGCAGGACTCCCTCCCATACTTCCGCGGCCGGACCGCAGGCGCCGTCCCACGAAGCCTAGGCTGACCTAAGCTTGATTGGAAAGTGCCGGTCCTGGCTTCCTGGACATACGGGGCGGGCGCTTCAGCGGGATCCAGCCACCGCGGCGGCAGGTGCACAAACTGCCAAGCCCGAAGACAGCAACAGGCGCTCTCCTGCTCAGATTGTGCTGTCCAGCCAAGGCACTTTGACCTGCCGGCACCGGCCTTCCTATCCTCATGTGCCGTACGCCACAGTTGTGGCGCACGCCGCTTGATCCAATGGAGGACACATGGCACTGGGCCACAGAACCGGGCTGGAACTCGTTCCCGCCTACAAGCAGGGCAAGGCCCCCGAACCGGGCGCCGGCGGCGGGGCCTTCAAGCTCTCCTCCAACGAAAACCCGTATCCGCCGCTGCCGTCGGTGCACCGCGCCGTCGTCGAGGCAGCCGCGGACCTCAACATCTACCCGGACATGGCGGCCCCGGAGCTGACTGCGCTGGTCGCGGACCGCTTCGACGTGCCGGCCTCGAGCATCGTCTTCGGCGCCGGCTCGGTCGAGGTGGCCTCCCAGCTCATCCACGCGGTCGCAAGCCCCGGGGACGAGGTCGTCTTCGCCTGGCGCTCGTTCGAGGCCTACCCGGCGCTGGTGCGCGTGGCCGGCTGTGTGCCGGTGCCCGTGCCGCTGGACGATGCCGGCGGCCACGACCTGCCCGCCATGGCCCGCGCCGTCACCGGCCGGACCCGGCTGGTGTTCGTGTGCAACCCGAACAACCCGACCGGCACGGTCACCACCACCGCCGCGCTCGAGGAATTCCTGGCCGCTGTCCCCGCCGGCGTGCTCGTCGTCATTGACGAGGCGTACGTGCACTTCAACGACGACCCGGACTCCCCCGCCGGCGTCGAATTCTTCAAGCGGTACCCGAACGTGGCCGTGCTGCACACCTTCTCCAAGGCCTACGGACTGGCCGGGCTCCGGCTCGGCTACGCTATTGCCCCGGCCGAGGTGGCCGCGAACCTGCGCAAGGTGGCGGTGCCCTTCGGCGTTACGGCCCTGGCGCAGCGGGCCGGCACGGCCTCGCTGGCCGCCGAGGCCGAACTGCAGGAGCGCGTGGACGTGCTCATCCGGGAGCGCCGGCGCGTGCACGCCGCCCTGGTCGAGGCCGGACTGCCGGTCCTGCCCTCCCGGGCGAACTTCCTGTGGATCGCCGCCGGCGGCCGGACCGCCGAGCTGAACCAGGTGCTGGAAGAGCACGGCCTGGCGGCCCGGGCGTTCGACGGCGAGGGCATCCGCGTCTCGATCGGCACTCCGGCAGCGAACGATGCCCTGATCCGGGCCGCGGCGGCCTGCCGGAACGCGCTGGCGGAGTCGCATGTCTGAGCGCACGCCCCGGCCGATGAGCCGCCGGCAGCTGACCATGATGAGCCTGGGCGGGGCGATCGGTACCGGCCTGTTCATCGGCTCCGGATCCGGCATCGCCGCCGCCGGCCCCGCCGTCGTCGTGTCCTTCGCCGTCGCCGGATTCCTGGTGATCCTGCTGATGAACATGATGGCCGAAATGGCCGCCGCCCGGCCGGACGCCGGGGCCTTCTCGGTCTATGCCGAAAAGGCGATGGGCTTCACCGCCGGCGCGGTGATCGGGTGGCTGTACTGGATCCAGGCGGTCGTGGTCATCGCGGCCGAGGCCACCGCCGCCGCGGCCATCACCGCCGCCTGGTTCCCTGCCATCCCGCAGGGGGTGTGGGTACTGGCCTTCCTAGCGGTCTTCACGGCCGTCAACCTGATGGCCGTCTCCGGCTTCGGCACGTTCGAATACTGGTTCGCCATGCTGAAGGTGCTGGCCATTGTCGGGCTGCTGGCCGTCGGCGCAGCCATGATCTTCGGGCTGCTGCCCGGGGTGGCCGCGCCCGGCCTGGACAACCTGTTCGGCCACGGCGGCTTCGCCCCACACGGGATCACCGGCATCTGCTCGGCCCTACTGATTGTGGTCTTTGCCTTCGGCGGCACCGAGATCGTCACCATCGCGGCCGCGGAAAGCGACGACCCGGCGCGCAATATCGGCCGGGCCGTGCGCAGCGTGCTGGTGCGCATCCTGGTCTTCTACATCGGCTCGGTGCTGGTGATGGTCACGGTGCTGCCGTGGAATTCCACGGACCTGGCCGCCGGCCCGTTCGTGGCCGTACTGAAGGCCGCCCGGCTCTCGGGCGTGGAAACCGTGATGGCCGCGGTGATCGTCATCGCCCTGCTCTCGGCCCTGAACGCCAACCTGTACGGGGCCTCGCGCATGCTGCTGTCGCTGTCGCGGCGGCGCATCGCTCCGCAGGCCCTCGGCCGGCGCTCGGCCAACGGCGCGCCCCGCCCGGCGGTGCTGGCCTGCGTGGCCTTCGGTGCGGTCACCGTGGTGCTCAACTTCCTGGCGCCCGACCTCGTGCTGCCGATGCTGCTGCGGGTCGTCGGCTCAACCGTCTTGGTCGTCTGGGTCTTCGTGGCCGTGTCCCAGCTGCTGCTGCGCCGCCGGGCCGACCGCGAGGGGACCCCGCTGTCGTTCAGGATGTGGGGCTTCCCGTACTTGTCGGTGCTGGCGCTGCTCCTGCTGGCCGCCATCATGGTGCTGGCCATGCTCGATCCCGCCAACCGGATCCAGCTGCTCTCCACCATCGGGCTGACCGTGCTGCTGGCCGTGCTGTGCCGGATCTTCGTGCCGCGCCCGGCACCGGTTCCGGCAGCCGGACACGCCGGGCCCGGGGCACCGGCAACTCGGGCGGACGACCCTGCGGATGCCGCCGGCGGCATCCGGGAGCCTGCCCGGGCAGCCGGCCCCGGCCGGTAACCGGCGCGGTCCGGTAACCGGCGCGGTCCGGGACCGGCCCTCCGCGGGACCGGTCCCGGACCGCAGCTGTTCTCACGGCCGGGCCCGGGGGCTAGAGTGGACCACAACTTCGAGCGAAGGAGAGGCCATGTCCAGCCCCCGGGAAGAAGATTCACCCAACCTCGACGACGTCATCGAACCGCAGGGTGACGCCCTCCCCCAGCCCATCGCCAAGGGCCATGCCGGCATGCCCGACCGGCTCGACGACGACGCCCTGGCCGAAGCAACCGAGCAGGAGCGCGTCGCCGCCGGACTGCAGGACTACGCCCCCGGGCAGGTGCCCCCGGCGACCGATCCGCTGCCGCCGGAAGCGTCCGAGGAAGCCGACCGCGCCCAGCGCGGGCTGAACGAGGACGAGGAAGGCAGCTGACCCGCTGCCTTGGCGCAGGTCTGGCTTTTGCCGCCGTCGTTGCGTCTGTACTTGTCCTGGCGCCCTCGTAGCGGCGGCCGCACGGAAGCGGGCGTGAGGATAGTTAACCAGGTCTTATCCCTGTCACAGCTGTATCCAAGGTTGTCCGTCTAGGCTGGTTGCCTCCAGTCCCGCTTTGGGATGTGCGCGGGCAATGTGGGAAGGCGGCTCAGGTGACCGAAAACCTGGCTCCGGAAACCTCGAATAACCTGCTGGGCGGCCGGTACCGGCTGGGGCCGGTGATAGGGCGCGGCGGCATGGGTGCCGTCTACCGCAGCATGGACCAGTTGCTTGACCGGGAGGTGGCGGTCAAGGTCTTCCGCCGGGACCGGGTCGACGCCGAACAGCTCCGCAGGCAGCACCAGGAGATCGCAACGCTGGCGCGGCTGAACCATCCGGGCTTGGTGGCACTCTACGACGCCGGAAGCTTGCCGCATGATGGCGGGACACTGTCCTGGCTGGTCATGGAGCTTATTCCCGGCACGGATCTTGGGCGCCATCTGGAGGCCGGGCCGCTGGACCTGGCGGCAACGGCCCGGTTGGGCGCGGAACTGGGCGATACCCTCGGTTTCATTCACCGGCGCAGCGTTGTGCACCGGGACGTGAAGCCGGGCAACATCGTCATGGCCCGCTACTTCGACGACGAAGAGCCCCGGCCGAAGCTGGCTGATTTCGGAATTGCCAGGATGCTGGACGGCCCGCAGCCGGACGGCCCGGACGCGTCGTTGGGCACTGCCGCCTACCTCAGCCCGGAGCAGGTCAGAGGCGCAGACGTCGGGCCTCCCTCAGACGTGTACTCGCTGGGTCTGGTCCTGCTGCAATGCCTCACCGGCCAGGTGGAGTATCCGGGCCCGCCCGTGGAGTCTGCGTTGGCCAGGTTGGCATGTCCGCCCGGAATTCCTGCCGGTCTCGGGTCGCCAATGGCAGGGCTCTTGGCGGCCATGACTTCCACCGACCCTCGGCAGCGCCCGGACTGCCTCGAAGTGGCGCGCACGCTCCGGAGGATCTCCGGCCGGGATGGACCGTACACCGCCTCCGGCCGGACGGCTCCGGCAGCCTCCTCCCCGGCTGCATCCATGGCTACGGCTCGCCTCGTCGTCGCCAAGGCGCCGGGACCGGATCCCCTCCTGCCGGTCCTGCAGACCAGCCAGCTGACCAACGCCACCTTGAACTGGTCATGGCCGGTCCTCCCGGAAAGACCATTGCGGCCACCGTCGCCTGCTGGTCAGCCCACTCAGCGCGGATCCGGATCCAAGCATGCCCCGCGCAGACACCGCAACCGCCTGCTGCGGCTTGCCCTGCTGGCATCCGTGGTCATGATTGCCGTGGCCGCGGCGCTGATTCCCGGCGCCGCCTTGATTGGTCCGGAGACGTCCCGGCCCGGAACGTCTCCCTCACCCACGGTGCCCGCGCTGCTGGATGAGCACCTGCGGCAACTGGAAGAAAGCCTTACACCATGATCCGGCCCTCGGCCCTTGTCCGGATGCTCCTGCCCGGTATTCTCGTCACGGTGCTGCTCGCTGGCTGCGGCCTCCAGCAAACGGAGGTCGGAGGCGCCGTCGTCACGCTGCAGGAACGTGCCCGGACCGTCAGGCAGCTGGCAACGGAGCAGAATCCTTCCGCAGCCTTGAATGAAGTCGAAGCACTGGCCAATGATCTTGCAACGGCGGCCGCCAATGGGGACCTCTCGGCGGAGCAGCACCGGCGCGCCGAGGCAGCCCTCGAAGCCGTGCGCACGGATCTGGAGTCGTTGGTCGATGAAGCAGCGACCGCGGACGGCCCCGCAACCGAGGAGCCCCTGGGCCCGACGGAAACGTCGTCCGACGCCGGAAGCGGCGATGAGTGGACCGATGACCGGGGGTGGGACCGCGAGGATACGCAGGACGAGGACAGCTGGGACGACGAGGACTGGCACGATGAGGATGACTGGGACGACGACTGATACTGCGCCCAGCCGTGGCAGCGGCCCAAGGCCGCGGTTAGAGTCCGACGTCGGCTGGCCGGCTTCTGCGCCTGGCCCTGCGGTAAACGCGCCAGAGCACCACCATCGCGACGGCGAGTACCACCAGCACCAGCACCGGCAGCATCACCGCCGCGAAGGAGAGCCCGATGCTGGCCGCGTCCTCGGCCGTACTCACCACCGGCGCCGCCGTGCCGGCGGTCGTGGCGTTGAGGACCGGCCGGACGCTCATCTTCGCCAAGTGCACCGCCAGCGCGATGCCGATCTCGATGGCCACCGGAATCCACTGATTGCTGCCAAAGAACGCATCAGGGTCCGAGACCCTCACCGTCTCCGGCGACACCCCTGAGCCGAAGACGATGCCGCCGGCGGCCGGGCTCACCACCGTCTGCAGCCAGTCATTGACGCTGTCGATTACCGGCACCTTGTCCGCCACGATCTCCAGCACCAGCAGGGCGCCGATGATGGCCAGCACCCAGCCGTTGGACAGCCAGGCCCACTCCGGCGGCAGCTGCACCAGGGAGGTGTACCGGTCGAGCAGGCCCAGCAACAGCATCGGGATGTAGGCATTCAGCCCGGCCGCCGCCGAGAGGCCTGTGCCGGTCAGGATTTCCAGCCTGCCATCAGGATAAGTCCGCTCCCTGATCCCTGCGCTTCCCCGGCCCGCCATTTCTCAGCAGCTATCGGCCCGTTTAATGGCCTGAGGCCCCGGAATTCCGTGGCCTCAGGCGTAGAAAATGCTGAAAAGCGGCGGGCGGCTAGCTGGCAATCTGGCCGTAGGACGGCTCGCGCCGCTTCACCCAGCCGATCACCGCCGTCGTCACCGGGACGAAGAGGAATTCCACCAGCGTCTTGTACACGAAGCCGACGACGACGTAATTGACGAACATGCCGAAGCCGGCGATCCCGATGACCGGGGCCGCGATGGAGCAGAAGATCAGCGTGTCCGCGAACTCGCCCACGCCGGAGGAGCCCATCAGGCGGGCCCACAGCTTCGGCTCGCCGAAGCGCTGCTTCATCTTCACCAGCACCCAGGAGTTGATGGTCTGCCCGGCCAGGAAGCCGAGCAGGCTGGCCAGCACAATCAGCGGCACCGGCCCCAGCGCGTTCTCCAGCGCCGCCTGCTTGGCCAGCCCGTACTCGTCGCCAAAGCCGGGCAGCGCAATGATGACCCAGTAGCACAGCGAGGCAAAGACCGAGAGCGCAAAGGTGGTGATGATGGCCTTGCGGGCCACCTTGAAGCCGTACACCTCGCTGATCACGTCGCCCAGGATGTAGGCCAGCGGGAAGAGGAAGAAGCCGCCGTCGGTGACGACCGGGCCCAGCAGCACACCCTTGGAGGCGCCGATGTTGGACAGGATCAGCACCACCGCCATTCCGGCGAGCATGATGCCGAAGTAGGGGCTGCCGGTCGAGGCGAATCTGGCGCGTCGGGGGGTCTGCAGTTGAGTCATCTGATGGTCCACCTGTTTCTCGTGGTTCGCGGAACGCCCGCCTGCCACCCGGGCCGCCGCCCATTCTCCCACGCCCGGAACCCCAGGTGCACTGCGGACCGGACCGGAGGCGTTCGGTACAGTGCTGTGATGGAAGCCGGACCGTTCCGAGGAGGCATGATGGCAACCGCACCACCGGTTCCCGGGCCCTGCCCGGACGGCGACGGCGGAACCGGTCCGGACAGCGGACCTGACGACGACGGCTTCGGCTTCGGGGAGTTCGACGACTTCGAGGACCACAACCCGCGCCACCGGGTGCTTTTCGGGCCCGGCGCCTTCGTCGTCGGCTTCCTGACCAGCGTGGCAGCCTTTTCCATCGGCGTCCTCGCCATCTCGCTGGCCGGCCACCCGCTCGGCGGGCTGCACGTGAGCAGCACTGTCTTCATGGCCCTGGTCGTCTTCTTCTACGCCGCCGCCATCGGGCTGGTCATCGGCGCCCCGCTGGCCTTTGCGCTCGGCATGCTGCTGCGGCCGGTGCGCGCCCAGTGGCTGCACGTGCTCGCCTTCTTCGTAGTGGTCGGGCTGGCCGCCTGGCTGACCTTCCGCACCCTCTACGGCGGGGACCCGCTGGAGACGCTCTGGTTCGGCGCCATGGTCGGTCTGTGTGCGGCCATCGGCCGGGCCGCGGTCTGGAAGATGGTGACCGTCCGGGGCTGACGGCGCCCCGGGACCTGCCCTGCCTCGCAGTAGAATTCTGATATGCAGAATCCGCCCCTGCACAAGAAGCCCCGCTATCCCATCGAGGCGGTGGACAATGCGCTGCGCCTGCTGCAGTTGCTCCGGGACGGCGGCAGCCTCCGGCTCAAGGACGCCGCGGCGGAACTCGGGGTGGCGCCCTCCACTGCCCACCGGCTGCTGGCCATGCTGGTGTACCGGGGTTTTGCAGTCCAGGACGAATCGAAAAACTATGTTCCCGGCGCGGCCCTGGGCGAGGGCCCGGCCCGCCTGGGCTGGGCCCCGCTGCTGCGCAGGGTTGCCCAGCCGCACCTGGAACTCCTTTCCGCGCGCGTCAACGAGACCGTCAATCTCATGGTCAGGGTGGGTACCAAGGTCAGGTTCCTCAGCACCATCGAAGGCACCCGCACCTTGCGCGTGGGTGACAGGCAGGGCAGCATCATGCCTGCGAACAAGGCCTCGGGCGGCAAGGCGATACTCGCCGAACTCGATCCCGGGATGGTCAGGAAGCTGTTCGGCAGCAGCAGCGCGGAAATCAGCGGAGACACGATCGCCGAGGACGACTATCCGGCCTTCGCCCGTGAGCTGGAACTTATTCGCCGGAACGGCTTTGCCGCCAATTTCGAAGGGACCGAGGAAGGTATCAGCGCCCTGGGCATGACGCTGCACAACGGAAACGGCCAAGTGGTCGCGGCCTTCAGCGTGGCGACGCCGGTTGCGAGGTTCCGCCCGCTCTTCGACGCAGGCCTGGTGCAGACCATGCGTGAAACCAGGCGCCAACTGGAAATCGACCTGGCAGCCAACCCGGCCGAGCCGGACTGACTGCGCGAGGGCCGATTTTCTGCAGCACAGAAAACGCTGTCGGTGTCCGGGCTGCATTGGCTAGGCTCCAGCCAGTATCTTCCCTGCAAAGGAGCACCATGCAGTTCTATTTGAATGGCTACCGTCCCGGAGATCCGGAACTGCAGCCTGCAGCACCGGGGCGGGAGCAGTCCGGCCGGCTGCCGGAAACCGTGGACGTGCTGATCGCCGGCTCCGGTCCGGCCGGCCTGGTGCTGGCGGCGCAGCTGGCCCAGTTCCCGGGCATCACCACCCGGGTCGTCGAGCGCCGCGAGGGCCCGCTTCAGCTGGGGCAGGCCGACGGCGTGGCCTGCCGGACAGTGGAGATGTTCGGCGCGTTCGGGCTGGCCGAAAAGCTGGTCCGCGAGGCCTATTGGGTCAACGAGACCTCCTTCTGGGGCCCGGCGGAATCCGACCGCTCCAGGATCGTGCGCACCGGGCGGGTGCAGGACGTCGAGGACGGGCTCTCGGAGTACCCGCACGTGATCGTCAACCAGGCGCGCATGCAGGAGTACCTGCTCGGGCACATGCGCAAGTCCCCCACCCGGCTGGAACCGGACTACGGGCTCGAAGTGACCGGGGTCGACGTCGCCTCCTCCGGGGACTACCCGGTGGCGGTCACCCTGCGCCGCACGGCGGACGGCGGCGGCATGGACGATGGCGGCCCGGAGGAGACTGTGCGTGCCAGGTACGTCGTGGGGTGCGACGGCGCCCGCTCCGCGGTGCGCCGGTCCGTGGGCATCGAACTGCGCGGGGACGCGCGCAACCATGCCTGGGGTGTCATGGACGTGCTGGCCGTGACCGACTTCCCGGACATCCGCCTGAAGTCCGCGATCCAGTCCGGCTCCGGCGGGTCCGTCCTGATCATCCCGCGCGAAGGCGGCTACCTGGTCCGGCTGTATGTCGACCTGGGCGACCTGGACCCGGCGGACCGCGAGGCCCGCAGGCGGTTCACTCAGGAGTCGATCGTCGAGGCCGCTCAGCGGATCCTGCACCCCTATACGCTGCAGGTCAAGGACATCGCCTGGTGGTCGGTGTACGAGGTGGGCCAGCGGATCGCCGACCGGTTCGACGACGTCCTGCCCGCAGAGCGCGGGAAGCGCGTCCCGCGGGTCTTTATTGCCGGGGACGCCTGCCACACGCACAGCGCCAAGGCCGGGCAGGGCATGAACGTCTCGATGCAGGACGGCTTCAACCTGGGCTGGAAGCTCGCCGCCGTGCTCGAGGGCCGCAGCCCCGCCTCCCTGCTGGATACCTACTCGGCGGAGCGCCGCGCCATCGCCCAGGAGCTGATCGACTTCGACCTGCGCTGGTCCACCGCCATGGCCGCGAAGCCGAAGGATCCGGCGCATCCGGAGGCCGGCGGCATGGATGCCGAGGAGCGGCAAAGGCTCTTCACCGAAGGCGGCCGGTTTACCGCCGGGTTCGCCACCGACTACCCGCCGAACATGATCACCGGGCCGGACACCTGGGAGCACCTGGCCAAGGGGTACCCGGTCGGGGAACGGTTCCATTCGGCCCCGGTGATCCGCCTGGCCGACGCCAAGCCTTTGCAGCTCGGGCACGTGGCGGAGGCAGATGGGCGCTGGCGGATCTACGCGTTCGCGGACGCGGCCGGGCCCGCCGACCCGGACTCCCGCCTGGCGGCGCTGTGCCGGTTCCTGGCCGAGGCCAAAGATTCCCCGGTGCGCCGCTTCACCCCCGCCGGGGCGGACCCGGACGCCGTGTTCGACGTCCGCGCCGTCTTCCAGCAGGGCCACCGGGACTTCTCCGTGGCGGACCTGCCGCCGTTCCTGCTCCCGCGCAAGGGCCGGTTCGGACTGGTCGACTACGAGAAGGCCTTCACCCCCGATCTGAAGTCCGGACAGGACATCTTCGAGATGCGCGGCATCGACCGGGAACAGGGCGCGATCGTCGTGGTCCGGCCCGACCAGTACGTCGCGCACGTGCTGCCGCTTCACGCCCACCAGAAACTGGCCGGTTTCTTCGCCGGCATCATGACCGGCTAAGGCCCCGGCCTCCCTGCGGCAGTAGAAAAGGAAGCCGGCCCTCCCCTGCGGGAGGGCCGGCTTCCTTCCTGTGGTGCGGACGGGAACGGCAGACCCTAGCGGTCCCCGTGTTCGTTCAGGCGGCCCCCGAACGGTGCACAGACGACGAGGCCCAGGATGCCGCTCCAGGAAGGCTCCAGGCCGGAAGGCCCCGGAGCCGGCCCGCTAGCATTAACCCCATGTCTGTTTTGACCACTCCCCCGATCACCCTGGCCATCGCCGGCTCGGAAGCCACCGGCGGCGCCGGCGCCCAGGCCGACCTGAAGACCTTCCAGCAGCTGGGCACCTACGGCATCACCGCCCTGACCTGCATCGTTTCCTTCGACCCGAAGGACAGCTGGAACCACCGCTTTGTCCCGGTGGACGCGCAGGTCATCGCGGACCAGCTCGAGGCCGTGCAGACCTGCTACGCCGGCAGCCTGGACACGGTCAAGCTGGGCATGATGGGCTCCCCCGCCACCATCGACACGGTTGCCGCCGCCTTGAAGTCCCAGGAGTGGAAGCACATCGTGCTGGACCCGGTGCTGATCTGCAAGGGCCAGGAGCCCGGCCATGCCCTGGACACCGACGAGGCGCTCAAGGCGAACCTGCTGCCGCTGGCCACCTTCGTCACGCCCAACCACTTTGAGGCCGAGTCGCTGGCCGGCATGGCCATCACCTCCGTGGAGGACCTGAAGGAAGCCGCCCGGCGGATCCACGAGGCCTCCGGAGCCGCGGTGCTGGCCAAGGGCGGCGTCCGGCTCGACGGTCCGGACGCCGTCGACGTCTATTTCGACGGCGCGACCCTGGAGGTGCTCAGCACACCGAAGGTGGGCGAGGTGGCCGTCAGCGGCGCCGGCTGCACGCTGGCCGCCGCCATCACCGCCGAACTGGCCAAGGGCGCGGGCCCGCTGGAGGCAGCCAGGACCGCCAAGGCGTTCGTGACCGAGGGTATCAAGGCCCGGGTCTCCTCGAACGCCCCGTTCGACGCGCTCTGGCAGGGCGGGGCGAACTAGGACCAAAGCCCCGGCGGACAGCGGCCGGCGGCGGCACCCGCTTCGGGTACCGCCGCCGGCCGCTGCTGTTGCCGAGAGCCTCGAGACCGGCCGTCCTGGCCGACGGCCCCGACGCCGTGCCGCCGTCAGGAGTCCGGGGATCCGGCGAGGATCGCGTCGATCTGACCCACCGCCTCCCTCAGGCCCTCCTCCATGCCCATGGCGAGCATCTTTTCCAGCTGCTCCGCGCTTTCGAAGGTCGACTCGATGGTCATCCGGGTGCGCCCGCCG
Source organism: Arthrobacter mobilis (assembly GCF_012395835.1). GTDB lineage: Bacteria > Actinomycetota > Actinomycetes > Actinomycetales > Micrococcaceae > Crystallibacter > Crystallibacter mobilis. The sequence goes on from NZ_JAAZSQ010000024.1 coordinate 53,774, forward strand.
ACATCCTCCAGTGTCACCACCGCATGGGTGGCCCCCATCGCGGCCACCGGATCGCCGTTGTCATCGGCAAACCCGTCGTCGAACTCGAGGCGGTGCGGCGCCTCGACGGCGGTGATCCGCCACCAGCCGCGGCTCTTCTCCCCCTCGGGCCCGGTCATGTAGTAGCTGGCCCCTCCCCCGGGCACGAAGTCGTGCCGCTCGAAGGTCGCCGGCCAGCTCGGCGGGCCCCACCAGCGCTCAAGCTGGCGCGGGTCCTCCCAAATCCGCCAGACCCGCTCCACGCCGGCGTCAAACTCGGCGACGATGGTGTGGGTCAACGCCTCGGCATTCTTTTGCGAACTGATCACCGTCATGGCAGCTTCCTTCCTATCTCCCGGCTTCTTCCCCAGGTTCCTCCGCGAGGATGTCCGCGATCCGGCCGGCGCGCTGCCGCCAGATCGCCTCGTAGTCATCGAGCAGCCGCCGGGCCCGCTGCAGGCCTTCGTAGTGCGCCCGGACGATCTGCTCCCTTCCGCGCCTCTCCTTGGTGATGAGGGACGCGCGTTCCAGCACCGCCACGTGCTTCTGCACGGCGGCGAAGCTCATGTCGTAAAGCGCCGCCAGCCCGGACACCGAATACTCGCCCGCCGTGACCCTGGCGACGATATCCCGCCGGGTCGCGTCGGCCAGCGCCTGGAACAGGCGGTCGATCTCCGCATCACTCATCTGATATACAACCATTTAGTTGTAGGTTACGCGGACAGGGGGGCAGGCGTCAATGGGTCCGGCCCCGTCCCCGCAGTCGCTGGCCGGGACCGCACCGGATGCTTCCTGAGCCGGGGCCTGCCCTCGTCAAGCGCGGCGGGGTTCCCTAGGCTGGGGTTGCCGGCAGAACGCCGGGCTGAACGGAAGGAAGGCACGCCATGAGCACCGAGAGCAATCCCCGCCCCGGCACCGGCGGCGAACCGGCCGGAGACCGCGCCGAGGAAGCGCTGGACCAGGCGCTGCAGGACGAAAACGACCTGGCCCACGGCGGGGACGAGGCCAAGGCCGAGGAAATCGAAAAGAAGGCGTACGGCGACCAGGACAAGGACGGGGAAGCGGACACCCCGTACACTCAGTTCCCCGGCTGACGCTGACCGGCCCGGCGGGCCGTTTTTCTGGCTTGGCTGGCGGAGGCCGCCCAGCCGGCCAGCCAGCCCAGCTCCACCACGGCGTCGAGCAGGTAGATCCGGCTGATCCGCCCGCTGCCGGCGTACACCAGGTCGATCGCAGCGAAGGTGGCCGCCATGCCGGCCCCGAGCCGGCGGGCGGCCGCCTTTCCTCCGGCCGAGGTTCCGGCCCGCAGCTGGGCATAGCCGCCGGCAGCTCCGAGCCCGCCGACGCACTTGACCAGCCACTGGTCCGTTTTGGGTCCGGTCACCGCCTCGAAGCTGCGGTAGTGGACCAGCGGCCACAGCCCGGTCAGCAGGTTGAACAACCCTTGGGCGGTGGCCAGCCGCGAGTGCCTGGCCTTCCCGGTATCGTGTGCAGCCACTTCCGCCTCCTGCCGTGGGTCCTGTTGGGCGCCCCCGCCTGGGGCCAAGGCTAGGCAACGGCCACCGGGCCTGTCGAGGACCGGCCGTTCCGGGCCCGGGCCGTAGGCATCCGCGGTGGCCGGCGCTAGGGTGGGCACCGTCGGCAGGAAGGACAGCGCGATGGGCAGGACCATGCAGGCCATGACGTACTCCCGCTACGGCGGGCCCGAAGTCCTGGAGGCCTCCGAAGTGCCGGTGCCGAAGGTGCCGCCCGGATCCGTGCTGATCCGGGTGCAGGCCGCGGGCGTGAATCCGGTGGACTGGAAGATCATGGCAGGAAAGCTGGATGCGCTGATGGACGTGCATTTCCCGGTGATCCCCGGCTGGGATGTGGCCGGGGTGGTTGAGGCCGTCGGCTTCGACGTCCCCGAGTTCTCCCCCGGTGACGAGGTCTATGCCTACGGGCGGCGCGACTCGGTGCGCGGCGGCACCTTCGCAGACCTGACCTCCCTGCCGGTGTCCATGATCGCCCGCAAGCCGGAGTCCCTGGGCTGGGAGCAGGCCGCCGGGCTGCCGCTGACCACGATGACCGCCCAGCGGACGCTGGATATCCTCGACGTGCGCAGCGGCGCCACGCTGCTGATCCACAACGGCTCCGGCGGCGTGGGCCGGGCCGCCGTGCAGCTGGCGGCTGCCCGCGGCGCCCGCGTCATTGCCACGGCCTCGGAACGGCACCATGCGCGGCTGCGCGAGCTGGGGGCCGAGCCGGTGCAGTACGGCGAGGGCCTGGCCTCCCGGGTCCGCGACCTGGCTCCGGAAGGGGTCGACGCCGCCGCCGACTTCATCGGTGGGGCGCTCGAGGACTCACTGGCGCTGCTGCGCGGAGGCGGGCGGCACGCCTCGATCGTGGATCCGGCCGTGCGGGAACGGGGCGGCAGCTACGTCTGGGTCCGCCCGGACGGGCGGGAACTGGAGCGGCTGGGCGCCCTGGTCGACGCCGGCCGGCTGACCGTCGACGTCGAGCGCGCCTATCCGCTGGAAGAGACTGCCGAGGCCTTCCGCGCCAGTATGGCCGGGCACACCGGCGGAAAGATCGTCCTCACCCCCTTCACCCGCTAGCCCGCCCCACCCCGCCGCCTTCGCCGGAGCCGGCCAATAGATGCGCGAGGTTCCGGCGGCGGATGGGCTGGAAAACGAGCCCAAATAATCCTTGACCTGTTATACGGCTCACACCTAACCTCTTTTTGGGATCCCAAATTGGGATCCCAAAGACCTCAGGGGCAGCGCCGCCCCGCAAACTTCCCAAGTGAACCAGCGTCCCGTCCACAAGACCTCCCCGGACGCGCTTCCAACGGCCGGCACCGCCCGGCCAGACATCACCAGGCCTTCAGGAGGACCTGTGTCCCTTCAGCAAGATTCATCCCGTCTCGAGAGCACCACCGGGCAGGCGACCCGCCGGACCAACGTCCGCTGGAAGCTGTTCATCCTGCTGCTCGTCCTCGTCGCCGTCAACTACATCGACCGCGGCTCCATCTCCGTCGCCCTGCCCCTGATCCAGCAGGAATTCAACCTTCCCCCGGAACTGGTCGGCCTGCTGCTGTCGGCGTTCTTCTGGACCTACGCCCTGATGCAGATCCCGGTCGGCTGGCTGATCGACCGCTTCGGCCCGCGCAAGGTGGTCACCGCCTCGTGCGTCGGCTGGGGTGCGGCCACGGCGGCGTCCGGCCTGGCCGGCGGCTTTGTGTCCATGTTCCTGGCCCGCATGGGCATCGGCGTCACCGAGGCCGGCGTCATGCCCGCCGGCGGCAAGCTCAACGCCATCTGGATGCATTCGAAGGAACGCGGCCGCGGCGCGACCATCCTGGACGCGGGCGCCCCGCTCGGAGCCGGGGTCGGCGGCGTCGTCATCGCCTGGCTGATTGCCGTCACCGGCAGCTGGCGCTGGTCGTTCATCATCGCCGGCGCGGCCACCGTGGCGCTGGGCCTGGTCGTCTACTGGTATGTGCGCGACAACCCGCGCCAGCACCCGGGCACCAATGCCGCCGAGGTCGAATACATCGAAGCCTCGCACCGTGCGGAGGACGAGGCCGCGGGCGTGGAAGGCGGCGGACGCCGTGCGCTGCTGCCCTACCTGAAATACCGCTCCTTCTGGGCCATGTGCCTGGGCTGGCTCGGCTTCAACGGCGTCTTCTACGGCCTGCTCACCTGGGGCCCGCTCTACCTCTCCGAGGCCAAGGGCTTCGACCTGAAGACCATCGGCTGGTCCACCTTCGTGATCTTCGGCGCCGGCTTCGTCGGCGAAATCATCGGCGGCGCCCTGGCGGACAAGCTGCGCGCCATGGGCCACGGAGCCAACAAGGTCATGCGCTCGCTGCTGGGCTTCTCGGCCGTCATGGTCGCCCTGGGCCTGGTGGGCGTCACCGTCATCCCGGACGCCATGACGGCGGTGGCGCTGCTGTCCACCGTGCTGTTCTTCCTGCGCTGGGTCGGCCTGTTCTGGTCCGTCCCGTCCATCCTCGGCGGCCGCACGAACGCCGGCGTCCTCGGCGGTGCCATGAACTTCAGCGGCAACATCGCCGGCTTCGTGACCCCGATCGTCGTCGGCCTGATCGTCGGCGCCACCGGGTCCTACACCTGGGCCCTGCTGTACTTCGTCGGCTCGGCCATCATCATGGGCGTTTCGGTCCTGACCTTGGACTACAGTAAGCGCCTGGCGGTCTGACCCCGGCGGGAGGCGCCGGCCCGGCGCCTCCCGCACCCCGCACCTCTCCAGCAACCAACAGGAGCCCACATGCCAACGACAGCACAGGAAACCCAGCCGGGACGCCCGCTGCGCGAAGAGGTCCGGGACGCGCTGCGCAACCGCATCTTCGAGGGCCACTACGCCCCGGGCACCCGGCTGATCGAACGGGACCTGGCCAACGAGTTCAACGTCTCGCGGCTGCCCGTGCGGGAAGCGCTGCGCATGCTCCGGCAGGAAGGGCTCGTCACCGAGCGGGCCACCCGCGGCTCCGTGGTGGCGGCACTGAGCGAGAAGGACGTGCGCGACCTGTTCGACGTGCGAGAGTCCCTCGAGGTACTCGCCTGCCGGCTCGCCGCGGAACGGGCCACTCCCGCCGACCTGCGCCGGCTTGCGGGCCTGCTCGACGAGGCGAGCGCGGCCCTGGCCCGCGGGGCGCTGCGGGAGGCCCAGCGCGCCAACAGCGAATTCCACGACACTGTCGGGCAGATTGCCGACAACGACTTCCTGCGCAGCGCCCTGGAACCGCTGCAGGGCCGGATGCACTGGCTGTTCCGGCACGCCACCGACCTGCCGGAACTGATCCAGGAGCACCGCGAGCTGTTCGAGGCCATCGCCAGCGGCGACCCGGACCGCGCCGCCGCCCGGTCCGCCCAGCACATTTCCAAGTACCGGAGCCAATTCCCGGCCACCGGCACCGCACCTTCCCAAGGAACTCCATGAAACTTCTGGTCATCAACCCGAACATCAGCGACGAGGTCACCGCGCTGATCGAAGCCGAGGCCCGGCGCTCCGCCGCCCCCGGCACCGAACTGCTCATCCGCACCGCCGGCCGCGGCGTCGAATACATCGAAACCCGCCTCGAATCCCTGATCGCCGCCGGGGCCGTCGCCGAGATCATCGCCGAGCACCACGGCGAGGTGGACGGCATCGTGGTCGCCGCCTTCGGGGACCCGGGCCTGCCGGCCCTGAAGGAGCTCGCGGACGTGCCCGTGCTGGGCATCACCGAGGCCGCGCTCTGCGCCGCCGCCCTGCAGGGCCGGCAGTTCTCCATCATCGCGATTTCCGACCGGATCACCGCCTGGTACCGCGACTGCGTGGAGCACTTCGGCTTCAGCTCCCGGCTGGCCTCGATCCGCTCGATCAACCAGGCGCTGCGCGGCATTGGCACGGTCCAGCAGGACTTCAAGGCGACGCTGCTGGAGCTGGCCCGCACCGCCGTCGACCAGGACGGGGCCGACGCCGTCATCCTCGCCGGCGCCCCGCTGGCCGGCCTGGCCCGCGAGCTGAAGGACCAGATCCCCGTGCCGGTAGTGGACGGCATCGGCGCCGGCATCCGGCTGGCCGAGGCCGTCGTCGGGCTCGACGGCGGCAGCCACCGGGTCGGCTCCTTCGCCGCCCCGCCGGCCAAGCGCCGCGCGGGCCTCTCCCCCGCGCTTGAAGGCTGCCTGGACGGGCTTCAGGACGCCGCGCACCGCACCGGCCCGGCCGCACTCGCCGCCGGAGGTGCCCGGTGACCGCCCCGGCAGACCTGGTCATCGCCCACGGCACGGTAGCCAACGCCGACGGCCGGCGCAGGGCGCACGTGGTGGTCGACGGCGGACGCATCACGGCGCTGCTTGACGCGGCCGAACCGGTGCCGCCCGCCCGCCAGGTCATCGACGCCGCCGGCCTGCTGGTCATCCCGGGCGGTGTGGACGGACATTGCCACGTCGCCCAGACCACCGGCCCGTACACCACCTTGGACGACTACGCGCTCACCTCCACCGCCGCGCTCTGGGGCGGCACCACCACCATCATGGACTTCGGCATCCCCCGGGATGCCTCCGAAACCCCGCTGCAGGCCGCCCGGCACAAGCTGGAACTGGCCCGGCAGGCCCGCTGCGACGTTGCCCTGCACGCCTCGGTGATCGACTGGGACGAGACGGTCCCGGCGCAGCTGCAGGAACTGGCGGACCTGGGCATCCGCTCGGTCAAGCTGTACATGACCAACCGGGGCACGACCATGGCCGACAACGACACGGTGCTGCAGGTGATGCGCCAGATGGCAGCCCTGGACGGACTGACCTGGATCCACGCCGAGCACGATGCGATCATCGCCGACTGCACGGCCGAGCACGCCGGGCGCGGGCAGACCGGCATCGAGCACCTGCACCTGACCCGCCCGGAACTGGCCGAGGAAGCCTCGGTGCGCGAAGTGCTGGCCATGGCCGAATACACCGGCGCCCCGGTCTACTTCGTCCACCAGTCCACGCCCGGCGCCGTCGACCTGGTCACCGAGGCGCGCGTGAACGGGCTGGCCGCCTACTCCGAGACCTGTCCGCACTACGTGGCGCTGGATGACACCGTCTACTCCGGGCCCGTCCCCGAGTGGTTCGCCTGCTGCCCGCCGATGCGCAGCGCGGAGACCGCCGCTGCCCTGCGCGAGCGGCTGCTCGGCGGCGCGGTGCACGCGGTGGCCTCGGACCATTCCTGCTACGACCTGACGCAGAAGCGCCTGCATACCGAGGACATCCGGCAGATGCCGCACGGACTTCCCGGCGTCGAAACCCGGCTGCCGGTGGCATTCACCGAAATGGTGGGGCCGGACCTGGCCGGGATCGAACGGCTCGTGGAGGTCTTCGCCGCCGGACCAGCCCGGATCAACGCCCTGCCGGGCAAGGGCGCGGTGGCCGAGGGCTGCGACGCGGACCTCGTCATCCTCGACCCGGCCGAGGAGCGGACTGTCGACGGCGCCGGGCTGCACATGGGCACCGACTTCTCGCCCTTCCACGGGCGCAGCCTGCGCGGCTGGCCGCAGATGGTGGTGGCCGGCGGCCGGGTGGTGCTCGACGACGGCGGCTTCCACGACCCGGGACCGGCCGGCCGGTTCCTCGAACAGGCAGGATTCGGCGAAGCCCTGGCCTGGCCCGGCCAGGGAGGATCCCGGCAGGCGGCCGGCGCGGCGACAGGACAGGACGGAGAGTAACGATGGTCCACGACAGCATCCAGGTTCCCGGACCAGTCAACCCCGGGCGCCCGCGCCGGATCGGGATGATCGTCCCGTCCTCGAACACCTGCCTGGAGCCGCAGAGCTACCGGATCCTCGGGGACCGCGAGGACGTGACCATGCACTTCACCCGCATCCCGGTGACGCGGATCGCCCTCGACGCCGGCTCCGACCAGCAGTTCGACGTCGCCGGCATGCAGGCGGCCGCCGAGCTGCTGGCCACCGCCGATGTGGACGTGATCGCCTGGAACGGCACCTCCGGCTCCTGGCTGGGCCCGGACCATGACCGGGCCATCACTGCGGCGATCACCTCGGCCACCGGAGTGCCGTCGACCACCTCCACGCTGGCCTACCTGCAGGCCTTCGAGGAGTTCGGCACCCGGCGGATCGGGCTGCTCACCCCCTACACCCAGGACGTCAACCAGGCCGTAGCCGCCTGCTATGCCGCCGAAGGGATCTGCGTGGCCGGTGAGCGCCACTGGGGGTTGAGCGAGAACGAAGCGTTCGCCCGGGTCAGGCCCGAGGACCTGCTGCCGGCGTCCCGCGAACTGGCTGCCGCCCGGCCGGACGCGCTGGTCTACCTGTGCACCAACCTCTACGGTGCCCCCGCCGTCGAGCGCCTGGAGGCGGACACCGGCGTGCCGGTGCTGGACTCCGTAGCGGTCACGCTCTGGCATTGCCTGAAGCTGGCCGGCGCACCGCTGCTCGATGCGCGGTGGGGAAAGCTGCTCTCTTGACTTAGAGAGCTACTTGGGAAAAGACGCGGGTCCGGGAGCCACAAGCTCCCGGACCCGCGCTGCACTGTTTCCGGCCCTTCCGCTACCACAGCCGGTCGACAATAATCGGACCGTCGATGTTGCCGGCAGGAAGAGACGTGATCATGCCCACCCAGCTCAACCCGTACCTCAGCTTCCGTGACAACGCCAAGCAGGCCATGCAGTTCTACCAGTCGGTCTTCGGCGGGGAACTGACCAGCAGCACCTTTGGCGAATTCAATGCCAGCACCGATGCCGCCGAGCGGGACAAGATCATGCACTCCATGCTGCAGACGGACAACGGAATGGTGCTCATGGCCTCCGATACCCCCAGCGGCATGGAGTACAGCCCCGGCAGCAGCATCTCGATCTCCCTCAGCGGGGACGACGAGACCGAGCTGCGCCGATACTGGGACAAGCTCTCGGCCGACGGCACCGTCACGATGCCGCTGGAAAAGGCCCCGTGGGGCGACACCTTCGGCATGTGCACGGACAAGTTCGGCGTCACCTGGCTGGTAAACATCGGGGGCACCCAGGCGTAGTCCGCCGGAACGACGGCGGTTGCCGCCCGGCGGCCACCGCCGTCGCTCCCGCTCCCCCCAGCCGCCGCACACCGACCTTTCCGGGCAAGAGACAGGACTCCCATGGCCATCACGGACTTCGAACGC
>NZ_JAAZSQ010000034.1:0-17670 GCF_012395835.1 Arthrobacter mobilis
CAGGAAAAGGGCTTTGACGGGGTCTACATCTCCGGCGCCGTCCTGGCCAACGACCTGGGCCTGCCCGATATCGGGCTGACCACCCTGACCGAGGTCACCGTCCGGGCCGGGCAGATCGCCCGGATGACCGACCTGCCGGCCCTGGTCGATGCCGACACCGGCTTCGGCGAACCGATGAACGTGGCCCGCACCATCCAGGAACTGGAAAACGCCGGGCTGGCCGGCTGCCACCTCGAGGACCAGGTCAACCCCAAGCGCTGCGGGCACCTGGACGGCAAGAACGTCGTCGACCAGGAGACCGCCGTCCGGCGGATCCGCGCCGCCGCCGACGCCCGCCGCGACCCGGACTTTTTGATCATGGCCCGCACCGACATCCGCGCCGTCGAAGGCATCCGGGCGGCGCAGGAGCGCGCGAAGGCCCTGGTCGACGCCGGCGCGGACGCGATCTTCCCCGAAGCCATGGCCACCCTCGAGGAATTCGCCGCCATCCGGGCCGCCGTGGACGTGCCGGTCCTGGCGAACATGACCGAATTCGGCAAGAGCGAGCTGTTCACGACCAGGCAGCTGCAGGACGCGGGCGTGAACATGGTCATCTACCCGGTCACCCTGCTGCGCTCCGCCATGGCCGCCGCCGAACGCACCCTCGAGGCCATCAAGGCCCAAGGAACGCAGCAGGCAGCCGTCCCGGACATGTTGACCCGGTCCCGGCTCTATGAGCTGGTCGACTACGGGGCCTACAACCGGTTCGACACCGGCATTTTCAACTTCCAGGTCCCCGGCCTGGAGACCGACCGCACCAACGCCAACCTCTGACCCGCCCGGCCGCCTGTGCCCGGCGTGGGCGGCCGGCAAGAAACGAGTGGACATGCAAACCCAAACCATCGACATCAAAAAGGGCCTGGCCGGCGTCGTCGTCGACACCACGGCGATCTCCAAGGTCAACCCCGAGACCAACTCGCTGCTCTACCGAGGCTATCCGGTGCAGGACCTGGCCGCCAGGTGCAGCTTCGAGGAAGTGGCCTGGCTGCTCTGGACCGGGGAACTGCCCGACGCCGGGCAGCTGGCCGCCTTCACCGCCCAGGAGCGGGCCGCCCGGGCCCTCGCCCCGAACGTGAAGGCCGCCATCGACCTGCTGCCCAGGAACTGCCACCCGATGGACGTGGGCCGCACCGCGGTCTCCGTGATCGGCGCCCGCCACCCGCTGGCGGAGGACTCCTCGCCCGAGGCCAACCTCTCCAAGGCCATGGACCTGTTCGCCGCCTTCCCCGCCGTCGTCGCCTACGACCAGCGCCGCCGCCGCGGCCAGGACCTGGTGGAACCGCGCCAGGACCTGGACTACTGCCAGAACTTCCTCTGGATGACCTTCGGTGAAGAGGCCGCCCCCGAGGTCGTCGAAGCGTTCCGCGTTTCCATGATCCTCTACGCCGAGCACTCCTTCAACGCCTCCACCTTCACCGCCCGGGTCATCACCTCCACGCTCTCGGACCTGCACTCGGCGGTCACCGGCGCCATCGGGGCCCTCAAGGGCCCCCTGCACGGCGGCGCCAACGAAGCCGTCATGCACACCTTCCACGAAATCGGCATCCGCCCGGAGGAACCCCGTGAGAAGGCCGCCGCCCGCGCCAAAGCCTGGATGGAAAACGCGCTGGCCCAGAAGAAGAAGGTCATGGGCTTCGGGCACCGCGTGTACAAGCACGGCGATTCCCGCGTGCCCACCATGAAGGCCGCCCTGGACCGGATGATTGAGCACTACGGCCGCCACGAGATTCTCGGTCTTTACGACGGCCTGGAACAGGCCATGGACGAAGCAAAGGGCATCAAGCCGAACCTCGACTATCCTGCCGGCCCGACCTACCACCTGATGGGCTTCGATACCGGCACGTTCACGCCGATCTTCGTCGCCTCCCGCATCACCGGCTGGACCGCCCACATCATGGAACAGCTCGAGGCCAACTCCCTCATCCGCCCGCTCAGCGCATACAACGGCCCCGACCAGCGCTCCCTGTAAGAGGACACACAGCACGCCATTCCCCACGGCGGATGCTGCCGCCACGAACTGCGGTGGGGCACCGGACGGTCACCCGGATCGTCGGCACTATCGCCACAATTACGGTGCCCCACCGCACCCTTGCCCATCAGGGCAGACCCTGTGCCCAAAGGACCCCGGGCGCAACAGGACGCGCCGCCGTCCATTTCCGGGACGACCCGGACCAGGCTCCGGCGGCGCGAAGCTGACGCATCAGTGCAAAGGCAGGCCAATAGACAGAGGTACAGGCCCGGGCATTCCCTGAATGCATGTGCCGGATATACATACCGGTTCTTAATGAAAGGCCGCAGTCATGAAGAGGCGCATGTTCAAGTCCAAGATCCACCGGGCTACCGTGACCCACGCCGACCTGCACTACGTCGGTTCCGTCACGGTCGACCTTGATCTGCTGGATGCCGCCGACATCCTTCCGGGGGAACTTGTCTCCATCGTCGATGTCACCAACGGCGCCCGGCTGGAGACCTACACCATTGCCGGGGAACGCGGATCCGCAGTCCTAGGCATCAACGGTGCTGCCGCCCACCTGGTCCACGAAGGCGACATCGTCATCCTCATCACGTACGCCGAGATGACCACGGAGGAAGCCAGGTCCTTCGTCCCGACGGTCGTCCACGTGGATAGGGCGAACGCAATCGCCCAGCTTGGCACCGACCCTGCCGAGAGCACCACCGCCGCACTGCACCGGCCGCCCTTCGCACTCATGCAGTCCGGTGAAGGCCTTCCCAACACTTCCCGCAACACACCCCGGCATTTATAAGAGGGGTACGGCCGCGCTGCCGCCGGGAAATGAAAAGTGACCCGAGGCTCCCCTGCAAGTCCCGGGCCGTGGCGGCACGGATAGCGGCAAGAAAGGTCGGGAATGTTTCCGGCCAGGCAGGGCTCCCGGATGCTTCGAGATGTGTACGTGGCCCGGATGCCTCCCGAAGCGCCGGGGCTTGCGGTGCATTACAGCGGGACATCCAGTGCCAGCGGCTGCGTCCAGGACCGGTTCAGGCATAGGCCCGGTTATCCGCACTCAGCCACCGGCCCAGGGCACCTTCACGGGGCTTGGCCGGCTCTCAGCCCCTCTGACCCGGAAACAACGACCATGACATACCACCTTCGCAAAGCCACCCTCAAAGCAGCTGCCGGAACCGGTTGGCATGCCCTCCAGGAACAGCCGGACACCGCCCATGAAGAAGTCCGCTCCTTGGCCGTGTCCGGCGGACGATACGGGGCACTCATCACCCGGCACCGTCACGATGCCTATACCGTTGCCGTAAGTCCCGATGTTCCCTACGGCATGACCTATGAGCGGAAAGACCTCGGCACCCCCTAAGGAATACCCGCCCTGCCACACGTCATACCTCGCTGAGACCTGGCGGCTCCTGAATCGGTGCCGCCGGAGACGGATGCCTCCGCCAAGGGCAGCACCGGCCATGCCGGCTGCCGGTGCTCCCCGGGCATCCGGCATGGCCCGTTGCTGCCGGCAGCCGCGCCGGATCCGGACACCGCCGGCCTCCACCAGGACCCGGCGCCCGGTCCGCCTGCTCGTGTTAATGGCAGCCACGGCATCGGTGATGAAGTCACCGGCCTGCATGCCGTCCCAGAACACCTGCAGCAGATCCGGCCGCACATAAATCGAATACCCCGCCAAGACAACACCCATCCGCTAAGTGTTGCAATCACCGCAAGAACCCAAGGGTCCTTCACCGCGACACCTAAACGGCACTCCCCCGCCGGGAGAAATTCCTTGGAAATACTGGCTTCCCGGATTCGCGTATACTCCGCCCGCAAAAATGCCCGGTGAAGGTAGGCGGATTTCAGTAGTCGACGCAACACTGAGATGATTCCGGCTGGCCGGCCGGGTGTTTCCGAGTTTATCGGGCGGTGGTCGGGATGCGCTTTTTCTCGGCCCGGAACAGTGCCTGTGGGGTGAGGTAGCCCAGGCTTTTGCGGGGCCTGGTGTTCAGTTCCGTGCAGACGCGTCGGACGTGGTCCTCGGAGTGCACGGACAGGTCCGTGCCCTTGGGAAAGTACTGGCGGGCCAGTCCGTTGAAGTTCTCGTTGGCCCCTCGCTGCCAGGGGCTGGAGCGCTCGGCGAAGTAGATCCGGGTGCCGGTGGCCGCGGCCAGTTCCCGGTGCCGGGACATTTCCACGCCCTGGTCCCAGGTCAGGGTCCGTTTCAGGTGGGCCGGCAGGGCCGCGAAGGCTGCGGTGATGGCCTGGTTGGTCGTGGCCGCGGTGTGGTCGGCGGGCAGGTTGATGATGATGCCGTAGTGGGTCTTGCGTTCCCGGAGCGTGACCATGGCCGAGACCGAACCGGGCCCGAGGATCAGGTCGCCCTCCCAGTGCCCGGCCTCTGCATTGGTTTCGACCTCGGGCGGGCGCCGGCCGATCATGGTCATGTCCTGCACCGTGGCCCCGTGGCCGGAACCGCTTCGCCACCGGTGCCTGCGGATCTTCCGGCCGGTGCGCAGCCGGGGGCAGTATTTCTTATCCAGGCCGCCGTCATCGTTGAAGAGCAGCGCCCGGTAGATCGTCTCCGGACACAGGCGCAGGTCCGGCTCGGCCGGGAACCGCAGGGCCAGCCAGCCGCAGATCTGCTCCGGGGACCAGTTCCGGTTCAGCTTGCGCTGCACCAGGGCGCGCAGGCGCCGGTTCGCCTTCAGCTTCCGCTCCCGCGGCCGGCGCCGCCGGCGGCGGGCGTCATCGTCGGCGGTGTGGGGCAGGTACCGGCCCTGCCCGTCCCGATGGCGGTCCAGCTCCCGCTTGATGGTTGACGGGGCCCGTCCCAGTTCCAGCCCGATACGGCGCAGGGAACAACCCAGCCGCAGCAGGTCCGCGATCTGCAGCCGTTCGGGCAGGGACAGATACCGCCCCGAGGACGGCCCGGCCTGCCCCGGCGGTTGTGCCGCGCGCCGGTTCCGCAGCCGGGTCCCGATGTTCCTGCTCATGCCCAACATCCTGCAGGCCCGGGCGTTCGAGACCCCGGCATTGACCAGCTCCCAGTACCGTGTCTCCCTCAGGGCCCGCCGTGCCTGCGCCGCGGACAGGGGCCTGGCCGCGCGTTCGGCGACGAGCCGGGACTGCCGGATCCCGTCCAGGTGCACCTGCCGCAGCCGGGCCTTTTCGGCTGCCAGCTGCCTTGTCCGCCGGGCTTCCCAGGCAGCTGCCGTCGCAGGCGAGAGCCGCAGATCCCTGCCCACCCGCGCGGCCGGAAGCCCGGTCCGCAGCGACACGAACCGGCCATAAAGCCACCGGTACGCGGTCGACTGATTCACACCGGCGGCCGCGGCGGCAGCTTTCAGGACCGCCCCGCCCAGATAGGCAGACCAGAAGGCTTCCTCAACCGCGGGCTCGACCTGGAAGTGATGGCGTCCGTTGCTGCCTTCCAAAAACCGTTCGTTCCACTCCCGGGCACGGCCGGAGACGAATCCCAGCCCGGCCTGGGCCGCGGCATGGTCCAGGCCTTCGTCCCTGAGCCTGAGGTACTCATCGCGCAGCCACCGGTACCCGGTTTCCTTCCCGATCCCGGCCGCGCGGGCTGACGGTTTGAGACCCCTGCCCTCACGGATAAGAGCCAGAAACCGCCGGCATGCAGGCGAATCGAACTGCTGATACATCGAAGCCACTCCCTGAAACGGGTGTTGCTTCGACCAACAGAATCCGCGGTACCCTAAACGCTACAGTTATGGTCTTGACCGCCCACGTCGTCGGCTACGCCCGCGTCTCGACCAAGAACAGGACCTCACCGCCCAACGGAACGGGCTGGCTGCACTGGGTGTGCCCGCAGACAGGATCTATACCGACCACGGGCTCACCGGCACCAGCCGGGACCGGCCGGGCCTGCGCGAGGCCCTCGCAGCCGTCCGCGCCGGCGACACCCTGGTCGTCACCAAACTCGACCGCCTCGCCCGCTCCCTGCCCGACGCCCGCGACATCGTCGAGGAACTGACCAGGAAGAACGTGAAACTGAGCATCGGCGGATCAGTGCACGACCCGGCCGACCCGATCGGCCGGCTCCTCTTCAACGTCCTGCCATGGTCGCCGAATTCGAAGCCGACCTCATCCGGGCCCGCACCCGCGAAGGCATGCAGGTCGCCAAGGCCAAAGGCCAGCTCCGCGGCAAACAGCCCAAACTGACCAGGGCCCAGGAAGCCCACCTCGTCTCCCTCTATAAGGGAGGAAACCACACGACCGCCGAGATCGCCGAGCTCTTCAAGGTCGCCCGGTCCACGGTGTACCGAATCGTCCAACGCACGCAGACACCTTGACCCACCGGAAGGAGCGGGATTTCCACTTGGGCTAATTGGAGGGTCAGTAACGCCTTTAGGCGGCGACCCCGAATGAATCGGCCAGGAGGACCGCTTGGCCCAGCCGATGTTCCCTCCGGCTAGGACTGCTCTGCCTGATTGTCCAGGTGGTGCTGCCGGTGCCAGGCAAAATACCGGCCTGACTCTTCGCCGTATGCCGGACACCGCCGTCCGACAAGGTCCTGCAGCCGGCTCTCGACCCGGGCAGAGCCGGGACGCCCGCGCCCGATCCTTCCCTGGTCATCGACAACGATGTAGCCGAGTTCATAGAGTGCATCACAGCCGAACAGGCATGCCAGCATGGCAACGTTGCCGGTATCCATGCGCTCGGTTTCCGAACATGCCCAGCGCGGCTTGATATGTGCAGCGACGAGCAGTTCTTCCGAGAGGGACCCACCACAGAGGCAGCACGAACTGCCCCATCGCCGCACCTGTTGGTCACGCAGGAACCGTTGTTCTGCCCGGACTGCCGTGACCGCCAGCCGATCACTCGCCCCGCCGAGATATTGATCGAACGCTTCGGCCCCAGGGTCCGGCTCGTCGACGTTCTCCAAGCCGGCCCACCGCATCAGTGCCAGCGCCTGGTCCGGAACCAGGGGAAAGAAATAGCCACGCCTCAGAGTGCCGTCCGCGTTAACGGGCCCGTACCCGTCCTCGAGCACCGCAAGGACCGTTTCCCGTGGAATCTGCACCTCGCACACCGGTTCGGTAAGCACCAGGGCGCCCTTCGTGCCGGGGTGCACGTCGTAGCCTCGCGGCGGGTAGGCCGGCCGCGGCATGGTTGCCACCCGGCTGACCGCACGGACGTGCGGGCCAACATAGTGGAAGACGATGTCGCCGGGGCTGGCACTGTTCAGATTGCGCCAGTAGTCAAGCTGCGCGCCTCGGCGGCCTGACCGGGCGGCCCAAAGCGTTCCGTCTTCGAAGACCATATCGAAGCTCTTCGACTGGTCGGCCCACCAGAACTTCATGGATGAGCCCACGGCGATCCTAGCCCGGCTGCCCGGGTCCTCCAGGGTTTCGTCATGCAGGTCCACCAGCGTATACCCAAGCCGCTTCAGGATGGCCCTTGTCTGTTCCCCTTCGGATAGCCGTGGCGGCCCGTCCTTGTCGCAACCGAATTGCAGCTGGAAGGCCATGGCGAGCAGGGGCTTGCTGGCAATCCTCTGCCCCTTATCCATCACCACGTACCGGTACGAGTCCTTGAACCGTGTCTGGTCAATGAATTCCTCGCCCCCCAGTTCATGCCACCGCTTGATTGCCTTGGCGATGCTTCGCGGCTCCAACTCAGCCCAGGATCTCTTCATGGCCTCATTCCTTCCGGATCAGTGCAAGCGCTGGACTCATGACCGTGAGGCCGCCGGTTCGAAATTGCTAGTCACTCCGTCGCTGAAAAGCGGTGGCTGGTTCCGCCGGTTTCCGAGTTCCCAGCCGATGATGTCCAAGGCGCGCAGCGGAGTGATGGCCGGACCGGACGCGATCGCGGCGATCTCTTCCCACTGTTCAAGCCGGCTGGCCAGGTCGTCCCGGAGGGCGGTCAGCCAGGCACGCCGGTAATCGGCGGCGCTCCTGCCAGACACGTACGGGACGGGAGCACCAGCGCATTCGCTGTAGCAGTAGCCGATGTTGTCATCAAAGAGCGGGAGCAGGCCCGGACGCTTGCGGTGCAGGACCTTCGACAAGGTGGTCAGCCTGACGTACTTCGTCGGCCGCTGCTCCAGGACGCCGAACAGCTCCACAATCGCCTCCAGCGTCTCAGGGCCGGCCGAGGCCAGATGGCCGGTGAGGGCCGGATCCTCCAGCCGCTCGTTCAGCGGCTCCATCAGCTTCTCGAGTCCGTAATACACCGGGAGCGGATTATTGGACACATTCAGCAGGGCAACGGCCAGCAGGTCCTGCCTGTCGACCGATTCGCCGGCTGAGCCCGGATAGCCGTCGTAGGCCGGATAGGCCGAAACACCGGGCCGGTCCACCAGATAGGTCTTCGCCCAGGCCTTCGCCTCGTCGAAACCAATGGTTTTCCCGCCAACCCGCAGCTGTATCGTCATGACAGCGACAGTATCGGCTGTAATTCATACCGGAATCTGCGACACACTGAATGTGCCCAGGGGCAGCACGGCAACCGGTGCCGATGGGACGGGTAACGGCCCGCCCCTGCCGCAAAGGCAGCCAAAAGCACCCGGATCAACGCCACATGTTGCAGGTCGCGATGTGGTCCATGGTGCTGATCCCGGTGTATCCGTTGCCCGCCATGCCGCTCCCCTCGTCTCGTCAAAGGCCATGTTCATTGCTACTGAAAATCACGTAAGAGACAGTGTTGAGACGACGCCGGCTCCGAGAGCCCGCGGCCAACCGGCCCGGTGGCAGGCTAAGCGTCCTGTCCTGCCAAACAGTTGTTTTTCAACACACTGGCACCTGTCTCATAACTAAGGATGAGTACTCGATTTTCGCCAGAAGGTTATGAAACATAGTTATGAGAATCGCGCTTGCCGTCGAGTGTCCGAGATCCGTGCAAAATCTTGTGTCGCTGCAGGTCAAGCCAATGTTCGCTCAAAGAGACGTCTCAAATCACAACGGTTTTGAGACGGTTTGGCGCGTAGCGCTCTAGGCACCTCTACCGGAAAGGTTTTGCGGACCCCGGTGTGTAACATCGCACCATGGGGAGATGTCATCCATGGATCCCGCGTCGGTTCAGGGGGGTCTGCAATGCCTTTCTGCGTCGAGTGGAGACCTCGTGAGGGCATAGGCCAGACCCTCCCTCCTGCCGGAGGAGGGCAGGTGACGGGGTGGTGGGAGCAAGCGCATACTTGACGGCTCCCCGAAATCCGCGCAGAATTTGCGTCCGTGGGCGACTCGCACGAGGAAATGCTTCGTCACTACGAGCCGGGCGGACTTCTGCCGCGAATCGTGGCGGGGTTGCAAGCTCTCGGCAAGGACCTGGACTCGGTCACGCACGAAGATCTCGCGCCGGCCGACGAGTTTCACTCCGCGGGACGTTCGGCTACGCGCGCATTGGTTGAGCTTGCAAAGATTCCGCCAGGATCGCGAGTGCTCGACGTGGGCAGCGGGTTGGGCGGCCCGGCGCGTTACCTCGCCGCAACTTTGGGTTGCGACGTGACAGGCATCGATCTCTCGCCTGAATTCTGCGAGGTGGCCAACGTCCTTTCTCGGATGACGCGGTTGTCCGATCGCACCCGCTTTCAGGCGGGTGATGCCCTGGAGCTTCCGTTCGCCGCGTCCAGCTTCGACGTGGTGTGGACGATACAAATGCAGATGAACATCCGGGACAAGCGCCGCCTGTATTCCGGAATCGCCCGGGTACTCAGGCCGGGCGGGCTGTTCGTCTGCCAGGAAATCTGCGCGGGGAACGGCGAGCCGATCGAGCTTCCGGTCCCATGGGCGAGCCGCCCCAACCAGAGCCATCTGGCCGATGCGGAATCCCTCCGCGGGTTGATCCGCGGTGCAGGTCTCCTGGAGCGCACCTGGCGCGACATTACCGCCGACATCGTGGCGGCGCGCAAGGCACAGCAGGCGAAGGCGCAAGCGTCGGGTGCGAGCGGCTCCAGCGCCCCTCCTCCGCTTGGAATGCATCTCGTGCTGGGAGAACAGGCAGCCGTCAAGACGAGTAACTCCGGGCGCAACACCGACGCCGGGCGCACGGTGTTCATACAAGGCGTATTCGACAAGCCTGTCTAGTGGTCCGATCCGCTGATCCCGCTGGAAAACTCTGTCGAAAGCACCGGCGCGGCGAATCTCCATTGATCGTCCGGTCAAAGGGCACATTCGGTCACGACGACCGAAATTCGCCCGCTGAGGGATCGGTGGATTCTGGCGGTCATCGCAACAGGATGTCTCCGATGACTTCGATCGGTGGGACGCCTGGAATTACCGTGATTCGTCGGCTCGCGCAGAACCGCGCTGGCAGGAATGGTCCCGCGTCCGGGCACCCACACTTGTCGTCCACGCCGCAGGCGGGATGTTCTCAGAGGAACAGAAAACGCGGTTCGTAGAACGGGGCAGCGACGTCACACGCGTCGACCTTGCCGGAGGGTCACACGACGCCCATCTTGACGCGTTTGAACAGTGGATAGAAGCGCTCACCAGGTTTCTGGACGTCCGGTGAGGATCCCCTTGGGGCTGCACCATGCGGCAAATAGCGCAGTGAAAACGCCGCCATTTACCGCTGAAAGTCACACCGGGAGGCAGGGCGTCCGCCTTTGTCCCGGCAAAGGGTCCTTTAGTGAGACGAAGGCAACAGCACGGAACGGCCATGCCTTCAATTTCATCCCGCACCTCAGCACCTCGCGCCCGACGTCGTCCGGGTGCACTAGATGCATTTGCCGGAGATGGCTAAGCCCCGGTCCCCTCGTCCACGGTCGCCAGAGTCACAGCATCTTTCGGCGCTGGGCTGGAGGCGTGCAACGACTGCCTGGGGATCGCGCGGCCGCGCCGCCAGATGGACTCGTAATTATCTGAGATAAGCCTCGAACTCGACTCTTCGAGCGTGGTCGCGACCCCAAACCGCTTCGCAATGGAGTTTAGACTCGACCCGAGCATATAGACGCTACCTTCGACCGGGATGGCGAAACGGTCGTGAAGCTCGCCCTGCTTGACCGTTCGAACCTCCAGATGCGGGGGCGGCCTGTAAAACCAAGGCAAAGACGGGTCCCTTCGCTTTGAGATTCTTATCTCCGGTCAGAATACGGGTGACGTTGGGGAAGCCGGCGAGGGTCAGGAGTTGTTGTTCATCGAGGTAGGGATCGACTATGAAACAGTCTCCAAGACTCGTGATCTTGGCCATCAGCTGTGCATATGCGAAGGGATTCAACGGATCGATCACAACCTCCAAGGTCGACCCTGCATCAGAATCCGGCTTTGGTGAGTTGGCTTCCCTGAGGACGGCCAGCCCTAGGCGCGTCGGTGTCACGACGCTGTCCTTTTCCTGTCTGATCCACCCCAGTCGAAGCAGATAGGCCGTCATCTTCTCTATGACGGTGTCTAGATCCATTGATTTGAGATCGTCCAAATAGAGCCGATAAGCCGACAACCCGGTGATCGTCCTAATTGGGGCCCAACCTTGCGCATAGGCATCCACCTGAGCTCCCGTCAGGGGGCAGCCCTGCCGATTCATTGCCTCAATGTAAGCCAGCACCCGGTGCGCGGACTCCCCAACAATCTCCATGCAGGAATGATATCGACGCCGTACGGAAGGGCAGCCTACGTCATAAGGCATTCGACTGGCCGATGCGAAAATCTGAGGCACAGCGATCGGGACCGACAAACAACACGAAGCCCCGGCATTTGTGATGCCGGGAGCCGTGCTTGGGTCGGTGCCTGCCTTAGGGTATAGCGTCCTTCCGCTTCCGGAAATCCTTGGCCCATGCCTGAAGGTCACTAAGTCGAGACCGGAGTTGGCTAGGTTGCGGCAAGCTCCTCTCCCATCCTGAACCGGTGGAATGGACGAAGAAGTTGCTGACTTCCATTCCCTTGTCGACCGCCGCAATATCTGCTCGATCCAGTGCCAGCAAGGCTTTCAAGTTCAACGTTGAAATGCCTGGCTTGTTCCGGGCAACGACCCCGTTGATGACGATTTCCTCGACGGCGTATTCCCACGCCTTCCGGATGGTGTTGCCGAATTCCATGCAGTCCCGGGAGTACGCTGCCAAATCCCCGTCCTCATGATGCTGCTTCGCCCGGCCGATGAGTTTGTCCGCCATGGCGGTGGCGCCAAGGTAGCCCTTGGTCGGTTCCTTGCTCTCCGCCACTTGGATGCCGGTGCCGAGCCCGGGATGTTTGTCGATCTCAATAAAGTGGGTTTCAACAGGTTTCGGGGAGGTGATCCCGTCCTCGACCTGAGCATTGATGTCCTTTTTGACTCCCTCGTGCCACAAGGCACCCATAAATGCGGTGCTGTGGGTGAAAACGATGACCTGCCGGTTCCGGGCTTCCTTCACCAGCCGTTTCGCCACCCGCTCTTGGAAGCCATGGTCAAGGGAGTTCATCGGGTCATCAAAAATGATTGCCGAACCGTCCTCGCTGCTCACCACATCCGCTAGGAAAGCACTGAGGGATACCGCCCTCAGTTCCCCTTCACTCAACACCCCATCGGCGTGTGTTTTCGCCGTGGCTGCTTCTTTGACAGTGAAGGCGATGTTACTGATGCCTTTGCCAACCTTGTCTGCGATGAGTTCCACCTGCAGCCGGGATTCCTCCGGGAGGTCGGGGTCTTCCAGGCTGTGAAGGTTCCGCTGGAACTCCTCAGCAACCTTTTGCACATACTCGACGCATACAGTCTTGGATTTTTCAGACAGTCTCCGGGTTTGGCACTGCCGCTGGACCGCCTCCAGGGCCCTGATGTGGATCCGCCGATTATGGAGTTCCTTGAGATCGGGGAGGGACGTAGCCGTCCGTGACCGTTCACTCAGATTCAGGTGGCGGGCTTCCAACTCTGCCAGTTCGGCACCGTCCGCGCTTTCCTCTCGGATGGTGACTATCTGGGCAAGATATACGGCAGCCGCCTTGTCCAGTTCCTGCACCGCATTCATGAGGCTGCGAGCAGTTGTGTAGCTTTCCGCGGGGACACCTCTACCGTCACTAACCGTTGTCCCGTGAAGGAACGGAGACATGGCTGCATCAACAGTTTCCGAGGCCGCGCTGCTGTCGGCAATGGTCTCCAGCAGTTTTTTGACGCTGGTGATGTCCTGCCGCAGTTGCGGGATGAACGCGCCGTCCTCGACCGCCAACAGGTTCAGGAGGACCTCGTCGATGTTGCCCGGGGACACGGCATCGTTAATACCGGCAACGATTTTCTCTGCCTGCGTAGTCAGGTTCCGCTTCTCGGCGGACAGGTCGGCCGCCATCGCTTTGCTGAACCGGGCGAACCGCTCATGCACTTCGGAGGTAAGGGGTTGGTGGCATAGCACGCACAACGGTACCGCTACGTCCGGAAATGTGAGTTCCGGATAGGCTTCCGTCTCCGCATACTCCTTGACCGCTGTCCACATTGCCTTCCAGTGGGGGCTGTGTACCCCGGGGACTGCCTCGGCGGTGAAGTCGTGCTGTTGCTGGGTTGCTTCGTCCCTCGCAATGTCCCGCAGCCGACTCCTAATGCCCTGCAGCACCTCGATCTGCTCCTGGCTGACCGTCCCGGCGAGGTGCTCGATCTTGCGTGCCTGAGTCGTCCGCTGGTTTGCTTCATGCTGCGCTTTGGCAAGGCGTGCAGTCCGACTGTTGGTTTTGAGGTGGCTGATTTTCGCCGGAAGGGCGGTCAGTTCGGCGGTTTCCTCGGCGGTGAGCTTGCCAAGGGCTTCGGCATCGGCGTACCCCATATCTTGCCCCAACCGCGACAGGACGTTCTTCACCTCCGTGTCGATAGCTTCCAGGACGATGCCGGGCTGCTGCTCGGCTTTGAGGACGGATACCCGCCTCCGGACTTCCGCATTAACCAAATCGCAAGTGGCGATGAGGCTAGTCAGCAGTTCCAGTCCATCGGGAGTGACGGTAAGTTCGGTTCCCTGCCGTGAGACGTGGGCGTTTGCTGTCTTGGAGTCGTATACAGCAACCCGTGACAGGTTCAGGTCAGTGCTGGGGTCGCTCAGCGTCCATTCGTGACTGTAGTCGTCATCCCCCAGCAGGTATTCGATCTCCGCTCTCGGGTCGGTGGTGTCAGCAGTGAAAACATTGCCCTTCACGGCTTCCGGATACCTGGAATGGCACGAACTTTTCAGAATGCGGGTGTATCCGCTCTTGCCCACCCCGTTGAGTCCGAACACGATATTCAGCCCCGTGTGCTTGAGAGTGATGCTGGCGTCAGGGCTCATCCGGTTCACGCCCTGGATGTGCCTGACCTTTCTTAGGCTGACGGCGGGGACTGTCGATGAGGTGCTGGGAACATGCACCTCCGTCAGGGGGACAACATCCGGAAGCGTAAATTCGGTGGTGTCATCGACCAGGTGCTTTTCCCCTGCAAGGGCTGCCGCGTAGGCGATGTCGGTTAGCTCGCTGATGTCGGCAGCCGAGAGTGTGGGCGACTCTGTGTGCCGCCGAAGGGCGTCCCGCTGCCACGGTTGCAGGTTCTCCGCCAACTTCAGCAGCTCCCCGTAAATGCTTCCCGCCACCTAGTTGCCCCCATCAATCATCGGTTTTTCACATCGTACTGGCGGGAACTGACACTTCGGGGATCAACATGTCCGGTCAGGCGGAAGCTTTCTGCGCCGGCGGCAGTAGTGTTCTTCCGGCCGGGTGCAGCCGGTGCCGGGCACCCGCCTGCATGGAGTCCCATTTTTTACCGCCGTTGTATTTGCCCTGCAGCCGGCGTGCCTCCCGCAGGACGGCCGCCTCCATGAGGCTTCAAACGCCAATAACAGCGCAGACGTCCGGCCGAATCTGACCATGGTCGACGGGTATTGTGCGGATGCGGATCCTCCGTTACCCGAAACCTATACTGAAGGCCGGCTGTCCGCCGGTGGCCGGCAAGGGTAACTCGATGGGGGCTGGGTATGGGTTTCAGGGTTCGGAAGTCGTTCAGGATCGCACCGGGCGTGCGCATGACCGTAACGCCGAAGGGCATCGGTGTCAGTGCCGGGGTCCGGGGGGCGAGGATCTCGGCACATTCTTCGGGGAGGGTGACGCGGACGGTGGGCATCCCGGGCACCGGCATATCGCACGTCAAGACGATCTCGCCCGGCACGTCCCGGAAGACAACCGGTGCGTCTCCGCGGAGCGGGTCTGCTTCCGGCTCGGCCGGGCCTGCCCCCAAGGCCGCCCCGGGCCTGTTTGCCCCCAAGTGGGAGAAGGAGCTGTACCGGGCGCTTGTGGCGCGGCCAAGCGCCGGCGACCTGCCCCGGATTGGCTTCGAATTTGAGCAGGCGCGCCCGCTGGCTGCCCTGTTCGAGGCGACCCGGGGAGCGATCCCGCACGGGGACCTGCCGCGCGCGCTCGAGCTGCTGGCCTGGCTGTTCGCCACCGGCTACGACCCTGCCCGGGACGCGTTTGTCCGCAAGTACCTCCCGGACACCTCCTTCACCCTGGGAATCGCCGACGGGGTCGAGGCCCAGCTTCCCCTGGACCGTGACACCATCGGGCTGCTGCTTGCCGAGGTCCAGCAGATGACAGGCAACATCGCCGCGGCCGTGGATGTGGTCGAACAGCTGGAACCGGGCACCATCACCGCGGTCTCACTGGCCGAACTCTATGCGCTGCAGGGGCGCTGGGAGGAGGTGGTGGAGCTGACCGAAAGCCTCCGGAACGAGGACGAGGCAGCGACCTTCCTGCTGATCCAGCGCGGCGTCGCGTTCCGCGAGCAGGGTTTCCCGGAAGCCGCCCGCGAGGCGTTCAGGGAAGCCCTCAGGGTGCGGACCCGCCCGGCGGAGCTGCGGCACCGGGCACTGATCGAACGCGGGCTCACGTACCTGACGGAGGGCAAGCGGGCCATGGCCCGCAAGGACTTCGAGAAGGTCCTGGCCGAAAACAGCACCTACCCCGGACTTCGGGAACACCTCGAGCGCTTCGACGCCTGACCCGGACCGCGGCTGGCCACTTTCATGGCCGCCGGCAGCCGCCGTCGCCCGGGAATCGTCCGGTGCAGCAACCCTTTCTGCTGTCATCCGGTAACGCTGCCGGTCCGGTGAAGGTGACGCGACCAGCCGCAATGTTGCGCACCTCGGTGCCGTTGGCGCGGTCCGGCGTCCGGGTCGGGTTAGACTGCCTGCGCGGAGCGCCACTCCGCAGTTCGGGTTTTAGCTGGGGGAAATCATGCATGCCAATCAGTCTCATCCTGCCCGTTTCCGGACCGGGAACCGGGCCCTGACCGTCTCCTTCCGCATCGCGGCGGCCCTCCTCGTGCTCCTGCCGGTGCTGTTCGCCGCCGGCGGGGCCGGGGCCGCCCTGGTGCTGCCGGGCGTCGGGCTCATGGCGGGGCTCTTTGCCCTGGTTTTCAAACGCCGCTCCCGGGCCGGGCTGGACAGCAGCCGGGCCGCCGGGACCGCGGCCCGGGCGGTCGTGCCGGTCCTGGTCCTGGGGCTGGCGGTCACCGGCTGCACACCGCCGGCGGAGGGGACCCCGCAGACACCTGCCGCCGCCTCCACGGCGGCGTCCTCGCCGAGTCCGAGTGCCAGCGGCACCGTCCTGGCCTTCTGCGACGTGGAGGACCGGCGGAAGCTGCTCCGCTCCGGGGTCTATGTCTGCACCGAGGATGATCACGGCCTGCTGGTCTGGATGGACCTGGCCTCCCACGACAAGGTGATGGAAGAGCGGGAGGCGATAGCGGCAGCAATGGCGGCCGAAGAAGCGGCGAAGAAGGCAGCGGCCAAGAAGAAGGCCAAGGAGGAGGCCCGGAAGAAGGCCGCCGCCGAGAAGAAGGCCAAGGAAGCAGTGGCCCGGAAGAAGGCTGCGGCGGAGAAGAAGGCCCGCGAAGAGGCTGCCCGGCAGGCCGAGCAGGCCGCGCAGGAAGAGGCTGCCCGGCAGGCCGAGGCCCAGCGCCAGGCTGAGGAAGAAGCGGCCCGGCAGGCCCAGCAGCAGGCCCCGGCACCGGCCGTCGGGTTCTCCAACTGCTCCCAGGCCCGGGCCGCCGGCGCGGCCCCGCTCTACCGCGGAAGCCCCGGTTACAGCCCCGGCCTGGACCGGGACGGTGACGGCGTCGCCTGCGAATAGCCGCTCCCCGCACGGATTCCCACACCAGCGGCCGGTGCGTGCCTTACGCGCACCGGCCGCCTGACCCGGAGAACACATCCTCATGAACCGGCCCCGCATCCTGCCATCCGCAGCCGCCGTCCTCCTCGCGGTGAGCCTTGCCGCCTGCGGAACGGGCACAGCGAACACACCACCCTCAGACGCTTCCCCCTCTGCTGCGGCACCGGCACCGGCGGCCAAGGCGTCCGCGGCACCGGAGACGCGGAAGCCCGCCGCACCGCAGAAGACCGAAAAACCCGCACCGGCACCGGCTCCAGCCGCACCTGCCGGCACCGCCCTGGCCCTGCTGGAGACCATCCCGGTCAAGGGCCGGGCACCCAAGACCGGGTACGACCGCGACGAGTTCGGCAGCGGCTGGCAGGATCCGGACCGCAACGGCTGCGATGCCCGCAACGACATCCTCGCCCGCGACCTGACGGATGAGACCTTCAGGCCCGGCACGAACAACTGCATCGTGCTGACCGGCACGCTGGCGGACCCGTTCACTGCCACGACCATCCGTTTCGTCCGCGGCAACGCCACCAGCACCGCCGTGCAGATCGACCACATCGTGCCCCTCTCGGACGCCTGGCAGAAGGGCGCCCGGCAGCTGGCCCCCAACCAGCGCGAAGCCTTCGCCAACGACCCGCTGAACCTGCT
>NZ_JAAZSQ010000034.1:17766-20657 GCF_012395835.1 Arthrobacter mobilis
CCCGGGTGCTCTCCTCCTGCCCGGACCAGCCGGTCCCGGACGATGACGGCGGAGTCACCGTCCCGGTCGCCGCCAGGCCCGCCCCCAAGCCCAAGGCGGAGCCGAAGCCGGAAGCCCCCGCGATGCAGGAGCCGGCCGATGGCGGCGATGTCTTCTACCAGAACTGCTCGGCGGTCAGGGCCGCCGGCAAGGCCCCGATCCGCGCCGGCGACCCCGGCTGGGAGCCCAAGTTCGACCGGGACGGCGACGGCGTCGGCTGCGAATAACAGGCAGCCCGGCCGCCCCGTGCACCGCACGCGCCGATCACAGCGCCTGGCGCGCCGACCCCGCCACGGGACTGGAACAACCGGACGGTGCGGTCCTGCCCGCCCCACTCCCGTGCTCCGGCCGCAGCACGGCATCGGTGGAGGACGGGACGTTGCCGGGGAAGCTCAGGTGAGAAGTTTCGCGTAGACCACGTAGTTGTCATCAAACCCGCCGGTGGCCGGGTTGTATCCGTCGCAGGTGATCAAGCGCAGTTCCGCTCCTTGGGTGTTGCCGTAGACCGCCTGGGTGGGGAAGGCGTTCTTCGGGTATTGCTCGGCGCGGTAGACCGTGAAAACCGCCGTGGTGCCGTCCGCGCGGGCGACGTCGACGGTGTCCCCGGCCCTGAGCTCGCGCAGGCGGGCGAAAACACCCGGCGCGCCGCCGAACGAATTGACGTGCCCGAGCAGGACCGCCGGTCCGCGTTCTCCGGGGGTCGGGGAATGGCGGTACCAGCCGGCCGGGGCGCCGGGATCACCCGGGGGTACCTGAAGGGAACCGTCGTTCCGCAGGCCGAGCCTGAGCAGTTCCGACCGGGCGCCGATGGAAGGAATGCTCAATGCCACGGGCGCGGAGGCGTCCATGACCGGCAGCCGGGCAGGCACAGGGCTCTCCGGCGCGGGGTTCCCGGGTGCGGAGGCCTGCGGGGTCTTCTGGGCTGCCGCAGCCGGCGGGGCGGAGGAAACCGCCGGGGAAGGCGCAGCCGCAGCTTCGGTCTGTGCGGAGGCGGTGCCTGCGCAGCCGGCGAGAAGCAAAAGGGCGGCCGCCGCAGAGGCCAGGCGGCTTCCGCGGCGGCCGGTCGTTGAACCCATCATGCGTGGAAACAGGTCCGGTCGGTAAGGTGGCGGGCCTATGCCCGGGCGGCGTTGCGGCGCCGGACCAGGTAGGTTCCGCCGGCCGCCGTGGCCAGCACCAGGCCGCCGCCGAGGGCGAGGGCGCCCAGGTCGCCGCGGCCGTCCTGGGTTATGCCGGTATCGGCCCCTCCGACGGGCACCTGGCCCACCTGGGGCGCTTCGACGGGAGCGGCAGGGGCCGGCCGGTAGGCGACGCTGCCGTTTTCACAGCCGATGCCGTCACTGTCACTGTCGAGATGGGCACCGTAACCGGGGGCGCCGGCGGGAATGTTGTACACACCCACCGCTGCTGCGGCATCGCAGTTGGGGTAGGCGGGGGTCACCGCCAGGGCGGGTGTGGCCGGCAGGGCCGCAAGCCCTGCCGCTGCCGCCAGTGAGAAGACTGCTGTGCTCTTTTTCATTCGTTCCCCTTACGTTCCTGGTGCGCAGGCCGGCAGCCGGAAGCACCATGGGACAAGCCCGCTGGCCGGTCCCGGAGGCCGCGGAATACCCCGGCACCCCGTCCCGTTCCTGTCCGGACACTGCCGGCCCTGCACACATCCAATGAGATTGACCAACCGCCGCCGGCGATCGGTGAGGCCACGCTATGGGCTTTATCGTTTAAGCACAATGCTTCCAAGGGGTTTCCGGCCCTCCGGGCCCCAGGGCGGCCGGCACCGGCCCGCTGGACCGCGGCCGGCCCGGATCCGGCCGTTCTGCCGCGCACGGCCCTGTCGGCCGGCACGGGACATCCGTTCCGCGCCGGAAACACGGTCTGCCCGTCCCCGGCCGTCCCTGCACAGGCTCACACCACCAGGCTGCACGGGAACAAGACGCCCAAATCGTCACCCCGGACCGGCGGCTCCGGTCTGCGCGGTACGGGGTGTACCGCCTGGCCTCGCGGCCGGGTCACGGAGGTGGATCCCTGCCGGTAGTCTTTGGTTTGTTCGTTTAAGCAAAACCATATGTTGGGGGAAAAGATGAGCATGATCAGGCGCTTCGGTGCGCTGTTGATGGCTGCGGCAGTGGCTTTCGGCGGTGTCAGCCTCGCTGCCGCACCGGCCGAAGCGGCGTCGAAAGCCGCGACCCGTGTCGTAAAGTTCACTGCACCGGCGTCCGTTTACAAAAGCGAGGCGTTCACGCTCAGGGGCACGGCCCAGCGCAAGGCCGGCACCAGGTGGGACGCATACGCCAAGCCCAAGGTGGAAATCTACTTCGACCCGGCCGGCAGCGCGCGTGCCTACAGGGTCAAAACCGTCACCGGAAGCACGAAGGGACAGTTCTCGGCCAAGGTCCGTACCTCCCGGTCCGGCCTGTGGTGGGCAAAGGTGACCGTCACGGGCACGTCCAAGGCCGCCGACTCCTACAAGAAGCTGGTCAGGGTCAAGCAGCGCACCTCCATGATCCCCTCGGGAACCACCTGCCCATCCTGGGCTCCGATTAAGGGCAATGAGTCCAGCGGAATCTACCATGTCCCCGGCGGTGCGTTTTATAACCGGACGAACCCCGAGATCTGCTTCTCCACCACGGCAGCTGCACGCGCTGCCGGCTACCGTGCCTCCAAGGTGTAGCTTTCCCGGACCCTGATTAAGGACCCCGGCCGGATGCGGCCGGGGTTCTTTCAATTCCCAGACCTACCCATCGATGACCGAATTCTTCCCCGCCGAAAGCGTCCCCCCAGGTCCCGGCGGAATCTGGAACCGTCCGGTACGAACGCCTGTGAGGATTGGGGTGGCTGGTCTGGGATTGGCTGGC
>NZ_JAAZSQ010000021.1:0-27357 GCF_012395835.1 Arthrobacter mobilis
CCCAGCTTCACCACCCGCCGACGCTGAACAACACGGCTCATGGCGTCCTCCTCACATAGGTTTAGGCCAGCTTAAGCCACGGCAGCGGCAGCCGGCGGTGCCTGCCCGGTCCGCGCTACCAGGGCAGCGGCAGCGTCCGCAGCCGGTCGCCGGCCGCGGCCCCTTCGGCCGGCACCACCGCCACGCCGTCGGCCCCGGCCAGCCCGCGCATCATGGCCGAGCCCACCCGCTCGGCCGGCACCGCACCGGCGGCGGTCAGGGCGTACGGAGTGAGCCGGTCGCGGCCGGCCAGCGGCGGCAGCCGGGTGCCCGCCGGCACACTGCCCAGCGGCGGCAGCGGCCGGCCATTGAACCCTGCCAGCAGCGGGGCGCCCAGGGTCAGCAGGGCCATGATGGCAGCCAGCGGGTTCCCGGGCAGGCCCACCAGCAGCCGGCCGTCGGGCAGCCGGGCGAGCAGGGCGGGATGTCCCGGCCGCATCCGGATGGACGGGACCAGGACCTCGGCGCCGAGTTCGGCCAGCACCGGGCGCAGCTGGTCAGCCTTCGAATGCCCGGTCCCGCCGGTGGTGACCACGACGTCGCCGCCGCAGCCGCGGACCGCCGCGAGCATGGTACCGAAGTCGTCGGGCAGCCGCGCCGGCTCCGCAGGCGTGCCGCCGAGCCGGGCGATTATGACCGGCAACGCCGGCCCGAAGGTGTCCCGCACCTGTCCCGGCGCCGGGATGCCTGCGGTGACCACTTCGTCCCCGGTCAGCAGCAGGGCCGCTTCGGGCCGGCGGGTGACCGGCAGCAGGTCGTGGCCGCAGACCGCCGCCATGGCCAGGTGCGCGGGGTTAAGCACGGTGCCGGCGGCGAGGACGGTTTCCCCGGCGCGGATCTCCTCCCCCGCCGGGCGGATGTGCCGGCCGGCCGGCGGTTCCCCCGGGGCGACACCGGGGGCGAGCGACAGGCTGCCGCCGTGCACGGTACCGTATTCGCTGCGCAGCACTGCTGCCGCACCGGCAGGCATCAGTCCGCCGGTGACCACGGGCACCGCCTGGCCTTCAGCCAGCGGGCCGCCCGGGCCGGCCAGCTGCCAGGGCCCGGTACCGGCCACGGCCCAGCCGTCCATGGCGGAGGAGGCATAGTGCGGGACCGGGATCTTCGCGGCCACGTCCGCGGCCAGCGTCAGCCCCGCGCAGGCCGGCAGCGGCAGGAACGACGGCGCGGCGCCGGCAGACTCTGCCGTGCCGGCCGCGTGCGCGATGCTGCGGGCCTCGTCCCAGGCGGCGCCGTCGTCGTGGCCATGGCCGTGTCCGGGCGCGTGCCGGCGGTCCCGGCCCCCGGCCTGCCGGAGCGGGGCGCTCACGCCTGCGGGGTTCCGGGTGCCGGACGGCGGCGGACGACCTCTTCGGCCACGCGCGAGGCTGCACGCATGGCCGCCTCCGGGCTGGCCTGGCCGGTGGCAGCGGCCAGGCCGGCGGCGTAGCCGACAATGAACGTGGTCACCGGCGCGGCCGGCCGGACCACCCCGTGGGCTGCCACCCCGGCCAGGCCGAGCACGGCATCAATGTCCACGGGCGTGTCCTCGATCTCCAGGGCGGTCAACAGCTCGGTCACGAAGGGGGGCAGGATCTGGTCTGCAGCGGCCACTATTGCTCTCCGATTTTCTCCCGCGGGCGCCGGGGTCCGGTGCCGGGGTCCAGCATGGTGCATCCGCCAGGTCCGGTCCCTGGCGCGTCGTAGCCTAGGCTACGGGGCGGGCCGGACTATGCCAAAGCGGCCGGCGTCCTCCCAGGTGTCCACGTCCTCGGTGGCGGCCGCGGGCAGGGGCACGGGCACCGCTGCCAGCGGGGCCAGCAGCTTGCGTGCCGGCAGCCCGGCAGTACCCCCGGTCCGGAAGGCAGCGGCGACTGCGGCTTCCAGCGCCTCGCTGCGCGCGCAGCAGGCCAGCGGCTGTTCCCGCCCTGCAGCATCCACCGGCACCCACAGGTCGGCACCGGGGTGGCTGCGTACGGCGGCCAGCAGGCGCGGGACCAGCTCCGCCAGGCGCGGCATGTCGCACGCCAGCAGCAGCGTCAGCGGTGCCCGGACACTGCCAGCCGCGAGGTCCGCCCCGGAGACCGGCGCCGATGCCTGCGTGGCCAGGGCGGCGGTGCCGGCGGCGATGCCGGCCGCCGGACCGGCAAACGGCGGGTCCTCGCGGGTGAGCAGGACGCGCCCGGTCCGGGCCTGGCCGGCCAGCACGGCCGAGAGCTCCGGCGGGCCGACGACGGCAATCCGGCGTGCGCCGGCCAGCGCATCGAGGGTACGGTGCAGCAGCGTCCTACCCTCGAATTGCAGCAGCGCCTTGGGGACGCCGCCCAGCCGGGAGGACCGCCCGCCGGCCAGCACCACGGCGTCGTAGCCGTCCGGTCCCTGGGAACCGGTCACGCCGCCGAGCCGCTGTCGAGGAATTCGCTCCATGCCGGGGCGGGGCGGTCCAGTTCGCGGATCCGCCAGTAGGTACCGCGCGGCGGCTTGGGTGTGAAGCGCAGCTGCCAGCCCATCTGGGCCAGCGTGCGGTCCCCCTTGGCGTTGTTGCAGCGCAGGCAGCAGGCCACCAGGTTCTCCCAGGTATCCTCGCCGCCGCGCGAGCGGGGCCGGACATGGTCCACCGTCGTGGCCGTCTTGCCGCAGTAGGCGCAGACATGGTTGTCCCGGCGCAGCACGCCGCGGCGGGTCACCGCTGTCTCCTGCCGGTAGGGGATCTTGATGTAGTGGTTGAGCAGGATCACCGAGGGCCTGCCCAGGATGTCGTTGGGTCCGATGACGGGATCCCCGTCCTCAGCGATGACGCTTGCCTTGCCGGCAAGCACAAGCAGCAGCGCCCGGCGGAAGGTGACCACCGCCAGTGGCTCGTATCCAGCGTTCAGGACGAGTGTGCGCATGCACATTCCTCTTCGTCTGGCCATGCCGGAGCCCACGTGGATCGCAGGTCCGGACAATGGCTAGTTCGGACTGACAGAGCCAGACTAATTCCCCACGGGCCCGCTGCGCCATCATCCGGCCGGAGACGGCCGCCGGCACGCACTTCCTGGACCGCTCACGGGCCTTCTTTAACGGAATTTAACGCTTCAGGGGCCCGCACCCCGGTCCGGGATGCGGGCCCCTGAAGCGTGCAGGAGCGCGTTGGTCAGCGCGAGGGCCGGATGAAGACCGGGCCGGAGCCGATGTAGGCCTTGCCCAGCACGGTGGTGTAGCCGGTCCAGCCGCCGTGGATGGCCTGGCCGTTGCCCACGTAGATGGCGATGTGCGGCACACCGGCGCCGGCGTTGTCGTAGTAGATCAGGTCGCCCGGCTGCGGGGTGGACACCTGGGTGCCGTAGGCGAAGAACTGGGCCGGGGCCAGATCGCCCACGGAGAAGCCGACCGAACGCAGGACGTTCTCGACCATGGCGGTGCAGTCCTGGGAGATGCCGATCTGGCCGTAGGCGGCGGCCACGATGGAGGAGCCGAGGCCGCTGGCGGCAGCAGCCTTGGGCTCGGCCTCGGGGACCGAGGAGGCCTGGACGTTGGCGTCGTCGCCGGCCTGGGAAGCCTCGGCCTGGACGGCCTGCCCGGCGGGAGCCTGGACCTCGGCGGCGGCCTCGGCCACCGGCTCGGGAGCGGGGGTGGAGGTAACGCCGGCGCGCTCGAAGGTGAGCTTGACGTTGGAAGCCTTGACGGTCTCGACCTGGACCCGGGTGGGGGCCGACGCCGCCTGGACGGAAGCATCGCGCTCAACGCCACCGGCCTGCGCGGGAACAGCGGCGGTCAGGACCAGCCCGGTAGCGGCGGCGATGACGGCGGCCTGGCGGCCAACGGACCCGGCGCTGGAGGAGACAGCCTTGGACACGGTCTCCAGCGGGTTGGTGTGGACAGGGGTCGCGCGGTGGCGGCCCGCAGTGGTGCTCTTGGACACGGCTGATTACCTCTCCCTATGCCTGCGAGGTGAGCTGTCGGGTTCGGGTGGGAGTCACCCGGCCGCAGGTCCGGCCCGGAAAGTTCCGGTGGTTCCTGGCGGCTTAACCCCTAGGGCTTGAAGGGAAGCCCGGTAAGTGGGTCCCCCGCCTCTGCCATGCGTTGTGCGAACGGACTCCGGGTAGTGGCAGAGCTCGGCAATCCACCCGAAGGTGCCAGGCCCATCTCGGCCTGGCACGAGTTAGACGGTATACGATTTTTTCCCGCAAGTCACATTCAGATCACGGAACGGCGTGTCTTTGGTAACGGCGGTTCAGAGCCAGGCCTTCGGGTCCACCATTTTGCCCTCGACAACCACCTCGAAGTGCAGGTGGCAGCCGGTGGAGTTGCCGGTGGTGCCGCTCTGGGCGACCAGGGCTCCGCGCTCGACCTTGGCCCCCTGCCGGGTGCTCACGCTGGCCAGGTGGTTGTAGGTGGTCTCCAGGCCGTTGCCGTGGTCGATGACCACGCGGTTGCCGTACATGTCCACCCAGCCGGCGCTCTTGACCGTGCCGCCGGCCGACGCATACACGGGGGTGCCGCAGGGTGCGCCGTAGTCCTGGCCGGTGTGCATTTCGCCGGCCGCCCCGGTCACCGGGTTGATCCGGATGCCGAACGGGGAGGTCATCTTCATGTCGGTCATTGGCTGGGACAGAGTCCCCTTGCTGCTGGTTGCCGTGACCTCGTTGCCGGAGGACACCATAATCTGCTCCAGCTTCGCGTCCGGGTCGAAGTCGCTGGTGAGCCCGGAACGCTGGTAATCCACCTTGACTTCGGCCGCCGCCGTGACGGCCGCCGAGGGGACGGCGGCGGTTACGGCGTCGCCGGAAGCACCCGCCGTCGTCGGCAGCACGACCGTCAGGGCCATGCCGGAGACTGCCGCCGTCAGGGCTGCCTTGTGGCCCAGGTCGCGGGCGGCCGCGGCCAGCGGGGACCGGGCCGGTTCGGCCGCGCGGCGGCGGCCCGGCTGGCCGGTGCGCGGCCGCGCGTTGGCTGCCGGGGCGGTTGAACGGCGCCGCCCCGTGGCTTTCTCTTGTGCCAAGAATCTTCCCTCTCCTGCGCGCCTGCGAAGTTAGCTGTCGGATTCGGGTCAGAAGAAATACCCGGCCGCGCCCATGCGCCATCGGCCCTGAAGAAGGGATCTTCGTGGCAACCGATGCCGTACCGGCGCGGCTTCACCCCAAGGCAGCTCAACAACGCTGCTGCCGTCCCTGGGTCCTCCGCCCCTGCCACCACGGAACCTGTCGTTCCGCTGGCAGGGTTCGGCTGCGGAACAGGTAACGCCAATGTCTCGGCGCCGGATCCAACTATAGGGGCAGTTGGTGAAACGGTAATAATCCCGTTATCCAGCGGTGTGTCCGGGGGCGTGCGGGCATGGCGGAGCGCCGTCCGGGAGAAGCTTCCCGGACGGCGGACAGGCCGGAACGGGTCAGTCGAGGGTGACGAAAATGTGCGCGGCCACCTCGGGCGGCAGCTCCAGGGCGCCTTCGACGCCGGGAACCCGGACGGAAATGTATTCGCCCACGGCTTCGAGCGTCAGCTCGGCCCCGGGCTTCAGCCCGCCCTCCTCCAGCTGCTGCAGCAGTTCGGGTTCGACCTGGATCGGCTCGGCGAGCCGGGCGAGGGCCACCTTCTGCCCCGGCTCGTACCGCTTCATGGCTTCCGTGAGATTCACCACACCTTCGCCGAAGCCTGCCGCCGGCCGGCCGCCGAGGGCTTCGAGACCGGGAATCGGATTGCCGTACGGGGACACATCCGGCTTGCCCAGCAGTTCGAAGAGGCGCTGTTCAACCCGCTCGCTCATCACGTGCTCCCAGCGGCAGGCCTCGTCATGGACATAGGCCCAGTCCAGCCCGATCACATCCGACAGCAGCCGCTCGGCCAGCCGGTGCTTGCGCATCACCTCGGTGGCCCGGCGTCGGCCGTGCTCGGTCAGTTCCAGGTGCCGGTCCCCGGTGACCACCACCAGCCCGTCGCGTTCCATCCTGCCGATCGTCTGGGACACGGTGGGCCCGGAGTGGCGCAGGCGCTCGGCAATCCGTGCCCGCAGCGCGACGATGTTCTCCTCTTCCAGCTCGAGGATGGTACGCAGGTACATCTCGGTGGTGTCGATGAGGTCGGTCACGGAATCCTTACTCCTTGGTCCTGGCCCACCGGCGCACCGCCGGCGGCGGAAACCTGGTGGCTCGGGGCGGGCAGTGCCCCCTTCCCAAGCCTAGCCGCTCGGCGCAGACGGCGCGGAATCGCCCCGGCGGACCGGCGTCCGGACCCGGGGCGGAACCGGCTGCCGCCCCGTCACCGACTAACGGCCCCGGCGGCAACTAAGGCAGAATTGGCGGTGGTTCGACGGCGGGTCAGCGCGTCGGACCACCGCACCGATCCCCGAGCCAGCAGCTCCCCAGTCAGGAAGAGTCACCATGAGCGAGCCCCAGTCCATCAGCATCCCTGCCGACCTGCTGCCCGCGGATGGCCGTTTCGGCGCCGGCCCGTCCAAAGTCCGGCCGGAGCAGATCGATGCCCTCGTCGCCGCGGGCCGGAACCTGCTGGGCACCTCCCACCGGCAGGCTCCGGTGAAGAACCTCGTGGGCAGCGTGCGCGAGGGGCTGCAGGAGTTCTTCAAGGCCCCCGAAGGCTACGAGGTCATCCTTGGCGTCGGCGGCTCCACTGCCTTCTGGGACGTGGCCACCTTCGGGCTGGTCGAGCGCAAGGCCCAGCACCTGTCCTTCGGCGAGTTCAGCTCCAAGTTCGCCAAGGCCACCAACAACGCCCCGTTCCTGGCGGAGTCCACCATCATTAAGGCCGAGACGGGCAGCCGCCCGGACCCGCGGGCCGAGGCCGGCGTCGACGCCTACGCCTGGGCGCAGAACGAGACCTCCACCGGCGTCGCCGCCCCGGTCAAGCGGGTGGCCGGGGCCGACGAGGGCGCGCTGCTGCTGATCGACGCGACCTCCGCCGCCGGCGGTCTGGACGTGGACCTGGCCGAGGCCGATGTCTACTACTTCGCCCCGCAGAAGAACTTCGCTTCCGACGGCGGCCTGTGGCTGGGCATGTTCTCCCCCGCCGCGCTCGAGCGTGCCGGCCGGATCGCCGCCACCGACCGGTGGATCCCGGACTTCCTGAACCTGCAGACCGCGATCGACAACTCGCTGAAGAACCAGACCTACAACACCCCGGCGCTGGCAACCCTGGTCACCCTGAACAACCAGATCGAATGGCTCAACGCCAACGGCGGCCTGGACTTCGCCGCCAAGCGCACCGCGGATTCCGCCGGCCGGGTCTACAGCTGGGCCGAGGCCTCCGAGGTGGCCTTCCCGTACGTGGCCAACCCGGAGCACCGCTCCAACGTCATCGCCACCATCGACTTCGACGAGTCGGTGGACGCCGCCGCGGTGGCGAAGGCGCTGCGCGCCAACGGCATCGTGGACGTCGAGCCGTACCGCAAGCTCGGCCGCAACCAGCTGCGCATCGCCACCTTCGTGGCCATCGAGCCCGAGGACGTCAGCGCGCTGCTGGCCTGCATCGACTACGTGCTCGGCCAGCTCAAGGGCTGACCCGGCCAAACCGAAGGGCCCCGTCCCGGCCGCTGGCCGGGACGGGGCCCTTCGTGCTTAAGCTGTCTGTTCGAGCGGTTGGTGCGATGGCCAGGCCGTTCAGGACGATGCCGGGACGCTGCCTTCCGGAGCCCCCTCCTCCGCGGAAGCATCCGACGCCGCATCCTCCGGCGCACCGTCTTCGTCCATAGCGCCGTCCGCAGCGCCGTCGCCGGCGGCTGCGTCCGTTTCCTCCGCTGCCCCGGACCCGTCCTCCGGGACGTCCGGCTGGGGCACGTCCTCCGGGCGGACCCGGTCCGCCCACGGTACCCACTCCGGCGCCAGCAGGGCCTCGTCCGAGGGCAGCAGGCCTACCTCACAGACAGTGGCCACCTTGCCGCGCGGGACCCGGGCCACGGTGGCGAACCAGTGCCAGCCACGGTAGCCGGCCAGCTTGGCCTCGAAGCGGTGCAGCACCAGCCGCTCGCCCTCCGCCGACGCACCTACATGGGCGCCGACCTGCTCGGCCGGGGCAATGGTGAGCACACCTGCGCGGGCGCTGTCCACGGCCGCGGCCAGCACGGCATCCAGCTTCAGCGCCCGGCGGACGGCCGGACGGCCCGCTGCACGCCGCTGTGCCGGAGCCGGGGCTTCCTTTGCGGTGGGATTCTCAGCCATGGATCCTCCGGCCTAGGCGTCCAGGTCGTCGGCCACCCGCCGCAGCACGGCGGCCACCTTGGCGGCATGGGACTTGTCCGGGTAGCGGCCTTTGCGCAGCCCGTTGGAAATAGCGTCCAGGAGCTTGATCAGGTCCTCGATAATGACCGCCATGTCCTCGGCGGGCTTGCGTGTGGCCCGGACAATGGACGGGGCCGCCTCGAGGATCCGCACCGACAGCGCCTGGGCGCCCCGCTTGCCGGCGGCGATGCCAAACTCCATCCGTGTCCCGGACTTGACCTCCCGTACGCCTGCGGGCAGGGCGGACGCGTGCAGGAACACTTCCTGTCCGTCGTCCGTCGCCAGGAACCCGAATCCCTTGTCCGCGTCGAACCACTTAACCTTGCCGATGGGCACTTCTTTTACCTCGTTCTACAGTTTCTGCAGTTCCCAAGTCCTGCATGCCATTACGTGATGTGCGCCGGTTCCCATGTGTCGTCCCGTCCGGGAGCCTGTGCGGTTCCGCCGGCGCGTCACCCATCCGCCCCCGCCGCTGCCGGCAGCCCGGGGGCGCCCCCGGGCGGGGAAGTCCGTATCTAGAGTAGCCTGTCCTGCCCGGCACCGGACCGTGCCGGGCGCTTTGCCGCCTGGTTGTCCGCTGTTAGCGTTATTGCCATGCCCGGCATCGACCCCTCGTCCCGCCCTGCCCAGCTTCCGGACTCCTCCCCCGCCACTGCCGCTGCCGCCGTCGCCGCGGTGGTGCTCTGCGCGGCCGGCCTGCTGAGCCTGGCCGCCATCCTCGCCGGTGCCTGGGCCGGCACAGGGGCCTGGACCGGATTCGCGTGGATCGCCTTCGGCTGCCTGCCGGCGGCCTTTGTGCTGATGCTCGGCCTCGTGGTGCGCAGCATCCGGCGCCGCCGCTCGCTTTAAGGGGCCCGCCGGGGCCTGTCCCGAGGGAGTACCGTTAATCCGATGTCCTCCATCCGTGCCTTGGCCGGCGAGCTGGCCGCCCGCACCGACCGGCAACTGCGGGCGCTGCTGGGCGCCCGGCCCGACCTCTGCCATCCCCCGGTGCCGGACTTCCCCGCCCTGGCGGCCCGGGCCTGCACCCGGATCAGCCTCCAGCGCGCCTTGGAGAACCTCTCCCGGCCCCGCCTCGACGTGCTGGAGGCGGTGGTCCTGTCCGCCGACGCCGACGCCGGCACCGCCGCGGACGCCGCCGTGCTGGCGCCGCTGCTGCGCCCTGCCCCCGATGCTGCCCAGGCTGTGGGGACCGCCGGCCTCGAAGAGCTGGAAGAGCATCTGGCCGGACTGCACGCGCTGGCCCTGCTGGTGCGCGCGCCGCAGGGCAGCGGCGCGGCCCGGAGCGCGGCCTACCTGCCGGTGGCCAACCTCGAGGAGGTGCTCGGCCCCTACCCTGCCGGGCTGGGCCGGCCCTACCATGTCCTGGCCGCGGCCAACCCCGACACGGCGGCCCGGCTGGCCGCAGCCACCGAGGCGCTGCACCAGGCCGGCTACCCGGTGGCCCCGGCCGCCGGCGGCGCCGACGCCGCTGCCGAACTGGAACGCTGGCTCGCGGACGGCCGGACCTGGCCGGCACTGCTGGCCGAAGCCCCGGAGGCCACCGCCGGGCTGCTGCAGCGGTTCCGGCACTCGCCGGTCGGGGCGGTGCCCCGGGCCGGCAGGATGCCCCGGATCGGCGGCCGCGACGCCACCCCGGTGGACTGGCTGCTCGCCCGCGGCCTGCTGGTGCCGCTGGACGCGGCCCACGTTGAACTGCCCCGCAGCGTCGGCCTGGCCGCCCGGCAGGGCGCCGTCGCCGACCCCTGGCTGACCGCGCCGCCGCTGCCGGCCGCTCCGAAGGCCGTGCGGCATGCCATCCGGGACAATGCGGCCTTGTCTGCCGTGGCCGAAACCCTGCGCCTGCTGGCCCAGCTGCTGGCGCAGGTACGCCTGGCGCCGGTGGCCACCCTGCGGGCCGGCGGCGTGGGCGTGCGTGAAGCCCGGCGGCTGGCCGAGGCGCTGCGCACGGACACCGACGACGTCGGCTGGCTGCTTGAGCTGGCCGCGGGCGCCGGGCTGATCCGGCTGGACGTGGACACCTCCCGGTGGGCCGCCGGTCCCGAGGCCGACGCCTTCGAGGCCCAGCCGAGGCACCTGCAGTGGCAGCTGCTGGTGACGGCCTGGCTGGCGCTGGACCGCGCGCCGGCGCTGGTGGGCGAGGAACTGCCCGCCGGCGGCAGCATCAACCCGCTCGCCGCCGGAGCCTCCCGCCCGGACGCGCCGGCCGTCCGCCGCCGGCTGCTGGCAGCGCTCGCACAGCTGCAGGAAGCCGCCGGCACCGGCCTGCCCGAGGGCACCAGCGCCGCGCCGTCGGCCGCCGAGACGGCGGCATTCCTGACCTGGCACCAGCCCCGGCTGCAGCGGCGCTTCGACCGCCTGGTACCGGGCATCCTGGCCGAGGCGGCCCGGCTGGGCCTGACCGGTTCCGGAGCCCTGACCGATCTCGGCGCGGCGGTGGCTGCCGGCCGGGCGGAGGAGGCGGCAGCGGTGCTCGAGCGCGAACTGCCGGCGCCGCTGACCCACTTCGTGCTGCAGGCGGACCTGACCGCCGTCGCCCCCGGTTACCTGGAACCGGAGGTGGCCCGGGAACTGGCGCTGCTCTCCGACGCCGAGGGCCACGGCCCCGCCGCCGTCTACCGCTTCTCCGCCGCCTCGATCCGCCGGGCGCTGGACAGCGGCCGGGACGGCGCCGGGATCCTGGCCTTCCTCGGCCGGCATGCGGCCACCGAGGTGCCGCAGCCGCTGCGCTACCTGGTGGAGGACACGGCCGCCCGCCACGGGACGGTGCGGGCCGGGGCGGCCGGATCGTACCTGCGCAGCGACGACGAGCCGGCGCTCGAGCAGCTGCTGGCCGATCCGCGCACCGCCGTGCTGGGACTGCGGCAGCTGGCCCCCACGGTGCTCGTCTCCACCGCCGGTACCCGGGAACTGCTGCAGACCCTGCGCGGCCTGGGCTACGCCGCTGCCCCGGAGCTGCCCGAGGGCGCCGGCGCGGCGGCCGGCGCAGGTGCCTCCGGCGCAGCCCTGTCCGGCACAGCCCTGTCCGCCGGCGCCGGCGCCGGCACTGGCCCGGCGCCGCCGTCGTTCGCGGTGCGGATGAACCCCTGGGAATTGACCGAGGAGGACCTGGACCGCCAACTGGCCCGGCTGCGCAGCTCGGCAGCGCCGGGCACAGCAGCGGGTCCGGCAGGTGCCGGGGCGGACGGCACGCAGCCGGACGGCACGGAGGCCGGGCCGCTGCTGGGACTGGAAACCCTGCGCACGGCTATCCGCCTGAAGCGGCCGGTGCGGATCGGCATCGTGGATCCCGGCGGGGACGAGCGCCGCGAGGTGCTGCTGCCGCTGTCGGTCGGCGGCGGCCGGGTCCGTGTCTACGACCCGGAACGGGAAACCGAACGGGTGGTCCCCATCCACCGCGTGATGGACGTCGAATTAGTGGAAGGCAACTGAATGTCCAACGGACCCCTGATTGTCCAGAGCGACAAGACCATCCTGCTGGAGGTGGACCACGAGCAGGCCACCGAGGCCCGGCACGCCATCGCCGCCTTCGCCGAACTGGAGCGCGCCCCGGAGCACATGCACTCCTACCGGATCACTCCGCTGGGGCTGTGGAACGCGCGGGCCGCCGGGCTCGACGCCGAGCAGGTGCTGGACACGCTGCTGCGCTACTCCCGGTTCCCGGTGCCGCATGCGCTGCTGGTCGACATTGAAGAGACCATGTCGCGCTACGGCCGGCTGCGGCTGGAGAAGGACCCGCAGCACGGGCTGGTGCTGCGCACCAGCGACTACCCGGTGCTCGAGGAGGTGATGCACGCGAAGAAGGTCAAGCCGCTGCTGGGCCCGCGGATCGACGCCGAAACCACCGTGGTGCATTCGGCCCAGCGCGGGGCGCTCAAGCAGCTGCTGCTCAAGCTCGGCTGGCCGGCCGAGGACCTGGCCGGGTACGTGGACGGCACCCCGCATCCGATTGCGCTGACCGAATCCTCCGGCAAGGATCCTGCCGGCTGGCAGCTGCGGCCCTACCAGAAGGTGGCCGCGGAGAACTTCTGGGCCGGCGGGTCCGGCGTCGTCGTGCTGCCCTGCGGCGCGGGCAAGACACTGGTGGGCGCCGCGGCGATGGCGACCAGCAGCACGACCACGCTCATCCTGGTCACCAACACCGTGTCCGCACGGCAGTGGAAGGACGAGCTGCTGCGGCGCACCACGCTCACCGCCGGCGAGGTCGGCGAGTATTCCGGTGCGCTCAAGGAGGTCCGGCCGGTCACCATCGCCACCTACCAGGTGCTCACCATGCGCCGCGGCGGGCTGTACCCGCACCTGGAACTGCTCAACGGGCATGACTGGGGGCTGATCATCTACGACGAGGTGCACCTGCTGCCCGCGCCGATCTTCCGGATGACCGCGGACCTGCAGGCCCGCCGCCGGCTGGGGCTGACGGCCACCCTGGTGCGCGAGGACGGGCGCGAGGGCGAGGTCTTCTCGCTGATCGGCCCGAAGCGCTACGACGCGCCGTGGAAGGACATCGAGGCCCAGGGCTATATCGCGCCGGCGGACTGCGTGGAGGTGCGGGTGGACCTGCCGCGGGACGAGCGCGTGGCGTACGCAATGGCCGACGACGCCGACAAGTACCGGCTGTGCGCGGCCTCCGAAACGAAGTCCGCAGTGGTGGAGCAGCTGGCCGCCCGGCACGCCGGCGAGCAGCTGCTGGTGATCGGCCAGTACATCGACCAGCTGGACGAGCTGGCCGCCCGGCTGCAGGCACCGGTGATCAAGGGTGACACCTCGGTCAGGGAACGCCAGCGGCTCTTCGGCGAATTCCGCAGCGGCGCCCTGCAGACGCTGGTGGTCTCCAAGGTGGCCAATTTCTCCATCGACCTGCCCGAAGCGTCCGTGGCCATCCAGGTCTCCGGCTCCTTCGGGTCCCGGCAGGAAGAGGCCCAACGGCTGGGCCGGCTGCTGCGGCCCAAGGCGGACGGACGCGCAGCCCGGTTCTACACCGTGGTGGCCCGGGACACGCTGGACCAGGACTACGCCGCCAAGCGCCAGCGGTTCCTGGCCGAGCAGGGCTATGCCTACACCATTCTGGACGCCAAGGACGCCGGCAAGGCCTGAGGCCGATGCCCGGGACTGCGGTGCTGCTGCCGTCCGGCACCGGTCCGGAGCTGCAGTGCGGGAGTAGGATGGCCTTATCCCGACGCCCCCGGAGGCCAGCATGGACGTCGAAGCCGCCGTCGCCCGCCACTACGGGAATCCGCAGCTGGAACGGATCATCCTGGACCGGCTGCGGGCAGTCGGCTACGACCCGGACCGGCTGGAGGCTGCGGACCTCGAGGCGCTGGACCATTTCCACATTGGCGGCGCCGATGCCACCCGGGAGCTGGCCCGCGCCGCAGGCATCCGGCCCGGCGCCAAGGTCCTCGATGTTGGTTCGGGCATCGGCGGACCGGCCCGGATGTTCGCCGGTGAGTTCGGGGCCACCGTGCACGGACTGGACCTGACGCCGTCCTTTGTCCAGGTGGCCGTCTCGCTTACCCGCCGCACGAGGCAGTCCCACAGGGTGTCGTTCAGCATCGGCAGCGCGCTGCGCCCGGGCTTCGGGGCTGCGGAGTTCGATGTGGCCATGCTGCTGCACGTAGGCATGAACATCGCGGACAAGGACAGCCTGTTCGCCCAGCTCCACCGGGTGCTCAAGCCCGGGGGCCGGCTGGTGGTCTACGACATCATGCGGACCGGCGACGGCGCCATCCACTACCCCATGCCCTGGGCATCGCATGCGCGCACCAGCTTCGTCGGCACGGCCGGCGAGTACCTGGCAGCCTTGGCGGCGGCCGGCTTCGCCGTCCGGTCCGAACGTAACCGCCACGGTCTTGCCGCAGCCGCGCTGGAGCGGGTGCTGGAACGGATGGACGAGGGCGGCGGGCATCCCCTGGGGCCGCAGCTGGTGATCGGCCCGGAAGCCCCGCGCCGGCTGGGCAACCTGATGAACGCCGTCAGGCGAGGCGTGCTGGCGCCGGTCGAAATCCTGGCCGACCGGGAGGACTGAAGCCTGCCTCAAGCTCGCTGTAGGGTAGCTCCCAACCTGCTTTCAGAAAATTCCCAGAATCTGAGAGGAAACTTGGACCCGTGAAGAAGACCGGACCCGAAGCGAAACTGCTGGTAGTAGACGACGAGCCGAACATCCGCGAGCTGCTGTCGACCTCCCTGCGGTTTGCCGGGTTCGACGTCGTCGCCGCGGCCAACGGCCGCGAGGCCCTGGCCGCGGCCGAAACCCACAACCCGGACCTGGCCGTGCTGGACGTGATGCTTCCGGACATGGACGGGTTCACCGTCACCCGGCGGCTGCGGGCCGCGGGCCGGCACTTCCCGGTGGTGTTCCTCACCGCCCGCGACGATACCGAGGACAAGGTCACCGGCCTGACCGTGGGCGGGGACGACTACGTGACCAAGCCGTTCAGCCTGGACGAAGTGGTGGCCCGGATCCGTGCGGTGCTGCGCCGCACCCAGCCGCTGGTCGAGGACGACGCGGTGATCCAGGTGGACGACCTGGAACTGGACGATGACGCCCACGAAGTGCGCCGCAACGGGCAGGTCATCGACCTCTCCCCCACCGAATTCAAGCTGCTGCGCTACCTGATGCTCAATCCCAACCGTGTGCTCTCCAAGGCCCAGATCCTGGACCACGTCTGGGAGTACGACTTTAACGGCGACGCCTCCATCGTCGAGTCCTACATTTCCTACCTGCGGCGCAAGATCGATGCGAATCCCGACCTTCCCGCCCTGATCCAGACCAAGCGGGGTGTCGGGTACCTGCTGCGCTCCTCCGAGAGACGCTGACCATGCTTCAGGTCTGGCAGTCGGCCTCGCTGCGCACCCAGCTGGTCGCCATCATCTGCGTGCTGATGGTGGCCACCGTCGGCATGACCTCGCTGCTGACCATCACCCTGCTGCGGGACACCATGATCCAGCGGATGGATGATGACATCCGGAACAACGCCGAGAGCATGTCCACCATGCTCATCCGGGCCCAGACGGGTCTGGGCCCCTCCTCGACCCAGGCCGGCTTCTACGGGGTCCTGATGGATTCGGCCGGGAACATCCTGCGCCGGTCCCAGGTCGAGGACGGGGATCCGGACACTCCCGCCATCCAAGGCATGACCATCCAGCAGGTACTGGCCTCGCGGGGTGCTCCGTTCGATGTCCCCGGCACCAGCCCGGACAGCGACGGCTGGCGCGTGCGGGCGTTCGAGCTGCCCGGCGGCGGCGCCAGCGTCGCCGTGGCGCGGCCCTATGCACCGGTGAACAATACCGTGGAGGCGCTGGCGGCCCTGAGCCTGTCCATCGGGCTGATGTCCACGCTCGCCGCCTCCGTG
The DNA here is from genome assembly GCF_012395835.1 of Arthrobacter mobilis. GTDB lineage: Bacteria > Actinomycetota > Actinomycetes > Actinomycetales > Micrococcaceae > Crystallibacter > Crystallibacter mobilis. The sequence continues at coordinate 15,581 of NZ_JAAZSQ010000021.1, forward strand.
ATCGCCTGGGCCGCTGTCACCCGCGCCTTCCGGCCGCTGAGCAAGGTGGAGAAGACTGCCGCGGCCATTGCCGCCGGGGACCTGTCAAGGCGCGTGGAGGTGGCCAGCCCGGCCACCGAAATCGGCAGGCTGTCCCGCTCGCTCAATGCCATGCTGGCCCATATCGAGACGGCCTTCGCCGCCCGCAGCGCCTCGGAACAGCGGATGCGCCGCTTCGTGGCCGATGCCTCGCACGAACTGCGCACCCCGCTGGTCACCATCCGTGGCTTCTCCGAGCTGTACCGCCACGGCGCGCTGCAGAGCAGGGACGACATCGAGGCCGCCATGGGCCGGATCGAAGGCGAGGCCAAGCGCATGGGCCAGCTCGTGGAGGACCTGCTCACGCTGGCCAGGGCGGACGAGCAGCGGCCGATGGAATCCAAGCCCCTGGACCTGCTCGTGCTCGGCAACGACGCGGCCATGGACGCTAAGGCCAGCGCCCCGGACCGGCGGATCAGCGTGGTCGGGCTCGACGGCGGTGGACCGGTGTCCGCCCCGGTCGTCGGCGACGAGGCGCGACTGCGGCAGGTGATGGCCAATCTGGTGACCAATGCCCTGCGCTACACCCCGCCGGGTTCCCCCATCGAAATCGCCACCGGTGTGGTGTCGGTGATCGATGACCGCAAGGATTCGGTGATCGAGGTCCGCGACCACGGCCCGGGCATTTCGGGGGACGAGGCCGCGCGGGTGTTCGAGCGCTTCTACCGCGCCGATTCCTCCCGGCACCGGGAAACCGGCGGGACGGGACTGGGTCTGGCCATTGTCGCCGCCCTGGTGGCCCAGCATGACGGCACGGTCCGGCTGTACGAGACCGAGGGCGGTGGCGCGACCATGAGCATCCGCATCCCCTACCAGCCGCTGCCGGAACAGCAGCCCGCGCCGGCGGGCTGAGCAGTCCCTCTCCACAGGCACACCGCCGGCCGCGCGTGTCCCCAGGACCGGGCCTGCCGGTGCCGCCCGGCCATACCGGGCCCTAGCCTCGAAGCACCAGCCGGACACCTGCCGGCACCGACCACTTCGGAGGCACACCATGGCCGTTTTCCATGTCGACAGCGACGCCCTGCAGGCCAAGAGCATGGCCGTCCAAGGTACCATCGGGCGGCTGCAGGCGGAGGTGGGCACCATGCAGGCCGGCCTGGGCGAACTCGAATCGCTGTGGTCCGGCTCGGCAGCGGCCAATTTCCAGCAGCTGATCACCGACTGGCGGGTCACCCAGCTGAAGGTGGAGGAATCCCTGGCCAGCATCAATGCCGGCCTGGCCCAGGCTTCGGAACAGTATGCACAGGCCGAGGCCGCCAATGCCCGCATGTTCCTCGGCTGAGCTGTGCCGGGGCTGGTGGCTGCGCGGCGGCTATCCCCGTTCCGGGGTTCCCTGGTGGAAGCGCAGCCGCCAGCGTCCGGCGTCCCGCAGCCAGAGGGAGCTGCGCAGGGACGAGCCGGTCCGGCCGCGGCTGCGGTAGGTGAGCAGGATGCTCTCCTCGCCCAGGCGTTCGACGCCGAGCAGGTCCAGTTCGCTGTCTGCGGCCGGGTCCGGACGCAGGGCATTGATAATGTCCTCCCGCGTCCACATGCGTCCGCTTTCGCCGATCTCGGCGAATTCCGGGTGCAGCAGCACGGCCATCCGGCCAAAGTCCGTACGGGTTTCGGGCCGGAGCAGCTCCTCTTCCAGGGCCAGCACGAGGTGCTCGGGCCTGCCCTCGTCCACCGGCCGGTCAAGGTCCTCCAGCTCGGAGAACAGGTCGGGCTCGGCGGCACCGCCAGCTGCGGCGGCCGGTTCAGGACGGCGCGTTCCGGTGGCCGGTGCTGCCGGGACGGGCTCCTCGGCGGCGGTGTCCGCAGGCCGGGCCTCCGCGCCGGGCCGGTGGGTAAATCCCGGGCCGGTGGGAGCCGTGGTGCCCTGCTGGTACGCCACGGCGACGGCGCGGGCGCGCAGGTCCGCTGCCTCGTTCAGGTCGTGGCCGGTATGTCCGCGGACCCATTCGAACTCGTAGCTGCGGCCCTTGACCGCCTCGTCGATCTGCTGCAGCAGGTCCACGTTCAGCACCGGCCTGCCGTCCGCCTTGCGCCAGCCTTTGCGCTTCCAGCCCGGCATCCACTTGGTAATGCAGTTGATCACGTACTGGCTGTCGCACAGGATCCGCAGATGTTCCCCGGGCAGGTGCGCCGTGGACCGGAGCAGGTCCAGCACGGCCATCAGCTCGCCCTGGTTGTTGGTTCCGTGCGGCCAGCCGCCCGCGGCCCAGCAGTCGTCGTCGATGTACCAGGCCCAGCCGGCGGGGCCGGGATTGCCGAGCGCGGAACCGTCGGCGGCAGCAGTGATTGTCATGGAGTCCATCTTTTCAGATCGTCCGGAAGGGAACCGGACATAGGCTGGGGGTGTGGCAATACTCATCGATCCGCCGCGCTGGCCGGCCCATGGCACGCACTTCTCGCACCTGGTCTCCGACACCTCCCTGGCCGAGCTCCACGAGTTCGCGGCCTTGACCGGCATCCCGGAACGGGCCTTCGACCTCGACCATTACGATGTGCCGGCCCGGCGCTACCGGGAGCTGGTGGCCCGCGGGGCCGTCGAGGTGTCCGGCGGCGAACTCGTGCGCCGCCTCGTCGCCAGCGGGCTGCGGGTGCCGGCCCGCCGGCGCAGCAGCAAGCTGGCGACCGTGCTGGCGGACCATTGGGACCGGCTGCTGCCCGGCCGGCCGGAACCGGGACGGGAACTCGTCGAACGCTGGGGCGAGCCCCACCGCCACTACCATGGCCGCCCGCATCTGCTGGCCGTGCTCGAGGCGCTGCACACCCTGCTTGATGCCGGGGAAGATCCAGGGCCCGAGCCGGACGCTGTCTGGTTTGCCGCCTGGTTCCACGACGCCGTATACAACGGCGTACCCGGCCGGGACGAAGAAGACTCCGCCCGGCTGGCCGGGCAGCTGCTCGGGAACGCCGGACGCCCGCAGGGCGAAATCGACGAAACCGTGCGCCTGGTCCTGCTCACCTCCACCCACCGGCCCGCGGCCGGGGACCTGCCGGGGGCGCTGCTGTGCGATGCGGACCTGTCGGTCCTGGGCCGGGACCCCGGCGGGTACCGGGACTATGTGCAGGCGGTCCGGAAGGAATACGCCGGCGTGGACGATGGGCGCTTCGCGGCCGGCCGTGCCGCCGTCGTCCGCCGGCTGCTGGAACTGGATCCACTGTTCCGAACCGAAACGGCCCGCCGCCTCTGGCTCGCGCAGGCGCAGGAGAACCTCGCCGGCGAGCTGCTCTTCTGGCAGCGGCAGGCCGGCGGCGCGGCCCCGGCCCGGCTGGATTTCCGCGCAGTTGATTTCCGCATAGCGGATTTCGGCACCAGTTAACGCCGGAAGCACGGCCCCCGCGCGGGGACCGTGCTTCCGGGCTCAGGCGATCTGCGTGACCGGCCAGGAGGCTTAGAAGCCGCCCATGCCGCCCATGTCGTCGCCACCCGGCATGGCCGGAGCGGCCTTCTCGGGCTTGTCGGCCACAACGGCCTCGGTGGTCAGGAACAGACCGGCGATGGAAGCCGCGTTCTGCAGGGCAGAGCGGGTCACCTTGACCGGGTCGTTCACGCCGGCAGCCAGCAGGTCTTCGTACTCGCCGGAAGCAGCGTTCAGACCGTGGCCGGCGGGCAGGCCGCGGACCTTGTCCACCACCACGCCCGGCTCGAGGCCGGCGTTGAAGGCGATCTGCTTCAGCGGAGCATCGATGGCCACCTTGACGATGTTGGCACCGGTGGCCTCGTCACCCTGCAGGTTCAGGTTGGCGAAGGCCTTGGCACCGGCCTGGATCAGGGCAACGCCGCCACCGGCGACGATGCCTTCCTCGACGGCAGCCTTGGCGTTGCGCACGGCGTCCTCGATGCGGTGCTTGCGCTCCTTGAGCTCAACCTCGGTCGCGGCACCGGCCTTGATGACTGCCACGCCGCCGGCCAGCTTGGCCAGGCGCTCCTGCAGCTTCTCGCGGTCGTAGTCGGAATCGGAGTTCTCGATCTCGGCGCGGATCTGGTTGACGCGGCCTGCGATCTCCTCGGCGTCGCCGGCACCCTCGACGATGGTGGTCTCGTCCTTGGTGACGACAACCTTGCGGGCCTTGCCCAGCAGGTCCAGGGTCGCGTTCTCCAGCTTCAGGCCGACCTCTTCGGCGATGACCTGGCCGCCGGTCAGGATGGCGATGTCGGCCAGCTGGGCCTTGCGGCGGTCGCCGAAGCCCGGAGCCTTGACGGCGACGGACTTGAAGGTGCCGCGGATCTTGTTGACGACCAGGGTGGCCAGGGCCTCGCCCTCGACGTCTTCGGCGATGATCAGCAGCGGCTTGCCGGACTGCATGACCTTCTCCAGAACGGCAACCAGATCCTTCACGTTGGAGATCTTGGAGTTGACGATCAGGATGTACGGGTCCTCGAGGACGGTCTCCTGGCGCTCCGCGTCGGTGACGAAGTAGCCGGAGATGAAGCCCTTGTCGAAGCGCATGCCCTCGGTGAGCTCGAGCTCCAGGCCGAAGGTGTTGGACTCCTCGACGGTGATGACGCCTTCCTTGCCGACCTTGTCTAGGGCCTCGGAGATCAGCTGGCCGATCTGGGTGTCACCGGCGGAGATGGACGCGGTGGCGGCGATCTCTTCCTTGGTCTCGATTTCCTTGGCGGAGGCGAGCAGCTCGGCGGTGACGGCCTCGACAGCCTTCTCGATGCCGCGCTTCAGGCTCAGCGGGTCGGCGCCGGCGGCAACGTTGCGCAGGCCTTCCTTGACCAGGGCCTGGGCCAGCACGGTGGCGGTGGTGGTACCGTCGCCGGCGACGTCGTCGGTCTTCTTGGCAACTTCCTTGACGAGCTCGGCGCCGATCTTCTCGTACGGATCGTCCAGCTCGATTTCCTTGGCGATGGAGACACCGTCATTGGTGATCGTGGGGGCGCCCCACTTCTTCTCAAGCACCACGTTGCGGCCACGCGGGCCGAGGGTGACCTTTACGGCGTCGGCGAGGATGTTCAGTCCACGCTCAAGGCCACGGCGGGCCTCTTCATCAAAGCTAATGATCTTTGCCATAGCGGCTTAGGTCCCTTCTGGACAATAGACAGCGGGCGCAATGCTGGACGAATCCAGACTGCAGTGGCCATCTGCGGTGCCCGCGACGGACGGGCAGCGGCGGCGGCGGTCTCTTTACGCCGCACCCCTGCCCTCACCACAGTGGCCGGGTACTTCCCTCCTCCCGGCTTCCTGCCGGACCCCGTGCCTGGTCCAGGCGGAGGCTTAGCAGTCGACCGGTAAGAGTGCTAAGTCAATAATTAGCACTCACCGGGGGAGAGTGCAACCAGCAGGCGCATCCGCCGCAGCAGCCGGGGCCGGCATCCGGCGAGGACCGGCCAGGCGCCGGCCAGGATTCCCCGACTGCCGAATCAGGGCAGTCCCCCATGGTGCCCGCCCCGGCCGGGCCGTAGATTGATTCAAGGGAGCAAACCCCCGCCACCACACCAAGGAGCCAGCAATGTCCGAACATCCGGACGCCACGAACCCGGGCAGGGACAGGCCTTCGCCGGCGCACCCAACCGAGCCGGTGCCGGCGGCGCCGCCGAACCCCACCCTGCCGCTGTCCAATGCCGGCAGGGATGCCGCCGGCGCGGGCCGGACGGCAGTACCGGGACAGGATCCAGGACCGGCACCGGGACAGTCACAACCTGGCCCGGAGCGGCAGGCCGGGCAGCAGCCGCCGTACGCCCAGCCCTATGGGGAGCAGGGCCGGCACGGGGCCCAGAACCCGTACATCCCGCCGGCCGGGCCGGGCAGCGCATATCCGCAGTACCCGCAGCAGCCCTACGGGGAGCAGGGCCGGCACCCCGCCCCCTACGGCGCACCGGGGCAGCCCTACTACAACGTGGCCGGCTACGTGGAGCAGAAATCGCGGCTGGTCGGCGGGCTGCTCGGCATCCTGCTGGGCGGACTGGGCATCCACCGGTTCTACCTGGGCTACACCGCCGTCGGCATCGTGCAGATCGTGGTGACGTTCCTGACCTTCGGGCTGGGCGCCGTCTGGGGATTCATCGAAGGGATCATGATCCTTGTCGGGGCCGAGCCGTTCCGCCGCGATGCGCGCGGCGTCCCGCTGAAGGAATAAGCGCGCAGGGACCACTCGGCAGGAACAAACCGGCCAGGCAGAGCAGCCCTGGAACAAAAAAGCAGCCTCCCCGCGGAACGCGGGGAGGCTGCGGACGCTGCAGGGTGCGGCACGGCACAGGCTTTCAGGAAGCGATGCGCACTTCCTCGGCCTGCGGGCCCTTCTGGCCCTCGCCGATCTCGAATTCCACCCGCTGGCCCTCTTCGAGGGCGCGGTAGCCCTCCATCATAATGGCGGACCAGTGGACGAAGACGTCCGAGTCCGCGCCGTCGACGGTGATAAAGCCGTAGCCCTTCTCCGCATTGAACCATTTAACCGTGCCGTGCGCCATGCTTCCCCCATAAATCGGTGTTTCCAGCCCTGCCGGCCGGCTCCAGCCGGCAGGAATGGTCACACTCTATCCGCGGCGGCAACCAATGGACCCGCGGCCGGGACGAATGTTACTAAGCCGTAATCCGCCCCGGGCGGGCGCAGGCGGCACCGGCTGCGGCGCCTACTGGAAGCCGGGGCCGAGCACTACCGTCAGGGCCTCGGAGATCTCTCCCTGCGCGGTCTGGCGCACATCCCCGATGCTCAGCAGCGCGGCGAGTTCCTGGGCATTGGCCTGCTGCCCGGGGTTGTAGAAAATGACCGAATTCGCCAAGGCCGCACCGGTCCAGTTGTCCACCCCGGCGACCTGCCATCCGTCAGCCGACACCGTGGCCGAAACGCCGGATCCCAGACCGGTGACGCCGGTACCGTTCAGCACCAGCACCGGATCCGACTTATCCGCCCCGGCGGCCTCCACGGACTCGTCCTCGCCGGCGGTCTTGGTGGGTGTGGGCTCCGGTTCCCCGGACGGCTCCTCGGAGGGTTCTTCGGACGGTTCCTCGTCAGGCCCGGTTTCCGTTGCGGCCGGTGTGGCCGCGGCGGAGCTGCTGGAGGCGGCGGTGGTCGGCTCGGTGGCCGCCACCGGGGCCGCGGAGCCGCCCATGCCCAGCAGGGGCAGTACGGCGAAGGACAGTACGCCCACGGCCAGGGCCAGTCCCGCTGCGAGAATGATCAGGCCCAGGCCGCCGGCCTTCGGGGCCGCCATCTTGGCCCGGTGGACGCCCTGGCGGTCGGAGGATTCCGGAACCTGGTCAAACTCGTCGCGGGGGTATTTGGACATCGGGGAATGTATTCCTTAGCTGTTCGCGGTCGAAGGCGCCGCAGGCCAGGACCGCACGGACGGGACTGAAGGGATGGAACTAAAGGGACAGGACCAAAGGGACGGCAGGCAGCGAAGCCTAGGTATCCGTGCCCAGCCGGCGGGCGGTGCGCGTGCGCTGGCGGGAGGTGCGGAGCCGGCGGAGCCGCTTGACCAGGATCGGATCGTGCGCCAGGGCGTCCTCGGTGTCGATCAGCGCGTTGAGGATCTGGTAGTACTGCGTGGCGGACATGTCGAACAGTTCGCGGATGGCCTGTTCCTTGGCGCCGGCGTACTTCCACCACTGCCGTTCCAGCGCGAGTATCTTCTGGTCGCGCTCGCTCAGCTTGCTGGAGGAGTCCAGTTCCGCATCAAGGGCGAATTTGCGCGCTTCCGCGGATCCTGCCACGAGCCACCGTCTCTTCCGTCTGCTTGCCTGCTGTGTCCGGTTTCCAGCCGCTGCCGGCCGGCCGGCCCGCCGCCCTGTGCCGGACGGCCTGCCGGGAAACCGCCCTTCCAATGGTAGTTGGCCGCAGGAGGCGTTGTCATTTGCGCCGGTCGGAACGGAGTGTTGCCGGCGCAGCCCCGGCACCGGGGCTGTTGCCGGTGCGGATTTCGGTCAAGATAGTGGGTATGGACTACGACGACGGCGCGCTCTTTCCACTGCCGGCCCCTCCGCCGGGCCCGGACCAGAAGGGTCCGTTCCCCTTCGCCGCCCATGCCCCGCTGGCCGATGTGATGGACCCCGAATGGGCCGACGCGCTCGCCCCGGCCGAATCCCTGCTCTGGGAGATCGAGGCCTTTCTGGCTGCCGAGCGGGCGGCAGGCAAGCAGATCCTGCCCGCCCCGGACAACATCCTGCGCGCCTTCCGCCGGCCGCTGTCGGCAGTGAAGGTGCTCATGGTGGGACAGGACCCTTACCCCACCCCGGGGCACCCGATCGGCCTGGCCTTCGCCGTCGAGCGGCACGTGCGGCCGCTGCCGCGCAGCCTGGCCAATATCTACCGCGAACTGCAGATGGACCTGGGCATTACCCCGCCGCAGCACGGGGACCTGTCGGCCTGGGCCGACCAGGGCGTGCTGCTGCTCAACCGGGTCCTGACCGTGGAGGCCGGCCGGTCCGGCTCGCACCGCAACAAAGGCTGGGAGCCGGTCACCGAACTGGCGGTGCGCGCCCTGGCCCAGCGCGGCGGTCCGCTGGTGGCACTGCTCTGGGGCCGGGACGCCCAGCAGGTCGCCCCGCTGCTCGGGGACGTGCCGCGGATCGAATCCGTGCATCCGAGCCCGCTCTCGGCCAGCCGCGGGTTCTTCGGCTCGAAGCCGTTCAGCCGGGCCAACGAACTGCTGAAGCAGCAGGGCGCCGAACCGGTGGACTGGCGGCTGCCCCGCTGAGCCCGGGCGGGGGAAGCAGGACCTAAGGTTAGGCTAGGCTAAGGAAAAGCGTCCCCGACGGCAGGAGCCCAGGTCCATGATCCCGCAGCGCACCGACCAGCCTTCCCCGCAGCCCGAAGCGCCGGCCCGTCCGCGCAAGCCCCAGACCAACCTGCAGGTGCTGCGCACCGAGCGGCTCTCGGGGCACATGGTGCGGGTCGTGGCCGGCGGTCCGGAATTCGGCGCCTTCGCCGACAGGTTCGCTGCCAAGGATGCCACGGACCAGTACGTAAAGATCTGGTTTGTCGATCCGTCGCTCGGGGTGCAGCTGCCGGTGGACGCCGCAGCCCTGAAGGATGACCTGCTTGCCCAGGGCCGGACGGAGCAGCTGCCGACCACCCGGACCTACACCGTGCGCCGGGTGGACCGGGCGGCCGGGGAAGTGGCCATCGACTTCGTGGTGCACGGGGACGAGGGCCTGGCCGGACCGTGGGCCGCCGGGGCGCAGCCGGGAGACTGGCTCATGTTCACCGGCCCCGGCGGGGCCTACGCCCCGGACCCGGCGGCGGACTGGCACCTGTTGGCCGGCGACGACTCGGCCCTGCCGGCCATCGCCGCCGCCATCGAGGCCCTGGCCCCGGACGCCGCCGGCCATGCCTTCCTCGAGGTGGATTCGGCCGCGGATGTGCTTCAGCTGGACGCTCCGGCGAACCTGGCGGTGCACTGGCTCTTCCGCGAAGGCGCCCCGGCCGGCACCACCACGCTGCTGCATGACGCAGTGGCCGGGCTGGACTGGCCCCGCGGCCAGGTCCAGGCCTTCGTCCACGGCGAGCGGGAAATGGTCAAGTCACTGCGCGACGTGCTGTTCAAGCAGCACGGGTTGGCCCGCCGGCAGGTCTCGATCTCCGGCTACTGGGCCTACGGCCGGGCCGAAGACACCTTCCAGGCCGAGAAGCGCACCGAAATCGGCAAGATCATCCCGGACGACTACCCCGTCTGAAAGCGGGGAGCGAGGCTCAGCGGCGCCGGTTGCGCCGGCCCTCGTTCGAGCCCCAGCCGCGGGTCAGCGGCCGCGCGAGGTGGTCGCCCAGCACCGCCCCGCCGGCCATCGCCAGGATCACGGTCAGGGCACTGAAGAGCACGAACATGCCGGTGATCGGATCGCCCGGCGGGACGGTCAGCGTGTACATCGAGCGGAAGATGGCGAACCCTGGCAGCAGGAAGAGCAGCGCCGGCACCGCCACGACCAGCTGCGGCGAGCCCAGCTTCAGCGCCACCAGCCGGGCGGCAAAGCCAATGAAGACCGCCGCCACCGCCGGGCTGAGCCGGTCCCCCAGGCCGCCGGCCTGCACCAGCGCGTACACGGCGAACCCGAGCAGCGCCACCAGCGCCGTCGGGACGATCATCGCCGGCCGGGTCTGCTCGGTCACGCACACCAGCGCCGTCGCCAGCATCGCCAGCAGCGCCTGGACCACCACCGGGTAGCCGCCCGCGCCGGCCTCGAGCACATCAGGTACCCGGATGCCGGCCAGCGAACCGGCGACCAGGCCGACTGAGATGCCCGCCACCAGCGCCCCGAAGGTCAGGAACGCCGAGAGGAACCTGCCGGCCGCGGTGACCGGGAAGCCGTTGATGGCATCCTGCACGGCCGAGACCAGCCGCCCGGTGGGCAGCAGCATGATGATGCCGCCGGCCACCACGATGGCCGGACTAAGCGGGACCTGCAGCTGCCAGAAGGCCAGTGCCAGGAAGGTCACGATGCAGGAGCCGGCCGCCGTCGTGAAGAAGTCGGGGATCCGCCACCTGCCCAGCGTGCGGGAGGCCAGCTCCACCAGCAGGCTGGCGGCCACGGCCACGGCCGAGGCGGCGAAGCTGCCGCCGATGAAGGCGACGATGGTACCCGCGAAGACGGCGCTGGCCAGACTGGCCACCCAGCGCGGATACGGCTTGGGCTGGCGGGTGATTTCGTCTATCCGCCGCCGTGCCTCGGCACGGTCTGCGTGCCCGCGGACGATGTCGGTCACCAGCTGGTGGACCTGGGACAGGCCGGCGTAGTTGTTGGTCCAGGACCTCACCACGCGCATGACCGTCAGGGGCACGGCGTCGGGCTTGGCATAGTTGATCACCACCGACTGGTTGGTGATGTCCACTTCCACGTTGCGCAGGCCGAAGGCGGCGGTCACCGCGATGATGCTGGTCTCGGCCTCCAGGGCGCCGGCGCCGTAGCGGAACATCGCCTCGGCCAGGTCCAGGGCCAGGTCCAGGGTCTGCCGGGCGGAGGCGTCCACACCGCCGGCCTGGATCATCGGATTGGCATACGGGCTGCCGGCCAACCGGTCCACGATGGTCATCGGCGCCGTGGGCGGAGCCTCGCTCTGCACCAGCTTGCGCAGCATCCGGCGGGCGGCGGCGTTGTGGCGGGGCGGGGTCCGCGGCACCCGCAGCGGGACGGTGCCGGCGGGGACCGGCTTGGTCTGCTTGGGCACGGGCTTGCGGTTCTGGCGCGGCGGCTGCGGAGCCACGACCGGCAGCAGGCCCGCCGTGGGGGGCAGCTGCGGTTCGGCGTTCCGGCTGCCGTTGTTCTCCTCCACTGCGCCTCCGCTCTGGTCGTGGGCTGGACGCCCCTGCCCGCATCCCGGCCCCATGGACGAACCGGATTTAATCGTCCCATACCGGCCGCGCCGGATATGCCGGACGTGCTGCGTCTCACCCCGCACGCCACGGCGTCAGCCGCGGGATCCAGCCGGGTACGTTCCGCCGGTACTGCTCGTACTCGCTGCCGAAGGTGCGTGCCAGCTTCGGCTCCTCGTACAGCCTGACGAACACGGTGACCGGGACGAACAGGAACGCGGCCAGGGCCAGCTAGATCGGGTTGCGCACATGGCGGTAGGGGCCGGTGACCACGAGGTGTTTCGTCGGGGCCACCGGCACCGGAGTGCCGATGCCTTCGACGGCGAACCGGACGAAGGAGTCGGCGACGACGGCGGCTCCGGCAGCGGTGAGCAGCGCACCGGCGGCCCGGGCCGGCAGACCGCCGGGCACCGGCCGGTGCACCTGCCAGCGGGTGAGCGCCCACGGGATCAGG
>NZ_JAAZSQ010000021.1:27407-82235 GCF_012395835.1 Arthrobacter mobilis
GGCGGCGAAGGCAGCGGTGCCAAGCACCGCCCTGCGGCGGTCGGCGGCGGTGGGTTCGTTCATGGGCACCATTCTGCATCGCCCTCCCCCGGCCGGCCACGGGCGGCGGGGCCGGACCGCCGGCGGCTGTTCCGGCGGGCGCCGCGATGCTCTGCTCCCTCCGGCCGGAAGGATGGCTTCATGGCTCTTGATACCGCCCGGATCCGCGCCCATTTCCCGTCCCTGTCCTCCGGCGGCACCCTGGCTCCCGACGCCACCGGGCCGGCCGCTGCCCGGCCTGCTCGAATCCAACCGGGCGGACAAACTGCTGCCGTCAACCAGCATGGTGCCCGAGCGCTTCGGGTACGGCACGCTGCCCGGCGAAGTCCTGGGCGGCGTCGACGCGGTCGCCGTGCACTCGAGGGCAACGTCCCGCACCGCCACTAGGCCGCTCACCGTCCGCGGACGGGAAGCCGCCGGCATCAGCAGGTTCCTGGCCGGAGGGAATGTCCAGGACTCCGCGCAGGAATAACGTGCGCCCGCGCCCGGTTGCGTGAAAAGATGCAAATGCATCAATTTTACCGACACCGCACCAGGAAGGCGCCGCACATGGCACACGCAATCGAGCTCGGCCTCGACACCTTTGGGGACGTCACCTACGGCCCCGACGGGAAGCTGCTGCCCCACCACCAGGTGGTGCGCAACGTCGTCGAGGAGGCCGTGCTCGCGGACGAGCTGGGCCTGGACTTTATCGGCATCGGCGAACACCACCGCGAGGACTTCGCCGTCTCCGCCCCGGACGTGGTGCTGGCGGCCATCGCCGCGCGCACCAGCCGCATCCGCCTCGGCTCCGCCGTCACCGTGCTCAGCTCGGACGATCCGGTCCGGGTCTTCCAGCGCTTCGCCACGCTCGATGCCGTCTCCAACGGCCGCGCCGAAGTGATCCTGGGCCGCGGCTCCTTCACCGAGTCCTTCCCGCTGTTCGGTTTCGACCTGGGCCGGTACGAGGAGCTGTTCGAGGAAAAGCTGAACCTCTTCACCGAGCTGCGCAAGGAGGAGCCGGTCAGCTGGTCCGGCAGCACCCGGCCGCCGCTGCAGGGGCAGCGGGTCTACCCGCCGACGGCCTCCGGTTCCCTGCCCACCTGGATCGCCGTCGGCGGCACCCCGCAGTCGGTGGTCCGGGCCGCACACTACGGACTGCCCCTGATGCTGGCCATCATCGGCGGGGCACCGCTGAACTTCGCCCCCTTCGTGGAGCTGTACCACCGGGCGCTGGAGCAGTTCGGCCAGCCGCAGCTGCCCGTCGGCGTGCACTCCCCCGGCTACGTCGCCGCCACTGACGAGCAGGCCCGGGAGGAAATGTGGCCGCACTACGTGGCCATGCAGGAGCGCATCGGCCGCGAGCGCGGCTGGAGCCGGATGAGCCGGGAGCAGTTCGAGGCCGAGGCAGGCCCGGACGGGGCCCTGTTCGTCGGCTCCCCGGAGACGGTGGCGGCCAAGATCGTGGCGGTGGCGCGGGGGCTGGGGCTCTCCCGCTTCGACCTGAAGTACAGCCTGGGCACGCTGCCGCACGAGCAGCTGATGACCAGCATCGGCCTCTACGGGCGCGAAGTGGCCCCGGCGGTGCGCGAGCAGCTCGCCTAGCCAGCCCTGCCGCCGTCCGGGCCCGGCGGCAGGCCTTGACACCCTCGGGCGCCGTTCTAACGTGGAAAATGCCATGGACTGGTTCAACGCCGAGGGATTTGAGCTGGCGCGGCAGGTGCTGCAGCGGGGCATCGCCGCGATCTACCTGATTGCGTTCCTCTCCGCCGCCGCGCAGTTCCCGGCGCTGCTGGGCGAGCACGGGCTGCTGCCGGTCCCGAAGTACCTGGGCTGGTCGGGGGCCCGCGGGCCGACCCTCTTCCGCCGGCACTACAGCGACCGGCTGCTGCTGGCCGTGGCCTGGACCGGGGCCGCAGTGTCGGCGCTGCTGGTGGCCGGGCTGCCGCAGGCCGGGCCCTCGTGGCTGCCGATGCTGGCGTTCCTGCTGCTGTGGGGTCTGTACATGTCGATCGTGAACGTGGGGCAGACCTTCTATGCCTTCGGCTGGGAGACGCTGCTGCTGGAGGCCGGCTTCATGGCAGCCTTCCTCGGTTCCCACCAGGTGGCCCCGCCGTACCCGATCCTGCTGCTGTTCATCTGGCTGGCCTTCCGGCTGGAGTTCGGCGCGGGGATGATCAAGATGCGCGGGGACCGCTGCTGGCGGGACCTGACCGCCCTCTACTACCACCACGAAACCCAGCCGATGCCCGGGCCGGCCAGCTGGTTCTTCCACCACCTGCCCAAGCCGCTTCACCGGCTCGAGGTGCTGGGCAACCACATCACCCAGCTGGTGGTGCCGTTCCTGCTCTTCGCGCCGCAGCCGGTGGCCAGCGTGGCCGCCGCCGTCGTGATTGCCACCCAGCTGTGGCTGGTGATCTCGGGCAACTTCGCCTGGCTGAACTGGCTGACCATCATTATCGCCTTCGCCGCCGTCAGCGACCGCGCGGTCCAGGCAGTGCTGCCGGGCCTGGGGGACTTCACTCCCGAGTACGGACCCACGCCCGCCTGGTTCACCGTCGTGGTGCTGGCCGTCTCGGCCCTGCTGCTGGTGCTCAGCTACTGGCCGGCGCGCAACCTGCTCTCCCGGCACCAGCTGATGAACAGCAGCTTCAACCGCTGGCACCTGGGCAACGCCTATGGGGCCTTTGGCTCGATCACCCGCCAGCGCTACGAAATCATCGTGGAAGGCTCGCTGGACGGCGTCGACTGGCGCGAATACGAATTCAAGGGCAAGCCCGGGGACCCGGCCCGGATGCCGCGGCAGTTTGCCCCGTACCATCTGCGGCTGGACTGGCTGATGTGGTTCCTGGCCCTGGGCTCGCGCGGGGAGAACTGGTTCATCCCGTTCCTGCGCAAGCTGCTGGAGGCGGACCGGCCGACCCTGCGGCTGCTGCGCGTGGATCCGTTCGACGGCGAGGCCCCCAAGTATGTCCGGGCGCGGATCTTCCACTACCGGTATTCGACCTGGGCGGAGAAGCGGGCCACCGGGCAGTGGTGGATCCGCCGGCCCGCCGGGGTGCTCGTGCAGCCGCTGACGCTGGCGCGGGGCAGCCAGCGCCGGGCCTGGCTGGGCGACTGGAGCTGAGGCCGGGGCCGGGAACCGGGAAAAGCACGCAGGCCCCGCGGCGATGCCGCGGGGCCTGCAGGTGGGACCGGCTAGACCTTGGCCGGCTCGCGCAGGCCCAGCTCCGCCGTCGGCACCTGGTAGGTTTCGCGGGCGGTCAGCGCCGAGACCGCGGCAACGGTGCAGATGGCCGCGGTGAAGATGCTGGTCGCCACCCAGCCGCCCGGCTGCAGGCCGCCGATGGCTGCGACGATGGACGGCGCGAACCCCGCCATGAGGAAGCCCAGCTGCGTGCCGATGGCCAGGCCGGAGAACCGGACGCGGGCGCTGAACATTTCGGAGTAGAACGAGGGCCAGACGGCGTTGGCCGCCGCATAGCCGCAGGAGAAGACCAGCACGGAGAGGGCGAACTGCAGCAGCATGTTGCCCGATTCCATGGACAGCAGGTAGAGGGGCATGGCCACCGCGGATGAGAGCGCCCCGTAGATGAACACCGGCTTGCGGCCGATCCTGTCGGCGAGGTTGCCGAAGAAGGGCTGGGTGAACAGGGCCACGACATTGCCCGCGACCACGAGCCAGAGCGTGATGCCCTCGTCGACATTGCCGACCTCGGCCCCGTACTTGATGGCGAGGGTGCCGTACACGGTGGAGACGGCGGCGATGAAGGCGCAGCAGATGACGCGCAGCACGTCGCGCCAGTGGTTCTTCAGCAGCACCCCGACCGGCAGCTTCGCGATCTCGTTGTTGGCCTTGGCCGCCTCGAAGGTGGGGGTCTCGTGCAGGGAGCGGCGGATGAAGTAGGTGACGATGACGACGACGGCGCTGAGCCAGAACGGGATGCGCCAGCCGATGCCGTACTTGATCTCGTCCGGCAGGGCCACCACGGGCACGAAGATCAGGGCGGCGAGGATCTGCCCGCCCTGGGTGCCGGTCAGGGTCCAGGAGGTGAAGAAGGAGCGGCGGTTGTCCGGGGCGTGCTCCAGGGTCAGGGAGCTGGCACCGGCCTGCTCGCCGGCCGCGGACAGGCCCTGCATCAGCCGGCAGAGCACCAGGATGGCGGGGGCCCACCAGCCGATCGTGGCGAAGCTGGGGATGCAGCCGATGACGAAGGTGGCCAGGCCCATCAGCACCAGGGTGAACATCAGGACCTTCTGGCGCCCGATGCGGTCGCCGAAGTGGCCCACGAACACGGCGCCGACGGGCCGGGCGATGTAGGCGAAGCCGAAGGTGGCCAGCGACATGATGCTGGCCTGGGCGTTGGCGTCCGGAAAGAAGACGTGCGGGAAGATCAGCGCGGCGGCCGAGCCGAAGATGAAAAAGTCGTAGTACTCGACCGCGCTTCCCATGAAGCTGGCCAGCGCGGCTCTGGCCGGCGTCTTTTGGTGCACAGCGCTGTTTTCGCCGGTGGGCGCCGAGGCTGTCATGGCATCTCCTTGCTACTGTCCCGTCGGGACGTTGGGGACCGGCTTCCGGCGCTAGGGCCGCCGGGCGGTCCGGCTGCAACATTTGTGCGCTTTCCGCACGCTTGTGCAGCATTCGAACGTCACAACAATGTAGCCGGGACCACACCCCAATGCAAGCCGCTTCACATTTTCGTGCGCTATGCGTACGATTGTGCAGAAATCGAACAGCGGAAGGACCACCGTGAGCACAGTGTCGGAATCCTATTTGGTTGGACTGATCGGCGAGGGCATCACCATCTCGCTCACCCCGCCGATGCACGAGCGCGAGGCGGACCAGCACGGCCTGCGCTACCTCTACCGCCCGATCGACCTGTCCGCCATCAACCGCCCGGCCGGGTCCGTCGGCGAGCTGCTGCGCCAGGGCCGGGACCTCGGCTTCAACGCCTTCAACATCACGCACCCGTGCAAGCAGCTGGTCCTGGAGCACCTGGACGAGATTTCCGACGACGCCCGCCGGCTGGAGGCGGTCAACACCGTGCTCGTCCGGGACGGCAAGCTGATCGGACACAACACCGACTTCTCCGGGTTCGGCACCGCCCTGGCCTACGGCCTGCCCGGCGCCGGGCTCGGCTCGGTGGTGCAGCTGGGCACCGGCGGGGCCGGTTCGGCGGTGGCCTATGCCCTGCTCAAGTCCGGAGTCCGGACCCTGACGCTGACCGACCTGGCCCCGGAGCGGGCCGCCGCCCGCGCGGCCGCCCTGGCCGCCCTCTTCCCGGACCGGCAGGTCGGGTCGGTGCCGGCCGCGGACCTGCCGGCGGTGCTCGCCGCGGCCGACGGCGTCGTCAACGCCACCCCGGTGGGCATGCACACCCACCCGGGCCTGCCGCTGGACACCGGCCTGCTTGAGCCCCGCCACTGGGTCGCCGACGTCATCTACCGCCCGGTGGAAACCGAACTCATCACGGTGGCTGCGGCCAAGGGCTGCCGGACCCTGGACGGCGGGCACATGGCCGTCGGCCAGGCCGTGGACGCGTTCCGCCTGATCACCGGACTGGAGCCGGACCCGGCCCGCATGCGCGCGCACTTCCTGGACCTGCTGGCCGAGGGCCGCTGAGCATGCGCACCTCCATTGCCACCGTCTGCCTCAGCGGCACTCTGGAAGAGAAGATGCATGCCTGCGCCAGGGCGGGCTTCGACGGCATCGAGATCTTCGAGCAGGACCTGCTGGTCTCCCCGCAGAGCCCGGCACAGATCCGCGCGCTGGCGGCCGAACTGGGCCTGAGCCTGGACCTGTACCAGCCGTTCCGCGACTTCGAGGGCGTGGACGAGCAGCAGCTGGCGGACAACCTCTACCGCGCCGAGGCCAAGTTCATGCTGATGCGCGAGCTGGGCATGGACCTGATGCTGCTGTGCAGCAATGTCGCCACCGCCACCCTGGGCGATGATGGGACCGCCGCCGCCCAGCTGCGCCTCCTCGGGGATCTGGCCGCCCGCTACGGCATCCGCATCGCCTACGAGGCGCTGGCCTGGGGCAGGTTCGTCAACGACTTCGAGCACGCCTGGCGGATCGTCGAGCTGGCCGACCATCCCAACATCGGCACCTGCCTGGACAGCTTCCACATCCTCTCGCGCGGCTGGGATCCCGCCGGCATCGAGAAGATCCCGGCGGAGAAGATCTTCTTCGTCCAGCTGGCCGACGCCCCGCAGCTGAGCATGGACATCCTCTCCTGGAGCCGGCACTACCGGGTCTTCCCCGGCGAGGGCGCGTGGGCACTGGACCAGTTCCTGGGCCACCTGGTCCGCGGCGGCTACGCCGGGCCGGTCTCTTTGGAAATCTTCAACGACGTCTTCCGCCAGGCCGACGAGGTGCGCACCGCCGTGGACGCGATGCGCTCGCTGATCTGGCTGGCCGAGCGCACCTCGGTCCACCTGCAGGAGACCGACGGGCCGCAGGCGCGCTACCCGATGGAGCTGGCCACGCTGCCGCAGGTGCCCGAACCCACCGGCTTCAACTTCGCCGAGGTCAAGGCCGAAGACACCGGACAGCTCCAGACGCTGCTGGGCCAGCTCGGCTTCACCTTCCAGGGCCGGCACCGCACCAAGGCGGTCCAGCTGTGGACGCAGGGCCGGGCCCGGATCATCATCAACGAGCAGCAGGCGCGGAACCAGGAGCCGGCGATCGCGGCCCTGGGCTTCGACGTGGCCGACCCGGTGCGCGCCGCCTCGCGGGCGGTGCAGCTCAAGGCCGAGCCGGTACCGCGGCAGAGCCAGGCCGACGAGGAGGTCCTGCAGGGCGTGTACGCCCCGGACACCACCGAGGTCTTCTTCTGCCAGGGCACCGGCGACGGCACCGCCGCCTGGACCCGGGAGTTCGCCCGTCCGCAGGACAGCAGCGCAGCCGGCACCGCCGGGAACACCGGCCTGGACCTGGTCACCCAGGTGGACCACGTGAACCTGGCCCAGCCGTGGCAGCACTTCGACGAGAGCGTGCTCTTCTACGAGAGCACCCTGGCGCTGGCGCCCAGCCCGTCCACCGAGGTGCCCAGCCCGGTCGGCTTGGTGCGCAGCCAGGTCATGCGCACGCACGACGGCGCGGTGCGCCTGGCGCTGAACATTGCGCCGCTGGTGATGGAAAAGCCCGGGCCGTCGTCGGAATCGGCCTACCCGCAGCACATCGCCTTCGCCTGCACCGACCTGGTCGCGCTGGCCCGCCGCGCCGTCGCCGCCGGGCTGGAATTCCTGCAGATCCCGGCCAACTACTATGCCGATCTGCAGGCCCGCTTCCGGCTGGACCCGGCGCTGCTGGCCACCCTGCAGGAGCTGAACCTGCTCTATGACCGGGACGAGCACGGTGAGTTCCTGCACTTCTACACCGCCACCGTCGGCAGCGTGTTCTTCGAGGTCGTCGAACGCCGCGGCGGCTACAACGGCTACGGTGCCCCGAACGCCCCGGTGCGGCTGGCCGCCCAGTACCTGCTGGCCCAGCGCAGCCGGGACGGCTCCGCTAAAATCGCTGGATATGCCCGGAACCGGTGACTGCCGGGCGGAAAGACGGAACCATGACACAGCACACCGACGTGCTCGATGACGAAAACCCTGCCTACTGGGTGAAGTCGGTGGAGAAGACCTTCTCCATCCTGCTGGCCTTCAGCCCCGACGAACCGAGGCTGACCATCACCCGCGCCGCGGCCAAGGCCGACCTCAGCCGGGCCGCGGCCCGGCGGTTCCTGCTGACGCTGGCCGACCTGGGCTATGTGCGCATGGACGGCAGTTACTTCGAGCTCACCCCGCGCTGCCTGGACATCGGTGCCTCGTTCCTGGCCAACCTGTCGCTGCCGCAGATCGCCGAGCCACACCTGAAGGACCTGGCCGTCAAGCTGAACGAGACCGCCTCGCTGTGCGTGCTGGACGGGACGGACGTCGTCTACCTGGCCCGGGTGGCGGCCCCGCGGCTGCTCAGCGTCTCGGTCAATGTCGGCACCCGGTTCCCGGCCTGGGCCACCTCCATGGGCCGGGTGCTGCTCGCCGGCCTGCCGGAGAGCGTCCGGGAGGACTTCTACGCCTCGCTGAACCTGCAGCAGTTCACCCACCACTCGGTCAGCAGCATCGAGCAGCTGCGCGCCGAGGTGGACCGCGCGGGGCGGCAGGGCTTCTGCATGGTCTCCCAGGAGCTCGACGACGGGCTGCGCGGCGTGGCCGTGCCGGTGCGCCGCGGCAACGACCTGATCGCCGCGATCAATGTCTCGCTGCAGACCCACCGGGTGTCCGAGGCCGAAATCGCCCGGACCGTGGTGCCGGAGCTGCAGGAAGCCGCGCGGGCCATCGCCGACGACTTCGGCGGCCGGAGGGCCATCTCCGCCTGACCGCCCGGCCGCCCGGGGCCGGTCCGCCCCGGCAGCGGACGGGCAGCCATGGGCCAATTTCCCGTGCGGGCCGCATATCGGTTGGCCACTTTTTGCCCGCGGTGGGTTAGGTTGAACGGGACAGGCGCGAGGTAGGAGCCACGCATGGGCCCGATGACCATCACCCGGCTCGCGGACGGCCGGGAACTGTTCTATTTCGATGACGCGTTCCCCTCCGGCGGCGCTGCCGGGACCGCGGGTCCGCCGGCCTCCCGGGCGGTGCCGGATGAACGGCAGCTGCCGGAGCGGCCGCTCCCCGGCGAGCTGCGCTTCGATGTGCTCACCGGGGAGTGGGTGGTCGTGGCCGCCCACCGGCAGGACCGGACCCACCTGCCGCCGGCGGATGAATGCCCGCTGTGCCCGAGCAGCGGCGGACGGCGCTCGGAAATCCCCGCCCCGGACTACCATGTGGCGGTCTTCGAGAACCGCTTTCCCTCCCTGGGCCCGGATCCGGTGCCGGCCCCCGCGGACCCGGGCTGGGGCACCGCGGCCCCGGCCGGCGGCCGCTGCGAGGTGGTGGCCTTCACCTCCAGCCATACCGGCAGCTTCGCCGCCCTGGGTTCGGCACGGGTCCGGACCGTCATTGATGCGCTGGCCCAGCGCACCGGCGCCCTGAGCGCGCTGCCCGGAGTCCTGCAGGTCTTCTGCTTCGAAAACCGCGGCCCGGAAATCGGCGTCACCCTGCACCACCCGCACGGGCAGATCTACGCCTACCCGTACATCACCCCGCGCGCCGCGGTGATGGCCCGCGCAGCGCGGCGCCACTACGACGACGCCGCGGGGCGGGACACCCTGCTCGCCTCGGTGCTGCGCCGCGAGCGCCAGGACGGCAGCCGGATGGTGCTGGAAGGGCAGCTGTTCAGCGCCTATGTGCCCTTCGCCGCGCGCTGGCCGCTGGAAATCCACCTGGTGCCGCACCGCCACGTGGCGGACCTGGCCGGGCTCTCCGGCCCGGAGCGGGAGGAGCTGGCGGTGCTGTACCCGGAGCTGCTGGGCCGGCTGGACGCCCTCTACGGCAGCCCCACCCCGTACATCGCCGCCTGGCACCAGGCACCGGTGGATGCGTACTACCGCCCGGCCTGCTGCCTGCACCTGCAGGTCACCTCGCCGCGGCGGGCCGCGGACAAGCTCAAGTACCTGGCCGGCTCGGAGGCCGCCATGGGCGCGTTCATCAACGACACCGTGCCCGAGCAGATGGCCGCCCGGCTGCGGGAGGTGGCCGGCCGTGGCTGAACCGGACCGCTCCCCCGCCGGGCTCGCGGACGAGTTCGCCCGGATCTTCGGACACCGGCCGGAGGGCATCTGGGCCGGGCCGGGCCGGGTGAACCTCATCGGCGAGCACACCGACTACAACGCCGGCTATGTGCTGCCCTTCGCCATCGACCGCCAGACCTGCGTGGCCGTCGCGCGCCGGGCGGACCGCAGCGTGCGGCTGGCCACGATGCTGTCCCCGCACGAGGTGTCCGCCGCGGAACTGGACGAGGCGGGTCCGGGCCGGCCGGGCGGCCGGGCGCGGGACTGGACTGCCTATCCGTTGGGGGTGGCCTGGGCGCTCGGCGAGGCCGGCGTGGACGTGCCGGGGTTCGAGATGCTGGTCGATTCCACGGTGCCCGTGGGCGCAGGGCTGTCCTCCTCGGCCGCCCTGGAGTGTGCCGCCGCACTGGCCCTGGCCGAACTGGCCGGTGCCGGGCTGAGCCTGCCGCAGCTGGCCGCCGCCGGCCAGCGGGCCGAGAACGACGTCGTCGGCGCCCCCACCGGCATCATGGACCAGACGGCGTCCCTGCTCGGCCGCGAGGGAGCGGCAGTGTTCCTGGACTGCCGCAGCGGCAGGACCGAGACCGTGCCCCTGCGGCTGGAGGCGGCGGGCCTGGACTGCCTGGTCATTGATACCAAGGTCTCGCACGCCCACGCCGACGGCGGCTACGCGGACCGCCGCGCCGCCTGCGAGCGCGCGGCGGCACTGCTGGGCGTGGGTGCGCTGCGCGACCTGGCGGTGTCCGACCTGCCGGCCGTCCGGCGGCGGCTCGACGGCACGGCCTTCCGCCGCGTGCGCCACGTGGTCACCGAAAACGCCCGGGTGCTGGAGGCTGTCAGGCTGCTGCGCGGTCCCGGCCCGCTGGCCGTCGGCGGCGTGCTGGATGCCGGCCATGCCTCGCTGCGGGAGGACTTCGAGGTCTCCTGCCCCGAACTGGACCTGGCCGTGGAGGCCGCCCGCGCCGCCGGGGCGGCCGGGGCGCGGATGACCGGCGGCGGCTTCGGCGGCTGCGTGCTGGCGCTGGTGCCGCACGCGCGGCTGGCCGCGGTCAGCACCGCCGTCGCGGACGCCTTCGCCGGGCGCGGCTACGCGGCGCCGGAGGCCTTCACCGTGCGCCCGTCGGCCGGGGCACGCCGGCTCAGCTAGCGGACGGAACGGGCCCCAGGAGGCGGCGGCGCACCGCCGTCAGGGGTGGCCGCGGTCAGGGATGCAGGTGCGCCTCGCCGACCAGCGACTCCAGGCCTTCGACGGCGCCGGCCAGGGACAGCCCGGGAGCGCCTGCCAGCAGCGGCACCAGCAGCCGGTCCTCCTTCTCCACGTGCAGCGCGAAGGTCCGTTCGATGGCCCCGCCGAGCACCGCCGCGGCCACCCCGCCGGCCCCGCGCAGCTCCTCCAGCAGGCCGGCCAGCGCGCGGTGCTCGGCCAGCAGGGCCTCCACCAGCAGCCGCCCCTCGGGCAGGCCCGCCGCCGGGGCGTAGAGCTTCTCCTCCTCGGCCAGGACGTGCGGGATGAGGTCCGACTCGCCCCATTCGATCAGGACCGTCCGGGCTTCGTGTCCGGCGACAGCGTCCCCGGCGGCCACCGCGTCCGCCAGGGCCGAGGCCAGGGACTTCAGCCGGTGCAGCAGCTGCCCGTGGTGGTGCTGCAGGGCTGCACGCGCCGGGTCCCGGGCGGCGTCCGCTGGTTCCCCAAGTGGTCCGTTCATGATGTTCTCCTAACTGTCGTCGGCGCTGCCGGAGGTATCTTCCCCGGGGCCGGCCCGGACAATCAGCACCGGGCAGGGTGCATGGGCGACGCAGGCGGCGCTGACCGAGCCCAGCAGCAGGCCGGCGAACCCGCCCTGGCCGCGGCTGCCGAGCACGAGCATCCGGGCGTTGCGGGCGGCCTCGATCAGTTCCCCGGCAGGCTGCCCCTGGACCGTCCCGGACTGCAGCTCGGCCGGTGGCTGCCCGCCGTAGGCCCGCTCCAGGGTATCCGCGAGCACCCGCCCGGCGTCCTCGGCCGGATTCCACCGCACCGGAGCGACGGTGCCGGCGGCTACCTGGTGGTGCCAGGCGGTCACGGCCTCCACCACACAGCCGAGCGCGTCGGCGAGCAGCTTCGCGTGGCGCAGCGCCGCGACGGAGAGGTCCGAGCCGTCCACGCCGACGACGATCCGCTGCCGTCCCTGGTCAGCCATTGTCTGTCACCACCTTCGCGGTGAACCGGGCCGGGCCGGCGCAGCTCACGGTGAAGGCTGCGGCAGCTCGCACTCGACCTTCGGATTCAGCCCGGTGTAGTTCAGCGGCCCGGCAGCGATCGCCGCCGCCACCGTGCCGGCCTGTGCGCAGTTCTCCGGCGGCGCCCCGAAATAACCCCGCTGCGCCGCAGCCAGCACACCGATGGCCAGCCACACCACGACCAGCAGTCCCAGAATCGATCCTGCGCGCATCCTGTCCTCCCGACTCGGACACCGCGGCACACCGGGTGCCGTTGTGAGCAGATTATCCGCTCCCCCGCTGCCGCGGTCCAGCCTCGGCCGCGGTCACATCCTCCCGTACTTGGCCCGGATCATCGCGAAGATGCCGTACGCGATCAGCCCGGCAGCCACGGCGCTGAGCACGTAGACGCCGAGGGGATGGTCCCGCAGGGCCTTCAGGCTCCCGTCCAGCCCGGTCGACTCCGCCGGATCGTGCCGGACCGAGGCCACAATGACCAGCAGCCCCACCAGCCCGAGCGCGATGCCCTTGGCGATGTGCCCGAACACACCCAGGCTCGTCAGCAGCTTGCCCCGCTTGCCGTCCCCGAAGGAAAGCTCCTCCTTGAACCCCCGCCGCAGTGCCTTGACCACAAAATAGACGCCGATGCCGATGACGGCGGCGCCGATGCCAATCAGCACGGGCAGGCCGAAGGGCGTGCCCAGCAGTGCGGCGGTGAAATCGCTGGTGGATTCGCCTGAATCCGTACGCCGGCCGAGCGCGAAGTTGGCGAACATCAGGGCGACGCTGCCGTAGCCGATGCTCAGCCCGCCGGAGGAGACCGCCTTTTCCGCCCGCTCCCGCCGACGCCGGCGCCGCATCCTCAGCGTCGCCTCGCTCAACTGCCACAGCGATAGCCCCGCGCAGCCGGCAAACCCGGCCCACATGAGCACCGGTCCGAACGGGCTGTCCGCCAGCAGTTCGACGGCGCCGGCCGGGTCAGCCTCGCCGTCGCCGCCGAAGGCGATGACCAGCGCGATGGCCCCGATGAGGATGTGCAGCAGGCCGGTCACGGCGAAGCCGAAGCGCGCCAGCACATCGAGCGTCTTGGTGTCGGAAAGTTCCTCGGCGGCGTCCGCCGCCCGGGACGCGGCTTCCCGTGCCCCCTCGGCGGGGCTGGATTCCGTCATCGACCCTCCTGCGGTGCTGCCTGCCTTCCAGTGTCGCCCATCCCGCGTGTGCGCGGTAGGCGGCCGCGCGTGGCGGGACGGCTCAGGATTCGCAGCCCACGCCGTCGCCGTCGCGGTCGAACTTGGTGTCCCAGCCCGGGTCGCCGGCCCGGATCGGGGCCTCCCCCGCGGCCTTGACCTCGGTGCAGTTGCGGTAGGACGGCACTCCGGACCGGGATGCTTCGGCCGGGATCCGGGAGGTGCCGGCGGCCGCGGCCGCGGTGGTGCGCCTGGCGGCCACCGCGGCGGACGGGACCGGTTCCTGCGGGCAGGACGAGAGCACCCGGGCGATGGCATCGTGTTCGGCCTGCGTCATCCACAGCCCGTACTTGGCCTTGACCGCCGTCTGCCGGGCCACGTACCGGCAGCGGAAGCCCCTGTTCGGCGGCAGCCAGGAGGCCGCGTCCGAGTCGGATTTGGCGCCGTTGGCCGGCCCGTCGGCGGCGATCAGGTTCAGCGGGTCGTTGGCGAAGGCGAGGCGCTGCCGTGCGGACAGCAGCTGGGCGCCCTTCTGCCAGGCGTCCGACAGGGCCACCACATGGTCGATCTGCACCGCGGTACTGGTGGCGTTGCCGCGGACAAAACTGATCCTGGCAGCGGTATAGGGGTCGTTCAGCGTCCCGGAGGTGACAATGCAGCCGTGCGTGCCGGCCCGGTGCCGGATCCCGGCCAGGTCCCGGTTCAGGATGTCGTTGCGCGCGTCGCAGCCGTTGCCGTCGGGGTCCTGCCAGCCGTCGCCGAACCGGTCGCGGGAGTAGCCGGTCTTCGGTGCCCGTCCCTTGATGCCGATGGTCGACAGCTGGGCCAGCGCCGTGCCGGCCCGGGTCTCCGCCTGCTGCTGTGCTGAGGGCTGCTGCTGTGCAGGGGTGCCGGATCCGCCGGCCTCGGCGGTCCGGGCCGGCTGCGGCTGTGCCGGCTGCGAGGCTTCCGCCGGCTGTGCCGCAGTGGCGGCGGAAGCGCCGGCGGCGCCGGGCTGGCCGCAGCCGGCGGCACCGGCGGCCACCAGGACGGCGGCGAGGGCGGACAGGACTGTGGTGCGGAACGACACGTTCATGATCCCCGGCTGCTGTGAGTGGAACGCTGAATAGAACGTTTAATAGTACGGGATCCCGGGCGCTCTGGTGCCCCGGCCCGGGCAGGCGTAGATTCAAAAAAGCATGCAGGCACATCGAAGGAGCCAATCGTGGCCGCATGGAACGCTGACAGCATCGCAGGCCCTACCGGAGCCGGTGCCGTCACCTTGGTCGAGGGGGCCAACTTCTGCATCTCGCTGCAGAACGGGGACATTTTCCCCCATCATCCCCACGGGGTCTTCTTCCAGGACACCCGGATCCTCTCCCGCTGGAACCTCACCGTCAACGGAGAGCCCCTGGAGCCGTTGGGCGCGTGGACGCCCGCCCCGTACCAGGGCAGCTATGTCGGCCGGGCGCCGCTGGCGGACGGACGGGCGGACAGCCCGCTCACCGTCGAGCGCAGCCGGGAGCTGGGCGCCGGGATCCTCGAGGACATCACCGTGCGCAACTACGGCCTTGAACCTGCCCACTGCCTCATTGCGCTGGCGGTGGAGGCCGACTTCGCCGACTTGTTCGAGGTCAAGGAAGGCCTCGCTCACCGGCAGTGGCAGCAGACCCGGCGCACCAGGCGCGGAACGCTGACCATCCAGGCCGAATGGCAGGGGGTGCGCAAGGGTGTCGTCGTCCGCGCCCCCGGTGCCGAGGCCGGGCCCGACGGGCTGCTCTTCCGCGCCGTCGTCCCCGCCCACGGCAGCTGGGGCGTGCAGGTGGCGGTGGTCCCGGCCACCGGCGACAGGGCGTGGGCCGGTCCCTCGGTCATGCATTCCCCGGACGCCGTCTCGCCCCGGGACCGCCGGCAGCAGGCGTGGGAGGCCAGCATGCCGGCGCTGCGGATGGGCAACCCGTCCGTCCAACGCACGGTCCTGCGCAGCCACGAGGACCTTGGAGCCCTGCGGATCGTGGACCCGCGGCAGCCCGAGCGCATGGTGGTGGCCGCCGGGGCACCGTGGTTCATGGCCCTGTTCGGCCGGGACTCGCTGCTGGCCTCCTACATGATCGTGGTCCTCGACCCCTCGCTGGCCCTGGGCACGCTGCAGACCTTGGCCAGCCGGCAGGGCACGGTGGTGGACCCGCTGACCGAGGAACAGCCCGGCCGCATCCTGCACGAGGTCCGGCTCGGGGTCGGTACGCAGCTGGCCCTGGGCGGCAAGTCCGCGTACTACGGCAGCGTCGATGCCACTCCCCTGTTCGTGACGCTGCTGGGTGAGGTCAGCCGCTGGGGCGTGCCCGCGGAGGACGTGACCGCGCTGCTGCCGCACGCGGACCGGGCGCTGGACTGGATCCGCGACTACGGGGACAGCGACGGGGACGGCTTTGTCGAATACCGGCGGCTCAACGACCAGGGCCTGGCCAACCAGGGCTGGAAGGATTCCTGGGACGGCATCAACTTCGCCAACGGGCGCATGGCGGAACCGCCCATCGCCCTGTGCGAGGTGCAGGGCTACGTCTACACCGCCTACATCGCCCGGGCCTGGATGGCGTACGACGCCGGGGACCTGGCGTTGGCGGCCGACCTGCGGGACCGCGCGGCCCGGCTGAAGCAGCGGTTCAACCAACAGTTCTGGCTGCCCGACAAGGGCTATTACGCCATCGCGCTGGACAAGGACAAACGCCCCGTCGATGCCTGCGCATCCAATATGGGCCACTGCCTCTGGTCCGGCATCGTGGACAGCGACAAGGCGCCCCTGGTGGCCGGGAAGCTGATGTCCCCGGAGATGTTCAGCGGCTGGGGCGTGCGCACCCTGGCCAGCAACATGGGCGCCTACAACCCGGTCAGCTACCACAACGGCTCGGTCTGGCCGCACGACAACGCGCTGATCGTGGCCGGCCTGATGCGCTACGGCTTCGTTCCCGAGGCCCAGCGGATTGCCACCGCCCTGCTGGAGGCCGCCGACTATACCGGGGGCCGGCTGCCGGAACTCTTCTGCGGGTTCGGCCGCGCCGACTACCCGGAGCCGGTGACCTACCCCACGTCCTGTTCCCCGCAGGCATGGGCCTCGGCGGCCCCGGTGATGCTGCTGCGCAGCATGCTGCGCTACGAGGCGCACCTGTCCCACGGCGGCCTCTGGATGGATCCGGTCCTGCCCGACTCCTGGGGATACCTGCACGCCCCCAACGTGCCGCTGGGCCCGGCCCGGATCACCATCAACGTCTCCGGTTCCAAGGTCTGGGTGGAGGGGCTGCCCCCGGGCGTGGAGCTGCACCGCGGCACGCGCCCGCCGCTGACGGACCTGATGGAACTGGCCGGACCGCGCCGGAGCCGGTAACCGGCCGCCGGCAGCTGCCGGCCGCGGACACGGCGGAGGGCCCCGCACGTGTGCGGGGCCCTCCGTCAGGCCGGCCTGTTTGGGCAGCGGCCGGTGGTCCGGCTGCCGGTGTTATTCGGCTGCCGGTGTTATTCGGCTGCGCCGACGGTTGCCGGTTCGCGGTCACCGGTCTCCCGGCCCTCGGCCTGAAGCCGAGCGCGGAACGCCTCGGCGCGGGCCACGTGCAGCGGACGCCGGCGCAGCACGGCCCAGGCCACGCCCAGGACCGCGAACCAGACCGGGGTCACCAGCAGCGCCATGAGTGTGTCCGGCTGGGTGGTCAGCGCCCAGAGCACGAAGGCGAAGAAGGCGAAGACCACCGAGACCATCACGCGTCCGCCGGGCATCTTGAAGGCGGACGCCTCGTGCAGGGCGGCCCGGCGCCCGCGGTAGACCAGGTAGCTGGCCAGGATGATGGACCAGACGAACATGAAGCACACCGCCGAGACGGTGGTGACCATCTCGAACGCCTTGCCCACGTTCTCGCCGGCGTACAGCAGCACCACGCCCGAGAGCAGCAGCACGCAGGTCAAAAACAGTGCGTTGCGCGGCACCTTGCGCGGGGAGAGCCTGCCGAAGACTGCCGGAGCGTCGCCTTCCTGGGCCAGGCCGAACACCATCCGGGAGGTGGAGTAGATGCCCGAGTTCGCGCTCGACATCGCCGAGGTCAGCACCACCAGGTTCACCACCGTGGCCGCAATGCCCAGGCCGGCCAGGGAGAACATGCCGATGAACGGGCTGTGGCCGGCACGGAACTCGGTCCACGGGGTGACGGCCATCAGGATGACCAGCGCGCCCACATAGAAGAGCAGCACCCTCACCGGGATGGAGTTGACGGCCTTGGGCAGGTTCTTCTCCGGGTCCTTGGCCTCGGCCGCGGTCGTGCCCACCAGCTCGATGCCCACGAAGGCGAACACGGCGATCTGGAAGCCGGCCACGAAGCCCATGAACTCATGCGGGAAGAAGCCGCCGTGGCTCCACAGGTTGGAGAAGCCGGCCGGGCCGGCCTCGGAGCTGAAGCCGGAGAAGATCATCACCAGGCCGGTGACGATCAGGGCCACGATGGCGATGATCTTGATCAGCGCGAACCAGAATTCGGTTTCACCGAAGGCCTTCACTGTCGGCAGGTTCAGCACCAGCAGGATGGCCACGGTGGCCAGCCCCGGGATCCACAACGGGATGCCCGGGACCAGCTCGTTGGCATAGCCGGAGATCGCGATCACGTCGGCGATGCCGGTGACCACCCAGCAGAACCAGTAGGTCCAGCCGGTAAAGAACCCGGCCCACGGGCCCAGCAGGTCGGCGGCGAAGTCGCTGAAGGACTTGTACGCCAGGTTGGACAGCAGCAGCTCGCCCATCGCCCGCATGACGAAGAAAAGCATGAAGCCGATAATCATGTACACAAAGATCACCGACGGACCCGCCACCGAGATGGTCTTGCCCGAGCCCATGAACAAGCCGGTGCCAATGGCCCCGCCGATGGCAATGAGCTGGATATGCCGGTTGGACAACTGCCGCTCAAGGTGGGGTTCCTGGGCCGCGGACGAAACGGACGTACCTCCAGGGGTAGCGGAGGGCTGGGACGGATTGCCGGACGGGTGGCCCGACGCGGTTCCGGTGTTCCGGTCTGACATGCAGATTTCTCTCTTCCTTCTTGCGGTACCGCACCCGCGATGCTCGACGGCGGCGCGCGGTGGTGCACCTGTCCTCGCCCTTGAGGGCAGGCACGTTTGTTAAGCCTTTATGGCACAGGGATGTTGCGGTCCTGTTTCGGACGAACGGATCCTCCGGCATGGCCGGAGCAAGGGAGGCCACCCGGCGCTGCAGGGCGCCGTCACCTCAGCAGGGTCAGCGGCGCAGGGGTCAGCGGCGCGGCGGGGCCTGCCCCAGCCCCCGGGCAGTGCCGGGCAGGCGCGGGTGGATGCACAACGATGGCTGCTGCATTCCGTGGTGGTGGATCAGGGGAGGCTCCATGTGCTGTCAGGGGATGCCGGAGGGCCGGACTCCTCCCCGCTCTGTCATTGACCTGAGAGTTTCCG
This sequence comes from Arthrobacter mobilis, assembly GCF_012395835.1. Lineage (GTDB taxonomy): Bacteria > Actinomycetota > Actinomycetes > Actinomycetales > Micrococcaceae > Crystallibacter > Crystallibacter mobilis. The sequence goes on from NZ_JAAZSQ010000021.1 coordinate 45,916, forward strand.
CCGCACGCCTGAAAGGCGCGCAGCTTGCCCCGTGGGTGAGCCCCGCTGGCTGGACCGGGACTGCTTTTCAGAGGTGCCTTGCCGCGGCGGTACAGGGGCCTGAGAGATTCCCGGGGAGGATTTGCTCCTTCGGCGCCTGCCGTGGATCGTTCACACCGGCAGGACTCTCCCGCCGCGGTTCGAAGGCATATTCAGTTCGTGATGCGTATCACAGGGTATATGCCGGAAGGCGGACTTGCCAAATCGGGGCCGTCCGTCGGCAGGAGCTCCGCCTGTCGCAATTGACATCCGGTTTTGCCCGGCGCCGGCGGCGTGGTCGAATCTTACAGTGCCAACCGCCCGGAGCAGGGTTATTGGCATGCCGTGTCCGCCCCAATAACCACTCCGAGGAAACCCCGTGAGCATTTCCACCGACTACCTGCTCTCCGACGGCTCGCCCCGCTACGGCATCCGCACGGAAACGGCCCTGCCCTCCAGTGCGCCCGCCTGGCCCGATGACGCCCGCCTGGTCCCGCGCGAAGCTTCCCGCCTCGGGCTGCAGCACCTGGCCGCCGCCATCGACTCCCGCCTCACCCGCGCCTGGGCGGACAAGGAGGATCCCCTGCTGGCCGCACTGCGCGCCGGACACCCGGCCGAACTGGCGGCCGCCGAGGACCTGGTCAATGCCGAACTCGGCGGGCGGACCGCCTGGCTGCGCAAGGCCCAGGCCAACCGCGCCGCCTTCCTGGCACCGGTCGCCGGCCGGCGCCAGGCGGACGGCAGGTACGGTACCGCCGTGCTCCAGCGCGCCGTACTCGTCCTGGTGCTGACCGGTGTGGCCGGCGCCGTGGCTGCAGCCACCCAGGGGAACCTGCTGCCGCTGCTCGCCGCCGGGCTGGCGGTCTGCGGCCTGGCCTATGTGCTGGGCAACCTGGTGACGGCGCGCCTGCGGCTGCCCGTTCCGGCCCGGCTGCAGTCAGCCTGGCTGGAGGAAATCCGCCGGGACATCACCGACGCGACCCTGCTGTCGATCCTGCGGAGCAAGGGTGTGGACGTGGACGAGCGGACCGCGCGGGCGGCCGTGCGCGGCTGGGAGCACCTGCGGTTCGTCGCGGCCAAGGTCGACGAGATCCACGCCGGAAGCTAGCCCGCCGCTGCGTCCCACGGCGCCGACTTGCCCCGGCTCCGCGGGACGCCAACTATTCCTCGTGGCCCTGGTCCGCACTCATCTGGTCCTCGGCCGGCGGCGTTTCGCCCGGCGGCACGCCGCCGCCGGGCTCCAGCCCGGTAATGTTCTGGGTCACCGGATCGGGATTGGCGGAGGCGGCTTTGTCCGCGGAGGTCCGTTCCTCGTTGTCGTTGTCGGGCCGGACGCGGCCCGTTTCGGCCGGCTGGTCAGGATTCTGCGGGTCCTTGTCCGGACGGAAGCTGCTCATGGTCCTGCCCTTCACTGGAAAACCAAGGTTGCTTACCCGATTCACCCTAGGCACACGGTCCAGGGGCGGCAAGCCCGTTAGGACGCCGATGCCGCCGCCCGCCGGGCGGCGGACAGGGCGAAGACCGCTCCCATGCCGGCCGCATGGCCCGAGCCGATGGCCAGGTTGACCTGCTGCGCCCCCGTGGTCTGGTCGCCCGCGGCGAAGACGCCGGGAACGGTGGTGAGGCCCCGGGGATCGGTTTCAAGGTCGCCCGATCCGGTGCGCCCGCAGCCGAGCATGTCGGCGATGCCGTCCCGGAGCCGGAATTTCTGCTGGGCGAAGACCCGCCCGAACTCCGCCTGCCGGCCGTCGGAGAAGCTCACCACCACAGGACCGTCGTCCTGCCCGCCGCCGTCGAGCCGTGCCACTTCGGACGGATCCGCCCAGGCGATATCGTCCACCCAGTTGGGAAGTATTTCGCGCATGTGCTCAAGCCACTCAGGCTCACCCAGGGCGAGCACCCGCAGGTTCCTGGATTCGTAGCCGTCGCAGAACGGGCAGTGGACCACCTTCGTGCCCCAGAGGGCGTCGACGCCCGGCACCGGGGACGGCTCGTAGTCCACGCCCTGGGCCAGGACCAGCGTCCGGGCCTGCTCGGTGCGCCCGGAGGCGGTCAGCAGCCCAAAGCCGCCGCCGTCGTTCGCCTGCGCTTCGACCACGGTTTCCTGCCGGTAGCTGAACGTCGGGTAGGCGCGCAGTTGCCGCAGTCCTGCCTCGTACATGGCTGCCGGCGTACCTCCATCGTGCAGGAAGACCCCGCCCGAATGGGACGTGCGCAGGTTGTTCTGCCGGCCCGAATCCAGAAGCAGGACCCTCCGGCGGGCCCTGGCCAGCACCATGGCCGCCGCGAGCCCCGCCACTCCCCCGCCGATGATGACGCACTCATACTCCATGCCGCCGCCCTCCCTTTCCGCTTCTTCTCATCCGGCCCGGACGCGGTTAGTTTGTAAGCCTACTTGCTTTTTCCCGAAAGGACCCACCATGAGCCAGCCTGCACAGCAACAGGAAGTACCCGGCACCCAGTCCGCCATGACGCCGGTGCCGGACTGCGGCGAGGACAGCTACCGCGGCACCGGCAAGCTCAAAGGCAGGGCGGCCGTCATTACCGGCGGCGACAGCGGCATCGGCCGGGCGGTCGCGATCGCCTTCGCCCGCGAAGGAGCCGACGTGCTCATTTCCTACCTGAGCGAAGACGAGGATGCCCGGGACACGGCCCGCCTGGTCGAGGAAGCGGGGCAGCGGGCGGTCCTGGTGTCCGGCGACCTGGATACGGCGGAGCAATGCCGGAAGGTCATCGACACGGCGGTGCGCGAGTTCGGCAAGATCGACATCCTCGTCAGCAACGCCGCGTACCAGATGACCCGCACCTCGCTGGAGGAGATCCCGGACGATGAATGGGAATACACCTTCAAGGTCAACATTTCGGCGATGTTCTACCTGGCCAAGGCCGCCGTGCCGCACATGGCCCCGGGTTCGTCCATCATCGGCAGTTCCTCGGTGAACTCGGACATGCCCAGCCCGGCCCTGGCCCCGTACGCGGCCACCAAGGCAGCCATCGCGAACTTCTCCGCGAGCCTGGCCCAGCTCCTGGGCGAAAAGGGCATCAGGGTCAACAGCGTTGCCCCCGGCCCCATCTGGACCCCGCTCATCCCCTCCACCATGCCGCCGGAAAAGGTCGAGTCCTTCGGCAAGGACACCCCGCTGGGCCGGGCCGGCCAGCCGGCCGAACTGGCCCCGGTCTATGTCCTGCTCGCCTCGGATGATGGCAGCTACATCTCCGGCGCCCGGGTCGCAGTGACCGGCGGACGACCCATCCTCTGACAGGCCTGCAGGAACGGAAGGACACGGGCATGGCGGTCCAACTCAACAAGAAGGGCTTCGAGCATGCCAAGGCCCTGATCCGCGAGGGAAAGGTCGTCCGCGACAGCCGCGACGACTGGAGCGAGCATGCGCCGTCCACGCAGGAGCTGAGCAAGGCCCTGGACCGGGACGGGCCGAAAGAGTATGCGCAGTGGTTCCTTGGTGTTGACGACGAGCACCCGGAGGAGAGCAAGGCCCACTACAAGTTCCCGTTCAGCGACCTGCACAAGATTCACCGCTGCGCGGTGATTTCGGGGGAAAGCCGGGCGAGCCAGAACAACTACGACGACATCCGGGACGCTTTGGGCGAGCTGCTCAAGCGCATCGACGAATCCTGATCCCGGCAGGCAGACGAAAGTGGCCGGCGCGCGCGAAGGTTCGCGGGCGCCGGCCGCTGCCGGGCGCGGGCAGTCCGGGCTACTGGCCCGGGACCGAGCCGGTGCCGTCCTCGGGCACTTCCGGCTCGGCCGGCTCCGGGGCCGGGAGCTCTTCCGGGGCCGCCGGTTCGGTACCGGGGGCCGGCTCTTCGGGCACGGTGGTGTCCGCTTCACCCGTCCCCGGTTCTTCGGGCGCGGGCTGGCCGGGGTCTTCACCGGTGGGGCCGCCGGTTTCCGTACCGGTGCCGTCCAGGCTGTCTTCGGCGGGCGCGGTCCCCTGCTCCTCCGGCGCGGCCGGCTCGCCCTCCTCCTCCGTCTGCTCCGTATTCCGGGAGGCCGGCTCGGTGCCGCCCAGGAACTGGCCCAGCGTCGTGGTCTGCTCCGCGGGGGCGCTGTCGCTGGTCGACGTCGCCCTCACCAGGTTGGAAATCGGCTTGTTGGTTCCGAATTCCACGGCGGTGATCCCCACCATGGCCAGAACGAACGCTGCGGCGCTGACGGCTCCGATCTTGAGCCACGTGCCCGGCGCCAGCTTCCGCCGTTCACGGGCCACTGCGGGTTCGGCCTCCGTGGCAGCCGCGGCAGCGGCAGCGGCGCCCAGCATGCCGCCGTTGGCCTCCGCCAGGCTCCGGCGCCCCGGGATCTTCTTCATCGCAATGGTGGTTGCCGTGGTGAGGGTGCGGGCATAAATAGCCCCGCCCACCGTGGCAATGACCGACCCCAGGGCGGCACCGATCAGCGTTCCGGCGACGCCGAGGAAGGACCCCACAAGGGCGGAGGTTACCGCGGCCAGGGCCGAGCCTATGGTCTGGGTACCGCTGAGTCCGAGGAGCGGTTTTGGCTTGTCGTCTTTGGGTTTGTCGTCTTTGGGCTTGTCGTCGGTATCGGAGTTTTGAGCCATGGTCACACGCATTCAGATCGGGCAGTATTACGAATAGGTAACGGTACCTTATCGCCGCCGGTTCCCGCTCTGAACCGCTTGGAACTGAGATGCTGGTCACAGCCGCAGCTGCCGCCGGAGCCGGACGGTTCCCCGGGACAGCGGAAGGCCCCGCCGGGGCGGGGCCTTCCTGACCGGTTGCGTCTAAACCTTTTCGCGGATGCGCTCCTCCGGAGCCGTGTCCTTGTCCTGGACAAGGAAGGCCCACAGCCTGTCATCATCCGCCTGCACCTGGGGCTCCGGACGCTCCTCAGGCGCTGGTTCACGCTGCCGTTCGGGCTTCCGGACGGCGTCCTTCCTGACGCTCCAGCCGAAATCCCGGTGCGATGAGTAGCACATCACCGACCTCCTTATGGTTGGCTGTCCTTTAATCGTCCTCCCGTTGAGCCGGCTAGTCGATGCCTGACCGGCCCAGTTTGGGAATATGCTTCCCACCGGCGCCGCTTGTGGGTAGCGTGGCAGGTATCCGTTCCTAGGCGGGAAGGAGTCCCCCATGCCCGCCGGCACCATCGAAACCTACTGGGAAGACGGCCACTGGATGAACCGTATCAAGGGCCAAAACAAGGTCATCTCCAGCTGCGGTTCCCGGGCCGTGGCCATCGAGCTGGGAAAGCGGGTCGCTAAGCTCCACGGCGTCCGGCATGTCATCCGGAAGCAGGGCGAGAACCCCGGGCCCACGTACGAGTCGATTCCGGAATAGGCATCGTCGCCGTACCGGCTTGCCGCAGGTCAGGCCGGGATGTCGCTGGCGGTCACCTCGAATTCCTCCACGCCCACGATCTCCATTTTGCTGTCGCTGCTCAGCTGGGCACGGAGCTTGTCGGCCGCCTGCCGGCTGGCGGTCATGGCCTCCTCGGAATCCCAGAGCGTAATGGCCAGGGACTTGCCTGACTCCTTCCCTTTGAGGAAATACAGTCCCCGGCACCCAGGCATCTCCAGCACCTTCCTGGCCTGCTCCTCCGGAGGCGACGGCGGTGTTTCCGGGCCGGTCCTGAAGGTGCTCACTCGTGCGAACATTGCTCCTCCTCCACTCGTTCCTGAGCTGGAGCCTGGCCGCGCCGGTTCCCTCGGAGCAGCCGGACCTTCGCCGGCTTCCGGACATGCTTCACCGGACGCTTCGGGCTCCTCCTACCAGTAAGGACCCGGCGGCGGGCCCGCGCAAGAGGCCGGCCCGCCGGGAACATCGGTGTGGTTCCCGCGGTTCCTGCCGCCGCCAAGTGGCCGGGCAGCAGGCAGGCATGTCACCGCGGGTCTGTATGCCCGGGCGGGGGCTCCTGCAGGACCTGGATACCCTATTCCTCCAGTTCCAGCATCCGGCGGATGCCCGTCGCGGAACTGACGATCCAGAGCACGCCCAGGTCCGGGGCCACCATGGCGACCCAGCCCCGGCAGGACGGTGCCGCCCTGCCGCGCTTCAATGAATCCGCCCTGAAGCGCCCATGGTCCATGCTGCTGGCTCGTCCGCAGCCGGGACACGGCGCGGCTCAGAGGGAAGCGACGAGCTCCTTCATCTGGTCCACTTCCGCCCGCTGCTCCGCCGCGATCTTCTTCGCCAGAGCCATCACCTCGGGGTTCAACCCGTCCTTGGCTTCCTGCTCCGCCATGGCGATCGAGCCTTCATGGTGTCTGGCCATTCCCGTCAGGAACAGGCGTTCGGCATCGATGCCCTGGGCCGACCTGAGCTCGCGAAACTGCTGTTCGCTCATCTCCACCCTTCGGTCGGATTCGTCGTTCTCGCCAGGCTGTCCGGCGTCACGTTCTCCCTCGTTACCGGCTTCGCCATCCCTGGCGTCCATGGACGGCCCACCGGTGGACATCGTGCCCGGTTCACCCCAGGCTTGGAGCCATTCCTTCATTTGTTCAATTTCCTGGGTCCGGGAAGCCTTCATGTCTTCAGCCAGCTGCTTGATCTGCGGATCGATGTCCTTCTTGCCGAGCATGATCTCGCTGACCTCCACCGCCTGCTCAAGATGCGGAATCATCTGGCTCAGGAATATCGTGTCTGCACGACTGTGTTCGGCCGAGGCAGCAGCAGTCTGGGCAGCGGTCCCGGGGGCGGAAGGGGCGGATCCCGGGCTCTCGGATGTGGTATTAGCGCCGCAGCCAGCCAGGACGAGAGCGGCGGCGAAAGCCATCGCCGGAATGGCGGTATGTCGCTTCATTGCGGGTAGTCCTTCGGGAATAGGTTCAGTCTGTGCTGTCAGTACCGGCCGTTTCAGGTCAGCGGACTTGTCCGGTTCGCTGGCTGAGGGACATCAGCTTTTATGCATGAATCCAGTCCTCTCCCGGGCCGCCAAGGACTCGTGCTGAACACGCAAGACGCAACGGCATCAAGGTTGTGAACCAGTGTATGCCCGTGCCGCCTGCATCCAGCAGGATCTGCACATTGCCCTGTGCGTCAGTTGGGCGACGACTGCTGGGATTGTGGTTCCGGTATTCCGATGGCTCTGGGAATCTGTCCGATGGCCGGCAGTGCATCCCAGACGTGGGCGGCTTCCCCGGAAACAGGCCCCGTTGACACGTTGCACACATGGCACTATTGACGGCACAGAAAAAGCCCCTGCCGAGCCGGAAAACCGCTCTAACAGAGGCTTTTATGAGAGCCCCCTGCCGGATTCGAACCGGCGACCCCCTGTTTACAAGACAGGCATTACTTCCTTAGCGTTGCTGGGTAGTAGAGGGACTAGCTTGCTAGTTACTTGCTAGCGCAAATCCTCCGACTTCCTGCAGCGCCTCGTTCAGCCGCTTCGCGCTGTCGTGCAGGTCGTCGTCGAACAGGTCACCGTACACGTCCAGTGTCATGGTTGCCGACGCATGGCCTGCGATCCGCTGGACCAGCTTGATGTTCGCCCCGGCGCTGATGGCCAGCGACACCGCGGTATGCCGGAGGTTGTGGAAGGTGGGCACGAGGAAGTCGGAGTCGCCAGGCACCAGCACGACCCGCTCCAACTCAGCCAGGCCGAGGGCGTGCCAGAGATCCGGCGTCGTCTGATCCACTACCGAGATCCCTGCAGACTTCTGGGCACGGTGCAGTGCTTCCAGCGTCTTGCCGCCGAACTCGGCCACGAGCTTGAACGTGTCGCCGTCCTGGACTCGCTTCTGCTTGTCTGTAACCCGGAGTGCATGCTGCAGCGTCTTGACGGCTGATGACGCCAGCCTGCCCGCCGGGCGGTAGTGGCGGTTGGCGAAGTTCTTGGAGTCAAGAACACGGCCGGTCGGCGATGGGAAGGCCAGGGCCTCCGGGGCCGCGCCGCCGAAGGACTCCTCCACCAGTGCGGCAACGGACTTGGGCACCGGCACCTCGCGCTGCTTCCGCGTCTTGGCCACGGCCTTCTCGACCACGACGGACGGGGTGTCTCCGAACTCGAAGTGCTTGCGGCGCAGGGTCGACACCTCGCCCCATCGCAGGCCGGTTAGTCCGGTGAACAGGACGAATGTCTGCCACTCCCCTGCGCATGCCGCGAGCCGCACCAGCTGGGGCAGTGTAAGGCGGACCTGTGTCTTCGAGCTTTCAACTTCGGGAGTGGCAATCTTACCGCCGGCGCGGTCACGCGCTGGATTGATCGGAACCCATCCCTCCACTACGGCATAGTCCAGCAGACGGGTGAAATACTTGGCGGCACGGTCCTTGCCGTAGGTGCTGGCTGGCTTGCCTGCCGGCGTGGCGAGCCCGTCGAGCCACTCCTCGACCAACCCGCGGGTAATGTTGGCGAGTGCCGTAAACTCCCATCGGGGTCGGACGTAGTGCTCCCAGTTGAACTCGTAGTCCTCCAGCGTCTTCTGCGATGCGGGCCGGTTACCTCGCGCTCCCTTGGCTGCCACGCGCTCGATCCACTTCCCCCAGGCCATCCCTACAGTCATTGACTTGGCCTTGGCCGGATCGACATAAAGCCCTTTGCGCTTGGCCTCCTCGACCTCCTCGAAGTATGCGGCAGCCTCCCGCTTCGTCTTGAACTGCGGCTGATGGCGTTTGCCTGCAGTGTCTACATAGCTGGCAATCCATTTGCCATGCTTGTTCTTCCAGACCCCCCATGCGCTCCCCTCCCAACGATCAACTGTCTTGCAAGAATAACAGTGGGTTCAGGGCAGCTATCGCTGCCCTGCCTTCCCCATGGTCACCACCAAGACCGCTGGTTCGGATTCCATCCGGGCAAGATCGGGACATGACCGTGACACGCCGAGGAAAGGACGACACGCGCTCCTCCTCTTGCGGAAATCTCATCCACAATCTGTGGACAATTCACCGCCTCCGGCGCAGATCCAGGCCTTATTGTGCTGCAAGTTTTGCCCGTACCTGTGGATTCGGAGGGTGATAAATGACATGTGTGTAATACATCCTCAAGATATTCAGAATCGAAGGCTGCAGTAGATGTAGGATGGAGAACGAAGGCGGGTGGTGACCCGCCGGAGCTTATCAGGGCTCCGAAACGACCGAGATGAACACGGTCCAAAGAGCACCCCTCGGGCACTCGGGCACACTTGGCGCGCTCCATCTCAGCGCGTAGCCAACGCCGCAATCCTTTATTGACATGCCGCCATGCGCGGCACGATGCGCAGGAGAAGCGTGCCTTCTTTCGATTCACATACTGACCACCTGCCGGTTACCGCCGTGACCGCGCGGGAGATCACCGGCAATATCTACCTCAGCCGGGCCGAAGCTGCCGCGTACCTAGGCCTTGCACCCAAGACGCTGGCCCAGCACCGCCACGACGGCCCGCCCTACTCACGGTTCTTCGGCGCCGTGCGCTACAAGCTGGCCGACCTTGAGAACTGGGCGCGCCAGCAGCGCGTGGTGCGCTGACGATGGCGGCAGGGACAGCCCTTGACTGGCTGGCCGCCATTGAACCCCGCTCGGCCCTGAGCGACGATGCAAAGACTATTGCCGCCCATCTCACCTACGGATGGCAGGGGATTGGCCAGGACATGCGCCTTGGTCAGCCGGGTTTGCAGCAGTTCACCGGATGGCGGACCCGCGGCCGCATCATGGCCGTCGCGCATGAGCTTCGCCGGGCCGGATTCCTGACCGGCTACGGGACCAGGGAACGCAGGTTCCGCCCCACAGATCCGGCGGAACGTCTGCCCAAGGCCCGTGAACAGGCCGCCGTCAACGATCCTGGGCGCAAGCTCAAGGCCCTGCGCGGCGGCGCCCGGTGAATCCGCTGCGCGCCGTATGGCCATCTGCCGCGCTCGCAGATCCCGGCATGGACGAGAACGTCCGGAAGATCGCAGAGGCCCTGGTCGAGGCCGTTACGGGCCTGTCTCCGGTCTCCCGCACCAACTGGCGCAAGCTCTCCCGCGACATCGGCACGCCGCGGCAAGCCGTATTCGACGCGCTGGAGGCTCTGACCGCCGCCGGCTACATCTCCGGATGGGTCAACGGCGCCGGCTACCGGCTGGCCCTGCCGGAATCGGGAGGGTGACGGCGGCATCCCTGCCTGACTGGGAGCTCCAGAATGCCGGCCGTTACTGGCTCAAGGTAGCCAGGCACCGGGCCGGCAACTGGAATCCCGCGGAGCAGTACGACGCCGGGGAATACCTGGTGGCCGTGGAAGCCTCCGGCCTTAAGCCCAAGGTCAAGCGGACGATCATTGCCACCGCCGGCACCGCCGACCACTGCGGCACCACCACCATAGACCGGGCCACCGTCGCCGCCATGGTGGGATGCCGGAAGCTGGACACCATCACGGCGCACTGGCAGGCAGCCGAGCGGCTGGGGCTGATCCACTCCCGCCGGCGCTGGAACACCTCGAAGGTACAGGCAATGACCTTGCCGCACTGGAGGTTCGAACTGGCCGACGACGTGGCGCCCCTGCCCTGGCCGGACAAAGGCCAGGCCGACCCGCCGTTCTGAGGGCGTGGCAAAAAACGGGTTATCCCATAAGCCATCCACCCCAGTAAAGGGAAAAAGACAGGCAACCAGGCTGCGGCAGCAGGGAGCGAAGCGACACCTGATGCAGTCTCAGCGGCGCTTGTCAGCGGTTTTCAGGCCTCTACCCCCGGCGACACATCAAGGGCACATAGCGGAGCCGCGCCAGCGGCTCCGGCTGGAAGTCTCCAGCACATCAACAAAAGAACAGAGAACCGCTGACGCGGTTCTCCTGAATGACTCAAGGAACGGAGTACCCACATGAGTAAGACCCCATTGGAAGCTGCCCAGGCAAAGCGTTCTGCCACCATGGCCAATCTGGATGCCGCCAGGAACAACCTCCAGATCCAGACCAACGACGCCCAAGCCTCCGTGGCCGAGGTTAACCGCCTCAAGGCCGCCATTGCGGCCGGAGATGCCTCCGTTGCCGGGCAGCTGGTCACCGCCAAGGGCAAGGCCGATGACCTCGCCGCCGTGATTGAGCCGTTCCGGCAGGCCGTCGCCGCCGCCGAACGTGCCGAACGTCCGGCATGTCTGGAGCTTGTGGCAGAGACCTTGAAGGATGACCGCGGCGACCTGCTCACCGCTGCCGAGCTGGCCGAGCTCGAGGCCGAGACGCGGGCAACCATCGACGCCGCGGCCGCCAAGCTGGGGGAAGCCATCCTCAAGCACAATGCCGCCCTCGCGGCAGGCATGGCAGAAGTCCGGGAGGCACAGAAGGGATTGACTCCCAATGTCTCCGTGCTGGTCACCGAATCCGGCTACGGCTCCAGCTTCACCAGGGCATTGTTCATTGACGGTCAGGACTACCGGGAGGCATCCCCGTAGGCTGCCATTGACCGGACCACCAACCGCACCGCCTGCCGGTGATTCGACGCTGCCAATGCCGCCGGGCTGGAGGCCCGGCGCGCGGCCCTGGAGGCCAGCCGCGCCAAACAGGCCGCCTTGGTCAATGACCGCGCCGCCGTACATCCCGGCGCCAGCATGGCCACGCTGACAAAGCCCCGCGCCCTGAACGGCCGTCGGCCCGTCTAACCGTCCATTGGTGGAGGCCTGCCGCCTCATGCGCGGCAGGCCTCCACACTCCAGAGAGGAACCCATGACCTGCGAAATTGAAGACTGTAACCGCCACACGGACACCGCCGGCATGTGCTGCGTCCACTACCAGCGAAGCCGGAAGTATCCCGGCGACCTAGACAAGCTCCATGCTCCCATCGGCGCCTACCGGCAGAAGGGCTGCAAGGTGGAGGGATGCCCCGCACCGCACAAGGCATTGGGCTACTGCAACCATCACCACGTCCGCGTGCACCGCAACGGCACCCCGGAGAAGATCGGCCGCCGGCCCAAGCCCCAGCCCGCGCCGAACCCCTGCCAGGCAGAGGGATGCAGCAAGCTGGCCACAACCAAGACCGCCGCCGGCTACTGCTCCATGCACAAGACCCGGCTTGAACGTCACGGCAGCTTGGACGGGCCGGAAGCTCGGCGCCCTGATCCCATCCTCCGCTTTGCCGAGAAGGTGGAGGCAGACGGGGAATGCTGGGTTTGGACCGGCCCGCCGGACGCTGACGGATACGGACACTTTTACGTGGACGGGCGCAACTACCGTGCCCACCGCTGGCTGTATATGCGGCTGGTCAATCCCAACCTGAGCCCGGAAATGCAGCTGGACCACATCTGCAGCCGTGACGAGGAAGATCCGTTGTGCATCAAGCCCGGCCACCTGCAGGAAATCACCCCGGCAGAACATGCCCGGCTGACCAACCGCCGGGCCGCAATCCTCAAGGACAATCCCGGGATGGAATGGGGCGCGGACCGGAGGCACCGGAGCATGGCTGAACTGTTCTTCGGTCTGGAGAACCATCTGCCTACGGCGCTGCATTCCAAGGGCTGAACGGGTTTCATCGACTTCATTACCCGTCGCCGGCCTTGCTCGCTAAGCACGGGCGGGTAGGGGCTCGCCCCTTCAAGGGGTCCCCCCTGCCCGCCCGTGCTGCAGCCATTCAATAAACCGTCTCCAGTCTGATCGAGGTCAGGCCACCCATGTCTGAATCCAGCTATTCCAAAGCGATCCTGACAGCAGCACTCGGACAAACTTCAGGAGTTCAATAAAGACCAGCACCCCTACATCGTCGGTGATCGAGTCGGACCCCTGCCCACGTTCTCCAGATTCAACCTGGACAAGATGGACGAGCTGGAGGCGAAGGCGGGATCGCAGCGGCCCAAGGGCTATAGCGACCTGTCGTACCCGGCGCGTAACATGCGCGCCATGGAAACGACATGCATCAGGCTGGCCAGGAGTGGCGAGGGCGTTTGCGGCCGCAGGGCGGTGAAGGTCCCGGAGCGGTTGTGCCGGTATCACTTCGGGGAGTACCTGGCAGAGCAGGGCATTACGTGCGTCGGCCCCGGCTCGGACGGCGAGGAGCTGTGCAGGCGGAACGTGTACACCCGCAGGTCACGGTTGTGCGTTTCCCACCGCAACCAGAAGGCGGCCGGTGAGGAGTTGAGGCCGATCCGACACACCAACCCGCCCGGCGTCAAGACGCCGTGCCGGTTCCCGGACTGTGGACGCCCCGCAAAGGCACACGGTCTGTGCAGTGCGCATGACGCCCAATCGAGGAGTGGCGACGGGACACTAAAGCCCTGCGTCGTACGGCGGCCGGAGAGGCGTTCGACCTTCTACCGGGTTGACGGCTTGAAGGAGTGCGGCATGTGCCTGCGGCTGCTGCCCGAGGAGGAGTTTCAGGATAGCAAGCACTTCAAGGACGCGAAGATGTGGCACTGCCGCCGCTGTGCCGCGGATTTTCACTTGCGGCGCACGTTCGGCATCACCATTGACCGTTACGAGGAAATGTTGGCCGAGCAGGGCGGCGTATGCGCGCGCTGCAAGCAGCCCGAGACGAACGGCAAGCGGCTGTCGGTTGACCACAACCGCAAGTGCTGTCCGACGTACAAGAGCTGCGGCAGGTGCGTTCGGAGGCTTCTGTGCCACCGGTGCAATTGGATCGTCGGCCGGGCCGAGGAGAGTGCTGAACTGCTCCGCAACCTAGCCGCCTACATCGAGGAGTGGGACGAGAAGCTCGGGTGGGTCGACGGGGTCAACCTGAAAACAGCGTCTGCCACCGAATTGGCCAACCACGCGCAGACAGGTCCCCAAGCGGTGTGGTTGAAGGTGCGAGGTCGCCAAGAGTAACTACAGATACCGTTTTCCTGTCTACCAGTACTGGATCAACCCTCTTTCGCCTCACCGCAGCACTATACGGTCATCAAGGAATTTAGCTGGTTGCCCCACGCTCAATACTTACGACTCTAGCTGTCTCACTAAACGTTCCTTTATGGGGATGGGTCAGCTGCCCGACCGTCGCCAAAACTAGACCTTGATTTCCGGCATTCACCTTGCCCCAACAATCAGTCTCATGTAGACCTGTCTCAAATTCGTCCACACAAACCTTTACTGAGATGCGAGGCGGAAGACTGGCACGATTCGCCTATGCCAGGGTTAGCCCCGCAGGCCAAAGCACAGTTCTGCAGTCGCAGGCATTGCAAGCCGTTAGGTGTGAAAGGATTGTTAGGGATCGTGATGTCAGCAACACCAAGGCCGTGCTGATCCGGCACATGTCTCGCTGCATGCTGTCGTTACTACCTTATAAGCCATTGCGCTTTTGATGCCGCCGGCGCTGGATCTGCAAAGCGGCTAAAAGCACACCTGTTGTTGCTGCCCCGATCGACGTGGTAACGACAAACGCTTCAACGGATGGATTGAATAGAACAGCGGCTCCCGTGTAACAGAGACCAATAGGCGCCAGCAGTGCTGTCAATACCTGGACCAAGCTATTCATGCGCTCTTGGGATTCTTGAATTTTGTCAGCTTGGGTGGCGGCAGCCCGGGCCTGAAGCGAAGAAGCCAGACGTGATGCCTCTGTGATGTCCTCCGCAAACCGCTGTGCATCGTAATGCATATTTGATTGCTCCTGCATCCTCTGCAAGATCACATCCATCGGCTTCTGCTTTGAACGCGTCATTGAATCGAACCAGATGAGTCGTTTAAAATTAAAGTAACTGATCTCCAGACTCAAAAGTTGAGCGGCATCTGCGATGGAGCGCTTGCGGAAATTTTCGTCGAACTCTCTGATCGCTGACATCTGTGTTTGTGCCAGTAAGAGGACATCTAGAAAAATCGTATGGCAGTAGACGCGAAGGAACTCCAGAGAATCATCCCGTGGCAGACTGAACGAAAGACCATCGCGCATCACTAACGCGTGCCAGCCAATCTTTCGTGGAGTCACCCTTAGTTCGTCGAGACGTTCGCTAGTAACATCAAGCCTGCCTGGAGAGATACCTGCAACGAGTAGATATTGAAGATGGTCGGATTCTAGTGACTGATTAGTGTTAGCCAGAAGTTCGGGCGCATGAGTCAATGTAATCACACGCGACCGCACGGAAGTAAGGCTCCACCCAGCCGGGATCACTCGGGAGAGGATCGATAGGAAATGGCTCCATTCTGCAGTGTGCCCATCCGGCAACTCAGGATTCCAAAAACGCAGCGCGCGCAGATCATCCGCATTGTCAAGGTAGTGAGCCTCCGGTGCCATACCTTCTTTCGGGCGACCGCCAGTGAAATGAACAGCCAAGATAGCGGATTCAGGAGATGAGCTGACGATGATCGGTGGCTGACTGAGGAATTCGCAGGCAAAGAACGATAGCGAACCCAGTTCGCCGAGGCGTTCCGCCACGTGGTGCCGTCCCGTCAGGATTCCAGCGTCTTCCTGCACGCCGAGTCCTGAAGCGTAAAGGAGTTCTCCGGCACCGCCGTCTACGGCAGTCAGCCTGGCGTCAGCAGTTGTCGATCGACTTGTGAGCCGGTCTTTGAGATCACTTCTCGATGGCGTCTCCACCGGCAACGGGCCAGGCATCCACGTCTTGGAAAGCACGTGTCGAGCAGGACCACCATGAGCGCGCTCAAGCCTCAGCAGGAGTACACCTCCGAGCGCCTGATCTGGATTCGAATCAAGAAACCTGACGGAATTCCCCATGCTACCTTTCTGGCTGGCACTGCCCGGTGCCCGAGTCAGACTCCGGTTAACCGTTTAAGTGTTCACTAGATACTCTCATGTCGGCAGACGCGCGCAGGTGTACGCGTGCTCCTGTACACAACAGATCAAGGGAGTAATCAGCAAATGACCAGTATTTTCCATGGCTTTGAGGAGTACCTGCTACCGGACGACACCGTGAAAACCGCTGCCCTCACGGAGGGCTTTGTCGCATTGGATGCCAATGTGCTCCTGAACCTCTACAAGATGGACGACGGCGCGTCAAAGGTCTGGATGAAAGCCTTCGAAGCGTTAGGACCCCGGCTATGGGTCCCTCATCAGGCGATGGTTGAGTTTTGGCGAAACCGTGCTCGCACGGCGGTTCATCCCATCACTGCCAACCAGGCTCGAAATAAGATCATCAGTGCTCAAAGAACCATTGAGGATGAGTACCACAAGTGGTCCTCCAGCCGAGGCCACGGTGATTTGGACGCAGCGATACTCGAAGAGGCGATCAGCGCGGTCCAGAAAATCATTGTGGAAATAGATGATTTCATTGATAGCCGCAAAGTTCGCTTCTCCGTCAATCCGAACAATGACGAAGTAGTCAACGAGCTTGAACGCATCCTTGCCGGAAAGATAGGATCTCCCTATCCGGACGACGAATACAGGGAGCAGATCGAGACCGCCAAGTCCCGTTTCGATAACCAAATACCGCCCGGATACATTGATGCCGAGAAGGGCACCGACAAGCAGTATGGCGACTTCCTGCTATGGCGACAGGTGCTCGATCATGCAAAGACATTGAGGTCCAAGGGCAGATTGAAAATCGTGCTCGTCACGGCCGAGAAGAAGGATGACTGGTGGCGGAAGGTCGAAACCTCGGAAGAAAATAGTGGCCATCGAGCTCCCCGCTTTGAACTCCTCCTTGAGGCTAAGAATGAATGCAATGCTGATCTAATCATGCTTAGTCCCTCAGACTTTCTGACCGCAGCAGAAACCGCCTTCAAGATCGGCCTGTCGGAAGAGATCATCAAATCCACGCAAGCTGCATCGAGTGAACCAGGCGCCGATGAAGCGACTATTATCGAGGACACTCTGTACCTGCGGGCCTTCGGACATGAAACGGCCACAGGCAAGGAGCAGGAAGGCGGCGGGATTCTGGTTCTATCAGGCACCACTCGATCCGTACCCACCCAGACAACTCCTGCGCACATTGTATCGACCAGGGAGAAACTCCTGAATGGGGGAATCTTTCGGCCTCGTGATTCTGACACGTGGGAGCTTACTGAACCTTATTTGTTCAGTTCTGCCTCGACCGCCGCCGCTGTTATGCTTGGCCGTAGTGCAAATGGCCTTGATGAATGGAAGAACCGACAGGGACTGTCTATCAAGCAATTAAGAGAGGCTCAAGACGCAGAGAACTAGATATCGCCCTGACTGCTGGGAAGTGAAGGGGATTGTCACGGCTTACAGCGTCACTAGCGCGCAATTCTTTACAAATACTAATCTTTGTAGCTACTCGTTCTCCGGTGTGGCGGTTTAAACTATCTAAGCCGTCCTGTCAATTTACGAAGTCTTTGAGGCGGTGATGTTCAAAGTAGCGGTGGGATGCCGGATGTTCTTTCCAGAATTCCGGCTTCCGTCCACGCAGGTGATTATTGATGTACACAGCCACGGCTCCGACGTCAGGGGCAAGGGAACTGACCTCTACGGTTCCTTCTGCATTCAGGCATATGAAGCCCCGACCAAAGAGCTCATCACAGCCGAGCTTACAGTTGGGCATTGCTATGTTCTCGAAGTCCTGTTTTTCAGTGTCCGAGCATGCAGACCGGCGCTTGATGTGTGCGGCGACAAGGAACTCGATGGGCATGATTCGCTCGCACAGGGCGCAAATGCCAGCGTTGCCGGGGAGGACGTAGTTGCGCAAGTAGGCTTGTTCCTTGCGCCTGAGGACGGTTGCTTCCTCGTCCAAGTCATCGAACTCCCGGTCGGGTTTCTCCTTCGTCGCCAGCCGCGGGACTGTCGGGCAGGTCGAGGAACTCCACGACCGAGGCGCTTGGCTCGAGGCCTAGGACTACGAATTCCTGCACGGCAGCGTTGCGTTTGCGCCCGATCAGCTCATTGAGCGTAATGGTGGGCAGGGTGAAATCCCTCGGTTCCAGCAGCGCGAACATGTATTCCCACGTCTGCACCTTACCGTTCGCGGTCTTGGTCTCACCCCAGAGGGAGCGTGCCAAGGCTTGACTGCGGAACGTGTGGCTGACTTCTGCCACGGACACCCTGCTGCCGCCGTGAACGAAGAGGAGGTAGTCGCCTGGGGCGACGCGTTTCCACCGCGCTGCGTTGCGTCCGTCCTCTCCGGGTTTCGCTCCCCAGAGGCGTATCCCTCCGTTGTCCGAGAACGTCGTCAGTGCCGCTTGGTCCGGCAGCGACACATGAGAGTGCACAAGCGATAGCGGAACCGGAGACAGCATGGTCGATGTGTAGTGTTCCTGGGCCGCCTTGTTGGCACACGGCTGCAGAATGATGTTCGACATGTCAGTTTCCCCCGGTAATCTGGCCATGCGGCTCCGGATCCGCGAGCTCTGTGTATTTGCGCGCTGAACCCTTCGCCAAGGAAATCGGGTAGCGGCTTTGGTTAAGCTCGATCTTCTCGACAAGCGCCTCCTCGAGGTCGACGCCGCAGACGTCGCTGATCCGCAGGAGGTAGGAGAACACGTCGGCGAGTTCGTGCCGGAGCTTCTGCCTGTTCGATGGCTCCGCCAGCCAAGCTTCAACGTCCGCGTCACTTGTCCACTGCAAGAGTTCCGCCAGTTCACCGGCTTCGCCGCACAGCGCGAGGATCAGGTTGCGGGGAGTATGAAATTGTTCCCAGTCCCTGTCAGCAGCGAACTGCTTGACTAACTCTTGAAGTTCCTTGACCGTCATGAACCAACAATAGGTCGGCCTGTGCGAGCAGGCCTCATTTGTTCTGAGGTATTACGAGCAGAGACGAACAACCGCTCGTCAGTTCAGTACCGACCCGTATCAGAAGAGGACATGTCACCGCACTTAATGAGATTCTGAACGTGAGCTCCGCGTTTCGTAGTGTTTCGTAGTCGGTTTCCATCAACCGCTATCGGCGGGAAGCGCCGAGAACATGCTGCACCAGCGCTGACGAAAGCGGCCCTATTCGTTATTCGATTCGTTGGAAGGGTTTGCCCAATAGGTCGGCATGCTCCCTGAATTTTCTTGGAGATATATTCCCCTGTCGAAAAGGTCGAACCCGGCGTCATTGGTTTTAAGGAACTTCACGAATCCGGCCATATCCGGGTACATGGTCCGGTGAGATCGGTTGAACTTGCTGTGCAGGAAATGGCTGAGATCCCTCTTTAGCTCGGGGCTTATGACTATCCCTGCGACCGATAGGCCGCGCCAGCCGGTGAAGTCTTCGACGCTTTTCGGTGTTGGTTCACCTCGTAAACGTTTCAGTAGGCGTGTGGCGCTGGGGTCCCATGGCAGCCCCACGACAGGACCGTCTTGCTGTTCATTCGGGTATATGCCCGTGAGGAAAAGCCCTTCTTGGGCTTTCATGCGCTCGTCTTGGGGTCGTGGTTCGACTAAGACGCATCCGCCGAGATCGCCCGCTCTGGTTAGAGCGGAAATCAGCGTCGGCGCACCAGGAACGGCCTGCGTGTCAGAAAACGGGTTGGGAACTTGAGGGGCCGTAACAACCACCTCATCCGGCACCACCAACGCGACCAAGACACCGGCCACGTCTTCCTTGGTTTCGTCCGAACACGCGAACCACAATGCCGTCAGGGGGTTGTATGTAACGTCAACCAACCGCGTTGGGGCACCGTGGTGTTGCAACATCGCCAGCAGGTGTAAATCCGTGACGCTGCCATATTCGGAAAGCCCGATAGCCCACTCACGTGCCGCATACAGGATTTCGAGCTCGCGCTGTCGAAGATACTCCTCCGTCAGACTGGGGAACCTGTCATCACCACGGCCCATCTCTTGATGCAACTGCCGGACCAGACTTGAGTTAACTTCGAAGGAAGAGTCCGGAAGGCCCCTCCAAACAACACGATTCGACAGGCTGGTCTCAAAGGCGGCGACACCAATCAGGCGCCAGAGATCTTGGAGGTTCTCCGCTTGGATTCCCCATGCGCCTTCCCACGGCCCCACTTCTATATTGTCGCTCATTGGTAGACCCCCTAGGTTCTTCCATACCCCTGTTTGCCGTAAGCATGCCATAGCCGGCGGCACCGAGCGAAGTATGGGCTTATCTGTCTGGCCGCCAGTATCGGCAGGTGCGAGCGGGTTGTCACCGTGGAGGAGATCTTCGAGCTCAAGATCCCACTGCGCGACGTGGTCGGGCTGCAGTGCCGGCAGGCAACCGCAGCGTAAAATACACATTCCTGTTTGTGGTTGCCTAGGCATCGTGTCAAGATGCGTAATCGGGGAATAGCACCTCCTAGGTAGAAGGCGGACGCGCAGGCCGCTGGACTGGTTTAATTCCGGCTCGACGCGTGGTGGCAGTCCTCGGTCGAGATTGACAGTGATCTTCCCCCACAGAAGTCGCTGTGGTTCTATGACGGCCAGGTTTACTGGCGCAAGGGTGATCAAACAGTGCTTGCATCGGAACCCAAGGCCATTGCCGAGGCGGCGGGCAGGTTTTAGGTCAAACCACAAGGTGCCCCGGTCTCAAGTGAAGATCGGGGCACCGTTTGTGGGGGGTGAAGGTTGCGTCAGAGTCCAGGATCGGAAGCGGCTCGCCGACGACAGCGATGCGGACGCCGGCCGATAATTGCCGCGTGCTAGCCTAGCCCCGGCGCAAGCGCGTCAACTCGCATTTGTTTTTGGGGGCATTATGAAATACACGGGGGCTCGCCGTGCTCAAATTACCGGGCGGTGGCGCCCGACTGTCTCGTTTTGGATCATGGCCGCTGTCCTTATTCTGCTGTTGATTTCGTCGGCGGCTACCAGCGGCTTTGCCGGAATCCTGATGATGCTCGGCGTCTTCGCTCTGTTCACGGGGCTCTACGGCTTCATCTTCAAGCGGAGGTCCTGGGCTGGCTTTCCGAGTCGTAAAGTGGCTGGTCTCGCGGGTGCAGGCGGCTTGATCGTTGCCATGATCGGTGGCGGGATCGCGGGTCCCTCGACAACGGCGACGGCCGATGCCAAGAACGTTGGGGCTCTTGCCGATGTCGCAACGCCGACGCCGACGGCCACCGAGACGAGCCCCGCTCTCACCGCCTGCACGGATGAGGATGCGACCAGGCAGTTTCAGGACGAGGTGTTTGTCTGTACTGTAAACCGCGCCGACAAGCTTGTTTGGCTAGATAAGGCGACTTCTGACACGTTGCTCGCTGACCGGGCGGCGGAGAAGGCGGCAGCTGAAAAGGCCGCCGCCAAGAAAGCGGCAGCCGAGAAAGCCGCCGCTAAGAAGGCAGCAGCCGAAAAGGCGGCGAAGGAAAAGGCCGCTGAGGAAAAGGCAGCGGCCGAGGAAGCGGCAGCCGAGCAGGCAGCGGCCGAGCAAGCCGCAGCCGAACAAGCAGCCGAGCAGGCGCCCGCAGTCGTCCACCCCGGGGCATTCTGTAGCGGCGGAACGGGCGTGAGCTCGACCGGCAAGCCGATGGTTTGTGCTCCAGCCTCCGACGGCCGTAACCGTTGGCAGTCCCAATAGGGAGAGACAAATAAAGAGCCCTGTTAATATTGCGGGGCTCTTTATTGGTCCTGTTACTAGATGGGGACGCTTTAGGCCCATGGAATGATCCGCGGAGCGATGCTTTTGCCCCTATAACTACTTAGCGATGTATACCTCATGGCTAGCCGCTCACGAGCCTGGTCCGGATGCCGGCACGGGATCTTAAGTGGACTTCACGCGTACCCGGCGAATGATGTGATCGCCATGGCTTAGTCCTAACGATTTTGTCGGGGTCGGACGCTAGCATACGGCCATGATTGAGTACCGTGCGTGCGTAGGACCGAATTATACCGACACAGGGGACTGCGGTCGCGCTGCTCATGTGGCCACGCCGCAGCCGATGTGCAGTGGCCATTACCAGCAGTGGAAGCGAATGAAGAAACTGGTCCCGCTGCGCATACACCGGCCGTCCCAGACCGAGGGTAAGATCTGCGCCGGCCCCAGCAAAGTGGAGGGTAACGAGTGCGGCCGTCCCGCCTATCAAAGCACTCCCATGCTGTTGTGTATTGCCCACGCTAGCCAGCTGAGGCAGAAGAACGAAATGGTTCCGCTGCCGGAGCCATGGCTCAAGCTCAATCGAGCGGCACGGGACGATAAGGGCAACAAGCAATGTACCCGCTGCAAGAGATGGTTGCCCGAGAGCGCTTTTGGCAGCTCGAAATCGGCTCCGGATGAGCTGAAAGGCCATTGTAGGCAATGTGAGGCGGACCGCCTACTGCTAAACAAGTACGGGCTCACGGTGGAACAGTATGAAGCATTGCTCGCCATGCAAGGTGGCGTGTGCGCCATTTGCCAGAAGCCACCGCTGGAGGGCGTTCGACTATGCGTTGACCACGACCACGGTTGCTGCGACGAAACCTACACCTGCGGGCAATGCGTACGCGGACTGCTACACGCAGACTGTAACGCCGCCCTTGGTTACTTCAATGACTCGGTGGACTTCCTCCGCGCCGCGATTGAATATCTGACAAGGGGAACCATCGACCTACGCGACATCGACACACAAGGAGAAATCGCCTAATAGCTGGCAGATTATACGGCGGATGAGTGAGGGGCGTTGCGTTTGCGGTTGCAAAATGACCTAGGGAAAGGGTCAGCATCGGTTATGAATATGAGATCATGTGCTCGCTGCCTAGATGCCCTGCCAGGTGGCAGCCCAGCGTCAGCCGTAGTGTGGAGCCCTCGGCGTTGCCGCGGTAGTGGTATCGGATCCGGTGCCAAAGCGTCTGCGTGCTCGGCCGTGTACCGTTACGTGGCGGCTCTTTCCAGGCAATGCCGATGTAGAGCAGCGGTGGTGGCTAATAATTACCCGAAGCCCGGTAGTCTCCGAAAGGCCAACTAGAGGCGGGCAGCCCCAACCCCTAGGCGCCAGATGGTATTGAACGTCGGTGCTGGATGCACGGTGCCGCGCGATCGTTCAGGAGTGCTTCGAAGCCAGCATCGTCAATGATGCATATGTGATTGCCCCGCGCAGCTTGTTCGTCAATAAATACGAGAGTCTGACTGCGCCCGTTCTTCCCGTCGATGACTACATCTGGGTGAAGTCCACCGAGGACGAGCAGGGTGGAGCTGACGTTACGGGTTCCTGGCTGGGGAAAGCCGCCCTTCATTGAGATGTCTTTTTCCAGTTGTTTTCGTGACCGGTGTTCTCCACGGTAGAAAGTCTTCCCGGTGAAAAGGACCCGCTGTCCGCGCAACGTCTCCACGGTTCCTTCACAGTCATAGTTGTTGTTCACCATGCCTATTCTTGAATCGAAACCCATTCCAAGCAGCCTTTCTGAGGTGCTCCTTCG
Organism: Arthrobacter mobilis; assembly: GCF_012395835.1. Lineage (GTDB taxonomy): Bacteria > Actinomycetota > Actinomycetes > Actinomycetales > Micrococcaceae > Crystallibacter > Crystallibacter mobilis. The sequence continues at coordinate 68,931 of NZ_JAAZSQ010000021.1, forward strand.
ATGGAGGCATCCTAAGCCCCCGGCCTCGAGGCCACGCTGACCGTTCGTCTCGCAGCGTAGGATCATCCGCTATTCAGCGTAAGCGGATTCGGCCAGTTCGTCCTCGATGCTCGTGCGGGGAGCTGACTCACTGGTGTGAATATGCGCATCCACAACATTGGTAGTCGCCGCGGAGATCCCGCCGAGGGCCTCGGCGATCCGCCGTCCGAGGGCCGCACGACGCTGGGCGAAGAAGTCATCGAACTCGGTCACTTCGGTGGGCAGCCATGGGAGATCGTTGCGGTCAAGGTATGCCTGGTAGGCACTCGGCGTCTTATAGACCGTGGACGCCCACACTCCCGGAGGCGTGTCGGACTTTGAAATGTTCTCCACGCCTTCGAGCAATTGGAGGTTGGGGAGTTGATCCCGCTTGGCCTGTAGGTCGTCAGCGGTGTCACGATCGAGACCCGCCTGTTTCAGCTTCGATCGGGACAGCAAGGCTTGCGGGAACACATGGTCGACGTGGTGGATATTGCGCGTGTTGACATGCGGGAACAGCGCCGCCATTACCGCAAAGGTGCGTGGCGCACCATAGTTAAGGTTTAGGATGTCCTCGATCTGCTCGGGGGTGATTGCCAGAGACTTGCCCCGTGCAGCCATCCGTCTCTCGATTTCGGCGATCGGGAATCCGTTCGCACCATGGTCGTTGACCGCTTGGCGCAGGTCGCGTAGCAGTGAATCGAGGCCGGACCCCCACACGCCTTGAACGATGAGCGATCGCAGCGTCCACGAGCGCAGCACTTCACGGTCGGCGGTGTGGGCGACCGACTCCCGATACTTCTGGGTAAGACCTCGTCGGTGGACGTAGTAGGCGATTGGGATGAGCACACTGCCTGCGCTGAGTGTGACATTCGATAGGCCGAAGTCGCTGAGTAGGCCGGCGGCGACCTTGAGCGAGTCGCTAATCGCGTCCCAGTCGCGGTCGAGGATGGCCATGTTTTCGGCGGTGAAGTTCTTGACCTTGAAGCCGATGTCGCTGATGCCGGCGAGCACGAGCCCGGACTTCAGCACGACATCCTGGGTGAAACCGAATCCCTGGCCGGTGGAGTTGAGTGCATCTACTAGTCCGTGGATCGCGTATCGGGCGTCGCGCTCCTTCCACTGCGCGGTAGCGATCGACAGCAGCAGGTCGCTGTATGAGAGCACGGATCCAGCGGAGTTTACACGGATGAAAATGTCCAGTACCCGCTCTACATCCTGCTCGGTCTCTTCGTAGAAGTGGACTCCGGGGGCACTGTGAATCGCCTTCCACAACTGGCTGAGCATGTTGCGTGCCGCCCGATCGTTGGCAAGCCCTGCGTCTCCTGCGAGGTCCCACAGGTCGCCAAGGTCATCGGTTTCGTAAACGCGGTGCACGGGGAACCAGTAGCGCGATTCCTCCGGGGCCACCGCAGCGAGCTGGCCGCCAGTGAGGAAGCGGAAGTCGTAGCGCAGGCCGGCTTCGTTCTGTTCAGCCTCGCCGAGCACATTCAGGTAAAGCTTGCGCTCGGGATAGTTTTCGGGGTTGTTGCCCCAAGCGCGCTTGTTCTTGTAGGCATAGGTGCCGCGAAGGCCGATGTTCAGCGAGGTCAATCGTTGCTGGCCATCGAGCATCGCGGTCACCGCCTGGCCGGGCGCGATGTCGAGCATCGGGTTGTGGCGTGCGTTGAACTGGTTGTAGTCCTTGAGGAACCCGTAGAAACGGAACTTCTTGACCGTCTCGGGATCAACCTTCCATGACAAGAAACTGCCGATCGGGTAGCCGCGCATGATCGAGTCGAACAGGCCGATAACCTGCGAGGGTTTCCAGACGTACTCGCGCTGGATCGCGGGCAGGATCAGGTCGCCCTTCTGGATGCGCCGCAGTGCGTCTGCAATCGTGGTCGGTGGCAGGTATCCCATACGTCAAGACCCTACTATCGTGTTGCCGCAGCTCAGACTGACGACGCTCCGGGATGTCCTGGCCGAACACGCCCACCGCAGGACCGGCACCAGCGCACATCAGGCAGCCTGCCCTGCCAGGGCCGAGCGCCTGACCGTTTCCCGGCTCGCCCCGCTGGGGACCCGGGTGGAATCGAGCAACCGCAGACTTCCGTCCCAGGACGGCACGTCCCCGGTTAGGGCGGTGGTGGCCGCGGCGATCACCCCGGCCAGCCGGCGCAGCCGCTTGCTGAAGCCGGACTGGCCGGGAAGTTGCGGGAACATGCCGGCCAGATGCTTCCGGATGTAGTGGATCCACCGGCGTTCGGAGGTGATGCCGAGCAGGGTGCTGGGCCGCGGTCAGGCACAACAGTTCGGCGTCGGACAGGGTCGACTTGCGGCCTGGCACATGGTTTGGGACCAGCCCGGCCCGGGCAGGAGACGGTCATCGAGATGGACGTGGCCTAGCTCTTACTCGGGCAGTCCGCAAAAAGTTCGCAGTACGTCCGCAAACCCCTGATCCTGGACAACTATAGCCAATCATGAAAACCCGGAAGCTCGCGGAAGTCAGCCCCGCCCGACAATAGCCAACAGTACATTCCGAATTCTGGCGTGACTTCACCGACTACGGGTCCTGGCTTGCCGCACATATGAAGGTCTGGCTTCGCGATCAGGGGCGGATCACTGCGGCGAACATTAGGCAGGCGGAGGAAGCATACGAACGTCTGGGACCGCCGCCGGCCAAGAAATCATTCCACCCAGGAGGGGAGGAAAGGCAGCCGACCGGGGAACTTGGCTGGCCATCTTACCGGAACCGCAGTCGTTGACGCCGATGTGAGAATGTCAGGGAGCCACGAGAGAATGTAGGTACGACTACACGAACTCTCTGGGGGCACGTTGAATCACGAAGAGCAGGCCGAGGCGCTCGCCCTGACAAAAGATCTGCTGGACGATATTGAGCTGGACAGGACCACGCTGGACAAGCAGATCCTGAAAGCGTCTAGGTTGGCTCGTATGCTAAACGACGAGCAGGTCATGGACTGGCTCAGGCGCGAGAGGAACGGCTACTACACGGGAGACGACAAAACAAACGCATACTTCCAGAGGACCGGACGACATGGCGCTGACGCGAATAGCAACATATTTGATGGAGTGCTAGTTCTCCAGCAATATATGCGAACCCATGAACTCCAGCTCGAGCAATTGAAGGTGCCCAATGTATCCGGCGATTACGCGCTGCTGAGCGTCGGCAAGGTTACAGACATCATTACGAACGTCGGCAGAATCATGCAACGGTACAGTCGGATCCTCAGCAAGGTCAGCGGCCTACTTCACACGTTTGTCACTACGAGCTATCTGTCGCTTCGGTTCAGCACCAAGCAGGACACCATGTTCGAGAAGGCCAAGGCCGAGATTGACGCCGAACTTCTTCGGCTCGATGAGACCACACTGCGGAAGCTCGACGCCGCGTATTCCAATCTTCAGGTCGGCGACGAGGAATCCATCTCTGCGGCAATGAACAGTGTGCGCCGTCTGATCGTCAGTTTCGCTGATCTCGTGTTCCCTGCCACGGAGGAAACCCGCCCGAATCCCGGCGGAGGAAACCCCATCAAACTCGGCTCCGAGCAGTGGCTGAACAGAATCAAGGCGTTCATCGACGACAACGCGGGTAGCTCCAAACGGCAAACGCGGCTCAAGCAGGCAATTTCGGGAATCTCCGAGCGCGTCTCCAGTGGAGTCCATACAGACGTGACTAAGACCGAGGCTGAGTATCTGTTTTTGTCGGCATACATCCTGCTTGGCGAAATGCTCAACATGAAGAAGTGCGCGCAGGAAACGGCGGTCACAGTGACGGTCTAAGGCTGCGGTCCAGGGACTCGGGTAACTTATCCTTGGTTATACGATCTTACTGAGGGGGCAGCCTATGGGGGCGAAAGCAACAACGGGGTCAGTGCTGCTTCTCTCGACGTTGGCAATTCTGATGGTGATCTGGCTGGGAATCAAGGCATCCAGTGACTCACCTCCTACAGGCCTAGAGAGCCTCTTGTTAGTCATCTTGAGCGGAATATTCCAACTTCTCGCTGTCGTCATAGGGTTCTTCAGTTCGCGATCAAGCAGAGGTCTAGCTAAGACAGCTACTAGAAGCCTTACAACAGTGGGTAAATGGGCGCGGCAGGCGGTAGAACTGGCTGAACAAACGCAAGAAGCGCCAAGAAACACAGTGGCAGGACTTCAGGCGGTAGTCGGAAAATTAAATGTGATCGTCAGCATGATCGAAGACCTGGTTGTCAATGAGGTCGAGAACTGGCGAGACATGCATCAGCAAGAAGTTAATTCGGTGGATAAACAATCGACTACGCCGCGAGAGTTATCAAAGTCAGAACATAAGGTCGACTCGGGAGGGCCAAGCCAGTGGCAAAAATAACCGGAAAAGTTGCCCGCCTCTTGGATGAGCGCGAACTTGTCATAAACAGGGGCGGGGAACATGGAGTCATGGAGGGGATGCGCTTCCGTATTCTTAGTGATAAAACCTATGAGGTTACGGACCCCGATGATGATGACGTAGTAATAGGTGAGCTTCCGATCACTAAGACGGTCGTGAAAGTCATCGAAGTACACCCTCGAATGTGCGTGGCTAAGACTTTCAGGACTATTCCTGGCACACCTGGGATTCTGACTTCTACTGTTTGGGGTAGTTCTTTTATGGGCAAGAGTGCGAGGACAGAAGAAATTCTAATTGCGAGCGACCAAGAGGCTTTCAGAGATACACTTACTGCCGATGATCTAGCGGTACGGGTTGGAGATATTGCTGAAGAATACAAGGAGAACTGACTCCCTGCCTACGAGCGATGAAGACTGGCAACTTGGGGCGTAGAAAGAGCCGTAGCTGGCAGATAGTCCAGCTACGGCTCTTCCGTATGGTCAGCGGGCCGCTGAGAACTCGCCAGGGAGCTCCTAATCCATGGGTGGGGCGTCGAGGTGCTGTGCGACGTCCTGAGTCATCTGCGCATACTGGTCCTTCAGCTCTTCAGGCACGGCAAGGACTGAATCGAAACCACCGGTCGGCATGACATTCATGCCGGTGAACTCCTTAGGCAGTTCTGCAAACTGGCCGACCATGACGAAATCCTGCACCTGTAGAGGATCGGCCCCTTCGATGTGCTTGTTGTAGACGTCGACCTTGCGGTTGTACGCATCCGTGCCAACCACCTCACTGTCGATTTCCCAGTTGTCCAGTGCAGAAGCCGCACCGGAGAAGGTGAATTTCTCACCCTCCGGCGAGTAAACGCTGATCTCGTACATGTTGATGTGTTCGGTGCCCTTGCGGTTATCGACCTTCACCGTGGCGTAGGTGACAGGACCAGCACCGGCCATGTCACGGATCTCTTCGATCTCGGCATCAGGTTTGGACGGCAGGGTGATTCTTCCTGTCGCGCCTTTGTACTCGAAGTAGTACTCACCCGGGCCGAATGCCGCCGGCAGGGCGGCAGGTGCTGAACTTGCCGGTGCTGCCGCCGGATTTTCTGTCGCGGCCGGTACTGCACCTTCGCCCGCGCTGCCTGAGCCGCATCCGGTCAACCCGACAACCAATGCCGCCGAGAGCAGCAGAGACTTTTTCACGATTCCTCCCCCTGGTGCTTGTCGATAACCCTTGCGGTTCCGAGCGCGAGGATGAACAGAACGACGGCGAGAAGGAGCATCAGGAGCGCCAGCCCAGCCTCGCCTCCGGTAATTGCGGCGGACACGCCGACCAGGTTGAAGCAGCAGAGGACAATGCTCACCGTCAGAAGGACGTAGAGGTATTTCATCGCAATACTCCTTCGGCGCTCCGGCCAGTCTAAGCCCCAGGTTTGACGATTCACCGATTTCGTTCGGAATCACCTTCCGTGACCGTCACGGGCATGGCGGAGCTGTAACTGCACGTGCCATACTTCGCCCTGATCACGTGGACTATGGCCGGCTACGGCGGATCGATCACGACGGCAAGGACGGTCTTAGGCTCGCCCGGATAAACGGCAGAGGTGTGCTGCTGCCCGGGTTTCAGGGCAGCGGCTGCAATCTGCCTCATGACGCGACCTTGTCAATGTTCGCTGCCATGCATTGGCTGCCTGACCTGTTCGTGAATCCGGCTTTGTCCAGATACTCGGCGATGGTCTGCCATGTATTGCCGGCTGAACGCCAGCGCCTGACCTCGACCAGAACATGCTTGCTGCTCATCCTCGACAGGCCCGTTCTTGTCGTAGCCGTACGGATAGCTGCCGGAGTCAAAGGTGAATCGATCGAGGCCATCGCCTGTTATGGCGCCGCAGTCCCCAAAGCAGGCGGCTCCGGTGAAAGGATACAGTTGCACCGGCACGTCTCTCTGTAACGGCACAGGCGGATATACTCCGCGGCACGCTTACCGGCTTCCCTTACTGTTCCGTTCCCGCTGTTAGTTCGGGTAGTGGGGTCTCTTGTTTCCTGGCTGGTACGAAGCTGAGTGCCCGAATGAGCATGTGAACAAGGTGGACCCTGCCCGCGCCGGCATCCTCATCGAAGCCGCGCCTCGCTGGCATCCTGACTTTGAGAAGTACCCGGTTACTAGGGCACCGTACATGCGAGAACCTTACGTGCGCATCACGCACAACAACGTGTCCGTAGACGGTAAGGCTATTGGCTGGACCTCGGAGCATGTGCACTTCAAATGGCAGGACGGCGACTTCAAGATGCATACCCGCTGGGTGCCGGCCTCATGGGTGAAGCGCATAAGCCGGGAAGAGTCGTCCTGGCAGGATCCCTACGACATCCTTGATGGAGAGGGCTGACATTAGCACTCCAATTCGACCGCCCGTGAGGCATCGGACCCGTCGTAGTACCACTGATTGCGTTCTTTTACATAGGTCCACGCGCTGCTGTACGTATAGAAGTAAGTACTTTTGAACGGTGGCGGGCAGTTCATCAGGGATATGGTGCGGAGGTTGTATTTGGTCCCCCTGGCCTCATTGTGGGCTACGTTGTGCCATGCGCCTCTGGGCCACTGGTAAAGCCAAACAAACACATGGTGCGTCTCGCCAATCGCTTCATGGTTGGCGGCCCCGTAAACGTACCTGCTGGCGATACCTTGATGGATGTAGGGCGGTTCGGCGGTGGCTCGCCTGTGGTTGCTGTCGATTGTCGCCGGGGATGCTGCCGGCATAGCGGTTGTGCCCAGACCCACAAGAAGCGTGATGATCATGGCGCGGACCTTAAACCGGAGTCCCGTCCGGGGCCGCGAGGGGTGGGGGCTGTGGTGGTGCTGTGGTGGTGCTGTGGAGCATGTTGCGCCTGGTTTCAGGTAAAGCGGATGCAATGGCACCCCGGGCTGCTGAAGGTTTGCTTGACTCGCAGGTTTAGGCCGCCAGGGTGACGGCGGGTTTCATTATTGTCTCGTATTCAATCGGGGTGAGTTTGCCCAAGGCCCGCTGGCGCCGGCTGCGGTGATAGGTCCTTTCGATCCAGGTCACCATGGCCAGGCGCAGTTCCTGGCGGGTTGCCCAGCGACGGGTGTCCAGGACGTTGTTCTGCAGCAGCGAGAAGAACGATTCCATGGCGGCGTTGTCTCCGCACGCGCCGACGCGTCCCATCAAACCAACCAGGCCGTTGTTGGCCAGGGTGCGCACGAATTTGGTGGAACGGAACTGGGATCCCCTATCCGAGTGCACCACTGTTCCAGCCGGATTCCGGCGGCTGATGGCCATCCTCAGGGCGGACACGGCCAGGGCGGACTTCATCCGCGAATCGATTGAGTAGCCAACGATCCGGTTGGAGAACACGTCCTTGATCGCACACAGGTACAGCTTGCCCTCGTCCGTGCGGTGTTCGGTGATGTCGGTCAGCCACAGCTCGTTCGGCGCCGCAGCGGTGAAGTTCCGGCCGACGAGGTCGTCGTGGACCGGCGGGCCGGCCTTGCGGTTGATGCCGCGCTTCTTGGCGAAGACGGACCAGATCCGCTGGGCGCTGCACAGCCGCTGCACCCGGTTTTCGCCCGCGGAGATACCGAGGGCTGGCAGTTCGTCGGCGATGAACCGGTACCCGAACGCCGGATCGTCGGCGTGGATGTCCAGGGCCGTGTTGATCAGGTGGGCGTCGGCCCAGTCACGGTTGGAGACAGGGTTGGCCTTCCACTGGTAGAAGGCCTGCCTGGAGAACCCGAGCACCGGGCAGGTCACCGCCACGGGGATGCCGTCGGCCGTCTTGGTCAAGGACCAGCGGGAAGCTCATTTTGGGGGCAGTTCCCGGGCGAAGAACGCGGCGGCCTTAGCGCAGGATCTCGTTCTCTTGCTCCAGCAGCCGGATCCGCTTCTTCGCCTCGCGCAGTTCGGCCGCTTCCTTCTCCGTCACACCCGGGACGATGCCGTCCTCGATGTCGGCCTTCTTCAGCCAGTTATGCAAGGTCGCTTCGGAGATGCCGAAGTCCTTGGCGATCTGCGCCAGCGGGGCTTCGTGCTTGCGGGCGACCGCGACGACATCACGGCGGAACTCGGCAGGATAGGGCTTGGGCACAGGAACATCCTTCCTGCAAGGACAGAATCCTCACAAGCTAGGAGTCAACTGAACCGGGGGCAGTCCCCAGTTCTGTGCCTCATTGGATGCGTATCCATGGGCCAAGTCTCAGTTCTAATCAAGGGGCAAGCCATAGCTTGGGAGACCCATCGACACGCAAAGTCATCAAGAGTACGATGCTCCAACTACGGGCGATTCTACATGAGGAGATCACCTTGAGCCCACAATATTGCAGCACGGAGAGGAAAAATGTTCCGGAAATTGAGCTCGCTGAATTTCAGAACATTATCTACCATGTGAAGCCGAGTCCTCAAGACCGTTATCGCTCATTCCGCGGCCATACCCTTGCCGGGTGGGCGGCCAGCCTCGAGGCCACATTCATCAACGGCAGATGGGAAATAGCCAATGCCGATCTCGGCCGTAAACCGATTCACCAGATCGCCTTCATCACTGGCCATCTCGAGTACCCTGAAGTCAGCACCCTTGGCAAAATAACATTTGAGGGTCCGATCATCGACGTGCCACTGGCTCTTGACGAGCCCGAAATCAGGTTGGCAGAACCTCAGTCGCGTCCGCCACATGTCGGCTGTGGCGAGTTACTACGGCTGTTAATGGGGGAAGAAGCCTCCCGGGAACTAGTTCACCAAGAGCTCAACGAAACAGACGACAATAGAAGGATCATTGTCGAATTGCTGCAGGACAACTACGAGCCACTGGCAAGGGCCATTTCCGAACGCCGTGACCCTGGATTGACCTACGGTCTCGTTGTGAACGAGACAGCCATGATCTTCAACCCTTCGAACGGCGATTTGATAGAGGCTGGATCTGTTGATTCGAGTCAACTAGGCAATGCTGCGCATTCTAGGAAGCGCATCATATCCGTCACCTCCTTGACTTCGCTTATGGGCGACGGGGCGCCGCCAAATGTGTAAGCGAGCCATAATGTCCAAGCTGAAGAAAGCTCCTCCTGATAACACTGCGGATCCCGATCCTGCTCAGCCAAGTGAGCCGCCAAAGGAAGATGATCCGGCAAAGGAAGAGCGACTCAAGGAATTCGACGCTAATATCACCAGCTTAAACTATATGCAAGAGCATCTCTATACACTTGCAGCAGGATCACTAGACCGAAGGAAATTTGCCGCAGAAATAGTCCTAAAGGCGTCCGCTGCCATTGCGACCTTATACTCCGGAGTGTTGGCATTGATTTTCTCGGTATCAGGCACCCAGCTCCCCCTCAGGGGAATTCTTGCTCCGGTATTTCTCGGACTGGCGGTAGTCTTATCCGCGGCGTCCCAAGCATACACCACCCCACGGGTAAAAGAAAATACTGAAGGAGACACAGCGGATACCAAGCCAGACGAGGATTGGGTTATCGCCAGGGGCGGGGGTGCGTTCGAACCACGAGCCATCGCTCGCGTAAATATTTTCATCCAAATCGCTGCGAAGATGGCACAACGCAACTCTTGGATGCTTCGTGCTAGCGTCATAGCCCTAGGCGTGGGGCTGGCAGGAATCGCGCTTCCTTTTATTTCGAGTGGCTCTCCACCCTCGAATGCCGATAGAGAAGCGTCCATTTCGTCCTCATACCCTTGGCCTACGGCAAGTCCCACCGCCACCAGTGCGAATGACGTTGCTCTGTACCAAGCTCAGGTCGACGAAGTCGCAGCCGCCAGAGCAAACGCCAGAGCGAAACCACTAGCGCCTCAGAGTTTTTTGAACTCAACAGGATTTTTCGCCGGATCGCTGGTGGTCGGTTTACTGATTGTCGTCATTGGTGCGACTGCTCCTAACCGCTCCAAAACGCACCGCTAAAGGGGCTCTTCGCGTTTCGTGGTGAATTCCATGCCGCGGTGCATGTTCAGCAGGCCGTCGTTTTGGCGGCGCTTCTGAGCATAACCCGGGTGCTGTAGTTCCAGCTGTTGACGAATCCGCGTCCCGTTCTTTTGATGTGCTTGATGGCTGTGTTGTTCGCCTCGACCTTCGCGGTCGTGGCGCCGGTGACGATGAGGACTTCGATCTCCTTCCACCAGCGGTTCACGGTGCGCCAGAGCCGGTTGGTGCCCACGCCCCTGCTGTCGCGGCCGTCGACGATCCCAAGGACCTGGCCGGTGTTCAGGTCCACGATCGTGGTCATCCAGGGCTCGTAGCGTTTCCACTGGTTGGCCTGCGGGTCATTGAAGAAGCGCACCGAGCGGAACCGTGTTCGTCGATGCCCAGCATCCGCGGCTGGAGCCTGTCCACGTCCGGCAGCAGGGTGGCCGCATGGTTGAGCGCGTCCTGGACCAGCCGCCATGAGACCCCGTGCGCCGCCGCCGTCTCGGCGGCGGCCCGGCCGGAGTTGATCACGGCCGAGACCAGGGCATCGCGCAGCCGGCGGGTGGAGCGGGCCCGGCACGGCACCTGCGGTGTGGACTCGGCGAAGGTCCGGCGCGGATACAGCGCCTGGTCGCAGAAGAACCGGTACTTGGCCAGAGTTCCCCGGCTCCATGATGGCGCTCCACTCATGCGACTGTGGGCCGAAGATAGTGTTCGTTAGCATGGTTAGTCCGCCCTTCCCAGAGCTGACGCCCAAGGTCAGACGGAAAGCATTTGCGTCGCCGGCGTTGGCGAAAGTGCCTCGCACTTCAAAGTCACCGTCAGCTCCGTCGCTGTTGTACGCGTCGTGGGTGATGAAGTCCGCGTGCACGTTGAGCACCCAATCGGCCTCAGCACGAGACCTGTTTCGGGCCCAAGTACCCACAGCCCAGGCAATTCCGGTGCTTACTGCTGTTGCGAGCGCGACGGAAGCAGCAACGGCCTGCCAGAAGGTGTCCGGATTCTCGACCGGGACAGCGTACACCGATAGCTCGGCGCGAGAGGGCGACTAGGGCGTGTTGCTAAACCGTCTTGGTTCGGGGATGCGGTTGGCTGGTTGTATGAGTCAACGCGATCTTGTCTCTGATGAGGTGTGGGCTGTGATCGGGCCCCTGTTCCCGGCGTGGAAGGGCAACGGGCGTCCGGTGGCGGATCGGCGCCGGGTCGTGGAGGGCACGGCGTGGAAGTTCCGCACCGGTGCCCCGTGGCGGGACCTTCCGGAGAAGTTCGGGAACTGGAACACGGTGTTCAAGAACTTCGACCGCTGGGCCAAGGACGGCACCTGGGCACGGGTCCTCGAGCATGTCCAGTCCCGGGCGAACGCGGCCGGGGAGCTGGACTGGGTCGCCTCGATCGACTCCACGATCGTGCGCGTCCACCAGCACGGGGCGAACCTTGCCCGCACCACAGGGGGCCCGGCCGAATTACATGAAACTGGGCCCGGAGCCCGGTGACCATGCGATCGGCCGTTCCCGGGGAGGGCTGACCACCAAGCTGCACCTGGTCGCGGACGGGAAAGGCAGGATGCTCGCGGGTGTGCTCACGGCCGGGAACGTGAACGACACCACGATGATGGCCGCCACTTTGGACCAGATCCGCGTCCCGCGTACCGGGCGCGGCCGTCCGCGCAGGCGCCCTTACCGGGTCCTCGCGGACAAGGGCTACCCCTCGAAGACGAACCGGTCCTGGCTGGCCGCCCGCGGGATCAGTACCACCATCCCCGAGAAGGCCGACCATGCGGCGGCCCGCCGCAGGAAGGGCTCCCGCGGCGGCCGGCCACCGGCGTTCGACCCGGAAGCGTACAAGGGCCGCAGCGTCGTCGAGCGCTGCTTCAACAGGCTCAAACACTGGCGAGGCATTGCGATGCGGACCGACAAGACAGCCCGGAACTACTTCGCCGCGATCACCCTCGCGGCATCACTCGCGTGGCTCAACGCCAGCTTTAGCAACACACCCTAGGGGGCCAGTGCAAAAAGTCCGCAAGAGGCCCACAAAGCAGCAGTATCTGCCAACTACAGGCAACGGCTAATCCGGCGGAGTCTAGCCGTTTTCAGCACTGCCCAATCATTGGCTAACAAGGGGGCGGAGTTCTGGATCATTTCGCCGTAGTCTCGTCCTCGCAGATCATCAAGGGCAGGGTCCGAGACGTGCAGGCCGTATAGCCACCGGAGACGAGGGAAGCTGCAGAGCAAGAGGCCTTTCGATTACTTGAGCAGGCCCGTCTCCGCAGACAGTGCGGCAATCACATCATGCATATTGGGCGCGAGACAGGGCGGTAGTGGGTTGGTGTCGCCGATGGGCCTGCCGTTTTCCAAATGTTCAATGTCGATCATGTCCGTATCGACCACATATTCAGATTCAGCCCTACCGGTGTTACGGGCCAGCAGCGCATGCGCAGGAACACTGGCCGTCCAGATGTGTCCGATCTGCCGCCGAGCAAATCCTCCGGCATAAGCGCGCGCTATCGCAAGATCATCTGTCCAGGACATCCGTTCTCTGAACTCCTCGGCACTGCCTCGATACAGCCTGAGCAGACCGGCAGGCCTGCGGGAACGCTTCCCGTCCACCGTGTATCCGGCCAAGTCGAACAGGTCTCGCCACGTCTCCGAGTCCAGCACCATCTCCGGATACTCAGCATCCGACCATGCCTCAGCGACAAAGGTTGTCGCCAGTCCTTCCGTCAGCATGTCGGCCCAGAGAAGTTCAGCCAGCAATGCGGGGGTATGATTGCGCCCGACATGGGCCGTTGCGCGGCGCAGGACACCCTCAGTCAGCGATGCGGGACTCTCCTGGAACCAAGCCACATTGGATGCCACGTCCTGCATGAACGGAAGATCCGCAGTCATCCCGTCGCCCCTGTAAGCCTCGGAACGACCAGCGAGACTGCAAAGAAATTCATTACTCTCCAAGGTGCATTGGCGCGTCTCTCTCGCCGCATTCGGCATCTAGATGTACTGACCACGGACATTGGTGATACCCGGCGTGGGCGCG
>NZ_JAAZSQ010000037.1 GCF_012395835.1 Arthrobacter mobilis
GCGACGACACCGGCTACATGCGCTCCATCCACCCCGGCTACACCGCCCAATCGCCCAGGTGGTGACCACGGCAGGGCGCTTCGACGCGGTGATCGTGGGGGCAGGCATCATGGGCACGACCATGGCGGGCCTGCTCGCCCGGCTTGAACCCGGGTGGCGGATCGCCGTCGTCGAACGCCTGCCGGAGGCAGGACTGGAGAGCTCCAACGCCTGGAACAATGCCGGCACGGGCCATGCCGGGCTGTGCGAGTTCAACTACACTCCGCAGGCTGCCAACGGCAGCGTGGACATCTCCAGCGCCCTGGCCATCAACGAGCAGTTCCAGATCTCCTGCCAGTACTGGGCCCACCTGGTCGAGGCGGGCGGGCTCGGGGAACCCGGCAGCTTCATCCGGCCGGTTCCCCATTTCAGCTTTGCCCACGGCCCGGCGGGGGTGCGCTACCTGCGCGCCCGGCACGCGGCCATGGCGGGGGAGCCGCTGTTCGCCGGTATGGAGTATTCGGAGGATCCGGCGGTGCTGGCCGGCTGGCTGCCGTTGATGTTCGGCAACCGGCCGCCGGCCGGGCCGGCAGCGGTGACCCGGGTCGGGTCCGGGACCGACGTCGACTACGGAGCCCTGTCCCGGCAGTTGCTCGCCGATGCGGCCGGCCGCGGGGTTCAGGTCTCGCTCGGACAGCAGGTGGCGGGCCTGCGGCGTGATGACCGTGGCTGGACCCTCACCGCGCGCTGTACGGACACCGGAGCCCGGTACCGGCTGAACACCCGGTATGTCTTCCTCGCTGCCGGCGGCGGGACCCTGCCCCTGCTGCAGCAGGCCGGCGTGCCGGAAACCCGGGCCTTCGGCGGCTTCCCGATCAGCGGCCGCTTCTACCGCACAGCCAAGCCGGAACTGGTGGCCCGGCACCGGGCGAAGGTCTACGGGCATGCGGCCGAGGGCGCCCCGCCGGTTTCGGTGCCGCACCTGGATACCCGGATGGTGGACGGACGCCGGTACCTGATGTTCGGCCCGTACGGGGCCTTCTCCCCGCGGTTCCTCAAGCACGGCCGGGCCGCGGACCTGCCGCGTTCGGTCCGGCCCGCGAACCTGCCCACGCTGCTGTCGGCGGCGCGCTCCAACGCCGGGCTCGTGGCCTACCTGGTGCGGCAGATCCTGCAGAGCCCGGAGGACAGGTTCGCCGAACTGCGCAGGTTCGTTCCCGACGCGGATCCGGCGGACTGGGAGCTGATCACGGCCGGCCAGCGCGTGCAGGTGGTCAAGATGGTCTCCGGCAAGGGAGCGATTGCAGGCTTCGGCACCGAAGTGGTGACCTCGGCGGGCGGTTCGCTGGCGGCGCTGCTGGGCGCCTCGCCGGGAGCCTCGGCCTCCGTGTCCATCGTGCTGGACGTGCTGCGCAGCAGCTTCCCGGCTCGATTTGCCGCTTGGCAGCCGCGCCTGCGGGCCATGATCCCGTCCTGCGGAATCCGGCTGAACGATGATCCGGGCCTGGCCCGGCAGGTCCGCAGCCACTTCGGCTGGGTACTGCAGCTGGACTAGCCTTGTGCCATGGCCCTGCTGCGCGTTGAACTCGACGCCGACCGCGACCGCGCCCGCCGCTTCGACGACCTCGTCACGCACGGTGCCCCCTTCCCCAAGGAACGCGAGCTGGTGATCGAGGAGGCCTGGGCCCGCGGCTACACCCCCACCGGCAAGGTTTTCTACCGGGGCATCGGCCAGGGGCAGCCGCCCACCCTGAAGTTCGACGTCGAAGTCGACATCACCAGCCGCTAGGCCTGACCCGAACCAGCATCTGATTCCGCGTCGAGTCGCCGCCGGGAATTGGCCAGGTGCGTCCGCATGGCCGCCGCGGCAGCCACAGCGTCCCGGGCGGCAATCGCGTCCCTGATGCTCTGGTGCTCGGCCGCCACGCGTGACAGCCGCGAGCCGTCCGCGGAGGCGCTGCCGCCGGCTCCCTCCAGGCGGTGCGGGGGCATGGCGATCATCGCCGGGCCGAAGCCGGTGATCGCGTCGATGATGTAGGGATTCCCGCTGGCCTCGGCAATGGCGCGGTGGAAGTCGAAGTCGCAGGTCATGGCCGCCGCCGGAGTTCCGGCGGCGGCGAAGGCCTCCAGTGCGGCATCCAGCAGCGCCAGCTGCGGTCCGGTGTGCTGTCCGGCAGCCAGGGCGGCGGCTTCGGATTCGACGGCGGCACGGAAGGTGAGCAGGTGGCGCCGCTCCTCAGGCGTCCTGGCGGCACGTGCCCCTGCGGGAGCGGGCTCTGCGGCCGGGGGAATCAGCACGAAGCTGCCGGCCCCGCGCCGGGTGTGCACCAGACCCTCGGCCTGCAGCCGGGTGATGGCCTCGCGCACTACGGTGCGGCTGACGCCGTGCTCGGCGATCAGCGTGTTCTCGCTGGGCAGTTTCTCGCCCGGGGCGAAGGACCCGTCGACAATGCGGGCCCGCAGGTCATCGACCAGCGAGGCCGTGAGGTTCCGTGTCATGGCACCATGTTCGCATCCTGAATGGCCGGGCAACGGCACTCCGGGCACAGGCAGCCCTGGCGGATAAGCGGGGCTGCCTGTGCCCGGGGCCGGATCAGGCCCGGCCGAACTCGGCGGTGCCGGTGGTCCAGGCGCGCGCCTGCTGGCTGAACGTCACGCCGAGGCCCGGACGCTCGGGCACCAGCATGCGCCCGTCCTTGGTCTCGAGGCGCTCGTTGAACAGCGGGTTGAGCCAGTCGAAGTGCTCCACCCACGGCTCGCGCGGGTAGGCGGCGGCCAGATGCAGGTGGATCTCCATGGCGAAGTGCGGGGCCAGGTCCAGCCCTGCCTGGTCGGCGAGCGTGGCCAGGCGCAGGAACTGGGTGATGCCGCCGACGCGCGGGGCATCGGGCTGGATGATGTCGCAGGCGCGGGCGGCGATCAGCCGTTCGTGCTCGGCCACCGAGGCCAGCATCTCGCCGGTGGCGATCGGGGTGTCCAGGGCGCGGGCCAGGTCGGCGTGGCCCGCGGCGTCGTAGGCGTCCAGCGGCTCCTCGATCCAGACGAGGTCGAACTGCTCGAGCCTGCGGCCCATGCGCAGCGCGGTGGCGCGGTCCCACTGCTGGTTCGCGTCCACCATCAGCGGCACGGAGTCGCCGATGTGCGCGCGCACCGCCTCGACGCGGCGCAGGTCCTCGGCGGTGTCCGGCAGGCCGACCTTGATCTTGATGCCGCCGATGCCTTCGGCGAGGGAGCGGCTGGCGCGTTCCTTGACCTCGTCGATGGAGGCGTTGAGGAAGCCGCCGGAGGTGTTGTAGGTGCGCACCGAGTCGCGGTGGGCACCCAGCAGCTTGGCCAGCGGCAGTTCGGCACGCTTGGCCTTGAGGTCCCAGAGGGCGACGTCGAGGGCAGCCAGCGCCTGTGTCGCCACGCCCGAGCGGCCGACGGAAGCCCCTGCCCAGAGCAGCTTGTTGTACAGCTTGGCGATGTCGTTGGGGTCCTCGCCGATCACGGTCTCGGCGACTTCCTTGGCATGCGCGTACTGCGCGGGGCCGCCGGCACGCTTGGAATAGGAGAAGCCCAGGCCCTCGTGGCCCTGCTCGGTGGTGATCTCGGCGAAGAGGAACACCACCTCGGTCATCGGCTTCTGCCGGCCGGTGAACACCTTGGCGTCGGAGATCGGGGTGGACAGCGGCAGGGTCGCAGTGGAGAGCTTGACGTGCCGGATGGAATCGGGGGAGTAGCCCATGGCGGTCCTTCAGGGTGGGTTGGCGGAACCCACTTATAATATAAGTGGACAACTTATATGACAAGTGCTGGGGTCAGGCGAGGAGTCCGCCGAGCCCCGCCATGACGTCCTCGGTCACGGAGGCGGTGTCCCTGAGGGCCTCGGCAACCTCGCGCTCCCTCGCGGGCGTGAGCTCGGCCAGCGGCAGCGAGACGGATAGCGCATCGAGGGTGCCGGCGCCGCGGATGGCCACCGCCAGGCAGGCAATTCCGGGGGAGTTCTGTTCGCGTTCCAGTGCGTAGCCCCGGCGGCGCACGTCGGCCAGCTCCTTCTCGAGCGCCGTCCGCGAGGTGATGGTGGCCGGTGTCAGCGCCGCCAGCTCCGGTCCCAGATGGGCGGCCCTTTGCACCGGGTCGAGCCCGGCCAGCACCGCCTGGCCCAGGGCGGTGGCATGCGCCGGCAGGCGGCGGCCCACCCGGGCCACGGCGCGTTCCCGGCCCGGGGCCTCCCAGGTGGCCAGGTAGACGATGTGCCGGCCGTCGAGCCGGCCGTAGTTGACGTTGCCGCGTACCTGCTTGCCGAGCAGGGCCAGATGGGGCCTGACCACCTGGAGCAGCGGATCGGTGTCCAGGTAGGTGGTGCCGGCCAGGAGGGCTCGGATGCCAATGCTGTAAAGCGAGCGGGTGGAATCCGTGCGCACCCAGCCGGCCTCGGTCAGCGTCCTGAGCAGGGCGTAGATGCTGCTGCGCGGCGCATTCATGGCGGCGCAGATTTCGCGGATGCTCACCGGTTCGTTGCTGCGTTCGGCCAGCAGCTCCAGGACGGCGATGGTGCGGGCGGCCGACTTCACCTCCCGCACGCCCCCGGGCCCGGCCCCGGGTGGTATGCGGTCGCCCATTCCTGCTGCCCCTTCCGTATGGTGCCGTTGGCTTTCGGCTAGCTTACGGCTGTCGAGCCGGCCCCGGGAGTGGGTGCTTAGACTGGGGTGGCCAGCGCGCCGTCGCGCAGGAAGCTCCGCAGGTTCTCCAGCGTCAGGCGGGCCATGTCCTGGCGGGTTTCCACGGTGCCGCTGCCCAGGTGGGGGAGCAGGACCACGTTCTCCAGCTCCAGCAGGGCCGCAGGCACCTGGGGCTCATGGGCGAAGACGTCCAGCCCGGCCCCGCCCAGCCGGCCCTGGGCCAAGGCGGCGACCAGGGCATCCTCGTCGATGACCGTACCCCGGGCGATGTTCACCAGGTACCCCTCCGGGCCGAGGTTCTCCAGGACGCGCGCGTCCACCAGGCCCGCCGATCCCGGTCCGCCGGCGGCGGCCACGATCAGCACGTCGACGGCGGCGGCCAGTTCCCCGGCCGAGGAGCGGTAGCCGTAGGGAACGCCGTCGACCGGACGGCGGTTGTGGTAGTGGATTTCGCAGCCGAAGGCCTCCAGCCGGTGCGCGATGGCCCGGCCGATCCGCCCCAGTCCCAGGATGCCCACCCGCTTGCCCGAGGCCCGGACCGCCAGCGGGTAGTTGCCCTTGGCGGTCCAGTCGCCCCGCCGCACGTAGCGGTCCGCGGCGCTGATCCGGCGCAGCACGTCCAGGTAGAGGGCCAGTGCCGTGTCCGCGACGCAGTCGGTGAGGACGTCGGGGGTATTGCTGACCTGAATCCCGCGTTCGCGCGCCTGGGCCATGTCGGTGGTGTCGTAGCCGACGCCGAAGTTCACCACCGCCCGCAGCTCCGGCAGGCGGCCCATCAGTTCGGTGCCGACGCCGAAGCGGCCGGAGCAGACGGCCACCCTGATGCCTGCGGCATATTCGTCCAGGAAGGCCTCGTGCTGCTCCGGGGCCTCCGGGAGGCGCAGGGCGCCGAACTCGGTGGCCAGCGCGGCCTGCACGTCCGGGTTCACCGGCCCGACCTGCAGGATGCTGTGGCCGGTGGTTGCAGCGGTCGGGCCCACGGGGGCCGGAGCGTAGTTACTCATACCTGCACGCTAGGGAACCGGCTCAATGCACGTCCAACACGCAGATTGCATTGATCAATACTGCTGAGGCATGGATCCACGGAAATCCGCGGAATGTAGCGGGAGTCACAGCGTCCGCAGGGGAAATCAGGCCCGATCCCGGCGCGCAAGCCTCCCGAAGTCCCCCGTCACACACCCAACCTTCCTTGACCGCAGGTGGCCTGGCTCACAAGCTGATGCATACCAATCCAGCTCCTGACTTCATATGTAGACAGGGCCGGTGCTCCGCCGGCCCCTCGCCCTGGAGGAAACAATGACGTTTAGTCCCAACCGTCCCGCCCGGGAAACCGTACCGTCCGCGCTGCGGCGCCGCGGCACCCTGGCGGTCGCCGTCGTCAGCGCCGGCGTGCTGCTCGGCGGCTGCTCGGTAGCCAACTCGGACAACGCGGCCGGTGCCGGCGCAGCCGCCTCCGACACCCTGCGGGTTGTCCTCCAGCAGGAGCCGCCGACGCTCGAGCCCTGCGAGGCGAACCTGACCAGCACCGGCGTGGTCGACCGGTCCACCGTGACCGAACCGCTGGTGGAGCGCAACCCGACCAGCGGCGAGCTGGAGCCGAAGCTGGCCACCGGATGGAAGGCCACGGGTGACAAGGAGTGGACGTTCACCTTGCGCGAGGGCGTGACGTTCCACGACGGCAGCGGCTTCACCGCCGAGGACGCCGCCGCCACCATCGAACGCGCGGTGAACTCCGACCTCGGCTGCAATGTCGAAGGCTATGTCTTCGGCGACGACGACCTGGAAGTCCAGGCGGTCAACGACACCACCCTGAAGGTGACGACCAAGCAGCCGGACCCCATCCTGCCGCTGCGCATCTCCTTCCTGGAGGTCGTGCCGGCCGAGACCTCGGCCACCGAGAAGGTCCGCGAACCGGTCGGCACCGGCCCCTACCAGCTGGAGAGCTGGGACGCCGGCCAGAAGATCACCCTGGCTGCCTACGACGGCTACTGGGGAGAGAAGCCGGCCTACGCCAAGGCTGAATACCAGTGGCGCTCCGAGGGCAGCGTCCGGGCGGCCATGGTGACCTCGGGCGAGGCGGATATCGCCATGGGCCTGAGCCCCGAGGACAACATTGGCGAGCTCGGCGTGCCGTACCCGAACAACGAGACCGTGGCGCTGCGCATGCACAATGACAAGGCGCCGTTCACCGACATCCGGGTCCGTCAGGCGGTCAACTACGCCATCGACAAGGAAAGCATCGTCGCCAGCCTCTATGGCGGACGCGACAAGGCCGCGGCCCAGCTGGTGCCCGCCGGCGTCGTCGGCCACAACGAGTCGCTGCAGCCCTGGCCGTTCGACTTGGAGAAGGCCAAGCAGCTGGTCGCCGAGGCCAAGGCCGACGGCGTCGACACCTCCGCGCAGATCAGCCTGATCGTCCGCACCGCGCAGTTCCCCAAGATCCAGGAACTCGGCCAGGTCATCCAGGAGCAGCTGACCCAGGCCGGCCTGAACGTCAAGCTCAAGATGCTCGAGACCAGCCAGCACCTGAAGTACCAGGTCCGGCCGTTCGTCGAGGACGAGGGGGCGCTGCTGCACATGACCCAGCACGGCAACCAGGCCGGCGACGCCGCCTTCACGGTGGACCAGTACATGCTCACCGACGGTGCCCAGAGCGCCTTCGGCACCCCGGAGCTGGATGCCATGATCAAGAAGGCCAATGCCGCCACCGGTGACGGGCGCCAGCAGGCCTTCGAGGAGATCTTCGCCCACCAGAACGAGGACGTCGTGCAGTTCGCGCACATCGCGCACCAGACCGGCATGATCGGCAAGGCTGCCGGCGTCGACTACACGCCGAACTCCTCCAGCGGCGACGAGCTGCGCCTGGCCGAGATCAAGCCGGCACAGTAGCCCGGACATACCAAGGAAGGGGAGGGAAGCCATGCTGAGCTATCTGAGGAAACGCATCATCTCCAGTGCCCTGCCGCTGCTGGTGGTCATTGTCGGTGTCTTCGCGCTGGCCAGGCTCACCGGCAATCCGGCCAGCCTGTACCTGCCGCTGAACGCCACGGAGCAGATGCGCGCAGACTTCACCGCCCGCCACGGCCTGGACCAGCCGCTGCTGGTCCAGATGGCCGACTACTTCGGCGGCGTCCTGCAGCTGGATTTCGGCACTTCCCTCAGGACGGGAGAGTCCGCGGCCACCATGGCGCTGCGGGCTTTCCCGGCCACCCTCCAGCTCGCGGCCACCACCATGGTGCTGGCCATCCTGCTGGCGGTAATCGTCGGCAGCTGGGCGGCGCTGAAGCCCAACGGCATTGCCGACCGGATCTCCAGCTTCGTCTCAATGGCGGCCGCCTCCATCCCGGACTTCTGGCTGGCGATCGTCGGGATCTGGATTTTCGCCATCACCCTGGGCTGGGTGCCCACCTCCGGCGTCACCGGGGCCGCGGCCTGGGTCCTGCCCATCGGGACATTGGTGATGCGGCCCTTCGGTGCCTTGGTCCAGGTGGTGCGCGGGGCCATGGTGTCCGCCCTGTCCGAGCCCTACATCAAGCTGGCACGCAGCAAGGGGGCCTCGCAGACGCGCGTGGTTACCCACCACGCCCTGCGGAACGCCTCGGCGCCGGCGCTCACAGTCGCCGGCGACCTGACCGTGGGCCTGGTCAACGGCGCCGTCGTGGTTGAGACCATCTTCGGCTGGCCCGGCATCGGCAAGCTGATGATCGACTCGATCCTGCAGCGGGATTTCGCCGTGCTGCAGGCCTGCGTGCTGCTGACCGCCGTGGCCATCTTCGTCCTGAACATCGTCATCGACCTGCTGTACGCGCTGCTGGATCCGCGGGTCCGCCCGGCCTCGGCCGTGTCCCGCGCCCGGAAAGCCCGCCCGGCCCCGGCGCCGGTCGAGACCGCCCCGGCCAACGCCTAGGAGGAAACCATGAGCCAGACCATCCAAGACCTCCCCGGCACCGGCCCGGCACCACAGACCGGGCCGGGTGCCGGAGCCCGGCCGGACGCAAAATCGAACAATCCCGGCCTGTTCCGGATGCTGCTGCGCGACAAGTTCGCTTCCGCCGGTGCCGTGATCCTGCTGCTGGTCCTGCTGACCGCTGCCTTCGGACCAATGCTGATGGGGGACCTGGCCACCCGGCAGAACCTGCTTTTCGCCAACAAGGCACCCTTCAATCCCGCGAACGGGTGGGAGTATTTCCTCGGCTCGGACTCGCTCGGGCGTTCGGTGCTGGCCCGCCTGGTGGTGGCTACCCGGACCACGCTGGCGGTCGCGGTACCGGCCGTTGCGGTCGCGATGGTGATCGGATCCCTGTGGGGAGTCTGGGCCGGCTACCACCGCGGGTGGCGGGAGAACGTCTCGATGCGCGTCGCCGACGTCATCATGAGCTTCCCTTCGCTGCTGCTGGCCGTCGTCGTCCTCTACGTGTTCAGCCCGTCCGCGGCCAACATCGTCCTGATCCTGGCCCTGACCCGCATCCCGATCTACCTGCGCACCGCCCGCGCCGAATCGGCCGAGCTGCAGAGCCGCACCTTCGTCGACGCCGCCAGGACCTTCGGTGCCCGGCCCAATGCGATCATCCGCCGCCACGTCATCCCGGTGGTGACCCCGACCATCCTGACCCTGGCCACCCTGGAGTTCTGCTACGTGATGCTGGCCGAATCCTCCCTCAGCTTCCTGGGCATCGGCATCCAGCCGCCGGACGCCAGCTGGGGCCTGCTGGTCTCCCAGGGCCGCCAGTACCTGCAGACCGCATGGTGGCTCTCGATCTTCCCGGGCCTGGCCATCGTCATCACCGCCATCTCCGCCAACATGCTCGCGGCCTGGCTGCGCATCGCCACGGACCCGGCACAGCGCTGGCGCCTGGCTCTGCCCGGCCGCCGGAAGCTCATCGTCCGCCTCAAGGCCAAGGAGTCCAAGTGACCATGACCTCCACCGCCGAAACTTCAGCCGGCCGCACCGCGGCCTGTCCCGTGGTGCTGCGCGTCGAGGGCCTCGACGTCGACATCCGGACCCCCGCCGGCACCGTCAGGGCCGTGAGCAACGCCGGCTTCGAGGCCCGCGCCGGCCAGACCCTGGCCCTGCTGGGCGAATCCGGCTGCGGCAAATCCATGACCGCCAAGGCCGTGGCTGGCCTGCTCGACCCGGTGGCCCACGTGGCCGGCGGCAGCGCGGAGCTCGAAGGCAGGGACCTGCTGCGGATGACGCCGAAACAGCGGCGCAAGGTGGCCGGGGCAGAACTGGGCATCGTCTTCCAGGACGCGCTCACGGCCCTGAACCCGGTCTACCCGGTGGGCGTCCAGCTGGGTGAGGCCTTCCGCATCCACCACGGTGCCTCCGCGGCTCGGGCCAGGGAACAGGCCGTCCAGCTCATGCGCCGGGTGGGCATTCCGGAGCCGGAGTCCCGGGTCAACGCCTACCCGCACCAGTTCTCCGGCGGCATGCGCCAGCGGATCCTGATCGCCATGGCCGTGGCGCTCAGCCCCCGCCTGCTGATCGCCGACGAGCCGACCACCGCCCTTGACGTCACGGTCCAGGCCCAGATCATGGACCTGCTGCGCAGCCTCCGCGAGGAAGGCGACATGGCGGTCGTGCTCATCACGCACGACCTGGCCGTCGTGGCTGAGGAGGCGGACGACGTCGTCGTCATGTATGCCGGGACCGTGGCCGAGCAGGGCCCGGTAGGGCAGGTCTTCGCCAACCCCCGCCACCCGTACACCAAGGGGCTGCTGGAGTCCGTCCCGGTCGACGCCGAGCGCGGCAGCAGCCTGGCCTCCATCCCGGGCAGTCCGCCGGAACTGAAGAACATTCCGGCCGGCTGCGTCTACCAGGACCGCTGCCCGCTGGCCCAGGCGGTGTGCCGGCAGGAACGGCCCGTGCTGCGCGAAGTCGCCCCGGGTCGGCGGGCCGCCTGCCATTTCTCCGACAGCCTCGCCACCGCTTCGACCCTCGAGGAGATCCAGCCATGACCGCGCTGCTCGACCGCACCGTTGCCGACCGTCCCGCCGCCCTCGAAGTCCGCGACGTTGTCAAGACCTTCCACGTTTCCCGCAGCGCGTCGGGCAACAACCGGCTGCGCGCCCTGGACGGGATCAACCTGTCCGTGGGCCGCGGCGAGACCCTGGGCCTGGTCGGGGAGTCCGGCTGCGGCAAGTCCACCCTGGCGCGCACGCTCATGCTGCTGGAGAAGCCCGACTCCGGCTCGGTGACCTTCGATGGCCAGGACCCGTTCTCGCTCAAGGGCAAGGACCTGCTGTCCTGGCGCCGGCGGGTGCAGATGGTGTTCCAGGACCCGTTCGCCTCGCTGAACGCGCGCATGACCGCCGGCGACATCATCTCCGAGCCGTGGGCCACCCACCGCGGCCTCCACCGCACGTCCCGGGAACGTGAGGCCCGGCTGGCCGAACTGCTGCAGCTGGTGGGCCTGCGGGCCTCGGACGCCCGGAAGTCCCCGCAGGAGTTCTCCGGCGGCCAGCGCCAGCGCATCGGCATCGCCCGCGCCCTGGCGCTGAACCCCGAACTGATCATCCTGGACGAGCCGGTGTCCGCACTGGACCTCTCGGTCCAGGCCCAGGTGCTGAACCTGCTCAACGACCTGCAGCAGCAGCTGGGCGTGAGCTACATCTTCATCTCCCACGACCTGTCGGTGGTCCGCCATGTCACCGACCGGGTGGCGGTGATGTACCTGGGCCGGATCATCGAAACCGGCACCACCGAGGACGTCTTCGAGCGCCCCCTGCACCCCTACACCGCGGCGCTGATGTCCGCCTCGCCGAAGCTGGACCCGGCGGCCCGGCCCGCGGAGCGGATCGTGCTCAAGGGCGAGCTGCCTTCGCCGCTGGACCCGCCGTCGGGCTGTCGCTTCCGCACCCGCTGCTGGAAGGCGCAGGACATCTGCGCCGCAGAGGCGCCGCGGAAGCGCACCGCGGCCGAGGCCGGCCGCACGGTGCTGCCGATGCCGGCGCTGCGCCGGCCCGGCCTGCCGGTGGAGCACCTGGCCGAATGCCACTTCCCGCTCGCCGTTCCCGCAGGACCTGACGCGGCCCGGGAGTGAGCCCGGCGGAACTGGCCATCCTCGCGGCGGCGGTCTTCGCCGCCGCGGGGCTGCAGGGCTCCATCGGCTTCGGTGCCGGCCTCGTGGCCGCGCCGGTCATCGCGCTGGTGGAGCCCTCGCTGCTGCCGGCGCTGGTGGTCATGCTGGCCGCCATCGTCACGCTGCTGGTGACCATCCGGGAACGCGCCCACCTGGACCTCAAGGGTGCCGGGTGGGCGCTGGCAGGCCGCATCCCCGGCAGCATCCTGGGCGCCTGGCTGGTGGTTTCCCTGCCGGCGGCGGCGCTGTCCTGGGCGGTGGCCGGCTGCGTCCTGGCCGGCGTCGGACTGGCCTTCCTGGGCTGGCGGCCGGTTCCGCGCCGGCGCTCGCTGATGGTGGCCGGGGCGCTCTCCGGCATCATGGGGACTGCGACGTCGGTCGGCGGCGCGCCGATGGCCATCGTGTGGCAGGGCCAGCCCCCGGCCCGGCTGCGCGGCACCATGAGTGCTTTCTTTCTCGTCGGCTCGCTGGTGTCGGTGCTGCTGCTGGCCGCGGCCGGCACCGTGACCGCACCGGTGCTGGCGGCCCTGGCCTGGCTCAGCCCGGCGGTGGTGGCCGGCTTCGGGCTCTCCCGGTGGATCAGCCGCTACCTGGACGCGGCGCGGCTGCGCCGGCTCGCGCTGGCGGCATCCACCGGGGGAGCCCTGCTGCTGGTGGCGCGCCTACTGCTCGGCGGCTGACCGGGGGCCCGGGCGCACAACATTGCGCAGCTCCAGCCCTCCGGCCAGCCGGGAGATATTGCCGGCGATGTCCTCGGCGCGGCGCTCGAAGGTGCTGCGGGCGTGCCCTGAATGGTGCGGGGTCAGGATGACATTGTCCAGGTCCTGGAAGGGGAAGTCCGCCGGCGGCGTGCGGCCGGGCTCCGGCGAGCCCCACCAGACGTCGATCGCCGCCCCGGCGATGCTCCCGCCGCTCAGCGCCGCGTACAGGGCGGCCTGGTCCACCACCGGCCCGCGGGCCACATTGACCAGCACCGCGGTGGGCTTCATCAGGCCGAGTTCTGCCGGCCCGATCAATGCCCGGGTCGCAGCCGAGAGCGGCACGGTCACCGCCACGACGTCGGATTCGGCCAGCAGCCGGGGCAGTTCGCCGGTGCCGCCCACCCAGGCCGGCCGCACGCCGTCGGGCAGGGGAGCCTCCGGCCTGCTGCGGACCGCCCTGGCCTCCATGCCCAGGGCGGTGCCGAGGCGCACCACCTCCGCGCCGATGCTGCCCAGGCCGACGACGCCGAGCGCCATCGTGTCCAGGGTGCGGTGCAGCGGCACGGCAGGGTCGGTGGCGATGGTCCGCCAGCTGCCCGAACGCAGCTGCCGGTCCGCGGACAGCAGCCGCCGGTTCAGTGCCAGCGCCGACATGACCACATGCTCGGCAATGGGGCGGGCATGGTGGAAGGTGTTGGCCACCGCCGCGGCCGCCGGCAGCGACCCGATGGCCACCCGGTCCAGGCCGGCGCCGGTCACGTGGACCAGCCTGGCCCGGACGGCGGCCGCGGCCTCCCGGTCGGACAGGTGCGAACACACCACCACGTCCGCGGCGGCGATGGCGGCGAGACGGTCCGCCTCCGGGGCGCCGGCGGCGAACGTCCACCGGTGGTCCTGGAGCCCGTGCGTCAACCGGTCGGCGAAGCGGCTGATGATCGGGTCGGTGACCGCCACGCACAGCGGCGCGGACGCTACCACCGCGGGCTCTTGAGCTCGTAGCCGGGGTGGATGGAGCGCATGTAGCCGGTGTCGTCGC
>NZ_JAAZSQ010000006.1:0-3522 GCF_012395835.1 Arthrobacter mobilis
CCGGGACATGCGGGAACGATGTCGTGAAACTACACACCCCCATCTCCACGAACCCGTGCCCGGGGAGTGTCATCCGACGCTCCCCGGGTTTTTTGTGCCCGGCGTCCGGCAATCCGGCCAGGAGCCACTGGCTGCACGAGCAGGCGGCGCCTACGCCCCGACTACCACGCGGGTGAACTCCGTCCAGCTGGGGCCATCATTGTGGTAGGCATAGTGCTGGTCGCTGCGGATGCGTCCGGCTTCTCCCGCGCGGACCCGCAGGATGGCACCGCCGGTGGTGATGGTCAGTTCCCCGGCGTGGACATAGTGCAGCTCCTCGGTGCCGCTGGCATCGGGTTCGGCCTGGTAGGTGTCGCCGGGCGCCAGCCGCCAGTGCCACAACTCCGCCCGGGGGACATGGTCAGTGGCGGTGAGCAGCGCGGCTTCGCTGCCACCTGCCGAGCTCCACACCCGCAGGGCCTCCCGGGAAGATCCCGCAGCTGCCGGGATGGGGGAGGGCAGGGCCAGGGAGGCAAAGTCGCTGTCCAGGGCGTGGGCGATGCGGTCCACGGTCACCAGGCTTGGGTTGGCTTGTCCCAGCTCAATTTGTGTGAGCATGCGCCGGCTGACTCCGGAACGGTCGGAGAGCTCCTGCACTGTCCACCCCTGCTCCTGGCGCCGCTGCCGGATCTGCCGCCCCACCGTGGCGATGAACCCGGCGCTGGCCGCTCCCCGCTCCCGTCCGCTCATGGTTTTGCCTCCATATGTGCAGTATAGTGCTCATTCTGCATGTTTCCATGCTACGCCCCGGCGCAAGGGCAGCCGGGCGGATCGTTACGTGCGGGCCGGTCCCGCAGCAACACCAAGACCCCAGGAAGGTGACCGTGAAGATCGAAGAGTTCGGCGTCGAACAGTGGATGAACCGCTACGAGACCACCTGCCGGTACAACCTGGCCGAGACGTGCGTGGAGTCCCTGACCGTACAGCAACTGTTGGAACTGTCCGGACGCGGCGGGGAGGTGCTGGAAGAGCTCATGTCCTTGAAGCTGACTTACGGTCCTATTCCCGGCAGTGCCCGGCTGCGCGGACTCATCGCCTCCCTCTATGCGCACCAGACGGCCGGGAATGTGCTCGTCACCCACGGCGCCATCGGGGCCAACGCCCTGGTCCATCAGACCCTCGTGGAGCCGGGCGACCGGGTGCTCTCGGTGATGCCCACATACCAGCAGCACTACGCCATCCCCGCCAGCTACGGGGCGGACGTGCACATCCTGCATTTGCGGGAGGAGAACGGCTGGCTGCCGGACCTGGATGAGCTCGCCTCTTTGGCCGCCCCGGGCACCAAGCTGATTGCGATCAATAATCCCAACAACCCCACCGGCGCGCTGATGGACGCAGCCATGCTGGAATGCATTGCCGCGATTGCCGATGGTGTCGGAGCGTGGGTGCTCTGCGACGAGGTCTATCGAGGCACCGACCAGGACGGCGGCGGAGCGACCGCGGCCATGGCCGATCTGTACCACCGGGGCATTTCCACCGGCAGCATGTCCAAGCCCTTTTCTTTGGCCGGCTTGCGCCTGGGATGGATCACCGGGCCTGCCGCCTTGCTGGAGGCGGTATACATCCACCGCGACTACAACACCATCAGTGTCGGCCAGGTCGACGACCTGCTCGCCTGCGTCGCACTCGAGGCCCGCGAGGCCATCCTCGCCCGCAGCCGCACCATCACCCGGAGCAACCTGCGCATCCTTGACGAATGGGTCGGCAGCCGGGCCGATATCAGTTACGTCAGGCCTGCCTCCGGCACCACCGCGCTGCTGCGCTACGCTGCTCCGGTTCCCTCTGAGTGGCTGTGCGAGTCCCTCCTGCAGCACACCGGGGTGATGTTCACCCCGGGCAGCGCCTTTGGTATCGAAGGCACGGTGCGTATCGGTTTCGCCGACGGCGCCGCCACCCTCGCCGTCGGCCTGGCCGAATTCAGCCGCTTCCTGGACGGGATTCTGCCCGCCCTCCCGTTCCCTGCATCCGCCGCCGCGGCCCGGCCCTGAGCCGCCTGAGGGCAGTGGACAGAACTGCCCAGGGCCCCTAGTTTTTAGTGGTGGGCGCTTGGCGCCGCCATCCGGCGTCCGGCGGCCGCCAAAAAACCGCAATAGCGGGCCGATACCGAGTGAAGGAGGAAGCAGATGGAAACCGTGGAGGAGAGCATTGACGTAGCCGTCCCGGTGCGTGTGGCCTACGACCAGTGGACCCAGTTCGAATCATTTCCGCAGTTCATGTCCGGCGTCGAGTCCGTTACCCAGCTGACGGATACCACCAACCACTGGAAGACCAAGATTGGCGGCGTGGAACGGGAATTCGATACCGAGATCGTCGAACAGAGGCCGGACGAGCGGATCGCCTGGCGCAGCGTGGACGGGAAGAGCCATGCCGGCGTCGTCACCTTCGATCCGGCAGATGCCAACAACACCCGGGTGTCCGTGCGCTTTGAATGGGACCCCGAAACGTTCACGGAAAAGGTCGGAGCGGCCTTGAACATCGACAACGCGCAGGTGAAGGCGGATCTGCGCAAGTTCAAGGATTTCATTGAGTCCAGGGGAACCGAGACCGGCGCCTGGCGCGGAGAGGTGGATGACACCGGCCCCGCCGGAACCCAGCTGTAATCCGGCATTGACCCGGCGGCCCGCCCCTCCATGGGGCGGGCCGCCGTCGTTGGTGCAGGCACAGGATAGACCTAGCCGGGGCACAGGCTAAACACAACCGCTCCGCATTACAGTGGGTCTTCCCTGGAAGCCACAGGACCAAGGAGCGGCCATGAGGTATGAATCCGCCGGCTGTCGTCGCGGCCTTCCCGCCGCCCGGCATAACCAGGCTGTCAACGCCAACCGAAAATGGGGCCACGGGTTGTTGTTGTCATTGTGCCAGGGTCTTGGCGCGTCCTTGGAGCCTGTAGCTGTTGCCTGTGGCGTTGATGACCTCGGAGTGGTGGACGATTCGGTCGATCATGGCGGAGGCGATCGTGGCGTCGCCGAAGACGTCCGCCCACTGGCTGAAGGCGAGGTTGCTGGTCAGGATCAGCGAGGCTCGTTCGTAGCGGGAGGAGACCAGCTGGAAGAACAGGCTGGCTTCAGTCCTCGTCGAACGGGATGTAGCCGACTTCGTCGATCACGAGGAGCTTGTAGCGGCCCAGCTTGGTCAACTCCTGGCCAGCTGTCCGCGGTCGTGGGCTGCCGCGAGACGGGCCACTCGGCCGGTGGCCGTGCCGAACAGCACGCAGTGTCCGGCCTGGGCGGCCGTGACCGAGATGTCCACGGCCAGGTGGGTCTTGCCGGTTCCGGGAGGACCGAGCAGGACCACTTTACGGGCTTCCCCGGGGAAGACGCCGGTGCCCGGATGCGCGATGAGGGACCGGTCGCTGCTCCACCGGGCCATCACGGGACTGTCCCGGCCCGAGTGGGACACCCTGATCACCACGCTGACAGCCCCGCACAACGAGCAGCGAGAGGCGCACCTGGACGCAGGACGCGGCCACCGCCCGAGGCAGGC
>NZ_JAAZSQ010000006.1:3598-20499 GCF_012395835.1 Arthrobacter mobilis
GAACTGCACGGCCTTGCAACTAGTCCTTCCCGCGCGGACCGCCGGTGTATGGCATGTGCCCGCCAGCGTCCTGGACGCAGACTTGAGGAGTCGACATGCAACATGCAGAATCCGTTCCGCAGTGTTTCCAGAACCGTCCTCATCACCGCACACGCCTATGGACGCTTGGGCTGTGCGCGGCACTGCTCGGCGGCGTTGCCGGATGTTCGAGCGAACCGCGGCCGCCTATAACCGTGGAGGCCCCGCCGGACCCGTCTCTCGTGCAGAAGGCGGTGAAACACAGTTCACTGACGCAGCACCTGGAGGCGCTGCAGGCGGCAGCCGACGCGAACGGTGGGAACCGGGCCGCTGCCACCGGGGGCTACGAGGCGTCCGCGGCGTACGTCGAGGAGCAGTTGCGTGCGGCGGGGTACGAGCCGCGTCGGCAGGAGTTCAGCTACGGCCGGCGCAATCCTGTGGACACGTTCAACATCCTGGCCGACACCGGCAGCGGCTCCGGGAGCGTGCTGGTGCTCGGCGCGCACCTGGATTCGGTCGAGGACGGGCCCGGGCTCAACGACAACGGCAGCGGGGTCGCCGCAGTGCTCGAGGTCGCGCTGCGGCTCGCGGAGGAGGGCGCCGTGCCGCGGGAGCGGATCCGGTTCGCGTTCTGGGGCGGCGAGGAGGACGGGCTGTACGGCTCGGAACACTACGTCAAGGAACTGTCCCGCGCGGAGGCCGCCGCGCACGTCGCGTACCTGAACGTCGACGTGGTCGGCTCGCCGAACGCGGTCGTGTTCGTGTACGACGGTGACGGCTCGGACACCGAGGAGGCCGGGCCCGAGGGGTCGGCTGCCGTCGAACGGGTGTTCCAGGATATCCTGCGCGCCAAGGGGGTCGAGGCCCTGCCCTTCGGATTCATCGGGGATTCGGACTACGACGCATTCGTGCAGGGCGGCATCCCGGCCGGGGGCCTGTTCACCGGCGATGCGGGGACCAAGAGCGAGGCCGAGGCACGCACGTTCGGCGGACAGGCCGGGCTGCAGTACGACGAGTGCTTCCACCTGGCCTGCGACACCATCAAGAATGTCAACATGGCCGTGCTGGAACAGATGACCGAAACGCTCATGAGCGCGACGGTCTCGCTCGGGGGCATCGAGGGCGGCCTCGCCAAGGGCGCGGCAACGGAGGAGGGCGCTGGCTGAGCCTTGATCCACAGAGCCGCCTCTGGCTGCCAATTGATTTCGTGGTCGGGGGCGGTTTCGTTTGTGGGCGCGGGAGGGTGTCCGGCCTCGCTGCCGGTGGTGTTCCATGTTGTGTTCCTGCTCGGGCCGTTTCCGGCTGGTGGTCGGCGTTCCTATGCTGCCTGAGGCGGCGCGTTCACGGCTGTGAACAGGCGTTCCCAGGCGTCCTGTCAGGGCCAGGCCGTTGGGATGTGGAGCCGGATCTTTCGGGCGCTGGTGGCGATCCGGGAGACGTGGACGAGCTTGGCCCGGATCGTGGCGGTGCGGCCCTAGCTATGGGCCCTGCGGCGAGCAGGCCCGCGGCCCGGGTGAGGTTGTGAGCCCTCACCGCGCAGGCCAGCCAGGCCGAGTTCGCCGCGAAGTTCCCCGAGGGCAGGTGGGCCAGCGCGCTGTCCTTGAGGTCGGCGTTGACCTGTTCGATGATGGCATGCCGGCCGTGGGTCTTGTCCGCGGCCACGGTATCCAGGACGTCGGCGGGAACGGTGATGAAGAACGCGTGGAACCGGTGCGTGTCAAACAGGGTGGACTGCCTGTCGCGGGCCTTCGGATTCAGCTCCGGGATGCGGAGCACCATGAGCCGTCCGGCAACCCGGTCGGCCTTCTTCCGCTAGCAGAACGCGGTGAAGGGCACCTCGGCGACCTCGGCCTTCGAGATCCAGGTATTGGTGGCTTCGTCGAAGACCGCGTCGGCGTACTCGATGGTTTCCCAGACCGTGTCCTCGATGGCGGCGATGGCACGTTTCACGGCAGAGTTCATGCGCACGGTCACCGAGACCTCGGCTCCGCCGGCACGGTCCGCGGCCCCGGCGGCGTGGCCATAGTAGGCCGAATCGAAACGGCACAGCACCGGCGAGCCGGCGTAAACGCGGTTGAGGGTGGCCAACGCGTCGGCGACCAGGCGTTCGGCGCCGGATTCACCAGGAAGCCGAGGCGGCCGCATCCAGCTGGCGCACGTTCCCGAATGTGAAGGAGCGCAGGAACGAACCCAGCATCGAAGGCGCGTAGCAGGCGTTGAAAGCGCGCTTCATCCCGCCGTGGCGCAGCAGGGCCATGTCGTCGATCGAGTCCGCCCCGGCAACCAATCCGGCCACCAGCAAGGCAACCTTCAGCCCGGCGTTCGCGCCCTTGTCGGCAGGCACCGTGAGCCGCCGGTCGGCGAGTTCGTGCAGGCCGGCGTCCCGCGCCAAGACCATCACCGGCAGCAGCCCTGCTGAGGACACGAGGTTCGGCTCGTCGAAGGACACCGACACGGCGGCGCGTCTGTGGAAAACTTGCACCGCGAGATGCCCTCTCATCGTGGTCGAACGGAACCCTAAGCAAGTCCCATTCTCCTCGGTCAGACGGGCATTTTGTCTTTAATTACGCCGCACTTGCCGGAACTCGGCCGGCGGATCGAGGCTGAGGCGCCGCGAAATCAGGCCTTCACGAGAGCCGGCGCCTCAGCGTCCGCGGTGGTGTCCGAACCGAGGTATCGCTCGATGCTGACGGGGCAGTGGCTAAGCCCGCCGCCCTGCCCCCGGCGGCGGAAGTTGATGACCTGGCCGGTTCTGCCGCACCCGCAGGTGCCGGTCTCGACGTCGCCCATGTCGTCGGTGAGGATGAAACCGGGGTAGCTGGTGCTGAGGGCGTCCAGTATGGCGATGGTGCCGGTCTCCCCCGGGGCGAGCTCCTTGCCGCTCTGACCGGGGTCCCGGATGGAGATGTAGCACCACGGCGGAACGTGCTTGCGATGCAGGTGGCATTCGACAGCGAGCATGTTCGACTCGATCATCCCGTACATGTCACGCACGTTTTCCGGACGCACGCCGAGCAAGTCGTGGCACCGCTCCCGAAAGTCTTCGTCAGGGATGGCCTCGGCCGTGTGCCGCTTCCAGCCGCCGAGAGTGATGATCATGCTGTACGGGTCCAGGCGCATATTGACCTTCTCCTGCTCGAGGAACCGGAGGAGCCGGCCGATGAGGAACGGCGGAGCGACGATGTGGCGGGTCATATGGCCCTTCCACCGGCGCAGGTGCTCCAGGGCCTCCCTGGCGTCGAACGACTGGTCGGCAACAAGATATGCGTGGTGGTCGAAGACGCTGTTCAGGATGTTCAAGTCCTTGAGCAGTCCCATCTCCGAGGCTTCGGGGTCCGATGGGTTCAGGAAAAGTCCCGCGCCCCCGGACAGGCTGAAGAACTCCCGGTAGGTCCCGATCAGGCCAACCAGCGCCCGGGTCAATGTCTCGCTGTTGCGGCAGGCGACGGACGGGACACCGCGGGTTCCGCTGGAGCGGGTTTCGGTCTCGACGTCGGACAGGGAGCAGGTGAGCAGCACCCGGGCGTCGGGACGCTTGAACAGGCCGACCGGCAACAGTGGCAGGTCTTGCAGGTCGTTGACGTCGTTGATCGCGGCGGGATCGACGCCCAACGCCTCACATTGGGCGCGGTAGAAGCCGTTTCCGGCCTGGTGGTAGATCGCGGCGTCCCGCAGGACGTCGGTGACTGACTGTGCCCAGTCATCAGGCGACTGGACGTAGGCCTTGGACACATTCCCCAGCATCTGCTGCAACGAGAGCATTGTGTCACTCCTCAATGGGTGCGAATCGATGAATGCGGTTGGCGCCGCAGGGTTAGCCGTACCGGCGCAACTCGGAAAAGAAGTCCTCGACGATCCGGAGCTGGTCGCTGCTGGCGAGTTCGTCGTAGACGTACTTGCCCACTGCCAGGTCGAGCACGCCCAGGCCGAACGGCGAGAACACGATGGGGCGGTCGTCCGCCGGTGAGACCTTGCCTTCCATGACGTCGGCCAAGGTGCCGTCCACGAAGTCCCTGTTGCCGACCATCTGCTCCACGAGGTGGGCCGACGTCCCGGCCTTCAAGCAGTGGTCGACGTCGTCGAGGATGTTGGTCGAGGCCAGCAGGATCTCAGGGGCCAGGTCTCGCAGGGACACGTGCAGCACCAGCGGGTTGTGCGCGAACCACGTCGTATCGTGCACGTGCGGCTGGGCCGCCACCGTGGCGAACACGACGAGGTCGCTGTTTCTGATCAGCTGCTCGGGGCCGTCGTGCACGGTCACCCGGGCTCCGGTGCCGCTGCGCTCGAGATAGCCCTTGAAACCCTCCGCACTCTCACCCGAGAGGTCGAACACCCCGATCTCGTCGAAGGACCAGTCGGTCGCCTTCAGGAAGGTGTGGATGTAGCGGGCAATGAGGCCAACGCCGAAGAACCCGATCCTTCTTGGACGCTCGCGATCCCGGCTGAGCCAGTCGGCCGCCGCGGCGGCCGATGCAGCCGTCCTGGAGGCGCTGATAATGGAGCTCTCCATGCACGCGAAGGGGTAGCCCGTCGCCCGGTCGTTGAGGATCAACACCGCTGAGGCGCGCGGAATCCCCGACGACACGTTGTCCGGGAAGCTGGAGACCCACTTAATGCCGTCAACCTCCACCTGTCCGCCGATCGAGGCCGGCAGGGCGATGATGCGCGAGGTGGGCCGGTCCGGAAAGCGCAGGAAATAGGACGGCGGGTTCACCGAGTCTCCGGCCGCATGCACCCGGTAGGTCTGCTCGACCAGCTCGACGACCTGCTTCTCCCGGCCCTGGAGCACCTGCTGCACCTGGGCCCCTGTAATGACCGCGAAGGGCGGAACCGTCTTCGGCTCTACGGCCGCTGCGGCTGGGGAAGTGGCAAACTCTGTCATCGTGCACCGTCCTGGGTGTGGTTAGCGAGATCGAATACGTTGCGCGGCTCGGCCATGCCGACGAGGATCTCCCGAGGTCCCTCGTACGCCTCGCGGCTGTGGGCCATGCTGACGTTATCGACCAGCATGAGGTCCCCCGTCTCCCAGGGGGTGCGGAGGGTGTGGGCCTCGTAGACCTCGTTCAGGAGGGCGACGATGTCCTCGCCGATCGGCTCGCCGTTGCCGAAGCGGGTGTTGAAGGGCAGCCCATCGGGACCGTAGACGTCCACCAGGTACTCCCGCACCTCGGGAGCGATGGTCCATTCGCTCAGGAACGCAACCTGGTTGAACCAACAGCGTTGGCCGGTTGCCGGGTGCCGAACCACGGCAGGACGCCGTTGCCGGGTGCGCAGCTCCCCGTCGGGCTGCCACTCGAACTCGATCTGGTGCGTCCGGCAGTAGCTCTCGACGTCCGCGCGGTCGGAGACCCCGAACGCCTCCTGATAGGAGGCACCGATGTCCTCGTTGTAGCTGCGGGCGAGCAGCCACCCATCGCGTTCGAACCGACGGACGATGTCCGGCGGTATGGCATCGAGCACGGCGCGGGCGTCCGCCAAACCGGTTACCCCGCCGACGCTGGGTGCCTGGAGGCAGGCGAAGAGCATCAGGCCGGGGAAC
Organism: Arthrobacter mobilis; assembly: GCF_012395835.1. Taxonomy (GTDB): domain Bacteria; phylum Actinomycetota; class Actinomycetes; order Actinomycetales; family Micrococcaceae; genus Crystallibacter; species Crystallibacter mobilis. The sequence goes on from NZ_JAAZSQ010000006.1 coordinate 9,156, forward strand.
TCGAGCGCGTAGCTGAGTTCGTGGTGCATGCACATGGGCTGGTTCGCGGGCCATGTCAGGGATGAGTACACGCCGTCCAAGTAGGGCTGCCTGGCGGCGAAAGCCTCCCGGTCCGGCATGAGCCCGCCTGGAACCAGCCGCTGGAAGGTATCAGCCACTTCGGCTGGATCACGGAGGCCCAGGCCGCGGACCAGGACGGCGCCGTGCTCATCCACCGCCACACGCAGCGCCTCACGGTTCTCTTCGGCCCACCGCACGGGGTCGTGGCAGTTCTCGACGGTGAGCAGCGGTGCCCGGCCGCCTTGGCGTTCCACTTCGAACTGGATCCTGGGTGAAGGAGTCGACATCAGAGGTCCTTTCGTTTCATGGGTAGCGGGTGGGAGTGGCCACCGGTCCTCCCACCCGGGGCCATGAAGTCGGGCTCCGCCGCGGCTCCCGCCGTGCGGGGGGCGGACGGAACGGCAGCGCCCGTCAGGGACGAGGCCTCAAGCAGGGTCGCCATGTCCGCCAGGACGGGCGTCTGCATAATCTCCTTGATCGACACCGCGCGCTTGAGCAGGACGGCGAGCTTCACTGCGGACAGCGAGGTCCCGCCGAGTGCAAAGAACGAGTCCAGACTGCCGATCCGGCCCGCTGGCAGGCCGAGCACCGTTGCCCATGCCTCGGCGAGCCGCTGCTCAGTGGCTGAAAGGGCTTCCGTGGCGGCGCCTGCTTCGGGAACGACCTCGCGCGCCATGCGGGTCAAGGCTTTCCGGTCGATCTTCCCGTTGCCGGTCAGGGGCAGGCTCTCCTGCCACCTGTACGCCGACGGAACCATGTAGCCCGGTACCCGTGCAGCCATCCCGCTGCGGATTTCATCGACCTCGAGCGGCCGGTTACCGGAGTAGAAGGCGACCAGGAACTTGGACTGCCCGGCACCCTCGCCGACGACGACGGCGCCGTCGCGGACGCCGGGAACCCGCAGCAGCGCGTTCTCGATGTCGCCGATCTCGATGCGGAACCCCGAGATCTTGACCTGGTTGTCCCGCCGGCCCAGGTACTCCAGCTTGCCGTCCGGGGACCAGCGGCCGTAGTCGCCGGCCCGGTAGAGCCGCGAGCCGTCCACGTAGGGGTCGCTGAAGTAGGACTGTGCCGTGCGCTCCGGGTCGTTGATGTAGCCGCGGCCCACGCACACCCCGGAGAAGGCGATCTCGCCCGGCGCTCCGAGCGGCACGAGCCGCTGCCGCTCGTCGACGATGTAGATCCGGACGTTCGGGATCGGCGGGCCCAGTGGCACTGAGCCGCCCGCGGGCGCGGCGCTCATCACCTCGTGGTTCGTGTCGTCCGAGGTCTCCGTCAGTCCGTAGGCGTTGACCAGCTTGACGTTTGGCATCACGTCGAACCAGCGGCGGACGAGTTCACGTTTCAGGGCTTCCCCGGTCGCCGAGACACAGCGGAGGTGCGGCAGGGCCCGGGGTTTGCTGCCCAGATACGCCACCACTGCATCCAGGTACGACGGGACGACCTGGAAGACCGCCACTTCGCCCCGTTCCACTGTGTCGACGAACCTCTCGACGTCGAGGATGCTGTCCTGCTCCACGATGAGTGTGCGGCCGCCGACGAGCAGGGCCGAGACCAGTTGCCACAGCGAGATGTCGAAGCATTGGGGGGCACTCTGGGCGACGACGTCGCCGGGGCCGATCCCCAGGTCCTCGATCTTGGCGTACAGGTGGTTCAGCATTCCGTCGTGCTCGCACATCGCACCTTTTGGTTCGCCGGTGGAGCCCGAGGTGAAGTAGACATAGGCGAGTTGGTCCGGCTGCACGTCCATGCCGAGATCGTCCGCGGCGTGCCCCTCGGCCTCGACGTCTTCGAACAGAAGCCTCGTCACTGCAGGCATCCCGTCGAGTGCCTCGTCAAGGGTGGTGGTGCTGCCGCCTTCGCTCAGCACCACCCGGGCCCCGGCACGGGTCAACGTTCTGGCAATTCGGTCGGCCGGGAAGTGCGGTTCGAGCGGCAGGTACGCGCCTCCGGCCTTGAAGATGCCGATGACGGCGGCCATCCACTCCAGGTCCCGTTCGGCGACGACCGCCACGATGTCCTCCGCCCGCAGACCTCGCGCGAGCAGGGCGCGGGCGACCCGGTTCGCGCGGGCGTTCAGCTCCGCGTACGTCCACTCCCGCGCGTCCTGGACCGCCGCGATCCGCTCGGGATGCTGCCGGACGCGCTCCTCGAACAGCTCGTGGAAGCGCCGCTGGGGCCGGGGCCGCTCGGGTCCGGCCAGCTGTTCCAGTTGCAGGCGCCGCTCCTCGGGACCGACGAGATCGACGTCGTGGGGGTCAGACTCGGGGTCGGCGACCAGATGGCGGACTGCGCTCAGGTGATAGCCGGCGATCCGGAGGGCTGCGTCCTCGTCGAGGACGTCGCGGCGGTAGCGCAGGCTCAACGCTTCGCCACCTGCGGCACCGCGGAGGGACACTTCCAGTACGAGGCCTTCCGCAAGCTCGCAATCCTCGTCATGGTCGGTGCTGAGTAGCACCTCGTACGTCCCGGAAGCCGGCGGCCGCCCCGACTGCGGCCCCCCTGCCCGCTCGGCGTGGGCCTGGACCTGCCGGGTGCGCGCCGAGGAGACCAGCGCATGCCATGAGCCTAGTCCCAGATCGAGTTCGCAGGGCCAGGTCCCCGACGCGTCCTTGCAGCCGGTCGTGACCTCTGATTCGCCGGACAGCGCCTGGAGCACCCTTGCATGAGCTGCCATCCAGATCGATGCAGGGGTCGCTTCCAACATGCGGGACAGTGTCCGCACGGCCTGGCGCAGGTCCTCGGGCACAGCCACTTCGATCCGCCCCTGACCCGGCTGGCGCTCCTGCGTCCACCTGGGAATCGCCGTCGGTGCGGTACCCGCGGGAGCGCTCCGGTCTTTGCCCGGGCCTGACGAGCGGTCGGCGGCGGTGCGGCAGGTCAGCGCAGAGGTGGTGGTCATGATACCGGCCTTTCCTGGGCGAAGGGGGACGTGGTGGCGGCGCGGACCTCGTCGGCCGGGTTGCCACCCCACACGGATCCCCGGGGGAGGGTCGTCCCCTTCATCACGAAGGAGTCGGCGGTGACAACGGCACCGTCTTCTACAGTCACGCCATAGTGGACAAGGCAGCCGACGCCGAGCGTAACGTTGTCCCCAAGGGCGCTGTGGTCGGACTTGAACATTCCGTCCTCCTGGGAATGGCACTGGATTGCGGAGCCGGCGTTCAGTGTGCAGCGGGAGCCGATCGTTACCAGACTCCGCTCAGGGAACGAGCAGCCGTCGTCGAAGACCCGGGACCCGATCCGCACGCCCAACAGACGCCAGACCAGCGGCTTAAACGGCGTCCCGTCGAGGATGGTCAGGCGCCGGCTCTGGATCTGCAGCTTCCAGTACCGCTCGTGCCACCAGAAGTATGGGTTGTAGATGGAGCACAGCTGGGGATGAAGCCCCCGGGACCCCGTTACGATGCGCTCGATCCCGATGGGGACCAACAAACCAATCAGGAGCATCACGACAAACGACGCGCTCAAGGCAAGGAAACCGAACTGGTCGGACAGCTCGAGGGCGACCAACAGGGCCACCATGGCCAGCGACGCGTTGAGCCATCGCACAAGCATCAACATGCCCATCGTGCACAGGTTGTGCCTGTTCTTGGCCGAGAGGTCCCGGTGGAACTGGGCGGGGCTGGCATGCTCCTGCGGAAGGGAGTCCCGCAGGACCGAGCGGGGGATCTCGAACGCCGGCGACCCGAGCAGGCCCACGTCATGGCGCACCGGTCCGTCGATGGGGACCGCCACCATGGTCGCGAGCAGGCAGTTATCCCCGGTCCTGGCCCCGGCCGGGTAGAGAACGCCGTTGCCAAGGAAGTTGTTCGCCCCGATAGCTGCCCGACTGACCTTGAACGACGTCGCCGAGTAGTCGGTGTTCATGAAAGACACCCCGTCGGCGATCATCGTGCCGGTGCCGATCGCCGAAAGGAAAGGGTTGTCGTGCTTGAACACCGTGCCCATGTTCGAGCCGGTCTGCTGGACCTGCCCCAGGTCGTACCCGATGGCCCGCACGTAATTCACGACATACGAGCTGTCGCCGAACAACCCTCCAAGCATGGAATTGTTGGTCAACCTCGCCACCGCCCGCGCCGCCGCGTCACGCAGTCCGAACATCGGATACACCGTGTCGGGCTTCAGAGCGAGTTGGAGGATGCGCGGCACGGTCGTGACGACCACCAACGCGAGGACCGTTCCCCCGATGACGCTCAGGCCGGCGAGGACGATGGCATCGGCGTAAAAGGTCCACTTGTCGAAGGCGTACGGCTGGGCCTCCAGCAGCGCCGCCACGCTCGGAACCGCCAGGATGCCCAGCATGATCGCCGTTCCCAGCATGGTGCGGCCTATCCCCACCGCGCTCAGGAGCTGGGACACGGCGAACCATCCCCGGCGCCATGGCCGGTACGGAGTAGGATCGACCGTGCGGAAATCCGTATCCGTGCGCCTGCCCGGCGAACCATGCCAGCGCTCGTCCCCGGGCACAGCCTGGCCGGCGTACAAAGTGGACCGGTGGCCCAACTGCGAGCCGTCTCCCATCGTCGTGTTGATGTCCAGGATGCTGCCCTCGCCGACGAGCACGTCCCGGCCCAGCGTCACCGCACCGAGCTGGATGACGCCGCCGTGGGCACGGTAGCCGTTCACGATCGCGTCCTTGCGGATCACCGTCCCCTCCCCGATCGTGAGCAGGTCGGTGCAGACCGGCAGGTGATTGGTCAGGATCGTCACGTTGCGGCCCACTTTGGCACCCATGGCCCGCAGGTAGAAGGTTGTCAGCGGGGAACCGGTCATCAGCGAGAGGGGCGACGTTCGCATCAGGGTCTTGACCAGCCAGAACCGGAAGTAGGACAGGCTCCAGATACGGATCTCCTGCGGCCGGAAGCGTCCGATAATAATCCACTTCGCGGCCACCGGCAGGATGCTCAGCAGCACGAACGCCGCCACGCCGTAGACGATCGACCGCAGGTAGATATCCAACAGGCCCATCCCGTGGCCCAACCAATGGTGGTTGCCCGGCCCCGCTTCCGGGAATATCCACAGGTAGTACACGACCGCGAGCCAGCCGGCGAGAAGGCAGTAGCCGAGGTAGACGAGCACCTGCAGGGCGCCGCAGGTGACGTATTCCCACGTCCGCGCGTCCATGGGCGCCGGAGCCTCCGGCACTGAAGCCGCGATCGGCGAGGGCTCCTGCAGCTGGTCCGGCAACCGGTCCTGCTGCAGGGGAACCTGCAGGGCCGCTGCCAGCGCGGAGATATTCGGGTTGCTGTAGATCTCCTTCATGGACACCTGGGGCAGGTCCGGCTGCTTGCGCACGCGGGCGCAGAACTTCGCCATCACCAGCGAGTCCGCGCCCAGGTCGTGGAAGAAATCGGCGTCTGCCGGCACGTGTTCGACGCCCAGCACACCGGACAGCACCTCTGCCAACCGCTCCTGCACCTGCAACGTCGCCGACGCCTCTTCCGCCGGTGCCAGGGCCGCGGCCAGCGCCGAGATCGTCGGGTTTTGGTAGATGTCCTTGATTGATATGGCAGGCAGGTCCGGCTGCTTGCGCACGCGGGCGCAGAACTGCGCCATGACCAGCGAGTCCGCGCCCAATTCGTAGAAGAAGTTCCCGTCCACGGGGACATCGTCCTTCTTCATCACCGATGCGAGAAGATCGGCCAGCCGGCGCTCCAGGACACCGTCGGCACCCGTGGCCGGCGTGGCTGGAGAGCCGTTCCCGGCCGGAGCCGCGGGTGCCGCAGGAGCCGGGGGATTCGTCGCAGTTGTGGAACGCAAAGTCCCCTGCAGGTCGTTGACAGGCATGTTCACTGCAGGAAACTCCTTAGTGAAGCGGTGGCGAAGGAAGCGGCCACGGGTGCGGGTGCCGGGTGCCGTGGCCCCGGCACCGGGTTGGCCGGCATCGGGTCGTCCGACACCGGGTCGGACCGTCGGTCCGGAGCCATCGTCAAGTCGGCGGTGGCGGGCGCTTCGGCCCCGAAGTGGTCGTGCACCCAGCCGGGGTTGTAGACGGTGTCCAGGTAGGGGCGGCCCATGTCCGGCGAGATGGCCACCGCCGTGGCATCCCATGCGTTGTGGCCGGCGAGCCAGGACATGGCGCCGTGGACCACGGTCCCGGTGGAACCACCGAGCATGAATCCGCCCGCCGCGAGGCGGTGGCAGGCGCGCACCGTGTCCAGCTCCTCGACCATCACCACGTCATCAATAAAGGACTCGTCTAGCTGTGGCGGCCGCACGCTCATGCCGAGCCCCGGAATCAGGCGGGTGGCCGGCTGGCCGCCGAACGAGACCGATCCTGCGGCGTCGACCGCGACAATCCGGACATCGGGCCGGTGCTCGCGGAAGTACCGCGCGCAACCCATCAGGGTTCCCGTTGTTCCGGCTCCCACGAACAGCACATCCAGTTCGGGGAACTGATTGGAGATCTCTGGGGCAGTCCAGCGGTAGTGCGCTCCCCAGTTGCCGGGATTGGAATACTGGTTGAGCCAGATGTACCGCTTGTCGGACGCGCACAGGTCCCGGACGTGGTTGAGCCGGGCCCCGAGGAAGCCGTCGACGGGATCCGGTTCGGTGACCAGGTCCACCCGTGCCCCGAGCGACTCCATGAGTTGCCGGGTCGCGTCGTTGCAGCGCGGATCGATCACGCAGACGAAGCGGTATCCCTTGCTGGCTGCGATAATGCTGAGCGCGACGCCGAGGTTCCCCGAAGAGGACTCCACGAGGGTGGAACCAGGGCCGATCAGCCCCTCCCGCTCGGCGCGCTCGACCATCTCCCGCGCGGGCTTGAGCTTGATCGAGCCGGCGAAGTTGAACCCCTCGATCTTCAGGTAGAGGCGGCAGCCCAGCACACCTTCCAGGTCGACGAACAGGCTCTGCTCGTTGAACAGGTGCGGATCCCTAATAATCGGCATGTTCTCCCTCGTTCCCCTGACATGAGCTTGGTCAGGGTCGCCAGGGAATGGCGGATCGGATCAGCAAGCATCGCTTTTCTCCCCAAGAACCCCATCAAGCTGCAAGTGATTGCTATGCCTTTCCAGTGGACCCCCGCCCCCGTTATTGCGCTGTTATTGCGCCGTTATTGGCACGCTAATCCGAAAATGAGGTGACCTGCCCCGGCTGGGGGCAGGGGCGTGCTGCCGGCAGGTGATAGTCGTGCCGGTTGGGGCGGCGGGGTGTGGTTATGCGGCCGGGGTGAGGGTGACGGTGTAGTCGAGGGCTTCGAGTTGGCGGACGTGGGCGCGTTTGGCCGCCTCGGGATCTGCGCGGCGGCTGAAGTGGTCGGGGCCGAGATCACGGAAGGCGGCGCCGGGGTCGGCCAGCAGCTGCCAGACGATAACCAGGATGGAGCGTCCCATGGCGACGACGGCGCGCAGCTTGCTCCGCCGCCAGGCAAGCCGCCGGCAGCGTTCGCCGAGGACGCGGGCCAGGTAGCGGTTGCCGTGGCCGGTGGAGCCGCTGCCCTTCGTCTTCCCGGCGGAGGACTTGATCCCCGGGGAAAACTTCGCCCAGGAACACAGGTGCCCCGCCGTCGGGAAGCGGGACATGTCCGTGCCCACCTCGACGAGGATGGCCGCGGCGGCGATCGGGCCGATGCCCGGGATCTCATCCAGGCGCGCCGCCGCTGCCGCGAAAGGGGCCAGCTGTTCGCCGATCTGCTCATCCACCGCGGCGAGGTCGGCATCGAGACCGTCGATCCGGGCCAGCATGCGCCCCAGCAGGAAGACGTGGTGGCCGGCAAAGTGCCCGGTGAAGGCCTCGTCAAGTTCGCCGATCTTTGCGCATGCGGGACCTGGCCAGCTGCGCGAGCACCTTCGGGTTCTTCTCCCCGGTGATCAGTGCGGCCATCATCTGCCGGCCGGAGACCCCGAAGATGTCCGAGGTCACCACGGAGAGCTTGATGCAGGCGTCCCCGGGGAGCTTTTCAATCTGGTTCTTCTCCGCGGTGCGTTCGGCGACCAGGCCGGTAGCGGGTCAAATCCCGCAGCCGGCGGGTCTCGGCCGGGGGCACGAAGCTGGGCCGCAGCATCCGGTACCCGGCAAACATAGCCGGACCGCGTCCAGCACGTCGGTCTTGGGCCGGCCGGGCAGGTGCCTCACGTCCCGGGCGTTGACCAGCCACGGGTCCAGCCCGTGCGCCTCGAGCAGGTAGAACACCGGCTTCCAGTAGTCGCTGGTCGCCTCCATCACCACCCGCTCGATGCCCAGGTCCACCAAGTGGTTGGCCAGTTCCGCGAGCGAGCCGGTCATGGTCGAATGCGTGGAGACCTCCTGCAGGCGTTTCCTGCGCCCGCTCTCCGCGGGCAGCCGGACGCAGCACACCAGTTCGGCCTTGCCGATGTCGATGGCGGCGACCTTGGCAATGATCTGTTCCTCATCGAGGGATTCGGCCAGCATGGCCTTCCTCAGCTCCTATCCATACTGTTTCCATGCCGTTGATTTCGGCGTGACCACCCGTAGGGATCAGCGGGACAACAGAATCTAATCGGCGTGCTCGGCACCGGGTGCTGCAACAGTGAAGGGCCCGCAGGGTGATCCCCACGCCCGGCTAGATGACGGCCTCAACGGACCATAGTGGGACGGCGTCGGCAGGCGGCCACAGGCACATTTTCAACCCGGAATGGGCGTCCGACAAGGACATGTTGGCTAGATGAGTGAGTCCGAATAGCTGCTCAGTGGTCGTAGGCGGTCAGTGAGCGTTTGCAGGGGGCTGCGGTCTGCCGGTTGTGCCAGATGGCGGCGGCCAGGGAGAACAGCCGGGCCGCGACCTGGGCGTAGAGGCCTGCAGGGCTTGTGCCGCCGTGGCCTTCGAGGGTGAGCTGGCCCTTGAGGGTGTCAAAGATGGACTCGATCCACTGCCGCGGCCGGTGTTGAGGCAAGTCTTTAGCCCGCCGGAGGGCAGGGGCCTGGGGAGACCGCATTCGACCCGCTTGGGGGACACGTTGGCAGCTAGATGATTGAGTCCGTTTGGGTTCAGTGGTCGTAGGCGGTCAGGGACCGTTTATTGGCTGCCCCGGTGTGCCAGTTGTGCCAGATTCCGGCGGCCAGGGCCAGCAGCCGGGCCGCGATGCGGGAGCAGACCCCGGCCAGGGTGCGCCCGCCGTGCTGTTCGAGGGTGAGCTGGCCCTTGAGCGTGTCGAAGACGGACTCGATCCACTGGCGGATTTTCCCGAGGCTGCCGAAGCGGGCGGGCTCGTCCCGGCGGTCCGGGCGCAGCAGCACGGCGCCGAGCCCGGCGATGAAGGCCTCGAACTCCCGGCCGGCGAAGCCCTTGTCGCCGACGATGACCTGCCCGGCGCGGATCAGGTGCCGGTCGCGGCCCAGCAACGCCTGGAACACCTCGCGTTCGCCGATGCCGGGGCGGGCCAGGCCCCGGATGGCCGGCATGCCCTCGGGGGTGCAGAACAGGTAGAGCCGGAAGCCCCAGAACCAGCGGTGGTGGGAGCGGCAGTACCCGTAGCCGGCGTGCCCGGCCAGGGCCGAGCGCTCCACGGTCTGCCGCGAGGCCGCGCAGGGCACCGGGGTCGAGTCGATCAGCCGGATAATCCCGTGCCAGGATTCGGTATCCCGGGCCAGTTCGGTGATCACGGCCGAAAGCAGCCCGCCGCAGGCGCGGACCCGCTTGCCGTACCCGGACTGGCCCGGCAGCGCCGGGAACATCTCCTTGAGGTGGGTGCGGGCGTAGCGGATCCAGCGCCGCTCCGAGGCGATGCCCAGCAGGTGCTGGGCGGCCAGCAGGCAGAGCAGCTCCACATCGGACAGGACCGGCTTCCGGCCCGGGACATGGTCCCGCGACCAGCCCAGGGCAGGGAAGACCCGGTCATCGAGATGGACGTAGAGTGAAACCAGGAGGGTGTTCAGTTCGTTGCTCACACCTCGGGCTTAGCACCCTCCGCCTGCGTCCGGCAGGGCCCCTGCCACCCGCCTAATAGGACTCATTCATCTAGTGGCCTGCGCCTGAAATCCGGTTCCTAATTGTTAAATGGGGCATGGCGACTGTCGGGAGGCCGAAGGCCCCGTTGGAACTGTCGGATGGGGAGCGGATGACGCTGACGCGGTGGGCGCGGCGGGCGAAGTCCTCCCAGGCGCTGGCCGTGCGGTCGAAGATCGTGCTGGCCAGTGCCGGGGGCTGACGAATCTGGAGGCCGCATCCCGGTGCGGGGTGGAGCCGCATACCGTAGCGAAGTGGCGGCGCCGCTTCCTGGAGCGGCGTCTGGACGGGTTGGTGGATGAGCCGCGGCCGGGCCGGCCGGCCACGGTCACGGCCGAGCAGGTCGAGGACGTGGTGGTCGCGACGCTGGAATCGGTCCCGGAAAACGCGACGTACTGGTCGCGGGCGAAGATGGCCGAGCGGACCGGGTTGTCGAAGTCCACGATCGGCCGGATCTGGAAGGCGTTCGAACTCAAGCCGCACCGCGCCGACGGGTTCAAGCTCTCCACCGATCCGCAGTTTGTGGACAAGGCCTGCGACGTGGTCGGGCCCTGACTGAACCCGCCGGAATCGGCGGTGGTGCTGTGTGTGGATGAGAAGTCCCAGGTCCAGGCGCTGGCCCGGTCCCAGCCGGCCTTCCCTTTGATGCCCGGCATGCCCGAGAAGCGCACGCACGGTTCCGTCCGGCACGGCACCACGACCCTGTTTGCCGCACTGAACACCGCCGATGGGTCCGTGATCTCCAGCCTGCACCGCAAACACCGTACGGTGGAGTTTAAAAAGTTCCTGGCCAGGATCGAGGCCCAGGTCCCCGAAGGCCTGGAGATCCACCTGATCTGCGACAACTACCAGACGCACAAGACCCCGGCCGTGCGGTCCTGGCTGGAGAAACATCCGCGCTTCCACATGCATTTCACCCCGACGTACTCCTCCTGGATCAACCGGGCCGGGCGGTTCTTCAGCTTCGTCACCGAGGACCTGCTCCGCCGCAGCGACCACCGCTCCGTCCAGGCCCTCGAGGCCGACATCCGTGCCTGGGTCACGAACTGGAACGAGCACCCCACACCCTTCACTTGGACCAAAACCGCCGAACAGATCCTCGAATCCCTCGGACGACTTCTGAACCGGATTTCAGGCGCAGCACTAGTAGCCAGTGTGTCCCGTTGCGGGACGCCCGTTCCGGGCTGAAAATGTGCCTGTGGCCACCTGCCGACGCCGTCCCACTATGGTCCGTTGAGGCCGTCTAGTAGCCGGGCGTCGGGGACCGCGTAGCGGGCCCTTCATTGTTTCCCTGCCGAGAACGCGGACCAGTTGCAAGGCCGTGCAGTTAGGAACTGTCGATTATTAACTTGCCGATATGACTCCACCGGG
>NZ_JAAZSQ010000006.1:20595-97511 GCF_012395835.1 Arthrobacter mobilis
CCGATGTCGTAGGTGTTGGTGCCGAGCTCGGCGTGCACTCTCGGCCCGGTGCGGGTCGCAAGTCGCGGCGATGGTGTTGACGATGACCTCGTGGCTGGTCAGGAGCCGGCCGCGCCGGTTCGTGGTGATGTGGGAGAACAGCCGGTGCCCGGTGGTATTCCACTTGCTTGTACCGAGCGGGGAAGTGGCACACGGTGATCTGCAGGCCCGTTTCTACGGTCAGGGCCGCCAGCTCCGTCTTCCAGGCGCGGGTGCGGTAGCCGTTGGAGCCTCCGACGTCCGCGGTGATCAGCAGGCGGGTGGCATGCGGATGGCCGTGTCCGCGCTGACCCTGCCGGGCCAGTTCCGCGGCAAGGTTGCGGGCCGACTTCGTGGTCCAGTGCAGCGGAGACATCGGATTGCCCGCGCAACACGGTATTCTCCGAGGCCCCTGCACATTCCTCATTTCAGTAGTCCCTCAAATTTTAAGCGGGTCCACTGTCCGAAATCCCTAGGCTCACCAGTGGCTCCGTTACGCACACGTTACGCACACGTTACCGCTCACCGATTTCTTTTAACATGAATCCTTTAGCCGCGTTGACATCCCCGGAGCCGGTGGCAAGCTGGAGAAAACGGGGAGTTCCACGGGGCGTTGGGGGCAGCGGACCTACAGGAACGAGTGCTGGGGGGGAGCTGCAGATTATGACTTCGAACAGTAGTTGGGAAATCCGCCTGCTCGGCGGATGGCACGTCTTTAACGGCCGTCGCCCGGTGAGGGTGACGTTCCGCCAGCAGCGGCTGATCGCCGTCCTTGCACTGTATGGCAGCCAGCCCCGGTCCTTCCTGGCCGGAACATTGTGGCCGAACAGCTCGGAGAAGCAGGCCACCGGAAGCCTGCGGGAGAGCATCTGGATGGTCTCCCACCAGCTGCCCGGGCTGCTGGTGGAAGGCCGCGACCCCCTGGGACTGGCCCCCGAGGTGACGGTGGACGTGCACGCCCTCAGGCGGCAGGCCGCGGAGCTGGAGCGGAGCCCCGGCGGCCGCGGTGACAAGAGGCGCGCAGAGCTGCTGGAAGCACTCAGGACTGCCGAGCTGCTGCCTGGCTGGTACGAGGACTGGGTGACCGCCGAGCAGGAACGCTGGAACCAGCTGCGTCTGACAGCGCTTGAACGTCTGGCCGCCCAGTTCCTCGAAAACGGCCAGACGGGGCAGGCCGTGGACGCCGCCGCCTGCGCCATCGCGATTGAGCCGCTGCGGGAAAGCTCCCAGCGGCTGCTGCTGGAGGCGCACCTGGCGGAGGGTAATTACGCCCAGGCCCTGCGCAGCTATGCCGCCTTCAGCTCCCGGCTGCTGGACGAGTTCGGCGTCGAGCCCTCGGCCAGGATCTCGGAGCTGATCGGGCCGTTGAAGCTGGTCGGTGGCGGAGCGCGCGGCGCGTCCCGGCGGAAGTGGCCGGAGCCGGACCACGGGTTCGAGGACGCTGGCACGGCCGGCCGCGCCCGGGCAGGCGGCTGGCTGGCGAAATAGCCGCATCTTCGCCGGCCGGCGAACGCTACAGCTCGGCAGTCAGGGAGGTGGCATAGAGGTCCAGCAGTGCCGGCAGCCCGCCATGCTCCATGGACCGTCGCTGGCGTTCGGCCCCCGTGCCGTCGGCCAGTATCCGGGCGAGCGAGGCATCAACCCACTCGTCGTCGCCGGCTTCCTCGAGCGCGGGGCGGATATGCCGCAGCAACTGTCCCAGCACGTCTTCGGCCGGCAGCAGCACGCCGGCCAGCGGGTCGATCAGCCGCCCTGCCATACCCTGCCGTCCGGCCTGCCATACCGCGGCGTCCAGTATCTCGGCATCCGGCTCCGGGCACTGCCGGCCGCCTGCGGCCTCGGCGACGGCGGTGGAAACCAGGCCGCGGACCAGGGCGGCAATCAGCACGGCGTCCCGGGCCTCGAGCTGCACATCGGCGGCGCGCACCTCGATGGTGGGATAGTGGTCCGAGAGCCGGGCGAGCCAGGTCAGCACGCCGCGGTCGATGATCACCGAGGTGTCCACCAGCCGCTGGACGCGCCGCTCATAGTCGGCGGCATCGGCGAAGAGCGGCGGGCAGCCCTGCAGCGGCCAGCGGCGGTAGCTGATGGTGCGCCAGCTGGCGAAGCCGCTGTCCCGGTCCTGCCAGAACGGCGAGTTGGCGCTCAGCGCCACGATGGCCGGCAGCCAGGGGCGGATCCGGTTCAGCGCCTGGACACCGGTTTCCCGGTCCGGGACCTGGACATGCACATGCTGGCCGTTGATGAACTGGTCGGCCACGATACCTTTGGCACTGGCTTTGAGCTGGTGGTAGCGCAGCTTGTCCGTGACCGCTGGATAGCTTTCATCGATGCGCGGGGCCGTGGCCGTGGCCGCGGCCCGTACGCCGCTCTTGCGCGCGGCCGCATCCAGGCTGCGGCGGAACTTGAGCAGCGATTCCCCGGCCTCGGTCAGCGTGCTGCAGACGCTGGTGGCCGTTTCGATCTGGCAGCTGAGCAGTTCTCGCTGGACGTCCCTCCGGGCCACCTGGGCGGAGTCTTCCAAATGTGCCGCGACGCTGTCGGCCACCGCCGCGGGCAGGCCGCTCAGCGGATCCAGCAGCAGGTATTCCTCTTCGACCCCGATGGTGGGGATGCCGTCGCTGGCTGCCGGACGCCTGGTCGCTGCCTTGTCAGTCGTCTTCGCAGGGTGCTGCATGTGCTGCCTTTCCATCAGGGACGGCGGACACCACGAGCTTAGTTGATCAGCATGCTGTCTGTTGACCCGGCGCGGGGGGTCAGTGTCCGATCACACAGCCAGGGTGGGGATGGTCGCTGCTGATCCACAGTGCCGCCGCGGCTTCGTCGCCCAGATCCAGTTCGCGGCCGGCGTCCGCCGTGCCAACGCTGACCACCAGCGCTCCGCCGAAGGGACGGCGGCCGATCATCCGCACCGGATCGTCCAGGCTGATGTTCTCCGCCTGCAGGAAGCGCAGCAGTGCAGGGTCCGCGTCGCTGATGCGGGTAATCCTGCCGGTATGGCCCTCGTCCAGGTCAGGCAGCCGCCAGGCCCGGGGCACGGTGACAGAACCGTCAGCGGCCGGAATCGGGTCGCCGTGCGGATCCCTGCCGGGGTTGCCCAGTTTCGCCGCGATGCGTTCGATCATTTTGTCGGAGACGGTGTGTTCGAGCAGTTCGGCCTCCTCGTGCACCTCGTCCCAGGCGTACCCGAGCTCGTTCACCAGGTAGGTCTCCAGCAGCCGGTGCCGGCGCACCATGGCCAGTGCGAGCCTGCGCCCCGGCTCGGTAAGTTCGACGTCGCCGTACGGCTCATGCGCGACCAGGCCAAGTTCCACGAGCTTGCGCACCATTTCGGACACGGAGGAGTTCGCCACCCCCAGCCGGGCAGCCAGGACTGAGGAACTGACCGGCCGGTCCTGCCACTCCGTGAAGGTGTAGATCGCCTTCACGTAGTCCTGCACGCTGGACGAATTGCTGCTCAGGACGGAGTTCTTGTGCTTCTTCCTGCTGGCGGGGGACATCTTCGCCTCCAAGGTTCAGCGGCCGGCTTCCTGCCGGGCGGGAGCGGCCGCGGCGGGGCGGGAGGCCAGGCGCCGCCGCCACTGCCAGACTACCCCGCTGCGGCGGGCGAAGAGGAACACCAGGACGAACACCACGGACTGCGCCAGCACCACCGATGCGCCTGTGGAAATGTCCAGGTAGTAGCTGGCATAGATTCCGGCCACGGAGGCGGCGGCCGTGACCGTGCCTGCGATGAGCAGCATGCGGTCGAAGCTGCGCGTCAGCAGGAAGGCGGTGGCCCCGGGAGTGATGAGCATGGCCACCACAAGGATGATGCCCACCGCCTGCAGGCCGACGACGACGGTCAGGGCCAGCAGGCCCAGCAGGAGCGCCGAAAGCCGGCGTGTGCCCAGGCCGATGGCATGGGCGTGGATCCGGTCGAAGGCGAAGAGCGTCAGGTCCCGGCGCTTGAACAGGAGCACGGCCAGCGTCAGGGCTCCCAGGGCCAGCACCTGGATAAGCTCCGGCGTGCTGACGCCCAGGACATTGCCGAAGAGGATGTGCTGCAGGTCGATCTGGCTTGGTGTCTTGGAGACGATGGCCAGGCCGGTGGCGAACAGCCCGGTAAACACGACGCCGATGGCGGTATCGGCCTTTAGCTTGCTGTTCGAGCGGACCGCGCCGATCAGCGCCACGGCGCCGGCACCGAAAACGAAGGCGCCGATGGAAAACGGGATGCCGGCAATGTAGGCCAGCGCCACGCCCGGCAGGACCGCGTGGGATACCGCGTCACCCATGAGCGACCAACCCATCAGGATCAGCCAGCACGAAAGAACCGCGCAGACGACGGCGGCGGCCACGGTGACCAGCAGCGCCCGGGTCAGGAAGCCGTACTGCAGCGGCTCCAGCAGCCAGTTGAGCAGGTCCATCAGGAGGCCTCCTTGGGGGTATCCGCAGCCGCCGCTGCAGGCAGTGGGCCGAAGGTGCGGGCGAGGTTCTCGGCGGTCAGCACGGTTGCGGGCGAGCCGTGGGCCAGCACGTGCCGGTGCAGCAGGACCGCCTCGTCGCACAGTTGGGGGATTCCGGCCAGGTCGTGGGTGGAGATCAGGATGGTGCGGCCCTCGTCCCGCAGTTCGCGGAACAGCGCCACCAGGGCGGCCTCGGAGGACTTGTCGACACCGGCAAATGGTTCATCCAGCAGCATCAGCGCCGCATCCTGGGCGATGCCCCTGGCCACGAAGGCACGCTTGCGCTGGCCGCCGGAGAGTTCACCGATCTGCCGGTGCTGCAGGTCGGCCAGCCCCACGCGTTCAAGGGCGTGGTCGACGGCGTCGCGGTCCTGCCGCCGTGGCCGGCGCATGGGGCCGAGCCTGCCGTAGCGGCCCATCATGACCACGTCCCGGACTGAGACCGGGAAGGTCCAGTCGACATCCTCGGACTGCGGCACGTAGGTCACCAGGTTCAGCTTGCGCGACTGGCCGGAGGGCAGGCCGAAGATCCGCACCGCGCCGCGGACCGGCTGGACCAGTCCCATCAGGGCCTTGAACAGGGTGGACTTGCCCGAACCGTTCACACCGATCAGGCCGCAGATGGTCCGGGGGAGGACGGTAAGGTCCACGCCGTCGAGGGCGACGACGTCGTGGTAGCCCGCGTGCAGCCCGGTGACCGTAATGGCCGCCGCCCCGACGGGTATGTTTGGCAGGCTCATGGGGCCAGGCCTTTCTTGATCATGCGGATGTCGTGCCGGATCAGGTCCAGGTGCGTCGGCACCGGCCCGTCGGCGGTGGAAAGCGAGTCCACGTACAGCGGGGTTTCCAGCCGTGCCCCGGTTGCTGCAGCCACCTGTTCCATGGCGGAAGGGTTGACGGTGGATTCGCAGAAGACCGCCGGCACCTGGTGTTCCTGGACGAAATGGATGGCGTCCTTGATCTGGTGCGGGGTTCCCTCTGCATCCGAATTCACCGGCCAGAGGAAGGCCTCCTGCAGTCCTGCATCCTTGGCCAGGTAGGAGAAGGCGCCTTCGCACGTCACCAGTGCCGGCGTGGCCTGAGGGTCCTTGAAGGCCTGCGTCAGTTCCTCCATGACCGCGTCGAGTTCGCGTTTGTAGTCTTCACCGTTGGCCCGGAAATCAGCCGCGTGGGCCGGGACCAGCGTGCTCAGGGCCTCGACGATGTTGTCCACATAGGTCTTGGCCGCCAAGGGCGACATCCAGGCGTGCGGATTCGGCTTGCCGGCATAGTCGCCGGAACGGATGTCGACCGGTTCGACGCCTTCCGACAGCACGGCGTGCGGTGCGGGCACGGACAGCAGGAACCGTTCGAACCAGCGTTCCAGGCCCAGCCCGTTGTCCAGGATCAGGTCCGCTTCCTGGGCACGGACCAGATCCGAGGGGGTGGGCTCGTAGCCGTGGATCTCGGCGCCGACTTTGGTCAGCGATTCCACCCGCACGTGCTCGCCGGCCACTTGGCGGACCATGTCTGCCAGTACGGTGAAGGTGGTCAGTACCAGCGGCCGCGGATCACCGGAGGTCTGCGGACTGGCAGCCGTTCCGGCAGCCCCGCAGCCGGGCACGGCAAGCAGTGCAGTCAGCAGGGCGAGGACGGCCCACCAGTTTTTCGGCATACCTAAATTTAGCGTGCCGGTATGCCTTAAGCCAACTCTCAGGCCTTGAAGGCGCGCCACGTCTGCGTGTAGTACGGCAGCTGGATGACGGAAGTGCCGGCGTAGTCCAGATGGTCGTGCAGGTACCAGCGCAGGTTGGACAGCACCTTGGCGCGGGTCGGTTCGCCGGCGCGCAGGTAGTAGCTGCGGGACTTGGCCAGTTCCATCACCTCGGCAGCCGTGACCGGATCGCTCCAGCGGGTTTCGTGCCGCTGCAGCCCAATGAACTCCGGACCGATTTGAGGGCGGAAACCGGGCCGGTGCACGTCCCCGGCGTGCATGATGCGCGAGAGCCGGTGGACCCAGGGCACTGTCACATCCAACTGGTTCCAGACCAGGCCGAGCAGACCGCCCGGGCGCAGGATCCGGGCCAACTCGGTGCTGGCGGCCAGCGGGTCCACCCAGTGCCAGGCCTGGGCGACCGTAGCGACGTCCACCGAGGCGTCCGGCAGGCCGGTGTGCTCCGCGGTGCCGAGGACCGTCCGCACGCCGCGGAACTTGCGCGTAAGCTGCGCGAGCATGTCCGCGGACGGGTCCACGGCCACCACCTCGAGGCCGCGCGAGAGCAGTTCGGCCGTGTATTTGCCGGTGCCGGCACCCACGTCCACGGCCCGGGAGGCGCCGGGGGCAGAGCCCAGCAGCCAGTCCACTGCGTCGGACGGATAGCCCGGCCGCACCCGGTCATAATGTTCGCCGCCGGTCTGGAAACTGCCGCCGAAGGCCCGGCGGCGTTCGTCGTCAAGCCGCGGACCGCTCTGAACCACCGCTGTACTCCTATGAACTAACTGTTGAACCAACATTCGACGTGCCGGATAACGCGGGCACCCGGAAACGCATTATCCGGCAAATCCTTCACGCAAGCGCGGGCAGCGGGCGGATGGGTCAGATCCCCGCCGGAGCCGCGCCGGCGGTACCGGGCATGGCCGGGGCCCAGTCCGGGAAGGGCCGGGTTTCCGCGGCCGGGACCCAGCGTTCGCATTCGACCACGTAGTCGTGGCGCAGCCCCTCGTGCTGCAGTTCCGTGAGGCCGGTGAGCAGCCGGGCTGCGTCGTCGAACCGCGACCCCAGTCCGAAGCTGGCCCGCAGCGATCCGGAGGGCAGGCCGAGCCGGTTCAGCAGCGGATGCGCGCAGAACTTGCCATCCCGCAGCCCGACGCCGTGCTCGGCAGACAGATAGGCGGCCACCAGACCGGCGTCGTAGCCGGCCACGGAGAAGTTGACGATGCCGACCGTCCCGGGCTCGTCCTCGGGAAAGATCCGGTGCACCCTGATACCCGGAAGGGATTCCAGTCCAGCCGCCAGGTAGCTGCGCAGCGCCTGCTCCTGCCGCAGCCACACCGCCGGGTCCAGGTCCGCGAGCAATTCGGCGGCCTTGGCCAGGGCCGCGACACCCATCAGGTTGGGCGAGCCTGCCTCGTGCCGGGCCGGTCCGGTTGTCCAGGTCGCGGTCTCCGGGCGGACCCGCCGCACTGCGCCGCCGCCGGCCAGGTACGCGGTCCCGGCATCCAGCCAGTCACCCCGGCCGATGAGTGCCCCGGCGCCGAACGGGGCGTAGAGCTTGCTGCCGGACAGCACCACGTAGTCGATGCCGTCCCGGGCGATGTCGATCCGGCGGTGCGCGGCCAGCTGGGCAGCATCCACGGCTGTCCGCGCCCCGTACCGGCGCGCCAGCCGGGCCGCCTCGGCCACGGGGAAGAGTTCGCCCGTCACATGCGAGGCACCGGTGACTGCCAGCAGGCTGGTCCGGCCGCGGGCCAGTTCGGCCTCGATCGCCGCGAGTGTTCCGGCGATCGTGGGCTGGACGCCGAGGCTGCGGTGGGCGGTGCGCTGCCAGGGCAGCAGGTTCGCGTGGTGCTCGATGTCCAGGTACAGCACTTCTCCGCCCGGCGTCTGGTCAGGCACACATCCGGCAAGCAGGTTCAGGGCGTCCGTAGCGTTCCGGGTGAAGATGACCTGGTCATCCTCCCGGCCGCCCACGAACCGGCGTATGGTGTGGCGCGCCTTCTCGTAGACGGCGGTGGACACCTGGGCCGTGTAGCCGGCCCCGCGGTGCACGCTGGCGCAGTAGGGCAGCAGGTCCTGCAGATGCTCGGCAACGCCGACCAGGGCCGGGGCCGACGCCGCATAGTCCAGGTTCGCCAACCGGACCTGGCCTCCGCGGATCAGCGGTACCTGCAGGTCCGCCCCGGCCACCTCCAGCAGGGGAACGTCGGCGGCAGGGGAGGGGACGGGCAGGATGGCTGGCAGGATGCTGGTGCTCATGGGTCCTCGTGGCTGAGGGAACCGCCGGCAGTGCCGGAGGGTCCGCGCTTGCCGCACCGGGCAGGTGCGGCCAGGTCGTCACCCGGGGCACCCCGCCGCGACGGGAGGGTTGCCGACCAGCAAGCCGGGGCTTTGCGCTGGCACTCGTGACCTGGACCCAGCCTACCGGCGCGGCAGCCCCGGCCCGGGAAAATCACCGCGGATGTTACGAAATGCGCCGCGGCATGATCCCCGGTTACCCGGGCTTGGACGGCCGGGGCCCGTCACCGGCAAGGTCAGGCCGAGGACCCCGGGACACGGCCTGCCGGAAGGCCGGTGTCCCCGGCGGGACGCTGGCCGCGCAATTGCGGATTGAGCAGGTGCAGCACCTCCTCGTGCAGCAGGCCGTTGGTTGCCAGCGCGTTGCCGCCGAACGGCCCCTCCTCGCCTTCGAGCGAGGTGAACCGGCCGCCGGCTTCGGTGACGATCGGCACCAGGGCTGCCATGTCGTGCAGGTTCAGCTCCGGCTCGCAGGCGATATCGACGGCGCCTTCGGCCACCAGGCAGTAGGACCAGAAGTCGCCGTAGGCCCTGGTGCGCCACACGGATTCGGTCAGGTTCAGGAATTCGTCCAGGTTGCCGCGTTCCTTCCAGCCGGTCAGGCTGGAATAGGACAGCGAGGCATCCGCCAGGCTGGACACGCGGGAGACTCCCAGCCGGGTGGCTGCCGAGAGTGAACGTCCGCTGTAGGCGCCGGTGCCTTTGGCGGCCCACCAGCGCCGGCCCAGTGCCGGCGCACTGACTACACCGACTACCGGCCGGTCCTCGTCGACCAGGGCGATCAGCGTGGCCCAGACCGGCACACCCCGGACGAAGTTCTTCGTGCCGTCGATCGGGTCGACCACCCAGCGGCGGAGTCCATGGCCGGTGCTGCCGAACTCCTCGCCCACGACCGCGTCCCGCGGACGTGCCCGGGAGAGTTGGCCGCGGATGGCTTCCTCGGCGGCGCGGTCGGCATCGGTGACCGGGGTGAGGTCCGGTTTAGTCTCGATCTGCAGGTCCAGGGCCTTGAACCGGGACATGGTCATGGCGTCCACGGCGTCGGCCATGACATGGGCCAGGCGGAGGTCATCGGTGTAGTTGTGCGGTTCCAGCGTCATGGCTCCAAGCGTAGCGGCAGGGACCTCGCCTGAGCTTGCGAAGGCGGATAGGCGGTAGCGGCAGGGGTCCCCGTCCGGAGCTTAGAGAAGGACGGGGCAGGCGCTGAACGCTCAGAGGGTGCCCAGCTCCTTGACGTCCTTGGCGTCGGGGTGCTCCTGGGTACCCAGCAGGCGGCGCAGGGAGGCCAGCCGGGCCTCCCCGGCGGCACCGGCGTGGCCGCCGGCCACCCACTCGTCGAGTCCGCAGTTGACCGCGGCAGCATCGTGCCTGCAGCCGCGCTCGCAGTCCGCGGTACCCGGTTCAAGATCGGGGAAGGCAGCCAGGATCCGGTCCGGATCCACGTGGGCGAGGCCGAACGAGCGGATGCCGGGGGTGTCGATGATCCAACTGCCCGGCGGGGCGCCGCGGAGCTTGAGCGCCAGCGCGGAGGAGGAGGTGTGCCGCCCCCGTCCGGTCACGGCATTGACGCTGCCGGTGGCTCGCTCCGCGCCTGTGAGAGCGTTGACCATGGTGGATTTGCCCACTCCCGAGTGCCCCAGCATGACGCTGACCACGCCCTCCAGGTGCCTGCGCAGGTCGGCGACCGCATCGGTGTCGAGCCGGGCGGAGGCGCCTGCGTCCGAGCGCGCGTCGATACCGGAGGCATCGGCCGGGGCAGTGCGGCTGATGACCACCGGCACGTCCAGGCTGTCGTAGTTGGCCAGCAGCTCGGCAGGATCCTTGACGTCGGCCTTGGTGACGCACAGCAGCGGCTTGATGCCCGCATCGTAGGCGGCCACCAGGGCGCGGTCGATGAAGCCGGTCCGCGGCTCGGGATTGGCCGCGGCGACCACGATCACCAACTGGTCCGCATTGGCCACCACCACCCGTTCGACCGGGTCCGTGTCGTCGGCGCTGCGGCGCAGCAGCGTCCGGCGTTCCTCCACCCGCACCAGCCGGGCCAGTGTGTCCGGAGCGCCGGAGACATCGCCGACCAGGGCCACGAAGTCCCCGGCAACCACGGGGGTGCGGCGCAGCTCCCGGGCCCGGGCGGCCACGACGGTGCGCTCGTCGGGGGTGTTTTCGCCGACGACTGCGGTGTAGCGTCCCCGGTCCACGGTGACGATGCGGCCGATGACGGCATCCTCGTGGGCCGGGCGGTCCTTGGTGCGCGGGCGGGAGCCGCGCTTGTTCGGGCGGATGCGGACGTCGGATTCGTCCCAGCTGCCGGTACTTCGGGCCACCGTCAGCGTGCCCCCGCCTGCTCCCGGCCGACCCCGAACATACCGTGCCAGAGCTCTGGGAACTCGGGCATAGTTTTCGACGTCGCGCCGATGTCCTCGACTTCCACCCCTTCGACGGCCAGGCCGATGATGGCCCCGGCAGTGGCCATGCGGTGGTCCGCATAGGAGTGGAAGACGCCGGCGTGCAGCGGCCGCGGCCGGATGATGAGTCCGTCCTCGGTCTCCTCGGCATCCCCGCCGAGCCGGTTGATTTCGGCCACCAGGGCGGCCAGCCGGTCGGTCTCATGGCCTCGCAGGTGGCCAATGCCGGTCAGCCGGGATTCGGAGGATGCCAGGGCGCACAGTGCCGCCACGGTGGGAGCCAGTTCGCTGGTGTCCGCCAGTGCGGCCCCGCGGATCTCCGGACCGCCCGTGACGGTGAGCGTGCCGCCGTCGTACTCCACGCTCGCGCCGAGCCGGGGCAGGATGGTGCGCCACTGGTCCCCGACCTGAGTGGTTTGTGCCGGCCAGTCCGGGATGCGCACCGTGCCGCGCGTGGCGAGGGCTGCGGCCAGGAAGGGGCCGGCGTTGGAGAGGTCCTGCTCGATCCTCAGGTCGAAGGCCCGTACCGGGCCGGGGGCCACAATCCAATGGTCCGGCGTGGAATCATCCACCGCCACGCCCAGGCTGCGCAGCACCTGCACCGTCATGGCGATGTGGTCCAGGCTCGGCACCGGAGGGCCGCTGTGCTCCAGGTGCAGGCCCTGCCCGAACCGCGCCCCGGCCAGCAGCAGGGCCGAGACGAACTGGGAGGACGAGCTGGCGTCGATGACCAGGTGCCCGCCGTCAACGCCGCCGGCGGCGGCCACGGTGAACGGCAGGGCGCCTCGCCCGCCGTCGTCGACGGCGATGCCCAGGCCGCGCAGGCCGGCGACGATCGGGCCCATCGGGCGGTTGCGGGCATGCGGATCCCCGTCGAAGGTGATGGATCCGCTGCACAACGCGGCCAGCGGCGGCACGAAGCGCATAACCGTTCCGGCCAGCCCGCAGTCGATGGCCGTTTCGCCCAGCTGCCGGCCCGGCTCGATCGGGGTCACCACCAGATCCGGGCCGAACTGCCCGTCCCCTTCCACCTCCTCGACGCCGGCGCCGAGCGCCCGCAGCGCCTGGACCATCAGCGCCGAGTCCCGTGAGTGCAGCGGCGAGCGCAGCCGCGAGGGTCCGTCCGCCAGCGCGGCCAGGACGAGGTACCGGTTGGTCAGGGATTTCGACGCCGGTACCCGCACCGTGGCATCCAGCGGGGCAGTGGCGAAGGGCGCCGGCCAGGGGGTGCCGTGCCGGGAGCCTGCGGTAGTGCTAGTCATGAAGCTCAGGAACCCGCCACCGCGGCGGCAGTCCTGGCCGCCGCCTTCGAGGCCGTCTTCGATACCGTCTTGACGGTCTTGCCGGCTGTCTCGGCGGTCCTGCCGGCACTCTCGCCTACCACCTTCGCCGTCCTGCCGGCGGTTTTGCCCATCATCTTCGCGGTCTTGCCTGCCGTCCTGGCGCTCAGCCCCGCCGTCGTGCCGGCGCCCTTGCCCAGGGCCTGCAGGTTCCTGCGGGCGTCCACGACCAGATGTTCGGCACGCCAGGCGAGGCCGGGCTGCCCGGCGGTGTCCACGGCCGCGAGCAGGGCAGCGCCGGTCAGCCCAAGGTTCTTCAGCAGCTGCTGCCGGCGCAGCCGGCGCCCTGCGGGAGTGGTGGAGTCCGCGTTCTGGTATTCGACCACCGCATTGACCGCGGCCATCTTGGCCAGGACCAGTGCGGCGACGCGCGGGAACTTGCCCGCCGCCAGCAGCACTCCGGCGCCGACCTGGGCGGCACCGAGAAGCCGGGCGACGAACATTTCGTTGTTCGTCACGGCGGAGGCCTGCGGCATGATGGAGCCGGCCCGCTGCAGCACCGGACGCAGCTGGTCCGCGGTCTGCCGGGCACTGCGCAGCTGGTCCGCGCCGGAGGCCACGAAAGTGGCCGCGAGGAGCGGTCGGGCGAGACGTCGGACAACTGTCATAGGTGCCTCCTGGCTATGCTGCCGGCCGGGCCGGCAGGGCAACGTACACGGAAAACGTACACCGGATACAACAACTGGTAGGGACGGACGCAGGCCAGCGCCGTCGTGGCGCTGGTCTCTAGTCTTGCACTTTTACCTGCTCCCGGCACACCTCTGCCCGCTGCGGTGCGCCGGACGAAGCCCGGAGGGGCGGACCCGGGAGAACGGGAATAGTACGGGGCGGGGGACCGTTGCGCATAGAAGCAGGATGCTTCGCAACTGGCCGCCTGGCGGCCGGTGCCGTGCCGGCGCGGATGCCGGCAGGGTCGAATGCGGAGCCGGGGAAGCCAGGAAGGGAAGGCCCTGTGCCGACACTGACCACCGAACCGCCCAGGGGACTGCCGGTACCGTGGGCGGCCGGGCGGGTGCCAAGCGTAGACTTGGAGCCAATGACTACCGACAAGTCCGAGACCGAGGTCATGGCCGACAAGCAGCTGGCCCCCGCGCAGGTGTCCGGCGCCGTATCCGGTGAAACATCCGGTGAGGTGGCGGACGTGGCCGGGGAAACTCCCGAGGAACGGGTCGCCCGCTTCGAACGGGATGCCATGCAGTACGTGGACCAGCTGTATTCGGCGGCCATGCGCATGGCGCGCAATCCTTCCGACGCGGAGGACCTGGTCCAGGAGGCCTATGCCAAGGCCTTTTCCGCCTTCCACCAGTACAAGCCCGGGACCAACCTGAAGGCTTGGCTGTACCGGATCCTGACCAACACCTACATCAACTTGTACCGCAAGCGGCAGCGTGAGCCGCTGCAGTCCAACACGGACCAGGTGGAGGACTGGCAGATGTACCAGGCGGCGTCGCACACGCCGTCGGGCCTGCGTTCGGCCGAGGCCGAGGCCCTGGACCATCTGCCGGACTCGGACGTGAAGGATGCCCTGCAGGCGATTCCGGAAGAATTCCGGCTGGCCGTCTACTTCTCCGACGTAGAGGGGTTCGCCTACAAGGAAATATCGGAAATCATGAACACCCCCATCGGTACGGTGATGTCCCGCCTGCACCGCGGTCGCAAGATGCTGCGCGAGCTGCTCGCGGATTATGCAGCCGAGCGCGGCATCCGGAAGCAGGAGACGACGGACACCACCACCGTGACACAACAGGAGAACGGCAAATGAGCGACTGCCAGGGCTTGGGCGACTGCGACGACGATCGCATGAAGCGGATCTACGAATACGTTGACGGTGTGCTCTCGCGCGAGGACGTCGAGGACATCAAGGCGCATCTGGACTCCTGCGCCGACTGTGCCAATGAATACAGCCTGGAATGCCTGATCCGTACCGTGGTCAAACGCTCCTGCCGCGAGGCGGCGCCGGAGACGCTGAAGGAGCGGATCTTGGCCAGGATCAGCCACGCGGAGACGGCCAGCGCCGTCTAGTAGCGGGAGGCCGGCAGGCGCTGGTGGCCGAGGGCCCGGCTGGCCCCGCAACGCAAAGAACCCCCGACGGCGTCTGCCGCGGGGGTTCTTTCGCTGCCTGGGCAGCCGGGGGAACCGGCTGCTCAGGTGTTGGGGCGCTTGCCGTGGTTCGCGCCGCCGCGCTTACGGTCACGGCGCTTGCGTGCACGCTTGCTCATTGCTGCCTCCTCACGTGGCTGTAAAAGAACCGCCAATCAGTCTCCCACACCGGCGGCGGCCTCACCTAACCAGTGGCACTGCGGGAGTACCCCTGGAGCGGGTTCCGAGGGCCCCGCAGGAGAGCGGCCAGGGGTCCGCGTGCGCGGAGCGTGCGGGGAAGGCTGCGAACGGGCGGCGGAGTCGACACGCCGGGAGGAACCCAATCTCTATGCGGGCTCGGGCAGCTCCAGCCACTGGTACCAGCCGCGGTGCAGCACCAGCCAGGCGATCAGGCCGTAGCCGGCCTGCCCGGGTCCGCCGCCGTTGGCGGCCAGGTCGGTGCGCCACTGGCCATGGTTGACCAGCGGGGTGAAGGTGTCGACGTAGACGTGCTTGCGCCGGGTGGTCACGTCCCCGAAGGCCGCCGAGAGTTCGGCCAGGCGCAGGTTCCGGTCCATGTCCAGCCCCGGCGGCGGACCGACGACGAACACTTTGATGCTCAGCTGTGAGGCACCGTCGAGGATATTGGCCAGGTTCAGGCGGCTGCGCGCAGTGGTCAGGCCCAGGTCCAGGTCCCGGCTGGAGAGCCCGATCACCAGCCGGTTCTCGAAGCCGTCGTCGAAGCGGCGGCCGGCCTCCTGCAGCCAGCGCCCGGCCAGCTCCTCGGTGCCTTCATTGGGGGAGGCCAGCGTGAAGGACACCAGGGATGCCGGTGCGGGGTTCGTCCGGGCCAGGGCCCGGCCGAGCCAGCCCAGCGCCCGGGGATCCCCGGCACCGGCCAGCAGTTCGTCGCCGACGGCGGCAATCCTGATTCTGCGTTGCTCCACGAGTTGCTTTCTGGTCGATACCCGATAGTTGGCAGGGTGGAAATGGTTAAAAAGAAAGCGGGTGGGGCGCCGCCGGCACCCCACCCACCATCTTACCTAGCGGCGCTCGAAAGCCTTCTTGACCAGCAGGTCCTGCTCAACTGCGTGCCGCTTGGCCGAGCCCGTGGAAGTCGCCGCCGAGGCCGGCCGCGAGACCACGCGCAGGCCCTTGCCCAGCTGCGCGGGCAGGTGCAGGCCGACGAACGGCCAGGGGCCCTGGTTCGCCGGCTCGTCCTGGGCCCAGACGATTTCGGCGTTCGGGTACTTGGCCAGCTCCGCCTTGATCTCCTCGACCGGCAGCGGGTAGAGCTGCTCGACGCGTACCAGCGCGGTGCGGTTGTCGCCGCTCTTCCGGCGGGCCGCCAGCAGATCGTAGTACAGGCGGCCGGAGACCAGGATGACCCGGTCCACGTCGGCCCCGTTGAGCGTCTCGACCTCCGGAAGCACCGGACGGAAGCTGCCCTGTGTGAATTCTTCCACCGAGGAGGCAGCGGCCTTCAGGCGCAGCAGCTGCTTCGGCGTGAAGATGATCAGCGGCTTGCTCGGACGGCTGAACGCCTGGCGGCGCAGCAGGTGGAAGTGCGAGGCCGGGGTGGTGGGGTTGGCCACCACCATGTTGTCCTGGGCGCACAGCTGCAGGAAGCGTTCGATGCGCCCGGAGGAGTGGTCCGGTCCCTGTCCCTCGTAGCCGTGCGGCAGCATCATGACCAGCGAGGACCGCTGGCCCCACTTCTGTTCCGCGGAGGAGATGAACTCGTCAATGACGGTCTGGGCGCCGTTGACGAAGTCGCCGAACTGGGCCTCCCAGAGCACGAGGGCATCAGGACGCTCCACCGAGTAGCCGTACTCGAAGCCGAGGGCGGCGTATTCGGACAGCAGCGAGTCGTAGATCCACAGCTTGGCCTGGTCCGGGGTGAGGTGGGACAACGGCGCCCACTCCGCTCCGGTGGCACGGTCGTGGAATACCGCGTGGCGCTGCACGAAGGTGCCGCGGCGGGAGTCCTGCCCGGCCAGGCGGACCGGGATGCCTTCCATCAGCAGCGAGCCGAAGGCCGCGATCTCGCCGAAGCCCCAGTCGATGCCGCCTTCGCGGGACATCTGCTCGCGCTTTTCCAGCAGCGGCTTGAGCTTCGGGTGGATGGTGAACCCTTCGGGCACATTGATGTGCGCCTTGCCGATGTAGGCCAGTGTGTCGGCGCTGATCGCGGTGCTGCCGGGCACGCGCTCGGTGTCCTCCTGCTGCTGGGAGAGGGGACGTTCGAGGTCGCTTACGGCGGCGGCGTCCTTGGTGACGACCGGGATCGGCGAGGTTTGGGCGGCGTGGGTTTCGGCGAAGACGCGTTCCAGCCGCTCCTGGTAGTCGCGCAGGGCCTGGTCCGCTTCATCCTGCGTGATGTCGCCGCGGCCGACCAGGGCCTCGGTGTACAGCTTGCGGGTGGAGCGCTTGGCCTCGATCAGGTTGTACATCATCGGCTGGGTCATCGAGGGGTCGTCACCCTCGTTGTGGCCGCGCCGGCGGTAGCAGACCAGGTCGATCACGACGTCCTTGTGGAAGCGCTGGCGGTATTCGTAGGCCAGCTGGGCCACCCGGACCACGGCCTCCGGATCGTCGCCGTTCACGTGGAAGACCGGGGACTGGATCATCTTGGCGACGTCGGTGGAGTACACCGAGGAGCGCGAGGACTGCGGCGAGGTGGTGAAGCCGATCTGGTTGTTGACCACAATGTGGATGGTGCCGCCGGTACGGTAGCCGCGCAGCTGCGACAGGTTCAGCGTCTCGGCCACCACGCCCTGTCCGGCGAAGGCTGCGTCGCCGTGGACCATGATGGGCAGCACCGGGAAGGTACCCGTGGCGCCCTGGTCCAGGCGGTCCTGCTTGGCCCGGACAATGCCTTCCAGGACCGGGTCCACGGCTTCGAGGTGGGACGGGTTCGCCGCCAGGTAGACCTTGGTTTTGTTCCCGTTGTCCGAGGTGAACGTGCCCTCGGTGCCCAGGTGGTACTTGACGTCGCCGGAGCCCTGGACGCTGCGCGGGTCCTGGGTGCCCTCGAACTCGCGGAAGACCTGGGCGTAGGTCTTGCCGGCGATGTTGGTCAGCACGTTCAGCCGGCCGCGGTGGGCCATGCCGATCGCCACTTCGTCCAGTCCGTCGTCGGCGGCATCGGAGATGACGGCGTCCAGCAGCGGAATCAGCGACTCGCCGCCCTCCAGGGAGAAGCGCTTCTGGCCGACGAACTTGGTCTGCAGGAAGGTCTCGAAGGCCTCGGCCGCGTTGAGCTTGCCCAGGATCCGCAGCTGTTCTTCGCGGCTGGGCTTGGCGTAGTCGCGCTCGAGCTCGTCCTGGAACCACTTGCGCTCGGCCGGGTCCTGGATGTGCATGTATTCGACGCCGGTGGTGCGGCAGTAGGCGTCGCGCAGCACCCCGAGGATGCTGCGCAGCGTCAGCCGGCTCTTGCCGCCGAAGCCGCCGGTGGTCCACTCCCGGTCCAGGTCCCACAGGGTCAGCCCGTAGGTGAGGATGTCCAGGTCCGGGTGCTTGCGCTGGACGTACTCGAGCGGGTTGGTGTCGGCCATCAGGTGGCCGCGCACGCGGTAGGCGTGGACCAGCTGCTGGATCCGCGCGACCTTGTTCACCTGCTGGGCGACATCCACCTGGTTGTCGGCGTGCCAGCGGACCGGCTCGTAGGGGATCCGCAGGGCCTCGAAGATCTCGTCGTAGAAGCCCTGCTCGCCCAGCAGCAGCGACTCGACCAGGCGCAGGAATTCGCCCGAGCCGGCGCCCTGGATGACGCGGTGGTCGTAGGTGGAGGTCAGGGTGATGATCTTGCCCACACCCTGCAGCGCCAGCGTCTTTTCGCTCGAGCCGCGGAACTCGGCCGGGTACTCCAGCGCGCCGACGCCGATGATGCAGGCCTGGCCCTTGGACAGGCGCGGGACGGAGTGGACGGTGCCGATGCCGCCGGGGTTGGTCAGCGAGGCAGTGGTGCCCGCGTAGTCGTCGGCGGTCAGCTGGCCGCCGCGGGCTCGTTTGATCAGGTCCTCATAGGTGTGCCAGAACTCGGAGAAGTTCATGGTCTCGGCCTTCTTGATGTTCGGGACAACAAGCAGGCGGGAACCGTCGGGCTTGGGCATGTCGATGGCGATGCCGAAGTTCACGTGCGCAGGCTGCACGGCCACGGGCTTGCCGTCCACCTCGTCATAGTGCACGTTCTGGCTGGGGAACTGGCCCAGCGCCTTGACGACGGCGTAGCCGATCAGGTGGGTGAAGGAGACCTTACCGCCGCGGGCACGGGCCAGGTTGGAGTTGATGACCAGACGGTTGTCGATCAGCAGCTTCGCGGGAACGGCGCGGACGGTGGTCGCGGTCGGTACGCTCAGGCTCTGGTCCATGTTGGACGCGATGGCCTTGGCCGGGCCGCGCAGCACGGAGACGATGTCTTCTTCGGTCTTCGCGTTGGGTGCGGACTTGGGCAGCTGGGCGGGGATGGGGGCCGTCCTGGCCGCCGGGGCCGGAGCGGACGCCTTGGGCGCAGCAGCGGCTTCGGGTGCCGGGGCGGCGGACACCGAGATGGCGGTGGAGGTGTTCGGGGCGGGGGCGGGATCGGCCGGAATCGGTTCGGCTCCGGCGGCGGTTCCGTCCATGGCCGGCGAAACGGCGGGCTTGATCACGGGCAGTGCCTTGGTGGAAGGGTTGGTTTCGGCAGCGGCCGGAGCAGCCGGGGTACCGTTGGCCGCCGGTGCCGACCCGGTCGCGGACTCGAAGATGCTCCACCACTTCCGGTCCACGGAATTCTTGTCCTGGAGGTATTGTTCGTAAATTTCATCGACGAGCCATTCGTTACCGCCGAATTCCTCGGGTAGACGAAGGTTGGGATGCTCTGGCACTTTGTTTACG
Source organism: Arthrobacter mobilis (assembly GCF_012395835.1). Taxonomy (GTDB): domain Bacteria; phylum Actinomycetota; class Actinomycetes; order Actinomycetales; family Micrococcaceae; genus Crystallibacter; species Crystallibacter mobilis. The sequence continues at coordinate 39,761 of NZ_JAAZSQ010000006.1, forward strand.
CCTCTTCCATCTGTTGCCGCTTGCCCGTCAGATCGCACGCTGCACCCGCATTAGCCCATGACGTTGCCGCGAGGCATGGCCGCGGGCCGAGGCAGCCGTGAGTGCGTGTGGACGCACATGATCTGGACCTCAAGCCAGTCTAGTAACACATGAGCAGGTCTAGCCAATCACCTGCCCGAACACTACGTATTCTGGAGGGGAGGCGGACTCCGCCCGGTTGATGCCACCGATTCCAGGAGTAGAGCATGCGTTTCCTTAACGAGCCGTCCACCGACCTGACGTACTCGGATGTGTTCCTGGTCCCGTCCCGGTCCGACGTCGTTTCCCGCCTGGATGTGGATCTGTCCCCGCAGGATGGAACCGGTGCCAGCATCCCGGTGGTGGCGGCGAACATGACGGCGGTCACCGGGCGCAGGATGGTGGAGACGCTTGCCCGCCGCGGCGGGCTGGCGGTGCTGCCGCAGGATGTGCCGGTCGAGGTGATTGCCGAGGTCGCCGCCTGGGTCAAGGACCGCCATCCTGTCTACGAGACCCCGCTGCGGCTGCGCCCGGACAATACCGTGATCGATGCCCTGCACCTGATGGCCAAGCGCTCGCACGGCGCCGTGGTGGTGGTCGACGGCGGGCAGCGCTGCCTGGGCGAGGTCAGCGCCCGGGACTGCGAGGGAGTGGACCGGTTCGCGTCGCTGGAATCGGTGATGCGCCCGACCCTGCTCACCCTCCAGGCCTCGATGTTCACCGGCGAACTGGTTCCTGCGCTGCGCAAGGTCTTCGAATTGTTCGACGGCGCCGGTGCCGCGTTTGCCCCGGTGGTCGACGACGACGGCGTGGTGCAGGGCGCGCTCACGCGCACCGGCGTGCTGCGCTCGACCATCTACCGGCCGGCGCTGGACGCGGACGGCCGGCTGAAGGTCGCCGCCGCCGTCGGCATCAACGGCGATGTGCGCGCCAAGGCCGCCGCGCTGCTGGAGGCAGGGGTGGACGTGCTGGTGGTCGACACAGCCCACGGGCACCAGGCCAAGATGTTCGAGGCGCTGCGCGCCGTGCGCAGCCTGGATCCTGCCGTGCCCGTGGTCGCCGGCAACGTGGTCGGTGCCGGCGGGGTGCGCGACCTGGTCGAGGCCGGCGCGGACATCATCAAGGTGGGTGTGGGCCCTGGCGCCATGTGCACGACGCGGATGATGACGGCGGTGGGCCGGCCGCAGTTCTCCGCGGTCTACGAGTGCGCCCGGGAAGCTCGGCGGCTTGGCGCGCACGTCTGGGCCGACGGCGGGGTGCGGTATCCCCGGGACGTGGCCCTGGCGCTAGCCGCCGGCGCCAGCCAGGTCATGATCGGATCGTGGTTCGCCGGCACCCACGAAAGCCCGGGGGACCTGCTCACGGACAGTTCCGGGCGGGAGTACAAGGAGAGCTTCGGCATGGCTTCGTCCCGGGCGGTCCAGCAGCGCACCCGCACCGAGGGCGCCTTCGAGCGGGCCCGGAAAGGTCTGTTCGAAGAGGGGATCTCCTCCTCGAGGATGTTCCTGGATCCGGCACGCCCGGGCGTGGAAGACCTGCTGGACCTGATCACCTCCGGGGTGCGCAGCGCCATGACCTATGCCGGCGCTCTGGACCTGGAGCAGTTCCACGAACGGGCAGTGGTCGGCGTGCAGTCGGCTGCCGGCTACGAGGAAGGCCGGCCCGTCCCGCAGAGCTGGTGATGGAACCCCCGGGCCTTGGCAGCAGGCCTGGCTGCTAGGCTTTAAGGACAATGGACAGCTATTCTAGACGCCGGTCCGTGACGACTGCCCCGCCCGCTGCGGCATGCACCAAGGCAGTCCCACCCAGCACCGGCCGACCCCGCACCCGTGCCCCGCATTCGCTGCCCGCCGCCGGAGCGGCCGGACAGGAGCCCTCCAGTCCGGATCCGGATCCTCTCCCACCTGACGGACCTGACCAGCTGCCGGCGCCCTTCCATGCCTGCCGTCTACGGGGAGGCCGCTGATGGAATGGCTCCAAATTGCCGCAGGACTCCTCCTGATCCTGGGCACCGGCTTCTTCGTCGCCGTCGAATTCTCCCTGGTCGCCCTGGACCAGCCCACCGTCCAGCGCGCCATCGACAACGGGGACAAGGGCGCCGTGCCGCTGATGCGGTGCCTGAAGTCCCTGTCCACCCAGCTGTCCAGCTGCCAGCTGGGCATTACCCTGACCACCCTGCTGACAGGTTTCCTGCTGGAGCCGTCCATCAGCTCGCTGCTGCGCGGGCCGCTGGCCGCGCTGGGCCTGCCCGCTGCGGTGCATGAACCGGCCGCCGTCGTCATCGCCATGACCCTGGCCACCCTGCTCTCCATGCTGATCGGCGAGCTGGTTCCCAAGAACGCCTCGATTGCCCTGCCAATGGCCATCGGCAAGGCCGTCGCGCGCCCGCAGCTGCTCTTCACCGCAGTGTTCAAGCCGGCCATCGTCGCGCTGAACGGTTTTGCGAACAAGGTGCTGCACCTGTTCGGCCTGGAGGCCAAGGAAGAGCTTTCCGGCGCCCGGACCCCCTCCGAGCTGGCCTCGCTGGTGCGCCGCTCGGCCGAGATGGGCACGCTGGACGCCGGCACCGCCACCTTCCTGTCCCGGACGCTCACCTTTTCCGGGCGCACGGCGGCCGACGTGATGACCCCGCGCATCCGGGTGGAGTTCATTGACGCTGACCAAAGCGTGGCCGACCTCGTGACGGTCGCGCGGCGGACCGGATACTCAAGGTTCCCGATCCTGGGCGATTCCCCGGACGATGTCCGCGGCGTCGCCCACATCAAGAAGGCCATTGCCGTGCCCCGGGACAAGCGCGCAGGGCTGTCCGTGGCGGCGATCATGGCCGATGTGCTGCGGGTGCCCGAAACCGTGCACCTGGACTCGCTGCTGACCGAACTGCGCGCCTCGAACCTGCAGTTCGCCGTGGTCCTGGACGAATACGGCGGCACGGCCGGCGTGGTCACGCTGGAGGACCTGGTCGAGGAAATCGTCGGGGAGGTCAAGGACGAGCACGACCGGGTCAAGCCCGGGGTGCTGCAAAGTGCCACCGGCAACTGGTACTTTCCGGGCCTGATGCGCCCGGACGAAGTTTCCGAACAGATCCCGCTGCTCACCGTCCCGGACGAGGCCAGCTATGAGACCGTCGGCGGGTTCATCATGGCCCAGCTGGGCCGGATTGCCGCGGTCGGGGACACTGTGGCCGTCGACGGCGGGGTGCTGGAAGTGGAGCGCATGGACGGCCGGCGGATCGACCGCGTCCGGTTCATCCCGGCACCGCCTCCGGTGCCGGCCGAGGGCGGAGGCGGACGATGAACCCCGAAGCGGGTATTTTCTGGCTGGTCATCCTGCTCCTGGGTAACGCGTTCTTCGTCGGTGCAGAGTTCGCGGTGATGTCGGCCCGCCGCAGCCAGATCGAGCCGCTGGCCGACGCCGGCTCGCGGCGGGCGAAGACCACGCTGTGGGCCATGGAGAACGTGTCCCTGATGCTGGCCTGCGCGCAGCTGGGCATTACCGTCTGCTCGCTGCTGATCCTGAACGTGGCCGAACCCGCCATCAAGGAACTGCTGCTGATTCCGCTGGAGCACTGGGTGGGGATCCCGCACGAGGCCTCCTACGCAGCCTCTTTCCTGGTGGCGCTGCTGGCGGTCACGTTCCTGCATGTGACCCTGGGCGAGATGGTTCCCAAGAACATCTCGGTGTCCACGGCGGACAAGGCGGCCCTGCTGCTGGCGCCGCCGCTGGTGTACGTCTCCAAAGCGGTCCGGCCGGTGATCGCCGTGCTCAACTGGAGCGCCAACCACATTCTGCGCCTGATGCGGATCACGCCAAAGGATGAGGTCACGTCGACCTTCACCCTGGAGGAGGTCCAGTCCATCGTGCAGGAGTCCACCCGGCACGGCCTGGTGGACGACGAGTCCGGGCTGATCTCCAGTTCACTGGAATTCTCCGGGCAGACCGCACGCAGCGTCATGGTCCCGCTCGCCGAACTGGTCACCATCGATGTGGACGCCACGCCGGAGGAGTTCGAGCGCCTGGTGCGCCGTACCGGCTTCTCGCGGTTCCCGGTGGCTGACCACGAGGGAAACCTAACCGGATACCTGCACCTGAAGGACGTCATGACCATCCCGGAGGAAGGCTTCCGACGCCCCGTTTCGGTGGGCAAGGTCCGCACGCTGGCCAACCTGGGGCCGGAGGATGAGATCGAGGACGCGCTGGCCGTGATGCAGCGGACCGGTACGCATCTCGCCCGGGTCATTAGTCCGGAGGGCCGGACCATGGGCGTGCTGTTCCTGGAAGACGTGCTCGAGGTGCTCGTGGGGGAGATCCGCGATGCCACCCAGGTCCAGGGCGAACGCCGCCGCGGCGACTGAGGCCGGGTGCCTTCGGGGCCCCGGCAGCGCACGGAAAGGAGCAGGCTCCGGTCAAGTATCCGGAGCCTGCTCCGTTCCCCGGACTGCGTGGAACTGCGAATGGTTCGCAGGCGTCCTAGACTGGTAAAAGTCTCTTGTTAATTATTCTCATTTAGAGCCGATCGAGGTACCATGCGGCGCTTCCGCACCCTGAACATATCCTCCGGATTGACCGGCCTGGCCGGCGCTGCCGTGTTGTCCCTGGCACTGGCCGGCTGCGGAGCGTCCGGCACCGGAGCGGGGTCTGCATCCGGCGGGGCTTCCGCCGGAGCGGACACGATCAGCGTGGTTGCCTCCACCAATGTGTACGGGGATATCGCCGAGGTGGTCGGTGGCGATGCCGTCTCCGTGACCTCCCTGATCAATTCGGCGGCCCAGGACCCGCACTCGTACGAGGCAACAGCGCGGGACAGGCTGGCTGTCTCCGAGGCCGACCTGGTCATCGCCAACGGCGGAGGCTACGACTCGTTCCTGCAGACCCTGGTCGAGGCCACGGGCAAGGACCCCGAAGCTGTCATTACCGCCGTCGATGTCAGCGGCCTCGCATCCGCTGCCGGATCCGAGGCTTCGGGGCACGCCGATGGCGAAGCCCACGAGGAAGAGGGCCAAGGCGGGGAGCACGGGCACGACGCCGGTGTCAACGAGCATGTCTGGTACGACCTGTCCGCCGTCGGCAAGGTCGCGGACGCGGTCGCATCGAAGCTGGCGGCCATGGCCCCGGACCAGGCAGCGGAGATTGAGCAGAATGCGGCTGCCTTCCGCGAGGGGCTGGCCGGGCTCGAGGCCGATCGTGAGGCCTTGGCCAGGACCGTTTCCGGGACCGCGGTGGTCGCCACGGATCCGGTGCCGTTGTATCTGCTGGACGCCCTGGGACTGAAGAACCTCACGCCGGCGGACTTCATGGAGGCAGCCGAAGAGGGCAGCGACGCCTCGCCGGCGGCGCTGATGCGGACCGAGGACCTGGCCGCGTCGCCGTCGGTGCGGTTCGTGGCCTACAACGAGCAGACCGAAAGCAGCCAGACCCGTCAGGTGCGCAGCGCCGCGGAAAAGGCGGGCACCGCCGTCGTCGACTTCTCCGAGACACTTCCCGAAGGCCAGCACTACCTGGACTGGATGAAGACCAACCTGGAGAACATTGCCGCTGCCGCCGGAAGCGCCGGATGAGCACACCGGCCGCCAGCCTGCAGAACGCCTCGCTGTCCTTCGGGAACCGGGTGCTCTGGCATGACCTGGACCTGCAGATCAACCCGGGAGAGTTTTTTGCCGTCCTGGGCCCGAACGGTTCGGGCAAGACAAGCCTGATGCGGGTCCTGCTCGGTCTGCAGCCGCTGAGCCACGGCACGGCACAGATCGACGGCCGGCCGGTGGCCCGCGGCAGCCGCGACATCGGCTACATCCCGCAGCAGAAATCTTTCGCTCCCGGCACGCCGCTGCGGGCCAGGGACCTGGTCGGGCTGGGGGTGGACGGCGACCGCTGGGGCATCCGGTTCCGGTCGCGGGGCTTCCGCCGCCGGGTGGACGAACTGCTCGAGCAGGTTGGTGCCACATCCTACGCGGACGCGCCCGTCGGCCTGCTCTCGGGCGGCGAGCAGCAGCGCCTGCGCGCCGCACAGGCGCTCGCGACCGATCCGAAGGTGCTGCTCTGCGACGAGCCGCTGCTTTCCCTGGACCTGCATCACCAGCAGGCCGTCAGCTCGCTGATCAACCGCCAATGCCGCGTGAACGGCAGCGCGGTGGTGTTCGTGACGCACGAGATCAATCCGGTGATCGAATATGTGGACCGGGTGCTCTACCTGGCCGGCGGGCAGTTCCGGGTCGGCGCCCCGGAGGAAGTCATGACCACCGAGGTGCTCTCGGCACTGTACAACAGCCACGTGGAAGTCATCCGCAACAAGGGCCGGATCGTGGTGCTGGGGCTGCCGGATGCCACCACGCACCACCACGGCGCCGGGCAGGACGGGGAACAGTAGCCATGGACTTCAGCGAACTCTGGGGCGCGGTCTTCAATTTCCAGGACTACGCCGAGCTGCTGCCGCTGGTACGCAATTCCCTGCTGGCCGGGGCCGTGCTGGGACTGGTCGGCGGCATGGTGGGCGTTTTCGTCATGATGCGGGATTTGGCCTTCGCTGTCCACGGCATCGCCGAACTGTCCTTTGCCGGGGCTGCCTTCGCCCTGCTCATCGGCGCCAACGTCGTCTTCGGTTCGCTGGCCGGGTCGGTGGTGGCAGCCCTGATCATCGGGTTCCTGGGCGTGCGTGCCCGGGACCGGAATTCGATCATCGGCGTGGTCATGCCCTTCGGGCTGGGCCTGGGGATCCTGTTCCTCTCGCTCTACCAGGGCCGCAGCGCCAACAAGTTCGGCCTGCTGACCGGCCAGATCGTCGCGGTGGACACGGTCCAGCTGGGCCTGCTGACCGGCTGCTCGGTGTTTGTCATCCTGGCACTGCTGGCCGTCTGGCGCCCGCTCACCTTCGCCAGCGTGGACCCGGAACTGGCCGAAGCCCGCGGGGTGCCGGTGGGCAAGCTCGGCATTGCCTTTATGTTCCTGCTCGGCCTGGCCGTGGCCCTGTCCATCCAGGTGGTCGGCGCGCTGCTGGTGCTGGCGCTGGTGATCACGCCCGCGGCCGCCGCGCTCCGGGTGGCCTCCTCGCCGCGCCTGGTGGTGCTGCTCAGCGTGCTTTTCGCCATGGTCTCGGTGGTCGGAGGCATCCTGCTGGCGCTGGGCGGACGGATCCCGATCAGCCCGTACGTGACCACGATTTCGTTTGTGATCTACCTGGTTTGCCGGCTCGTCGGCGGATGGCGGCAGCGGCGCGGCCTGGACCGGAAGGCCGGCCCCGCACTGCCGGGAGTCAGGGTTACTGCCGGGGTGGAACGCCAGGACCCGGCTCCGGCGGCGAAGACGGCCCTGCGGGAGCGCCCGAATCCCTAGGCACCGCACTCCGGGCACAGCCCGAACATCTCGACCGTGTGCGCGACCTCGGTAAAACCGTGTTCCTCGGCCACGCGTGCGGCCCAGCGCTCCACTGCCGGCGCCTCGATTTCCACCGTCTTGCCGCAGTTGCGGCAGAGCAGGTGGTGGTGGTGGTGTTCGACGGCGCAGCGCCGGTACACGGCCTCGCCGTCGCCGCTGCGCAGCACGTCCACCTGCCCGTCCTCGGCCATCGACTGCAGGATCCGGTAGGTGGTGGCCAGCGATACCGAGTCCCCGCGTTCGTGCAGCAGCCGGTAGAGCTCCTGGGTGCTGACGAAATCGTCGAGGCTGTCCAGGGCATTGCCCACGGCCAGCCGCTGGCGGGTCATCCGCTGTTCGGCGCCGCGGCGGGGGCTCCGGGACTGGGCGGAGGGGATGGACATGTCTTCCAGCCTACCAGTCAGGCTCTGCGGCAAACCGGCCTGTCCGTCCAATCGAGTCCGCAGCTGATGCCCGGTTCGGCGGCCGAAACGGGCACCATCCGCCAAGCCGATGGGGGAGTCCCGGGGCGCTAGGCTGGGCTCATGCTGCTGACAAAGTACACGCACGCCTGTGTGCGGCTGGAGAACGACGGCGAAGTGCTGGTCATCGATCCGGGGACTTTCTCCGAAGTCGAGGAGGCGCTGCGCGGGGCCGGCACGGTGCTGGTCACCCATGAGCACGCCGACCACGTGGACCTGGACCGGCTGCCCGGCATCCTCGCCGCCGGCACCCTGCACGTCTACGCCCCTGCCCGGGTCGCGGAGCAGCTGCGCTCGCTCACTGCCGCACTGCCCTCCGGGACTGCGGACGGCACCGCCGCGGAGCGGATCCACACGGTGGAACCGGATGCCGGCTTCGAGGTGCCGGGCTTCAGGATCCGGACCTTCGGCGGCCAGCATGCGTTGATCCACCCGCTCATCCCGGTAGTGGCCAACATCGGCTATCTGGTCAACGAGACCGTCTACCACCCGGGGGATTCCTTCGTGGTCCCGCACGGGCTGACCGCGCCCGCGGTGCTGGTTCCCGTCCACGCGCCGTGGAACAAGGTGTCCGAGGTGATCGACTTTGTGACTGCCATGCGGGCCCGGCGCGCTTATCCGATCCACGACGGCCTGCTCAACGAGACCGGCCGCGGCCTGGTGGAAAAGCACGTCGCGTCCTTCGGCGCCCGGTACGGCACCAGCTACGAACATCTGGATCCGGGCCAGAGCGTGGACCTGGATGCAGTCCGCGAAGGATAGGCGCCGATGATGACGGCAGCGGCCGGCGGGCCGGGACAGGTGCTGATCGGGGCACCGGCCCTGCGGGAACGGCTGGCCTCCGGGGAACGGACCATCCTGCTGGACGTGCGCTGGGCCTTGGGAGATCCCCACGGCCGGGAACATTATCTCGCCGGGCACCTGCCCGGCGCCGTGTATGTGGACCTGGAGAGCCAGTTGGCGGCCCCGGGGTCCGCAGCGCGTGGCCGCCATCCGCTGCCGGACCCGGCGGCCTTCGAGCAGGCGGCCCGCGGCTGGGGCATTGACGACGGCGACACGGTCGTCGCCTACGATGCGGTGGGCGGCATGTCCGCGGCCCGGCTGTGGTGGCTGCTGCGTGACGGCGGCATGGCCCGCTGCTATCTGCTCGACGGCGGACTGGCGGCCTGGCAGGCTGCCGGCGGTCCGCTCGAGTCCGGGGACGTCCGGCCTGCCCCCGGCGCGGTCCGGCTGGTCCCCGGGCAGATGCCGGTCCTGGCGCTGGAGGACGTGGCGGACTTTGCCCGCACCCAGCTGCTGTTCGATGCCCGGGCCGCGGAGCGCTACCGCGGCGAGACCGAGCCGGTGGACCCCAAGGCCGGGCACATCCCCGGCGCCGTCAGTGCTCCCACGGCCGCGAACCTGCAGGCGGATGGCCGTTTCCTGCCCGCGGAGGACCTCGTTGAACGGTTCCGACGCCTGGGCGCGGGACCGGCAGGGACGGGTGCCGGGAAGCAGGTTGCTGTCTACTGCGGCTCCGGGATTACCGCTGCGCATGAAGTTGCAGCGCTCGCCCAGGCCGGCATCGAGGCGGCCCTCTATCCGGGGTCCTGGTCCCAATGGTCCAACCAGCCCGGCCTGCCGGTAGCCACCGGGAATGAGCCCGGCGGCAGCACCGCGGCCGGAGGCCAGTGGCAAGCCTCCGGCGGAGCAGGTAGCGTCGGAGCATGACTCTCGGCCGACCCGTTCCGCCGCCGCTGGGCGCGAACCTGACCCCGCAGCATGTCCGGCAGGCACCGGTTCAGCCCGGTGCCGGGACTTTGGTCCAGGCCTACGGCGCCACCTCCGCCGGCTCCGGCCTGGTCCCGCTCCGGATCGAGCGGCGGGCTGCCGGCCCACACGACGTCGAGATCAGTATTGCCTTCTGCGGCCTCTGCCATTCCGACATACACGCCGCTCGCGGCGAGTGGCGCGACCAGCGCTACCCCCTGGTGCCCGGCCACGAGATCGTCGGGCGGGTCACGCGCACCGGCGAAGACGTGAGCATGTTCGTTGTCGGGGACCTGGTCGGGGTCGGCGGACTGGTCGATTCCTGCCGGACCTGCGAAAGCTGCAATGAAGGGCTGGAACAGTACTGCGAAAACGGCGCCGTGGCCACCTACGGCGCCGTGGACCAGCGGCACGGCGGGGAAGTCACCCAGGGCGGGTACGCCACCTCGATAACGGTCGATGAAAAGTACGTGCTCCGGATGCCGGAGAGCCTGGATCCGGCCGAGGCGGCACCGCTGCTCTGCGCCGGCATTACGGTGTTTTCCCCCATGCAGTATTTCGGGGTCGAGGCCTCGGACGCCGTCGGCGTCGTCGGCCTGGGAGGGCTGGGCCACCTGGCCGTGAAGATTGCCAAGGCACTGGGCGCGGTGGTCACCGTCTTCACGACGTCGCCGGAGAAGGTCGAAGAGGCGCGGCGGCTGGGCGCCGACCGCGTGCTGCTGTCCACCGACGCTGCGGCTCTGGCGGCGGCCCGGCGCAGCATCGACCTGGTCATCGATACGGTTTCGGCCGAGCACGAGCTGGGTCCCTACCTGAGGACCATCCGGCGGGACGGGGCGCTGATCCAGGTGGGGCTGCCGCCGGGGGGCATGCCGCCGGTTCCGGTCGGCATGCTCATCGGCCGCCGGATCGCGTACGGCGGATCGATGATCGGCAGCATCGCCGAGACCCAGGAACTGCTGGACTTTTGCGCCGCCCATGACATCGCCGCCGAAGTGGAGCTGGTGACCGCTGACAAACTCAACGAGGCCTGGGACCGGATGGTGGCAGGGGACGTGAAATACCGCTTTGTGCTCGATGTCGAGTCGCTGAGCCCGGGGAAGGACCCGGACGCCCCGCAGGACCAGGCCCGCCCGGATACTGCCCATACCGAGGAAAGGAACGCATGAGCACGCTGTTCACCAAGATCATCGAGGGCCAGATCCCCGGCCGGTTCGTCTGGAAGGACCCCGACGTCGTCGCCTTCCTGAGCATCGGCCCGCTGGCCGACGGGCATACTCTGGTGGTGCCCCGGCAGGAGGTGGACCGCTGGACCGACGCGCCGGCGGAGCTGCTGGCCAAGCTGACCGCCGTGGCCCAGAGGATCGGCAAGGCCCAGGTGGAGGCGTTCGGCTCGGCGCGGGCGGGCCTGATCATCGCCGGTTTCGAGGTCCACCACCTGCACCTGCACGTCTGGCCGTCCAATTCCGAGGCCGAATACGACTTCAAGCGGGCGCAGCGGAACCCGGACCCTGCCGTCATGGAGGCCAGCGCGGAGAAGATCCGTGTGGCTTTGCGGGCCGCCGGCCACGGGGAATTCGTCCCGGAAGCCTAGGGCGCCGCTGCCGGCTCACACAGCCGGCAGCGGTCCCGGCGTCGCCGCGCGCCTAAACCGCAGGGGAGGAGGATGCGGCCCGGACGGCGGCAGCGACCATCGCCGCAAGGTCGCTCACGTTCCCTGCTGCCCACACGCCGGGCATTTCCGTCCGCCCCATCGGCCCGTCCCGATGAAGGTTCCCATCGGATGTTCCGTGAGCGTTCCGCCGCCGGCCTGCAGAGAGCGTACGGCGCCGTCGACGGTCCGGATATCGAGCGCGGCCAGCTGCTCCCGAGCCTCGTCGCCCGGGGCGGGCATCTGGTCGGGGAACAGCGCGACGTCGTCACTGAGCTGCCGGAACAGGAGGGCCTGGTGGATGCCCAGGGCGCTCGTGCCGAGGACGCCGATCCGCTGCCCGCGGACTTCCCAGCCATGGCAGTAGGGGCAATGCAGCGCACTCTTTCCCCGGAACTCCCGGACACCGGGCACGTCGGGGAGCCCGTCGGCCGGCCCGGTCGCGGCGGATCTCCGCGCCGTAGTGCTCTGCTTCCCGCCGTCCGGCAGCCGGCAGCTCGAGCGGCGGGATTGCATCCCTGCCGAGGACATTGTGCACGCCGGCGGCGGGAGCGTCCCAGGGGGACGGCTGCACTCAGGCCCGCGGCACCGCCTCCGATGACTGCGGCTTCATAGCTTGGTTCCGTACTCACGGAGTACCTCCTTCATAGCATCGCTCCGGCGGACGTACCGGGTCCGGCGTGATGCTGGGTGCGCTGGTCCGTGCGGTGTCAGGGACGGCGGGCCGCCCAGGCGGTCCGGGTGCCGCGGACCGCCAGGTCGCGGCGGCGCAGCAGCGCGTGGGGGCCGTCCTCCGCCAGGAGATGGTCGAGGGTGTCGAGGTCCTCGGCGCCCAGCCGGCCGTCGAGGGCGGGCCGGATGAGGCGCAGGTAGGCCTGTGCGTAGCGGCCGGTGCCCGGCGAGGCCTGGCCGGCCTCGGTGCTGAAGCTTCGCTGCGCGGCGATCTGGAAGCCTGCCTGTTCCAGGTGGGGCCGCCAGTCCGGGTGCCGGTTCCAGTCCGCCTGTGCCAGCGCCTCGTGGCAGCGTGACTCCAGTCCCGGCCGGCCCGTTCCGACGTCGTCGGGCAGGAACCGCGGCAGGGTGTCCATTTCGATCACGACCAGCAGGCCGCCGGGGTTCAGCGCGGCGTAGGCGTCGCGCAATACCCGCTCCGGGTCGGCGACCTCGTGCAGGGATGAGGCGGCCCACGCGATGTCCACTGCCCCGACCTCGGGCCAGGCGACGTCCAGGTCGGCCTGCACGACGCGCAATCGGCCCGCCAGGCCCTGTTCGCGTGCTGCGGCCCGGACCCGCTCGAGCATCACTGCCGACCTGTCGACCGCAACGACCGCAGCCGTTTCGAAACGGCGCGCCAGTGCCAGGCTGCCGGCACCTGTCCCGGCGCCCAGGTCGACGACGGTGCGCGGAAGCTCCGGCGCGTGCTGCCGGGTCCAGCCGGTTACCGCCGCCAGGTAGGTCGCGAGCACCTCTGCGTCCAGGTCCAGCAGCTCTGCGAGCCCCGCTGCATCGTGATGCGTGTGTCCTCCGCCGTACCGGTGGAGGCCGTGGTGCTGGTCGGGGGAGTGGTGGTGGGAGGAGTGCTGTGCCATGTCCTCCATGCTAAGCATTTCGTGCCTAACAGGCATACACTCTTGCTTATGACGCAAGAACTGCCCTTGGACACCGTGATCCGCCAGCGCATCCGCGGCCTGCGGCTGGCCCGCGGCTGGTCGTTGGATGCCCTGGCCGCGCGCTGCTACCTCAGCCCGTCCACCCTGAGCCGGATCGAGACCGGGCACCGCAGGATCGCCCTCGACCAGCTGGTGCCCATCGCCCGGGCCCTCGACACCACGCTCGACCAGCTCGTGGAATCCGCCGAAGACGAGGACGTGGTGATCCGGCCGCAGCCCAGCCACACCCGCGGGATGACCACCTGGCTGCTGTCCCGCGAAGGGGCTGTCCACGGCGTGACCGTAGCGAAGATGCGCATCACTCCCGAACGGCCCGCCGGAGCAGAGCAACTGGGCGTGCATCCTGGCCGCGAGTGGTTCACGGTGCTGTCCGGCACGGCGCGCCTGCGGCTGGGGGAGCGGACCATCCTGGTCCAGCCCGGGGACGCGGCCGAGTTCTCGACCATGGTCCCGCACGCCATCGGCGCCCAGGACGGTCCGGTGGAGATCCTCACCATCTTCGACCACGACGGGGAGCGCGCCCACCTGCACACCGTGGAGGCGGCCCCGCGGCCGTGACGACGGCAGCAGGTGGACGTCTCCGCAGGCTGCGCTCCCGGGCTGCGCCGCTCAGGCCGCGAGCGCCTCGTGCAGCGCAGCTCGGACACGCTTTTCCGAGACCGAATAGGCAGTGCCCAGTTCCTGCGCGAAGAAGCTGACGCGCAGTTCCTCGAGCATCCAGCGCACCCGCTGCAGGCCCGCTCCGGGACGCGAGCCGGGCAGCAGGGCCGCCACGGCGTCGTCATACTCATCCTCGAGCCGCTGCACGATGGCCATCTGCTGTCCGTCACGGGCGACGTTGGTGGGCAGTTTCTCCAGCCGGCGCTCGATCGCGGCCAGATAGCGCGGCAGCTGGCTCAGCTGCGCATAGCCGGTCCGCGCCACGAATCCCGGATACACCAGCTGCTCCAGCTGCGCCTTGATGTCGTTGAGTGCGCTGATCAGCGGCAGGCTGGTGCTGGACTTGAGTGCCTTCTGGATCCGGCGGGTGCTGGAGAGGATCTTTTCGACGACGGCGGTCACCGTGAACACCGTGTCGATCAGCTCCGCCCGCACCGTCTCGTACAGGTCGTTGAACTCGGTGGCGGTGAAGGGCAGCTGCGCCGGGACCAGCTTGTCGATGGCCGCCAGGGTGCAGTCGTCGATCAGCGAACTGACCGAACCATGCGGATTCTGGCTGAAGGTCAGTTTTTCGGTATTGTTCAGGTGCTCGAGCACATAGCGCTGCGGCGAGGGGATCCGCAGCGCGAGCAGCCGGATGATGCCCGAGCGCATTGCCGATTCCTGTTCGGCCCGGGTCTGGTAGATCCGCAGCCCGACGGCCTCGCCTTCATCGACGAATGCCGGGTAACCGGTGACCTTGTGTCCGGCTACCAGACGCGAGACCTGCCGCGGCAGCACCGACGGTGCGAAGCCTTTCAGCCCCGACCGTTCAGCGAGCACGTCGCCATTGGCCAGCACCATGGCCTCGGCACGGTCCCCTGTCGCCGCGGACAACCGCGTCCTGGTCCCCACGCCCGCGGCCTGTTCGGTAGCGCGCACGCCGCGGGGGCCGGACTTCGGCAGCGGTTTGACGGTCTGCGGGCTGGCCCCCAGCGACTCGGCGATGGCCCGGCGGGTGGCCGGTGCCAGTTCCTCCTGCAGCCGGGCCAGGTCCTTGCCCTCGCCCAGGATCCGGTCCTTGCCGTCCACCACCTGGAAGGTCATGCGCAGGTGCGGCGGCACGCTGTCCCAGTTCCAGGACCCGGGCGGGATGATGTGCCCCTTGAGCCGGCGCAGCACCAGTTCCAGCGACGGCTCCAGCTCATCGTTGGCGGGATCGAAGTCCGTGGACAGCACCGCGGCGGCGGCCCGGGCCACGTCCGGGGCAGGCACGAAGTTCTTGCGGACCTGCTTGGGAAGGGAGCGGATCAGGGCGGTGACCAGCTCGGCGCGCAGGCCGGGGATCTGCCAGCGGAACGGGGCCGGCTCCAGCTGGTTTAGGAACAGCACCGGGATCTTCACCGTTACCCCGTCCGAAGCATTCGGTGCCGCCCCCGGCGCGGTGGGGGAAAACTCGTAGCTCAGCGGCAGCTCGAAGGAACCTTGGTGCCAGGTCTTCGGGAAAGCGCTCTCGTCCAGATCCTCGGCTTCCTCGGTGAGCAGGGCTTCGGGGTCGAAGTCCAGCAGGGCAGGGTTGTCCTGCCTGGCTGCCTTCCACCACTTGTCGAAGTGCCGCTCGGAAACCACCTCCGGACCGATGCGCTGGTCGTAGAAGTCGAAGAGCGTCTCGTCATCCACGCGCAGGCCGCGCCGCCGGGTGCGGGTTTCCAGTTCCTCCACCTCGGCCAGCAGCTTCCGGTTCCGCTGGAAGAACTTATGGTGCGTTTTCCAGTCGCCCTCCACCAGGGCATGGCGTATGAAGAGCTCGCGGCTCAGCTCGCGGTCGATCCGCCCGTACTGGATCCGCCGCTGGGGCACGATCGGCACCCCGTACAAGGTGACCTTCTCGTACGCCATCACCGAACCCATCCGCCGGGACCAGTGCGGTTCGGAGTAGCTGCGCTTGAGCAGGTGCGGGGCGATTTCCTCGGCCCAGAGCGGATCGAACCGGGCTGCGACCCGCGCCCAGAGCCGCGAGGTTTCCACCAACTCGGCGGCCATCACCCAGTCCGGGGACTTCTTGAACAGGGCCGAGCCGGGGAAGATGGCGAACCGGGTGCCGCGGGCCCCGGTATATTCGCGCTTGCGCTCGTCGTACAGGCCGATGTGGCTCAGCAGCCCGGCCAGCAGGGACTTGTGGATGTCGTCGTGTTTGCCCACCGGATCCACGTCGCTGCCCGGGCTGAGCGTAATGCCCAGCGGCTTGGCCAGCTGGCGCAGCTGGGCGAAGAGATCCTGCCATTCGCGCACGCGCAGGTAGTTGATGAACTCATTGCGGCACAGCCGGCGGAAGGCGCTGGAGGAGAGTTCCTTCTGCTTCTCCTGCACGTAGCGCCAGAGGTTGAGGATGCCGGTGAAGTCCGAGTTCTCGTCCACGAAGCGCTTGTGCTTCTCGGCAGCCTGCTGCTGCTGCTCGGTCGGCCGCTCGCGGGGATCCTGGATGGTCAGCGCTGCGGCCAGGACCATGACCTCGCGGACGCAGCCGCGCCGGCCGGCCTCGACGATCATCCGGCCCAGCCGGGGATCCACCGGCAACTGCGCCAGCTGGCGTCCGACGGCGGTGAGGCCGGCGCGCTGCCCGGGCTCGGCCAGCGCGCCGAGTTCGCGCAGCAGGTTCACGCCATCGTTGATGGCCCGGGTTTCCGGCGGCTCGACGAAGGGGAAGGACTCGATGTCCTTGGGGCTGCGGGCCACGCCCATGGCCGTCATCTGCAGGATGACCGCCGCCAGGTTGGTGCGCAGGATTTCCGGGTCGGTGAACTCGCGGCGGGAAGCGAAGTCCTCCTCCGAGTACAGCCGGATGGCGATACCGTCGCTGACGCGGCCGCAGCGGCCCGAGCGCTGGTTCGCCGAGGCCTGGGAAATGCGCTCAATCGGCAGCCGCTGGACCTTGGTGCGGTGGGAGTAGCGTGAAATCCTGGCCGTGCCCGTGTCGATCACATACTTGATGCCCGGGACCGTCAGGGAGGTTTCCGCCACGTTGGTGGCCAGCACGATCCGGCGTTTGCCGCCGGGTGTGAAGACCCGGTGCTGCTCGGCCAGCGAGAGCCGGGCGAACAGCGGCAGGATTTCGGCCCCGGCGAGCCGGCGGTTGGCCTGCACGCGGGGGCGCAGCGCCTCGGCGGCGTCGCGGATTTCGCGTTCGCCGGAGAAGAAGATCAGGATGTCGCCCGGCGCCTCCGCAGCCAGCTCGTCCACGGCGTCGCAGACGGCGTCAAGCGGGTCCCGGTCCTCCTCGAGCTCGGTCGAATCGTCGTCCGGATCCACCTCCCCGGCGGGCAGGTTCAGCGGCCGGTAGCGGATTTCCACCGGGTAGGTGCGCCCGGAGACCTCGATGACCGGCGCCGGCCGGTCCTCGGTGCCGAAATGCCGGGCGAAACGCTCCGGGTCGATGGTGGCAGAAGTAATGATCACCTTCAGGTCCGGCCGCTGCGGCAGGATGCGCTTGAGGTAGCCGAGGATGAAGTCGATGTTGAGGCTGCGTTCGTGGGCCTCGTCGATAATGATCGTGCTGTACTTCTTCAGCAGCTTGTCGTGCTGGATCTCGGCCAGCAGGATGCCGTCGGTCATCAGCTTGATCCGGGTGGCTTTGCCCACCTCGCCGGTGAAGCGGACCTGGAAGCCCACTTCCTCCCCGAGGGCGACGTCCAGCTCCTCGGCGATCCGCTCGGCCACCGTGCGGGCCGCCAGCCGGCGCGGCTGGGTGTGGCCGATCAGCCCCTTCTCGCCGAGGCCCAGTTCCAGGCACATTTTCGGGATCTGCGTGGTCTTGCCGGACCCTGTCTCGCCGGCGATGACGGTGACTTGGTTGGCCGCGATGGCGGCCATAATGTCCTCCCGCCGTTCGGAAACCGGGAGGGCCGGGGGATAGGAAAGTGTCAAAGCCATGATTGGTACCAGTTTATCCGGGCCTGGAAACGCGTCGTGCCGGCCCGGTCACGGCGTCAGCTTGGACGGTTTGACGGCGGCGCCTGCGCTTCCCGCTGTTTTGTCTTGCGAAGGCCGGCCTGTCGTCTATGGTTGTCCTGACAATGGGCCACCGATTGGACATTGTGACCTGCTTCACAGGTAATATCGGTGAAGACGTTCCGCAGAAAGATCCTCCTGCCCCCACGCGACGACGCGGCATGGGCAGAGTGCGCCGGCCCCGGCTGCGGCGGAACATTTGCCGGACGGCCCCGGCGCCCGAATACCCGCGGCCGTGTTGAAAGGACAACGCATGAAACGTTCGAGAATGGCCACCCTGGGTGCCAGCCTGCTGGCCACCGCACTGCTCGCCACCGCCTGTGGTGGCGAGGGTGGTTCGCCCAGCCCGGCAGGTTCTCCCGGCGCGGCCGGCGGGGAGAGTGTCGATATTGGCATTACCCAGATCGTTTCCCATCCCTCGTTGGACGCCGCCCGCGAAGGGTTCAAGAAGGCGCTGGCGGACAACGGCTATGTCGGCGGCGAGAACGTCAACTACGACGAGCAGAACGCCCAGGGCGACCAGGCCACCGCCACCAATATCGCCGGCAAGTTCAATACCGACCAGAAGGACCTGGTCCTGGCCATCGCCACGCCGACGGCCCAGGCTGCCGCCCAGGCGATCACCGACATCCCCGTCCTGATCACGGCCGTGACGGACCCGGTTTCGGCGGATCTGGTGGACAGCCTGGAGAAGCCGGGCGGCAATATCACCGGCACCAGCGACCTGAATCCGGTGGAGGAGCAGCTGACGCTGCTGACCCGGATCGCCCCCGAGGCGAAGACCGTGGGCATCGTCTACAGCTCCGGCGAAGTGAACTCCCAGGTCCAGGTGGACCTGGCCAAGGAAGCCGCGCAGAAGCTGGGCCTGGAAATCCGGGAAGCGACGATCAGCAACTCGGGCGAAGTCCAGCAGGCGGCCCAGTCCCTCGACGTCGATGCTTTCTACGTGCCCACCGACAACAACGTGGTCTCCGCGCTGGAATCCCTGATCCAGGTGGCCGAGTCAAAGAAGATCCCGGTGATCGCCGCCGAGGGCGACAGCGTGGAGCGCGGCGCGCTCGCCACCGAGGGCATCAACTACGAACAGCTGGGCTACCAGACCGGCCTGATGGCCGTGAAGATCCTCAAGGGCGAGGCCGAGCCGGCCTCCATGCCGATCGAGACCGCTTCGGAGCTGGAGCGGGTGATCAACCAGGCCGCTGCCGGACGCATGGGCATCGAGATTCCGGCCGACGTGCTGGATTCCGCCGACAGGGTCATCAAGTAACGCCAGCAGGCAGCCCGATAAGAACTAAGGAACCAAACGCATGATAGTTGCGGTTGAACTGGGCCTGATCTACGCGGTCATGGCCCTGGGGGTGTACCTCACCTTCCGGATCCTGAATTTCCCCGACCTGACGGTCGATGGCAGCTTCACCACCGGTGCGGCCGTCGCAGCCATCAGCATCATCAACGGCGTACCGCCGGTGGTTGCCACCCTCGCGGCCTTTGCCGCGGGCATGGCAGCGGGCTGGGTAACCGGCATCCTGCACACCAAGGGAAAGATCAACGGGCTGCTTGCCGGCATCCTGACCATGATTGCCCTGTATTCGATCAATTTGCGGATCATGGGCAAGGCGAACCTGCCGCTGCTGCGGGAGGAAACCCTGCTTACGCCGCTGCGGGAGGCCGGGTTCATCGGTTCCGCCGTCGGCATCATGGTCTTTGCCGTCGTGGCGCTGGTCATCAAGCTGGTCATCGACTGGTTCCTGCACACGGACCTTGGCCTGTCCCTGCAGGCGACCGGCGACAACGAGCAGATGATCCGCAGCTTCGGCGTCAGCACGGACCGGACCAAGATCCTGGGCCTGGCCCTGTCCAACGGCCTGGTGGCGCTGTGCGGGGCCATGATCGCCCAGTACCAGGGCTTCGCCGACATCGGCATGGGCATCGGCCTGATCCTGGCCGGGCTGGCCTCGGTGATCATCGGTCAGGCGATCTTCGGCTCCCGGATCATCTTCGTGGCCACCCTGGCCGTGGTGCTCGGCTCGGTGCTGTACCGGGTGGTAATCCAGTTGGCGCTGCAGGCGGGCCTGAATCCGAACGACATGAAGCTCATCTCGGCCGTGCTGGTGGTCATCGCCCTGGTGCTGCCGCAGCTGAAGGTCTTCCGGAAAGTCCAGGGGCTTGCGAACATGAAGAAAACCCTGACGGGAGCAACCGAAGCGGCGGGGGCAAAGGCCTGATCATGCTGGAAATCAAGAACGTACACAAGACCTTCTTCGCAGGCACCGTCAACGAGCGCGTCGCGCTGCAGGAGATCAACCTGTCGCTCGCGGCGGGCGAGTTCGTCACGGTCATCGGCAGCAACGGCGCCGGCAAGTCCACCATCCTGAACATCACCTCGGGAAAGCTCCGTCCGGATTCCGGCACGGTCACCATCGACGGCCGGGACGTCACCCGGCTCGCCGACTACCAGCGCGCCCGGTTCGTCGGGCGGGTGTTCCAGGACCCGATGGCCGGCACCTCGCCGGAGATGACCATCGAGCAGAACATGGCGATCGCCTATGAGCGGGGCAAGCGCCGCGGCCTGGCGCCGGGGGTGACCCGGAAGAAGCGGGAGTTCTTCCGCGAGGAACTCAAGTCCCTGGAACTGGGGCTGGAGAACCGGCTCAAGGCCAAGGTGGGCCTGCTCTCGGGCGGCCAGCGCCAGGCGCTGTCGCTGCTGATGGCCACCTTCAGCAGCCCGAGCATCCTGCTGCTGGACGAGCACACCGCGGCGCTGGATCCGCAGCGCGCGGCGCTGGTCAGCCGGCTGACCGCGGAGATCGTCGAACGCCACCACCTGACCACGCTGATGGTCACGCACAACATGGAGCAGGCGCTGCAGCTGGGTACCCGGCTGATCATGATGCACGAGGGCCGGATCATCCTGGACCTGGACCGGGAGCAGAAGAGCCGGATGACGGTGCCGGACCTGCTCCACGAGTTCGAGAAGATCAAGGGCGCGGCAGTGGACGACCGCACCATGCTTCAGTAACTGCCCGCACATCCCGGAAGGGCCGCATACCTGCCGTATGCGGCCCTTCCGCTGTTCTGCAGGGGCCCGCGTGCTGGGCAAACCTGAGGGTGGCGCCCATCATGGAGGTCAGGGACGCCGCGGCCGCCGGCCGGGCGGGAAGGGGGAACCGGTGGCATTTGACGTTGCGGCGGAACTGCAGGACCAGTTGGTGTGGCATTGGGAGCACCAGGCCCGGCCGCGGCTGGATGGCCTGACGGACGAGGAATATTTCTGGGAGCCCGCCGAGGGCTGCTGGAACCTCCGGCACCGCGGCACCGGCCGGGCGCCGATTGCCGCCGGTTCCGGTGCGTTCACCATTGACTTCGCCCTGCCCGAGCCGTCCCCGGCACCGGTGACCACCATTGCCTGGCGACTGGGACACATCCTGGTCGGCGTCCTCGGCGTCCGCAATGCTGCGCATTTCGATGGTCCGCCGGTCAGCTACCAGGACTTCGACTACCCGGGGACTGCGGACGGCGCGCTGGGGCTGCTCGACGAATACTACGGCCGGTGGATGCAGGGAGTGCGCTCGCTGGGCACGGAGGGGCTCGACCGGGCCTGCGGCCCTGCCGAAGGCGACTATGCCGGCCGTCCCATGGCGGCCTTGGTGCTGCACATCAACCGCGAGCTGATCCACCACCTGGCCGAGGTCGCCCTGCTGCGCGACCTCTTCGCCCACCGCCAATAGCCTCCGGCCAAAACCCGTCCACAATGCAGATAATGCCCGTTTCCGACCCGGAAACGGGCATTATCTGCATTGTGGATGGGTCAGCGGAAGCGGGCCAGATCCGCGTAGGCGCGGCTGGGCAGGGAGTCCGCGGCCCAGTCCACGTGCGAGCGCTCGGCCGGGGAGTGCCCCAGGCCGTCCCGGGTGACCGCCCGGATGGTGCGGGCGACGACGAGGGTGATGACTGCCAGTGCCAGGAAGAGTTCCATACCGCCATCGTGCGCCTGAGTGGGACAAAAAAAGAGTGGCAGAAAAGACCATTAACGATAAAAAAGCGCCATAATGGAGGCATGCTGAAAAAGGTAGCCGTCCTGGTCCTTCCCGAGGCGTCGCCGTTCGAATTCGGCGTGGTCTGCGAGGTCTTCGGGATCGACAGATCGGACCGCGGAACAGGGGTTCCGGCCTTCGACTTCACCGTCTGCACCGAACGGCCCGGCACCATCGGCACCAAAACCGGTTTTTCCATCAACGTACCCCGTGGCCTGGACGCGGCCGAGGATACGGACCTGGTGGTCGTGGCCCCCTACCAGGATTCCGGGCCGCTCCCGCAGGCCGTCAAGCAGGCCCTGCGCCGCGCGCATGCACGCGGCGCCTGGGTGCTCTCGGTATGTTCGGGGGCGTTCGCCCTGGCCGAGGCCGGGCTGCTGGACGGCCGCCGGGCCACCACGCACTGGCGGTATTCCCGCCGGCTGGCGGAGGAGTATCCGCTGGTCGAGGTCGATGAGAACGTGCTGTATGTCCAGGACGGCCGGATCATTACCAGTGCCGGCACCGCTGCCGGCATCGATGCCTGCCTGCACCTGGTGCGCACGGAGCTGGGCGCATCCGTGGCCGCGGCAATCGCCCGGGACATGGTGGTTCCGCCGCACCGGGACGGCGGCCAGGCGCAGTACATCGACAGGCCCGTGTCCCTGGCCGGCTGCAACACGCTCAAGGATCTGCTGGTCTGGCTCGGCGAAAACCTCGGCCAGGATGTCAGCGTCGCGGAACTGGCCGCCCGGGTGCACATGTCCGAGCGGACCTTTGCCCGGCGCTTCCGGGCCGAAACCGGTGCGACGCCCGCGGCCTGGCTGAATTCCCAGCGGGTGCTGCGCGCCCAGGAACTGCTGGAGGAGTCGGACCTGGCGGTCGAGGAGATTGCGCGGGTGTGCGGCTTCGGCCAGGCGGTGCTGCTGCGGCACCATTTCACCAAGGTGCTGGGGATCAGCCCGGCGGCGTACCGGCGCACCTTCCGCGGCGTGCGGCCCATGAACCTGCCCCAGCACACCGGGACCTGACGACGGTGGGGCCACCCGTTCCGGCGGCGGAAACGTCGAAGGGCCCGAAGCCTTGCGGCTCCGGGCCCTTCACTGTCCTCTGCGTGCCCTCGATAGGATTCGAACCTACGGCCTTCTGCTCCGGAGGCAGACGCTCTATCCCCTGAGCTACGAGGGCGTGGCTTCGACCGGTCCACTGCCGGACCCGGTAAACCGGCGGCGTGTGCACTGATCTTCAGGACTCATAGAGCTTATCAGGTCATGGGCCGGGATACGAAAACGGCGCCCTCAGTAGCCGGTGAAGGCATCGGTGCGGATGGTTTCCGCCCCGGCCCGGCGCAGTTCCCGGCGGGCGGAGGTGACGAACTCCGGTGAGCCGGAGACGTAGACGGCCCGCCGGGGCAGGTCCGGAACGGACGCACGCAGCTGCTCGGCAGTGGGGAAACCGCCCGAGTGCTGGTGCTGCCAGCCCCGGGGCAATTCATGTGTATCCGGGGAAAACCCAGGGGCGAACAGCGTCACCGGAACCCCCAGCCGGGCCAGCACCTCCCGGTAGGCGACGTCGTCGGCCCGGCGGACCGCATAGACCAGCCGGATGTCCCGGCCTTCCCGGCCGTAATGGCTGCGCAGCTGGCTGATGAACGGCGTCAGGCCGATGCCGCCGGCCACCAGCAGGACGGGCCGGGACGTATCGGCGGGCAGCAGGAAATCCCCGGCAACGTAGGTTGCCTCCACGCGGGCTCCTGGCTGGAGCTGGAGCAGTTGGCGTTTGAAACTGCTGGACGGCTCGGACAGGCGCAGGCCGAAGGTGACCTGCGGATCCGACGGGGCGGAGGTGATGCTGAATACCCGCCGCCGGCCGCGGGCGTCCGCGGATGCATGCGGCAGGCTCAGCTCCATGTACTGGCCGGGGCGGAAGGCCACGGGCCGGGCGGGTTCGAAGCTGAACTCCTCGCTGGTGGCGGTCAGGGGCCGCCTGCCGCGGTAGGTCAGCACAATGCGTCCGCGCTGGCCGGCCAGGAAGGCCAGCGCATTGCCGGCCAGCAGCGCCAGCTCGGGCGAGTTGAAGACCGGTCCCACGTGGAAGGGGACGAAGGCCAGCAGGGCGACGACGGCGGCGCAGGCCAGCTGCTGCCAACGCCGCGGCGGCAGCGTCAGCGGCTCCGAGAGCATGAACCCGGCCAGGAAAACCACCGGATAGGACCCGACGGAAGTCCACAGCGCGGTGGCCGGATCCGTGCCGGTGGCGATCAGCCGGACGGATATGACGGCCACACTGACCAGCACGGTCATCATGCCCAGGGCCAGCTTGCGGCTGCGATAGAGGACCAGGAAGGAACCGAGCGCCACCACGGGCAGCAGTGCGGGAGTGGCAGCCCACCAGGTGGCCGCATTGGCTGCCATGAAGGGCAGGACACCGCTGAGCTGGGCTACCAGCACGGCCGCTGCCGCCGCCGGATTGAACACATGCCGGCCGCGCACCGCCAGCAGGAACTTGCTGGCACCGGCGGCCGCGCCGGCGAAAGCCAGGGACACGAGCATGCCGGGCTGGGCGTCCGGGAAGAAGAGGAAGAACAGCAGCAGCGCGGTGATCACAGCCGAATCCGGATGGGCGCGGACTCCGGCCAGCCGGGCACAGGCCCAGCTGCTGCCCAGCGTGGCCGCCAGCAGCACCGCGAGGCTGGCCGCCATGTCGGCGACCGTGAAGAAGAACACCCCGGCGGCCGACAGCACCAGGGCCTCGGCGAGCAGCGCCAGCAGGACCAGGACCACCAGCCGGTACATCGTGATGCGGCCCAGGAGGGCATCAAGCCTGGCACTCATGCGAACAGTTCTCCCTTCAAGGTTCCCCAGTATTCCGCCCGCCCGTCGGAAAAGATGCGGACGCAGGAAAAACCGGACAGGCACGGCTCCTGCGCCAGCTCCGCGGGGGAGGCGAAGAACAGCCCGGTGGCGACGCCGTCGGCCACCAGCGCCGAAGCGGCGGTGGCCCAGCTGGCCACCACAGTCTCCACCGCCTGTCCGGTGTGCGCGTCCAGGACATGGTGCAGGCCGTCCCCCCAGGCACGGCGGTTGGCGGCCGAGGCGGCAACAGCCTGGTCGGCCAGTTCGAGGACGCCGACCGCCCGGGAACTGTCGTAAGGGTGTTCCAGTGCCACCCGCACCGGCTCGCCGGTACGGATCAGCATGTCGCCGCCGGCGTCGACGATGCAGCGGCCGTATCCGCGCTCCCGCAGCACGCCCGCCACCAGGTCCACCAGCTGGCCCTTGCCGGCCGCACCGACGTCGAGCAGCAGCGGCGCGCTGGT
This sequence comes from Arthrobacter mobilis, assembly GCF_012395835.1. Taxonomy (GTDB): domain Bacteria; phylum Actinomycetota; class Actinomycetes; order Actinomycetales; family Micrococcaceae; genus Crystallibacter; species Crystallibacter mobilis. The sequence goes on from NZ_JAAZSQ010000006.1 coordinate 64,654, forward strand.
GGCCAGGACCGGACCGCTCCAGTCCAGCCGCCCGTCCCAGGCCGGCGCGGGCAGCGGCGGTCCGGACGGAACCAGCGAGTAGTGCGCGTCGTAGCCCAGGCGCTCCAGCGAAGCGCCCACCAGCGGGGAGACGCGCCCGCCGGTGGCCCGGTGCAGGGCAGCGTAGACGGCGGCCAGGTCCGCCGCGTGCTGCGGCAGCCGGCAGGCTCCTGCCTGCCGGGCCAGCCGCGCCACCAGCGAGTCAGCGCGGAAACGGGACCACAACAGGCTGTAATCCTCGATGCAGCCGTCCACCGCCGCGCGCGTGGCTGCGTCCAGCGGATCCTCGGTGGCAATACACCACCGGGTCCCGACCGCCTCGAAGGACAGCTCGTGGGACAGCTCGCCGGACAGGCGGGGGAATCCGGCGCCGGGCACGGCTGCTACCGCGAGGCCTCGGCCTTGATCTGCGCCAGGGCGTCGTTGAAGCCACCGCTGGTCAGCGACGATCCTGCGACCTTGGAGACCTGAAGCTCGTCCACGCTCCTGCCCACGACCTGCGCGGCGATGCCGCTGGCGAACTCGCCCTGGAAACGCCGGGTGTTGGGGTTGGAGGGATGCGTCTGCGCCTCGACGGCGGTGACGACGCCGGACTCGAGGGTCAGCGTGATGCCGATGGTTTCGGTGCCGTTGGGGGACTGGTAGTGCCCGTCCGCCGAATAGGTGCCGTCGGCGTAGGAACCCTCTGCCGCCTGCTGTCCCTGGGCACCCGTGGCTGCGGCGGTCGGAGCGGAAGCAGCGCTGTCCTGGGCACCGGGCGCGCATCCGGCGGCGCCGAGGAGGGATACCCCCGCGGCAGCGGCGAACATATAGTTTCCGGTCCTGGTCCTGGCGGTTCCGGGTGTCACTGGCACTCCTGATGGTCGGGAAGCGGGCACGTGCACCACTCTACGGCGCGCGGGCCGTGCCCGGCCTTGTGGTTTCCTGTGGATGGCCTGCCGAGCCGCAGGTTTTTGCCGAAGGAGCCCGGCAGGACGGTTCGGCAGGCGGCCCGCGGGGCGGAATCTTTCAGGCTGTGCGGGCCTTTATGCTTAATGGGTGACTCCAGAAGAACTCTCCGCTGCCATTACCGCCTGCCTTCAGGACGCCATCGACGCCGGCGAATTCGCCGTCGAGATGCCCGGCGAGGTGCGCGTGGAACGTCCGAAGAACCGGGAGCACGGGGACTGGGCCACCAACGTGGCGATGCAGCTGGGCAAGAAGGCCGGCCTGAACCCCCGCCAGTTTGCCGAAATCCTCAGCGCCCGCCTGGTGCAGATCAGCGGTGTGGCCAAGGTCGAGATTGCCGGTCCCGGGTTCCTGAACATCACGGTGGAGGCCGGGGCCGCGGGCTCGCTGGCCCGCAGCATCGTCGAGGCCGGACCCGCCTACGGCACCAACGAGGCGCTGGCCGGGCACGTGATCAATATGGAATTCGTCTCCGCCAACCCCACCGGCCCGCTGCACATCGGCCATACCCGCTGGGCGGCCCTCGGGGACGCGATCGCCCGGGTACTGCGCGCCAGCGGCGCCGAAGTCACTGCCGAGTACTACATCAACGACGCCGGCAAGCAGATGGACAAGTTCGGCGAGTCCGTGCTGGCTGCCATCCACGGGCGGCCGACGCCGGAGGGCGGCTACCCGGGCGCCTACATTGCCGACCTCGGCCGCGAGGTGCTGGCCGCCCACCCGGACATCCGCGAACTCACCGACGCCGCGGCCCTGCCGGTGGTCCGGCACGCGGCCTACGAGGCGCAGATGGAGGACATCCGCAAGACGCTGCACGAATTCGGCGTGCACTTCGACGTCTACTTCTCCGAGCAGCAGCTGCACAGCACCGGCGCCATCCAGGCCGCCGTCGAACGCCTGCGGGCCCAGGGCCACATCTTCGACGAGGACGGCGCCGTCTGGCTGCGCACCACGGACTTCGGCGACGACAAGGACCGGGTGCTGATCCGGGCCAACGGCGAGCCCACCTACTTCGCCGCCGATGCCGCCTACTACCTGTCCAAGAAGGACCGCGGGTTCGAGGAGAAGATCTACCTGCTGGGGGCGGACCACCACGGCTACGTGAACCGCCTGAAGGCCATCGCCGCCTGCGCCGGGGACGATCCGGAGGCGAACATCCAGGTGCTGATCGGCCAGCTGATCTCGGTCAACGGCGCCCGGCTGTCCAAGCGCGCCGGCAACATCATCGAGCTGCGCGACCTGGTCGAATGGCTCGGCAAGGACGCGCTGCGCTACGCGCTGGCACGCATCCCGGCGGACTCACCGATGGCCATCGATCCGGAGGTGCTGAAGAAGAACAGCAACGACAACCCGGTCTTCTACGTCCAGTACGCCCATGCCCGCACCTGCGCTGTGGCCCGCAACGCCGTCGCTGCCGGTGTGGACCGCAGCGCCTTCGACGCCTCCCTGCTGGACCATGCGACCGAAAACGAGCTGCTGGCCAAGCTGGGCGAGTACCCGTCGGTGGTGGCCACCGCCGCGAAGTTCCGCGAGCCGCACCGGATTGCCCGCCACCTGGAGGTCATTGCCGGCGCCTACCACCGCTGGTACGACGTCTGCCGCGTGACCCCGATGGGCGAGGAACCGGTCGCAGACGTGAACCGCACCCGCCTGTGGCTCAATGACGCCACCACCCAGGTGCTGGCCAACGGCCTGGAACTGCTCGGCGTCAGCGCCCCGGAGCGGATGTGAACATGACGTCGACCTCTGCCCAGGCCTCCCCGCTGGCCCCCCGCTGGCTCAGCCGCCCCGACGATGCCAACGCATTGCGCCCGCAGCTGTGGGCGCGGGATGTGGCGCGCACCGACACCGGCGAACTCTCGGTCGCCGGTGTCGGTGTCGCGGACCTGAAGGCCCGGTTCGGCACCCCGCTGTTTGTGCTCTCCGAAGCGGACTTCCGCGCCCGGGCCCGCGAATTCAAGGACGCCTTCGACGACGCCTTCCGCGGACTGTGCGGGGGAGTGGACGTCTACTACGCCGGCAAGTCCTTCCTGTGCACCGAGGTGGCCCGCTGGGTGGACCAGGAGGGCCTGCGGCTGGACACCTGCACCGGCGGCGAACTGGCGGTGGCCGCGCGCGCCGGTCTGTCCGGGGACAAGCTCGGGCTGCACGGTAACAACAAGTCCGACGCCGAGCTGAACCGTGCCCTGGACATGGGCCTGGGCCGGATCGTGGTGGACAGCCTGGACGAACTGCAGCGCCTGGCGGACCTGGCCGCCGCCCGGGGCGAACGAGCCAATGTCATGCTGCGGCTGACCCCGGGTGTGCACGCGCACACCCACGAGTTCATTGCCACGGCCCACGAGGACCAGAAGTTCGGCCTCTCGATGGCCGACGACCCGGCGGACGGCAGCCCGGCCGGCGGGCGGGAAGGCAGCTCCCCGGCCGCCGTGGCCGTGGCCCGGGCGCTGGCCGCCCCGTCCATCAACCTGCTGGGCCTGCATTGCCACATCGGCTCGCAGATCTTCGAGCCGGAAGGCTTTGCCCTGGCGGCCGAACGGCTGCTGACCTTCCTTGCCCGGATCCGCCAGGACCACGGCGTGGACCTGCCGGAGCTGGACCTTGGCGGCGGCTACGGCATCGCCTACACCGAAGAGGACACCCCGCGCCCGCCGGCCGAACTGGCCCAGGCCATGGCCGGCGTCGTCCGCTCGGTCTGCGAACGGCTGGACATCCCCGTCCCGCGGATCTCGATCGAGCCCGGGCGGGCCATCGTGGGCCCGTCGACGTTCACGCTGTACGAGGCGGGCACCTCCAAGACGGTGAACGTGGACCTCGATGAGGGCGGCACCAGCCCGCGGCGCTACATCTCCGTGGACGGGGGGATGAGCGACAACGCCCGGCCGGTGCTCTACGACGCCGACTACTCGGCCGTGGTGGCCTCCCGTGTGACGGATGCGGAACCGATTATTTCCCGCGTGGTTGGCAAACACTGCGAGAGCGGTGACATTGTAGTGCGGGATGTCTATCTGCCCGCGGACGTGTCGGCGGGCGACCTGCTGGCCGTTCCGGCCACCGGCGCCTACTGTTGGGCCTTGGCCAGCAACTACAACTACGTCCCCCGGCCGCCGGTGGTTGCCGTCAGGGACGGACAGGCGCGCCTGATCGTCCGCGGCGAGACCGAAGACGACCTGCTGGCCCGCGACCTGGGCTGACCCTGGCCAGCGCCGAGAGCCCCGACGCGGCGGCGGCGCGATAACTTGTGCAAATTTCACTGATTGGGAGTTGAAGCGGCATGGACACGCTGAAAGTGGCACTCTTGGGATGCGGCAATGTCGGTTCCCAGGTGGCCCGGATCCTGCTTGAGGACGCGGACGACCTCGCGGCCCGGGTCGGCGCGCGGCTGGAGCTGGCGGGCATCGCCGTGCGCAATATCGATTCGCCGCGCGAGGTCGACCTGCCGCGGCACCTGTTCACCACCGACGCCGAGACGCTGGTGAAGGGCAAGGACATCGTGATTGAGCTGATGGGCGGGATCGAGCCGGCCCGCAGCCTGATCCTGCGCGCCATCGAAGGCGGCTCCACGGTGGTGACCGGCAACAAGGCCCTGATCGCCACGCACGGGCAGCAGCTCTACGCGAAGGCGCACGAGGCGGGAGTGCGCCTGGCCTACGAGGCCGCCGTCGCCGGGGCCATCCCGATCCTGCGCCCGATCCGCGAAAGCCTGTCCGGGGACCGGATCACCCGGGTGCTCGGGATCGTCAACGGCACCACCAACTACATCCTGGACCAGATGGACTCCACCGGCGCGCAGTTCGCCGACGCGCTGAAGGCGGCCCAGGCACTCGGCTACGCCGAGGCGGACCCGACCGCCGACATCGAGGGTCTGGACGCGGCGGCCAAGGGTGCCATCCTGGCCGGACTGTCCTTCCACACAGACTTCAACCTCGACGATGTCTACTGCGAGGGCATCACCAAGGTTACCGCCGACGACATCGCCGCCGCCAAGGATGCCTCGATGGTGATCAAGCTGCTGGCCATCGCCGAAAAGCTGATCACCGAGGACGGCACGGAGGGCATCTCGGTGCGCGTGCACCCGACCCTGCTGCCGCGCACGCATCCGCTGGCCGCTGTGCACGGGGCGTTCAACGCCGTGTTCGTCGAAGCGGACAACGCCGGGCAGCTCATGTTCTATGGCCAGGGCGCCGGCGGCGCTCCCACCGCCTCGGCGGTGCTGGGGGACGTGGTCAGCGCTGCCCGCGCGCTGGTAGCCGGCGGCCCCTGGCGCCTGGAGGACACCAAGGCCGAAATCCCGGCGCTGCCGCTCAGCGCCGTGACCACCAGCTACTGCATTGGCCTGGACGTGGCCGACCAGCCGGGCGTGCTGGCCAGGATCGCGCAGATTTTTGCCAGCCACGGCGTCTCGATCGAAACCATGCGCCAGACCATCCACACCGAGCCCGCCGCCGCGGCCCTGGCCGCTGAGCGGCCGGCTGCCGAGCTGCGGATCGTGACCCACCGCGGCCCGGAGGCCGCACTGGCGGCCACGGTCGAGGACATCCGCGCGCTCGACGTCGTCAATTCAGTTATTTCCGTCCTGCGAGTAGAAGGAGTCTAAGTGGCTCACCAATGGCGCGGCGTGATCCGCGAGTACGCCGACCGTCTGCCGGTCACCGCGCAGACCGAGATCATCACCCTGGGTGAGGGCGGTACTCCGCTGGTCCACGCCAAGGCCCTCTCCGAGCTCACCGGTTCGGCGGTCTACCTCAAGGTCGAGGGGATGAACCCCACCGGCTCCTTCAAGGACCGCGGCATGACCATGGCGATCACCGCCGCCGTCGAGGCCGGCGCCAAGGCGGTGGTCTGCGCTTCCACCGGAAACACCTCCGCGTCGGCCGCAGCGTACGCCACCCAGGCGGGCCTGAAGTGCGCCGTGCTGGTGCCTGCGGGCAAGATTGCGATGGGCAAGATGAGCCAGGCCATCGCCCACGGGGCCGAGATCATCCAGATCAACGGCAACTTCGACAACTGCCTCGAGGTGGCGCGCAAGCTCTCCGAGGCCTACCCCGTGTTCCTGGTCAACTCGGTCAATCCGGCACGCATCCAGGGCCAGAAGACGGCAGCGTTTGAGACCGTGGACTTCCTGGGCGATGCCCCGGACATCCACGTGATGCCGGTAGGCAACGCCGGGAACATCACGGCGTACTGGAAGGGCTATCAGGAATACGCGGCCGAATATGAGTCCCCGACTGCCGGCACCCTGCCCGCCGTTGCCACCAGGACCCCGCAGATGTGGGGCTTCCAGGCCGCCGGAGCCGCACCGCTGGTGCTCGGGCACCCGGTGACCGAGCCGGAAACCATTGCCACCGCGATCCGGATCGGCAATCCAGCCTCCTGGGAGACCGCCATCGCCGCCCGGGACGAGTCCGGCGGCCTGATCGATGCGGTCACCGACGGCGAAATCCTTGCCGCCCACCGCTGGCTGTCCTCGAAGGAAGGCGTCTTCGTCGAGCCCGGCTCGGCCGCCGGCGTGGCGGGTCTGCTCAAGAAGCACGCCGCCGGCGAAGTGCCCGCCGGCAAGACCATCGTCATCACCGTGACCGGCCATGGGCTGAAGGATCCGCAGTGGGCGCTGCGGACCGAGGACGGGAGCGACGTCTCGCCCATCAAGGTTGATTTCGACGTCGTCAGCGTGGCCGCCGCCTTGGGCCTGGAGTAGGGAAGCCTTGAAGATATTGGAGCGCACCGTGGTCAAGGCCGGGCAGCACGTGAGCGTGCGGGTTCCGGCCACCAGTGCCAATCTCGGTCCGGGATTTGACAGTCTGGGCCTGGCATTGAGCCTCTACGATACGGTCGCGGTGGAAACCACCGATGACGGCATCTTCCGGGCACAGGTCGCCGGGGAGGGCGCGTCGGCACTGCCGACGGATGAATCCCACCTGATCATCAGGACGGTGCGCGACACCTTGGAATCGGCAGGCTTCAGCGCCGCCGGGCTGCGGCTGCGGGCGGAGAACGTGATTCCGCACGGCAGGGGCCTGGGCTCCTCCGCCGCCGCGATTGTCTCGGCGGTGCTGGCGGCGAACGCGCTGCTGCCGGACGGGGCCCGGCTCGACGATGCGCAGATCCTGCAGCGCTGCTCCGAACTGGAAGGCCACCCGGACAATGTGGCTCCGGCGCTGGCCGGCCGGCTGGCCATTTCCTGGGCCGAGGACGGCAGGTTCTTCAGCACCGCCGTGGACACCCATCCGGACATTGTCCCGGTGGTGGCCATTCCCGCCTACGAGCTCTCCACCGAGCTGGCACGGGGCCTGCTGCCGCAGACCGTCCCGCACGACGCCGCCGCAGCCAACTCGGGCCGGGCAGCCCTGCTGGTGCACGCGCTGACGCACGCTCCTGCGCTGCTGCTGCCCGGTACCGTGGATGCGCTGCACCAGGCCCACCGTGCCCCGGCGATGCAGCCGAGCGCCGACCTGATCGAGGCGTTGCGCACCGCAGGGTATGCGGCGGTGGTTTCCGGGGCAGGGCCTACCGTGATGACTCTGGCCCGGGGCGAGGACGAGGCCGCCGCCGTCGAAGCCCTGATCGCCGGTCATCTGAAGACCTCCCGGGTCCCCGACGGCTGGCATGTGCTGCGGCTCGCAGTGGACACAGAAGGTGCTAAAGTAGGAGTGCACCCCCGGAATTAACCGGCTAGGGACGCTTCCGATCGACCACATCCGGACCGACCGCCGTTGGTCCGGGTCGGTATTGATTCCCGTCAGTATTGAATGCTCCTGAGCGGATCATTGTGGCACGTGACGTGGTCAACCCATGTATCGGTGCAGCCTTCCAGGTCCCGCCACGCACTTTGCCGGCGCATATTCAGCTAACGGCACAGCGGCGCACCCCCAGCCCGGGTGAATGGGTTCCAGCCAAGGCTATTTCTATTACTCGGCTTTGCCCGGCCCCAGGCTGACGGCAAACCCGAACCCGTCCGGGCTTCTCATGCACCGGACGGGAGACAGACACCGCGGTCCTGGTCCCATCCGGACCGCCCGACGAGGGGGAAGGAACCTTCGTGACAGAAACCACTGACCTGGTCGCAGGTGTGGAACAAAAAGCAGACTCTGCTGCGCCGAAGAGCGCAGGGCTCGCCGGTCTCAAGCTCGCCCAGCTCCAGGTGCTGGCCGGACAGCTGGGGATCACCGGCGGCTCGCGGATGCGCAAGAGCGACCTTGTCTCCGCGATTTCCGACCACCAGCGGGGCTCCGCGGTAGCGGACCGTCCTGCCCGGCGCACTGCCAAGGCCGCCCAGCCGTCCGCAGCGGAGCAGGCTCCGGCCGGGCCGGCACAGCCGGAAAAGGCCCCGGAGCAGCCTGAAGCAGCGCAGCCGCAGCAGGCCCGGGCGGACGAAGCCGCCGAGGCGCCGGCCAAGAAGGCCGGCGGTGACCTGACCAAGGCCGCCGAGCGTGTCAGCCGCACCCGCAGCCGCAGCCGCCGGGCCACATCGGACGGCACCGTTGCCGCCGCCGAAGCCCAGATCGCAGGTGAGAGCACTCTGCCGGCCGAGGCTGCAGCCCAGGCCGCAGGCCAGAGCACCCCGCCGGCAGCAGCCGCCGAGGCTCCGGCCGAGACCCGCCCCGAGGCCGAAACCGGCCGGGAGAACCGCCGCGGCCGCGGCCGTTCCCGCCGTGCCGAGGCCGACGCCGGCAAGGCCGAGGCAGCCGCGGAGGCCCAGGCCGAAGACCGGACCGCAGGTCAGGAAACGGTGCAGGCGGGCAAGGGCGAAGCCGAGACCGCCACGCAGGCCGAGGTCCGCACCGAAGGCCAGGTCGAGGCCGCCCCGGAGCGCCGCGGCGAGCGCCGCGAACGCAACCGCAACCGCGGTGACCGCGACGCAGCGCGGGATGCAGGGCGCGAATCCGGCCGGGAGCCGGCCGAGCGTGCCCAGGAGGACGGCGAGGACGGCGGCCGCGGCCGGCGCAACCGCCGGGAGAGGGACCGCGGGCGCGGCCGCGACGGCGAGTCCGGCAGCCGCTTCCGGGACCGTAACGACCGCCGCCGCGGGCGCAGCCAGGGCGTTGACGTCGAGGACACGGAAATCACCGACGACGACGTGCTGCTGCCCGTGGCCGGCATCCTGGACGTGCTGGATAACTACGCCTTCATCCGTACCTCCGGCTACCTGCCCGGTCCCAACGACGTCTACGTCTCGCTGGCCCAGGTGAAGAAGTACCACCTGCGCAAGGGCGACGCCGTCGTCGGCGCCATCCGCGCCCCGCGCGACGGCGACGGCGCCAACCAGAACACCCGGCAGAAGTTCAACGCCCTGGTCCGCCTGACCTCGGTCAACGGCAAGCCGGCCGAGGACAACAAGGACCGCGTCGAGTTCAGCAAGCTCGTGCCGCTGTACCCGTCCCAGCGCCTGCGCCTGGAAACCGAGCCGAAGAAGATCGGCCCCCGCGTCATCGACCTGGTCGCCCCGATCGGCAAGGGCCAGCGCGGCCTGATCGTGTCCCCGCCCAAGGCAGGCAAGACGCTGATCCTGCAGTCCATCGCCAATGCCATCACCATCAACAACCCCGAGGTCCACCTCATGATGGTGCTGGTCGACGAGCGTCCGGAAGAAGTCACGGACATGCAGCGCACGGTCAAGGGCGAGGTCATTGCCTCCACCTTCGACCGTCCGGCCGACGACCACACCACCGTGGCCGAGCTGGCCATCGAGCGCGCCAAGCGCCTGGTGGAGCTGGGCATGGACGTCGTGGTGCTGCTGGATTCGATGACCCGCCTGGGCCGTGCCTACAACCTGGCCGCCCCGGCCTCGGGCCGGATCCTCTCCGGTGGTGTGGACTCCTCGGCGCTGTACCCGCCGAAGCGCTTCTTCGGCGCCGCCCGCAACATCGAGAACGGCGGCTCGCTGACCATCCTGGCCACGGCGCTGGTGGAGACCGGTTCCAAGATGGACGAGGTGATCTTCGAAGAGTTCAAGGGCACCGGCAATATGGAACTGCGCCTGAGCCGCCAGCTGGCGGACAAGCGCATCTTCCCGGCGGTGGACGTGAACGCTTCCGGTACACGGCGTGAGGAAAACCTGCTCTCGCCCGAGGAAGTCAAGATCATGTGGAAGCTGCGCCGGGTGCTGTCCGGACTGGATACCCAGCAGGCGCTGGAGCTGCTCACCGGCAAGATCCGGGAGACGCAGTCCAACGTCGAGTTCCTGATGCAGGTCCAGAAGACGACGCTGGGCTCGAAGTCCGACGACGACAAGTAGCTGTTGTAGCCGCTGGTTTTTTGCCGGCCCCGCCCCGCTTCGGCAGGCCCTAAGAGATAACAGGGTCCCTGCCCGAGCCTGCGAGGGCAGGGGAGCTTTCGAACGCTCCCTGGCCGGCAAAAAACCAGCGGCTGTTGTCGTTTAAGTCACCGATGCGAAGTCACCGGTGCGCGTCTCCGGGCCGGACTGGTGCCGGATTTTATTTAGACTTGATCACGAGTCGAAAGAGGTTTTGAGATGTTTGAGTCCGTGCAGGGCTTGTTGGATGAGCATGCGGAGCTGCAGAAGCAGCTCAGTGATCCGGCGGTGTATGCCGACCAGGGGCTGGCGCGGAAGCTGGGGCGGCGTTCGGCGCAGCTGAACGGCATCGTGGAAGCGTACCGGCGCTGGTCGCAGCTGAACGACGACCTGCAGGCCGCCCGCGAGATGGCGGACGAGGACCCGGAGTTCGCGGCGGAGGTGCCGGCGCTTGAAGCCGAGCTGGGAACCGCCCAGGAGAAGCTGCGCCGGCTGCTCATCCCGCGCGACCCCGACGATGCCCGCAACGTCATCATCGAGGTCAAGGGTGGCGAAGGCGGGGACGAAGCGGCACTGTTCGCCGGCGACCTGCTGCGGATGTATACCCGGTACGCCGAATCCAAGGGCTGGAAGACCGAGATCATCTCGTCCACCGAATCGGACCTCGGCGGGTACAAGGACGTCCAGGTGGCCATCAAGGGCAACTCGAACGATCCGGCCCAGGGTGTCTATGCCCACCTGAAGTTCGAAGGCGGCGTCCACCGCGTCCAGCGCGTGCCCGTGACCGAGTCCCAGGGACGCATCCACACCTCGGCCGCCGGCGTGCTGGTCTTCCCGGAAGTGGACGAGCCGGAGGAAATCGAGATCAACCCGAACGATTTGAAGATCGACGTCTACCGGTCCTCCGGCCCGGGCGGGCAGTCCGTGAACACCACGGACTCGGCGGTGCGCATTACCCACCTGCCCACCGGCATCGTGGTGGCCATGCAGAACGAAAAATCCCAGCTGCAGAACCGCGAAGCGGCCATGCGCGTGCTGCGTTCGCGCCTGCTGGCCCACCAGCAGGAGCAGATCGACGCCGAAAACGCCGACCTGCGCAAGTCGCAGGTGCGCACGATGGACCGCTCCGAGCGTATCCGCACCTACAACTTCCCGGAGAACCGGATCGCGGACCACCGGACGGGCTACAAGGCCTACAACCTGGACGCGGTGATGAACGGCGACCTCGAGCCGGTCATCCAGTCGGCGATCCAGATGGACGAACAGCATCGGCTGGACGCCCTGGGCGAGGACAAATAGCGGGGGATTTGGCAGCCACATGCACAGCCAGGATCTTGCCGGCGCGCTGAAGGCGGCGGAGGCGGTGCTGGCCCGGGCCGGCGTGCCGAGCCCGCGGGTCGACGCCGAACTGCTGGCCGCGTACCTGCTGGGCGAAAGCGTAGGCCGGGTGCGGGCGATGGCGCTGGCCGGCTCGCCGGTGCCGGCTGCCTTGGAGCCGTTCGAGCAGCTGGTGGCCGAACGCGCCCGGCGCGTTCCGCTGCAGCACATTACCGGCCGGGCGCAGTTCCGCCATCTGGAGCTGAAGGTCGGTCCGGGAGTTTTCGTGCCGCGGCCCGAGACCGAGACGGTGGTCCAGCACGCCATCGACCACGCGCGCGGGTTGTCCGCGCCGAAGATGGCCGATTTGGGCACCGGTTCCGGCGCCATCGCCGGCGCGCTGGCCACCGAGGTGCCCGGTTCGCAGGTCTACGCGGTGGAGCTGAGCGAACTGGCCCACGCCTGGGCCGAACGCAACCTGGTCCCGCTTGGCGTCGAGCTCATCCTCGGGGACTTGCGCACCGCCCTGGCCGGGCAGGAGGGAACCTTCGACGTCGTCGTCTCCAATCCCCCCTATATCCCGGCCGGCGCCGTGCCGCGGGACCCCGAAGTTGCCGAGCACGATCCGGCGATGGCCCTGTACGGCGGGGGAGCGGACGGGATGGAACTGCCCGCAGCCGCTGCTGCGGCTGCCGCCCGGCTGCTCAAACCCGGCGGGTACTTCATCATGGAACATGCCGAGGTCCAGGCCGGCGCCGTGGCCCGGATGCTGGAGGCATCGGGGCAGTGGCACCGGGTTGCCACGGTCCTGGACCTGACTGGACGGGAACGTGCCACATCGGCGCTGCGGCGTTGAGCGCCGGCCGTGCCGGCAATGAATGAAAGAATGAGCCTGTGACCACCACCTTCAACTGCACGGACGAGTTCCAGCGAAGCGAGGGAATCGCCGCTGCCCAGGAAGCCATTGCGGCCAGGCAGTGCGTTGTCATGCCCACGGATACGGTCTACGGCATCGCCGCGGACGCGTTCTCCCCGCAGGCCGTTGCCACCTTGTTGGCGGCCAAGGGGCGCGGACGGAGCATGCCGCCGCCGGTGCTGATTCCGCGGCCACAGACCATGGACGGCCTGGCCACGGACGTGCCTGCCGAGGCCCGGGCACTGGCCGACGCCTTCTGGCCCGGCGGCCTGACCCTGATTCTCCACGCCCAGCCCTCGCTGACCTGGGATCTGGGGGAGACCCACGGCACGGTGGCGGTACGGATGCCCGCGGACGGACTGGCCTTGGAGCTGCTGGCGCTGACCGGGCCGCTGGCGGTCTCTTCGGCCAACCGCACCGGCCAGGCCGCCGCGCGGACCGCCGCGGAGGCCAGGGTGCAGCTGGCCGAGTCCGTGGAGGTCTACCTCGAGGACGGGCCGCGTCCGGCCGGCGAAGAACCCGCGGGGGATTCCGGCGGAGCGCCCGGGACGGAGCAGATGGCCTCGACCATCGTCGACTGCACCAGCACCCCGTTCCGGGTCGTGCGCCAGGGCGCGATCGCCCTGGCAGCCCTGCGGGAGGTGGTTCCGGACATCCTGGGCATCGACGAGGAACCCGGTCCGGCAGACAGCCCGGAGGCCGGCCAGGAGAGCCCGGCCTCCGCCATGCAGGCCATCGAAGCGGCGGACGGGGAACAATGACTTCCGGCACTACTTCATCCCTGCCCCGGACGGCCAGCAGCGACCGTGCCCTGTGGCTCTGGTCCCAGGTCCTGCTGGATGCCTTCGCCTGGATTGTGGCCATTGCGCTGGCCATGGTCCTGCGTTACGAAGCCAGCGTCGATCCGGACAAGCTGCCGGGCGTCGTCGCCATCTGCGCGCTGGCCGTCGCAGCCCAGGTTGCCGTGGGCTCGGCACTGGCGCTGTACCGCGGCCGCTACAGCTTCGGCAGTTTCCATGAGGCGAAGCTGCTGGTGATCGTTGCCGTCTCGGTGACGGTCATCGTGACTGTTGCCCTGCTGTTCTTCGGCATCCCGATGGGCATCGCCCGCGGTGTGGGCCTGATCGCCTTCCCGTTTGCCTGCCTGTTCATGGCCGCGATCCGCTACTTGAAGCGGATGTACGTGGAAAGCAAGGCCAAGCCCGGCGAGACGGCCGAACGGACGCTGGTGTACGGTGCCGGGTTCGTCGGCACCTCGATTGTGACCCGGATGAGCAACGACAGGCTCTCCCCGTGGCGCCCGGTGGGCCTGATCGACGACGATCCGGCCAAGAAGCACCTGCGCATCTCCAGTGTCCCGGTCCTGGGTACGGTCGAAGACCTGCCCGAGGTCGTGCGCCGCACCGGGGCCACCGTGCTGCTGGTTGCCATTGCGAACGTGGACGCCAAGCATGTGCGGCGCATTTCGGACACCGTGGCCGGGCTGAACATGAAGGTGCTGGTGGTCCCGCCGCTGAAGAAGATGCTGACGGCGGGCGCAAACTTCTCTTTCCGCGAACTGGCCATCGAGGACCTGATCGGCCGCCAGCCGGTGGACATCCACGTTGAGGAGATCGCCCACTACGTCACGGGCAAGCGCGTGCTCGTCACCGGGGCCGGCGGCTCCATCGGCTCCGAGCTGTGCCGGCAGATCCACGAGTTCGCCCCGAGCGAGCTGATCATGCTGGACCGGGACGAAAGCGGCCTGCAGGCCACCCAGATCTCCATTACCGGCCAGGGCCTGCTGACCGGGCAGGACACGGTACTGGCCGACATCCGCGACCCCCGGGCGGTCTCGGACATCTTCCGCAGCCGCCGCCCGGAAGTGGTCTTCCACGCCGCGGCGCTGAAACACGTCTCGCTGCTGGAGCAGTACCCCGAAGAGGCGTGGAAGACCAACGTCCTCGGCAGCCTGAACGTGCTCAACGCCGCCCGCGAGGCCGGGGTGCAGACCTTCGTGAACATTTCCACCGACAAGGCGGCCAATCCCACCACCGTGCTGGGGCACTCCAAGCGGGTGGCTGAAAAGCTCACCGCCTGGGTCGCGCACCAGACCGGCCGCAAATACGTCTCGGTCCGCTTCGGAAATGTCCTGGGCAGCCGCGGCTCCGTGCTGCCGCTGTTCACCGAACAGATCCGCAAGGGCGGGCCGGTCACGGTCACCGACCCCGAAGCCACGCGGTTCTTCATGACCATCCCCGAAGCCTGCCAGCTGGTGATCCAGGCCGGTGCCATCGGCCGGGGCGGCGAAGTGCTTATCCTGGACATGGGCGAGCCCGTGCGCATCCTGGACGTCGCCCGGCGCATGATCGAGCTCTCCGGCAAGGACATCGACATCGTCTTCACCGGCCTGCGGCAGGGGGAGAAGCTGCACGAGGACCTGGTCGGTGACGGCGAGGACGATTCGCGGCCGCTGCACCCGAAGATTTCGCACGCTTCGATCGAGCCGCTCGACCCGTCGGACATGAGCCTGCAGGAGTGGAAGGACCGCCAGCACCTGCCCGGCCCGCCGGCCGCCGCGGAACTGGCGGGACCGGCGCGCCCGCTCACGCCGCACCCGGAAGTGGCACCGTGAGGTTCGCGGTGCTGGCCGTGGCGGCGGCCTTTCTGCTCAGCCTGCTGCTGCCGTTCGGGCTCAAGCCGCTGCTGGCCAGGCTCGGTGTGCTGGACGTACCGAACGAGCGCTCCTCGCATACCACCGTGACCGTCCGCGGGGTGGGCCTGACCGTGGCGGCCGGCCTGCTGGCAGGCCTGCTGCTGGCCCTGCCGGCAGTTCACGCGCAGGAGCGGCCGTTGCTGGGCACGGTGGCGGGCGTTGCCGCCGCGGCCGCTCTGCTGGGCTGGAGCGAGGACTACCGCGGCGTGCCGGTCAAGGTCCGTGCCCTGCTGCAGTGCCTGATCGGGGCCTGCGGCACTGCGCTGATCGTCTACCTGACGGAGAGTTCCTGGTGGTGGGTGCCGGTCGGTGCGCTGGCGATCGCAGGCTACATGAACGCCGCCAATTTCATGGACGGCATCAACGGCATCTCCGGCCTGCACGGCCTGGCCGCCGGCCTGCTGTTCGCCGCCGCCGGGGCCTGGGACGGCGAGCGCTGGCTGCTGCTCGCCGGGCTGGTGGTGGCCGTGTCCTTCGCAGCGTTCCTGCCGTGGAACCTCCGCCGCGGCAACGTTTTCCTGGGCGACGTCGGCAGCTACCTGCTCGGCGGCAGCCTCGCGGTGCTCGGCGTCGCCGGCTTCCTCGCCGGCATTCCCGCAGAATCCCTGCTGGGGCCGGTGACGATCTACCTGGCCGACACCGCGGCCACCTTGCTGCGCCGGATCAGCGCAGGGGAGCAGTGGTACACCCCGCACCGGCAGCATGTCTACCAGCGGCTGACCGACGCCGGCTTCAGCCACGTCAAATCCGCTGCCTTCGTGACCGGCTGTTCGGTGCTCACGGGCCTGTGCGGCTTCCTGGCCGCACAAAGCGGGTTCGCCGGCAAGCTGGCAGCGCTGCTGGCCTGCGCCGTTGTCGTCGTGTTCTATCTGCGCGCGCCCGCGATTTTCGGCAGCCGGCCGGCCAGGCCGGCAGACATCCGCTAAGATCCGGCAGCCGCGCTGGAGCGTGGCGGGTTCTATGTCGTGTAGAATTTAGCTGGCCGCGGCGAGCGGCCGATCCGCCGTGCCCGCCGAGCACAGCCTTGTGTGCACAAAACCGAACGGACCGCCATGAATGCCTCCCGCCAGCGCCGCGGCGCAGCCGCGCCGGCAGTTGCGGCGTCAGGCCCGACCCGGTCACCCTGGCTGAAGATCCTGGCCACATCCTCCGCCGCCACCGGCGCCTGCTCGCTGGTGGCAACGCTGGCCGCCTGGCTCGTGGCCGGATCCGCCGGGGCCGCCAGCGCGGTCCTGGGTGCGGCGCTGGTCATGGTGTTCTTCGGCATCAGCCTGCTCATCGGCCACTACGTGGGACGGCGCAATCCGTCGGGGGCCATCGGCGCCTTCCTGGCCGCCTACGTCATCAAGGTCGTGGGATTCGGCGCCGCGGTCTTCATCCTTGGGGCCCCTGCCTGGCTGGACCGCACGTGGTTCTTTATCGCGGCGGTGGCCGGCGTCGTCGTCTGGCAGGCCGCCGAGGTCCACGCCTTTTCCCGCATCCGGCACCAGATCTACGCGGACCCGCTCCCCGGCAACGGAACGGAGGGTTAGGAGATCATGGCCGACGGCATTCCCCAGGACAGTCCTGGCGACCGTCCGGAGCAGCAGCCGGAGCGCGCGGGCGCAGCCGGCAGCGGCTACACCGGCGGAAACACTGTGCTGACCTATGTTCTTGGCGGAATCCTAGCCTGGGGTTTGATAGGCTGGGGGGTGGACAGTCTGTTGTCTACCCGCTGGCTCTGGATCGCCGGTGCCATTCTCGGTGCCGGCGGCGGCTACTATCTGGCCCGACAGCACAAGCTCACCCGCCGCCCCAGGGGCAACCGTGGGCGTGGCCCGGGGAACGACACATAATGCCTGAAAACTTCATATGGTGGCCTGCCGCAACGGCAATCCACCCTGAAATGCCCAATGATGGACACTGCAGAGAGGAAACGCGTTGATCGCGCTTGCGCTTCCGGCGGCCGCTAATGAAGGTGGCTTCGTCCCACCGACCCTCGAAGACATGCACCTTCCGGAGATCCTTCCGTGGGGTGTTCCGTACGGCGAGGGATTCGGCAAGCAGATGCTGCTGATCCTCGTTGCCGTGGCGCTGATTGCCTGGTTCTTCGTCGCCGCCTCCCGCCGCCGCGAGCTGGTGCCGGGCAAGCTGCAGTACCTGGGCGAGATGAGCTACAACTTCGTGCGCAACTCGGTGGGCAAGGACATCATCGGCGAACACGATTACAAGCCGTACGTGCCGCTGCTGTTCTCCCTGTTCTTCTTCATCCTGGTGAACAACCTCTTCGGGTCCATCCCGCTGCTGCAGCTGCCGACCCCCTCGCACGTGGGCACGGCCTACGCACTGGCCGGCATGGTCTACATCACCTGGATCGTCCTGGGCATCAAGAAGCACGGCATAGGCTACTTCAAGCTTGCGGTTGTCCCTTCGGGCGTGCCGAAGGCCATCCTGCCGCTGGTCGTGGTCATCGAAATCATCTCGACCTTCCTGGTCCGCCCGGTCACGCACAGCCTCCGTCTGTTCGCCACCATGCTCGCCGGCCACCTGATCATCATGCTTGCCGCGGCCGGTTCCGAATTCCTCCTGCTCCACGGCGAGGGCCTGATCAAGCCCCTCGGCGTGCTGACCATTGCCGGCGGCGTGGGCATGTACCTGTTCGAAATCCTGATCCAGGTCCTGCAGGCCTACGTGTTCACCCTGCTGACCGCGATCTACATCCAGGGCTCCCTGGCTGAATCGCACTAGTCCTACTAAGTTTCCCCGCCGGGGAATCTCCTGAACCAAACAACCTGCCCGACGGGCATCTTGAAAGGAAAATAATGGAAGGCAATCTCAACCTCGTTGGTTACGGTCTCTCCGCCATCGGCGGTGCCATCGGTGTGGGCCTGGTGTTCGCCGCCTACATCAACGGTGTGGCCCGTCAGCCCGAGGCACAGCGTGTGCTGCAGCCCATCGCCTTCTTGGGCCTGGCCCTGACCGAAGCTCTTGCCATCCTCGGTCTGGTGTTCGCGTTCGTTCTCTAAGCAGCTGCTTGGAGCAACGCGCACAATCCAAACCGAGTAGATAGGACGGGTGAGATATGAAACAGACAATAATCCTCGCCGCCACGGAGGGCGCAAACCCTCTGATCCCTAATGTCTGGGAAATCCTTGTCACGCTGCTTGGCTTTGCCGTTCTGATGTTCATCGTCGTCAAGTACGTCGTTCCGGCGTTCGAGAAGACGTATGCGGAGCGTACCGAGGCCATCGAGGGCGGCATCGCCAAGGCCGAGGCCGCGCAGGCCGAGGCCAGCGCCGCTCTGGACGAATACAAGCAGCAGCTTCTGGATGCCCGTACCGAGGCCAACCGCATCCGTGAGGATGCCCGCGCCGAAGGTGCCCAGATCCTGGCGGAGCTGAAGGAGAAGGCCGCTGCCGAGGCTGCCCGCATCAGCGAGCAGGCGCAGGCGCAGATCGCAGCCGAGCGCCAGGCTGCCGTGACTTCGCTGCGCAGCGAAGTCGGCGTCCTGGCAACGGAACTGGCCAGCAAGATCGTCGGCGAGTCGCTCAACGACGACGCCCGCGCGGCCCGCGTTGTTGACCGGTTCCTGGCGGATCTCGAATCCCAAAGTGCAGGTGCTGCGAAGTAATGGCAGGTGTATCGAGCGAGTCACTGAAAGCGGCACAGCAGGCGCTGGAAGCCAGGCTTCCCACGGCCCCGCTGTCCCTGGCAGAGGAACTCTTTGGAATTCTGGGCCTGCTGGACAGCAATGCCGGCCTGCGCCGCGCCCTGACCGACCCGGCCCGCGAAGGCAGCGACAAGGCGACGCTGGTGGCCAAGCTGCTCGGCTCCACGGTCTCGGCTGACGCCAAGGCCATCGTCGAGGGCCTGGCTGCCTCGCGCTGGAGCCAGCCGCGCGACATCGGCGATGCGCTGGAAACCCTCGCGGCGACCGTAGCCATCGGCGTTGCCGAGAGCAAGGGTGTTGACGGACTCGAAGGTCTGGAACGGGACCTGTTCGCGTTCATCCGGGTCGTGGAGGCAGACCATGCTCTGCAGCGCGCCCTGGCGGAACCGCAGGCTCCGGTCGAGGCCAAAACGGCACTGGCTCTCCGGCTTGTACCGAACGCCGGCCCCGAAGCGCAGGTGCTGATCCGCCAGGCTGTGTCCGCCCCGCGCGGGCACAAGCCGGCGGCGCTCGTGCGGCGCTTTGTGGAACTGGTGGCTATGCGCCAGCAGCGCTGGATCGCCAACGTCAGCGTCACCCGTCCGCTGACCCAGGAACAGATCCGGCGGCTGCAGGCCGGGCTCAACGCCTTCTACGGGCGCGAGCTCAGGATCAACATCAACGTTGACCCCTCACTGGTCGGCGGTGTGCGGGTCCAGGTGGGCGACGAGATCGTGGATTCGTCGGTCGTCACCCGCCTGGCCGAACTCCGCCGGAAGCTGGCGGGCTAGTACTCCTCCCGCAAGGGAGGCAGCTGGTGCCGAAAGCCTTACATACAGACTGAAACACACACAGGTCACCGCCGGTGCGGTGATCGCAATATAGGAGAGCAGGGACTGCAGATGGCCGAATTGACCATCAACGCCGACGACGTCCGTAATGCGTTGAACGAGTTCGCGGCGTCCTACGAACCCGGCAGCGCAGAGCGCGTTGAAGTTGGCCGCGTGACCACCGCCAGCGACGGCATTGCCCGTGTCGAGGGTCTTCCCTCGGCGATGGCAAACGAACTGCTGCGCTTCGAAAACGGCATCCTGGGCCTGGCCCAGAACCTGGACACCCGCGAAATCGGCGTCGTCATCCTCGGTGACTTCACCGGTATCGAAGAAGGCATGGAAGTCCACCGCACGGGCGAGATCCTCTCCGTGCCGGTCGGCGACGCCTACCTGGGCCGCGTCGTGGACCCGCTGGGTCAGCCGATCGACGACCTGGGACCGATCGAGGCCGAGACCCGCCGTGCCCTGGAGCTGCAGGCTCCGGGCGTGACCCAGCGCAAGTCGGTGCACGAGCCGCTGCAGACCGGCCTGAAGGCCATCGACGCGATGATTCCGATCGGCCGCGGCCAGCGCCAGCTGATCATTGGCGACCGCCAGACCGGCAAGACCGCCATCGCCGTCGACACCATCATCAACCAGAAGGCCAACTGGGAGTCCGGCGACGTCAACAAGCAGGTCCGCTGCATCTACGTCGCCATCGGCCAGAAGGCTTCCACCATCGCTGCCGTCCGGCAGACGCTGGAGGACAAGGGTGCGATGGAGTACACCACCATCGTCGCCTCCCCGGCCTCCGATCCGGCCGGCTTCAAGTACCTGGCACCGTACGCCGGCTCGGCCATCGGCCAGCACTGGATGTATGGCGGCAAGCACGTCCTGATCGTGTTCGACGACCTGTCCAAGCAGGCCGAGGCCTACCGTGCCGTGTCGCTGCTGCTGCGCCGCCCGCCGGGACGCGAAGCCTACCCGGGCGACGTGTTCTACCTGCACTCCCGCCTGCTCGAGCGCTGCGCCAAGCTCTCCGACGACCTGGGCGCCGGCTCGATGACCGGCCTGCCGCTGATCGAAACCAAGGCGAACGACGTTTCGGCCTACATTCCGACCAACGTCATCTCCATCACCGACGGCCAGATCTTCCTGCAGTCGGACCTCTTCAACGCCAACCAGCGTCCTGCTGTTGACGTGGGCATCTCGGTGTCCCGCGTGGGTGGTGCCGCGCAGGTCAAGGCGATGAAGAAGGTCTCCGGTACCTTGAAGCTGGAACTGGCCCAGTACCGCGACATGCAGGCCTTCGCCATGTTCGCCTCGGACCTGGACGCCGCCTCCCGCCAGCAGCTGGCCCGCGGTGCCCGCCTGACCGAGCTGCTCAAGCAGGGCCAGTACTCGCCGTACGCGGTTGAGGACCAGGTCGTGTCCATCTGGGCCGGCACCAACGGGTACCTGGACGACGTTCCGGTCGAGGACGTCAACCGCTTCGAGCGCGGCTTCATCGAGCACCTGCGCCACCGGTCCGCGGTGCTGACCACCATCGCCCAGACCAACCTGCTGGAAGACTCCACCGTGGATGAGCTGAAGGCACAGATCGCGGACTTCAAGCAGGGCTTCTTCGGCGAGGGGGACAGCCACCTGGTTGCCGCCGGCCGCGAGGAGTACGACCCGCTGGCCGAGGAATCGGTCGATCAGGAACAGATCGTCAAGCAGAAGCGCTAATTCGTTTTCGGTGGCGGGGCGTCGCCGGCGGGCACAGCCAGGCCGGTTCCGTCCCGCCAGCGAGGATTAGGAAAGGAAGAGTATGGGAGCCCAGATCCGGGTCTACCGCCAGAAGATCGCGTCGACGACGGCGATGCGCAAGATCTTCAAGGCGATGGAGCTGATCGCTGCCTCGCGCATTGGAAAGGCCCGCACCCGTGTGGCTGCGTCGCTGCCTTATGCCAATGCGATCACCCGTGCCGTTTCTGCTGTGGCCTCACAGTCTGAGATCGACCACCCGCTGACCACCGAGCCGGAGCAGATCCGGCGCGCGGCGGTCCTGGTCATGACCTCCGACCGCGGCCTTGCAGGATCGTACTCCGCCGCCGTGCTCAAGCAGGCCCAGTCGCTGACTGAACTGCTGCGCGGCGAGGGCAAGGAAGTCCGCCACTACCTGGTCGGACGCAAGGCCCAGGCCTACTTCGACTTCCGCAGCCTTCCGTACGAGCGGGTGTGGACCGGCGGTACCGATGCGCCGGCGTTCGAAACGGCCCGCGAAATCGGCGACGCTGTCCTCGCTGACTTCAACACCGCTTACGAAGAGGGCGGTGTAGACGAGATCCACGTGGTCTACACGCGCTTCAAGTCCATGGTTACCCAGGAGCCAGCGGTCATCCGCCTGCTGCCGCTGGAGGTCGTGGAAGAGGAAGTGGCCAACGAGTCGGAGCTGCTGCCGCTGTACGAGTATGAGCCTGAACCCGCACAGGTGCTGGACGCGCTGCTGCCGCGCTACATCGAGTCCCGCATCTTCGCGGCACTGCTGCAGGCTGCCGCCAGCGAACTGGCTGCCCGCCAGCGCGCGATGAAGTCCGCCGGCGACAACGCGAACGAGCTGATCAAGAAGTACACCCGGCTGCGCAACAACGCCCGCCAGGCCGAGATCACGCAGGAGCTCACCGAGATCGTCGGCGGCGCGGACGCCCTGGCCGCGTCCTGACCGCCGCAGGCTCAGCGCTGCGCAACTGCACACTGAAAACTATCCCCACGCCATCTAACTGAGTGAAGTGAGAGAGATGACTGCCCAAACCATCGAGCAGGGAACCGGTTCCGCTGCCTCGGGCGCTACCGGCCGTATTGCCCGCGTCATCGGCCCGGTCGTCGACGTCGAATTTCCGGCCGACGCCATTCCCGAGATGTACAACGCCCTGACCGCCGAGGTGACCCTCAACGGCGAAACCCGCACCATCACGTTCGAGACCTCCCAGCACCTGGGCGACGACCTGGTCCGCGCCATCTCGCTGCAGGCCACCGACGGCCTGGTCCGCGGCACCACCGTCGTCGACACCGGTGCCCCGATCTCCGTCCCCGTGGGCGACGGCGTCAAGGGCCACATCTTCAACGTGCTGGGCAAGCCGCTGGACGTCGAGGAGTCCAGCCTGCAGATCACCGAGCGCTGGCCGATCCACCGCAAGGCGCCCAGCTTCGCCGACCTCGAGGGCTCCACCGAGATGCTGGAGACCGGCATCAAGGTCATCGACCTGCTCACCCCCTACATCAAGGGTGGCAAGATCGGCCTCTTCGGCGGTGCCGGCGTGGGCAAGACCGTGCTGATCCAGGAAATGATCACCCGTGTGGCCCGCAACTTCGGCGGTACCTCCGTGTTCGCCGGTGTCGGCGAGCGGACCCGCGAGGGCAACGACCTCTGGGTGGAAATGGAAGAGGCCGGCGTGCTCAAGGACACCGCCCTGGTGTTCGGCCAGATGGACGAGCCGCCGGGAACGCGCCTGCGCGTGGCCCTGTCCGCCCTGACCATGGCGGAATACTTCCGCGATGTGCAGAAGCAGGACGTGCTGCTGTTCATCGACAACATCTTCCGCTTCACTCAGGCCGGGTCCGAGGTTTCCACGCTGCTGGGCCGCATGCCCTCCGCCGTGGGCTACCAGCCGAACCTCGCCGACGAGATGGGCCTGCTGCAGGAGCGCATTACCTCCACCAAGGGCCACTCCATCACCTCGATGCAGGCCATCTACGTGCCGGCCGACGACTACACCGACCCGGCACCGGCCACCACCTTCGCCCACCTGGATGCGACCACAGAACTTTCCCGTGAAATCGCCTCCCGCGGCCTGTACCCGGCCGTGGACCCGCTGGCCTCCACCTCGCGGATCCTCGACCCGCAGTACATCGGCCACGACCACTACAACACCGCGGTGCGCGTGAAGCAGATCCTGCAGAAGAACAAGGAACTGCAGGACATCATCGCCATCCTCGGTGTGGACGAACTCTCCGAAGAGGACAAGATCGTCGTGGCCCGCGCCCGCCGCATCCAGCAGTTCCTCTCCCAGAACACCTACACTGCCAAGCAGTTCACCGGTGTCGAGGGCTCGACCGTTTCCATCAAGGACACCGTCGAGGGCTTCAAGGCCATCTGCGACGGCGAACTGGACCACATCGCGGAGCAGGCGTTCTTCAACATCGGCGGCCTCGACGACGTGGAGCGCAACTGGGCCCGGATCCAGGAACAGACCGGGAAGTAAGCCCAGTGGCTGACAACTCTGCTGAACTGGAAGTTGAGATTGTCGCGGCGGACCACTTCGTGTGGTCCGGCCCGGCAACCATGGTGAAGGCGCGCACCAGCGACGGCGAGATCGGGATCCTGCCGGGGCACACCCCGGTGCTGGCCATCCTGGCTCCTGGGGAACTGGCCATCGAGCCCGTCTCCGGCCAGCGCATCACCATCTCCGTCGACGGCGGTTTCTTCTCCGTTGACCGGAACCGGGTGGTGATCGTGGCCGACAACGCCACTGTCAAGAGCCCGGCAACGGCAGGCACCCGCTAGCCTCGAGGGTGGACGAGCTCGGTTTCCCGGTGATGGCGCTGGCAGCGCTCCTGCTGCTGCTGGTGCTGGCCTTGGTTGCGTTCGGGGTGCGCCGCTTCCAACTGCGGCGCACCCTGGGCACGTTCGATGCCTCGCTCTGCCTTGCCCCGGGCAAGTGGGAGATGGGCATCGGCCGCTACGCGGACAAGCACCTGGAATGGCTGCGCCTTTTTTCGCTCAGCCCCCGGCCGCGCCGGCGCTACCTGCGCAGTTCGCTCGAATTGAAGGGCTGGCGCCAGCCGACGGAGCAGGAGCGGCCGAAGGTCCAGCCGGGCGCCGTGGTGGCCATGCTCACCTACGAGGGCCAGGACCTGCTGCTGGCCATGAACTTCGAGGTCTACGCCGGCCTGTCCGCCTGGCTCGAGGCCGGACCGGTCATCGGGATCGGAACGTGGCGCTGAGGGCTCCTGCCCGGCGTTGCGTTCCGGCACAGCCGCGCGGCCCCCGCACCGGGGTGCCGCGCTTTGTGCTTAACCGGACCTGTCCCCAAAGTGTTGAAAGCGTCGAAAGGATGGACACCGTGGAAGACGTCATTCTCGTGACCGGACCCAGCACGCTTTCCGGGCAGGTGGAGGTTACCGGGGCCAAGAACAGCGTGCTGAAGCTGATGGCCGCCGTGCTGCTGGCCGAGGGCCGTTCCTCCATCACCAACGTGCCGAATATCCAGGATGTCTGGATCATGGCCGAGCTGCTGCGCCGGCTCGGCTGCACGGTTGACTACGACACCGCGGCGGCCACCGTGCATATCGACGTTCCTGCCGCGCCGGGCCACCAGGCCGACTATGAACTGGTCCGGGCCATGCGGGCGTCGATTTCGGTTCTTGGTCCGCTGGTTGCCCGCTGCCGCGAGGCGGAAGTTGCCCTGCCCGGCGGGGACGCAATCGGTTCCCGCGGTCTGGACATGCACCGTTCCGGGCTGGAGCTGATGGGCGCCTCCATCGGGATCAACCACGGCTACCTGGTTGCCCGGGCGCCGGACGGGCTCAAAGGGGTGCACCACCGCCTGCCGTTCCCCTCCGTCGGAGCTACGGAGAACTTGATGATGGCTGCCACACTGGCCCACGGCACTACGGTGATCGAGAACGCTGCGCGCGAGCCGGAAATCACCGATATCGCCGCCCTGCTGACGTCGATGGGCGCCAGCATCGAGGGTGCCGGCACCCCGACACTGGTAGTACACGGCGTCGAGTCGCTGCGGCCGGTCACCCACCGGACGGTGCCGGACCGGATCGCCGCCGGAACCTGGGCCTTCGCCGCGGCGATCACCGGCGGCACGGTGGATATCCGCAACGCGGTACCCGGACACCTGGCGGTCGTGCTGGACAAGCTGGCCCAGGCCGGCTGCCGGATCGATGCCCGCGAGGACGGCTTTCTGGTCGAGGGCCCCCGGCGCCCGCTTCCCATCAACGTCTCCACGCTGCCCTACCCGGGCTTTCCCACCGACCTGCAGCCCTTCGTCGTCGCACTCAACGCCGTGGCGGACGGCAACGGCATGGTGACGGAGAACGTCTTCGAGGCCCGCTGGGGCTTTACTTCCGAGCTGGCCCGGCTCGGGGCGGTGGTGCGGCTGGACGGCCACCATGCGCTGATCAGGGGTGTACCGCGGCTCTCGGGTGCTCCGGTCGAAGCCCACGACATCCGTGCGGGGGCGGCCCTGGTCATCGCCGGCCTGGTTGCCGACGGCGTCACCGAGGTCAGGGGTGTGGGGCACATTGACCGCGGCTATGAGCAGTTCGACGAACAACTGCGCGGGCTCGGTGCCCGCCTCCAGCGCGTCCAGGCCTGAACCGGCACGGACAGGCCGGCCGGAGCGTCCCGATCCTTAAGCGGAGCGGCCCCGCAGGTTTCCCTGCGGGGCCGCTGTGTCCGTCCTGCGGCGCCGCAGGACGGAGGATGCGTCAAAAATCAGATGATGGTAACGCCGGTGGCCTGCGGCCCCTTGGCGCCCTGTCCGATCTCGAAGCTCACGCGCTGGTTCTCGTCGAGGGTCCGGAAGCCGTTGCTCTGGATCTCGGAGTAGTGGACGAAAACGTCGCCGTCGGCGTCGTCCGGGGTGATGAAGCCGAAGCCCTTTTCAGCGTTGAACCACTTGACGGTCCCCTGTGCCATTTATTTCTCCTCATAATGGTACTTTTCACAGACCGGCACACCTCGTACCGGTCCGGGTTACTCCGCGGAAGCCACCTGCATTTTCCGGCCAAACGGCGGAGCTGAGGAGCTTCACACTCGCAACAACGTCCTGCGAGCATGAATAACACATCCACACAAAGACTGGCTTAAGCATCACACACGCCCCGGGACAGGTCAACGAACTTCGAAGGCATCAATGCATTGTTAAGCAATTATTAGCTAATGTGTTGATGCGGAGTATCGGCGCAGGTCAGCGTGCAATTGACGGCAGCCACCGGCCCCGGCGCAGGACCGCCGCCAGCTCCAGCTCCCCGGTGGCCACCAGCACATCGGCGCTGCAGCCCGGACGCAGGCTGCCGACCTCGTCAAGCAGGCCCAGGACCGCGGCCGGCACTGTCGTCGAGGCCGTGACGGCCTCGGCGAGCGGCACTCCTGCGGCGGCGGCCCGGCGCAATACGTCCAGCATCGTGGCCGTTCCGCCCGCCAGCGAACCGCCCATGGTCGCCACGCCCCCGGACACCGCGACCTGGCCGCCGCCCAGCGGATAGGTGCCGTCCGGGCATCCGGTGCCCGCGCACGAATCGGACACCAGCGCCACGTTGTCCGCGCCCACCAGTTCGAAGACGGTCAGCACCGTCTGCGGATCCAGATGCACCCCGTCGGAGATCAGCTCCACGACTGCCTGGCCAGCCTTGGCCGCGCGCAGGCATGCCGCAGCGGGGCCGGGGGAGCGGTGGTGGGACGGCGGCATGCCGTTGAACAGGTGCGTGACCGTGGGACGGGGCGTGTAGCCATCGAAACCCGCCGGGGCCATGCCTTCCCTGGCACGCGCCAGTGAGGCTGCGGCTGTGGCCGTATCGCAGTCCGTGTGGCCCAGTGAAGGAATAATGCCATGCGTGGTCAACTGGTCCACCAAGTCGTCCGCTCCGGCCAGTTCGGGGGCGTAGGTCATTGACCGCAGCTGGCCCTGGCTGGCCTCGACCAGTTCGTCCACCAGTTCCGGGTCCGGTACCACCAGATGTCCGCGGTCGTGTGCCCCGCTGCGGGCAGGGGAAAGGAAGGGCCCCTCGGCATGGATCCCCGCGATCAGTCCCTCCTGCGCGAGGACAGCCAGACGGCCCACGGCGGCCAGCAGTTCCTGGCGCGGCGCGGTGACCGTGCTGGCCAGCAGGGTCGTGGTGCCGCTGCGGTGCAAATAGTCGGCCGCGGAGTGGATGGCCTCGGCGCTGCCGGAGGTGAAGTCCGTGCCGTAGGCACCGTGGCAGTGGATGTCGACCAGGCCCGGGAGCACGACGGACCCGGCCGGCAGTTCATGCTCGCTCCAGCCGGTGGGATCGAAGTCCGCGGCGGGGCCGGCGTAGGCGATCCGCTCCCCGGTATAGGCCAGGAGCCCGTCCTCGATGAGGTTGCCGTCGCTAATGATGCGCCCCCGGATGAATCCGCGGGGTTCGTGGCCCGGCTGCGCGCTGGCACTCATAGTCCGATTCTAGCGAGCGGCACAGGCGTGCAAGGTCCGCGTCCCGGGTGGGAACGGGACCGTCAGAACAAGCGGGACTCGACGTCGTCCACGCCGCGCATGGCGTCGTAGTCCAAGGTCAGGCATTCGATCCCGCGGTCGGCGGCCAGCACCCGGGCCTGCGGCTTGATCTGCTGGGCCGCGAACACGCCCCGGACCGGCGCCAGCAGCGGGTCGCGGTTGAGCAGCTCCAGATAGCGGGTGAGCTGTTCGACGCCGTCGATATCACCGCGGCGCTTGAGCTCGACGGCGACGGTCCCGCCCGCGGCGTCCCGGGCCAGGATGTCCACCGGACCGATCGCCGTCATGTACTCGCGCCGGATCAGCGTGTACCCGTCCCCGAGGGTATGGATCTGTTCGGCCAGCAGGCGCTGCAGATCTGCCTCGACCCCGTCCTTGACCAACCCGGGGTCGAGGCCCAGATCGTGGCTGAGTTCGTGGATGTGCTCGTGGATGCTGATCACCAGGCGGTCGTCGCTCTTGGCATGCTGGACATTCCAGATTTCCACGGCACCGGCCTCGTTGTCCGTCTCGTCCGGCTCGGTGATATGCAGGCTCGCCGGCGGGCTCATCCAGTTCAGCGGCTTGTAGGAGCCGCCGTCGGAATGGATCAGGACGGAGCCGTCGGCCTTGACCATGAGCAGCCGGGTGGCCAGGGGCAGATGGGCGCGGAGGCGGCCGATGTAGTCGACCGAGCAGCGGGCAATAACAAGACGCACGATAGCCCAGTCTAGCGGCCGAGGGCCCCGCGCCGAGCCTGCGAGGCGTGGGAGGCGGATGCACGCCATGAGGAGCGGAACACGGGCAGGACCCGCGCGGTGGAAAACCCGTGACGGGTCTGTGCTGCCCGGGCTCTCCGGTCCGGCCGGTTTGGCAGTGCGGCGCGTGGCTGGGCAGAATTGCCCTATGCCCCGCTCGAACCGCCCTCGCCGCCGCACCGGCCCTGCCGGGGGCAAGGGCGCGGGGAACAAGTGGGGGCGGACGGCGGAAGAAGACCCGGGCCTGGACCGCGCGCGGTTCGGGTTGGCCCAGCGCCAAAGTGCTCCCGACGGGGAATGGAACATCCGGCGTATTTCGCCCTCGCGCGCAGCCAAGGACTACACCTGTCCCGGCTGCTCGCTGGTGATCAAGCCGGGCGTGGAGCATCTGGTCGCCTGGCGCGAGGACTCCCTGTTCGGCGCAGAGGCTGCGTTGGCCGAACGCCGGCACTGGCACCAGCACTGCTGGAACACCAGAAGCTACCGTTACCGGTCCTGAAGCTTATGGGGCAGGGCGCGAACGGGCGGCGAAGCCGACACTGCGGGAGCATCCCAATCTCAGTTCTTGTCCTGACGGGCGATGAAGACTTCCTTGAGCAGCAGCATCACCGCGGCCGCCGCCGGAATCGCCATCAAGGCCCCCAGTACCCCCATCAGCGATCCGCCCGCGATCACTGCGATTACGGCCACGGCGCCGGGAACGGCCACGGCCCGCTGCATAATGCGCGGCGAGACAAAGTAGGCCTCGATCTGCAGGTAGGCGAAGTACATCACCGCGAACAAAACCGCCGTTTGCCAGCTCACCGTGAGCGCGACGAGCGAAACCAGCAGGCCGGCGAACATCGCCCCGACCAGCGGAATGAAGGCGAGCAAGGCCACCAGGAACGTCAGCAGTGCCGTGAAGGGAACCTGCGCGATGGTCATCGCGGTGAAGGCCACCGCCGCATTGATCACCGCCACGCAGGCCTGTCCGATCACGTAGCTGCCCACGCTGGCGGAGATCTCTTCTGCCAGCTGCTGCACCCGCTGCCGCCGTGACCGCGGCGCCAGCCGGTAGGCCCATATCTTCAGTGCCGGCAGGGAGGCCAGGAAGTACAGGGTCAGTACGAGCACGATCAAGGCTCCGAACGCGCCGTTGACGACTGCCGTTCCGACGCCCAGGACACCGCCGAAGATGCCGGTGACCGCTTCGGAATTGGCCAGGAACTTCGAGACCTCGTCCTCAATGCGGGCACGGACCTGGAACTGCTGGTCGATCGACTGGAAGAAGCCCGAGTTGAGGAAGTCGGTGGTGTAGTTCGGGATGTTGGCCACGATCTGGGTGGTCTGGGCGACGATGGTGGGGATCAGCACAGCGATGAACGCCGCCAGCAGCGCCGCGAGCACCAGTACGACGGCGATGACCCCTGCAGGACGGGGCAGGCCCTTGCGTCCCAGCCAGCGCACGATCGGGTCCAGGCCCAGGGCGATGAACAGCGCGGCGGCGATCCAGCCCAGCAGTTGGCCGACGCTGGAGAGGATGAAATACAGCAGCAGCGCGAGCCCCACACCCACCGTGGCCATGAAGCCGAAGTAGATGGGGTGCCGGACGGCACCGGTGCCCGCCTCCGGCCGCTCGGCAGGGCCGGCTGCGGTTCCGGCGGCATACTCGTGGAATTCAGCCTCCGGCGGCATCTCGAAGCGCACCCGCGGCTGCGCCCGGGGGATCGAGGCGGCGATGCGTTCCAGCCTCATGATGACCGCTTTCCTGCGTGCGGCGGTGACCCGGCCGGTTTCCGCGGCTGTTTGCGGCAGGCCGTCGCGGCCTTCCTCATTCACGGTCACTCAGATCCTGCCTTAGGTGCATGCGGGGCAGCCTCAGTTGTTTTCTGCCTCTCAGCGACACAGTACCAGCAGCTGGCAGGGGCGGTCCGGGCCTTCGATGCGGGCCCCGGTAGTCCACCGACTGGGATCCGGATCGTGACCTGCCACGCAACCTGATCAGCCAATGCCGGGATGGCTCCGTCTGGCATAACGGCGATGACGGCTTCGACTGCATCAGCAAGGACTCGGGAGCCGTGAGCGGCCCCGCCACGGTCCTGCGGGAGCCGGAAGCGTCCGGGGCCGGCGCATGAGGCCGCTCAAACTGATCGCGTACCCGCGCAGCCGGGGGCGCTACCGTGCATGGATGAAGGCCGGCAGCCGCGTAGGCCATCCTGCCGCCAAACGGAATCAGCCTGCTCTCGGCGCCTGCGCCGCAACGATTTTGGCCAGAGCGGACGCGCTTACACCCGCCGCCTCCGCTACGCTCCCCGCTGGCAGGCCCGAGGACAGGGCGGCAACGATCTGCTCGCCGCAGGAGGCCTGGGCTTGGTCAAGTGCCCACTCGGCCGCCTCCACTTCCCCGGCACGGCAAGCAACTGCGGCCAGCATGTGCTCCTGCGCCGGTGACAAGTTCGCTGAGGAGCCGGATCGGGTCGCTACTTCCGGGGAGTGCAATGTTCCGAGGTCCAGGTACACGGTCGAATCGACGTTCGCGATGGACAGGGGAAGGGTGTTGGTTTCGATGTGCGGCTTCACGACGGCCGCCTTTCAAATAATGAAGCGGCACTCCCGTTGGCTCGAAAGAAGGCTTCGCAACAAACAAGACCAGGCGGTCTGCTTGGTAAACCGACACTACTCTCCGGCAGGTGGAAGGGCAATGGGAGCGTACGGCCGGCGCGCAGCCTGCCGGATCGAGGCCGGTGAATGAGCGGCTGCAGAAACTTTTGACTTCCGGCCATCCACGGCGGCGACGGCAACGAATTCCAGACAGAGGAAGGAGGAGCCATGGGACAACTGACCGAGAAACTTCGCCGCATGTCGCCGTTCATGCTCGCCGAGGATTCCGGGCCGGTGCTTGCCTTGTGCGACCACGCAGAGCGGCTCGAGCGGGAGAACCAGTTCCTGCGGACGAAGCTAAACCGGGTGCGGGAACACCTCGACCCCCAATCGTGGGCCGAAACCAGCCGGAACCGGAACGCCATCGCCGCCATCATCTGTGACACCGGGAACGGGGACACGGCATGAGCGAGCAAGCCGCCAAACCCGAGCCGCTGCAATGTCAGGGATGTGTTTACCCGGGCAACTGCCCCTGCTTCGACGATACAACGAGGACGCGTCCTGAGACGGACGCGCTGTAGCTGATCAGTGCGGTGGGGCGGCCAACCTCCAGCGGGAACGGGGCAGCCTGCGACAGGCTAATTACAAGGGCCTTCTGGAAAGATACAGCCTGCAGCGGATCATCGAACTCGACGCTCGGATCACCGCCCGCCTCGGATTGGAGGACAAGCCATGACCCCCACCGAACGCATCCTGTACAGGCTGAGCATCTACGTCCCGCACACATACGCCCCGACGCAGGTCATTCGGGATGCCGTCGAGCACATCAGAGTGTTGGACGCCGACCTGACCGCGCTACAAGCCGCGTACGCCGCCCTGCAAGCCGAACACCTGGCAATGCGAACCGACCGGGATCGACTCGCCCAAACCGCCAAGGAAGCAGCATAAGGGGCGCGGTCAGCGGGCGCCGATAATACACTTCCTGCCCGCTTCTGCCGATACCTGGTGGGAAAGCCAGCACCAAAATGCCGGATCTCAGCCCGAGAGGTTGGTTAATCGATTAGGCTGATTCACGTTCAAAGGTTAGAGCCTTCCTCACCAACCCCTACCGAGGGGTGGAGATTGGGAAATCCACGGACCGGGGCACCCGGCCGGCATGCTTCACCCTTTGAAAGGAGAGACTGATGGAACGCCGGAAATTCCTCAAGGGATCGCTGGCCGCCGCGGCGGTGCCGGCAGCGCTGGCCGCAGGCGGGGCCGTCCCGGCCCAGGCCGCCGTGCCGGCCCTGAAGGGCATCGGCTTCCCGGACCGCGAACCCCTCCAGCGGACGCAGATCAAAAACCTTAAGGTCGCCTGGCACTACAACTGGGGGGCGAACACCCACCTCACGGCCCCGCCCTTCATCCCCATGGTCAGGGACCCGATCCGGCTGCTGGAACGGGACGCGATCGGCAAGGTCACGGCCCAGCTGCCCCAGACCGGCGCCCGGCACCTGCTCGGCTTCAACGAACCCGACCACCGCGCCCAGGCCAACATGAGCGTGGACGAGGCCATCCGGCTCTGGCCGAAGCTGGAGCAGACCGGGCTGCGCCTGGGCTCCCCGGCCACGGTCAGCGTCACCAGCCCCTGGCTGAAGGAGTTCATGGCCAAGGCCAAGGCCCGCGGCCTGCGCGTGGACTT
>NZ_JAAZSQ010000006.1:97594-136147 GCF_012395835.1 Arthrobacter mobilis
CGTCGCCGGCATGCGGGCAATGCCCTACGTCGAGCGCTTCGCCTGGAAGACCCGGGCCGTCACCGACCCCATCATGGGCAACTCGGCCCTCTTTGACTCGCGCGGCTGGCTGACCACCACCGGCAAGCTGTACGCATCCCTCTAGCAGGAGCGGACGTGTGAGCTCCTCGTGCTGCAGGAGCTTCACCAGGGCCTGCAGTTATTTTGAAACGGAAGGCAGACGGGCAGAGAGCCTAATTGGCAAGGTTCATACGGCGGACAACCAGCAGGGGCGGCCCCACACGGAGCCACCCCTGCGCTGCACGCGGCGTTGAAGGGACGTTCACACCGATGGCGCAGGTCTAACCCCGATGCGAACCACGTGGCTTAAGGCTTCGGTGAAGAAATGGCCGGCGCAGGGATGCCTGGTACAGCACCCGGACAGTTGCAGCGGCCCGGGGAGAGGCTGCCGAACGCTTGCGCGGCTTAGTCCTCTGTGGGCATGTTCGCCATGTCATCAGCTATGGGGGAGGACTTATGCCAAAGCAACTCAGGATCGAACCCGGACTCCTGCAAGGACTAGGAGGCCTTCGCGGAATCCCCGGCGAAGAACAACAGGCGCGTCTCGTGGGCGTCGACCGGACAATCCTCCGCCGCGTGGACCACGGCGGCACACCCCTCGGCCGTGTTCATCGCCGCACTCTGCGACCCCTTCCGCCCCGGAATAAGAGAAGGGTTCGAAACCGTACTCAACCAAGGTGCCGGCCCCATGTCAAAGACTCAGCGCCGGGGGAAGTGGCACGGAAGGGTAACCCATTGATCAGTCCCGAGACCGAAAATCCGCCGCCGTTCGCGCAGGATTCCGGCAACCCCGCCCTCTGGCGGGGCCCAAGGGGCGGCCAGTCATGAACCGCAGCCCTCGTGGACAGACTGGGCCGGCGTCGTGCTGGAAGTTGAAAGGGGCAGCAGCCTCGAGGGGGACCACTCCCGGAGCCTGATCGCCGGGCTTGAGGAGATGTGGAAGCGCATAAGGCTTTGCTCGCGTTCCTGAACGTGATTTAGGCCGCTCTCCAAGACTCCCGGAGGGCGGCCTTTTTCATCCCCGGATGCCCGGTAAATAAGCGTCGAATCTGCGTCCGGCAGCGCCGCTGGAAGGCCCTGCTTCCAAGCAACGGCATATAACAACCCTGTAACATAGGGTTACCATGTCCGGTCGGTAACGGCGGTGGCTCAGGCATCTGCGTGTGACGGCTTGAGCATTCTGGGCAATCACTTA
The DNA here is from genome assembly GCF_012395835.1 of Arthrobacter mobilis. GTDB lineage: Bacteria > Actinomycetota > Actinomycetes > Actinomycetales > Micrococcaceae > Crystallibacter > Crystallibacter mobilis. The sequence goes on from NZ_JAAZSQ010000006.1 coordinate 98,850, forward strand.
AGCAACAAATGATAGGTATTTCCGTGCGACTGAAGATAGCTGTTGGCCTCATCGTGGCGGGTCTGCTGGCCGTGATCGGGGGCATTGGCCTGAAGACCATCTGGGCTCCGCCGGAGACGGTATCCGCCAGCTACTCCGCTGCCGGCCCGGCGCCCCTGACAGTGATCGAGCCGGCCGTGCTCGGGCTGAGCCCGGAACGCGTTGACATCAAGGTGCAGGCCGACGGCGAATTCCTGCTCGCCGTGGGCCGCAGCGAGGACGTCAAGGCCTGGGTGGGTCCGGCCGCGCACACCACGATTACCGGCGAGGCCGACGGCGCCCTGCAGGGCACCCTGACCGATGGCGAGGCCCAGGCGCCGAACCCGTCCGGCTCCGACCTCTGGGTCAGCGAGGAAACCGCCGCCTCCGGGATCGAATACCGCTGGGCCGATCCGGCTCCGGGCGAGTGGTCCATTCTGCTGGCAGCCGACGGGACCAAGCCGGCCCCCACCAACGTCACCGTTAGCTGGCCGAACGACACCTCGACCCCCGGTGCCCTGGTCCTGATCATCATTGGTGCCTTGGCCGCGGTACTCGGTGTGGCTCTGGCCCTGGTCTCCGGACGCCGCGCCGCTCCGCCGGCCCCGCCTGCGGCGCCACGGCCCGGCGGACGGCGCGCGGCCCGCGAACCCGAGCGTCCGGCAGGTTGGGTTCCGGACCAGGAAGCCGGCCGCACCCGGTTCGCCGCGGGAACGGTGGCAGTGCTGGCCGCCTTGGCCTTGGCTGCCGGATCCGTCCTGCCGGCACAGGCGGCTCCGGCGGCCGGGGAAGCCCATCCCGTCCTGCTGCCGGGGCAGCTGACCCGGATCATGGAATCGGTGGGAGCCGCCGTCGCCGCCGGGGACTCGGCGAAGGATCCGGACAAACTTAAGGACCGCGTCACCGGAGCGGCGCTGACCATGCGGTCGGCAAACTACCGGGTCCGCGCCGGCAAGGGCGACGTCCAGCCCCCGGTGCCGGTCTCGGCCGGACCCGTGCTGACCTCGATGATCAGCTCCACGTCCGAGTGGCCCAGGACCGCCGTGGCGGTTACCAAGGGCAAGAGCAACCCGGTGCCCCAGGTCATCGTGCTCTCGCAGGCCAACGCCAGGGAAAACTACAAGATGGTCGGGGCAATGCAGATGCTGCCGGGCACCAAGTTCCCGCAGGTCTCCACGGAGGAAGGCGGAACCACCGCCGTCGCGCTCAAGGACAAGGACGGACTGGCGTACTCGCCCAACGATGCCCTGGCACTGCTGTCCGGCTACCTCACGGAGGGCAAGAACGCCAAGGCCGTGGCCAAGAACACCTTTGCGGACCAGATCCATGCCTTCCAGAAGGACCAGCAATCCTCGAACAGGAACGCGAAGATCACCTTCAGCCGCTCCACCGTCGCCGATTCGGTCCGCTCCCTGCGCACGGCCGACGGCGGTGCGGTGGTCTTCGGCTACCTGCACAACCTGATGCGCAGCCTGCCTAGCGAGGCCGGTGCCCGGGTGGAGCTCTCGCCCGAGTTCGCCGCCTTGGCCGGGGCGGAATCGACCACCAAGGGCGTGGATGTCACCTATGCCGAAACCGTGTTCGTGAAGGTGCCGCCGGCCGGCTCCAAGGACAAGGTGTCCTTGATCGGTGTCGCCCAGGACCTGGTAGCTGCCAAGCTGAAGTAGGCCGGCGGGCCCTTCCGCCAGGGCCGCCGGCGTAACTTGACCCGTCCGCCACCGCAGGTCCGCCTGCACGTATTAGGGTGTTGCCATGACCACTCCTACCCCAGGGCAGGGCCCTGCGCCGCTCTCCGCCAGCCTGCGCGGAGCCGTTGATCTGTCAGCGCTGAAGCAGTCCCGGCCGCAGGCCCCGGCTGCCGGCGGCACGGAAGGCGGAGCCCCCGCAAGCTACATCGTGGAGGCCAACCAGGAGAGCTTCCCCGCACTGATCCAGCTGTCGGGCCAGGTGCCCGTGATCGTGGAGCTCACCGCCGGCTGGAGCGACATCGCCTCCCAGCTGGCTTCGGCGATGGAAACAGTGGCCCGCGAATTCGCCGGCCGCTTTGTGCTGGCGCGCATTGACGTGGACGCCAGCCCCGGCATCGCCCAGGCCTTCCAGCTGCAGAGCGTGCCGGCCGCCGTTGCCCTGCTGAAGGGCCAGCCCATCCCGCTCTTCCAGGGACTGGCCACGGAGGACGAGCTGCGCTCCTTCGTCAACGAACTGCTCAAGGTGGCCCAGGCCAACGGCGTGACCGGACGCGCTCCGGGTGGGGACCAGGAAGCCGCCGAGGAGCCTCCGCTGCCGCCGCTGCACCAGGAGGCATTCGACGCGATCGAGGCAGGGGACTACGCAGCCGCCGCTGCGGCGTACCGGAAGGCGCTGGCCGAACAGCCCGGGGACACCGATGCCAAGACGGGTCTGGCCCAGGTGGAGCTGATGCAGCGGCTGGAATCGGCCGACCCCCAGGCCATCCGCACCGCCGCTGCCGAGCGGCCGGAGGATCTGGCAGCTCAGCTCGCGGTCGCGGACCTGGACGTCAGCGGCGGGCACGTCGAGGACGCCTTTGCCCGGCTGGTCCGCTTCGTCAGCCGCAGCACCGGTGACGAGCGCGAGGCCGCGCGTGCCCGCCTGGTCGAGCTGTTCGACGTCGTCGGTGTCTCGGATCCCCGGGTCGCCAAGGCCCGCCAAGCCCTGGCCCGCGCCCTGTTCTAAGTCAGGCAGCAGGGGTCCCCGTCCTGAGCGAAGCGAAGGGCGGGGCAACTGCCGAACGGTTTTACTCCCTTTGGATGACCTTCCGGACGCACCGGCGTTGCTACCGTGGCGGTATGACATCGTCCGAACCTGAAAACCTTCCGGACCAGGCGGCCTTCCAAGCTCCGCTCCCGTCTGCCGGGACACCGGACGGGCAGGCCCTGGCCATCCGCGGCCTGGCCAAGAGCTTCGGCGCCAAGACCGCCGTCAACGGCATCAACCTCGATGTTCCGGCCGGCTCGTTCTACGGTCTGGTGGGCCCGAACGGGGCCGGCAAGACCACTACGCTCTCCATGGCGACCGGCCTGTTGCGCCCGGACCGCGGACAGGTCCGGGTGCACGGCGTGGACGTCTGGGGACATCCGCTGCAGGCCAAGCGGCTGATGGGCATCCTGCCCGACGGCGTGCGGCTGTTCGACCGGCTGACCGGCGAGCAGCTGGTCACCTATGCGGGACTGCTGCGCGGCATGGACCGGCAGACGGTGGCGGCGCGGGTGGCCGACCTGCTCACGGCCCTGGACCTGGCCGGGGACGCCGGCACGCTGGTGGTGGACTACTCCGCCGGCATGACCAAGAAAATCGCCCTGGCCTCGGCGCTGATCCACGCCCCGCGGCTGCTGGTCCTGGACGAGCCGTTCGAGTCCGTGGATCCGGTGTCCGCGGCCAATATCCGTGACATCCTGCACGACTACGTGCGTTCGGGCGGAATGGTGATCGTCTCCAGCCATGTCATGGACCTGGTGCAGCGGATGTGCGACCACGTGGCCGTCATCGCCCAGGGCAACGTGCTGGCGGCGGGCACCGTGGACGAGGTGTGCGGCGGTGCCAGCCTCGAGGACCGCTTCGTGGCCTTGGTGGGCGGGCGCAACCGGGCTGAGGGGCTCACGTGGTTGCGCACCTCATAAGGCTCAAGCTCACCCTGCTGCGCAACAGCTTCCGGCGCAGTCCTTGGCAGCTGGTCGGGGTGGCCCTCGGCGGCCTGTACGCCCTCGGCGTGCTGGCACTGCTGCTGGGCGGGCTGTTCTACCTCAGTTACACCGAACCGGCCACCGCGCGCACCGTGGTTGTCCTGGGCGGGGCCGCAGCGTTCCTGGGCTGGGCCCTGATCCCGCTGGTGGCTTTGGGCGTGGATATGACGCTGGATCCGGCGCGGTTCGTGACCTTCGCCATCCCGATGCCGCAGCTGCTGGCCGGACTGGCGGCCGGCGGCGTGCTGGGTATTCCGGGCATCATGACCCTGCTCGCGTCCCTGGGCCAGGCAGCCGCGTGGTGGCAGCACCCCGCGGCCATGCTGGCCGCCGTCCCGTGTGCCGTGCTGGCCGTGCTCACCGCCGTCGTCCTGTCCCGGGTGACCACCTCGGCAGGCACCGCGCTGGCCAGTTCGCGCCGGTTCAAGGATGCCAGCGGCGTGATTGCCATGGTTCCGCTGGTCCTGCTCGGTCCGATCATTGCCGGCATCATGGAGGGCCTGCGCAGCTCTCAGGACTTCCTGGCAGGGCTGGCCGGCGTCCTGTCCTGGACGCCGCTGGGCAGTGTCTGGTCCGTGCCCGGGGACCTGGCCCTGGGCGCCTGGGGTGCCGCTGCCGCCAAGCTGCTCATCAGCCTGCTGGCCTTGGCCGGGCTCGTGTGGCTGTGGAAGCTGAGCCTGGCCCGTGCCCTCACCACCCCGGCGCACACTGCCGCCGCCGGCCGCAGCTCCGCCGGCCTGGGCCTGTTTGCGCGCTTCCCGGCCAGCCCCTCCGGGGCGGTCGCAGCCCGCGCCCTGACCTACTGGCTGAAGGATCCGCGCTACGGCGCCTCGCTGATTGTCGTCCCGCTGATCCCGGTGGTGATGTTCTTCGGCACGAGCCAGGCCGGGGACTTCACCGCCATGCTGTGGCTGGGCCCGCTCATCGCCTTCCTGCTGGCCTTCTCGATTTCCGCCGACATCTCGTACGACAACACCGCCTTCGCCCTGCACCTGGCCGCCGGCGTCAGCGGACGGGCGGACCGGGCCGGGCGGGCGCTGGCCTGCGCGGTGTTCGCCGTCCCGCTGACGGCGCTCGCCGTCGTCGTCCCGGTAGCCGCCATGGACCGGTGGCACCTGCTGCCGGCACTGCTGGGGCTGTCCCTGGGCACGCTGCTGAGCGGGCTGGGTCTGTCCAGCGTGGTCTCGGCGCGCTATACCTACAATGTGCCGCTGCCGGGGGAAAGCCCGTTCAAGACCCCGCCGGGATCGGCGGTCCGGACGATGGTGGTGCAGGGCCTGGGGATGGGGGCCTTGATGCTGCTGGTGCTGCCGGAGGGGCTGCTGACGCTGGCCATGGTGCTCACCGGCCGGCCGCTGTTCGGCTGGCTGGCGCTGGCCGCGGGGCTGGTGCTGGGCTCGGCGCTGCTGCTGGCGGGCATCCGGATCGGCGGCCGGTGGTACGACCGCCGCGGCCCGGAGCTGCTGCAGGCGGTGTCCGTGAACAAGTAGCCGGGCCGCAGTCGGGACCCGGATGGAAGGAACCCGCCATGGAAGTTGTCATCCTGCCGGACCAGGACAAGGTGGCCGCCGCGGCGGCCGACGCCGTCGAGGCCCTGCTGCGGGCCGCGCCCGACGCCGTCCTGGGACTGGCCACGGGATCGTCGCCGCTGCCCGTCTACGGGGAACTGGCCCGCCGGCGTGCAGGGCAGGGACTGGACTTTGCCCGCGTGCGGGGATTCGGGCTGGACGAGTACGTGGGGCTGCCCGCCGGCCATCCACAGTCCTACGCCGAAGTCCTCCGGCGCGAATTCGCCGTGCCGCTGGGTATTGATCCGGGCCGCATCCGGGTTCCGGACGGGACCGCGGCGGACCTGCCGGCAGCCTGCAGGGACTTCGAGCAGGCCATCCACGACAGCGGGGGAGTGGATCTCCAGCTGCTCGGCGTGGGCACCGACGGCCATATCGGCTTCAACGAGCCGGCCTCGTCACTGATGTCCCGGACGCGGATCAAGACGCTGACAGAGCAGACACGCCGGGACAACGCCCGCTTTTTCGCCGGACTCCCGGAGGTGCCCCACCATGTCGTGACGCAGGGACTCGGGACCATCCTCGAGGCCCGGCACGTGGTCCTGCTGGCCACCGGGGCACAGAAGGCGCAGGCCGTCCACGACCTGGTCGAGGGGCCGCTGGCGGCCATCTGCCCGGCTTCGGTCCTGCAGCTGCATCCGCACGCCACGGTGCTGCTCGATGAGGCGGCCGCGTCCGGGCTGGCCCTGGCGGACTACTACCGGCAGACCTATGAGACCAAGCCCTCCTGGCAGGGGTTGTGAGCAAATCGTTCCCCGGGGCGGGCCTGCCGGGGTGTCCGGCGGACCCGGGACCCGGCCTCCGGGCTAAGATGGTTGTCATGAGTTTGCCCCCAGACCCCTTCGAAAACGACCCGCGCCGGCCGTCCGAGCCGGGCGGATCGACAGCGACCATCGAGCGCGAGGAACTGCGCGAGGAGCTTGAACCCGGGGACCGCGAACGCTTTGCGCACTACGTGCGCAAGGAAAAGATCATGGAGTCCGCCCTCTCCGGGGAACCGGTCATCGCACTGTGCGGCAAGGTGTGGGTGCCCGGACGGGATCCGAAGAAATTCCCGGTCTGCCCCGAATGCAAGCAGATCTACGAAGGCCTCCGTCCCGGCAACGAGGAATAAGCGCCGGCGGCCCGAGCCGCTTCCCGTCCTGACATCCCCGGGCCGGCAGCATCCCGGACTCCCGGGGATGTCTGTCTTGCGCTGCCCCGCCGCGAGAAAGCCGAGCCCGATTTCCTCATGACCGAGCCACCCGCCTCCGCAGCATCCGGGGCGATGGCGGCCACCTACCGGTCCCTGACAGCCGGGCTCCTGGCCATCATCACCTTCTCTGCGTTCGAGGCGATGGCGGTGGCCACGGCGATGCCGGCAGTGGCCCGCGAACTGGACGGCCAGTCCGGCTACGGGCTGGCGTTCTCCATGTTCCTGACCGCTTCGCTGCTGGGGTCGGTCCTGGGCGGCCTGTGGTGCGATGCACGCGGGCCCAGGCCCGCGGTGGGGACCGGGCTGGGCCTGACCGTGGCGGGACTGGTGCTCTCCGGCCTGGCCGGCGAATTCTGGATCTTCACTGCCGGCCGCGCCGTCGCCGGGCTCGGCGGCGGGTTCATGATCGTGGCCGTCTATGTGATCATCGGGCAGGCCTATCCGCAGAAGCTGCAGCCGGTGGTGTTCGGCTGGATCGCAGCGGCCTGGGTGGTGCCCTCGCTGGTGGGACCCCTGGCGGCCGGGCTGGTGACCCAGTACGTGTCCTGGCGGCTGGTGTTCTACGGGGTTGCGCCGCTGGTGCTGGCCTCCGTGCTGGCCGTCTGGCCAAGGATCCGCCGGCTGGGTGCTCCGCAGGCGGCGGAGTCCGGGCCCCGGCGGCGCGGCGGCCGCCGCCGGGCGCTGCGCGGGCTGGTTCTGGCTGCCGGCGTCTTCCTGGCCCAGTGGGCCGGCTTCGAGGCCGTGGACGCCGCCGCAGGCCGTGCCGCCGGGCTCTACCTGCTGGCCGCAGCCGGAGTGGTCCTGGCGGTGTGCGTGCTGCCCGGGCTGATGCCCGCCGGCCTGCTGCGGCTGCGGCGGGGACTGCCCAGCGTCGTCCTGACCCGCGGCGCCCTCAATGTCGCCTTCTTCGGGGCCGAGGCCTTTGTGCCGCTGATGCTGGTGGTCTCCCGCGGCCTTGACCCGGCGACGGCGGGGCTGGCGCTGACCGCCGGCGCCTTGGGGTGGAGCATCGGCTCGTTCATCCAGGCCAAGGCAGGCCGGCGGCGGCACCTGCTGCTTGTCCTCGGGCCCGGCCTGCTGGGCGCGTGCCTGGGTGCAATGGCGCTGGCCGCCGGCCCGCAGGTGCCGTTCTGGGTCCTGGTGGTGGTCTGGGGCCTTGCCGGGCTGTCCATGGGAATGGCCCTGTCCACCACCTCGGTACTGGTGCTGGAGCTTTCCGCGCCGGCCGAACGGGGCCGGAATTCGTCCTCGCTGCAGTTGGCCGACCAGCTCGGCGGTGTCGTCGGCACCGCCGGAGCCGGTGGGCTGTTCACCCTGCTGCACCGCCCCGGCAACCCGGCGGACAGCGGCGTTTTTGCCGCGATCTGGCTTGTGCTGGCGGCCTGCGCCGCCGCAGGCCTGTACACTGGCTGGCGCAGTTCAACGCGCCGGGCCACAGCTGCGACCAAGGAGGAGATCAGGAGCGTATGAGCAATGACACGCTCTTCGGCGCCGGACCGGCCCTGCCGCCTGCCTATCCGGAACGTGCCGCCTGGGGCACCGCGCCGAAACTGCGCCAGTGGCAGGCCGAGGCGCTCCAGAAGTACTTCGACATGGCCCCGCAGGACTTCCTGGCCGTGGCGACCCCGGGCGCCGGTAAGACAACCTTCGCGCTCCGGGTGGCCACCGAGCTGGTCGGCCGGGGTACCGTCAACCGGATCGTCGTCGTCGCCCCCACGGACCACCTCAAGCGCCAGTGGGCGGACGCCGCGGCCCGGGTGGGCCTGGCGATCGATCCGAACTTCAAGAACTCCGACGGCGCACACGGCCGGGACTTCATCGGCGTCGCCGTCACCTACGCCCAGGTGGCGATGAAGCCGATGCTGCACCGGGCCAAGACCGAGGCGGCCCGGACCCTGGTGATCCTGGACGAGATCCACCACGGCGGCGACGCGCTCTCCTGGGGCGACGGCATCCGCGAGGCCTTCGAACCGGCGGCGCGCCGGCTCGCGCTGACCGGAACCCCGTTCCGCTCCGACACCGCCGCGATTCCGTTCGTGGACTATGTCGAGGACAAGGACGGCATCCGCCGTTCCCGGGCCGACTACACCTACGGCTACGGCAACGCCCTGCGCGACCACGTGGTGCGCCCGGTGATCTTCATGGCCTACTCCGGGCAGATGCGCTGGCGCACCAGCGCCGGGGATGAGATCGCGGCGTCGCTGGGCGAGGCGGCGGTGACCAAGGACGTCACCGCCCAGGCCTGGCGGACGGCGCTGAACCCGCAGGGGCAGTGGATTCCGGCGGTGCTGGCCGCGGCGGACAAGCGCCTGACCGAGGTGCGCCGCTCGGTACCCGATGCCGGCGGCCTGGTCATCGCCACGGACCACGACGACGCCCGGGCCTATGCGGGGCAGCTGAAGCGGATCACCGGCGAGTCGGCCACCGTGATCCTCTCCGACGACGCCGGGGCCTCGCAGAAGATCGAGGAGTTCTCTGCCGGGGAGTCGCGCTGGATGGTGGCCGTGCGCATGGTTTCCGAAGGCGTGGATGTGCCGCGCCTGGCCGTGGGCGTGTACGCGACCTCGACCGCGACCCCGCTGTTCTTCGCCCAGGCCATCGGCCGGTTCGTGCGTGCCCGCAAGCGTGGGGAGACCGCCTCGGTCTTCCTGCCGTCGGTGCCCAACCTGATGGCCCTGGCCAGCCAGATGGAGGTCGAGCGGGACCACGCGCTGGACCGGCCGGAGAAGGACACCGGCGAGGACTACATTCCCGAAGAAGCGATGATGGAGGAGGCCAACCGCGAGGAGAAGGCCTCCGACTCGCTGACCAAGGGCAAGTACGAGGCGCTGGAATCCCAGGCAGCCTTCGACCGGGTGCTGTTCGACGGCGGCGAGTTTGGCACCGGCGGCGAGGTCGGCTCCGAGGAGGAGCTGGACTTCCTCGGCATTCCGGGCCTGCTCGACGCCGACCAGGTGGGCGTGCTGCTGCGCCAGCGCCAGCAGGAACAGCAGTCCCGCAAGCGCGGCCGGGCCGCGGCTGCTCCGGAGCCGGCCGTGGAGGTCGTGGACCATCGCCAGTTGACCGAACTGCGCAACCAGCTGGCCAGGAACGTCTCGGCGTGGTCCGCGCGCTCCGGGATGCCGCACGGCGTCGTCCACGCCGAGCTGCGCCGCGTCTGCGGCGGTCCGGCTGTTGCGCAGGCCAACGAGGAGCAGCTGAGCCGGCGGCTGAAAAAGCTCCAGGACTGGTTCATCGGCCGCAAATAACCCGTCCGCCCCTCGTGCCCCTTCCAAAAACCGGCCGGCAGTTGCTGGACAACTGCCGGCCGGTTCTTGGAAGGGGCGGCGGGGTCAGACGGTGCGGAGGACTTCTATGCCGTTGTCCTCGAACTCGGCGAGGGTCTGCTCGATCCGCTCCTGGTTGATTCCCGCGGTCAGCGGCAGGATCACCGAGGTGGTGTAGCCGGCCTGCGCCGCATCCAGCGCTGTGGCCCGGACGCAGTAGTCGGTGGCCAGCCCGGCGATTACCACCTCGTCGACCTCGTTCTGCCGCAGCCAGTCGTCCAGCGTGACCAGGTCGGCGTCGTCGACCTCCTCGTCCCGCTCGCCGGTGGGCACCTCGTCCTCCGGCGCGAGCACCGCTTCGAAGCCGGAATACGCCGCCTCGTAGGCCCCCTTGCGGAAATAGGCGTCGATGGCGTCCGTGTCCAGGTCCGGATGCAGCAGGGCCCCCTTGGTGCCGGCCACACAGTGTTTCGGCCAGCTGTCCACGTAGTCCGGTTCCTCGGCGAAGTGGCTTCCCGGCTCGATGTGCCAGTCCTGGGTGGCCACCACGAAGTCATAGCGCTCGGGCTGGTTCTCCAAGTGCTCGCTGATGTCCGCGGCCACCTGCGCACCGCCGGGCACCGCCAGCGTGCCGCCTTCACAGAAGTCGTTCTGCACGTCCACGATGATCAGTGCCCGGGTCATGGCTGCTCCTCGAATACTGTGGGGATGGCCGGCTCGCCGCGCTGCAGGCGGTACACCGTGCCGGGCAGTTCGGCCATGGAGGCCGCATGGCGCTCGATGCCGCGCCGGACGCCTTCGGGCCCGGTCCAGCCGTCGAACAGTTCGCCGTTCTTCATGAACTGCTGCAGCAGCGGCCGGTCGTTGCCGTCGTCGGCCGGCCGGTGGCCGACGCCGAGGATCTCTGCCGTGGCCGTGCCCTCGTCATCCAGCCTTCTCAGGGCGTACTTGCGTCCGCCCACCGAGACCTTGTCCTTGGCTTTCTTGGCCACCGGTTCCTGGACGCCCTGGCTGTTCTCGCGGCTGACCAGCTTGTAGACCATGCTCGCGGTCGGCGCCCCGGAGCCGGTGACCAGTTCGGTGCCGACGCCGTAGGAATCCACCGGCGCCGAGGCCAGGGCCGCAATGGCGTATTCGTCCAGGTCCGAGGTCACCGTGATGCGCGTGGTGTGGTTGCCGAGGTCGTCCAGCAGTTTGCGGACCCACTGGGCCTGGGTGACCAGGTCCCCGGAATCCAGCCGGACGCCGCCCAGGGCGGGGCCGGCCAGCTCCACCGCCGTGCGTACGGCGGTTTCGACGTCGTAGGTATCCACCAGCAGCGTGGTGCCGGCGCCCATCGAGGCCAGCTGGGCCTCGAAGGCCTCCCGTTCGCCGTCGTGCAGCAGGGTGAACGAGTGCGCCGCGGTCCCCACCGTCGTCAGTCCGTAGCGGAAGCCCGCCTCCAGGTTCGAGGTACTGTCGAAGCCGGCGATAATGGCCGCCCGGGCCGCGGCGACGGCGGATTCTTCGTGGGTGCGGCGCGAGCCCATTTCAATGCAGGGGCGCCCGCCGGCGGCCCCGGACATCCGGGATGCGGCGGAAGCGATGGCACAATCGTGGTTCAGTGCCGAGAGGATGAAGGTCTCCAGGATGCAGGCCTCGGCAAAGCTGGACTCCACGATCAGCACCGGCGAGTACGGGAAGTACGCCTCACCCTCGGCATAGCCGTAGACATCCCCGGTGAAGCGGAAGTTGGCCAGATAATCCACGGTCGCCTGGTTGACCACCTTGGTGCGGGCCAGGAAGTCCAGCTGCTCGTCCCGGAAGGTGAAGTTCCGGATGCCTTCGAGGATCCTGCCGGTGCCGGCCACAATGCCGTAGCGGCGCCCCTCCGGGAGCCGGCGGGCGAATGCCTCGAACACCGAGCGCCGGTGGGCCGCACCGGAATGCAGCGCGGCCTGGAGCATGGTCAGCTCATAGTGGTCGGTATACAGGGAGGTGCTGGGGTGGTTCCAGCCTGCAGCGTCGGTCACCTTTCAAACTGTAGTCCGCCCTTCGCCCTCCGAGTACCGCTCCGGGCCGCCGGACGACCCCGGAGCGGACACGTGGTGCCGGCGAAACCACGGGAGCGCCTCAATCCCTAGAATGGAACTCATGAGTCTGACCACCCTGCCGGCCCCCGCCGGGTCCGTTCCGGTGCCCGCGCCCGTTTTGTCCACCGTGCTGGAGGCCGGCACCGGGACCGAGACCGGAACCGAGGTCCAGGGAGCCACCGCCGCCGACGTACCTTGGGCGGTCATCGTCTGGAACGATCCGGTGAACCTGATGAGCTATGTCAGCTACGTGTTCCAGAGCTACTTCGGCTACTCGGAAACCAAGGCCAACCAGCTGATGCTTGAGGTCCACCATCAGGGCAAATCGGTGGTCGCTACCGGCAGCCGCGAAAAGGCCGAGCAGGATACCGTTGCCATGCACTCCTACGGGCTCTGGGCCACTTACCAGAAATCCGAATAGGGACCTCGGAAAGGACACGGATGGCCAGGGCATTCAAGCACACCCGCAAAGGCATTACCGGCTACCTCGAGCCGAGCGAGCGCGATCTGATCCGCCGCCTTTTCCAGGACATCATCGGCATGCTGGAACCGGAGGATGCCGCCGGCGAGGATCCGCTGGTTGCCCTGGTGGGGCTGGACCTGAACGCCACCCGGCCCCGGGACAGCGCCCTGCTGCGCCTGCTGCCGGACGCGGTCCGGGAGGACGACGCCGGGGCCCTGGAGTTCCGCCGGCTCACCGAGCGCTCGCTGCGGGAAGAGAAGCTGGCGGCGCTGCGCGCCAGCTCCCTGCTGCTGGAACGGAACCACCTGCAGCTGAGCGAGGAGCAGGCCCTGCTTTTTGCCCGGGCAGTCAACGACGTGCGCCTGGTGCTCGCCGACCGCCTGAAGATCAGGACGGACGAGGATGCGCAGGCGCTGCACGACATCGATGACTGGTCGCAGGCGGAGGACGTGGATACCTATCTGGCGCTGGTGTACAACTTCCTGACCTGGTTGCAGGAGGCGCTGATGCAGGCGCTGCTGGACGGGCTCGGGCATGCGTCAGAGTCCCAATAAGTTGTGAGATGGCTAACATGGCCGGGGCAGAAGTTCAATGATTCGCGGGGCAGGACTTATCCTCAGTAGATTATGAGTTCGGACGCCAGTTCCCTATTCCCGGCCATCGAGCCTGCCGCCCCCATCGGCATCTTCGACTCCGGTGTCGGCGGCCTGACGGTCGCCCGGGCCGTGATCGACCAGCTGCCCAATGAGGCTGTACTGTACGTCGGCGACACCGCCAACGGCCCCTATGGGCCGCTGCCGATCGCCGAGGTGCGGGCCAACGCGCTCGGCGTCATGGACGAACTCGTGGATTCGGGCGTCAAGGCACTGGTCATCGCCTGCAACTCGGCGTCCGCGGCCGTGCTGCGTGATGCCCGCGAACGCTACACCGCCCGCTACGGCATCCCGGTCATCGAGGTGATCCAGCCGGCGGTGCGGCGCGCCGTCGCCTCCACCCGCTCGGGCCGGGTGGGCGTCATCGGCACCTCGGCCACCGTGGGGTCGCGGGCCTACGAGGACACCTTTGCCGCCGCCCCGCACCTGCAGATCACCTCCGTGGCCTGCCCCCGCTTCGTCGAATACGTTGAGGCCGGGGTGACCGCCGGGCAGGAGCTGCTCTCCACCGCCGAGGAGTATCTGGTACCGCTGAAGGAAGCGGGCGTGGACACCCTGGTGCTCGGCTGCACCCACTATCCGTTGCTGACCGGCGTCATTTCGTATGTCATGGGGGATGAGGTCACCTTGGTCTCCAGCGCCGAAGAGACCGCCAAGGACGTCTACCGCGCGCTGCTGCGGCAGGACCTGCTGCGTGCCGACGGCGGTGCCCCGCGGCACCACTTTGTCGCCACCGGGGACGCGGCGCAGTTCGAGGTGCTGGCGCAGCGCTTCCTTGGACCGGAGGTGGTCAGGGTGGAACACGTGGACCGGGTTGCCGCGCAGTATCCGACCGGCAGCATGGCCCGGATCACGCCGGAAATGATTGCCGCCGCGCGGGCCGATGCGCAGCGTCCCCGGCGATCGAACTTTGCCGCACCGCTGGCCGGCGCGCAGGGCGGGGGAATGCAGGCATGAACCTGACCATTGTGGGCTGCACCGGCTCTTTCCCCGGTCCGCTCTCTCCGGCCTCCTGCTATCTGGTTTCGGCCAGCGACGGCGAACGGATCTGGCGGATCCTGCTGGACCTGGGCAACGGGGCGCTGGGCACGGCCCAGCGCTACCTCGACCTGGAGGACATCGACGCCGTCTTCCTCAGCCACCTGCATCCGGACCACTGCATGGACCTGTGCGGCCTGCACGTGGCCGTGCGGTGGCATCCGGAGGGCTGGTCCAAGGGCCGGATCCCCGTCTGGGGTCCGGCCGACACCGCGGACCGGGTCGCCATCGCCTACGGTATGGATCCGGACCCGGGCATGCACAGCGAGTTTGAATTCCATCACTGGACCGAGCGCGAGGTGGTCAAGTTCGGTCCGTTCAACATCACCCCGTACAGCGTTCGCCACCCGGTGGACGAGGCCTATGCGATGCGGGTGGAGGCCACCGAGCCGGGACCGGACGGGCCGGTCACGCGCGTGCTGACCTATTCCGGGGACACCGACAGCTGCCCGGAGCTGGTCGAGGCGGCCCGCGACGCCGACATGTTCCTGTGCGAGGCCGCTTACCACGAGGGCCGCGACGACGCGATCGAGGGCGTCCATCTGACCGGCAAGCGCGCCGGGGCCGCCGCCACCGAAGCCAAGGTCCACCGGCTGCTGCTGACCCACCTGCCGGTCTGGAACGATTCGATCCGCACGGTCGCCGAGGCCCGCGAAACCTACTCCGGGGAGCTCGCCGTCGCCGTCGCCGGCGTCAGCTACGCGGTGTGAGCCGATAAGCTGGAGGCATGACTTCAGTTGACCCCGGCAGCATCGTGCCCAGTCCCGCCCAGGCAACCACCGCCGCGTCCGGCGCCGTCCGTGCCGACGGGCGTACTCCGGGGCAGCTGCGGCCGATCAGCATCACCCGCGGCTGGTCCAACCAGGCCGAAGGCTCGGCGCTGATCGAGTTCGGCAATACCCGCGTGCTGTGCACTGCCTCGGTCACCGAAGGCGTCCCGCGCTGGCTCAAGGGCGAAGGCCGCGGCTGGGTGACCGCCGAATACGCGATGCTGCCGCGGGCCACGAACACCCGCTCGGACCGCGAATCCGTCAAGGGCCGCATCGGCGGGCGCACCCACGAGATCTCCAGGCTCATCGGGCGGTCCCTGCGCTCGGTGATCGACACCCGCGCCCTGGGCGAAAACACCATCGTGCTCGACTGCGATGTGCTGCAGGCCGACGGCGGCACCCGGACTGCCGCTATCACCGGTGCCTTCGTGGCACTGGCCGATGCCGTGCGCTGGGCCAAGGACAACCGGTTGATCGCGCGCGGGGCGAAACCGCTGACCGGCACCGTGGCGGCGGTGAGCGTGGGCATTATCGACGGAGTGCCGATGCTGGACCTGCCCTACGTCGAGGATGTCCGGGCCGAGACCGACATGAATGTGGTGGTCACCGGATCCGGCAAGTTCGTGGAGGTCCAGGGCACCGCCGAAGGCGCGCCGTTCGACCGCGATGAGCTCAACGCCCTCCTGGACCTGGCCCTGGCCGGGACCGCGCAGCTGGCCCAGATCCAGCGCGAGACCCTGGCGGACACTGCCGCGGAGGTCATCGGTGGCTGAGGCACGGCTGGTCCTGGCCACCCGCAACCAAGGCAAGCTTCGGGAACTGCGCGAACTGCTGCGCGGCCAGGTGCCCGGCCTCGACGTCGACACACAGGTGATCGACGCCGCTGCGGCCGGGGTGCCGGACGTGAAGGAAACCGGCGTGACGTTCGCCGAGAACTCGCTGCTGAAGGCGCGCGCGGTGGCCGAGGCCACCGGCCTGGTCGCTGTGGCGGACGATTCGGGGCTGGCTGTGGACGTGCTCGGCGGTGCTCCCGGGATCTTCTCCGCGCGTTGGTGCGGGAAACATGGCGATGACGCCGCCAACCTCCGCCTGCTGCTGGACCAGCTGGCGGACATCGGCCGCGAGCACCGCAGGGCGGCCTTCGTCTGCGCCGCCAGCGTAGTGTCGGCCGGCATAGGTGAGGTGGTCGAGGCCCGCCTGGCCGGCACACTGCTGACCGAACCGCGCGGTACCGGCGGCTTTGGCTACGACCCGATCCTGCAGCCGGCGGGTCTGGACCGCAGCTGCGCGGAGCTGTCGCCCGAGGAAAAGAACGCCATCAGCCATCGGGGACAGGCCTTCCGCGCCCTGCTGCCGCATGTCGTCAAGGCCCTCGCGAACGCGCCGCGTTGAGCCGCGGGCTTGGCCGGACGGCTCCCGGAGGCGCGCGGCCGGTTGGGTGATGTCACGGGGCATGGGGCAGAATTGGTGGCAATATGATGACGCACCTGACCGCCCTGATGTCCGCAGACCATGCCGCAGGAGCGGCCCAGACTTCCGACGCCGCCACGCACCTGACCGGGGTCGCCGGCTGGGCGGTGGACATTATGGAAGCCATCGGCGCCCCGGGCGCCGGCCTGGCCATTGCGCTCGAAAACCTCTTTCCGCCGCTGCCGAGCGAGCTCATCCTGCCGCTGGCCGGCTTTACCGCCAGCCGCGGAAACTTCAGCCTGGCCGAGGCGCTGATCTGGACCACGCTGGGTTCGGTCGCCGGCGCCCTCCTGCTGTACGGGATCGGCGCCCTGCTCGGCCGCCAGCGGATGCGCACCATCGCCTGGAAGCTCCCGCTGGTGGATGTGGCGGACGTGGACCGGGCCGAAGCCTGGTTCAACCGCCACGGTGCCAAGGCCGTCTTCTTCGGGCGGATGATCCCGGTCTTCCGCTCGCTGATCTCCATCCCCGCCGGCATCGAGCGGATGGCCGTGTGGAAGTTCCTGCTCCTGACCACCGCAGGCAGCCTTATCTGGAACACCGTCTTCGTGCTTGCCGGATTCTACCTGGGGGAGAACTGGCACCTCGTCGAGGGCTATGCGGACGTGTTCCAGAAGATCGTGATCGCAGCGGTGGCCGTGACAGTGACCATCTGGGTGGTCAGGCGCCTGGCCAAGGGCCGCGACAAGGCCCCGTCCTGACCCGTCCGGAAGGTTTATAGCCCCAGTTCGCGCAGCAGGTCCGTGCCCGGCGTGTGGTGGATGGCGTTGATGCCCAGGGTCCGGGCCGCATGCACGTTCGCGTGCTGGTCGTCGATGAACACCACCTCGGCCGGATCGGTGGCCAGCGTGTCCAGCACGTGCCGGAAGACTCCCGGTTCGGGTTTGGTCAGGCCGATGCCGGAGCTGAAGAACATCTCCGCGAAGTACTTTGTCCACGGCGCCGTGGAGAACTCCTCCGCCATGGCTGCCGGCATGTTGGACAGCACCGCCAGGCGGGCCCCCCGGGAGTGGAGCATTTCCAGCACGTCCAGGGTATCCAGGTTCAGGTGCGACCACTGGATCGCGTCCAGCGAGTCCAGCTCGCTGGCCAGGCCGATCCCAACCTCCCGGCCGAGCACCAGCGACCAGTACTGCACCGGATCGAGCTTGCCCTCGTCGTAGTCCAGCCGGTGCATCCAGTAGGTGCTGCCGGAATGCCGCAGCGGGATCCCCGCCGCTTCTTCGAGGGCCTCCCAGTCCTCCGCCTCAGGCGCGGTGGAAATGACCATCCCATAGTCGAACAGGTACCATCCGGGCTGCTGCGGAGCTTCCATTGGTCCAGAGTACGGCCGCGGTGCCGGTCGCAATAGTGGCAGCAGGTAAATTTGCGGTGAAGATTGCCGGGGTGCCGGACGCAGCCTGTGCCTTGCCATCGGCAGGGGGCCGCAGACGGTAATCTTGATGGGTGGGAATTGAGTTCACGGCCATTGACTTCGAGACAGCAAACGGGTTCCGGGGCTCCGCCTGCTCCGTGGGCCTGAGCAAGGTCCGTGACGGAAAGATCGTGGCCGAGGCGTCCTGGCTGATGCGCCCGCCGGCCGGCTACGACCGCTTCGATCCCCGCAATGTGCGGATCCACGGCATTACCGAGGAGATGGTCGCGGGCCGCCCGCGCTTCGGGGACCTGTTCGCGGACATGGCGGACTTCATCGGTCCGGACCTCCTGGTGGCCCACAATGCCGCCTTCGACCTTGGCGTAATCCGTTCCGCCCTGGAAGTTTCCGAGCTGGCCGGCCCGGCCTATGACTATGCCTGCACGGTGATCCTGTCCCGGCGCAGCTACTCGCTGGTCTCCTATTCGCTGCCCTTTGTCGCCGAGGCCGCCGGTGTGCCGCTGCTGCACCACCACGACGCCGTCGAAGACGCCCGTGCCTGCGCCGGCATCATGATCGACATCGCCGGCAGGCATGGTGCCGGCAGCATCGCTGACCTGTTCACCGTCCTGGACCTGCCAGCTTCCCGGATGGAGGCCTACGAACCGGGCCGGGACGTGCTGTCCAAGGCGACCTTGGCAGAACGGGACCGGCAGCAGGCAGGCATCGGAACCGGGGGAAGCTGGGCGGGCGGCTGGACCGGCTGGCCGGACGAAGGCAGCAACCCGCCGGCCAACCTGGCCGCGGACCGGACCCACCCGCTGTACGGGCAGACAGTGGTGTTCACCGGGAATCTGGGCATGCCGCGGCAGCAGGCGAAGAACCGTGCCGCAGAACTGGGCGCCCAGCCGGCCAGCAGCGTCACCCGCAGGACCACCGTACTGGT
The DNA here is from genome assembly GCF_012395835.1 of Arthrobacter mobilis. GTDB lineage: Bacteria > Actinomycetota > Actinomycetes > Actinomycetales > Micrococcaceae > Crystallibacter > Crystallibacter mobilis. The sequence continues at coordinate 117,364 of NZ_JAAZSQ010000006.1, forward strand.
GGTCGGGGACGGATTTTCCGCAGCGGATCTGAAGAGCGGCCGGCTGACGGCAAAGGCTCGGAAGGTACTCGAACTGCACAGCCGCGGCCAGCAGATCGAGGTGCTTTCCGAGGGCGAATTCCTGCAGATGGTTGGCGGCAGCTGGCCCGAGACCGGGGCCTGAGCCCCGGCTGCCGGACCGGTTACGCCGGTTGTTCGGGGGCCTGGGTCAGGGCCAGGAACCGGTTCGCCATTTCCCGGACAAGTTCCGGTGCCTCGGCGGTCCGCAGCCAGGCCTCGGGCAGGGCGGACTCGCCGTAGAGAGCGCCCAGCAGCTGCCCGGCCATGCTGCCGATGGCAGCGCTGCCGGCCCTGCGGCCGACGGCGGCGGCCAGGGCGCGCCGGCAGTGCTCCTCCGGCGTCGCCGCCCCGGCGGTGGCCAGCACGGCGCGGATGGCAGCGGCGAGCGCCTCCTCGGCGTGTCCGCTGCCCGGCGTGTCCGCAGGCTCCGGCTGGGTTCCTGCGGCCAGCTCCAAGGCGCGGCGCAGGGCCGGGGCGACGCCGGTGGCGGCGCTTTCCCGCCCGGCCCTGGCCGCAGCGGCCCGGACTGCGTCCGGCAGGGCCGCGTCCTCCTGGACAATCATCCGGATGATGCCGCTGAAGGCGGCAGCACTGTGCTGGGCGGAAGGATGTCCGTGGGTGATGGCAGCGCCGTCGACCGTGAGCTTGTACACAGTTTCCGCCGAAACGAAGGGGAGCAGGCCGAACGGGGCCGAGCGGACGAGCGCGCCGCCGTCGCGGGCCTCGCGGTTCAGGGGACGGGTCGGCGTGCCCATTTCCCCGGTCGTCAGAGCGGACAGGCACGTCTCGCCGGGGGAGCGCCGGTGGTGGAGCACGGCCTGGCCGTCGATCCAACGCGGCTGAGGTTCGGGGGCGGAGTCCGGGAAGCGGCCGTCCTGGGTGGCGTACCACCGCAGGTAGGCCAGCCAGAGGCAGGCTGCTTCGTCCGCCGCCACCCCGGCGTTGGCCCATTCCAGGGCTTCGGTCAGCCCGTCCAGGGTGTACAGCGTTAGCTGGGTCACGCCGCTGAAGTGCCGCGGCCCGTCCAGCTGGCCGAAGTCCTGCAGTCCGGCACCAATCCGGGCCTCGATCTCCTGCCAGCTGCTGTATTCGACGGCATAGCCGAGCTGGTCCCCGAGTGCGCCGCCGGACAGGCAGCCGCGGACGCGGGAGGCAAAGCCGGGGGAGCCGGACTGGACGGGGGCACCGGATGCTGCTTCTGTCACGTTGACCAAGTCTAGCGGCCGAGGGACCCGCCGCGAGCGGAGCGAGCGGTGGGAGCGTTGGGAGGACGGGATCCGCCACTGCCTACAGGAACCATCCAGCTTTCTCCCAGAATCCGGTGCGAGGGTGGAGACGTTTGTGAGCAAAGGGCCGGCACCTGCCGGCTGCAGCGGAAGGAATGACCGGATCATGTCAGCAGAACAGCCCGAGGGCCGGGTCGAGCGGGAGCCCGCCGCAGCCGTGGAGCGGACGCCGGGAGCGCCGGGGGGCCACTCGTTGTCCGCCCGGATCGGTGCCGAGGCGGCCGGGTCCTTCCTGATCGTCGGCGGCGCCCTGGGCATCGGGATGTTCAATCCGCAGGGCGGCTTTGCGGTGCCCTTCGGGTTCGGCTTCGCCGTGGTCGCTGCCATGCTGGCCTTCGGCTACGTTTCCGGGGGCCACTTCAATCCGGCCATCACCCTGGGCACCGCGCTGGCAGGCCGCACCGCCTGGAAGCAGGTCCTGCCTTACATCGTGGCGCAGGTGGCCGGCGCGTCGCTGGCCACGTTGACCCTGTGGGTGATTCTCCGCAGCCACCCGGCCGGCGCTGAGTCGCAGAACCTTTTCACGGCCATTTCCAACAGTTTCGATGCCACTGGCAGCAGCGGTTTCTCCCTGGCGGGCGTCTTCCTGGCCGAGGCGGTGTGCACCGGACTGCTGGTCGCCGTGTACCTGGGTGCGACGGCGCGCCGGGCCTGGCCCGGCAGCGCGCCGTTCGCCGTCGGCCTGGTGCTGGCCGTGCTGGCCGCTTTCCTGCTGCCGGTCTCCAACGCCGGCCTTAACCCGGCCCGGTCCACCGCCACCGTCTACTTCGGCGATGGCACCGCTGCCGGACAGCTGTGGGTGTTCTGGGTGGCCCCGCTGCTGGGCGCGGTGATTGCCGGGCTGATCTACCGCAGCGCCGAGAGCGTGCCGCAGCGCGCCGGCACCAAGGCCGGCAAGGACAAGCCAGACAAGGCCAGGACCGGCAAGGGCAGGCAGGCTGCCGACGCCGGGGCCGCCCAGGGCCAGGGTACCGTGGCCGGCGGCAAGACCGGACAGCCGCAGGATGACGGCGCCGCCGAGGCGCGGGACTTCTTCGATGGCCGGCCGGGCCAGGCCCGGAACGAGGGCGGCCCGGCCGCCCGCTAGGCAAGGCAGGCCCGGCCCGACGGCGCCGAGGCGTGGCACGCCGGTAATGACAGTGCCCGTACCGGAATTGTCCTTCCCGGCCGGTAGCGTTGAAGCATGCGGATACTGCACACATCGGACTGGCATTTGGGGCGATCCTTCCACGGGGTGGGAATGCTCCCGGCACAGCGGCATTTCCTCGACCAGCTCGTGCAGAGCGTGCAGGAGAAGTCGGTGGACGTGGTCCTGATTGCCGGCGATGTGTACGACCGCGCGCTGCCGGGCGTGGATGTGGTCAACCTGCTCTCGGACACCCTGGCCCGGATCCGCGCGGCCGGAGCCCGGATCATTATGACCAGCGGCAATCATGACTCGGCCTCGCGGCTGGGCTTTGGCGGAGCGGTCCTGGCCCACGGCGGGGTGCACGTGCGCACCCGCACGGCGGACCTGGCCATGCCGGTGGAGCTGGAGCTGGACGGGGCACTGCTGGCCGTCTACGGGATCCCGTACCTGGAGCCGAGGCTGTGCGCCGAGGAACTGGGCGCCGAGGCCCCCGCCCACACCGCCGTCATGCAGGCGGCCCTGGAACGGATCCGCGCGGACCTGGCCGCCCGCCGGAACGCCGGCCGGGCCGCGACGGTGCATTCGCTGGTGCTGGCGCACACCTTTGCCAGCGGCGGCCTGACCTCGGACAGCGAGCGGGACCTGAGCATCGGCGGCGTCGGTGCCATCCCGTTGGACCTCTTCGACGGCCTGGACTACGTGGCGCTGGGCCACTTGCACGGCCGCCAGCAACTAAGCCAGTCGGTGCGCTATTCCGGCTCCCCGCTGCCGTATTCCTTCTCCGAGGCCGGCCACCGCAAAGGCGGCTACCTGGTTGAGTTCGACACCGGCGGCCTGGCCGGCGTCGAGGAAATCAACTGGGAGACCGGGCGCCGGCTGGCCATCCTGAAGGCGACCATGGCGGAACTGCTGGACTCACCGGAGTACGGCTGGGCCGAGGAAGCCTACTGCCAGATCACCCTCACGGATAACGAGCGTCCGCTGCGGGCCATGGAGCGGTTGCGCGAACGGTTCCCTGACACCCTGGTGCTCGCCTTCGAGCCCGCCTCCGGACCGCAGCGGAACACACACACCTACAGCGAACGAATTGCCAAGGCCCAGGATGACCTGGACATCTGCTGCGGCTTCCTCGAGCATGTGCGTTCCCGGGCCGCCGACGACGCCGAGCGCCGGCTGCTGGCCGGGGCCCTGGAACAGGCAGCAGCGGCGGAGGTGTCCGCATGAGGATCCACCGGCTCGAAATCCAGGCCTTCGGTCCGTTTGCCGGGCGGCAGCGGATCGACTTCGACGAGCTCGGCGCCCAAGGGCTCTTCCTGCTCAACGGCCAGACCGGCGCCGGCAAGACCAGCGTCCTGGACGCCGTCTGCTTTGCCCTGTACGGCTCGGTGCCCGGGGCACGGCAGAACGGCAAGCGGCTGCGCAGCGACCATGCCGAGGCCACCACCGCTCCGGAGGTGGTCTGTGAATTCAGCGCCCGCGGCCGGCGCTTCGAGGTCACCCGCAGCCCGCAGTGGGACCGCCCGTCCGCACGCTCGGGCAAGGGCACCACGGTGCAGCAGGCCAAGACGCTGCTGCGCGAGCGCATCGGCGGCAGCTGGGTGGAAAAGTCAGCCCGCAGCGACGAGGCAGCCGTCGAACTGGGGGAGCTCCTCGGGATGAGCCTGGACCAGTTCACCAAGGTCGTGCTGCTGCCGCAGGGGGAGTTCGCCGCCTTCCTGCGCGCGGACGCCAAGGAACGCCGTCCCCTGCTGCAGCGGCTGTTCAACACACAGCGCTTCGAGGCCGTCGAGCAGGCCCTGGCCTTGGACGCCGGGACGGCCCGGACCGGCTATGACCAGGCCCGGGCAGCAGTGGAGCAGCTGCTGCGCGCAGCCCGCGAGGAGGCAGCCCGCCATCTGAACCCCGGAGAGGTCCCGGAGGAGGCCGCGACCGGCGCGGCGGAACTGGAGCAGCTGCAGCGCGCCCTTGCCGCGCTCGCCGGCAGGGCTGCCGCCGAAGCCGCCGGGGCGGCCGCGGAACTGGAACAGCTGCGCAGGCTGGTCACGGAGCAGGAACAGCGCCTGGGCGACCACGCCGAGCTGGCCATGCTGGAAGAACTCGAGGACAAGCACCGGAGCAATGAACCCGCCTGCCGGCAGCTGGCCGAAGACCTCGAGGCCCACCGCCGCGCGGAATTGCTCGCGGCGCCGATCCGGCACCGGGACCAGGCCGCGGCCCAGGCTGGCCTGGCCCGGGAGCAGGCCGGACGGCTGGCCGAGGCCGCAGCCTCCCATCCGCTGTACGCGGACTACGCGGCAGAGCTGCCGGCGCCGCCGCCCGGTGGAGACCCGGAGGAAACCCTGGAAGGGCTCCTCGCGGAAGCAGCGGACCGGGCAGGGGCACGCCTGGGCCAGGTCCAGGCACTCCTGCCGGAGGAAGAGCGGCTTCGTGCCCTCGCGGACTCCGAGGCGCAACTGGAAGCCGGGCTCCTCGGGCTCAGCGTGGAAATGCGCCGCACCGCAGAGCAGACCGAGGCCTTGCGGGCGGAGGCGGCCAGGCTGCAGGCCGACCTGCAGTCCCTGCAGACCTCTGCCGCAGACGTCCCGGATCTCGAGCGGGGCCTGGAGGCGGCCGAAGCCCTGGCCGCGACCGTTACCGAGCATGAAGCGTGCAGGGCGCAGCTGGCCGAAGCCGCCGGCGCGCGGGATGAGGCCAAGGCCCTGCAGCTGGACCTGAAGGAACGCTGGCTGGACCTGCTCCAGCAGCGCCTGGACAATGCCGCGGCGGAGCTGGCCTCAAGGCTGGAGGACGGCGTGCCCTGCCCGGTGTGCGGTTCCGCCGAGCACCCGGCACCGGCCGGCAGCCCGACCGGCCGGCTGGTCGGTGAGGACGAAGAAGCCGCGGCCCGGCAGAAGCATGGCGAGGCCGAGGCCCGGCTTGCCCGGGCGCAGCAGGAATGTTCCCGGCTTGAAGCCCGGCTGGCCGCCCTGGCCGCCCGCGGCGGGGAGACTCCGGCGGACGAGGCGGAGGCCGCCGTCGAGCAGGCGCGCACCGGACTGGAAGCGGCGCGGCAGGCGGCACAGGCCCGGGAACGGCTCGAATCCCAGGCCGCAGCGGCCGCCGCGGCGCTGGAAGAACTCGCCCGGCAGGCGGCCCGGCTGGATGTCGACCATGCCGCAGCAGGCACGGAACTGAGGGCGGTGCAGGCGCAGCGCGAGGAGCTTGGCCGCAAGCTGGCCGAACTGACCCCGGCAGGCCGTACGCTGGCCGAGCATGCCGGCGACCTGTCCGCGCTCATCGCGGCCCTGTCCGCAGCGGCAAAGGCACTGGACGCCAGCCGCCATGCGGAGGCCTCGCTGGAACGCAGCCAGGCCGAGCTGGCCGCCGCCATCGCCGATTCGGCGTTCGACGGCGAGGAGCAGGTCCACGCGGCCCTGCTGTCCGCAGCGGACCTGAAGGCAATGCAGGCGGAGATCGAGGACCACACGTTGCTGGGGCAGCGTCTGCAGTTGCTGCAGGACTCCGAAAAAGTTGTCCGGGCCCGCCGGGACCGTCAGGCAGGACCCGCCCTGCCGGCCGCGGACGACGTCGAAGTGCTGCGCGGCCGGGCAGCGGAACTGGAGCAGGAGGTCCGGGACCGGCAGGTACGCAGCGGTGTTCTGCAGGCTTCGGACCGCCAGCTGCAGTCCTACGGGCCGCGCCTGGCCGAAGCCGCCGCGGAGCTTGAGGCAGCCCGGGAACGCTACGAGCGGATCCAGTCCGTGGCGGACACGGTTCGGGGCCTGGGCGAAAACGACCGGAAAATGACGCTGACCACCTACGTCCTGGCCGCACGATTGGAGCAGATCGCCGCCGCGGCTTCGGAACGGCTGGCCGCGATGACGGACGGACGCTACACGCTGGTGCACGACGACTCGAAATCGGGCAACAAGAAATCGGGGCTTGGACTGCACGTCAATGACGCCTGGACCGGGCAGCGCAGGGACACCGCCACGCTCTCGGGCGGCGAGTCCTTCATGGCCTCGCTGGCGCTGGCCCTGGGACTGGCCGACGTGGTGCAGGCCGAGGCAGGCGGCGTGGACATTGAGACGTTGTTCGTGGACGAAGGGTTCGGCAGCCTGGACGAGCAGGCGCTGGAACAGGTCATGGACGCACTGGAAGGTCTGCGCGACGGCGGCCGCATGGTGGGCCTGGTGAGCCATGTGCCGGAGATGAAGCTGCGCATCCCGGCACAACTGCAGGTGGCCAAGGGCCGGCAGGGCTCCACCGTTCAGCTGGTGTTCGCGGAGACCGGCGCAGTCTGAGCCGGCCCCGGCCGACCCGCCTGCCGCCGGCCGGGGCTGGCCCGCGCGTCGGTCGCTGGTAGACTTGGTCCGTTGTCCGGGTCGGGCGCATCGGGAGGCGGGACGATGCGCGATTGATGCTGACGGATTGCCATGACCACTTCCCGTTCCTCCGCCACCTCCACCGACGATGCTCCCGCCGCCCCGGCTTCCGGCCGGTTGGGCCGCTACCGGCATCTGCCCGCACTGGCGGGCAAAAACTTCCTGCCCTCCGGCTTCCTGGCCCGCCTGCCGCTGGCCATGATCACCGTCGGGGCCCTGACTCTGGTTACTGCCGCCTCCGGATCCTATGCCCTGGGCGGCATGGCGGCCGGCGCCGTCGGCATCGGCTCCGCCGCAGGTGCCCCGGCCCAGGGGTACCTGGCTGACCGCAAGGGCCAGCGCGCCGTCCTGCTGGCCGCCGCCGCCGCCCACGCCGTCGCCATCGCCGGGCTGCTGGTGGCCGCCGGCACCGCGCCTGGGCCGGCCGGAGCCGCCGTAAACCTGGCCGCCGCGCTCATGGTGGGCCTGACCTGCCCGCAGGTAGGCCCGCTGGCCCGGGTGCGCTGGATGGCCATGACCGAACGCCGCCGCGAACTGCGGGACACCGCGCTGTCCTATGAAAGCACCGCCGACGAACTGACCTTCGTGCTGGGCCCGGCGCTGGTGGGCCTGCTGGCTGCGCTCGTGGCGCCCTGGCTTCCGTTCGTCCTGGCCGCCGTACTGACCATCACCATGGTCCCGGCGTTCGCCGTGCACCCCACGCACCGGACGGTCCATCCGGCGGCCCGTGCCGGACAGACGGCGGAAGGGCTGCCCGCCCGCTCCCGGCCGGGATGGCTGCTGCCGGCGGCCGTGCCGGCGCTGGGCATGGCTGCCATGGGCGCTTTCTTCGGCGCTGTCCAGGCCGCGCTCAGTGCCTTCGGCGGCAGCTTCGGTGCCGCGGAATCGGCGGGCCTGCTGTACGCAGTCCTGGGCCTGAGCTCGGCGGCCACTGCGCTGTCCGTGGCCTTCTGGCCGGAGCGCTTCGCCCACACATCCCGGTGGGTCCTCTGCTCCGGCGCAATGCTGGCCGGCGCCGCCCTGCTCCTCCTGCCGCAGTCGCCGGCGCCCATGGTGGCCGCGCTGCTGGCCGCCGGCCTGCCGGTAGGGCCGGTCATGGTGACGGTCTACAGCATCGGCGGCCTGGTTGCTCCGGCGGAACGCCTGGGCACCGTGATGACGATGCTGGCCAGCGGCGTCGTCCTGGGCGCGGCACTCGGCGCCGCCGTGGCCGGCGGCGTTGCGCAGGCCCACGGGCACACGGGCGCCTTCCTGGTGGCTGCAGCTGCCGCGGCGGCGATGCTGCTGGTCAGCCTGCTGGGCGTCCGGGCGGTTTGCACGCGCCGTTCCTGAGACCTGGGCGCCGCGCCGCCGGCACAGCACAATCAGCGCAACTCGGCCTCGATGGTGGCCGCTGCCTGCATGAGCGTCCTGCCGATTTCGTCGTTGCCGAGGTCGGTATGGATGTAGACGACCGCGATGGCCGCCGGCAGCTGTCCCGGCACCCGGATGGGCGCGCCCACGGACGAGACGCCGGGAATAACCTCGTCATGGCTGACCGCATAGCCGAGTTCGGCGGCCGCACGCGACTCGGGCCGGTACGCCTGGCCGGGAGCCAGCTGCTCCCACTGTTCTTCGCTCAGGGCCGACTGGATGGCAATGCCCGGCGCCCCAGCACTGAGGGAATGCCGTGTGCCCGGACGCTGGGCGAGGGTCGCGCCGGCATGGCGCGGCTCCACCGTCACCAGGGTGACGCAGTCGTGCTGGTCCCACACGGCGATGAACGCCGTCATCTTCAGGGTGTTGGCCAGCAACGTCAGTTCCGGCAGGGCGGCCGACTGCAGGTCGCGTGAGACGCCGCGGGCCAGCGCGGCCAGTCCGGGGCCTGCCTGGAGGCGTCCGGCGGTGTCCCGCATGACCAGGGAGTGGTCCTCCAGGGTACGCAGGATGCGGTAGGCGATGGAGCGGTGTACGCCCAGTGCTGCCGACAGTTCCGCAATGGTCATCGGGGCCGGCGCGTCGGCCAGGATCTCAAGGGCCCGGATTCCCCGCGAGAGCGTCTGGGAGTGGGCGGCGCCGGACTTGGCGGGGGCTTCGCTGGAGGGCATTCGATCATCCTATGGGCACTGGATTGGGAAAAATTACGCGCCGGGAGTTGTGCCTGCGCTCACATTCCTATATTGTTCTATATCAGGACGCGATGTTCAACTATAGAACAATTGAGAAACATCGATTCAGGAACAGTTGGACGCCCGGCGGGATGGACCGGTTCCGCACTCCGTCCCCCGGTATCCCACTCAAGAGTTAAGGACCAACGATGATTGCTACTCCCAAGCAGGATGCTGCGGCCCGTCCCAGCATTCCGCCGAAGGTGTTGCGGCCCCGTGAGCACCACTTCCGCGGCAGCCTTGGCCGGTTCGCCACCGGTGTGGCGATCGTGACCTTCGACGGCGTGACCAAGCGCCACGGCATCACGGTCAACTCCTTCACCTCGGTCTCCATGGAGCCGCCGCTGGTGCTGGTGAGCATTGCCCGGAGCACCAAGGCGCATGACGAGCTTGAGGGCCGCCCGTTCACGGTGAACATCCTCGGCGCGGAGCAGCGGGCGCTGGCCCTGCATTTCGCCGGCAAGCCCTCGGATGAACCGGCCTGGATCGAGGGCGAGGTTGCTCCCCGGCTGAACAACGTCCTGGCCTTCTTCGAGTGCAAGCCGTGGGCAGCCTACGACGGGGGCGACCACACCCTGTACCTGGGCGAGGTTGTCGATTTCAACTACCGCAGCGGCGATGCCCTCGGCTTCGCCAACAGCAACTTCACCACCATCCCGGAAAGCCAGCTCGGCATCGAGGAACTGCTCTAAAGGCAGCTCCGCGCAGGGCAACAACCGATTCACAGTAGAAACCTGGAGTAAAGCAATGGGTATCCGTACCGGACAGCAGTACCTGGACAAGCTCAACTCGATGACCCCGCACGTGGTCATCAACGGCGAGGTTGTCTCCGAGAAGATCGCCGAGCACCCGGCGTTCCGCAACAACGCCCGCACCTACGCCAAGCTGTTCGACATGCAGCATGACCCGAAGTACCAGGAGGCCCTGACCTACACCTCGCCGACCACCGGCGACCTGGTCAACGCCTCGTTCCTGGTGCCGCGTACCATCGAGGACCTGGAGAAGCGGCGCAAGGCCATCTCCACCTGGGCTGAGTACTCCAACGGCTTCCTGGGCCGCTCGGGCGACTACATGAACTCCTCGCTGACCGCCCTATCGACGGCGAAGAAGTTCTTCGCCAAGGCCGATCCGGTCTTCGGCGAGCGCATCGAGAGGTACTACGAGTACGCCCGCGAAAACGACCTGCTGGCCACCCACACCCTGATCCCGCCGCAGGTCAACCGCTCCGTCTCCGGCACCGAGCAGCTCGGCGGCCAGCTGGCCGCCCGCGTGACCGAGGAGCGCGAGGACGGCATCATCATCAACGGTGCCCGCATGCTGGCCACGATCGCCCCGATCGCCGACGAACTGCTGGTCTTCCCCTCCACGGTGCTGCGCGGTACGCCGGAAGACGCTCCGTACTCCTACGCCTTCGCCCTGCCGAACGACACCCCGGGCATGCGCTACCTGTGCCGCTCCTCGCTGTACAACAACGGCAGCTTCCACGACGAGCCGCTGGCCTCCCGCTTCGAGGAAATGGACGCAGTGGTCATCTTCGAGGATGTCTTCGTGCCGAACGAGCGCATCTTCATGCTGGGCCGCCCGGACCTGTGCAACGCCTGGTACGCCGAGACCGGCGCCGGCGCCCTGATGACCCACCAGGTCGTCACCCGCACCATTGCCAAGAGCACCTTCTACCTGGGCCTGGCCTCCGAGCTGGCCGCGTCCATCGGCATCGACGGCTTCCAGCACATCCAGGAGGACATCGCCGAGCTGATCGTCGACGTCGAAATCGGCAAGGCGCTTATCCGCGCTTCCGAGGCCGACGCCGAGCTGAGCGAGGACGGCGTCATGCTCCCGCACTGGACCACGCTGAATGCGGCCCGCAACTGGTACCCGAAGATGGCCCAGCGCTTCCCGCAGATCATCCGCAAGTTCTCGGCCTCGGGCCTGATGGCCCTGCCCGGCGAGGCGGACGTGAACAGCGAGGCGCGCGAGGACATCGAGAAGTACCTGCAGGGCAAGACCGTGACCGGACCGGAGCGCGTGCGCCTGTTCAAGCTGGCACTGGATGCCTCGATCTCCGGCTTCTCCGGCCGCGAGTCGCTGTACGAGTACTTCTTCTTCGGCGACCCGGTCCGCATGGCCGGCGCCCTGGTGAACAGCTACGACCGCGAGCCGGCCCGTGCCCGCGTCCGCGAGCTGCTCACCCGCGAGGGCTTCTAAGCAGCCGGCCTGCTGGCAGCCCCTCCGGTGCTGCCACGGCCGCACCGGCAATACGGAACACACCCCCGGCCCTGCCGGGGGTGTGTTCTTCGTTACAGTGCATGTACTATGGCACTTGTCGCGTAACCGACCGTTCTGTCGGTAAATGTTTCGTTGTTCAGCCGATCCACCGGAGGAACCAATGTCAACAACAGAAGAACCGGCAGCCGCGCTCCCGCAGGCCACCCGGCAGGAGGAGCGCAAGGTCCTTGCCGGGACGCTGGTTGGCACCACCATCGAGTGGTATGACTTCTTCATTTACGCCCAAGCCGCAGGCCTGGTGCTGGCGGGCCTCTACTTCGCCCCGCTGGCCCAGGAGAACGCCGCACTGGCGCAGATTATCTCGTGGGCGACGCTGGGAATCAGCTTCCTGTTCCGGCCCCTGGGTGCCGTTGTTGCCGGACATCTCGGCGACCGGCTGGGCCGCAAGAAGATGCTGGTCTTCACCCTCGTGACGATGGGTGTGGCGACCACTCTGATCGGCCTCCTGCCCACCCATGCCCAGATCGGTGTGTGGGCTCCGATCCTGCTGGTGTTCTTCCGGATCCTGCAGGGCTTCTCGGCCGGCGGTGAATGGGGCGGGGCCGCCCTCATGTCCGTCGAGCACGCCCCCCGTGACCGCCGCGGTTACTTTGGGGCGTATCCGCAGATCGGTGTTCCGTGCGGCATGATCCTGGCGACCGGCGTCATGTTCCTGGTCACGACGTCCATGAGCGAGGAGGCGTTCCTGGCCTGGGGCTGGCGTATTCCGTTCCTGTCCTCGGTGCTGCTCATCGTTGTCGGCTATCTGATCCGCCGCGCCGTGGACGAAAGCCCGGTCTTCAAGGAAATGCTGCTGAGGAAGAAGGAATCGGCAGCACCGCTGGGCCAGCTGTTCAGGCACAACTCCAGGGAGGTCAGCCTCACCGCCCTGATCTTCATCGCCAATAATGCGGCCGGCTACCTGCTGATCGCCTTCTTTTCCTCCTATGCCACCAGGCCTGTCGGGGAGGGCGGACTGGGCATGGACCGGGGCCCGGTATTGCTGGCCACGATCGTGGCAGCGTTCGGCTGGCTGCTCTTCACGCTGTTCGGCGGGATCATCTCGGACAGGCTGGGCCGGATCCGCACCTTCCAGATCGGTTATGTCCTGCTGTTGGTGTGGGCCGTGCCCATGTTCCTGCTGATCGAAACGGCCGACATCCTCTGGTTTGGGGTCGCGGCTTTCGTGCTGACCATCGGCCTGGGTCTGTCCTACGGTCCGCAGTCGGCGCTCTATGCGGAGATGTTCCCCGTCAACGTCCGCTATTCCGGCGTCTCCATCGGTTACGCCATCGGTGCCATCCTCGGCGGCGCCTTCGCCCCGTTGATCGCCGAGGTGCTGCTGCGAGAGACCGGCACTACCACCGCCATCGGCCTCTACATCGCGGTGCTCTGCCTGGTTTCGCTGGTGGCCGTGTCCCTCGTGAAGGAAACCAAGGGGACCAACCTGCGGGTGGAGGAAGCGCACCAGGAGTACCTGCGCACCCATCCCGAGGCCAAAGAGCAACTGTAAAACGCACCGTCCGGGGGCGCCGCGTCCATGCGTCGCCCCCGCTGTCCTCGCTATCAGGCGTGGGCAAAGGGCAGGTCCCGTCCTTGCGCAGGCTTCCTGGCATGGCCCGGGTGCCTCCGGACGCCTGCCTGCCGGTCAGCGGTCCGCGCGCCGGTACGCGCTGGGCGGCTCGCCGAAGGCGCTGCGGAAAACCCGGCTGAAGTGGGCGGCGTCCACGAATCCCCAGCGTGCGGCGATGGCGCCCACGGAGCGGTCGGCCAGGATGGGATCGCGCAGGTCCCGGCGGCAGTGCTCCAGCCGGCGGGTGCGGATCCAGCTGGCCACCGTGGTGCCGGACGCCGCGAAGATGTTGTGCAGGTGCCTGGTCGAGACGTAGTGGGCCGCGGCGATGTCCGCGGGGGAGAGCTCCGGGTTCCCGAGGTGGGCTTCGATGTAGTGCCGGATCTTGGTCATCAGTTCACTGTGGCTGCCGCTTGCCGGCTCGCGCCGGGCGTCCAGCTCGCTTTCGAACATGGTGGCGATCAGGTCCACCACGTTGTGCGCGAGCCGGCGGCCACTGGCTCCGGAGAGGACGTCGAGGTTCTCCGCGAGCTGTACCATGAACGGGCTGACCATCCGGCCCAGGCCCGCGTCGCCGGGCAGGCGGACGGCGGTCAGCTGGGCCACCGCTTCGGCCGGCAGGTCCAGGGCGTCATGCGGGAACATCAGCACCAGGGTCCGGAAGTCCTCGCCGTAGCCCAGCGTGTAAGGGCGGTGGGTGTCGTAGACCGCCAGGTCCCCGGGGCGCAGCGTGGCCTCGCGGTTGTCCTGCACCAGCAACCCGTGGCCGGCCAGCTGGAGGTTGAGCTTGAAATACAGCCGGTCCGAGGCCGAAATGAGCGACGGCGTGCGCACCACCCGGTGGCCGCTGGCACTGACTTCCACGATGGAGAGTTCGTCCAGGATGCGCGAACGCATGCGGCCGCGGAACCCCTCGGCCGAGTCCGTGTGGACCTCAAGCGGGACGAAGGATTCGCTGACCAGGTTCCGCCACTCGGCAAGGCTGCCGGCCTGGGCGGTCTGGACCTCGGAGGGTGCCCCGGACTGGCGGGGCCCCTCGGGGAGGAGCGCCGCAGCGGGGGCCGGCTGCAGAAGTGAAGTGTTGTGCGTCACAATGCATCCCAATGTAGCGGGGAATTGCGCCGCTGTCACCTTTTTTCGACGCCCGGTGAATAAAAAGCAGTTCCGCCGGCAGCGCGGCTCCCGTCCCCGCGCTAACTGCCGGCCGACAGCAGGTGCAGGTAGCTGTCCAGCTGGGCAGTGAGCTGGCGCGGGGAATGGGTCGACGGCGTCAGTGCGGCGGTGATCTGTGCGCCCAGGACGAAGGTCATCAGCAGGCCGGCAATATCCTCGTCCGGGGCGTCGGTGTGGATCTCGCCTGCTGCCCGCGCCTGCATGAGGTAGAGGCCCAGGGCGGTCTGCCACATGCCCATGTACTCTTCGTGCAGCCGTGCCTTCTCGGGGTCGGTCAGGGCCTTCTGCCAGAACGGAATGACGATCCGGGCCTCGCTGATTTTGGTGTCATCCAGCGGCAGGATCTCGTGGCAGTAGGCGCGCAGGGCGGCCAGTCCCTCCAGTCCTGCCGTCGCCGCGGCCATCCGCTGGTTGGTCTGATTGAAGACGTGCCCGAAGGCGAAGGTCAGCAGGTCGTCCTTGGTGGGGAAGTAGGGCTTCAGGGCGCCGTTGGCGAAGCCGGCCTCGGCGGCGATTTCCCGCATGGTGGCCCCTTCCATGCCGTGCCGGGCGATGATCCGCCAGGTCGCGTTGACCAGCTCCACCCGGCGCTGGTCGTGGTCGACAATCTTCGGCATGCTGTCCCTTTCCGGACCTTTCGTAGAAAAACCTTGTGATCCATCTTACGGAGCTGTATTCTCTACAGTCATAGAAAATAATCGCCGGAACCACCGGCGGATGCCAACTGTTGGAAAGGGCAGCCATGACAACTCCATCCACGGAGCTCACAACCGCCTACGCGCTGGCCACGGCGGAGGAGATTACCCGCGTGCGGGAGATCCTGGCCGAGGCCGGCCTGGCCGGCGACAACATCCGTTTCGCCTACCTGGGCCTGCTGGATCCGCCGCGCCGTTCCGCGGAGGCGGAGGACGCCCCGGTGCAGCGGCGCTTCCGGACCTTCCTGCACGACATCACCGGCGGGGCGCCGAAGGACGTCACCGTGTCGGTCACGGAGGGCACGGTCGAGTCGGTGCGGGAACTGGTCACCGGTGAAACCGGCGAACTTCCGGTGCTCGAGGAGGAATTCGCCGTCGTCGAGGAAATCCTGTCCCAGGACGAGCGCTGGCTGAAGGCGCTCGCGGACCGGAACCTGGAACTGGCGAAGGTCCGCGTCGCCCCGCTCTCGGCCGGGGTGTTCGAGTATCCGGAGGAAAAGGGCCGGCGCATCCTGCGCGGGCTGGCGTTCTACCAGAACTTCCCGGAGGACAGCCCCTGGGCCCATCCCATTGACGGCCTGGTCGCCTACGTCGACGTGGTGAACAAGACCGTGGACCAGGTACTGGACTTCGGCCCGGTGCCGCTGCCGGCAGAGCACGGCAACTACACCGATCCGGAACTGACCGGCCCGCTGCGGGAGACCCAGAAGCCGATCAATATCACCCAGCCCGAGGGCCCAAGCTTCAGCGTCAGCGGCGGCAACCACGTTGAGTGGGAGAAGTGGAGCTTCGACGTCGGATTCGACGTGCGCGAAGGCGTGGTGCTGCACAACATCGCCTTCCAGGACGGGGACCGGAAGCGCCCGATCGTCAAGCGCGCCTCGATCGCCGAAATGGTGGTGCCCTACGGTGATCCCTCGCCGGTGCGCTCCTGGCAGAACTACTTCGACACCGGCGAGTACCTCGTGGGCCAGTACGCCAACTCGCTGGAACTGGGCTGCGACTGCCTGGGCGAAATCACCTACCTGTCCCCGGTGATCGCCGACGGCTTCGGCAACCCGCGCGAGATCCGCAACGGCATCTGCATGCACGAGGAAGACTGGTCCATCCTGGCCAAGCACTCGGACCTGTGGACCGGCATCAACTACACCCGCCGCAACCGCCGCATGGTGATCTCCTTCTTCACCACCATCGGCAACTACGACTACGGCTTCTACTGGTACCTCTACCTGGACGGCACCATCGAGTTCGAGGCCAAGGCCACCGGCATCGTGTTCACCAGCGCCTACCCGGGCAAGGACTACCCCTACGCCTCCCAGATGGCCCCCGGCCTGGGCGCGCCCTACCACCAGCACCTCTTCAGCGCCCGCCTCGACATGGCCCTGGACGGGCTGACGAACCGGGTGGAGGAAGAGGAAGCCGTGCGGGTGCCCGTGAGCGAGGAGAACCCCCGCGGCAACGCCTTCACCCGCAAGCGCACCCTGCTGGCCCGCGAGTCCGAGGCCGTGCGCGAGGCGAACATGGCCGCCGGGCGCACCTGGCACATCTCCAACCCCGAATCCTTGAACCGGCTGGGCGAGCCCGTGGGTTACAAGCTCCTGCCCCAGGGCCAGCCGATGCTGCTGGCGGATGCCAGCTCGTCCGTGGCCCGCCGGGCGGCCTTTGCCACCAAGGACCTGTGGGTGACCCGCTACGCGGAAGAGGAGCGCTACCCGACCGGCGACTTCGTCAACCAGCACGCCGGCGGCGCCGGCCTGCCGGCCTACGTGGCCCAGGACCGGGAGCTCGACGGCGAGGACATCGTCATCTGGCACACCTTCGGCCTGACGCACTACCCGCGCCCGGAGGACTGGCCGATCATGCCGGTGGACACCGTGGGCTTCAAGCTGCGTCCGGATGGCTTCTTCGACCGCAGCCCCGTGCTCGATGTTCCGCCGAGCAAGCCCGCCGGCGGGCACTGCCACCGCTGATCCGGCCACATCCCGGGGAGGGCGCAGGATGATGCCGAACCTGACGACGGCCCACCAGCGGCTGTGTGCCGTGGTGGCACTTGGCTCCGTGGCCGCCCACGTCTGGATGGCCTTCGGCCACGCCCATGCGTGGTGGCAGAGCGCCGCGATGCTGCTGATGGCCGCTTACTGCCTGCCCTGCGCCCTGGCGCTGTGGCGGCGCGCCGCGGCGCACCCGGCGGCCATGCTGCTGTGGTCGGCAGCGGGCATGGCCGGCCTGCACCTGGTGCTGCTGGCCGCAGCCGCGCAGCCTGGAGGCGCGCACGGCCACCACGCCGCCGGACCGGTGCCTGCGGCGGCAGCCGGCGCCGGGCCCATACTGGCCATTATCGCGCTGGAGCTGGCGGTCGCGGTGCTGGCCGCGTCCTGGCTGCGCCGGCTCCGGCTGGCACCGGCCCGGGCGGCCTGAACCATCACACACAGCGGGGGCTCCCTGTCGGGGAGCCCCCGCTGTTGCTGTCTCCGGATACGGCAGGCCGGCGTCGGGCTAGAGTGGAAGACAGACGGTTCCGAGGCAGGCGGTACATATGGACTCCGGCATCATCACCGTGTTCCTGGCCGGCGACGTCATGACCGGCAGGGGAGTCGATCAGGTCCTGCCCCATCCGGGGGACCCGCAGCTGCGCGAACCGTGGGGGGACGATGCCCGGGCCTACGTCGCCCTGGCCGAAGCGGCCAACGGGCCGGTCCCCAGGCCGGTGGATCCCGCGTGGCCGTGGGGCGACGCGCTGCAGATCCTCGACGACGCCGCTCCGGACCTGCGCGTGGTGAACCTGGAAACCAGCGTGACCGCCGGCGGCACCTTTGCTCCCGGCAAAGGCATCCACTACCGGATGCACCCGGCCAACATCGGCTGCCTGACCGCTGCCGGACTCGACGCCTGCGCCCTGGCCAACAACCATGTCCTGGACTTCGGCATCAGCGGCCTCGAGGACACCCTGGACACCCTGCATGGCGCCGGGCTGCGCACCGCCGGAGCCGGCCGGGACGCGGAGCAGGCCTGGCGGCCGGCCGTGCTGGACACCCCGCGGGGCCGGCTGCAGCTGTGGGCGGTGGGAATGTCCTCCAGCGGCATTCCGCCGGCCAGCGCGGCCGGCCCGGACCGGCCCGGTCTGGCGTTCCTGCCCGAGGCGTCCGACGCCGCCGCCGACCTGGTCGCCGCCCGGGTGCAGGCGGCCCGGGCCGCGGATGACCTGGCAGTGGTCTCCGTGCACTGGGGATCGAACTGGGGGTATGCGGTTCCGGCCTCCCACATCCGGTTCGCCCACCGGCTCGTCGACGCCGGCGTCGACGTCGTGCACGGACACTCCTCGCACCATCCGCGCCCCGTGGAGGTTTACCGGGGCCGGCCGGTGCTCTACGGCTGCGGGGACCTGGTCAACGACTACGAAGGCATCAGCGGCTACGAGCAGTACCGCGACGACCTGCGCCTGCTGTACCTGCTCACCATCGATGCCCGGACGCACGAGCTGCGTGGCCTGCGGATGGTGCCGCTGCAGGCCAGGCGGCTGCGGCTCGAGCGGGCGGGCGCTGCCGACGCCGGATGGCTGCACCGGATACTGGAGGATGCCGCCGGCGGCTTCGGCACCAGGCTCGAAGCGGCGGCCGACGGCAGCCTGTCCGTCCGGCTGTCCTGAGGCAGCTCGCACATTCCAAGGAACACACGACGGCGGGGTGCGGCATCATGCCGCACCCCGCCGTCGTTATTTGCCCGGTCCCTAGACCTGGGCGCCGATCTTGAAGCCCTTGGACGCCTGGCCGCGGTAGGCACCGGAGTCATCGCCCGCGCGGGTGTAGGAGAAGCCGTCGGCGCCGATGGTCACTTCCATTTCGGAAGCGTCGGTGCGCTCGATGACCTGCTGCGGGTTGCCGTCCAGGTCCAGGACCAGGGATGCCTCGGTGTACCAGCTCGGGACCACCGGGTTGCCCCACCAGTCGCGGCGCTGGTTGTCGTGCACGTCCCAGGTGATGGTGGGGTTGTCCGGGTCGCCGGTGTAGTAGTCCTGGGTGTAGATCTCCACGCGGTGGCCGTCCGGATCCAGGATGTACAGGTAGAAGGCGTTGGAGACGCCGTGCCGGCCCG
>NZ_JAAZSQ010000006.1:136217-201620 GCF_012395835.1 Arthrobacter mobilis
GTCGTGGACCGTCTGCTTGCGGTGCATCCAGGCCGCGTAGGTGACGCCGTCGGAGTCCTTGATGTCCTCGGACACGCGGAAGCCCAGGTCCTCGAGGTACTTGCGCCCGCGGGGGACGTCCGGGATGACCTGGTTGAAGTGGTCCAGGCGCACCAGCTCGCCCGCGGAGTAGAGGTCGTAGCGCATGTGCAGCCGCTCGACGTGGTCGGTCTCGTAGAAGAACTCGTACGGGAAGCCCAGCGGGTCCTCGACGCGGACCGAGTCGCCGATGCCCTTGACGAAGCCTTCCTTGCGGCGCTCGGTACGGCAGCCGAGCTCCTGGTAGTAGGCCTCGGCCTTGTCCACGTCCTCCGGGGTGCGGACCCGGTAGGAGAAGGCGGCGACGGCGGCGACCGGGCCCTTGCGCAGCACCAGGTTGTGGTGGATGAACTCCTCGAAGGAGCGCAGGTAGATCGCGTTCTCGTCCTCTTCGGTCACGTGCAGGCCGAGCAGGTCCACGTAGAACGCGCGGGACTTCGCCAGGTCGGTGACCACGATTTCCATGTACGCACAGCGGACGATGTCCGGGGCCGGGACGGAGGGCTTGGGAATCTCGTTGCTCATTGTTCCTTCTTCTTTCGTCGCTGAAGCTGTCAGTAGTCGATTTCGGAGGCTTCCACGACGCCGAACTTCGGCGTGTGGACCTTGCCCAGGGTGATGTGCACAGCCTGCTGGTCGGTGTAGAAGTCGATCGAGCGGTAGCCGCCCTCGTGGCCCAGGCCCGAAGCCTTCACGCCCCCGAACGGGGTGCGCAGGTCGCGGACGTTGTGGCTGTTCAGCCACACCATGCCGGCCTCGACGTTCTGCGCGAAGTTGTGCGCGCGGGTCAGGTTCTGGGTCCAGATGTAGGCGGCCAGCCCGTACTTGGTGTTGTTGGCCAGCTCCAGGGCCTCTTCGTCGGTGTCGAACGGGGTGATCGCCACGACCGGGCCGAAGATCTCCTCCTGGAAGATCCGGGCATCCGGGGCCACGTCGGCGAAGACGGTGGGGGCGACGTAGTTGCCCTCGGGCAGGTGCTCGGGGCGGCCGCCGCCGGCCAGCAGCCGGCCCTCGGTCTTGCCGATCTCGACGTAGCTCATGACCTTCTTGTAGTGCTCCGGGTGCACGAGCGCGCCGACCTGGGTCTTCGGGTCGTGCGGGTCGCCGACCACAATGTTCTTGGCACGGGCGGCGTACTTCTCGAGGAACTCCTCGTAGACGCCGCGCTCGACTAGGATGCGCGAGCCTGCCGTGCAGCGCTCGCCGTTGAGGGAGAAGACCCCGAACAGCGCCGAATCGATGGCGGCGTCCAGGTCGGCGTCGGCGAAGACCACGCAGGGGCTCTTGCCGCCGAGCTCCATGGACAGGCCCTTCAGGTTCGCTGCCGCGTTGCGGAAGATGGTCTGGCCGGTGGTGGTCTCGCCGGTGAAGGAGATCAGCGGAACGTCCGGGTGCTTGACCAGCGCATCGCCGGCTTCCTCGCCCAGGCCGTTGACCAGGTTGAAAACACCGGCGGGCACGCCTGCGGCGGTGAAGATGTCGGCCCACAGCGAAGCCGAGAGCGGGGTGAACTCGGCCGGCTTCAGCACCACGGTGTTGCCGGTGGCCAGGGCCGGGGCGAGCTTCCAGGACTCGAGCATGAACGGGGTGTTCCACGGGGTGATCAGGCCCGCCACGCCGATGGGCTTGCGGTTGACGTAGTTGATCTGCGAGCCGGGCACCTTCATGGCGTCGTCGAACTGGGCGACGATCAGGTCGGCGAAGAAGCGGAAGTTCTCCGCCGCGCGCAGCGCCTGGCCCTTGGCCTGGGTGATCGGCAGGCCGGTGTCGAAGGTCTCCATCTCGGCCAGGCGGTCTTCCTGGGCCTCGACGGCGTCGGCGATCCGGTTCAGCACGCGGGCCCGCTCGCGCGGCTTCATCTTCGGCCACGGGCCGTTGGTGAAGGCCTCGCGGGCGGCAGCGACGGCGGCGTCGATGTCCGCCTTCTGCCCGGCCGCTGCCGTGGCGTAGGTCTGGTTGGTCACCGGGTCCAGCACATCGAACGTCTCGCCGCCGACGGAATCGACGAACTTGCCGTTGATGAAGTGCTGGATGTGGGTGGGCAGGTTCTCGGGAACGTAGTGCTCGGCCACGATCTACCTTTCTTTCTGGGGGTTGTTCTCGGTGGTCTGTCAGATGGCGGAGGGCGGCTGGTTCTGCTGCGCCATGTAGGCGTTCAGCGTGGCCGTCCGGTGCGCCCGGGCGGCCATCTCGATCTCGTGCAGGTCGGCGCCGGATTCGATCAGTGCCAGCAGCTTCTCGTGTTCCTCCACGGATTGGCGGGCGCGCCCCGGGACCAGGTCGAAGGTGGAGGCGCGCATCGCGCTGAGCCTGTTCCAGCCGCGGTGGACCAGGTCCAGGATGTGCGGGTTGGGGCAGTGCCCGTACAGGATCGCGTGGAAATCGTTGTTGATCCGGCTGAAGCGGGCCGGCTCGAAGTTCTCCAGGCAGGCGCGCAGCTCGCGGTTCAGGTAGCGCGCCCTGGTGATGTCCTCGGCGGTGATCAGCGGGGCCGCCAGGGCCGTGGCCGCGCCCTCGATCACGCTCAGGGTCTGCATCGTGTGCAGGTAGAGCATGGCATCGACGCCGGCCACGGTGGCCCCGACATTGCGCTCGAATGTCACCAGGCCCTCGGCCTCCAGCCGGCGCAGCGCCTCGCGCACGGGCACCACGCTGAAGCCCAGCTCATCGGCGATCGTGCTGAGTACCAGGCGGTAGCCCGGGACCAGGCTGCCGCTGGTGATGCGCTCCTTGAGGGTCTCGTAGGCCTGCTCCGACTTGGAGACGGCGGCCGCGGGGCCCGCGGGGGTGAGGGTGGACATCGCAGGATCCGTTACTGTTCGCCGCGGGCCGCGACCCATTCGCGGTACTTGGCCAGCCACTTGGCGTTCATCGGGAAGAGGCCGTCAACCTTATGGCCTTCCTTGACCATTTCGAAGACGAAAGCGTCCTGGCGCTCCTGCTCGACGGCTTCATCGGCCACTTCCTCGGCCAGCGACGGCGGCAGCACCAGGATGCCGTCCTCGTCGGCCACAATGATGTCACCGGGCTGGACGGTCGTGCCGCCGCAGGCAACGGTGACGTCCGTGTCCCAGGGGACGTGCTTGCGGCCCAGCACCGCCGGGTGGGCATTGGAGTAGAAGGCCGGGATGTCCAGTCCGGCGACGGCCGACAGGTCGCGCACGCCGCCGTCGGTAATCACTCCGGCGGCTCCGCGCACCTGGGCGCGCAGGGCCAGGATGTCCCCGAGCGTGCCCGCTCCCTTTTCGCCGCGGGCCTCCATCACCAGTACATCGCCTTCGTTCAGCGCGTCGATGATGCGCTTCTGCGCGTTGTAACCGCCGCCGTGGGTCTTGAACAGGTCCTCGCGGTTGGGCACGTAGCGCAGGGTGCGCGCGGTGCCGATCACCTTGCGGCCCGTCTTGGTCGGCTGCAGGCCGTCGATGCTGACGTTGTTCAGGCCGCGCTTGCGCAGGGCAGCGGAAATGGTCGCCGTGGCCACCGACGCCAGCTTGGCCTTCAGTTCCTCGGTCAGCACCGGAGCCTGGGGCTCGAGCCCGGCGGCTTCGGCGGAACCGTAGGCCTCCTCGCGGTCCTTGTCGGTGACCTTGGGCAGGTCGCCGAAGTCGGCGAAGGGCTCCTCGCCCTGGGTGACCGTCGTGGTCAGCCGGCCGCTGCTTAGGCCGATAGAGCCTTCGCGGGGCACAGTGTCGACCTCCACCTCGACGACGTCGCCGGGGACGATCACGGAGGAGCCGGCCGGCGTGCCGGTGAGGATGATGTCGCCCGGCTCCAGGGTCATCAGCTGGGACAGGTCCGCCACGATCTGTGCGAACGGGAAGATCAGCGCGTCCGTGGTGTCTTCCTGGACGAGCCCACCGTTGACCCAGGTGCGGATCCGCAGGCCTGCGGGATCAACCAGCTCGGCCGGGATCAGGGCCGGCCCGACCGGGGTGAAGCCGTCCCCGGACTTGGATCGGATGTTGGAGCCCTTGTCCGCGTACTTGATGTCGTACACGCCAAGGTCGTTGCTGGCGGTGACGGCGCCGACGTAGCTCCAGGCCTCGTCCAGGCCCACCCGCCGGGCCGGCTTGCCGATGACCAGGGCCACCTCGCCCTCGAAGGCGAGCAGTTCGGTGCCTGCGGGGCGCTCCACGGTGCCGCCGGACAGGCTCAGCGACGAGGAGGCCTTCATGAAGTAGGACGGGGTGGCCGGAATGCGGCCGCGCTGGGCCGCCCGGGAATGGTAGGAGAGGTGGACGGCCAGGACCTTGCCGGCGTTCTTCAGCACGGCGGCGTCCACCGGCTGCAGCCGGCTGTCCTGCGAAACTTCCTGGGCAATGTTGCCTTCGGACAAAGCATCCTCCTGTGGGGTCCAGCCTGCGGCGGACGGGCTGTGAGGGGTACAAGCTGTGATGTACGAAATCGTATACGATCCATCATGGCCTGTGCCAGCCATCACGTCAAGGCCTCGGCCGGACTTTTCCGCGGGTCCCGGCTCCAGCTTCCGGCACCGTGGCCGGGGAAACCCGACTGTGCGCTGTGCGCCACTTTTTCTTCGCTCACACCAAACAATCCGGCCGGGGCGCGGACCTAAGGTGAATGCCAAGAACGGGAAAAGCCGGCGCCGGACGCCGGGCCGATCCCCGGGAAAACCTGCCACTTTCTTAAGGAGAATGCGATGACTGCACAGCTGCAGGACGTCAGCAGCGGACTGGATGCCCGCGAACTGCGCAACACCTTCGGCAACTTCGCCACCGGCGTCACCGTGGTGACCTACGAGCATGAGGGCCAGGTCCTGGGCGCCACGGTCAACTCCTTCACCTCCGTTTCCATGGAGCCGGCATTGGTGCTGGTGTCCCTGATGCGCTCGTCCAAGGCCGGGCAGTTGCTGGACGGCCGCCCCTTCGCAATCAACATCCTCAATGACGCCCAGCATGCCACCGCGCTGCAGTTTGCCGGCAAGCCCCAGGACGGACATGCCATCGAGTGGAACCTCGACGGCGAGGCCCCGCGGCTGGCCGACTCGCTGGCCTGGTTCACCTGCCGCCCCTGGCGGCAGTACGACGGCGGCGACCACGTGCTGGTCGTTGGCGAAGTCGCCGGCTTCGGCCACCGTCCCGACGCCGAGCCGCTGGTCTTCTACCGCGGCGGCTGGCGCGCCGTTTCCTAATCCTTCCGATCGCCTCATACTTCGAACATGCAACAAGGAGAACATCGCATGACCGCCACGACGACCGAGCAGCCGATGATGGTTGACGGCAAGGTGACCCGGCCGATGAACGGCAAGGAATACCTGGAGAGCATCCGGGACGACCGTGAGGTCTACATCTACGGCGAGCGGGTCAAGGACGTCACCACCCACCCGGCGTTCCGCAACTCCGCCCGGATGATCGCCCGCCAGTACGACGCGCTGCACGATCCGGCCACCAAGGACGTGCTGACAGTGCCCACGGACACCGGCAACGGCGGCTACACCCACGCCTGGTTCCGTGCCCCCAAGTCCTCCGAGGACCTGCTGGCCGGCCGCGACGCCATCGCCGCCTGGGCCCGGCAGTCCTACGGCTGGATGGGCCGTTCCCCGGACTACAAGGGCTCCTTCCTGGCTTCCCTCGGCGCCAACGACGAGTTCTACAACCCCTACGAGCAGAACGCGCACCGCTGGTACAAGGAGGCCCAGGAAAAGGTCCTCTACTGGAACCACGCGATCGTCAACCCGCCGATCGACCGCAACCGCCCGGCGGACGAGGTTGGCGACGTCTTCGTGCACGTGAAGAAGGAAACCGACGCCGGCATCGTGCTCTCCGGCGCCAAGGTCGTGGCCACCGGCTCGGCGATCACCAACATGAACTTCATCGCGCATTACGGGATGCCGATCAAGGATAAGCGCTTCGCCGTCGTCGCAACCCTGCCGATGAATGCCCCGGGCATGAAGTTGATCTCCCGCGCCTCCTACGCGATGACCGCCGACGTGATGGGCAGCCCGTTCGATTACCCGCTCTCCTCCCGCCTGGACGAGAACGACGCGATCCTGGTGCTCGACGACGTGCTGGTCCCGTGGGAGAACGTCTTCGTCTACGGCGATGTGGAGAAGGTCTCCCAGTACTCGGTGAAGTCCGGGTTCAAGGCCCGCCTGCTGCTGCACGGCTGCACCCGGCTGGCCGTGAAAATGGACTTCCTCACCGGGCTGCTGGTCAAGGCCTTGGAGCTGACCGGCACCTCGGACTTCCGCGGCGTGCAGACGCGGATCGGCGAGGTCATGGCCATCCGGCACCTGTTCTGGTCCCTGTCCGAGGCCATGGCCCGCAACCCGGAGCCGTGGAAGGGCGGCCGCGAGGGCTACGTACAGCCGGACCGCATCGCGTCGATGGCCTACTCCTGGTTCTCCACCCAGCAGTACCCGAAGATCCGCGAGATCGTGCAGAAGGATCTGGGCTCGGCGCTGATCTACCTGAACTCCAACGTTGCAGACTTCCACAATGAGGACATCCGCCCGTACCTGGACAAGTATGTGCGCGGCTCCGGCGGGATCGAGGCCATGCAGCGGGTCAAGACCATGAAGGCGCTCTGGGACGCCACGAACTCAGAGTTCGGGTCCCGGCACGAGCTCTATGAGCGGAACTACCAGGGCAACCATGAGGGCGTGCGCCTGGAGATCCTGAACGTGACCAAGGGATATGGGCTGACCCAGCAGTTCACCGACTTCGCCGACCAGTTCATGAGCGAGTACGACGAGAACGGCTGGACGGTGCCGGACCTGTTCGGCAATGAGGACGTTAACATGATTGGAAAGTTCAACTTCTAACGTGTGGGGCAGGCCCTGCGTGCCGCTGGTGCGCCACGCTTCGGACCCGCCTGCCCACCCTTAGCCAAAGGTTCCCGTCATTGGCAGCAGCAACGGTGTCTTCCGTCGATATCTCCGACCTGACCGAATGGAGACGGACGGTGGCATCGTTGCTGCTGCCATTGGACATCCAGACCGATGACGAGAACTTCCATGCCAGGATTGACGCCATTACCGTCAATGGCATCCGGCTGTTCACCGTCAGTGCCACCAGGCACTGGCTGGAGCGGACCGCGCGGCTCGCTTCCTCCGGCGCCGACCCGTTCTTCAGCATCTCCCTGCAGCTGGAGGGTTCCAGCACCATCAGCCAGCACGGTCACCGGGACCTGCTGCTGCCGGGGGACTTCACCGTCTACGACTCCACCGTCCCCTACGAGCGCCGCTTCGAGGCCGACTCGACCTCGCTGGTGGTGATGTTCCCGCAGCAGCTGATCAACCTGCCGCCCAAGGCGCTGGCGGGCATCGCCGGGATGCGGATTTCCGGCGCCGAGGGACTGGGGGCCATCGTGTCCGCGTTCCTGGCCGGGGTGGCCCGCAACCTGACGGCGCTGGAAGGGCGCCTGGGCCTGAGCATGGCGGCGTCCATGGTGGACCTGGTCACCGCCGCCTTCTCCGAGAAGATGGGCATTGTCGCCCCGAACCGTTCCCGCCCGCGGCTGGAACAGATGATGGCCATCCGCGAGTCCATCATGGCCAGGCTGCCGGATCCGGACCTGACCCCGGACGCCATCGCGGCCGAGCACTTCATTTCCACCCGCCAGCTGCACATCCTCTTCCGCGAGCAGGGCACCACCGTGTCCACCTGGATCCGGGAACGCCGCCTGGAGATGGTCCGGCGCGAGCTGGTGGACCCGCTCCAGGAGACCGAGAGCATCCGGACCTTGGCCGAGCGCTGGGGCTTTCCGGACGCCACGCACTTCTCCCGCATATTCAAGGAAGCCTACGGCGTAACCCCGCGCCGGTACCGCCAGGACGCCCTGGGAACTGCCGGCTAGCCCACGGTGGGAGCGCGGTTCGGGGGAGTGGGCACAATCACGCCCCCGGTCGTCGCCGGGCCGCCGGTATCCGCCACGCGCAGGGCGGGAATTTGTCCGGCCGCTGCCTCCGGCGCCAGATGCGCGGTGACCGTCGGCTCGGACCAGGACCGCAAGGTGACGGCGACATCGTGCGCGCTGGGCCGCGCTGCCGCCTCCCGGGCCGTCATCGCGCCCAGCAGGCGGACCCAGTCGGGGCCGAGGAAGTCCGGAATCTCCGGATCGCGGAGCAGCCGGGCCACTGCCGCTTCGACCCCCGGGCCGGGAAACGCCTTCTCGCCCGTGAGGCATTCGATCAGCACCAGACCCAGGGAGTAAATATCGGTGGCCGGCGTGATCGTTTCGCCCAGTGCCTGTTCCGGGCTGAGGTAGTTGGCGGTGCCGATCGTGGCTCCCTGCGAGGTGGCAGTGGGTGCCTCCATCAGCCGGGCGACGCCGAAATCGGTGAGCCTGGGGTGGTGGCGGGTGTCCGTGCCGCCGCCGCTGAGCAGGATGTTCGCCGGCTTGATGTCACGATGGATGACACCTTCCTGGTGGATGTACGCCAGCGCATCCGCCAGGTCCGCGCCGATCTGTGCCACGTCCGCGGGCGGCAGCGGGCCACGCTCCAGCCGGCGGCGCAGGTCTTCGCCCTCGATCAGCTCCATCACCAGGTAGCTGGTCATCGCGCCGGAGGAATCCCGGTGCAGCCCGGCGTCCAGCAGCGTCACCAGCCCGGGATGGTTCAGCCTGGCCAGCAGCAGCGTTTCGGTGTGCTGCCGGCGGTACCTGTCGTCGTCCTCGGTCGTGGGCAAAAAAACCTTGACCGCCACCTCGCGCCCCAGCGCCTCATCCGTTGCGCGGTACACGGAAGCACCCCCGCCGCTGCCGAGGAGTTCACCCGTTCTGTATCGGCCCCCCAAAAGCATCTGCGCATCGCCTCCGAGCCGCCGAAATTGATCAGTCTGCTGTTGTTATACGGAAGATTGTACCCGCAGATCCGCCCAGGACCCCGCCCGGACGGCGAGGTCCTGGGCGGTGAATTAATTGGCCAGGAAGTCGATGGCGGCGTTCTTGAAGGCCCGCGAGGTGACCGCATTTGCGTGCGTCCGCGCCGGCAGCCACAGCACCTCGGCGTTGCCGCTGAGCCGGGCCAGCTCCTCGGCGGTCCGCGCCAGCTCGTCCTTCTCACCGGCCACCAGCAGCAGCGGCATGTGCGGCACGGCGTCCGAGGGCACGAACGGCTCGATCTTGATCGCCTCGATCATCGTCAGCAGCGCGTACAGGTCGTTGCTGGGCACGAGCTTGGCCATGCGCAGCAGTTCGGCGGTGGTCGGGTCCTCGATCGGGGTGCCGTCGGCCAGATAGCGCTGAGCCGCCGGCAGGTCGAAGTCCGCCAGCGGATCGTGCACGCTGGGGCCGCCCAGGACCATCCGGCGCACCAGCTCCGGCTGGGTGGCTCCGAATTCCCAGGCCAGCCGCGCGCCCAGCGAATAGCCGATGATGTCCACGCCGGTGGCGTCGTCGCCGTCCTTCAGCGGCCGCACGTGTGCGTTCTGGACCAGCTGCAGCAGGTCCGCCCGGATCCGGCTGGGGGAGTAGGCGTCCATCTCCTCCGGGGCGGGGCTGCCGCCGTGGCCGGGCAGGTCCACCGTCACCACCCGGCGGCCGGCCTGGGTCAGGGCCGTGATCCAGCCGGCGTCCTCCCAGTTCAGCTTCGCCGAGGAGGCGAAGCCGTGCAGCAGGATCACCGGCCGGCGCGGCCCGGTCGTTCCCTCGGCGGCCTCGTGGATCTGCACGTTCAGGTGCGGGTCCACGCCTTCGACGAGGCGGTCCAGGTGGGCTCCCATATTGTCCGTC
The DNA here is from genome assembly GCF_012395835.1 of Arthrobacter mobilis. Classification (GTDB taxonomy): domain Bacteria; phylum Actinomycetota; class Actinomycetes; order Actinomycetales; family Micrococcaceae; genus Crystallibacter; species Crystallibacter mobilis. The sequence continues at coordinate 145,992 of NZ_JAAZSQ010000006.1, forward strand.
CTTTACCTCGGATCGTTACGACAGGCCTGCGGGCTGGTCAGTCTTCGTCCGGCACGGGGCTCAGCCGCACCCGGCGCTTCGGCGCCTCTTCCTTCGGCACAGTGCCCACAATACCTGCGGTGTCGTCCGGAACCTCGAAGACGATCAGGGGATCGCCCACCTTGATTGTGTCCCCGGGCTCGCCGTGGATCTTCACGACCTTGCCGGCCTGCGGGGACGGCAGCTCGACGGCGGACTTGGTCGTTTCCACCTCCACGAGCGGGTGGTTGCGTTCCACCCGGTCGCCCTCGGCGACCAGCCACTCCAGCACGGTGGCCTCGATCAGACCCTCGCCCAGGTCCGGCAGGGGAAAGGAAATTTCAGCCACGGCGGTACTCCAATACTCGCTGGATCCCGAAAAGGATGCGGTCGATGTTGGGGATGTATTCGTCTTCCAGGTCTCCGGAAGGGTACGGAACGTCGAAGCCGGTCACGCGTTCCACCGGCGCGCGCAGTGTGCCGAAGCAGCGTTCGGTGATGAGCGCGGCGACTTCGGCGCCGAGACCGGCGGTCAGCGGCGCCTCATGGACGACGACGGCGCGGCGCGTCTTCGAAACCGACGCGGCCAGCCCCGCGGTGTCGATCGGCTTGAGCCAGCGCAGGTCCAGCACTTCCACCTCGATGCCGTCCTCGGCGGCGAGCTCGGCAACCTGCAGGCAGCGGGCGACCATCGCACCCCAGGCCACCAGGGTCACATGCTTGCCCGTCCGCGCCACGCGCGAACCGCCCGGCTGGAAGCCGGCACCGCCGACATTCACCGGGCCCTTCTGCCAGTAGCGGGACTTCGGCTCCATGAAGATCACCGGATCCGGCCGCGTGGCCGCGTGCTTCAGGAGGTGGTAGGCCTGCTCCGGGTCGGCCGGGGAGACGACCTTGAGCCCGGGCACGTGCGCGAAGAGCGATTCGAGCGACTCGCCGTGGTGCTCGGGGGCGCGGATGCCGCCGAAGCTGGGCACGCGCAGGGTGATCGGCATCGGCAGCGTGCCGCGGCTGCGGTAGTTCATCCGGCCCACCTGGCAGACGATCTGGTTGATCGCCGGGTAGGCGAAGCCGTCGAACTGCACCTCCGGGATGGGGTGGTAACCGGCCATGGCCAGGCCCACGGACATGCCGAGGATGCCGGATTCAGCCAGCGGGGTGTCGAATACACGCTGTTCGCCGAAGCGGGCCTGCAGCCCGTCGGTGATCCGGAAGACGCCGCCGAGCCGGCCCACGTCCTCGCCGAGGATGACCGTGCGCGGATTCTCTTCCATCACGTCGGCCAGGGCACGATTCAGCGCCTGCTGCATCGAAAGCGTCTCCACGCGTCCTTCGGCGCCCTCGGCCGCAGCGGGGGCGGTAACCGTTTCGGCATGCCCCTTGGCCTGCGCGGCATCGGCCGCTTCACGGTTGGCCTGCGCGGCGTCGAGGTCGCCCAGGGTCATGTGCTCAGACATGTTCGGACTCCTCCCGCCAGGCGGCAGCTTGGGCCTTGAGTGCCTCAGTAGGTTCCTGGTAGACGAAATCGAACATCTCCGTCCCAGGGCGCGGGCCGAGGGCCTCCAGCCCGGTGCGGATCTGCTCCTCTTCGGCCTTCGCGGCAGCCAGCGCGTCGGCGAAAAATGCTTCGTCGGCGATGCCGGCCTCCAGCAGCCGGGCGCGCATCCGGGCCAGCGGGTCCTCGCCGGCAGCGGCGCGTTCCTCGTCCAGCGTCCGGTACCGTCCCGGGTCGTCGCTGGTCGAGTGCGGTCCGCGCCGGTAGGTCATGGCCTCGATGACAGCGGGGCCGTTGCCGGCCCGGGCATGGGCCAGGGCCGCGGCCGTGGCCTGGGCGACGGCGACGACGTCGTTGCCGTCCACCTGCAGCGACGGGATGCCGTAGCCGGCCGCCCGGGCCGCCACCGATCCGCCGGCCACCTGGCGCTCGGTGGGCACCGAGATGGCCCAGCCGTTGTTCTGGACGAAGAAGACCACCGGGGCCTTCAGGACGGCGGCGAAGTTCATCGCCTCGTGGACGTCGCCCTGCGAGCTGGCGCCGTCGCCGAAGTAGGTGATGGCGGCGCCGCGCTCCTGCCCGGGTTCTGCGTCGAGGGTCTGGGCGTGGGCCCAGCCGACGGCGTGCAGCACCGAGCCGGCGACCACTGCCTGGATCGGGGCGAACCGGCTGGCCGCCGGATCGTAGAGCCCGCCGTGCCAGACGGCCTTGTGGGTGGACATGTACTGGACCATGTCCACGCCTGCGGTGCGGGCCACGCCCATTTCCCGGTACGTGGGGAAGACGAAGTCCCGCGTCATGTCCAGGGCGAAGCCGCTGCCGACCTGCGCGGCCTCCTGGCCCAGTTCGGGCGCGTAGCCGGGGATCAGGCCCTGGCGCTGCCAGCGGATGGCGGATTCATCCAGATGGCGCACGGCCACCATCAGCCGGTACAGCTGCCTGAGCTGGTCCGCGCTCAGTTCGGGCAGGTTTGCCTGCTCCACCGCGAGCTCGAGTGCCATCCGCGCTCCTTCGTGTGTCCGTCCTGCCGGCGGGGTCGGGCCGGTGCTTTCCTGGTGCTGCCAGTGACGATACTCACGTCGAAAATCGTGTTCAATATGCAGCTGGGAGACGAGGCAAAGTGCGCAATTGGTTCACTCTCTTCCCGGGCCAGTCTGACAGTTTGTTAGCTAGGGTCGTGTGTTGTCCTCGCCGCAAACCTGGATTTGGCTGGTCCAGGGCCCCTTGTATTCCACGTAGTCCTTGCAGACGGTGCCACCCCAGTAGACATGCTCGTAGGAGTCCGCCTGTGAAGCGATACGGACGAAGGGCCGGCCGTCGTCGTTGATCCTCTGGGTGTGTTCTTCACCTCCTGACAGAACCGTAAGTTCCAGCTCGAAATCGCAAAGGCGTTCCCTCGCGGAGACAAGGGCCAGGACGACGATCTGCTCGTCCTGTGCAAGGCGTATCGTCCTCGCAGGAAAGTAGGGGACCGTCCGCTCATCGTCGATGAACATTGCCGTCGCCGGACTCCGGTCCAAGTCGAAGTGCATGGCGGTAGAGGTATCGACGTGGCCGAAACCACTGGCCAGGTTGACCCGGGTGCTGTGCGCGGGGGATGAACAGCTGGTGATCGGCTCGATATTGACAATGCGCACCTGTTCGGAGCGGTTTCCGGTGAGTTCCAGGGACAGGTATTCCGGCGCGTCGCGGACTGCGCCGCGTTCGCTCAGGAGCTTGAGCTGGTCCTCGGGGGAGATGCTGCCGAGTTCGGCGAGGTCGCTGTGCGTCAGCCGGCTGCGCGGCGGAAGCACCACGGACACATTGACTTCCTGCCCGATAACCTGGACCGTGACAGGGTCCCCGGTCTCGGTCAAGCTGTTGATGACCTGCGTGAACCGGGGAACGAGCCAGTTGGTGAGCGCAAGGCCCAGGGCTGCGACCATGAGCGTGGTCAGCCAGACGGCAGGCTTCGTGAGGAAGGAGCGGATTCCGGAAGGCTTCCCCTGCGGCTTCTGTCCGGGCGGGCGGCGTCTGTCCCGGGACCTTCCCGGGCGGGATGTCTTGGCGGCCATCGCGGTATCCGGTCAGCTGTCCGATGCAGGCTTGGGTACCGCTGCAGGCTAGGCGGGGGCGGGCTGGATATTGTGGTTCAGCCGGAAGGCGTTGTCCGGGTCCCAGGCGCGCTTGAGCGCCGTCAGCCGCTCCAGCTTGTCCGGCCCGTAGACCGTCAGCGCCAGCGAGCGCGGATCCTGGCCGGGCTCGGCGCCCATGAAGTTGATGTACTGGCCGCCGGTGGCGAAGGGCCGCATGTCGGTGGCGAAGCCGCGCACGAAATTGATCCGCGCGGCGTCGTCGGCGGCGTCGTTCCAGAAGCCGTAGACATTGAGCCAGAAACGCGCGGACCGGTTCGGGAATGCGGTGGCTTCCTCGGGCACCCGGCCAAAGGCACCGCCCAGATGGTGGATGTCGAACGCCGTCCCGTGCCAGGTCTGCTCCGCCGCCCGGCCGATGATGAGGGCGATGACCTCGTCGTCGAGCCGGTCGAAGGAAGTGTTCTTCCAGTACGCCCGCACCCCTTTGGGGAAGAGTTCGTCCGTCTGGCTCTGCCACTGCACCCAGGGCACCGGCTCGACGGCTTCGGCATCCGGGGGAGCCGCCTGCCGCAGGGCGTCGACGAGCCGCTCGCCCTCTCCGCGGTCCTCCGAAGCCCAGCAGAAGCCGATGATCAGCGCCGGCTCGTCGCCCAGTTCCCAGCTTGGCGGCGGCACGATCACGGTAATAATCGAGGTCAGCTCATCGGGCAGCTCCCGGGTCCAGTGCTCCCAGGCCTGCAGTGCGATCGTCCAGTGTTCGGGGCCGTAGTAGACCAGGTTGCCGGAGAAGACCTCGGATGGCAGCGGGCGGGCGCGGAAGGTGAAGGAGGTGGCCACGCCGAAGTTGCCGCCCCCGCCGCGCAGTCCCCAGAACAGGTCCGGATTCTCGGTGTCGCTGGCGGTGGCCGGGTGGCCGCCGGCGGTAACCAGCTCAACCGAGACCAGGTTGTCGGCCGCCAGGCCGTCCGCCCGGGTCAGCCAGCCGAAGCCGCCGCCCAAGGTCAGCCCGGCCACCCCGGTGGAGGAGACGACGCCGGTGGGCACGGCCAGGCCGTGCGCGGTCGTGGCTGCGTCCAGGTCCGCCAGGGTCGCCCCCGGCTGCACCCGCACCGTCCGCCGGTCCGGATCCACCTCGACGTTCCGCAGGCCACCCAGGTCCAGCACCACGCCGGCGTCGACCGTCCCGTTGCCTGCCACATTGTGGCCGCCGCCGCGGACGGCGATCGGCAGGCCTTGCCCGAGGGCGAAACGCACCGCCGGGGCAATGTCGCTTTCCGCACCGGCCCGGACAATGACGGCCGGCCGCCGGTCGATCATCGCATTCCAGACCCGGCGGGCCTCGTCATAGCCGGGGTCGGCGGCCAGCAGCACGCTGCCGGCCAACTGCTGGCGCAGGCCGGCCAGGGCGTCTTCGTCAAGCTCCGTCTGGGGATTCATCGGGGCACCTTCCGTGCGTCCCGCCGGACAGTTTCCCACAAGTGCCCGGAGGGGTTCTGTTCCAGGGCTGGTGCCGCGGGCGGCTGTCCCGCGGCCTGCAGGATGCACGGCCGCGGCAAGCCGTTGCGGCTGCGGCTTATGCCGACTCCTCCAGTATGGGCACCCCCGGCGGGCGGGGGAAGGCTTGGCAGGGTGCAGGGCCTCCCGGAGGCCCAGGCCGGCCCTGGCGCCGGCTCCGCAAGAACCGCGCCGGGCCGGGCAGGCTTTCCGGATCGGTAGGCAGAGTGTTTATTCTTTTCGGAAAGGTGTCGGCAGGATGGCCGGTAGCTTCGGGAAAGGGAGTACACGGTGCAGGTCGATTCGCTGGATGCCCGGATTGTCACACTGTTCGCCGAAGACCCGCGCATGTCGGTCCTGGAGGCTTCCCGCGTGCTGAAGGTGGCCCGGGCCACGATCCAGGCGCGGCTGGACAAGATGCAACGCGCGGGCGTGATCGCCGGCTGGGGCCCGCGGATTTCGCCCGAGGAGCTTGGCTACGTGGTCAAGGCCTACTGTTCCTTTGCCATCCGCCAGGAAGCCGGGCACGACGCGGTGGCCACCGCGCTCGCGGACATTCCCGAGGTGCTGGAGCTGCACACCGTCTCGGGGGAGAGTGACCTGCTCGCCTGCGTGGTGGCCCGCTCCAATGCGGACCTGCAGCGTGTGCTGGACGAGATCATGGCGACCAACACGATCCTGCGCTCATCCTCGGTGATTGTGCTGAACAGCCACTTCGAGGGCCGGACCCTGCCGCTGATGCAGGCTGCCTCCAGTGCCGCGGACCGCCCGTGACCCTCCTGACCCGCCCAATCCATCGACTTTGCAGGTCATGCCCATGCGGAGGCTGGGGAGTTCTAGCGGTCGTTGCAACACCTTGATTCCTTGGAGTTGCAACGACCGTGTCGTCTTTAGCGGAAAAACCGGACAGGCCGTCCGGCAGGAGAAAGTACACGCCGCGGGAGCGGGAGGGGTTCTTCCGGGCGCTGGAACGGGCCGGGTCCGTCGCGGCCGCCGCGGCGGAGCTCGGATTCAACCTGAGCACGTGCCACCGATGGGCCCGGGCGGCGGGCATCCCCGGCAGGCCCGGCGGGCCGCTGCATCCGGGCCGGGAGGAGTTCTTCCGGCTGCGGGCCTCGGGGGTGTCCCGGAAGGGGGCGGCCGCGGCGGCGGGCATCCATCCGCGCACGGCCGGGCGCTGGGAAGCGCAGTCCCTGCCGCCGAAGCTGCTTGGCCGTCAGGCCCGCTGCCAGTCCTTCGGAGAGTGTGAAGGACGTGGCGGACAAGTGCTCCGGGAAATTCCTGACGCGGCCCATGACCGATTCTGGCCATACCTCCGCCGCAGCTGGACCGTCATCCACAGCCAGGCCCCGCATTCCTGATCCACTCTGCGGATCACGCCCGTTTTTCGCCCCGGCATGGGCGTGATCTGTGAAGTCGATGGGGAGGGTAACAGATTGTGTCAGAGTGACCAAAACCCTGTAGAATACCTTCTAGTCATTCTGACTATAAGGCGGCGTGTGAAGGAGGTGGCCATGAACATGAGCTCGGCAAATGTGTCCGAACGCGCGCAGCAGCCCCCGGCCCTGGCCATCTCCACCGTGATCTTCGCCCTTCGGCCGGACTCCGAGCGGACCCGGCCCACCCTGTGGCTGCCGCTGGTGCGCCGGACCCGCCAACCGTTCCGGGATCTGTGGGCGCTGCCGGGCGGGCCGCTGAGTGCCACCGAATCCCTGCAGGATGCTGCGGCACGGAACCTGCAGGAAACCACCGGCCTGCAGCCGAGCTACCTCGAACAGCTGTATGCCTTCGGGGGCCTGGACCGCTCGCCGTCCCAGCGGGTGGTCTCGATCGTCTACTGGGCACTGGTGAAGCCGGACGAGGCGGCCCTGGCCCGGGAGACGGAGAACGTGCGCTGGTTCCGGGCGGACCGCCTGGACAAGCTGGCCTTCGACCACAACCTGATCGTGGACTATGGGCTCTGGCGGCTGCGGAACAAGGTCGAGTACGGCTCGATCGCCTACGACCTGCTCGGCGACAGGTTCACCCTTGCCCAGGTCCGCGAAGTCTACGAGGCGGTGCTGGGCCGGACGCTGGACCCGGCGAACTTCCGCCGCCACCTGCGCGCCACCCCGGACATCGAGGCAACCGACGAATACCTTCAGGGCGTGCGGCACCGGCCGCCTCGCCTGTACCGCTATACCGGCGCTGCCGCCCAGCGCAACAACGGCCCGCTCAGCCAGTCCGGCTGAGCGGCCGCACCACAGGAACCCCAGCCAGGCAGAACAACGGAGAAGACCATGGCATCAGTCACCACCACCATCGAGCTCATCACCCGCGAGGAAGCCCTGGCGCGGCCGGCCGCCGGCAGCACCTGCAGCCCGGACCTCGCCAAGGGCCCGTGGGCCTTCGACGCCCCCGCAGCTCCGGCAGCCTGGGCGCCGTCCTACGGCCCCGGTGCCTCGATGGCCGATGACGCCCCGCTCTCCACGCCCCGCCAGGGCCAGATCCCGGAGGAGTACCGGCTGGCCTCGGATGCCGAGCTGGAGGCCCGGATCCTGGCCGCGAAGCAGAAGCTGGGGGAGAAGCTGGTGATCCTGGGCCATTTCTACCAGCGCGACGAAGTGGTCAGGTACGCGGACTTCGTCGGCGACTCCTTCCAGCTGGCCCGCGCCGCGAAGGAGAAGCCGGAAGCCGAGATCATCGTCTTCTGCGGCGTGCACTTCATGGCCGAGACCGCCGACATGCTCTCCCGCCCGGAGCAGGCGGTGATCCTGCCCAACCTGGCCGCCGGCTGCTCGATGGCGGACATGGCCGACGCCGATTCGGTCCAGGCCTGCTGGGAGCAGCTCGCCGGCATCTTCGGCACCGAGCCCGACGCCGACGGAAAAATTCCGGTCATGCCCGTCACCTACATGAACTGCTCGGCGGCCCTGAAGGCCTTCGTCGGCGAGCACGGCGGCATTGTCTGCACCTCCTCCAACGCCGCCACCGTGCTGGAATGGGCCTTCGAGCGGGCCCAGCGCGTGCTCTTCTTCCCGGACCAGCACCTGGGCCGCAACACCGCCAAGGCCATGGGCGTGCCGCTGGAGCAGATGCCGATGTGGAATCCCCGCCAGGCGCTCGGCGGCAACGACGAACAGACCCTGCTGGACTCCAGGGTGATCCTCTGGCACGGCTTCTGCTCGGTGCACAAGCGCTTCACCGTGGAGCAGATCGAGAAGGCCCGTGCCGACTACTCCGGCGTGCGGGTGATCGTGCACCCGGAGTGCCCGATGCCGGTGGTCGACGCCGCGGACGAGTCCGGATCCACCGACTACATCCGCAAGGCCATCGCCGCCGCCGAGGAGCCCACCGTCTTCGCCGTCGGCACCGAGATCAACATGGTCAACCGCCTCGCTGCCGAGTTCCCGCAGCACACCATCTTCTGCCTGGACCCGGTGATTTGCCCGTGTTCGACGATGTACCGGATCCACCCGGGCTACCTGGCCTGGGTCCTGGAAGCCTACGCCGGCACCGGGACCCTGCCAGGCGGCGAGATCCTGAACCGGATTACCGTGCCCGAGTCCGTGGCCGTGCCGGCCCGGGTGGCCCTCGAGCGGATGCTGGCTGCCCGGCCATGACCCCGGCTGTGTCCCCGGCCAAGCTGCGCGTCGTCGTCGTCGGTTCAGGCATCGCCGGCCTCTACGCCGCGGCGCTGGCGGCCCGGCGCCCGGCAACAGCCGTCACGCTGGTGACCAAGGGCGCCCTGGAGCAGAGCAACACCTGGCACGCCCAGGGCGGGATCACCGCCGTCACCGACCAAGGCCGTGCCGCGGGGGACTCCGTGGCCGCCCACGTGGCCGATACCCTGCGCGCCGGTGCGGGAATGAACGACGGCGCCGCCGTGCGCCTGCTCTGCGCCGCGGCGGGGCGGGAAATCGCCACCCTGGACCGCTGGGGCGTTCCCTTCGACCGCACCGGCGGCGGCTATGCGCTGGGCCTGGAGGGCGCGCACTCGGCACCCCGGATCCTGCACATCGGCGGGGACCGCACCGGTGCCGGCATTGCGGCAGCCCTGATCGGGCAGGTCCGGGACCTGGCCGGGGCCGGGCAGCTCCAGCTGCGCGAGCATACCGCCGTGTCCGGTCTGCTGCGCAGCGGCAGCCGGGCCGGTGCCGGCGTCACCGGCGTCCGGCTGCAACCGGCAGGCACCGGCGGCAGCAGCGGCGCCGGCACGGTCGAGGAGCTGCCGGCGGACGTCGTCGTGCTCGCCACCGGGGGCGCAGGCCAGCTCTTCGAGGCGACCACCAATCCGGCCGGAGCCACCGGCGACGGCGTGGCGCTGGCCTGGGAGGCCGGCGCAGTGCTGTCGGACCTGGAGTTCATCCAGTTCCACCCCACACTGCTGGACCCGGCCGCTACGGGCGGACAGTCCTTCATGGTCTCCGAAGCCGTCCGCGGCGAAGGGGCCCTGCTGGTCGACTCCGCCGGCGGGCGCTTTATGCCCGGCAGCCATCCGGACGCCGAACTGGCCCCGCGCGACGTCGTCTCCCGCGCCATCCACCGCCGCCAGCGCGAGCTGGCCCAGCAAGGACTGGAGCCGGTCGTCTACCTGGATGCCACGGTGGTCGCGGCGGCCAAGGGGGAGCAGTTCCTGTCCCGCCGGTTCCCGATGATCGACGCGACGGTGCGGGCCCTGGGCTTCGACTGGACCCGCCAGCCGCTGCCGGTGGTGCCCGCCTCGCACTACTGGATGGGCGGGGTGCGCACGGACCTGGATGCGCGCACCTCGGTGCCCGGGCTCTTCGCCGTCGGCGAGGTAGCCTGCACCGGCGTGCACGGGGCGAACCGGCTGGCCTCGAACTCGCTGCTGGAGGGCCTGGTCTTCGCCCGCCGGGCCGTGGAAGCCCTGGACGGGTACCGGACGGCCCCGGCCTTCGCCGCGCAGCCGCTGGCCTTCGACGAGGGGGACACCGCCTGCACGGCCGCCGGGATCCAGGCCCTGATGACTTCCGCCGCCGGCGTGGCCCGGGACGGGGCCGGGCTGGAGCTGGCGGCCAAGCAGCTGGCCGAGTGGACCGCCGGCCCCGGCGCCACCCCGGATGCCGGACCGGACAATGACACGGCGGCGCTGCTCACCGTGGCCCGGCTGGTGGCCGCCGCCGCGGCAGCCCGCCGCAACTCGGTGGGCGCACACTACCGCACCGACTTCGAACAAGCCCCCGCAGGCCGGGGACACCTCAGCTTCGTCAAAGAACAGGACCAGCCATGACCCGCATCCTCCCCGCCGACCAGCCCGCCGTGGAGCGCATTGTCGCCGCCGCGCTCGCCGAGGACGCGCCCTGGGGGGACATCACCTCCACTGCCCTGATCCCGGACTCTGCCACGGCCACCGCCGAACTCACCGCCCGCGAGCCCGGAGTCTTCGCCGGCGCCGAGGTCCTGCGCACCGTTTTCCGGCAGGTTGACGCCGCCGTCGAGGTTTCGCTCAAGGTCGCGGACGGGGACAGCTTCGGCACCGGCCAGGTGCTCGCGGTCATCAGCGGCAGCGCGCGGGCGGTCCTGCTGGGCGAGCGCGTGGCGCTGAACCTGCTCCAGCGCCTGTGCGGCATCGCCACCCTGACCGCGGCCTTCGTCCGCGAAACGGCCGGAACCAAGGCCCGGGTCGCCGACACGCGCAAGACCACTCCCGGACTGCGCGCCCTGGAACGCTTCGCCGTGCGCTGCGGCGGCGGGCACAACCACCGGTACTCGCTCTCCGACGCGGTAATGGCTAAGGACAACCACCTGGCCGTGATTACCGGCGGCAGCCGCAACCTGACCGAAGCCCTGGCCGAAGCCCGGGCCGCCCTGCCGCACACGGTGCATTTCGAGGTGGAAGTGGACTCCCCGGAGCAGATCGAGCCGGTGCTGGCCGCCGGCGTGGACACCATCATGCTGGACAACTTCAGCCTGGAGCAGCTGCGGGCCGGGGTCGAGCAGGTCGCCGGGCGGGCCCTGGTCGAGGCCAGCGGCAACGTCCGGCTGGAGACGGTGGCGCAGATTGCCGCCACCGGGGTGGACATCATCTCCTCGGGAGCGCTGACCCACAGCGTTCGGTCCCTGGACCTGGGCCTGGACATGAGCATGGGCGGCGCCGCGGACGCGCGCGCCTGAGGCATCCGGGATTGAGGCACAGCAGATGATCTACCTGGATTCGGCCGCCACGACGCCGGTACGCCGCGAAGTGCTCGAGGCCATGTGGCCGGCACTGACCCAGGACTTCGGCAACCCCTCCAGCCACCACACCGTGGGGGAGGCCGCGGCCCGGGCGCTGGAGTATGCCCGGGGCAAGGCCGCAGCGGTGCTTGGCTGCCGGCCCGGGGAAGTCATCTTCACCTCCGGCGGCACCGAGGCCAACAACCTGGCGGTCAAGGGCATTGCCCTGGCCCGGCCGCGGGGCCGGCACCTGGTCATCAGCGCCGTGGAGCATCCATCCGTCGCCGAGGCCGCAGAGTACCTGGAGCGCTTCCACGGTTTCCGCGTGACCCGCGTCCCCGTGGACCCGGACGGAACGGTGGACCTGGCCGCGCTGGAAGCCGCCCTGACGCCGGAAACCACGCTGTGCTCGGTGATGTACGCGAACAACGAGGTGGGCACCATCCAGCCCGTGGTCCGGATCGGCAGGCTCTGCCGGGCGGCAGGAGTGCCCTTCCACGTGGATGCCGTCCAGGCCGCCGGCTGGCTGCCGCTGGATGTTGCCGGACTCGGCGCCGACGCCCTGAGCGTCTCCGGGCACAAGCTGGGCGCTCCCAAGGGCAGCGGCCTGCTGTATGCGGCCGGCCGGATTGCGCTGGAGCCGCTCATCCACGGCGGCGGGCAGGAACGCGGCCGGCGGTCCGGCACCGAAAACGTGGCCGGCGCCGTCGGCACCGCCACCGCGCTGGCACTGGCCGAGGCCGAACGCACCGAGGCTGCGCCCCGGCTGGCCCGCTACCGCGACTATCTGGTGGACCAGGTCCTCGGTGCGCTGCCGGAGGCCGTGCTCACCGGCCACCGGCAGGACCGGCTGCCGGGCAGCGCCTCGTTCTGCTTCCCGGGCACCTCCGGCGAGGCCGTGCTGCTCGAGCTGGAGCGGCGCGGCATCGTCTGCTCCTCCGGGTCGGCCTGCCACGCCGGATCGGATGAGCCTTCGGCCGTCCTGCTGGCCATGGGCATCGAACCCGCCGTTGCGCAGACTGCGGTCCGGCTGACCCTGCCCGCCGCCGTGAAGGAGGCCGAAGTCGCCCTGGCCGCGCGCGCCGTCGTCGCCGCCGTGCGGCAGGTGCAGGCGCTGGCACGCTGAGCGCCCCGCACCGCCCTCATGCGGACAGGTGGGCGCGTTTAGGCAAAGCGGCCCCGGGCACGGATAATTGGTTCGGCCCCTCCGCGGGCCGGAAGATCCACCCCTGCACAGGAGCGTTCATGCGACGAGCCGTTTCGGCCCGGATTGCCGCCACCACCACCGCCAACACCTCCATGGTCTTCGCCGTGGCCGCGGTCCGGAACCCGGGCTTTGAGGCCTTCGAGGAGCAGTTGACCGTGCTGGTGAACTCCGAGCCGGTGCCGGTACGGGAACTGTCTGACGTGCACGGGGGCCGGCTCCATGTCCTGACGGTGGCCGAGCCTTCCACGGTGGAGTTGGAGTACACGGCCACTGTGGAAGGCTCGGCCGTGCCCGAAGCGGCAGACGAAGTGGAGCTGATCAAGTACGTCCGGCCCAGCCGCTACTGCGAGTCGGACCACCTGCTGCCCACCTCCTACGCCGAATTCGGTGGGCTGCGCGGCACCGGACTGCTGGCGGCGGTGCGCGACTGGGTGGGCAGGGAACTGCGCTATGTCAGCGGCTCCTCCCGCCATACTGACGGGGCGGTGCAGACGCTGCTGGCCCGCCGCGGGGTGTGCCGCGACTATGCGCACCTGGTGGTCTCGCTGCTGCGGGCCAAGGACGTTCCGGCCCGGCTGGCCGCGGTCTACGCCCCTGGCCTGGAGCCGATGGATTTCCATGCCGTCGCCGAAGCGTATGTCGACGGCGCCTGGCATGTTGTCGACGCCACCGGCCTGGCCTCCCGGCACAGCCTGCTGCGGATCGCTACCGGCCGGGATGCCTCCGACACCGCCTTCCTCTCGACAGTGGGCGGAAGCCTGTCGCTGACCCGGCTTAAGGTCACCGCGGAGATCGACGAACCCGTGCCCGACGAGGATCCGGCGGCCCTGGTCCAGCTCGGCTAGCAGCCGGCCCGCCCCATGGCCCGGGGCGGCCGGTCAGTCCCTGAAGGCCAGCATCGACAGGCTCATCACGCCGTATTTGCCGCTCGCGGCCTGCGCGCTGCCGGAGAGGAAGCCATAGTCGTTGCGCCTCATTTGGTCCAGGCGTAGCCCGCTGCCGGTCATCAGCTGCTGGTAGGTGTCCACCTGCTCCGCGCCGCCGATGCAGGCCGCCCACAGGTCGGCATTGCATACAATCTGCTGTGCCAGCTGCCGGCGGCTAACGATGTCGGCGATGGCCAGGCGGCCTCCGGGCTTCAGCACGCGGGCCGCCTCGCGGAACACGGCGGCCTTGTCCGGGGACAGATTGATGACGCCGTTGGAAATGATGCAGTCAAAGCTGGCGTCCTCGAACGGAAGGTCCTCGATGTGGCCGAAGACGAAGGACGCAGCCGGGAATCCGGCCCGCAGGGCCTCTGCCTTCTGCAGCTGCTCCTGGGTCATGTCCAGGCCCACCGCGCGCCCCTCCGGACCCACCGCGGCGGCGGCGATGAAGAGGTCCATCCCGGAACCGCAGCCCAGGTCCAGCACTGCTTCTCCCGGGGACAGCCGGGCCAGGTCGAAGAAGTAGCCGACGCCGGCGAAGGACTCAACGGCGCCCGGCGGCACCGCATCGAGGTGTTGCGGCGGATAACCCAGGCGTTCGGCCAGGGCCCGGCCCATCTCGAAGTGGTAGCGGCCCCGCGGCTCCTGCGCCACCCGCCGGTAGATCTCCTTGACCTTGGCCTCCAGTTCGGCCCGGTCCACGGTCTGGGTCCCGCTGTCCACGGCCGTGTCCGTCCCGCTGCGGACGGTTCCGATGGCATCGTTCATGGCGGTTCGCCTCTTTCCTGGCGGGCGGCCCGTCGCAGGAGCCTGCCCTGCTATTCAAGATATTAATTGAATAGTGGTTCTGTCCGGGGTAGATTGTCAAGTAACACTTGAACAGATTCCGGGAGGGTCCGGTATGGGCAGCCGCGAGGCCAAAAACGCACTGTTCGATGCCTTCGCCGCAGTGGCGAAGGCTCTGGGAAGCGGGCGCCGCGCGGAAATCGTGGACATCCTGGCCCAGGGAGAACGTTCCGTGGACGAGCTGGCCCGGGAAATCGGCCAGACCGTCGCCAATACTTCGCAGCACCTGCAGCAGTTGTTGCGCGCAGGCCTGGTGGACACCCGCCGGGACGGCAACCGGATCTACTATTCGCTCAGCGGCCCCGCGGTCTCCCGGCTGTGGGCGGCCGTGCGGCAGGTGGCGGCCGGGCACGCGGCCCGGCTTGAGGAAGTGGCGGCGGCGTATCTGGGGGACCGTTCCGGCATGACCGTGCTGACCCGGCCCGAGCTCTCGGAACGGCTCCAGGCCGGTGACGTGGTGGTCGTCGACGTCCGCCCGGACGCCGAGTTCCGTTCCGGCCACATTGCCGGGGCCCTCTCCCTGCCGGTTAGGGAGCTGGAGAAGCGGCTGGACGAACTGCCGGCCGGCCGCACCGTGGTGGCTTATTGCCGCGGACCGTTCTGTGTCTTTGCCGACGACGCCGTCCGGACCTTGCAGCGGTACGGCATTCCCGCAGCCCGGCTGGAAGAGGGCTATCCGGAGTGGGCGGCGGCCGGCCTGCCGGTGGAGGTCCACCGGCCCGGGGCCGTTCCCGGATAGGCATGCAGCATGGGAAGCGTGCGGGCGGACCGCCGGACCGAGCTCGGCCTGCGCCGGAACTGGGCACAGTTCCTGCTCCTGGTCGCGGTCAATGCCCTCGTGGGCGGCACGCTGGGCCAGGAACGCACGGTGCTGCCGCTGCTGGCGGAGGAAATTTTCGGCGTCGGCCTCTACACCGCCGCCCTGGCCTACATCTTTGCCTTCGGCCTGGCGAAGGCGGCCGGCAACTATTGCGCCGGAGTGCTGTCGGACCGCTGGGGCCGCAAGCCGGTCCTGGTCGCCGGATGGCTGGCTGCGGTCCCCGTTCCCGCCATGCTCATGTTCGGACAGGCCTGGGGGTGGATCGTGGCCGCCAATGCCGTTCTGGGCATCAGCCAGGGCCTGACCTGGTCCACCACGGTGGTGATGAAGATGGACCTCGTCGGCCCGCAGCAGCGCGGCCTGGCGATGGGTCTGAACGAAGCGGCCGGCTACCTCGGCGTCGCCGGCACAGCCCTGGCCACCGGCTACATCGCCGCGCATCACGGGCTGCGGCCCGGGCCCTTCCTGCTGGGCGCGGCCTATATCGCCATCGGCCTGGGCTTGTCCGTGCTGGCCGTCCGGGAGACCCGCCACCATGCGGCTGCGGAGGCCGGAAGCGGGCACTGGTCGGCGCCCGGCAGTACGGCCGGCAGCCTCAGCTCCCGGCAGGTTTTTATGCTCACGACCTTCCGGGACAGGACCCTGTCCTCGGTCAGCCAGGCCGGCCTGGTCAACAACCTCAACGACGGCCTGGCCTGGGGGCTGTTCCCGATCCTGTTCGCCGCGGCCGGACTGGGGGTCGCCCAGGTCGGCCTTCTGGTGGCCGCCTATCCGGCCGTCTGGGGCGCAGGCCAGCTGGTGACCGGCGTGCTCTCGGACAGGTATGGCCGCAGGAAGCTGATCGTCGGAGGCATGATGGTACAGGCGGTCGGGCTGGCCTTGGTGGCCGCCGGCGGCCGCTTCGGCCTGTGGCTGGCCGCCATGATCCTGCTGGGCGCCGGGACGGCGATGGCCTACCCGGCCCTGCTGGCGGCCATCGGCGATGTTGCGCATCCGCAGTGGCGGGCCAGCGCCGTCGGTATTTACCGGCTGTGGCGCGACGGCGGTTTTGCCGCCGGCGCGGTGCTCTCCGGGGTGGCGGCCGATGCCTTCGGCATCCCGGCCGCGGTCGCCGTCGTCGCCGTGCTGACCGCCCTCTCCGGGCTGCTGGTTGCCGTCCGCATGCCCGCCCGGCGGATTCCCTGAACCCTGCCGACTTGGCAGGTGACGCCCGTATCCGGGCCGGACACGGGCCTCATCCGGAGAATCGGTCCGAGGGTGGGTGGAGAGCCGGCCCGCAGGCAGGTCAGCAGCCCGGCGACAGGCCCGACCGCAGCTTCTCCGTCAGCGCCTGCAGCTGGCCGAATTCCTCGGCTGAGAGCGCGGGCGCAATCAGCTCGTGCAGGTGGCGCACGTGCTCGCGGCCGATTCTCCGCTGCAGTTCCCGGCCGGCCTCCGTAAGCGAGATCTCGATGCCGCGCTGGTCCTGCTCCGCCGTGCGCCGCAGCACCAGGCCCTTGGCCTCCAGCCGGTCCACCATCCGGCTCAGGCTCGGCTGGCTGATCAGCAGGTTCTCGTTCAGCTCGTTCAGCCGCGTCCAGCCTCCGGGACAGCGGGTCAGGTTGAACAGCACGTCGTACTCGCGCACGGACAGCTTCCGGAACTCCGGCAGCGCCTGCAGGCGGCGCATCACCGCCACCTGGGCGCGGAAGAGCGATTCCCAGGCCTGCGCGGTGGTCCGGATGTCCGGCAGGCGCTCCTGCTCAATCATGGGCGCCCGCCGGGGCCGCGCCTGCGGCCTGCTTCGCCGCCAGCGCCGCCTTGCGGCTGGCATGCGTCGGGGCATCCGGCACATGGGCCGGCTTCCGGGCGGCGAATTCCTTTTTCAGCACCGGCAGGACTTCCTCGCCGAACAGGTCCAGCTGCTCGAGCACCGTCTTCAGCGGCAGGCCGGCATGGTCGATCAGGAACAGCTGGCGCTGGTAGTCGCCAAAGTAGTCTGCAAAGCTGAGCGTGCGCTCGATCACCTGCTGCGGGCTGCCCACGGTCAGCGGGGTCTGCGCCGTGAAATCCTCCAGCGACGGGCCGTGGCCGTAGACCGGGGCGTTGTCGAAGTACGGCCGGAATTCGTTGACCGCGTCCTGGGAGTTCTTCCGCATGAAGAACTGCCCGCCCAGCCCCACGATCGCCTGGTCCGCCGAGCCGTGGCCGTAATGGGCGTAGCGCTCGCGGTACAGGCCGATCAGGCGCATGTAGTGCTCCTTGGGCCAGAAGATGTTGTTGGCGAAGAAGCCGTCGCCGTAGTAGGCGGCGAGTTCGGCGATCTGCGGCGTGCGGATGGAGCCGTGCCAGACGAACGGCGGAACGCCGTCGAGCGGGCGCGGCGTGGCGGTGAAGTTCTGCAGCGGGGTGCGGAACCTGCCCTGCCAGTTGACCACGTCCTCGTCCCACAGCTTGCGCAGCAGGGCGTAGTTCTCCACTGTCAGTTCCAGCGCGTCCTGGATGTTCTTGCCGAACCACGGGTAGACCGGGGCGGTGTTGCCGCGGCCCAGCACCAGGTCCACGCGGCCATCCGCCAACTGCTGCAGCATCGCGTAGTCTTCGGCCAGTTTCACCGGGTCGTTGGTGGTGATCAGCGTGGTGGCCGTGGACAGCGTGATCCGCTCGGTCTGGGCGGCGATGTAGCCGAGCAAGGTGGTGGGGGAGCTGGAGAAGAACGGCGGGTTGTGGTGCTCGCCGATGGCGAAGACATCCATGCCGATGTCTTCGACCTTCTTCGCGATCGCCACGATCGCCTTGATCCGCTCCCGCTCGGTGGGCATGCGGCCGTTGGTCGGGTCCTGGGTGATGTCGCTGACGCTGAAGACGCCGATCTGCATGGGTGGATCCTCCTGGGTGGGCAGGGCCGGATGGCCGCTGTCAGTTTACATGCTTTTGCATCTACCAGGGCAACAGCGGCCGGCCCCGGTTCATTCCCGCTCCCGTCCGGCCGGTGCCGGCTGCAGGCAGGCGAGGATCCGGCCCAGGCTCACGGACAGCGATCCCGTGGCGGCGGACGGGTGCCCGCCGGCGGCCAGCCGGTCCAGTTCCTGCATCAGCTCCTCGTGCCTGCCGGAGGCTTCCTCCAGCAGGTGCCCGTCGTCGTCGTCCAAGCTGCGGATGGCGGCAGCCACCGCGGCCATGGTGTCCGCGAGCGGTTCAACCAGGTTCGGGGGAATCCGCAGGCGCTCCTCCCAGATGACCGCAGAGAGGACGTCGGTCATGTCCCGGACATGGAACACCGTGCGCTCAAGCTGCCTGAGCCGGCGGTAGTCCTCGTCCAGGTCGCGCGGATGCAGCCGCCGGCGCGGGTTCCCCTTGCTGCTCTGGGCCGCCTCCTGGACCGCCTGCCGCACCCGGGCACTGAGCTGCGCCAGGTCCTCGCTGTGCTCGACCCAGTCCCGGTGGTCCGGCGGCCACGGCTCCACCAGGGCTTCGGCCATCTGCTCCAGCTGCCCGGCCGCGTCCTGCCGGAGCTCGGCCAGCCGGCTGGCCGCGGCATGGAAATGCAGCGGCGGGAAGACCAGGACATTGACCGTAATACCGACGGCGGCGCCCACGGCCGTCTGCACCAGGTAGGCGGTTGCATAGTCCCCGGCGTCGGACCCGCCGACCAGCAGCACGAACAGCGCAGCTACCGGCACCCAGTCCCGGCCCGACCCTAGGCGCGGAATGCCCGCCAGCAGGACGCCCAGGCAGACCAGCAGCCCCACGGAGAGGGCACTGGGGGCGGCCCAGAGCATGAGCAGCCAGGCCAGTCCGATCCCCAGCAGCAGCCCGGCCAGAGTCTGGGCTGCCGTCTTCACCGACCCGGCAACCGTGTGGTACATGCTCAGCAGCGCCCCGACCGGGGCGTAATAGGGGTACTCCTGGGCCGCGCCGGGGATGGCCAGGGCCAGCTGCCAGGCCAGACCCGCAGCCAGGGCCGCCTTCAGGGCGAGCTTGAGCCGGGGCCGGCGCAGGCCGGTCCGCAGGCGGCGTCCGGCGGCTCGGAGACGCCCTGCAGCACGGGAATCGGCATCGGGGCGGCGTCCGGTGCTGGCGGTACCCATGGTTCGATTCTTGCAGCAGGACGCCCCCGTCCGGCAAGCCGGGGCAGGCAGCCGGCGCCCGTCCATGCGGGCCCGCCCGGTGTGCTGTAGCTTCTGAACGAGAGCGTGGGAAGGTGCGGGGAGATGGACCAGGACACGGAGCGGGATCTGGCAGCGATAAAGCGGCTGCACGACATCGACATGCGGGCGTCGAAGGAGGGCGACTTTGCGACGCTGCGCACGCTGATGACCGCGGATGCCGTGGTCCTGCCGCCCGGCGGCCGGCCGATCAGCGGCCGGGACGAGATTGCGGCGCACTTCGTGCGCACCAAGGCAGCGATGCGCCGGTTCGAGGTGCTCGACTACGTGCTCGATTTCGCGGAGGTGAGGATTGCCGGCGATTACGCTTTCGAATGGGGCGAGATCCGCGGTTCGATGCGGGTAAGGCCCGATGGCCGGCCGGCACATTCCTCGTACAAGGTGATGCGCATCCTGCAAAAGCAGTCCGACGGCGAGTGGAAGGTGCACCGCACGATCTGGAACGAGAACGCCTGAGAGTGCGCGAGGGCCCGCCAGAGAACGGCCCGGTCCCCGTGCGTAAAGCGTGCGGGGCAGGCCGTGAACGGGCGGCGTAGCCGACACTGCGGGAGCGCCCCAATCTCTTGCAGCTGGCTCCGCTCCGGAGCACCCGCCCGGGCGGGCGGCTGCGGAGGCTATACGGAGGCGTGCACCGGTTCCCGCAGTTCCGCGGCCGGGCCCCCCGCGGGACGTTCCCGGCGGCCCTCTACCAGGCGGTACAGCACGGGCACCAGCACCAGGGTCAACGCGGTCGAGGAGACCAGGCCGCCGATGACGACGACGGCGAGCGGCTGGGAAATGAATCCGCCGTCCCCGGTCAGCCCCAGGGCCAGCGGGGTCAGTGCGAAGATCGTGGCCAGCGCCGTCATCAGGATCGGGCGCAGGCGCTGCCGGGCCCCGTGCCGGATGGCCTCGGCCACGCTCATGGCCGCCTGGTCCGCCGTACCGCGGCGGTACTGGTTGATCAGATCGATCAGCACGATCGCGTTCGTGACGACAATGCCCACCAGCATGAGCATGCCGATCAGCGCCGGCAGGCCGAGCGGGATCCGTGTGACGGCCAGCAGGGCGATGGCGCCGGTGGCCGCGAACGGCACGGACACCAGCAGGATCAGCGGCTGGACGAGGCTCTTGAAGGCGGCCACCATGATCACGTACACGATCGCGATGGCGGCCAGCAGCGCCAGGCCCAGCTGCCGGAAGGATTCGGCCTGCTGGCTGGCGGCGCCGCCCAGCGTCGCGGTGACTCCCGCCGGCAGGGCTGCGCCGCCGAGCCGGGCCCGGACCTCGGCGCTGAGGGCCCCGAGGTTGTCGCCGCCGGGGGTGACGGAGACGACGGCGGTCCGCTCGCCCCCTGAGGTGGTGATCGTGGCGGGAACCTGCTCCTCGGTGACAGTGGCGAGGTCCGCGAGCCGGACGGGCCCGGCCGGCGTCGGAATCCTGGCAGCGCGCAGCTCCCCGACGCTGTCGAACTGCCGGCCCTCGCCGATCTGCACCGGATAGTCGGTGGTGCCGATCCGCAGCGTGCCGCCGGGCAGCGGGCTGATGGCGGAAGCCAGCAGCCCGGACACTTCCTGTTCGCTCAGCCCGGCCGCCACCGCCTTGGCCCGGTCGATCCTGACCTGGGCTACCGGCTCCTCGGCGGCGAGGTTGCTGGAGACCTCCGCCGCGCCGGGGACGTCCGCAAGCTCCTTCACGACGGCGTCGGAGGCGGCCTTGAGGTCCCGGGCGTCCGCCGCGGAGAGGGTGACATCCACGGTGCCGGAAGTGCCGAAGCCGCCTCCCTGCGTGCCCAGGGTGATGGTCCCGGCGCCGGGCAGGGCCTGCACCGCCTCCCGCACCGAGTCGCGCAGCCCTTCCTGGTCCACACCTTCCTCAGTGGTGACGGTGAACTGGGCCACGTTGGTGCCGGCGGAGAGGAAGCCGCCCAATCCGGCCGTGGAGTTGCCGAGGGTGACCTGGACGTCCTTGACGCCCTCGGTGGCGTGCAGCAGGTTCTCCACCTTCCGAGCCGCCGCGTCGGTGGTCCCGAGGCTGCTGCCGGCAGGCATTTCCTGGCGCAGGTTGAAGCTGTTCCGGCCGGAATCACCCAGCAGGTTGGTCTGCATCAGCGGCACCATCGCCACTGTTCCGGCCAGCACGAGGACGGCGGCGGCCAGCGTCAGTACCGGGTGCCGCTGGGTGGTGGCCAGGACCGGCAGATAGCCGCGCTGCAGTTTCGAGCGGGACTCCCGGGCCTGGGCTGCCGCGCGCACCCTGGCCGGGTCCAGGCGCTGGTCCGGGGATTTGACGAACCAGTAGGCCAGCACCGGCACGATGGTCAGGGATACCGCCAGGGAGGCCAGCAGCGCCAGGGCCGTGGTGACGGCGAAAGGCCTGAACAGCTCTCCGGCCAGGTTGCCCACGAAGGCAATGGGGGCGAACACCGCCACGGTGGTCAGCGTGGAGGCAGTCACGGCGCCGGCCACTTCGCGCACGGCGGTCAGGATGGCCGTGCGTTTGGCCTCGCCGTAGGCCAGATGGCGCTTGATGTTCTCCACCACCACGATCGAGTCATCCACCACGCGGCCGATCGCAATCGTCAGGGCGCTCAGGGTCAGGATGTTCAGCGAGTAGTCCAGCGCGGCCAAGGCGATGAAGCTGGCCAGCAGGGACAGCGGGATGGAGACGGCCGCGATCAGCGTGGACCGGACCGAGAACAAAAAGGCCAGGATGACCAGCACGGCGAAGCCCAGGCCGAGCAGTCCTTCGGTGGTGAGGTCCTTGATCGACTTCTCGATGAACGGCGCCTGGTCGAACACCGTGGTGATCTGCGCACCGTGGCCCAGTTCGGCCTCCAGGTCAGGCACCAGGGCGGCGACGGCCCGCGACACGCCCACGGTGTCCCCGTCCGGCGTCTTGGTCACGGCCAAGGCCAGGGTCTCGGCACCGTTGGTCCGGGTGATCGAGGTGCGTTCGTCATCGTCGATGCGTACCTGGGCCACCTCGCCGATGGTCACCGGTTCGCCCGGAGCGTCCAGCGGCAGGTTCCGGATGGCTCCGAGGCTCTCCAGCGGGCTGCCGACCTGCACGGAGAGGGACTTGCCCTGCGCATCGACGGTACCGGCAGGAACCAGTCCGCCGCTGTTCTCAAGGCTGCCGGCGATGGCGGCGGCGGTGACGCCGTGGTCCCTGAGCTTGTCCTCATCAGGAAGGATCGAGATATGCCGGCGCGCCCCGCCGGTCACCTCCGCCCCGCGGACGCCGTCGAGCTTCTGCAGCCGCGGCACGGCCAGCCGCTGCAGTTCGGTATTCAGCTCGCTCAGCGGCAGGTCCGAGGAGACGGCCATGAAGACCACCGGGAAGTCGCTGACGCTGCCGGCCAGGGACTGCGGCGAGACATCCTCGGGCAGCAGTTGGCGGGCGTTGGAGATGGCGCGGTCCACCTGGCTGCGGGCGCGGTCCAGATTGGTGCCGTAGACGAAGGCCAGGTTCACCGTGGACAGCCCGGTGCGCGAGGTGGCCGTGGAAGACTCCAGGCCCTCCACGGCCGTGAGCGCACGCTCCAGCGGCTCGCTGACCTGCTTGTCCACCACCTCCGGCGAGGCCCCCGGCATCGAGGCCAGCACCGTGACCCGCGGAAGTTCCAGGGACGGGATGAGTTCCTGTTTCAGGGAACCCATGGTGATGACCCCGAAGACGGCCACGAAAACCGTAATGAGGGCGATCAGCGCGCGGTTCGCCAGGGACAGTGTGGCCAGCCGGTGCATGGCCTCAAGCCCGGCCGGCGGGAGGCTGCCCGGCGTCAGCCAAGCTGCAGCACGCGGTTGGTGTCGGCGGTGATCTCGGCCAGCAGGGACGGATTGTCGTTCAGCTTCACGCCGTACCCCGGGAGCATTTCCTTCAGCTTCGGCTCCCAGTTCTTGAATTCAGTGGGGAAGCAGCGCTCGAGTACCTGGATCATGATCGGCGCCGCGGTGGAAGCGCCCGGGGACGCGCCGAGCAGGCCGGAGATGCTGCCGTCGGCGGAGGTGATGACCTCGGTGCCGAACTGCAGGACGCCGCCCTTCTTCGCGTCCTTCTTGATGACCTGGACGCGCTGGCCGGCGGTGATCAGCTCCCAGTCCCCGCCCTCGGCCTCGGGGAAGAACTCGCGCAGCGCCACGTTCTTGCCCTCGCGGGTCTTCAGGACCTCGGTGATCAGGTACTTGACCAGGCCCAGGTTGTCCTTGCCGACGGCGAGCATCGGGATCAGGTTGGACGGCCGGACGGACAGCGGCAGGTCGAGGAAGGACCCGGTCTTGAGGAACTTGGGGGAGAACCCGCCGTACGGACCGAACAGCAGCGAGCGCTTGCCGTCGACGAAGCGGGTATCCAGGTGCGGCACCGACATCGGCGGGGCGCCTACGGCCGCCTGGCCGTAAACCTTGGCGGCGTGCCGGTTGATGACGGATTCGTCGGTGCAGCGCAGGAACTGGCCGGAGACGGGGAAACCGCCGAAGCCCCTGGCTTCGGGGATGCCCGAGCGCTGGAGCAGGTGCAGGGCGCCGCCGCCGGCGCCGACGAAGACGAACCGGGCGCGGACGGACTTCTTCTGCCCGGTCGCGCGATCCTTGATCGTCAGTTCCCAGCGGCCGTCGGTGCCGCGGGCGACGTCGGTGACCCGGTGGCCGAAGTTGATGTCGGCCCCGCTGCCGGCCAGGTAGCCGGCCAGTTTGCGGCTGAGGGCCCCGAAGTCCACGTCCGTGCCGCCGGCCACGCGGGAGGCCGCCACCCGCTGCTGCGGGTCGCGTCCGGCCATGACCAGCGGGGCCCACTCAGCCAGCCGGGCCGGATCCTCGGTGAACTCGATCTGCTCGAAGACAGGCTCGGCCTTGAAGGCCTCGTAACGGCGCCTGAGGTAATCGGCGTGGGCGTCGCCCCAGACGAAGCTCATGTGCGGAATCGGGTTGATGAATTCCTTCGGAGACCCGAGATACCCACTGGTGACCATGTGCGACCAGAACTGGCGGGAGATGTGGAACTGTTCGTTGATGCCCACGGCCTTGGCCGTGGCGACCGAGCCGTCGGGGCCGGCGGGGGAGTAGTTCAGCTCGCACAGCGCGGCGTGACCGGTGCCGGCGTTGTTCCAAGGGCCGGAACTTTCCAGTCCGGCCTGGTCCAGGTTCTCGAACAGGCTGATGCTCCACTCCGGCTGCAGCTGCTTGATGAAGGAACCGAGGGTGGTGCTCATGATTCCGCCGCCGATCAGGGCAACGTCAATGTTCGAGGTGGATGATCCCGAAGGGGTATGTGCAGTCAACTTGAATCTCCCGTAGCAGCTTTGCCAGCGTATAGAGGTTACCCCCGGGTCGCATCCGGACCGAAATTGCCTGCCGCCGGTGTGACCCGGGCTACAGCCCGGCGGCAGCCGGCGTGGTAGCGTCTGCGGTTCCTCAGCTGGTCCTGAGCCGCACGAGGTTGAGGACCTCCTCGAGCATCGGGCTGGCGGGGTAGCTTTCTACCTGCGGGCCCATCGCGAGCGCAGAGATCGGAAAGGCCAGCGGCAGGGCGGGCAGGCGCCTGGCCAGCAGGTCGTTGATGTCCAGGTAGGCCTGGGTGCGCTCCGGACCGTTCGGCAGCGCCCTGGCCCGGGCGATCCGGCTGAAGACCACGGCGCTGTTGAAGCCGAACTCCGCGCTGGGGGCGCCGAAAAGTGCTCCAACGAACTGGTCCGGATCCCGGTAGCTGCCGCTCAGCCCGGCCAGGTGCAGCTGGTGCTTCTCAGTGCCCTGGATCTGGCTGAGGTATCCGTCGTCCCAGGCCACCGGCATCGGCTTGATCGTGAGTCCGACGGCAGTGAGCTGGCGGCTGAGTTCCGCGTAGACCTTCTCCGGGGTGGGCAGGTAGGCGCGGGTGACGTTGAGCGGATAGTGGAAGGTGATCGGCTCGCCGTCGTAACCTGCCGCCTTCAGCAGGGCCCGTGCCTGCTCCGGGTCATAGCCGTAGTAGGTGATCTGCTCGTTGTTGACGCCGAGGCTGGGCGGAATGAACTGCCTGGCCTCGCGGGTGCCTTGGAGGAAGAAGCCGTCGATCAGGGCGCCGCGGTCGATGGCATGGGCGATCGCCTGGCGCATCCGCACGTCCGCCAGCGGGCCGGAAGCCTGGTTCATGCCCAGGTACAGCACCGAGAACGGGTCCCGCGGCAGCACCTGCATGCCGTTGCGCGCCAGATCCGTATAGGTGCCGGGGGTGACCAGGTCGTAGCCGTCGATCTCACCGGCCAGCAGGTCCCGGGCGCGGGCGGCCGGATGCGGCAGCACCGTGAACTCCACCGTGGCGACCTGGCTGGCCGCACCCCAGTAGCCCTCGAAGGCGGAGAGCACCACTGTGCGGCCCTTCCAGCTCTCCAGCTTGAAGGGGCCGGTCCCCACCGGATGCAGCGCGTAGCTTGAGATTCGGGTGCCGTTGTGTTCCTCCGTCAGTTCGTCCGCCCGGCCCTTGGCCAGGGCTGCCGGGGAGGAAATGCCGAACGCCGGTGAGGCCAGGGCGGCCACCAGCCCGGTGTAGGGCCGGTTCAGGTCCAGCTGGACTTCCAGCGGGCCGAGTACCTTGCAGTCCACGTACAGCGGCTCCGCGGAGCTGTCCGCGAAGCCGCCGAAGACCGCCTCGAAGGGCAGCCTGCCTTCGGCCGGCCGGATTTTCTTCGGCAGGTTGAACCAGCGCTCGAAGTTGATCCGGACGGCTTCGGCGTCGAACGGGGTGCCGTCGTGGAAGGTGACGCCGGAGCGGAGCGTGAACCTGTACGAGCGGCGGTTCTCGAGCTCTTCCCATGTGGTGGCCAGCCGCGGTGCCGGCACGCCGGTGTCCGGGTCCACACCGATGAGCGGTTCCAGGATTTGCCGCGTCACCCGGAACGATTCGGTGTCCACCACCAGCGCGGCATCCAGCCCTGCCGGGCTGGCAGCGGTACCCATGGTGAACCTCAGCGGCGCGGTGGCCGGGGACGACGGCGGTGCGGATGTTCCGTTGGACGCGGTCGGGGACGGGCCGGAGGTGCAGCCGGTCAGCAGCACCGCCGCGGCCGCGGCACCGGCCTTAAGAACGGTGCGGCGCGCGGGGGACATGCTCAAGCTGGTGCTCCTCGGGGCCGGCCATAAGGTGGAAGTCCAGTCTAGCGGCCGAGGGACCCGCCCCGAGCGGAGCGAGGTAAGGGAGCGGCCAGGGGTCCCCGCACGCGGAGCGTGTGGGGCAGGCAGCGAACGGGGAGGCCGGCAGACGCTGCCACGGGAAGGCCGCCGGTTAGGGGCGGCGTGATCTTCACCACTTGGCAGGATCCTGTGCCGGACCGGTGCCGTTTGGCCCCAGGTGGGCGATGATGGTCTTGTGATGGCAGTGTCCAATGAAGATCACCGTCCGGAAGGATTCGGCTTCCGGACCGGGGTGCGCAGCGAGGCCGTGGCGATCGGGTTTGCCGTGTTGGTGCTGGCCATGGGATCGCTGTTCGTGGTGCTGGGCATCGTCCTGGCCGTGGGCGAGGGACTGTGGGGCTGGGTGCTCACCCTGGCAGTGTTCGAACTGCTCTTTATCGCCGCGTTTGCCGCGATGCTGCACATGGCCCGGCAGCGGCACCGCTGAGCGCCGTTCCGTCAGGTTCTCCGGTTCCGGCCGCAGGCACGTACCGGACAGGTAATGGTGCGCAAGGCGGGACTTGAACCCGCACGTCCGAAGACACTGGAACCTAAATCCAGCGCGTCTGCCAATTTCGCCACTCGCGCAGTGCGGTGCCGGGACCGGGCCCGGGCACCTGACAATTGTACCCGCAGCGGCTGCAGCCGGAAGGCCTGGGCCTCCTGAGGGCAGGCACAGCAGCCGGAGCGGGCTCGTGGGCGCTAATCGAGGCCGAGATCCCGGCGGAGCTTGGCCACGTGGCCCGTGGCCCGGACGTTGTACTGTGCGAGGGACACCTTGCCGTCCGGATCGACCACCACGGTGGAGCGGATCAGGCCTTCGTAGACCTTGCCGTAGTTCTTCTTCTCCCCCCAGGCCCCGTACGCTGCGGCTACGGCGTGGTCGGGATCGGACAGCAGCGGGAAATTCAGGGCTTCGTTCTGCGCGAACTTCGCCAGCTTCGGCAGCGGGTCCGGGGAAATGCCGACGACGTCGTAGCCGGCTCCCTGCAGTGAGGCGATGTTGTCCCGGAAGTCGCAGGCCTGCTTGGTGCAGCCCGGTGTCGATGCGGCCGGATAGAAGTACACCACCACGTGGCGTCCGCGGAACCCGGCCAGCGAGACTTCGTTGCCCTCCGGGTCCTGCAGGGTGAAATCCGGTGCGGCGTCGCCGGTGGTCAGTCGTTCGGTCATGGGCTGGCTCCTCGATGCGGCAGCTGAAGGCAGGGGACGTTTCCACCAGCATAGCCAAATCGCCGAAAGCCCCGGCCGGCAGGGGGTGGCTTATATCGGCCAACCGTGTGCGACTTATAATTGGAAGGTGCCCGATTTGAACAGCTGGCCAACGCCGCGTCTGCTCTCCACAGCCGCGCGTCTGGTGGAACACGTGTGGAATGAAAAACTAGCGGACCTGGGGTTGACCCACGCCGGGGTGATCGCCTTGGAAGTGCTGGAAACGGAAGGTCCCATGGCCCAGACGCTGCTGGCTGCCCGGGCCCGGGTCCAGGCCCAGACCATGGGCAAGACGTTGTCCCGGCTGGAGGCGCACGGGCACATCAACCGCGCCCGCAGCCAAGCGGACCGGCGGGCCCACCGGGTGTCGATTTCCGAATCGGGCAAAGTTGCGCTCGCGCAGGCCAGGGAACTCGAGCGCAGTCTGGCTGCCGACACTGAGCAGGCCACGGACGAACTGCAGGAACTGCTGCGCGGGATCATCCGGCGGCTGGGCAGCAGCCGCTGGAGCCTGGCCGGACCGCCCCCGGCTGGCTGGACGGGCCAGGACTGATACGTGCACAGACGATGGCACCCCGCCGGCTGCGGGATGCCATCGTCTGTGCACGTGCGGACCGAGGCTGCCGGGTCACGTCCGCCCGCTCGTTCGGCCCGCAAGCGGTCAGGGTCCCCAATCCGGGAGCCGGGCTCGTCGTCGACCTGCCTGAAGGTAGTCGTTGGCGCGTGGAGTCTGGGCCCGGGTGAGCCGGCCGGTCAGCTCCCGGCCCTAGGACATCTTGCGCCGGTCTGGTTGGTGGCCACGGGGACGCGCCGGGAATTGACCGGCAGTTGCAGGTAGTCCGGGCCTGCCCGGTAGCGCTGGGTGTCGCTGTAGCCTAAGGTCCGGTCCACCAGCGTCGGCGGTGAGTCCGGTTTCGGCCAGGTCTTGGTGTCATCCAGCGGGTCCCAGTCCAGCTCGGGATGCTCGTCGTCGCTCATGATCCGCGCATACAGGCCCCACTTCGGGTAATCGCCCCGTTCGGGTCCGGTTTGAGGGACGGCTGGCCTCATCTGTCATGGCCTTGCCTGTTCCCGGGCATGAAAGAAGCCCGCCGGAGCGGGCTGTCTGCCTGGTCCGGCGGGCTGATGACGTGCACCCCCCGGGACTCGAACCCGGAACCCATTGATTAAGAGTCAATTGCTCTGCCAGTTGAGCTAGAGGTGCAGTGCTGCGGCTGACTCTGGAAAGGCGTCCGCAACGGTGGTTCCAAGGAACCGGCGCCCGTTTCCGGGCAAAAAGAGAACCGCCGCCGGTCGCGGATTCCGCGTAGCCGAAGCCGGTTCCCTTTTGGTGCACCCCCCGGGACTCGAACCCGGAACCCATTGATTAAGAGTCAATTGCTCTGCCAGTTGAGCTAGAGGTGCAGATTTGTTTTTGTGCGGTTTCCGTGCGGTTTTACCCCCGCAGCTTCCCTCGCAACGACATGAAACACTACACGAATTCCGGGTGAAAGTGAAATCGGAGGGGCGATTGAGAGCTACCTCACCGGCACTGAGAGCATGCGGTCCGGACTGCCGCCGTTCGTCAATACCCACAACGATCCGTCCGGCGCCTCGGCAGCGTCCCGCAGCCGGCCGAATTCGCCTGTGAGGTGGTCGCTGACAGCCTCACCGGAAATGGTCCCGCCCAGGTCCACGCGCCACAGCCGCTGCCCGCGCAGGGCGGCCAGCCAGGCGACGTCCTCAATGATGGCCATGCCGCTGGGGGAGGCCTCCCGCGTCGATGGCCAGACGTACGCGGCGTCGATAAAGCGCCCGTCGCCGGGTGCGCCGGTGACGACAGGCCAGCCGTAGTTGCCGCCGGGCTCGATCCGGTTCAGCTCGTCGTCCCGGTCCGGTCCGAACTCACTGATCCACAACTGCCCGGAAGAGTCCCAGGCAAACCCTTGGACATTCCGGTGCCCGTAACTGTAGACCGGGCTGTCACCGAAGGGATTGCCCGGTGCCGGATCTCCGGCGGGGGTGATCCGCAGGACCTTCCCGGCCAGGGAGGCAAGATCCTGGGCCGTGCCTGCGTCCGTCGCGTCGCCGGTACCGATGTACAGGTGGCCGTCCGGCCCGAACTTGAGGCGGCCGCCATTGTGGAAGCCGGCCTTGGGAATCCCGCCGAGTACCAGGCGCTCATCCAGCAGTTGCCCGTCCTGCCAGCGGTAGCTGAGGATCCGGTTGTCCTCCGGAGCGGTGAGGTAGACGAAGACCCGCTGGTCGCTCTCGAACTCCGGACTGAGCGCCAAGCCCATCAGCCCGCCCTCACCCGTCGGGTCGATCTCCGCGGGAACTTCCACCGAGGCAGCCATCCGGCCGTCGACAATGTGCTTGATCAGGCCTGAGTCGTTTTCCGAGACCAGGGCGCTGCCATCGGGCAGCACTGCGATGGACCAGGGTGTTTCCAGTCCGCTGGCCACCGTGGTCACGCTTCCGGTGCCCGCCGCAGGCTGGGAGGCGCTAGTGGCGCCGCCGGTCCCCGTCCCGGTCCCGGCGCCGTCCGGCCCGGATCCGGTGCTGCCGGGCGCCGTGCAGGCGCCGAGCGCGAGCAGGGCGGCTGCCGCCAGCGCCAGGCCTGCGGCGGGGAACCGGTTGTGCCGGCTTTGGCCGGTCGGGTTCATCAGTCGCGCGGTTCCCCGTCACGGGCGTCCGGGTCGACCAGACGCTCGCCCTCGTCGCCGTCCCATTCGGATTCGTCATAGCCTGCGTCCTGCGGCAGGTCCTTGCCATCGGCGGCGTTGCCTTCCCGGCCCTTGTCCTGCATCTGCGTTCCTTTCTGTCCGGCGTCCGGGCGGTTCCCGGCCGGCGCCGGCTCGGCGGGTGAAGCCGGGGCAGTCTTCCGGATCCGCCAAGGCGACGGCTCCGACCCCGGATCGATCGGTGTGGCATGCGGGGCCACGGCGATGTCTTCAATGTACTGGTCTTCCACAGGCGGATCCGTCGCCGCGGTGTCGGCGGCACTGTAGGTCCAGCCGTCGATGGGTTCCTCCGCGGCATCCGGAACCGCGGTCCGTGCAATGGCCGCCGGTGATCCGGAGGCTGCGGCGGCAGCTGTATCGCGGGTCATTGACACCGTCCCGGCAGCAGAGGAGTTCGCGGCCACCTGGCCGGATTTATGGGTCAGCCGCCAGGCTAGTGCGGCACCCGCGGCAATGGTCAGTGTCCAGATGAAAGTACCCATGGCGCTGCCTTCCCGAAGAAATTTCCCACGCCGGCTGATGCGTACGTTACGGCCACGGCCGGGACCTGTCCATAGCGTGCCGCGGCAGCGGCGCGAAAGGGACTGGCCCATCCGATAAGGTTCCTACATGGCCCAGGCGATCACCACCATTACTTTCCCGGACCCGGCCTTGCTGGAATCGGTGGCGCCGCTGCCTGCGGGATTCACAGCCGGATTGTGGGACCTGCGCGGGGACCCGGAAGGTGTGCGCGCCCAGGAGATCGACGCCGTCATCCTGCCCTATATGGCAGGAGGGGACTGGCGGGTGCTCGGCACGCTGCCGCAGCTGAAGCTGGTGCAGACCCAGACCACCGGCTATGACGGCATCGCCGAACTGGTCGGTCCGGAGGTGGCCATTGCCAGTGCCGCCGGGGTCCATGCCGCTGCTACCGCAGAACTTGCCGTGGGCCTGGTCCTGGCCTCGCTGCGCGGCATCGACCAAATGGTGCGCGACCAGTCCGCGGCCTTCTGGAACTCGGTGCGCCGCCGGTCCCTGGCCGACAGCCGGGTGCTGCTGGTCGGCGTCGGCGGCATCGGCCGCGGGATTGGCCGCCGGCTGGAACCGTTCGAGGTTGAACTGACCAGGGTGGGCCGCACCGCCCGCGACGACGACGCCGGGCACGTGCACGGCACGGACGAACTGGTGGCCTTGGCCGGCCGGTGCGATGTGATGATCGTGGTCACCCCGCTGGACGAGGACACCCGTCATCTGGTGGATGCCGAAGTGCTGGCCGCCATGCCTGACGGCGCCCTGCTGGTGAACGTGGCCCGCGGGGCGGTGGTGGATCCGGAGGCGCTGACCAGCGAGGTGCTCTCCGGCCGGCTGAAGGCTGCGGTGGATGTCTTCGACCCCGAACCGCTTCCGCCGGACCATCCGCTGTGGCGGAGTGATGACATCATCATTTCCCCGCATGTGGGCGGCAATACCACGGCGTTCGGGCCGCGGATGGTCAAATTGCTGCGCAGTCAGCTGGCACGCCTGGCCCGGGGGGAGCGGCCGGAGAACCTGGTCCGGCCCGGCCCGTTCGCCTGACCGACAGAGCGGGCACGCCTAGGCCATGCTGATGAGCGAGGCCATGAACTGGTGGAAGTCTTCGGCGTCCTGCACCTGCTCGATGCTGCCGCTGCCCGGCAGCACCCCTTCGCCGGCCACCTCGAAGCGGAAGATGCGGCCCGTGCTGTTGCCCACCTCGTATTCGATGGTGCCCGGGTCCGGTTCCGCAGCATGCCTTCCGGCCAGCTGTACCGCGTGCGAGAGGTTGGTCATGTCGATGGCCACCGGCGTGCCGGCGGCGGCCGGCCCGGCGGGGTCGACCGGCGCGATCACCAGCTCATGCGGTCTCCAGCGGTAGCCCAGCACATAGCAGGGCCCCGGGTTGCCGGCTGTGCCCGGCTCCGGCACGGCGCTGGCGAAGACAAGGTTGTAGTCACCGTGGTTGGGGATCTGGCTGTCGAAGATGCCGCTGAGGATTTCCTTGAGTTCGTCGCTGCCGCGCATGGGTCAGAGCACGCGGAGGGACTTCGCCGGCAGCGCGAAGTGGTCGGTTTCCGCGGCTTTCCAGGCGTGGCTGCGGGGGACCGGCCCGCCGCCCCGGTGGATGACAACGGCGGGCCGGGCCACAACGGCGGCAACGGCCAGGGCGCACAGGGCGGCTGCAGTA
The DNA here is from genome assembly GCF_012395835.1 of Arthrobacter mobilis. Classification (GTDB taxonomy): domain Bacteria; phylum Actinomycetota; class Actinomycetes; order Actinomycetales; family Micrococcaceae; genus Crystallibacter; species Crystallibacter mobilis. Next base: position 178,424 of record NZ_JAAZSQ010000006.1, read on the forward strand.
GTCACGGCGCCATTATGGCCGCATGCAAAGTGAAGTTCAATCCAACAGTTCTTATCTTGAACTGTAGAATTCCTAAATGGATGTAAAGCGGCTGCAGATCCTGCGCGAGCTGGCGGACCGCGGCAGCGTGGGTGCGACGGCCGACGCCCTCAACGTCACGGCCTCCGCCGTCTCCCAGCAGCTGAAGGTGCTGCAGGAGGAAACCGGCGTGCTGCTGGTGGAAAAGTCCGGCCGCGGAGTAAAGCTGACCGAGGCAGGACTGGCGATGGCTGCCGCCGCAGCCGATGTGGCCGCCGCCATGGAACGGGTGCAGGCGACCGTGGACAGCTACCGCAGCGGCTGGCAGCAGCAGATCCGGGCGGCATTCTTCCCCAGCTCGGCCGAGATGTTCCTGCCCGGACTGCTGTACCGGCTGCGCGGCCTGGAGGGCGTGCACTTCGCCGTCTCCCTGGAGGATCCCTCCGTGGCCGGTTTTGTGCCGCTGACGGCAGACTATGACTTTGTGGTGGCGCACAGCCTGCAGGGCGCGGATGTGTTCGAGCAGCGCGGCATCACCGTCGTCGAACTGCTGGACGAGCCGCTCGACGTCGGCATGCCGGCAGACCATCCGCTGGCAGCCAAGGATGCACTGGAGGCCGAGGATGTCGTGGACTACCCGTGGATCGGTGTCCCGCGAGGCTTTCCATTCGAACAGGTGCTGGCCCAGATCGAGGCCCGCACCGGACGGCTGGCCCGGCGGATACTGCGCTTCCCCGACCTGCGCGTGATGGAGGCGATGGTGGCCGCCGGCCACGGCCTGGCCATGCTGCCGCGCTATACCTCATTGAAGGCGCAGGGACGCGGCTTCACCATGCGGCCGATCCGGGACGTGCGCGCGCACCGCAGCATCGTCGCCCTGGTGCGCAGCGACCTGGCTGAGCGCACCACGATCCGCACGGTCCTCGGCCTGCTGCGCGAAGAGGCCCGGCTGGTGGCCAGCCAGCAGTCGGCGGTCGGGCAGGCAGAACCGTAATGTGGCCGGGCCCGCGCCGGGCTGGACATAGAATCTAATGCTATGAGCCCCGAGACAACTCCTGATATCAAGCCGCGCAGCCGCGCTGTCACCGACGGTATCCACGCGGCGCCTGCCCGCGGCATGTTCCGAGCGGTGGGAATGGGGGACGACGACTTCGCCAAGCCGCAGATCGGCGTCGCCAGTTCCTGGAACGAAATCACCCCCTGCAATCTGTCCCTGAACCGGCTGGCGCTGGCGGTCAAGGAAGGCGTGCACGCCGGCGGCGGGTTCCCGATGCAGTTCGGCACCATCTCGGTCTCGGACGGCATTTCCATGGGCCACGAGGGCATGCACTTTTCGCTGGTGTCCCGGGAGGTCATCGCCGACTCGGTCGAGACCGTGATGCAGGCCGAGCGCATTGACGGTTCGGTGCTGCTGGCCGGCTGCGACAAGTCCCTGCCGGGCATGCTCATGGCCGCCGCGCGCCTGGATGTGTCCAGCGTCTTCCTCTATGCCGGCTCGATCATGCCCGGCTGGGTCAAGCTCGAGGACGGCTCGGAGAAGGAGGTGACCCTGATCGACGCCTTCGAGGCCGTGGGCGCCTGCGCGGCCGGGAAGATGAGCATGGGCGACCTGGACCGGATCGAACGGGCCATCTGCCCGGGCGAGGGCGCCTGCGGCGGGATGTACACCGCCAACACCATGGCGAGCATCGGCGAGGCGATCGGCATGTCCCTGCCCGGGTCCGCGGCCCCACCCTCGGCCGACCGGCGCCGCGACCAGTTCGCCCGCCAGTCCGGCGAGGCAGTGGTGAACCTGCTGCGGCTGGGCATCACCGCCCGCGACATCATGACCAAGAAGGCGTTCGAGAATGCGATCGCCGTGGCGATGGCCTTCGGCGGCTCCACCAACGCCGTGCTGCACCTGCTTGCCATTGCCCGCGAGGCGGAGGTGGACCTGACCCTGGACGACTTCAACCGGATCGGGGACAGGATTCCCCACCTGGGCGACCTGAAGCCCTTCGGCCGCTACGTGATGACCGACGTGGACAGGATCGGCGGCGTGCCGGTGGTCATGAAGGCGCTGCTGGATGCCGGCCTGCTGCACGGGGACTGCCTGACCGTCACCGGCAGGACGGTGGCCGAGAACCTGGCCGCGATCAACCCGCCGGACCCCGACGGCAAGATCCTGCGGGCGCTGGATAACCCGATCCACAAGACCGGCGGCATCACCATCCTGCACGGCTCGCTCGCCCCGGAGGGCGCGGTGGTGAAGTCCGCAGGCTTCGACGCCGACGTCTTCGAGGGCACCGCCCGCGTCTTCGAACGCGAGCAGGGCGCCCTGGATGCGCTCGATAACGGGCAGATCCTGCCCGGCGACGTCGTGGTCATCCGCTACGAGGGTCCCAAGGGCGGTCCCGGCATGCGCGAAATGCTCGCCATCACCGGCGCCATCAAGGGTGCCGGCCTGGGCAAGGACGTGCTGCTGCTGACCGACGGCCGGTTCTCCGGCGGCACCACCGGGCTGTGCATCGGGCACGTGGCCCCGGAAGCCGTCGACGCCGGCCCGATCGCCTTCGTCCGGGACGGGGACCGGATCCGGGTCGACATCGGCGCCCGCAGCATCGACCTGCTGGTCGACCCGGCCGAGCTTCAGGCCCGCAAGGCCGGCTGGGAGCCCCTGCCGGCAAAGTTCACCTCCGGCGTCCTGGCGAAGTACGCCAAGCTGGTCAACTCGGCCTCCACCGGCGCCTACTGCGGATAATGCCTGCCCGTCCGGCACGGCGCTGAGCACCGTGCCGGACGGGTCCCGGCGCCACTCTGGAAGCCTTGGCGCCTCCGGAACCGGGCCGTCCGAAAGGTGGACTGTCTTGTCCAAATAGTGAGATGGGATACGCTCCGTTTGACACTGGTGTCCGCACAGCGCCTAGACTGATTGCCATGCAGATCGAAACCGTTGTAGTCGTTATCGAGCGCGTGGCCTAGGCCCGGCTGGACAGGCTACGTCACGCGCGGAACCCCATCGGAGCCAGCCGGCTCGGCGGGGTTTTTTTATTGCATGAAGAGCACAGAGCCGCAGCCTTCACCGGATGCGGCCAGCACATCAACCAACAACAGAAGATCCGTAAAGGAAGAGCCCGATGAGTAAGGGATCGCCAATCAGCCCTTCGCTGATGGCCAACAAGGCACCGGCCAAGGCCGGTGACACTGTCAGGACCAAAGATGTAGCTGCCTCTGTCTCTTCCACCGTGGATGCGGTCAATCCCGTGCAGGGACCGAACAACATCGTGCCGCCCACAGAAATGACCGGCTCACAAGCCGTTGTCCGTTCACTGGAAGAACTGGGCGTCACCGACGTCTTCGGGTTGCCGGGCGGGGCCATCCTCCCCACCTACGACCCGCTCATGGATTCGACCCGGATCAACCACATCCTGGTCCGCCATGAACAGGGAGCAGGCCATGCCGCCCAGGGCTATGCCATGGTCACCGGCAAAGCAGGGGTGTGCATCGCCACCTCCGGCCCCGGTGCCACCAACCTGGTGACCCCCATCGCCGACGCCCACATGGACTCCGTGCCCATGGTCGCCATCACCGGCCAGGTGAGCAGCGCGGTGATCGGTTCCGACGCCTTCCAGGAAGCGGACATTGTCGGCATCACCATGCCGATCACCAAGCATTCCTATCTGGTCACCCGCGCCGAGGACATTCCGCGCGTGCTGGCGGAGGCGTTCTACATCGCCACCAGCGGCCGCCCCGGACCGGTGCTGGTGGACATCACCAAGGATGCCCAGCAGGCCCTCACCACGTTCTCCTGGCCGCCGCGCGTGGACATTCCCGGCTACCGGACCGTCGTGCGCGGGCACTCCAAGCAGGTCCGGGAAGCCGCCAGGCTGATCGCCGCGGCCAAGCGCCCGGTCTTCTACGTTGGCGGCGGTGTCGTGAAGGCGAACGCCGCGGCGGAATTGCGCGAGCTGGCGGAGCTGGTCGGCGCACCCGTGACCACCACGCTGATGGCCCGCGGTGTCTTCCCGGATTCGCATGAACTGCATATCGGCATGCCCGGCATGCACGGCTCGGTCTCCGCGGTGACGGCGCTGCAGCAGTCGGACCTGCTGATTACCCTCGGCGCCCGCTTCGACGACCGCGTCACCGGGGTGCTGAGCACCTTTGCCCCGGAGGCCAAGGTCATCCACGCCGACATCGACCCGGCGGAAATTTCCAAGAACCGTGCCGCCGACGTGCCGATCGTCGGCTCGGTGAAGGAGATCATTCCCGAGCTGGCCGAGGCCTGCCGCGAGCTGTTCGCGGCGGAATCCGCCCCGGACCTGGCCGAGTGGTGGGCCATGCTGGACAAGCTGCGCCAGACCTACCCGCTGGGCTTCACCGAGCCCGAGGACGGGCTGATGGCGCCGCAGCAGGTCATCCAGCGCATCGGCGAGCTGACCGGGCCCGAAGGCGTCTACGTGGCCGGCGTCGGCCAGCACCAGATGTGGAGCGCCCAGTTCATCAAGTACGAGCGCCCGCGGGCCTGGCTGAACTCCGGCGGCCTGGGCACCATGGGCTATTCGGTGCCCGCGGCCATGGGCGCCAAGGTTGGCGATCCGGACCGCGTGGTCTGGTCCATCGACGGGGACGGCTGCTTCCAGATGACCAACCAGGAACTGGCCACCTGCGCGCTGAACAACATCCCGATCAAGGTCGCGGTGATCAACAACTCCTCCCTGGGCATGGTCCGCCAGTGGCAGACCCTGTTCTATGACGGCCGGTATTCCAATACCGACCTGCACACCGGCCACGAGACCGTCCGCATCCCGGACTTCGTGAAGCTGGCGGATGCCTACGGCTGCGTGGGGCTGCGCTGCGACCGGGCCGAGGACATCGACGCGACCATCAAGCAGGCGCTGGAAATCAACGACCGTCCGGTGGTCATCGATTTTGTGGTCAGCCCGAACTCCATGGTGTGGCCAATGGTGCCCGCCGGCGTGAGCAACGACGCTATCCAGATCGCCCGGGGCATGACCCCGGCCTGGGAAGAGGAGGACTAGGAATGTCCCGTCATACACTGTCCGTACTGGTCGAGGACGTTCCCGGCGTGCTCACCCGCGTGGCCAGCCTGTTTGCCCGCCGGGCATTCAACATCCATTCTTTGGCGGTAGGCCCCACGGAAGCCCCCGGGTATTCCCGGATCACCGTGGTGGTCGACGCCGAGGGTGACCTGCTCGAGCAGGTCACCAAACAGCTGAACAAGCTCGTCAATGTCATCAAGATTGTCGAACTGGTTCCGGAATCCTCCGTGCAGCGCGACCACATCCTGGTCAAGGTGCGCGCCGATGCCGCGGCACGGCTGCAGGTAACCCAGGCAGCAGATCTGTTCCGCGCCTCAGTGGTCGACGTGTCCACCGACTCGCTGGTCATTGAAGCCACCGGCACTGCCGAAAAGCTTTCTGCGCTGCTGTCAGTGCTGGAGCCGTTTGGCATCCGCGAAATTGTCCAGTCCGGAACTCTGGCCGTCGGCCGAGGTTCCCGGTCGATGAGCGACCGGGCCCTGCGTTCGGCCTGATATCCCCGCTCGATCCACAGACGAAAAAACCCACAGGAGAAATAGAAAGTGACTGAGCTCTACTACGACGACGACGCCGACCTCTCGATCATCCAAGGCCGCAAGGTCGCCGTCATCGGCTACGGCAGCCAGGGCCATGCCCACGCCCTGAACCTGCGCGATTCCGGCGTCGACGTGCGCGTCGGCCTGGCCGAAGGTTCCAAGTCGAAGGCCAAGGCCGAGGCCGAGGGCCTGCGCGTGCTGCCGGTGGCCGAGGCAACTGCCGAAGCCGATCTGATCATGATCCTGACCCCGGACCAGGTCCAGCGCTTCGTCTACGCCGAGGACATCGCACCGAACCTCAAGAGCGGTGACGCACTGTTCTTCGGCCACGGCTTCAACATCCGCTTCGGCTACATCAAGCCGCCGGCCGACGTCGACGTCGCCCTGGTTGCGCCGAAGGCTCCGGGGCACACCGTGCGCCGCGAGTTCGAGGCCGGCCGCGGTATTCCGGACCTGATCGCCGTGGAGCAGGACTACACCGGCAAGGCCAAGGACCTGGCCCTGTCCTACGCCAAGGCCATCGGCGGCACCCGCGCCGGCGTCATCGAGACCACCTTCACCGAAGAGACCGAGACCGATCTGTTCGGCGAGCAGGCTGTACTCTGCGGCGGCACCTCGCAGCTGGTGCAGTACGGCTTCGAGGTGCTGACCGAGGCCGGCTACAAGCCCGAGATCGCCTACTTCGAGGTACTGCACGAGCTCAAGCTGATCGTCGACCTGATGTGGGAAGGCGGCATCGCCAAGCAGCGCTGGTCCGTCTCGGACACCGCAGAGTACGGCGACTACGTCTCCGGCCCGCGCGTGATCACCCCGGAGGTCAAGGAGAACATGAAGGCCGTTCTCGCTGACATCCAGGACGGATCCTTCGCCAAGCGCTTCATCGACGACCAGGATGCCGGAGCTCCGGAGTTCAAGGAGCTGCGCGCCAAGGGTGAGGCACACCCGATCGAGGCTACCGGCCGCGAACTGCGCAAGCTGTTCTCCTGGGCCAAGTCCAACGACGACTACACCGAGGGCACCGCGGCCCGCTAACCGCACGGCGAAGGCGCGACTATGGCCGGATTCACATTGGGACCAATGGGAAACAATGTGAGTCCGGCCGTTTGTCGTCCTAAACTGATTGCACCCCCGATTGCATCGCAGAAGGAACATCCTTGTGGAAAAACCAGTAGTCCTCCTTGCTGAGGAGCTCTCGCCTGCCACCATCGACGCCCTCGGTCCCGACTTCGAGATCCGCCAGACGGACGGCGCGGACCGCTCCCAGCTGCTCCCTGCGATCGCGGACGTGGACGCCATCCTGGTACGGTCTGCCACCAAGGTCGACGCCGAGGCCATTGCCGCCGCGAAGAAGCTCAAGGTCATCGCCCGCGCCGGCGTCGGCCTGGACAATGTCGACATCAAGGCCGCCACCCAGGCCGGAGTCATGGTCGTCAATGCGCCGACCTCGAACATCATTTCCGCCGCCGAACTGACCATCGGCCACATCCTGGGGCTGGCCCGCAACATTGCCGCCGCCAATGCGGCCCTGAAGGCAGGCGAATGGAAGCGTTCCAGGTACACCGGGACCGAACTGTACGAGAAGAAGGTCGGCATCATCGGCCTGGGCCGGATCGGCGCGCTGATCGCTGCCCGCCTGCAGGCCTTCGAAACCCAGATCCTGGCCTACGACCCGTACGTCACCAGCGCCCGTGCCGCCCAGCTGAACGTGAAGCTGGTCAGCCTGGACGAGCTGCTGGAGCAGTCGGACTTTATCACCATCCACATGCCCAAGACTCCTGAGACGATGGGCATGATCGGCGCCGAGGCTTTCGACAAGATGAAGGACACCGCCTACGTGGTCAACGTCGCCCGCGGCGGCCTGATCGACGAAGACGCCCTGCACACCGCGCTGAAGGAAGGCAAGATCGCCGGCGCCGCCATCGACGTCTTCGTCAAGGAGCCGAGCACGGACCTGCCGTTCTTCGCCTTCGACAATGTCGTGGTCACCCCGCACCTGGGCGCCTCCACCGAGGAAGCCCAGGAGAAGGCCGGTATCTCCGTGGCCAAGTCGGTGCGCCTGGCTCTGGCCGGCGAGCTGGTTCCGGACGCCGTGAATGTCGCCGGCGGCATCATCGACCCGGTGGTCCGTCCCGGCATCCCGCTGATGGAGAAGCTGGGCCAGATCTTCACCGCGCTGACGCATACCTCCGTGACCCAGATCGACATCGAGGTCGCGGGCGAGATTGCCGGGCTGGACGTGAAGGCACTGGAACTTGCCGCGCTCAAGGGCGTGTTCAAGGACGTTGTCTCCGAGCAGGTCTCCTATGTCAACGCGCCGGTGCTGGCCGAGCAGCGGGGCATCAACACCCGCCTGATCACCACGCCGGAGTCGGAGGAGTACCGCAACGTGCTCACCATCCGCGGAGCCCTCTCCGACAGCGCGCAGATCTCCGTCTCGGGCACCCTGACCGGGCCGAAGCAGATCCAGAAGCTCGTGGGCGTGAACGGGTACGAAATGGAAATTCCGATCAGCGAGCACCTGCTGGTGATCAACTACGAGGACCGTCCGGGCGTGATCGGCACCTTGGGCCGGCTGCTCGGCGAGGCGGACATCAACATCGCCGGCATGCAGGTCTCCCGCAACGAGGACAGCAAGCAGGCCCTGGCCCTGCTGACCGTGGACAGCTCCGTCCCGCAGGAAATCGTGGACCAGCTGCGCGGGACCATCGGCGCCAGCCTGGCCCGTGTGGTGGACCTGGCGGACTAAGGGGCCCGGCAAACCTGCCATAATTGGACGAAGGCCCGTTGACTCAACGCTGTTGGGGCAGCGGGCTTTCGTTCGTTCCGGGCCGGTTCCGAGGATTTTCCAGACTTTATGCGCAGAGACGATTTGATCGAGAGTAACGAGATGTGTGAGGGCAGGCGATGAACCCCGCGGCACGATTCCTACGTAGCCGTTCCCTGGTAGTGACCGTGGTCGTGCTGGTGGCCGCGATGGTCCTGTCCGTGTTCATCCAGGCACGGGCCCAGATCGCCATTAACGACGTCGTGGACAAGAACGCCCGCGGCCTCTACGACATTCTGGTCCTGCCCGAGGACACCGGCGGGTCCGGGGGGACCCTGCGGCAGCCGGACGTGGTGAGCGGCACCGGCGGCATCACCGCCGCCGAGCTGCAGCAGATCCGCCAGGTCTCCGGCGTTGCCGTCGCCGCTCCGATCTCGCTGGTCTCCAAGGTGGTCCAGGACGCCCAGGTGCCGCAGCTGAAGGCCACCGACTATGTCGGCTACACCCCGAACACCCAGGCCTTCATCGACCAGCAGGGCATCTCCGACGCCGTGCCTAAGGATCAGTGGCCGGCCCCGGATTCGGTGCTCAGCGACACCCCGAAGCGCTACCGGATCACCGCCAAGGCCGAAACCTCGGACGGAAAGAACACCACGGTGCTGTTCGAGAACAGCGCCCAGGGCACGCTCGGCCAAGGCGAGGTTGTGACCGAGAAGGTGCCCGGGGGCACCAGCGTGCGCACCGTCGCACCCGACGGCGAAACCGGGATCAAGTTCCCCGACCCCGCCGGCGGCACCTTCCACGGGAACTTCGATGTCTCCATCGCCCTGCCCACGCTGCCGCAGATCTCCGAAACCGTCGTCGCCGTCGATCCCGTGGCCGAGCAGGCGCTGCTGGGCGAGGCCGGTGCCTTCCTGGCACCGCTGGCCAAGGCTCCCGGCGCCTCCGGGCGCAATGCCGAGGAAGTCGGCCAGCGGTTCATGGACCGCATGAGCCAGGGCTTCTCCGCCGAGGACGTCAAGTCCGGCATCTACCACGAAGGCCTGCCGTTCAAGTTCTGGAGCCCGTTCCTGTTCCAGTACCAGTCCGCCAAGGAAGCCGGCAGCCTGACCGACGATTCCCAGGTCATCCCGATGGTGGTCCGTTCCGGGACCGAACTGAACCTGAAGTACTCGGTCACCATCGAGGAGATCGACGAAGCCGGCAACACCATCGCGGAGGTGGGCACGGTGAGCAGGAACCTCGGCGAGGACTACCTGCCCTTCGCCACCAGCAAGCCGTTCGAACTGCGCTGGCCCGGCGGCAAGGACTACAACTACCTGCTCGGGTCCGGCGGCATCCAGGTGGCCTCCGGTCTCTACCAGCCGGCCCTGTGGTCCACGGACTTCGTCTCCCGTCCGGAATATTCGGCCGGCGAGGCCGAAGCCAACGGCGCCACGGACCAGACGGTCATCCCGCAGGGCTGGGTCCAGGTCAACAAGCTGCCCGAGAAGACGCTCTCGTGGCAGACGGAACCGGACACGACCCAGCGCGAGCCGGTGTCCGAGCAGTCCTACCGCCAGAGCCTGCAGGCTGGCGGCGAAACCTCCGCCCCGCTGCCGTTCGTCTTCGGCACCTTTGACGCCAACGCCGTCCGTTCCGCCGCCGGGGACATCAACTACCTCCCGCTGGGCGGCTACGATCCGACCCCGCTGACCCTGGTCGAGGACGCGCAGGGCAATGACGTGGAGCCGGTGGCTCTGGACCCGGGCCTGAGCGGGGCGGGGCTGGCGGTACAGTCCGCCGGTGCCATCACCGACTACACCGGCCTGGCCGCCGTGCGCGGCACCTCGGCCGAGGACCCTGTGATCGACGCCATTCGCGTCCGGGTCAACGCCGCCGGCAGCTGGCAGAGCGCGCGCGAGGAAATCGCCGCCGTGGCCGGGGACATCGCCGCCCTGGGCCTGCATACCGAGGTCGTCGCGGGTTCAGCCCGCGAGGACGTCTCGATTACGGTGCCGGAGTACCGCAAGGACAGCCTCGGCACGGTCTCGGCCCTCGGGACCGTGACCCAGTCGTGGGTGCGCCAGGGGTCGGCCACCGGCGTGCAGAACGCCCTGAGTTCCTCCAGCATTGCGCTGCTGGCGCTGACCATCGGCGGTGCCGCCCTGGTGACGGCGGCGAGCACCGTGACCTTCACCAGGAACCGGCGGGCCGAAGCGGTCACGCTCCGGGCGATGGGCTGGACCCGCGGCAGGATCCGGTCCTGGTTCCTGCACGAACTGCTGGTGGGTGCGGTGGCCATCCTGGCCGTGGCTGCGGTCGTGGTGGCGCTGAGCCGCAACTGGGTCACCGCGCTGGTGTCCGCCGCCGCGCTGGCCATCTATCTGGCTGCTGCGTTCACGTCCGCGGCACTGCTGAAGCCGCATCCGCGGCCGGACTCTGCCCCGGCCGGTGGCGACGGTTCTGCCCTGGTGGACAATGCCAAGACCTACGCAGCCCGCCAGCTGCTGTCCAACCGGTTCAATTCCGCCGCCGTGGCGGTCTCGGTTGGCGTGCTGGGTGCGGCAGCCGGCGCCCTGGTGGCCGTGCTGGTCGACCTGCCCCGCGCCGTCGGCAGCTCGGCCCTGAGCGTGCTGGCCGTGAACCAGCTCAGCGGCCTGAACCTGGCCCTGGCGCTGCTGGGCGTGCTGGCCTCGCTGATGCTGACGCTGATCACCGGCCGCTTCGAGCTGCCGCGCAAGCGCGAGCAGTGGCAGATCCTCACCGCCATGGGCTGGGGTCCGGGGCTGCTGCTGCAGCTGCGCCGCTGGGAGGCCGGCATCCTCGGGGTGCTCGCGCTGCCGCTGGCCATTCTCGGCTCGGTGGCGGTCACCCTGGTCATCGCCCCGCATGCCGTCCTGCGGGCGGCACTGGCCAGCGTGCTGGCCGTACTCATCTGGTTTATCGTGACGACAAGGACGCGGAAATGATTGACGATCCCACAACCAACGTGGCTGGCCCCGTGGACACCGACGAGGAGGTCCAGACCCGCTCGAACACCATCGTCCGCCCGGTGGAGCACCAGATGCCCTTGGAGCTGCGCGATGTGACCATCCGGTACGAGGGCGGGGGAGCGGACCCGCTGACCATCGTGGAGCACTTTAACCTCGGGCTCGAGGCCGGCACCATGCACTGCCTGGCCGGACGCAGCGGTTCGGGCAAGACCAGCATCCTGACCGTCGCCGCCGGCCTGACCCTGCCCACCGCCGGTGAGGTGCTGTGGGAGGGCGAGTCGCTGGATGAGATGGACGACGACGAGATCGCCGAGCGCCGGCGTGCCCTGATCGGCTATGTGGACCAGGGCGGGGCGCTGATCGACGGGATGAGCGCCCTCGAGAACGTGCTGCTGCCCGCGGTTCCCGACGGCCAGGTCGCCGAGCGCACGGAAATGGCCAAGAACCTGCTGGACCTGGTCGGCCTGGGCCGGCGCATGCACCACCGTCCCGTCCAGCTCTCCGGCGGCGAACGCCAGCGGGTGGCCATTGCCCGCGCGCTGATTCTGGGCACCAAGGTCCTGGTCGTGGACGAGCCGACGGCCAGCCTGGACCGCGAGCATGCGAACCAGATCATCGGCATCCTCAAGGACACCACCCGGGACGGCATCACCGTGCTGGTGGCCACCCACGACCAGGAGCTGATCGCCGTCGCCGACAGCCGCACCTACATGAACTGACCTTCGCGGTTGACCGGCGACGCGGCGGCGGGAGGTGCTCCCGCCGCCGTCGCGCGTTTAAGCGCCGGCATCGCAGCGGCCCGGCCGCTTTCGACAATGCCGGACCCGGCGCGGTAATTTCTATAGGGTGACCGCATCTGAGAAGCCCCCGTTCTACATCACCACGGCCATCTCCTACCCCAACGGCGTCCCGCACATCGGGCATGCCTATGAGTTCATCGCCACGGACGCGATGGCCCGGTTCAAGCGGTTGGACGGGTATGACGTGTTCTTCCTGACGGGCACCGACGAGCACGGCCAGAAAATGCTGCATACCGCGCAGAAGGAAGGCATCACCCCGCTGGCCCTGGCCCGGCGCAATTCCGATTTCTTCCAGGCCACGCAGGACGGGCTGGGCATCAGTTATGACCGCTTCATCCGCACCACCGAGGCGGACCACCACAAGGCCGCCCAGGCCATCTGGAAGCGGATGGAAGAGGCCGGGGACATCTACCTGGACAAGTACGAGGGGTGGTACTCCGTCCGCGACGAGGCGTACTACGTCGAGGACGAAACCGAGGTCCGCGAGGACGGCAAGCGCTACGCGGTCCAGACCGATACCGAGGTCACCTGGACCGAGGAGGAATCCTATTTCTTCCGGCTCTCCGCGTACCAGGACAAGCTCCTGAAGCTCTACGAAGAGCAGCCAGAATTCGCCGCACCCCGGACCCGCTTCAACGAGGTGATCAGCTTCGTCAAGCAGGGGCTGACGGACCTGTCCATAAGCCGTACCACCTTCGACTGGGGTGTGCCGGTGCCCGGCAAGCCGGGGCATGTGATGTACGTCTGGGTGGATGCGCTGACCAACTACCTCACCGGCATCGGCTTCCCGGACACCGAGGCGGAGTCCTTCCGCAAATGGTGGCCTGCCGACGTGCATGTGATCGGTAAGGATATCTCCCGCTTCCATGCCGTCTACTGGCCGGCGTTCCTGATGAGCGCCGGACTGCCGCTGCCCAAGCGCGTGATGATCCACGGCCATCTGTACAACCAGGGCGTCAAGATGTCCAAGTCCCTGGGCAACGTGATCGCCCCGTCGGACTGGGTGCAGCAGTACGGGCTGGACCAGATGCGCTTCTTCCTGCTGCGCGAGGTGCCCTTCGGTGCGGACGGCTCCTACAGCCACGAGGCGATCGTCAGCCGGATGAATTCGGACCTGGCCAACAACCTCGGGAACCTGGCGCAGCGCTCGCTCTCCATGGTGGCGAAGAACTGCGGCGGCCAGGTGCCGCAGCCGGCCACGCTGGCTGCCGAGGACCACGAACTGCTGGCCCGGGCCGAGCGGCTGCTGGAGAAGTCCCGCGCGGCCTACGAGGTGCAGGACTTCCACGGCTCGCTCGAGGCCATCTGGGCCCTGCTGGGGGACACCAACGCGTACTTCGCCGAGCAGGCGCCCTGGGTACTGCGCAAGACGGATGTCGAGCGGATGAACACCGTGCTCTACGTGACGCTGGAAGTGCTGCGCATCGTCTCGATCCTCATCCAGCCGGTCATGCCGGGCTCGGCCTCCCGGCTGCTGGACGTGCTCGGCCAGCCTGCGGACGCCCGCAGCTTCGCTGCCATCGGCGCCGCCCTGGTGCCGGGCACCAGGCTGCCTGCCCCGGCACCGGTCTTCCCGAAGTACGAAGAACCCGCCAGCTAGGGAGTGGGGCGCTCCCGCAGTGTCGGCTTCGCCGCCACAGCAGGTCCCTCGCGCCCCACTCCGGGGCCCCGCCGCGGGCGAAGCGAGCGGGGGAAGGCGCGACGCGTGTCTCCGGCTCCTTCGGCCCCAAGCGTCCTGGAAGCCGCCCGCCGCGGCAGCCCCCGGGCTTACTTGGCGAACCGCTGCAGCGCCGTGCGGCGCATGATGCCGGCCACCGCGTCCTGCTGCCGGCGGGTGCGTTCGAGCAGTTCGGCCAGGCGGCGCCGGTTCAGCTGGGGAAGGGCCTGCTGCAGTTCCAACAGGGTGCGCCACAAGGCCTCCTTGCCCCGCAGCGCCGACTGCAGCAGCTCCAGCTCCAGCTGTCCGCCGGTGCTGCGCCCCCTGCGCAGCAGGTTGACCGGGTTGACCCTGCCGGCGAGGGCGCCGGCCCGCGCTACCAGGGCCATCACCAAGCTGCGGCGGTAGCCCAGATCGTGCATGAGCTGCTTGAGTTCCTGCCGCTCGCCGTGCACCTGGCGTTCGATCTCGTCGAGCACCGCCGCAGCCTCCGTGCCGACCCAGGTCCGTTTGGCGGCATGGAACATCCGCCGGCCTGCCGCGGCTCCGGCCAAATGGCTGTTCAGGTAGGCGGCCAGGGCCTTGTTGTCCACACTCACCGCCGGCATTTTCCTGCGCAGCATGGTGCCTCCTCCGTTGGTCCTGCACGGGCTGGTGCCTGCCATCTTTGCAGATCCGGACCGGGATGTCGCTGTGTGCGCAGGGCCTCTGCCCAGGGCCGCCTGAGGCGGCGGCGGCCTCAGGCGGCCGGATCCTGCTCCGGCGAGGATACCGGCGTGTCCATTTATTGGGACGGTTTGACCATGATGTGGACCCCTTCCCTAGAATCGGATGCATGAGCGCAGCAGATTCCCAGGCATTTTCCCTCGCAGTCATCCCCGGCGACGGCATCGGTCCGGAGGTCGTCGCCGAAGCCGTCAAGGTGCTCCGCGCGGCCACCGCCGGCGAAGCGGCCGGCTTCGAACTCACCGAATACAAGCTCGGTGCCGAACACTGGCTGGCCACCGGGGAGACCCTCCCGGAGGAAACCCTGGCAAAGCTGCGCACCCATGACGCCATTCTGTTTGGTGCCGTCGGCGCCGCCCCGGGGGACACCCGCATCCCGTCCGGCATCATCGAGCGCGAGATGCTGCTGAAGCTGCGTTTCAGCCTGGACCACTATGTGAACCTGCGCCCGGCCAAGCTCTTTCCGGGCGTGCCGAGCCCCTTGGCCAATCCCGGGGAGATCGACTTCGTCGTCGTCCGGGAAGGCACCGAAGGACCCTACGTGGGCAACGGCGGCGCCCTGCGCGTGGGCACCCCGCACGAGATCGCCACCGAGGTCTCCGTCAACACCGCCCACGGCGTGGAGCGCGTGGTCCGGGACGCTTTCCGCCGCGCCCAGTCCCGCCGCCGCAAGCTCACCCTGGTGCACAAGCACAATGTGCTCGTCCACGCCGGCCACCTGTGGCGGCGTACGGTCGAAGCGGTCGGCCGGGAATTCCCGGAGGTGGCCGTGGACTACCTGCACATCGATGCCGCCACCATCTTCATGGTCACGGACCCGGCGCGCTTCGACGTGATTGTCACGGACAACCTCTTCGGCGACATCATCACGGACCTGGCCGCCGCCATCACCGGCGGCATCGGGCTGGCTGCTTCGGGCAACATCAACATGGACCGCACCGCGCCGTCCATGTTCGAGCCGGTCCACGGTTCCGCGCCGGACATCGCCGGGCAGCAGAAGGCCGACCCGACGGCGGCCATCCTGTCCGTGGCCCTGATGCTGGACCACCTGGGCCTGCCCGGGGCGGCCGCCCGCGTGCAGGAGGCCGTGGAGAAGGACATCGCCGGGCGCGGATCTGCTGCGCGGACGACGTCGGAGGTCGGCGATGCTATCGCTTCCCTTTTGGCAGTAGGCTAGTTAGCGGTTATTAACCCGAGCTAGCGACACCAGCCTGAACAGAAGGCGGGCACAACGGTGTGCATCCACCGTGGAGGAACCATGACTGAAACACTGCAATTCACCCGGCAGCTCTCCGACCACCGGGTCAGTGCCGAACAACGTGCTGCCATCCTGGCCGACCCGGGCTTCGGCAACTACTTCACGGACCACACCGCAGTGGTGGACTACAAGGTGGACGCGGCCGGTATCGGCGGCTGGAGCAACGCGCGGGTGGAGCCGTACGGGCCGATCCTGATGGACCCGGCGGCAGCGGTGCTGCACTATGGCCAGGAGATCTTCGAGGGCATGAAGGCCTACCGGCACGCGGACGGTTCGGTCTGGACCTTCCGGCCCGAGGCCAATGCGGTGCGCTTCAACAAGTCCGCCGTGCGCCTGGCCCTGCCGGAACTGCCCGAGGGCGTGTTCGTGGACTCGCTGCGCGAACTCGTGGCCGTGGACAAGGACTGGATCCCCTCCGGCGACGGCGCCGCCCTGTACCTGCGGCCGTTCATGATTGCCACGGAGGCCTTCCTCGGGGTCCGTCCGGCGCGCGAGGTCTCCTACCGGGTGATCGCTTCGCCCGCCGGGAACTACTTCGGCGGCGAACTGAAGCCGGTGCCCATCTGGCTCTCCACCCGCTACGCCCGCGCAGGGCACGGCGGTACCGGGGAGGCCAAGTGCGGCGGCAACTACGCCGCCTCCCTGGCAGCCCAGCTCGAGGCCGAGGCGCACGGCTGCAAGCAGGTGCTCTTCCTGGACCCCACCAACGACAATGCGGTGGAAGAGCTCGGCGGGATGAACATCTTCTTCGTCTTCGCGGACGGAACACTGGTGACCCCGGAACTGAACGGCAACATCCTGCACGGGGTTACCCGGTCCTCGATCATCCAGCTGGCCAAGGACCGCGGCCTGCAGGTCCAGGAACGCAAGATCACCATCGATGAGTGGCGCGAGGGGATTGCCGGAGGCCGGATCGCCGAGGTCTTCGCCTGCGGCACCGCCGCGGTGATCACCCCGATCGGCGAGCTGAAGACCGAGGACGGCAGCATGGTGTCCCCGCCGCTGGGCGCCGACGCGGTGTGCATGTCCATCCGCCGGCAGCTGCTGGGCATCCAGACCGGCGTCGAGGAAGACATCCACGGCTGGCTGACCCGCCTGGCCTGACCCGCCGGTTGCGGCGGTCTGGTCTCACGGGCCCCGGTTCTCCGGGGCCCGTTCCCGTGCTGCCTGGGCCCGTGCCGGCAGCGGCACCCGGGAGGCAGCAGGCCGTCGGCGACGACACGCCGTCCGCAGGCCGGACAGGCGATTCGTTCAGGTTCCCAGCCGGCGTATAAGTTCGGTCAGCTCCGCGGACGGGCCCACGCCGAGTTCCCGGGTGACTTTGGCAGAAAACTGCCGGTAGCTTTGCGCCGCCGATGCCCGGTTGCCTGCCAGCAGGTGCGCATGGATGATGAGCCGGTGCGCATTCTCCCGGAACGGGTCCAGGGCTGCCGCAAGGCTGGCCGCTTCCACGGCGCGGTCGTAGGCCTCCTCCCGGAGGAACTGCTCGGCGACCATTTCCAAGGCGCGGACCCGCAGCTGGCCCACCCGGTCCCGCTGCGCGAACACCCAGTCGTCATGCCATCCCGGCAGCAGTTCCGCGGGAGCCTGCAGGACGAGCGCCTTGTACCCTTGCGAACCCTCGCAGCCGGCCGCCCATGCTTCCACCTCGTGCACATCGACCTCGACGGTGCTGCCCAGCTCCAGCGGGTCCCTGGTCCCGGCCAGCAGGCCCGGGAGGTTGTGGACGATCGACCACAGACTCACGCGCAGACTTTCCAGGGCCAGGGACCGCGTACTGTCCGGCCACAGCAGATCCGCCAGGAACGCCCGCGGGCTGCGGCCGTGCAGGGCCAGGGCAGCAATGAGGCGCTGTTCGCGGTGGCTGACGGGGACTTCCTCGCCGTCGCGCTGCAGGCGCCAGTTCCCAAAAAGGCCAAGCTGCCACTGCCCCATTGCTGCCCCCTGCCACTGCACCATCATTGCCCCCAGATGGGTAGGACCCAATTTCATAGCGTTGGCCAGCGCGCCGGATAAGGCAAGAGTGTGCGGCCGGAATATGCTCCGTCCGGCCGGATCAGCCGCCGCCGGCGGAGCCTGCTGCTGCCCGGGGCGTGGCAGGATAGGCCTGTGAGCACAGATCCGAACGCAGGCATCGTCCGCAGCAGCCCGCTGACCCGCTTCCGGCTGGCCCCGAATCCCGGGCCCATGAGCCTGGACGGCACCAACTCGTACCTGGTCGGCGTCCCCGGGGCCGGGGTCGTCGTGGTGGATCCCGGGCCGCTGGACGAGCCGCACCTGCAGGCGCTGGCGGGCGCCGGCGCCGTCGAACTGGTGCTCATCACCCACCACCACAGCGACCATACCGAGGCCAGCCACCGGTTCCACGAACTGACCGGTGCCCCGGTGCGGGCCCTGGACCCGGCATTCTGCCACGGCGGCGCGCCGCTGGCCGACGGCGAGGAACTGGACGCCGCGGGGGTGCGGATCCGGGTCCTGGCCACTCCCGGCCATACGGCGGACTCGGTCTGCCTGCACCTGCCCGGCGATGGGCCGGACGGCTCGGTGCTCACCGGTGACACGATCCTGGGCCGGGGCACCACCATCATCGCCTATCCGGACGGGCGGCTGGGGCCGTACCTGGCATCGCTCGAGCGTCTGGCGGCCCTGGGCCCGGCCACGGTGCTGCCGGCCCACGGCCCGGTACTGCCGTCCCTGGCCGACATCTGCGGGAAGTACCTGCAGCACCGCCACGAGCGGCTCGAGCAGATCCGCGGCGCGCTGTCCCGGCTGGGCCCGGACGCCAGCGTCCAGGCGGTCACGGACTACGTCTACCACGACGTCGACGCGTCCGTGCGCGGTGCCGCCGAGTCCTCGGTGGCAGCGCAGCTGGAGTTCCTGCGCAGCTGACGCACCGGCAGGGACTGGATAGGCCGGAGGCCGGACCACTGCTGGTAGCTTCCAGCGTGGCCCGGCCTCCGGCAAGGTCCTGCGGTGGTTACGGCCGGCCGATGCCCTTGTAGTGCCAGCCGGCGGCGCGCCAGGCGGCGGCGTCGAGCACGTTGCGCCCGTCGAGGATGTTCTTCCCGGCGACCTGGGCGCCCACGGCAACCGGGTCCAGGTTGCGGTACTGGCGCCATTCGGTCAGCAGCAGCAGCACGTCCGCGCCGGACAGGGCGTTCTCCAGCACCGGCTCGTAGTGCAGCTCGGGGAAGCGGCCCTTGGCGTTCTCCAGAGCCTCAGGGTCGGTCACGGTCACGGTGGCTCCCTGCAGCTGCAGCTGGGCGGCCACGGACAGGGCCGGGGAGTCGCGCACGTCGTCGGAGTCGGGCTTGAAGGCCGCGCCCAGGACGGTGATGCGCTGGCCCAGCAGCGAACCGCCGCACAGGTCGCGGGCCATTTCCACCACACGGGAACGGCGGCGCATGTTGATCGCATCCACCTCGCGCAGGAAGGTCAGGGCCTGGTCGGCGCCCAGTTCCCCGGCCCGGGCCATGAAGGCGCGGATGTCCTTGGGCAGGCAGCCGCCGCCGAAGCCGATACCGGCGTTGAGGAACTTGCGGCCGATGCGGTCGTCCAGGCCGATCGCGTCGGCGAGCATCTTCACGTCCGCCCCGGCAGCTTCGCAGACCTCGGCCATGGCGTTGATGAAGGAGATCTTGGTGGCCAGGAACGAGTTGGCGGCGGTCTTGACCAGTTCGGCGGTGGCGTAGTCGGTGACCAGGCGCGGGGTGCCGGCCTGCAGCGGGGTCGCGTAGACCTCGTCCAGGGCAGCCGTCGCAGCCTCGCCGGCCGTGCCGGCAGGCACGCCGTAGACGAAGCGGTCGGGAGTCAGGGTGTCGGCCACCGCGAAGCCTTCGCGCAGGAATTCCGGGTTCCAGGCCAGGATGGTTTCCGGCTGTACCTCGGCCAGTTCCTCGGCCAGACGGGCCGCGGTGCCCACCGGCACGGTGGACTTGCCCACGACGACGTCGCCCGGGGCGAGGTGCCGGGCCAGGGTGGTGAAGGCGGCGTCGACATACCTCAGGTCCGCGGCGTTTTCACCCTTGCGCTGCGGGGTGCCCACGCAGACGAAGTGCACTGCCGCCCCGGCCGCATCGGCCATGTCGGTGCTGAAGGCCAGCCGCCCGGTGCCCTGGACCTCGGTGAGCAGCTCCGGCAGGCCCGGCTCGAAGAACGGCGCCCGCCCCGCCTGCAGTTCGGCGATCTTGCGGTCATCCACATCGATGCCCACGACGTCGTGGCCCAGCTTGGCCATCGCGGCAGCGTGGACCGCACCCAGGTAACCGCAGCCAATAACCGAAATACGCATGGTGATCCTTAAAGAGACTGTGAAGAACTCTAATGAGGCTATCGCTCCTCGTGCCGCTGGATTAAATCCGCGGCGGTATTTTCCGTGTGCCGCGCCTCACGTCCGTTGCTGGCGCCCGGTTGGCAAGGCTGGGGCGGGTGCAGGACGCGGGAGCGCCGATGCGCATAGGCTTGTGCCCATGCGCATAGCCCGATTTGTCGTTGATTCCGATCCGATGTACGGCGTGGTCGAGGGGGAGGAGGGGAACGAGGAAGTCGCCGTGATCGGCGGCGATCCGTTCTTCGCCGGCATCCATCCCACCGGGGCCCGCCACAAGCTCGAGGACGTGCGCCTGGTGGCGCCAATCATCCCGCGCAGCAAGCTGGTGGGCATCGGCCGCAACTACGCGGAGCACATCAAGGAAATGGGCAACGAGACCCCGCCTGCGCCGCTGATGTTCTTCAAGCCGAACACCGCGGTGATCGGCCCCAACGAACCCATGGTGCTGCCGGCGTTCTCGGACGAGGTCTCCTACGAGGCCGAACTGTGCGTGGTGATCGGACGCATCTGCAAGGACGTGCCGGTTGAGCGGGTGGACGAGGTGATCTTCGGTTATACCTGCGGCAACGACCTCACCGCCCGGGACGCCCAGCGCACGGACAACCAGTGGGCCCGGGCCAAGGGCTTCGACGGGTCGGCGCCGCTGGGGCCGTGGATCGAGACCGAACTGGATCCGGAGAACCTCTCCATCCGCGGCTGGCTGGACGGCGAGCTGAAGCAGGACGGCAACACCTCGCAGATGATCTGGGGCGTGCGGGAGCTGGTCGCCTATGCTTCCCAGGCCTTCACCCTGCTGCCCGGTGACGTGATCATGACCGGCACTCCCTCGGGTGTGGGCACGATCCAGGCCGGCCAGCGCTTCGAGGTGGAGATCGAAGGCATCGGCCGGCTGGCCAACACCGCCCGCTGACGGGCCCGGACCAAGGAGCAACGACGACGGCGCCCTTCCGCCTGCGCGTGGCCCGCACCGCGGCCGCGGTGCTTTCACCCGCCGTCGTCTGGGCGGCGGTCCTGGTGCTGGCCCCGTTTGCCCAGCCCCGGACAGACAGCCCGCTGCTCTGGGGAGCAGGAGCGGCCCTGCTGGTCTGCGCCGTGCCGCGGGCCATCGCGGCCGCGCTGGGACCTCAGCTGCGCCCGGGACTGGGCCGGCTGGGGCTGGCCCCGCTGGCGGCAGGCACCGGGGTCCTGATGTACGGGATGCTGCGGGTCATCCGCTGGTGGCACGGGCCGCTGAGCCTGGCGGCGGTGATCTTCGCCATCTTCGCCGGGTACGCCCTGCTGCTGCTGGCCCGGCGCCACCGGCCGCTTGACTGGCCGGCGATGACCTGCGGAGCCGCCGCCGCCATCCTGCCGCTGCTGCTGGGACCGCCGGGCCTGGCCGCGCTGCCGGTGCTCGGGCTCCGGCTCTGGGCGGCGGCCGCGCTGCGTTCCCCCGGCAGCGGGCATCCGGTGGTCTCCGCGGCGGCCGGCGCGATGGTCTGCGGCGGCCTGTGCGCCCTGCTGCTGCAGGCCATCCGCTAGCGTGGCTCCCGTAAACTTGGAGCCACTATGACTACTGCAGCCGAGATCCCCACCGTCACCGCCGAAACCCCCGTACGGGTCCGCTTCTGCCCCTCTCCCACGGGCACCCCGCACGTCGGGCTGATCCGCACGGCCCTGTTCAACTGGGCCTATGCCAGGCACACCGGCGGCACCATGGTCTTCCGCATCGAGGACACCGATGCTGCGCGGGACAGCGAGGAAAGCTACCACCAGCTGCTCGAGGCGCTGAAGTGGCTCGGCATCACCTGGGACGAGGGCGTCGAGGTCGGCGGCCCGCACGAGCCCTACCGCCAGTCCCAGCGTATGGACATCTACCAGGACGTCATCGGCCGCCTCAAGGAAGCCGGCCATCTGTACGAGTCCTACTCCACGCCCGAGGAGGTCGAGGCCCGGCACAAGGCCGCCGGCCGCGACGTCAAGCTCGGCTACGACAACTACGACCGGGACCTGACCGCGGAGCAGATCGCCGCCTTCAAGGCCGAGGGCCGGGAGCCGGTGCTGCGTGTGCGCATGCCGGACGAGGACATCACCTTCGAGGACCTGGTCCGCGGCGAGATCACCTTCAAGGCCGGCAGTGTCCCCGATTTCGCGGTGGTCCGCGCCAACGGCAAGCCGCTGTACACCCTGGTCAACCCGGTGGACGATGCGCTGATGGGGATCACCCACGTCCTCCGCGGCGAGGACCTGCTCTCCTCGACGCCGCGCCAGATCGCGCTGTACCGGGCGCTGCTGGACATCGGGGTGGCCCGGTACATGCCGCTGTTCGGGCACCTGCCGTACGTCATGGGCGAAGGCAACAAGAAGCTGTCCAAGCGGGACCCCCAATCCAACCTCTTCCTGCACCGCGAACGCGGCTTCATCCGTGAGGGCCTGCTGAACTACCTGTCCCTGCTGGGCTGGAGCCTGTCCGCGGACGAGGACATCTTCACCGTGGAGCAGCTGGTGGAGAACTTCGATATACACGACGTCCTCTCCAACCCGGCGCGCTTCGACCTGAAGAAGGCCGAGGCGATCAACGGGTCCCATGTGCGCATACTGGACCCGGTGGACTTCCGCGAACGCCTCGTGCCCTACCTGCAGCACGCGGGCCTGGTGGGGGAGACCCTGACCCCGCGCGAGCGCGAGATCCTCGTGGCGGCGGCGCCGCTGGTCCAGGAACGCATCACCCTGCTGGGCGAGGCTCCGGAGATGCTTGGGTTCCTGTTCAAGGATGACGACGAGATCGACGTCGCCGATGACGCCCGCAAGGGCCTGCCGGCAAACCTGGCGGAGGTGCTCGACGCCGCGCTGGCCGCGCTGGAGCCGGTGGAGGAATGGACCGCCGGGAACATCGAGGCGGCGCTGCGCCAGGCGCTGGTGGAGCAGCTGGGCCTCAAGCCGAGGCTGGCCTTCGGGCCGGTTCGCACCGCCGTCTCCGGGCGGCGGATTTCCCCGCCGTTGTTCGAGTCCATGGAAATCCTCGGCCGGCATTCATCCCTGGTGCGCCTGAAGGCCTTCCGCGCCGCCAGCTAGTAGGGATTCGTTAGGTCTGTTGTTGGCGTGCCGGCAG
>NZ_JAAZSQ010000040.1 GCF_012395835.1 Arthrobacter mobilis
GGCTGTTATATTCCCGCATCAGCTCCGCTTTCAGCTTCTCGTTCACCGCGCTTTCCCCGTGCCGCTCGCTGACCACCTCAATCATCGCGTTAATCTGCTCCGGTGAGCACTTCCCGGCATCAACCACCTGCACACCGTTCTCGATGGCGAACCGCTCCACCTTTCGATAGAGGTAATCACACAGCTTCATTCCTGTGGGTTTGTCCCGTTCCCATTGCGGATTTTCACCGGTGAAAAAGTACGTGGCTTTTTCGTCGCTGTTGAGCCGCTCGTCATACATCCCGATGGATTTCATCATCGCCAGATGCTGGGCCCGGTCGACAAAACAGAAAACATACGCCCCGGTCTGCCAGGCGAGCACCACCATGTCTTCCAGATGCTCGCTGGTTGGCATAATGCAGCGCTCGCCGTCTTTGTCTTCCACGTCCTCAATAAATACCATGTACAGCGCCATAATCCCTCACTCCGTTGTCATAAATTTAAAGCACGCGAACAGCCTCTCCCGGTCCAGCTCCACCGTTTTGCGGGCCTCGCCGGTCTGTGGATTCACGATTTCATCCACCGCCAGAATCGCCCGCTGTACCCGGACAAGCGTCGGCCGGTCAGGGCAGATGTACCAGATTTCATCGATGCCGTTCGCCCGGCGGTTGAACAGATACCCGGACACCACTTCCTGATACCGCCTGCGGCTCTTGACGGTGCGCTCTACCTCAAATGCCACCGTTCTGCCGTCCAGCTCCGCCAGCGCGTCCGGCACTTTCATCCCTTTCAGGGCCATACGGTGCAGGTACCGCCAGCCGGTGGCCCCCCGGCCCTCCATGGAGAGGCGCAGGGACTGCACGGCCAGCCGGTGCGGCAGCTGCGCCGCCGACACCCTTGACGGCTGAAACGGAATAACGTCCGTCAGCGGCTCGTCCTCGTCGAACGAGAACGCCACCCCGTGCGGCGTCAGCCCCCACACGCTGACCTGACGGCCGTCAACCGGGTATTTCGCCCGGACCAGCAGCCCTTTCGCCACCAGACTGTCCAGGAAGCGGTAAACCGGCTGTACCGCCGCAATCCCCAGCCGTCGCGCAACCAGCTCCGCCGTGGAACACAGCTCTTCCCGCAGCCAGCGCAGGGTCAGCCGTGTTTTCTCCGCGTTCCGCGCCTGCCGCTTCGCGTGGCTGACGTTGTACTGCTCCAGTGTCATCAGTAAAGCCCCGCAAAATCATCATCCGCTTTTGGTCCGCCGCCGTCGGCCGGAGGCAGGTACTCCGCCAGCGGGTCCGTTTTCGCCAGCACCGGGAAGGTTTTCAGCGAAATTTCCCGGCGCTCAACCCGCAGCGGGCTGCTGAACGCCAGCCGCGCCACGCCCAGCCCGGTCATCACCGCGAACCCGTCAGGCAGGTGTTGCAGGGTGTTCACGTCAAACAGCGGCCGCGCCTCCTTCTGGATGAAGCTGTCGCCGCTGATGTGCTCCACGTTCCCCGCCTCCCGGCTGGCCCGGCGGCGCTCCACGTCCACCCGGATCTCCCCGGTCTGGCCCGCCGCCCACTGCGCGGACTCCTGGCTGGCCGCGCGATAGAACCAGCGGATCGGCGTGTTATCCAGTACCGTGGTTTTCACAAAATCAGCGGGCAGATCCTGCCCGCACTGACCGAAGTCGCCCAGCGACTGGTGCGCGAGCAGCAGGTTGCAGTCCCGGCTGCGCAGCGTCCCCAGCGCGTTCAGCACGTACTTCGACAGCAGATATTTAATCTCATCGAGCATGATGCTCGCGTGCGGCCACCTCCGGAACTCATCCCGCGCAATGATGATTTGCGCGCAGCGGGCAAACAGCATCTTCTGCACCCGGATCACCGCCTCATCGTCCATCGAGCCGATGACGTACAGGCAGCCGCCGCCGTTGATTATCCCCGCCACATCGATACCGCTGTCCGTCTGCAGGACGCTCAGGTCGGCCACGTTCTCCAGCTTGGTGATCAGCCCCTTCACGTCCTTTTTCAGGGCCTCCGGCAACGCGTACGCCGCCGCCAGCACCTGCTGAATGTTTGCCCCCTGCGGGAACTGCTCCGCAATCAGCTTCGCCGCTTTCTGCTCGCTGATGCGGTAGTGGTCCGCCACGTCGCCGGTCTCACTCAGGTTAAACCCGGCAACCAGCAGATTCTTCAGGGCGTACTGGTCGAGATCGCGGAACAGATTCAGCTGCGCCGGTTTCCCCGGCCGCAGATCCAGCAGGGTGAAGTCCGGGCAGTGCGCCCGGAAGACGTGCGGCGCCCACGCGTCCCCTTTGGGGTCGAAGTACACCACAGCGTCCCCGAAATCGCGTACGCAGCGAATGAGCGCGTTGGTGGCCATCGCGCTCTTGCCGCTCCCGGGCAGGCCGAGGATCTGAATATTGGTCTTGCGCCAGGTATCACGAGGGACCAGCACCGGCTGGCCCTGCTCATCCTTACCCAGAAACACCGCCTGCTGTTTCCGGGCCTGCTCCGTGGAAAAATCGGCCAGCGCGTTAACCGGTACCGGCTCCCCGAAATGCAGGTGGCGGACGTCTGTCATTTCTCCGGTCCGCTGGCTGCTGCGCCGGCTCTCCTGATTCAGTTTCGCGTTCACCGCCTCGTCAGCGGCCGCAAAATGACCATCAAGCAGCAGGAACGCCAGCAGCCGCGCCAGAAGGACGCCGGCGACAAGCCCTCCGGCACACCAGGCTATCCCGAACAGGTTAGCCGGCTGCAGCAGGTAATAATCTGCGTTCGCATAGAGGTCCGGGCGCAGGACGGTTTCTCCCCAGCTCTCGATAAACACGGCGACAACCAGCCCCCCCAGAAGGGCCAGACCGGCAGCGCCGGTCAGCCAGTACGCGTAGTTCCAGACATGTCGCCGTGCCCTGACCATCCGCCCGGGTGAATCCAGCGAGGCCAGCACCGAAAATGGCACAGTCCGGTTATTATCGCGCTTATAGCGATCGGCATACTCCCGCCGCGCCTTATGGCTCAGCCCCACAAAACGCATTCGGCCGGCCCAGAGTTCAGCCAGACCGAAAAACAGGCCGATAACCAGAAAAAAACCGGCCAGACTGTAATACTCCCGGTACAGCCAGCTGACCCACGGGTAAATCTGCCGGGCCAGCTCCGGGATATGCCACTGCCAGGCAAGCGAATCCGTATTAAACATGCAATCTCTCTCCTTCAGACGACGGGTTTACCGGCGTGATGCGCAGCCCCCGCTGCACAAGCCGCGGACATGCCCCAAGGCATGGCGGCGGCGGTCACGTCCGTGGTGATTGCGTTCAGCTT
Organism: Arthrobacter mobilis; assembly: GCF_012395835.1. GTDB lineage: Bacteria > Actinomycetota > Actinomycetes > Actinomycetales > Micrococcaceae > Crystallibacter > Crystallibacter mobilis. The sequence continues at coordinate 3,279 of NZ_JAAZSQ010000040.1, forward strand.
TCACCGCGGAGGCCAGCCTCTTTCCGCCCCATGCGGAAAAGGCGCAGCCCCGGAGGAACAACGAGCACGCCCCAGCGTGTGAGAGGAAAAGGCGGCACCCCAGTGCGGTCTTTTCCGGTGTTCCGGCCCCCGTCAGAGTTCGCCATAGCGAGCGGCTGACCACCCGCAAAATCAGGAGCAGCTTTGCTGCTTCGTCAGGTGCGTCCAGCACCGTGGATTTTTGTGGGTGGTCAGGCGTGAGCCTGACGGGGGCCGGGTGAATTTCTGGCGTGGCCGGCGTCCAGCCGGACAGAGCCAGAAAGAGGGGAAAAGACCGTGCGTCGGTGGCGTCCAGCCAGCGTAAGCAAGGTCTTTTCCCCTGAAGTCAGCCACGCCCCAGCGGGGATGACTTGCATTTCTCCGCAAGGAGAAAAAAGCAACAGAGATAGGTTAACGTAAAATGTTCAGCGAAAAACCGACATGGTTCACCTATCCTGATAATTGATCGTCAGGGAATAGAAAGACTTAATCAGGGGACAATATCCCACATCAGCGCGTCCGGTGACCGTCTTGCAGGTGCCGGGGAAATTGCGCCTCCTCGCTCACTCGGTCGCTACGCTCCGGGCGTGAGACTGCGGCGGGCGCTGCGGACACATACAAAGTTACCCACAGATTCCGTGGATAAGCAGGGGACTAACATGTGAGGCAAAACGGCAGGGCCGCGCCGGTGGCGTTTTTCCATAGGCTCCGCCCTCCTGCCAGAGTTCACATAAACAGACGCTTTTTCGGTGCATCTGTGGGAGCCGTGAGGCTCAACCATGAATCTGACAGTACGGGCGAAACCCGACAGGACTTAAAGATCCCCACCGTTTCCGGTAGGTCGCTCCCTCTTGCGCTCTCCTGTTCCGACCCTGCCGTTTACCGGATACCTGTCCGCCGTTCTCCCTTGCGGGAAGTGTGGCGCTTTCTCATAGCTCACACACTGGTATCTCGGCTCGGTGTAGGTCGTTCGCTCCAAGCTGGGCTGTAAGCAAGAACTCCCCGTTCAGCCCGACTGCTGCGCCTTATCCGGTAACTGTTCACTTGAGTCCAACCCGGGAAAGCACGCAAAACGCCACTGGCAGCAGCCATTGGTAACTGGGAGTTCGCAGAGGATTTGTTTAGCTAAACACGCGGTTGCTCTTGAAGTGTGCGCCAAAGTCCGGCTACACTGGAAGGACAGATTTGGTTGCTGTGCTCTGCGAAAGCCAGTTACCACGGTTAAGCAGTTCCCCAACTGACTTAACCTTCGATCAAACCACCTCCCCAGGTGGTTTTTTCGTTTACAGGGCAAAAGATTACGCGCAGAAAAAAAGGATCTCAAGAAGATCCTTTGATCTTTTCTACTGAACCGCGATCCCCGTCAGTTCAGAGGAGGACGATGGTGCCACCGTTCCGCCCTGAACATCCCGGATATAATTTGCCTGACATGCGGCCAGAAGAAAGCCAGCAACAATCAATATAAAAAGAAAAATAGTCTTTACCTTTTTCATATACTTTCCCTGTATTTAAAGACTCCGGCATTCATCCCTGAACACCGGAAGTCAGTATTTCAAATCATCCTTGATAATTTTTTGTTACCAGTTACCGTCCCGATAATCAAAAGCTATATAACAATTATCCACATCAGGTTTTATTTGATTTTTAAAAAATGGCTGTAGTAAAGGAACCCATTCTTTCTTCAAATCAAACTCACCATTATTAATATTATCCTTTAAAGGCATTCCCAAGCTTTCAATGACAGAACCATCGTCACCAAAGTCTTTAGAATACTCTTCCCCTTTAAACTCTTCAGTTTTCTTATCAAACCATGTCAAACGTAATTTAAGCCCCATATTTACCTCTCAAAGATATTTTTTAATGTTCCGTTTTGGATCTGGCCCTTTAACCTGCTTACCCGTTTTGGGATCAAATGCGCCTAGGTGTTCGCCATCACTGGCACGATACCCTTCAAGCTCACCGTGCTGGGAATCCCATTCATAAATTTTACGTTTTTTATCGCCATACCATCGGGCCCGCTTACCACCACCACCTTGTTTAGGTGTTTTAGGATCACCTCGCTTTAACTCTCCAAGTCCCTTTATGTCTTCTGTTTTAGGTACTGGATGATAATCATGGCCGTAGTCTTTAGTCCCCTTGCGAGGCTTGTTCTTTTCCTCATTTAACTTATTTTCTGCATCCTTCGCTTTTTTCTCCTTTTGTTTCCGGCTCTCCATCGCCCCGGTAAGTGCAGCCTTATCTCTGGATAAGGATTCATTCATTGCGTTTAAAGATGCCTGAGCCGCTTTTAATTTCTCATTCTGATTCTGAATATCCTTATCAAGATAGCGAACCTGATCCTGCCACCCGGAGCCATATTCATGAGGCGGGTTATAAGTCACAAAATCATCTTTATTTGCCTCTGCCTCTTTTACCTTTTTATCGGCTTCCTGAACAGCAGCCCTTGCACCGGGGAGCGCCTTCTCTGTCGATGCAATGCGGCTGTTTAAGGTCGCAATATTTTTATCTTCGGCATCCAGCTCAGCTTTCGCTTTATCATAGTCTCTTTTCAGCCCCTCTTCCGGATGAGCGGCGTCCCATGCCTGCTGGCGACGCTTTTCTTCCTCCTGACGCTGTTTTACCTGTGCCGGGGTAAGAACATCTGTCACCGACACATAAACCGGCTTCTGTCCGGTCTCTTTCGGGAAACGAATAACGGCCTCACGGGAGTTACCACCGGCTGTAAAACCAGCCGGACGTGAATCACCTTTTTCAGCAACAATGCCTTTTGGCGGGGCTTTCGCTGTCGGAACACCTTTCGGTACGCTCACCTGCAGAGACGGGAGACCCGGAATCGACACACTGAATACCCCCGGACGTTTTGTCGGTTTCGCATCCACCACAGGGACACTCATTGGCCGACCTGCGACAACCGCAATATGCTGCCGCTCATCCTTCACCACATCCACAACCCGTTGTCTGACACGAACCGTCGCCTGGTCCAGTGGTAAAGTACTTGCCGGAGTCTCCGTCACCGCATCGGCCGGTAATGACGTCATAATTTTTGACATCATTTTCGGATCATCTTTTGCAATCTCAGAAGGCAGCACACCGTAGATCGCAATCCCCCACAGACCAAACTTAAACGGCCCCTTCAGGGCAGCCAGCACATCAGCAACGGCGGCCGACAACGCATCGCCGGAAACTGATAAAGCCAGTCCTTCAGCCCCCGGAGTAGCCAGGGCAGGCAGACCGAAGGCCATCGCAGTGGCCGAAGACTGTCCGCCACCAGAGCTACCGCTATGATTGCCGCTGTTACCACCATTACCACCGGGTTTACTCCCGCCGTTACCAAACTCCCCCGGATTATAGTTATGAATATCTCCATTCGGCGTATGCGTCGTACCCCAGCCCGGCCCGCTGTTTGGATCCGTACCACCACCTGATGAAGGGCCACCTTTACCAGACGTACCGTTCACATTCCCACTGGCCTGACCACCATTATGTCCCAGACCTGAATTACCCGGACCTCGACCGTCTCCACCACTCATACCGTTTTCCTCTTTGACATTTAAAACAATAAATTAAAGCCAACATGTCGCGGTAGGGATACCCGTTACCGGATACCCCCCGCACAGATCCCGGCGTGCGCGATTTACGCACCGGGCTCCTGCCTCGGGTGTCTGGCGGTGAACCGCTCCACAGGCCATGGATGAAGAACCCGAACCCTTGGTAGCCATGCGGCTGCCAGTTTGTTTGCTTTCGTCCAGGTCGTATCATCCTTCTGGCTCCTGCGCCTGAGCGCCCGGCGCCAGAGGTTTGTTACGTGTGTCCTGAACTTCTGCATGGTGGGGAAGTTGCCCGGTACCGAGTGATAGTTCAGGTATCCCTGAACCACTCTCCTGAGCCATTTTCCCTGTTCGGGGATTGAGTAATGCCAGCGCCTTCGCAGCCCGTCTTTGATGGCTTTCAGAGTTGCCGTCATCCGATCCCGGCGGGTCTTTCGTATCAGCATGAACCTGCCGTTGCGATCTTTCCCGCTGATGTGCGTGAACCCGAGGAAGTTGAACGTTTCTGGTTTGCCTTTTCCCCTGATGGCACGGTTTTCGGCAGCGAAGCGGCCGAACTCCATCAGACGGGTTTTCTCCGGGTGAACCGTGAGTCCGAACTCCCTCAGTCTGCGCTGCATGGCTATACGGAAGCGCCGGGCATCGTATCGTTTGTCGAACCCGATGACGATGTCATCGGCGTATCTGACCATTACCACATTGCCTGTGGCATAGCGACGTCGCCACTGATGCGCCCACAGATCGAATACGTAGTGGAGGTATATGTTTGCCAGCAGCGGTGAGATGACCGCACCCTGTGGGGTGCCTTCCTCCGTTGCTCGCCATTGACCCTCCTCCGACGTCCCGGCTGTGAGCCACTTACGTATGAGCCTGATTACCCTCCGGTCGCCGATCCGATGCTCTGTGAACCTGATCAGCCATTCGTGGCTCACCCTGTCGAAGAACTGACTGATGTCGGCATCCAGTACCCAGTTTACGTTAGTGCGTACCAGCCCTGTGGCCAGTGCGTCCAGTGCATCGTGCTGGCTTCGCCCGGGTCTGAACCCGTATGAGAACCCCATAAAGTCGTTTTCATAGACTGCGTTCAGGATTTTCACCAGCGCATACTGGACGATCTTGTCCTCCAGCGAGGCGATGCCGAGCGGGCGTTGTTTTCCATCCGCTTTTGGGATGTAGTGACGCCTGCCGGGCTGCGCCCTGTAGCTGCCCTGATGTAGCCTCCGGTGCAGATCTGTTATGTTGTTCTTCATGTTTCCGGCGTAGTCCATCCACCTGATGCCATCCACTCCGGCGGCCGCTTTCCTGCTCAGGGAGAGGAATGCGGCTTCCAGTGCTTCGACTGTCAGCAGGTGGAACAATGCTGTAAACCGTTCTTTCTTCCGCTGCTTCGCAGCTTCCCGCACGCGTGACAGCCTCTGTGACATGCTTTCCCGGCTCTGTGTCCGGCGCATGTGTGGCTGTTCCGCGTTCCCCTTGGCCCCGCTCCTTCGCTCCACTGACTCCGCTCCTTTCGGGTTGTTCGCCTGCTTCGCCGCTACTATGAGCGAGTCCGACTTCTCCTCTCCGTACATCACCGGCTATGACTCCTCGTCTTCCCGGTGCGGGCCATCTCCGACACTGGCAGATGGTCAGAGGGGAGATCTCCCGGTTCCCGCGTAGAGATCGTATTGACATGCCAGGGTCTCAGACCCCGCCGGGTCCATGTGGCACTCGCAGTATCGCACCCTATGATGTTGCCTTCCGTTAACAGTACAACGTCGGCACCCGGTAATTTAATATACATTTCGTGGCTCAATGGCTGGCCTGTCAACACCCCTGTCAACGCTTCGCCCCATACCTCGCGGTATGCAACGCATGACTCGGGGACCTTGTGGATTGCTGGTCCTTCAATGGTCGGGGACTTTCACCCCTTGATCTCTACCGGTCTCCCGGCGCACACTGTACATATACACAGTATAATTATTACCTTACTCCTCCCGTTTTCAGGTGTCAATATATGAGATTAGTTCTCATCTTCAGGCACAAAAAAGCGCCCGGAGCCACCTGTAAGCAGATCGCGTCTTTTCCCGAAAATTTCTCATGGCAACAAATTTTATTATTTAAGACATTCATCACACTTACATTTCAGATGGTATAGACACATCTGAAAGCTAACTGGCATGAGGAGAGGACCTGCGGTTAAACTGTTCGGGAAACCTGAGACGCCCGGAGGCCACTATGACGCACCTGAAACTGACTCCCGCTGAAGAAAAGCGCCTGGCGGACGCCTTTGTCGCTCAGGCACTGGCCATGGGCCTGAAAGGGAACAAAACGCTGCCAAAGGCGGTAAAACAACAGGTGCGGGAAAGGGTGCTTCGTGCCATTCAGGACGAACGTGAAGCCAGGCGGGCGCAGGAAATGCGTCGGGAGAAATACGAGGCTACGGAAACCACCTTCACCTGGCAGCCACAGCGCCGCCGGTAAGGGGTATTTACCATAACGTCGCATTGCCCGCACCGCTCAGACGGTCTGAGGGCGTTTCCGGCGGCTACGGGATAAAACAGGCAACAAACCACCCGGAAAACCGCCGGAAACGCGCCCGGTAAATTGTAACCCGCTGCATGCCTATGCACGCAACTGCATGGCGGGCCGTTTGGTGTAAAAACGATACGATAAGCCGTGTTTATGTAAATGAACGTGGCCGTAAAGAGTGACAAATATACATGTAACATTTTTTACTGACAGGTCATCAACCCGATGCGTTTAATACCCTTTATCCTGCTGGCATTGTGCAGCCCCTTACTCCTGACGGCCTGTAAGCATTCCACCACCCAGCCGCCGAAAATTTATACTCTGGATAAGTCATCTAAAATCAGTAGCTACGCTGCGGCCATCAAGACCGCTGTTGAAATGCAGATGTTTGAACCAGAGGCCTATGCGGGAAAAATGTGCACCGTGCGGATATCCATACAACGTGATGGCACTCTGAACAGCGCCATTGCTGAAGGAGGAGATCCGAAACTCTGTAAAGCAGCAATATCAGCCGTTACCCACGCCAAAATTCCGCCGGCACCGGATGAAAATACCTGGCAAATATTCAAAAACGCCCCTCTGGATTTCAGACCATGAAAGCTTTTACTCTGACAGTGCTGGCGGCCATGTTCCTCACTCCGGTACATGCGATACCACTAAAACCCGTAACCACACTGCAGCCAACCTACCCGGTACAGGCCGCAGCAAAACGCATCGAAGGTCAGGTGACCGCCACGTTTGATATTCTGGACGATGGACGAGTGGACAACGTGTCGCTTACCGGCTGTCACCTTTTTTTTCGGGAAACGCTGACGGCAATGAGGCACTGGCTATATCCCGCAGGGCACCCGGCAATGCGACAGGTTATAAATTTTGAATTCAGTCTGAAAAATGACGGCTTACAGGATCCGCGACCAGTCACCACCCAAAAGCTCAATGATGATGGTTGCCGCCAGTAACAGGTCCTTTAACCCGCAGGCTGCAATAGTCCTGGATGATGAGTGAGCCTGTAGCAGCCCTGATTAGTGGAAGCGAAGCTGAAAAATGGGCAGCAAAAGCCGTATTTCTGGCAAATAGCGCCGCCACGGATTAAAGTAGTCATGTGTAATACATATGACTACAAAGGGGCTTTTATGTCATCAGCAACATCCATCAGGCTCGATGAAGAACTTAAGGACCGGCTGAAAACGCTGGCCGATGACCGGCACCGCTCAGCGCACGCGCTAATGCTGGAGGCAATCACCGAATACATCGACCGGGAAGAGAAGCGCAGCCAGTACCTGCGGGACGGACAGGCCGCATGGCAGCACTATCAGGAAACGGGTCTGCACCTTACTGCGGAAGAAGCGGAAGCCTGGATAAGTACCTGGGGAACTGAGAACGAGCAGGATGCTCCGCCATGCCACAGGTAACGATTTCCGCGCTGGCACAGCGCGATTTACAACGCCTTCAGGACTTTCTCAAAACCAAAAATCGGCTGGCAGCCAGAAAAGGAGGTGAGGTGATCGTCCGGGCTATCCAGCAACTGAAAACATTGCCAGACATTGGCCGCCCGGTGCCGTTTCTGCCGCTGGAATATAAGGAACTGGTGATCGGGTTTGGCGACAGTGGCTATGTGATGCTCTACCGCCACGACCGGGAAATGGACCAGATTGTGATCGTCACCGTCAGGCATCAGAAAGAATCCGGGTATCCGGGGGCAGACAGCCTCTAATAACCGATGACGGGGGCGCAATTCATTGCGTGGCCGTCGCCGGTTTGACAAGCGCAGCGCGTCAGAAAACCACATCCTGAACGGAAAAACGGGTAAAATTCAGCGATACATTTACCGTGAGAAATTACACACCTTTCACACCCGATAAAATCAGGGGTATACAGTGGCGAAAACATTGCTCAACCTTTCACAGGCAGCACAAGCCGCGGGCATTACCAGAAGAACGCTATACAATCATGTAAAACAGGGAAAGGTTACCGTGTCACGTGACGGGAAAAACAACCCTGTCGTGGATGTGTCAGAACTGATCCGTGTATACGGAAATGTGAATATCCCTGAGAAACAAATTCCCGGCATTTCACACCGTGAAAATACACAAAAAAATTTCCCACAGGAACAGCTTCTGGCAATGCAAAAGGAACTGGCCGATCTCCGGCAGGCTGTCACCCTGATGCTGGAAGATAAAACATCCCGGGAAGAAGAACGCCGCCAGCACGATGATGAGCGCCGGAAACTCCAGGCCGAAGTGGACAGATTGACAACAGAACTGACACAGAAGAAAAAACGCTTCTGGTCCGGCTGGTTTAGCTGAGAACTTACCGAAGGGAATGGAGAACATGACGAAGCAGGAAAAAACTGCCCTCAATATGGCTAAATTCATTAAGGATCAGTCGCTGCTGTTGCTGGAAAAGCTGAACGAGCTGGACATGGATACCCCGGCCGACATGTGCGAACGGCTTCACGAGGATGCGGAAACACTCTGGCAGGTGATGCGGGATAAGCTCGGGGAAGAATAACAGCACCGGCCATGCCGGTGCTGGCGTTATTTTTTGCCGAACGGCCACCACCGGCGGGCGGGTTTGTCCTCCGGCAGTTCAGGCACCGGCACGTTAAAATAGCGGCTGTTATATTC
>NZ_JAAZSQ010000007.1:0-77912 GCF_012395835.1 Arthrobacter mobilis
GACGGCAACAAAACTGTCACACGTCAGGCTGACACAGAGGGTCAAACCGGCAGCAGATTCCCGTTTCGGAGTGGGTGCGGGGGATCAGTCCCCGTTGTCGAAGGCGACGCGCCGCAGCAGGCCCCTGAGCGTCTCCCGTTCGGCCTCGTCCAAGGCGCGCAGGGACCGCGCCTCCGATTCGCGCACGACGGCGGATGCCTCCTGGTAGAGCCGGCGGCCGGCGGCGGTGGCGGTAATGACCTTGGAGCGGCGGTCACGGGGGTCCGCTTCCCGGGTGACGGCGCCGCGCTTTTCCAGCTGGTCCACCAGCGAGACGATCTGGCTCGGGTCCAGGCTCAGGAAGTCCGCAAGTTCGCGCTGCGACGGATTCTCGCCGCTGCAGGCCAGCGACAGCACCGAGTAGGACCGCACCTTCAGGTCCAGGTCCGCCAGCATGCGGTTGGCGCGCCCGGAACCTAAGGAGCGCGCCCGGGCGGTCAGGAACTCGATCTCGGCGGCGAGTTCGGTTGCCTCCAGCCGCTCGATGCCGGCGGATATCCCGGCCGGGGCCGCTGCGCGCTGCTGCGTGGCGGATACCGCCGTGGGCTGTGCGGACATGGTTCCTCGCAATATCGTGGGTCGAAGGAATTAATAATTGACTTTCTCAATGATATAGGTTGTCATTGATTTTAGTTCAGCATATCCCCAATGTCCCGGTCATGGAACCGGCAATAGCGAACAGAAGCAGAGGAGCACCAGATGTCCCCGACTCAGCACCTGGCAGGGAAAGTTGCGATTGTGACCGGCAGCGGCCGGGGGCTGGGGCTGGCCTATGCCCGTGAGCTGGCAAGGCAGGGTGCGGCCGTGGTGGTCAACGACGTCGACGCGGCCGTGGCCGATGAGGCGGCCGCCTCGATCACCGACGCCGGCGGCAAGGCCGTGGCGGTGGCGGCCGCGGTCGGCTCGACCGAGACTGCCAAGGCCCTGGTGGCCGCGGCCGTGGAGAACTTTGGCCGGCTGGACATCCTGGTCACCAATGCGGGCGTGCTGCGGGATAAGTCCCTGCTGAAGATGACCGACGAGGACTTCGACGTGGTGATCAACGTGCACCTGCGCGGGACCTTCACCTGCGTGCGGGAGGCATACGCGTACTTCAAGGAAAACAACGTTCCCGGCCGGATCATCACCATTGGTTCCCCGACGGGCCAGCGCGGCAACTTCGGCCAGACCAACTACGCCGCGGCCAAGGCCGGCATTGTGGGCATGGTGCGCACCTGGGCGCTGGAGATGAGGAAGGCCGGGGTGACCGCCAACGCGGTGATCCCGGTGGCCGCCACAGCCATGACCAAGACCGTCCCTTTCTTCCAGAAGGCCGTCCAGGCCGAGGAGAAGGGCGAGCCGATGCCGGAGTTCTTCCGCAAGGAGCTCGGCTTCGGCACCGCCGGCGACGTCGCGCCGCTGGTCGCGTTCCTGGCGTCCGACGCCGCGGCGAAGGTGACCGGCCAGGCGATCGGCGTGGGCGGGGACCGGCTGCAGCTGTGGAGCCACCCGGAGGCCGTGGCCACCGAATACCACGACGGCGGCTGGGACTTCGAGACCCTCGTGGAGCAGTTCGATTCCCTCTTCGGGGCCAAGCTGCAGTCCGTGGGCGAACGGTTCCCGGAGCTGCCGGCCGAGCTGCAGCCCGAGCCGGCGGCGAAGTAGCCGTGGCTGCCGTACGCTACGAGCCGGCGCTGGACGTCGCGTCGCTGGCTGCCATCGACATGCATGTGCATGTCGAGGTCGACGGCCACGGCCACTGCTCGCTGCCGCAGCCGCTGATGGACGCCTCGAGCAAGTACTTCAAGGCCGCCGAGCGCACGCCCTCGCTGGACAGCATCGCCGAAACCTACCGGGCGCTGAACATGGCGGCCGTGGTGTTCACGGTGGATGCGCGGACCCGGCTCAAGCACGAACCGAACAGCATCGAGGAGATCGCCGAGGGCGCCGCCCGCAACAACGACGTGCTGATCCCCTTCGGCTCCGTGGATCCGCTTACCGGTCCGGAGGCGATTGACCGGGCCAAGCGCCTGGCCGGGGACTTCGGGGTGCGCGGGTTCAAGTTCCACCCGTCCCTGCAGGGCTTCAGCCCGGCGGATGAACAGTTCTACCCGCTGTGGGAGGCGCTGCAGGAACTCGGCCTGCCGGCCATCTTCCACACCGGCCAGAACGGCATGGGGGCGGGCCTGCCCGGCGGCTACGGGATCAAGCTGGGCTATTCCAACCCGCTGCTGCTGGACGAGGTCGCCGCGGACTTCCCTCACCTGACCCTGATCATGGCCCACCCCTCGGTGCCGTGGCAGGAGGAGGCCAACTCGATCGCCACGCACAAGGCGAACGTCTTCATCGACCTCTCCGGCTGGTCGCCCAAGTACTTCCCGGAGTCCCTGGTCAGGCTCTCCAGCACGGTGCTGGCCGACAAGGTGCTCTTCGGCACCGACTTCCCGCTGATCACCCCGGCCAAGTGGCTGGGCGCCTTCGCCGAGCTGCCCATCAAGGACGAGGTCCGCCCGAAGATCCTCAAGGACAACGCCGTGCGCCTGCTCGGCCTGGCGCAGGAGCAGGAAGGGTCCGCATGAGCGGGTTCTACCCCTCGGACCAGTACGGCTTCTCCACCCTGCTCACCGAGGCCGAACTGGCCGTGCTGGGCCGGCTGCGCAAGGTCCTGGACAAGCAGGTCCAGCCGCTGCTGGCCGACTACTGGGAGCGCGGTGAATTCCCGGAGGAAATCGTTTCCCCGCTCATCGGCCTGGACCTGATGGACCCGGAGGAACTGGCCGGCGCCGCCCCGTCCGGCCTCTACGGCGGGTTCCGCAATTTCGAGCTCGCCCGCACGGACGCCTCCGTGGCCACCTGGTACAACGCCCAGTCCGGGCTCTTCCGCACGGCCGTGAACCTCGGCGGCAGCGCTGAGCAGGCTGCGGAGCTGGACCCGAAGATCCGCAGTTTCGAATACAAGGGTGTGTTCGCCCTGACCGAGCCCGGCCACGGCTCGGACATTGCCGGCGGCTTGGAAACTTCCGCCCGGCGCGAGGGTGCCGGCTGGGTGATCAACGGCGCCAAGCGCTGGATCGGAGGGGCGGCGGCGGCGGACGCGCTGGCGGTCTTCGCCCGGGACCAGGCCGACGGCCAGGTCAAGGCGTTCCTGGTGCCCGTCGATGCCCCCGGTGTGGCCCTGGCCAAGATCCACCGCAAGACCAGCCTGCGCATCATGCAGAACGCCGACATCACGCTCACGGACGTGGCAGTGCCCGAGTCGGCCCGGCTGCAGAACGTCAACTCGTTCAAGGACGTCGCCTCCCTGCTGCGGAACATGCGCTCGGACGTGGCCTGGATTGCCACCGGGGTGCAGGCCGGGGCCTACGAGGCTGCGCTGCGCTACGTCACCGAACGCCGGCAGTTCGGCAGGCCACTGGCAAGCTTCCAGCTGATCCAGGAAAAGCTCGCCGTCATGCTGGCCAACCTCACCGCCTCGCTGGGAATGGTGGTCCGCCTGACCCAGCAGCAGGAGGAGGGCATCTACAAGGACGAGAACTCGGCCCTGGCCAAGATGTTCACCAGCGCCCGGATGCGCGAGACCGTGGCCCTGGCCCGCGAAGTGGCCGGCGGCAACGGGATCACCCTGGACACCGACGTCGCCCGCTTCCACGCCGACGCCGAAGCTGTCTACTCCTACGAGGGCACCCACGAGATCAACGCCCTCATCGTCGGCCGCGCCATCACCGGCACCGGCGCCTTCCGCTAGAACCACAACCCCGCCACCTTCCCAAGGAGCAGAACATGAGCACGACCAGCAAGACTACTGTCACCTTCGAAGAACTCTCCGGCCTGGCCGGTAAGGACCTGGGCTACACCGACTATCTCGAGATCACCCAGGAACAGGTCAACACCTTCGCCGACGCGACCGATGACCACCAGTGGATCCACACCGACCCCGAGAAGGCCAAGGAGGGCCCCTTCGGCGCCCCGATCGCCCACGGCTTCCTGACCCTGTCGCTGATCATCCCGCTGTGGACCCAGCTCTTCGACGTCGAAGGCGTCAAGACCAAGGTCAACTACGGCCTGGACCGCGTCCGCTTCACCAACCCGGTCAAGGTCGGCTCCAAGATCCGCCTGCACGCGGTCATCGCCGAGGTCACCGAGGTTAAGGGCGGCGTGCAGATCAAGACCAGCAACACCATCGAGATCGAAGGCGAGGAACGCCCCGCCGTCGTCGCCGAATTCCTGGCCCGCTTCTACGCCTAGGTACCGCCGCTGCGGCAGCAGCACCGCGCCTGTCCACACCAGCCCTCGAGGAAGAGGATCTCCATGAAAAAGCACATCGCCAAGGTGCTCGCCGGCGGCGCGATTGCCGCCCTGGCCCTGGCCGGCTGCGGCTCCGGCTCGCCGTCGGGTTCCACCGAGACCGCCGCCGGCGGTGCCGGCGGCACGTCAGGCCTGACGAACGTCACCGTGGGCATCCTGCCCATCGCCCCCTCGGCCGCCATGCAGTACGGCATTGACGAAGGCATCTTCGAAAAGCACGGCCTGGACGTGGAACTGCAGACCGGCCAGGGCGGCGCGGCGATGCTCCCGGCCGTGTCCACCGGGACCATGAACTTCGCCGTCGGCAATCCGCTCTCGGTGATGGTGGCCGCGACCAAGGGCCTGGATATGCGCATCGTCACCGGCTACAGCAACTCCAAGGCCGAGGGCGAGGACATTAACGGCGTCGTGGCCAAGGCGGACTCCGGCATCAGCGACTTCGCGGACCTGGCCGGCAAGACCACGGCGGTCAACACGCTCAAGACCCAGGGCGACCTGACCATTATGGAGAGCGCCGCGATCGACGGCGGGGATCCGTCCAAGCTCAAGTTCAGCGAGATGCCGTTCCCGGACATGGAGGCCCAGCTGGAGCGCGGCAACGTTGACGCCATCTGGCTGCCCGAGCCCTTCCTGAGCCGGGCGCTGGCCAACAAGGAGAACAAGCTGGTCGGCTACCCCAACCAGAAGGCACTGCCCGGCCTGCCGACCATGGTGACCTTCACCAGCGGCAGCTACGCCGAGCAGAACCCGGAGGTCGTGGCGGACTTCAAGGCCGCCGTCGCGGAGACCCTGGCCCAGGCCGAGGAAAACCCGGACGAGGTCCGCGCCATCCTGCCCAAGTTCATGGGCATGGACGAGGCAGTGGCCAAGGGGCTGAAGATGGAAACCTTCGACGCCCAGGTGCCCACCCAGGTGCTCAGCGACATGAGCGAGCTGATGCTCAAGTACGAGTACGTGTCCAAGCAGCCCGACGTCGAGGCCATGACGGTCAAGTAGCCGTCCCCCTCCCCGTTCACGGCGCGGAAGGTGCCCTTCTCAACCATGGGAAGGGCACCTTCCGCTACGTCAATGGAGGAGATTGAACTTATGACGACGACGGGCGCCAGCCGCGTGCGTACAGCGCCTGCCGGATCCGACGCACCGCCGGGCGCGCGTCGTCGAGCATGTCCTCCCGGCTGATCCGGATTTCCAGCCATCCGGCACGCGCAGCCGCCTCGCCGCGCCGTATATCGCGGGCCAGCTGTTCAGCTGAGCGGTGGTGGTCGCCCTCGTATTCGATGGCGATGCGGTAGGCGCTGTATTGGAGATCGGGCGAATGCAGCCGTCTGCCGGACAGGTCCAGCAGGGGTGTGTTGAGCTCCGGCTCGGGCAGCCCGGCGTAGGCCAGCGCAAGCCGCAGCCGTGTTTCCTGGGCAGAATCCGCGCCCATGCGTACCAGTTCCAGTGCTTCCCTTGCCTTGGCCACGCCGCGTTTGCGCTTGTGGCTCTGAATGAGGCGCTCGAGATCGGCCTTGGTGGCGTAGGGGTCTGCCCGGTCTTCGAAGACAGGCCGTGGGAGGCGGACCAAGTGGTCGCCGGTCACCACGAGATCGTCGACCGACAGGCGCGACGCCAGATCGAGCCACGTCTTGGGCCTCGTGGTTAACCGCACGCCGTTTTCCACGGTCGTTTCCTCCGCGTGCAGCAGAGCATGGTGTCCGACGACGTCATTGCGTCGCGGCGCCGAAACGCTGTCCGGCCGGGTGACGTGGATTGCCGGGTCCTCAGCCATCCAGGCGGGTAGCGGGAAACCCCAGATCCTCGCAGCCGTCGCATGCGAGATCGCGGAGCCCGACGTGATCCAGGATAGGGCGCGCACCTGGACCGCAAGGTCCAGCTCGGGACCGGCGGGCGCACGCAGACTCCGGCTGGGCCGGCGGACTGAGCTGCCCAGCAACTGATTGCGCGTCAGTCCCGCGTCGAGCCCCTCCCCGACGGAAAACGAGGTGCCGGACAAGTGGTCCGGGAGTTTCTTCGGATAGCGCATGAGCCATTGTGCGCATGCCTGGACCGGGGCAGTCCGGTTATCCACACCCCTCCCCGCCCCTCCCGGTTGACGGGGCGGATGATGCCCTTTTCAGCCGTGAAAAGGGCATCATCCGCGCCGTCAACCCAAGGTGGCGATGGGCTCGGGTCAGTGCCCGAAGACGTCGGCGTCCAGCAGTCCCTCTTCCCCGGTATTCAGCGCGCTGAGCGAATCCAGCTCGTCCCCGCTGAGCACAAAGTCGAAGATGTGCAGGTTCTCGGCCAGACGTTCCGGGTGCGAGGACTTGGGGATGGCCACGTTCCCCACGAGGGTGTGCCAGCGCAGCACGATCTGCGCCGGGGTCCTGCCGTACTTCTCCGCCAGCGTCGTGACAGCCGGCAGCTGCAGCAGGTCGCCGCCGCGGCCCAGCGGGCTCCACGCCTCGGTGACGATGCCGTGCTGGCGGTGCATGGCCACCACATCCGGCCGGGTATGCCGCGGGTCCAGCTGGATCTGGTTGACCTCCGGCACCAGGCCGGAATCGAACAGATGCTGCAGGTGCGTGGTTTTGAAATTGGACGTGCCGATGGCCCGGACCCGGCCGTCGGCCAGCAACTTGGCCATCCCGGCGAAGGCGTCCACGTAGCGGTCCTGCGCCGGATTCGGCCAGTGGATCAGCAGCAGGTCGACATAGTCCAGCCCCAGCCGCCGCGCGCTGGCCTCGAAAGCCAGCTCCACGCCGTCGTAGCTGTGCCATTCCTTGTTGAATTTCGTGGTCACGAAAATTTCTTCGCGCGGGACCCTGCTGCGCTTGATCGCCACCCCGACACCGTTTTCATTGCGGTAGCTTTCGGCGGTGTCGATCAGCCGGTAGCCCATGTCCAGCGCCGCCTCCACCACCTCGGCGGCCTCGGCGTTTTCCATCGGCCACGTGCCCAGTCCCAGCAGCGGCATCTTGGCGCCGTTGCGCAGGGTTACCACGGGAGCCAGCTCAGGAGCCGCATCAGGATTCACGGCGCAAACCTCCGGTTGGTCGTAGGCAGCGGCGGTGCCACCGCGACCCAGCATAGCCGTCCGGCGTCCCGCCGCAAGACCGCCGTCCATAAGCCGCCAGAAACGAGTGGACAGCACGCGCCCGGATCAAAGGTGATGAGGGCGTGTGCTGTCCACTCGCGGGAAAGCCGGGCCGCTCCTGCGGCCTGCGGCAGCTGGGGCCGGGGGGCCCGCCGCGTCAGACGGCGACCGGCTCCACGGCGCCGGCCAGTGCGGAGAGCACGCCGGCCAGCTCGGCGGCGGTCTCGGCATGGTCCTTCGGGTGGGTTTCGGCGAAGAGCTCGAAGCGCCCGCCGACGGCGACCGAGGCATCCTCGAGCACCTTCGCGCCGGCCACGCCGAGGGCCTTGCGGGCATCACCGTTGGCCCACTGGGCACCGTAGGGGGAGGGGGAGGCGCTGACCACGGCGGCCGGCAGGTCCTTGATGGCCCCAGCGCCGTAGGGGCGGGAAAGCCAGTCGATGGCGTTGTTCAGCACGGCCGGGGTGGTGCCGTTGTATTCGGGGGTGACCAGCAGGACGGCGTCGGCGGCCTTGGCGGCCTCGCGCAGCGCCTCGGCGGCAGCCGGCACGGAACCCTCCACGTCCAGATCCTCGTTGTAGAACGGAACCTCGGCCAGGCCTTCGTAGATGGTGACCTCGGTGCCTTCCGGAGCGGCGGCGGCAGCGGCGTCGGCCAGCTGGCGGTTGACGGAAGCGTTGCGGAGGCTGCCGACGAGGGCGAGAACCTGGATGCTCATGTTTCTCCTAGGGTGGTGCAGTGTGTACGTGCGCAAACTGTAACGACTCGATGACATGTCATCATTCCCGCGGAGGCACCTGAACGGCTGTGGGCTTGGTCACCCACCCGGTTCGGGCGGCGCGGCAGCGCGCTGTTCCAGCCAGGCCTGGACGTCGGCGAGCCGGATGCGCCGGTGCGTGCCGCGGTACTGGACCGGGATCGTGCCGTTGTCCGTGAGCCTGCGCATATAGGTCAGGGATACCCCCGCCACCTCCGCTGCCTGCGAGGTGTTCAGCAGCTTTTCCGCGGAGGTGACCACCACGGCCTCGCCCCGGGCGAAGCGTTCCAGCAGGTCGATGACGGCGCCGGTGGCCTGGGCGGGCAGCTTCACCGTGGTGCCGTTGACGAAGACGGTCACATCAGTGCTGTCCTCGAGGGCACGCCGCAGCCGGGCGGCCTCCTCCTCGGACAGGGCATCGGTGGTGCGGGGTTTGAACTGGGCCATGCGCCCCAGCTTAAATGACGGTCGTGTCCGGGCCGTCCGTCCCGCCCTGCAGAAGCGCGGGGCACAATGGAACGCGTGACCAGTTACCCCGCGTTCCCCGCCGGCCCGTTCGACCTGGCCGCCATCGGGGCCGGGCTGGTCTTCACCGGCTCGCTGCCGGACCTGGCCGCGGTACTGGCCGGCGGCCTGCCGGCCGCCAGCGCCGTCGTCCAGGCGCCTCCGGGCACCGGCAAGACCACGCTGGTCCCGCCCCTGGTTGCCAACCTCGTCTCCGGCACCGCAGGGAGCGCCGGCGCCCGCCCGCCGCGCGTCGTGGTCACCCAGCCCCGCCGCATTGCCGCCCGCGCCGCCGCGCGCCGCCTCGCCGGGCTCGACGCCGGCGGCGTGGGCGGGCGCGTCGGCTATACCGTCCGCGGGGAACGCCGCACGGGCCCGGGCACCCTGGTCGAGTTCGTCACCCCCGGCATCCTGCTGCGCCGCCTGCTCGCCGACCCGGGGCTGGACGGGACCGCCGCCGTCATCCTCGACGAGGTCCACGAGCGCGCCCTGGAGACCGACCTGCTGCTCGGTATGCTCGGCGAGGTCCGCCAGCTGCGCGGGGACCTGGCGGTGGTGGCCATGTCCGCCACCTTGGACGCGCCGCGGTTCGCCTCGCTCCTCGGGGCGTACGACGGCGGCGGGCCGGCTCCCGTCGTCGACTGCCCGTCCGCACTGTATCCGCTGCAGGTCGAATGGGCGCCGGCGCCGGTGCCGCGGCTGGACGGCCGCGGCGTCTCCCGGGGGTTCCTGGACCACGTGGCGGACACGGCCGCCGCCGCGCACGCGGCGGCGCTGGCCCGCGACCCTGCAGCCGATGCGCTGGTGTTCGCTCCCGGCGCCCGGGAGGTTTCGCACATCGCGGCCCGGCTCCGCGGCAGCACCTCGGGGACGGACATCCTGGAACTGCACGGCCAGGCCGATCCTGCCACCCAGGACCGCGCCGTCTCCGGCCGGGCTCCCGGGGAAGCCCCGCGCATCATCGTCTCCACGTCGCTGGCCGAATCCTCGCTCACCGTCCCCGGCGTGCGGCTGGTGGTCGACTCCGGGCTGGCCCGCGAACCGCGCCGGGACGCGGCCCGCGGCATGTCCGGGCTGGTGACCGTCTCCTGCTCCCGCGCCTCCGCGGAACAGCGCGCCGGACGGGCCGCCCGGCAGGGGCCGGGCACCGTCATCCGCTGCTATGACCAGAAGACGTTCGCCGCCGCCCCGGCCCACCCCACCCCGGAGATTGCGGTGGCCGACCTGGCCGGTGCCGCCCTCGTCCTCAGCTGCTGGGGCGCCCCCGGCGGTGAGGGGCTGCTGCTGCCGGACGGCCCGCCCCCGGCCGCGCTGCGCGACGCCGTCCACGTTCTGCATGACCTCGGGGCGGTCGACGCCGGGGGCCGGGCCACCGGGCTGGGCCATCTGCTGGCCCGCATCCCGGCGGATCCGCGCCTGGCCCGTGCCCTGCTGGACGGCGCCGGCACGGTGGGGAGGCGGAAGGCGGCCGAGGCCGTCGCCTTGGTCTCCGGCGACTTGCGCGCCCCCGGCGCGGACCTCACCAGGCTGCTGTCCGCGCTGCACTCCGGCCGGGACGCCTCGGCCCGGCGCTGGGCGGACGAGGCCCGGCGCCTGGAGGACTTCGTGCGGCAGGATGTGTCCGCCGAGGCCGCTGCTCCCGAGGATTTCCCTCCGGTGGCGGACCATGAGTCGGTGGGATTCGTCATCGCGCTGGCCTTCCCGGACCGGGTGGCGCGCCGGATGCCGGGCGCGTCGGGGGAGACCTACCTGCTGGCTTCGGGCACGCGGGCCGGGCTGCCGGCCGGCAGCCCGCTGGCCGGACACGAGTGGCTGGCCGTGGCCGAGGTGTCCCGGGTCCAGGGCCGCGAGGCCGCCGGGACCGGTGCCGTGATCCGCGCGGCCGCCCCGCTTCAGGAGGAAACCGCCCTGTCCGCGGCCCGGCACCTGCTCTCCGATGAGATTGAGGCGAAGTTCGACGGCGGCCGGGTCGCCGCCCGGCGCGAACGCCGGCTCGGGGCCATCACGCTCTCGTCCACTCCCGTCCGCCCGTCCGCCGGCGAGGGGCGGGAGGCGGTGGCCCGCGCCCTGGAAGCCGGCGGGCTCGGAACCATCGGCTGGTCGCCCGGGGCGGACGCCCTGCGGCGCCGGCTGGCGCTGCTGCACCGCGAACTGGGCGAACCGTGGCCGGACATGTCCGAGCCGGCCCTGCTGGCCCGGCTGGACGGGTGGCTGGCCCCGGAACTGGAGGCGCTGGCCGGCGGGGCGGCAGCAGCCGGGATCGACTTGGCCGACCCGCTCCGGCGCCTGCTGCCCTGGCCGGAAGCAGCACGGCTGGACGAACTGGCACCGGAGCGGCTCGAGGTTCCGAGCGGCTCGCAGGTGCGCATCGCCTACCCCGCCCCGGAGGACGACGGCGGCCGGCCGGTCGTGGCCGTCAAGCTGCAGGAGTGCTTCGGCTGGGACCGGACGCCGCGGCTGGTGGACGGGCGGGTGCCGGTGCTGTTCCACCTGTTGTCTCCGGCTGGCCGGCCGCTGGCCGTCACGGAAGACCTGGCGTCCTTCTGGTCCGGGCCCTACGCCCAGGTTCGTGCCGAGATGCGGGGCCGCTACCCGAAGCACCCGTGGCCGGAGGATCCGTGGACGGCGCCGGCCACGGCCAGGACCAAGCGCCGGTTGTGACGCTTCCGGTTCCTACTTGGAACCTGCAATCAGGGAAACATAGGGTAGAGATATGCCCGCCTTTAGAAACGTCCGCGCTGCAGCCCTGCCCGCCAAGCTTTCCCGATCCTGGCTTCTGGCCTCGGCCGCCGATGAAGCCAATTTCGCCCCGGCCCTTGCCTCCGAGGCGGATTCAGTGGTGTTCGACATGGAGGACGCGGTTCCGGCCCCCGGCAAGGCCGAGGCGCGCGAACGCGTGGTGGAGGCACTGTCCACCGGCATGACCGCCTGGGTGCGGGTTAACGGCATGGAAACCGAATACTGGGCCGAGGACCTGGCGGCGCTGTCCAGGGCCCCCGGCCTGCGCGGCGTCATGCTCGCCATGACCGAGCGGCCCGAGCAGGTTACGCACACGGCGATGCGCCTGCAGGCCGGCACCCCGGTGCTGGCCCTGATCGAGTCCGCCGTCGGCATCGAGAACGCGACGGCGATCGCCAAGGCTCCGGGCACCTTCCGGCTGGCGTTCGGTGTGGGCGACTTCCGGCGTGATACCGGTGCCAGCGATGACCCCATGGCCTTGGCATATGCCCGCTCCAAGCTCGTGGTGGCCTCCCGCGTGGGCCAGCTGCCCGGGCCGATCGACGGCCCCACCGTTGGTGCACTCGGCGATGAACTGCTGGCGGCCTGCAAGGTGACCGCTTCCATGGGCATGACCGGCAAGCTCTGCCTGATGGTCGAGGCTGCGGACACCATCAACAAGGGGCTGTCCCCGAGCGAGTCCGAAATCAGGTGGGCGCACGAGCTGCTGAACGCCCACGCTGCCGGGGCCGTGGTCGGCGACGGATCCTACCTGCCGCGCCTGGCCCGTGCCGAGAAGATTTCCGCGCTCGCGGATTCCTACGGTCTCTGGAACGCTTAGCGGCCTCGCCGTTGGTCGAGTAGCTCGCGCAGGCTTAGCGGCCGGTGCCCGGTGAGCAGTTCGACGTCGTTGGTCACCTTGTCGAGCTCGCCGCAGGCAATGGCGGTGTAGGTGCTCACCCAGGCCTCCACCTGCCAGTCCGGCGCCTGGTAGCGGGCCCGCGAGGCGTAGGCCTCCTCGACGGTCTCGTTCAGGAACGACACCGGCCTGCCGGTGGCCTCGGTGATGATCGCCGCCGCCTCGGCCATGGTCAGTGACTCGGGCCCGGTCAGTTCGTAGGTAAAGCCGGCGTGCGCGAACGGCTCAGCCAGGATCTTCGCCGCCACCCGGGCCACGTCCTCCCGGGCCACGAAGCCGGCCCTGCCGTTCCCGGCCGGGCCGCGGATGATCCGCTCCGGGCCGGCGAAGTCGGTGAGCACGTCCTGGTAGAGGTTGTTCCGCAGCAGCGTGTACTTCAGCCCCGAGGCCTGCAGCTTCTCCTCGGTGGCAAAGTGGTCCCGCGCCAGCGTGAAGACCGCGTCCGGGCCCGCCCCGCAGAAGGACGTGTAGACAATGTGCTCCACGCCGGCGTCGGCAGCGGCATCAATGAACTCGAAGTGCTGCTCCAGCCGGTCCGGGGCCTCGTCGGCGGAGACCATGAACAGGGTGCGGATGCCTTGCAGCGCCGCGCCGGCGGTCTGCCGGTCGCCGTACCCGGCCTGCGCCGCCGTCGTGCCCGGCAGCTGCGGGGCACGGGCGGGATCGCGCACGATCAGCCGCACCGGAACCCCTGCCTCGGACAGCAGCCTGGCCACGGCACCCCCGAGCCGGCCGGTGGCTCCGGTGACGGCGGTTTCGGTATTCGCTGCAGCATTCTCGGAGGCATCCGGGACGCTCTGCGGATCGGTACCCATGGGCTCCAGCATAGGCCGTACCGGGCGCAGTCCGGGCAGTGTTCATGAAGAGTTTTCCTGTCTGTATCCAGCGGATACCACGCGGGCTTACCATGTCGCTGTGGGCGGTATTTATGTTGCCTTGGGGGACAGTTTTACCGAGGGTGTAGGGGACAGGAACCCACGCCTGCCCAACGGCGTGCGCGGCTGGGCGGACCGGGTGGCCAAGCAGCTGGCCAAGCAGGATCCGGGGTGGCGCTATGCCAACCTGGCCGTGCGCAGCAAGCGGCTGGACCAGATTGTCGAGGACCAGCTGGAGCCGGCCGTGGCCATGGGGCCGACGCTGATTTCCTTCTACGCCGGCGGCAACGACATCCTGGAGATCCGCCAGGACATGTCGTCCCTGATGAAGCGCTACGAGGCGGCGGTGCAGCGCCTGGCCGCCACCGGCGCGCGGCTGGTGCTGTTCACCGGCTTCGACGTCATGCTGCCGCCGGTGCTCGAGCACATGAAGCGGCGGAACTGGCTGTACAACGAGGCCGTCCGGGACATCGCCCGGCGCTACAACGCGCTGCTGGTGGACCACTGGGCCTTCGAGGTCTACCAGGACCCGCGGCTGTGGGACTCGGACCGGCTGCACATGTCCCCGGCAGGGCACCGGCTGATGGCCGGCAAGGTGCTGGATGTGCTGGGCGTGCGGCACACGCTCAAGCCGGTGGTACTGGGTCCGTTCCAGCGCGGCAGCTGGCTGGAACGGACCCAGCGCGACTGGCAGTGGCTCGACGAATGGGTCTTCCCGCTGTTCGGCCGCAAGCTGCGCCGGGTCACCCTCGGCGATGCGCTCTCCCCACGCTGGCCCGAGCCGGTCGAGGTCTCGCGCGGCCTGCGGAAACTGGCCCGGGAACGCCTGCAGCAGGCGCCGGCCGGCGGATCAGCCGTGCACGGCGCCGGTGCCTCCCCGGCTCATTGAGGCTTCCGTTCCGTAGTGTCCGGCTTTCAACGGGTACGACGGCGTGTCCGCGCCGTTGCGGGCCGTCCGGCTGCCAGACCGGGACACTACGGTACCGGCGAGGCCCGTCGCCCCCGGACCGGTCTGCGGCGATACGCTGAGTGAAACTGTTCACATAAAGCGAGGACGCAGATGACCTTCCAGGAAGCCGGCGGGCAGGGCAGCGGGACCTCCCCGGCGCTGCCGCCACCGGCCCTGCGGGAGCCCGTCGAGCGGGTGCGCGCCGGCTGGATCAGCGCGGTGATCCTGGCCAACCTGGGCATCAACGCGGCCTTTTTCGGGCCCCTGCAGGTGCTGCTGGCCCAGCAGTCCCAGTATTTCGACCCCGTCAACAAGGAAGCAGTGCTGGCCCTGGCCACGGGCTGCGGCGCGGCAGTCTCCCTGGTGGCCAACCCGGTGGCCGGGGCGCTGAGCGACAGGACCATCTCGCGCTTCGGCCGCCGCGTGCCCTGGGTCCTCGCCGGCACCGTCCTGGCTTTCACCGCGCTGTTGCTGCTGGCCGGGGCGCCGGGCATCGCCGTCATGGTGCTGGGCTGGTGCCTTGTGCAGGCCGGCTGCAACGGCGCCTACGCGGCGGTCACTGCGTCGATCCCGGACCGGGTCCCCACGTTCCAGCGGGGCCAGGTGGGCGGGCTGGCCGCCTTGGGGCAGACCGTCGGCATCGTGTTCGGGGCGCTGCTGGCTACGCTTGCCGGGGGGTTCGTGCTCGGCTACCTCTACTGCGCCGTGTTCCTGCTGGCCTGCGCGCTGCCGTTCCTGTTCCATGGGCGCAGCGCACCGCTGGACCGCGCGGACAGGCCGCCGTTCCGGTGGGCGGCATTTCTGAAGGGCTTCTACATCTCGCCGCGCAGGTACCCGGACTTCGGCTGGGCCTGGCTGACCCGCTTCCTGGTCAACCTCGGCAACAACCTGTTCACGCTCTACCTCTTCTACTTCCTGCAGGACGCCGTGGACCATCCCGATCCCGCCGCGGGCGTGCTCGTTCTTACCGGCATCTATGCGGTCGCGGTGATGGTCACTGCCGTCCTCGGCGGCCCCTGGAGCGACAAGGTGGGCCGGCGCAAGCCCTTCGTCATCGCCTCCTCGGCCACGATTGCCACGGCGTCGGTGGTCGTCGCCTTCGCACAGACCTGGACGGCGGCCCTGGTCGCGGCGGCGGTGCTCGGGATCGGGTTCGGCATGTTCCTCGCGGTGGACTTCGCCCTGCTGACCCAGGTCCTGCCCAGCGCTGCCGACCGCGGCAAGGACCTGGGCGTGTTCAACATCGCCAATTCCTCCCCGCAGGTGATTGCCCCGCTGCTTGCGGCCCCGATCGTGCTCTACCTCGGCGGGTACAGCACGCTTTTCCTGGTCTCCGCGGTGATCGGGCTGCTCGGGGCGGTCTTCGTCGTGAAGATCCGGGGCGTGCGCTAGCCAACGACGGCGGACGGCACCTCGCGCACCCGCCGTCGTCCGCCTCTCCCCGCTGGAGCCCGGGCGCGGTAGCCTGAGTAGACCCGCGCACCCGATGCGAAGGAGGATCCATCATGGCCCCTGCAACCGAGGACCCGTCGGCTGGCAAGGCCGAAAGCATGACGCTGACCAGCCGGGCGATTCCGGACGGCTCCGTCATCCAGCCCGACTACGCAGCCAAGGGCGCGGGCGGGCAGAACCACGTGCCGGACCTGCACTGGGAGGGAGCTCCCGAGGGCACCAGGAGCTTCGCGGTCACCTGCGTCGACCCGGACGCCCCGCGCGGCGACTTCTGGCACTGGATCGAATTCGACATCCCCGCCGGCACCACGGACTTCGGCTCAGACGCGCAGGTCGGCGGCACCGTGACGGTGGCCAACGACTACGGCCATCCCGGCTACGGCGGCCCGAACCCGCCCGCCGGTGAGACGCACCGCTACATTTTCACCGTCCATGCCCTGGACGTGGAGAAACTGGGGGTGCCCGCCCGCGCGGACCACGCGACCGCGCGCTCGGCGATCAACCAGCACACCCTCGCCCAAGGATCATTCACCGCCACCTTCTCGGCCCGCTGATCTCCGCCTCCTGGCTTCGCCAGCGGCCCGGCGGAACATCCATGCGCACGTCCCCGTTGTCTAAAGGGGGAGTTTCCGCCTGCAGACTTTTTCTACAGGTCGTAGAATGGATGTGTCCGGCCCATCTGGAGGAGGAAGCACATGGAGATATTCCTGGGCCTTCCGCTGGGCTGGGCAGTTCTGGCGCTCTTCGGTGTGGTGATGCTGCGCGCCAACGCCACCTACTGGCTGGGCCGCGGCCTCGCCGCCGGCGCCCGGCGCAGCCGCCTGGAAAAGCGCCTCGACAACAACGTCATGCACCGCGCCGGGCACCTCATCAATAAGTTCGGGCCGTTCGCGGTCACCCTCTGCTTCCTCACCGTCGGTCTGCAGACGGCCGTCATCGTCAGCTCCGGTCTGGCCCGCATGCCGCAGCGCCGCTTTCTCCCGGCCGTCGTACTGGGCGGGCTGATCTGGGCCGTCGTCTACGCGACCATCGGCCTGGCCGCGCTGGCCGCCTGGTTCACGCTGATGCTGGAGTCTCCCGTCACCGCGGCGGCGCTGGCCGTCGCCGTGGTGGTGGCAATTGTCTGGGTGATCTGGCGCAGCCGCCGCCGGCAGGTTCCGGACACTGCTCCTGCCGACGACGGCAGTGCGGGCGGCGCGGGCGATGACGCCGGCGGTGGCCGCCTGGCCGCCGACCCGGCTGCGCCACCGCGTAGCGGCCCCCGCACCCGGCCGTAGGCTGGGAGCATGGAAGCTCAGATCGCCGCCACCATCGTTTGCGGCCTGCTCATCGCCATCGGTACCCTCGGCGTCGTCGTGCCCGTCCTGCCCGGGCTGGTGACCGTCGCCGCCGGGCTGCTGGTCTGGGCCCTCGTGCTGCAGAACACCGTGGGCTGGGTCGTGTTCGCCGTGGGGCTGGTGTTCGTGGCCGCCGGCATGCTCGCCGGGGCGGTGCTGACCGGCAGGCGCCTCAAGGAGCGCCGCATCCCCAACTACTCCATCCTGGTCGGCGTGGCCGCGGGAATCGTCGGCATGTTCCTGCTCCCGGTGGTAGGGCTGTTCGTCGGCTTCGCCGCCGGGCTGCTGCTCAGCGAGTTCGTCCGTCGCCGGGACTTCCGCGCCGCCGCCAGCGCCAGTGCGGTGGCCTTGAAGGCGATGGGGCTGGGCATCCTCGCGGAACTGGGCTGTGCCTTCGTCGTCGGCTCCGTCTGGACAGTCGGCGTCATCCTGCACTTTTTCCTGTAACACGATTCCGCGGGCTCAGTCACCGCGCAACAGTTCCGTGGTGCGGTACGGGATCACCTCGCGCAGGAACATCTGGGTCGAGGTGCGCATGATGCCCGGGCAGAGCCGGATCTCCTCGCTGACCCGGTACAGGTCGTCCGGGCTGACGGCCACCACGCGCAGCAGCAGGTCCGTATCCCCGGCCGGCGCATGGCACTCCAGCACCTCCGGAATGCGGCGCAGCGCCTCGACCGCCTCGTTAAGCTTGCTCTGGTCCAGTTCGGCACTGACCATGGCCGTCACGCCGCGGCCCAGCGACGCGGGCAGGATGCGGGCCGAATTCGGCCGCAGGGTGCCGGACGCAGCCATCCGCTCGAGCCGCGAATGCACGGTGCCGCGGGCCAGGCCCAGCTTCTGGGCCAGCAGCATCACCGGGATGCGCGGATCCTCGTCCAAGGCGAGCAGGATCCGCCGGTCGGTCGCGTCCAGTTCCTGCAAATTGACCACTTCCTGCCATGTTTCCGTCCGCGTGCTGGTCAGATTGACCAGTACCATTATCGGCCCTTGCACGGATTGCCGGAAAACTGCTGTGATGTCAACCAATGCGGACCCCGGCCACAAGCCTCGGGGTCCGCGGCGCGCAGGCCTGCGGCATACCCCGTCGCGGAACTGTCCGGGGCCTTGGCACAGGTCCGGCCATGTTGTTCACAGCCACAGACCCCTGGCGCCTCCGGCAACGGAGGACCGGGGGTCTTGGTGTTAAGCCTGCGGGGAGGGTTTGTCGAAGAACCGCCGGTAGCCCAGCACCAGCGCCACGGCCAGGCCCACCGCCACGGCGATGAAGGTCATCATGGTGTCCTGCGAGGCGAACCCCCGGCCGATGCTGTACAGCAGGGTGAACAGCCCGCCCAGCAGGATGCCGTTGGCCAGCACCCGGTTCCGTTTCTCCAGCAGCAGGCTCGCGCCCAGCAGGATCACCGAGGCCGCCAGCGAGACGGTGCTGACGTTCCTGTTGTAAATGCTGTTCTGCTCCTCCCAGGCCCGGGCAGCACGTTCGTGTTCCTGCTGCTGCCTCTGCTGTTCTGCCAGTTCCTCGTCCGTAGGGTTCGCCTTCTCGATCAGCGTGACCGGATATTGAGGCGGCTCGGGCGGGGCATAGAAGGAACGGATACCCAGGCCCACGAACAGGGCGATCATGCTGCCGAGGAAGAGGACGTAAACGATCTTCAGAACCTGGTTCTCCATGGCGGCTCCAGCCTTAGGTAAGCGGACGGCGGGATGGTTCCGGCCGTGCCTAAATCCTAGGCCTGGCCCGCGTCGATGCCGCCGCGGCCGCGGACCGGTGGCGGATTCGTTACGGCCGGAATGGCAAAATCACAGTTCGGGACATATGATCGAACGCAGTGAACCGGCAAAGCCGCCGGAACACGGGGCTATAGCTCAGTTGGTAGAGCGTTTCGTTCGCAATGAAAAGGTCAGGGGTTCGATTCCCCTTAGCTCCACTTCGAAAGCTCTCCGACCGGCGCAAATGCTGGATCGGGGAGCTTTTTCCTTGCCCGGCACGGGCCTGACGGCACGTTTTCGACACGTTTTGGGAAAGCGGAGCCACCTGGAAGTCTTCCGTGTGCCGGCCATCAGCTTCGCGACCACGCTGCGGACGGCCTCCGGGATCTGCCTGAAAGGCGCCTGGACGGGATGGTTCCTCGCCGGACCGGGTCCAATGCTCTTGGGATGTGGAACGCGCCTCGCTAGGCCTGACTTTGCCGACCGGCCTGCTCCAGCAGTTCTGTCAGCCATGGCCGGTGTCCACG
This sequence comes from Arthrobacter mobilis, assembly GCF_012395835.1. Lineage (GTDB taxonomy): Bacteria > Actinomycetota > Actinomycetes > Actinomycetales > Micrococcaceae > Crystallibacter > Crystallibacter mobilis. The sequence continues at coordinate 19,151 of NZ_JAAZSQ010000007.1, forward strand.
GTGGAATGCGATTCCTTGGGGCAGCCCTTGCACGGAAGGTTCGGAACCGCTGATGTCGATGGCGATCCGGTCTCCGCCTACGGGTGCGTTGGTGATATGGAGGTCGCTGTAGGATTCCGGGAGCACCGGGTCCATCCAGAAGCCACCCCGGGACACATGGACGTCATATCGCATGAGGCTGGTAATCAACAAAATTGGCGTAGTCGCTGCCCATGCCTGCGGAGAACACGCTGTTGGGTAGGGCAGGGGCTCGATGATCTGGTCGCGGCTGAACCCGCAGAATAGCTCCGGGAGCCGGCCGTCGGTGCAATCGGCCGCCTCCAGCAGGTCAGTGGCGATCCGCTGTGCCTCTTCAATGAAACCGTAGCGCAATAGGCCCGCCGCGATGATTGCATTGTCATGTGGCCAGACCGACCCGTTGTGGTAGCTGGCGGGATTTCGGTTCACCCCACCGGGCATCCCTGACCGTGAGCTTCACCTACCTAATCCTGATCGGATTTCTGGTGGTTGTCGGCCTCACTGTTGACGCCGACCGAATATAGGGCCAAAAACGCCAACTGAAAATGAGGTCACCTGACCATCATGGAAGGTGATCACATTGGACGTTTGGGCGCAGATCCGCCACCGGTACGCAACGGAGAAGATCTCCAAGAGGGAGCTGGCCAGACAGCTCGGGGTTTCGCGGGGAACAGTGGACCGGGCGTTGGAATCAGACCGGCCGCCAAAGTATGAGCGGACTCCGGCCGGTTCGAGCTTCGACGCCTGCGCCGGCCGGGTCCGCACCCTGCTGGCGCGGACCCCGACGATGCCGGCGACCGTGCTGGCCGAACGCGTCGGATGGACGGGATCTGCGTCCCTGTTCCGCGACAAGGTCCGCCGGATCCGGCCCGAGTACCTGCCGGCGGATCCGGTGGACCGCCTGGTGCACGAACCGGGGAATGCGGTGCAGTGCGACCTGTGGTTCCCGCATGAACCGTTGCCACTCGGTCATGGCCAGCAGGGCAAACCGCCGGTGCTGGTCATGACCAGCACGTTCTCCGGCTTCATCCAGGCCCGGATGATCCCCACCCGCACCACTGCTGACCTGCTGGGCGGGATGTGGTCGCTGATCCAGGACGCGGCCGCGGTCCCGGCACGGCTGGTCTGGGACAACGAGAGCGGCATCGGGCAGGGCCGGCTGACGGACCCGGCCGCGTCGTTCGCCGGAGTGCTGGGCTGCACCATCCGCCAGCTGCCGCCGAACGACCCGGAGTCCAAGGGCATGGTGGAGCGGATGAACCGGTTCTTCCGCCAGGGCTTCATGCCCGGACGGACCTTCGCCTCCCCGGGCGACTTCAACGAGCAGCTGGCCGACTGGCTTCCACGGGCCAACGCCCGCTACTCGCGTTCCCGCCACGGCCGGCCCGCCGAACTCGTGCTGCGCGACCGGGAAGCGATGCGCCCGCTGGCGCCGCTGGCCCCGGAGACGAGGTTCCGCAAGAGCATCCGGCTTCCGCGGGACTACTACGTGCGCGTGTTCTCCAACGACTACTCCGTCGACCCGGCGGCAATCGGCCGCATCGTCGAGGTCATGGCGGACCTCGAGCAGGTCACCGTCATCGCCGGCGGGACGGTCCTGGCCAGGCACGAACGCCGCTGGGCCCGCCACCAAATCCTCACCGACCCGGCCCATGTCGACAAGGCCGCGGCCCTGCGCCGCGCCCACCGCACCGTCAGGACCGCGCGCCATGCAGAGGTCCAGGAACGCGACCTGGGCATCTACGACGACCTGTTCGGCCTCGCCGTCCCGGACGACGCGCGCGAGCTGACGGAGGTGGGCCGGTGAGCGAGGCAGCGAAGAGCATCGAGTACTACGCCCGGGCACTGCGCGCCCCGCGCATCACCGACGGCTACCGGGACCTTGGCGACCGCGCCCGGGAAGCGGGCTGGTCCCATGAGGAATACCTCGCCGCCGTGCTCGGCCGCGAGGTCGCCGAACGCGAGGCCTCCGGTGCCGCCCTGCGGATCCGCGCCGCACGCTTCCCCGGCGCCAAAACCCTCGAGGAGTTCAACTTCGACCACCAGCCGGCCGCGGACCGCAACCTCGTGGCCCACCTCGGCACCGGCGTCTTCCTCGAGGAAGCCAGGAACGTCGTCCTGCTCGGCCCGCCCGGCACCGGAAAAACCCACCTGGCCGTCGGCATCGGGATCAAGGCCGCACGCGCCGGGCACCGGGTCCTGTTCGACACTGCCACCGGCTGGGTCACCCGTCTCGCTGAGGCCCACGAACGCGGCCGGCTGCCCCAGGAACTGGCAAAGCTGCGCCGCTACAAGCTGTTGATAGTCGACGAGGTTGGATACATCCCGTTCGACCAGGACTCGGCGAACCTGTTCTTCCAACTGGTCTCGTCCAGGTACGAGCACGCCTCGCTGGTCCTGACATCGAACCTGGCATTCAGCCGGTGGGGCGAGGTCTTCGGCGACGCCACCGTGGCCTCCGCCATGATCGACCGCATCGTGCACCACGCCGAGGTCCTCAACCTCACAGGCAGCAGTTACCGGCTCCGCAACAGAACCACCACCAGACCTCAGGCACAATAGAACCACAACCCGGTGGCCCCGTTTTCAATTGGCAGAAATGGCCCTATTTTCGGTCGGCGTTAACACTCACGGCCATGGAAATCTATTCCTGGTTCGCCGGGGCAGCAGCCTTCACCATCATGGTGGCAATGACCTTGACCAGCCTCCCTGCAGTCATCTACTTCAAGAAGAATCCTGCCCGGACCATGTCGCAGTGGAAAACCTTTAGCGCTCCACTGCTCGCCTTCCTGGCGCTCTCCGTGATGGTTGTACTGGGAATCATCAACTTCCCCTCCCTCATCGGCGTATCGCAGCTACTGGCGAACATCATGCTCCTGTCATCATTGTTCATCTTTGTGGCAGGCGTCATCACAGCCGGAATGCTGCGCCGGAAGAACCCGGACGTGTACCAGCGTATTGGAAGGCAGTAGCTCGCCTGCGCAGCAAGTGTCGATGTTCAGCGGTGGAGGGTCTGCGCTCGGTTTTCCGGGCTCAGGCCCTCCACCTGTGTCGCTGGTGGAATGCCGGGGAGGCTGCCACTAGATCGGACAATGCCTGATGGCCAATTTAGGTGAAGCAACCAGATTTAATCGTTCATGGTAGATGGCTGGCACACTGGCCGAACAGCCTTGAATTAGCGCAGGTCTGCAGGATGTCGGACTTGGGCATGATCAGACGCATCGGGACCTGGCTGCGAAACCGGCGGGCGGCACAACTGCAGGGGCAGGCCGGGACGGTGTCATCCGGGCGGTATCTGTCCCTGCGGGCACGGTTGCAGATCGCCGACCTGCAGTGGCTGGGCTGTTCCCTCCGCCGCATCGGGCGCGAGCTCAGGCGGGCCCCGTCAACCGTCAAAAGAGACGCTGACGTCCAAGGCTGTAATCGTCCGGTTCGAGTCCGCGGTGGCGCCGGCGGCAGCCGGGGTGCTACTGCGCGGTGTTCGCCCAGCCCTTACCGGCTGGGCCGCCACTGGTTCCGTCCTCGCACAGCTGGAAGGCGACGTTGGCGGCCTTTGAAATCGCGGCAGTGGCCGACGACTCGGAATCTCCGCTTCCTGTGCCAGCTTTCAGGCCAGCCGCATATCCGACCATGAACGTGGTGACCGGTGCCGCCGCATGGATCACCGAGCCCGCAGATTTCCTGGCCAGATCGAGGAGCAGTTCCTGGTCCACTTCCAGATCCACGATCTGTAGTGCCTGCGCCAGCTGCTGCATCCACTGGGCCAGAATCCGTGCTTCGTTCTCGTCGACAGCCATCTTTTCTCCTCGGTAGGACTACCTTGGGCGAGGTGGACCAGCTGCACACGACAATACAAGGCATTGCTGAGTTAGTCACCGGCCGGTTTTTATCGGCGCCATCCGGCCCTTTTCTGGAGTTAGTGGCCCCAACGCCTGGAATCCGCGTGCCTTCATCAGACATTCTTGCGGGCGGGGTATAGGCCAATCTGAGACCCTCGGAACCGCAGCATCTTCATCACCAGTTTTCTACCGGGGGAGTGGTGCGTTGGAGGGCGGGATTATTGAACCAGCTCCCGGGAGATCGCTGGAACAGGTGATCTCCCGGTCAACGAAGCTAAAGACAATCCGGACCTGATCCCTACGGGGGTACTTTCGGCTAGCGGCCGCACAGTTGAGCAGGGACGGGTTGGCGTGCAGTTCGCGGCGGAACAGCCACTGCCGCATCACCTACTCCTGAGGGAACATTTATGGCGTGACCGAAAAATTCGACGTGCCCGGAAACCGAGATGAGGTCCCGCGGGTGAACGGCTTCGGCCTCGCCTCGTTCGTGCTCGGCACCGTCGCCATCTCCATCGCCTTCATCCCGGTCCTGGGGCTGCCGGCGCTCTTGCTCGGACCTCTGGCCATGGTCTTCGGCGGCATCGGCCGAGCGCGCACCCCGGAGGACACCATCACCGGCACCGCCGGGCTGATCCTGGGTATCACCGCCACCCTGATTGCCCTGGTTGTCACCGCCTTGATTGCGGTCAGCCTGGTCCAGTTCCGGGGCAGTATCCAGAACCTCCCGTTCGGCTAGGTATCAATAGCCTGCCCGGCCGGTTCTCCGGGCCCCGCCGCATCCACTGCCGCTGCAGTACCTGCGCGGGAATGCACACCGCTGCGGGTGCCTGACGACTACGGACTCTGCCGGCCCGGGTAGCTGAAGATGAATTAGCCGGTCTGCGGGTCACAGGGTGAGTGGGTGGACGCCAATCGGGCCTGACCGCCCTTTAGGATGAAGCCATGATCCAGCTGAGCCGCCTGCGTGGATTCCTTGACTCCGACCGTATCGAGTACGGTCTGGCCTCCAGCGCGGCCGTCGGCGCGCTCAGCCTCGTGGATCCGGCCCGGCTCTCACCCGGAAGGCGCTTCCTGCTGCGCGCTGCCGCAGCAGCCGTCACCGGGGCGACCTTCCTGATCCCGCTGAACAAGAGCCCGGTCCTGGCCTTCGAGCCCGCAGCCAAGGCCGGCTTCACCGCAGGGATGGCGGGCCTGACCTTCGGTGTGGCCGACCTGGGCGAGGCGGTGGACGGGCGCATCCAGGACTGGCTCCGCAGCCGCGGCATCCGCCGCCCGCGCGCGGTGATGGCCGCCGCCGGAGCCGCCATGACGTTCCTGGTGTTCCTGGCCGACCGTCGGACACGTCCGGCCGTGCCGGAGGAGATCGGGGACCAGGAGCCCCGGCTGGTCGAGCTGGATCCGGCCGTGCGGGAGTTGGTCGAGGGGATGCTCGGGTACACCCAGGACTACGGGGCACCGGTCCTGCGGGCCCAGCTGGCCGTGGCCAAAGAGGAGGCCTGGGACGGGCCGGAGGGCTTCAGCTCCATGGTCGACTTTGCCGTCGGCCAGGAGGTGCCCCGGGTGGTTCCGCACAACTTCACGTTTCCGGTCCGGGCGCGCTTTACCGGCCCGTCCGGGGCGCCCCTGCAGGCAGAGCTCGGCATCGAAGGCGGCCTGCTCCGCTCGCTCCTCGTTGACGTGGTCCTCGACGTGGAGGAACCCGAAGGCCCCGACGGCGCGGACCCGCTGGAGGGCCTTGCCTCCTGGCCGGCCCCCGGTGACGTCACCTACGTCATCGAAACCGCGGACGCGGGAACCCAACGCTAGCCACAGGAGCCCCGAAGCCGCTTACGGCACCATCATGACCAGGAGGTTTCCGCCGAGCTCGAGCGTGACGGCCTCGGCGGGAGGCACAACGGTGGAGCAGCCGGCGGCCCAGCCGGTCTCATCCCCGGCACGGTCGATGACCACGCAGACATCGGTACCAGGGGAAGTCCGTGCGCGGCGGTCATAAGATCCGGATCAACTGCCGCCTGGATTGCAGTTGTGGCAGTGCTTGCCTCCAGAGCCCCGGCGAGGCCGAACAGGTGCCCGGTGGCTGGCTCGCCCAACTGCAGGGTCTGGGCCAAGTGTGTGCGAGGGGCACCGTTTAGGCTTTTGAACGCCTGAAGGGGGTCTCACAGTACTTTTTTATGCCTACTCTGAATGCAGGCAGGCGGGAGGGGGCTTACCGCACGTTCAGGGGCATCAGGCCTGGAACACTGCTCGACAGATCAGTAGGACGCCTCCGTCATTGCTGATCGGTTCAGACGGTTGCGGGGTCCGCAGCCAAGACAACAATGGCAGCGGATGCATTCATCCCTGCCCTTTTATAACAGGACGCCCTCATCAGGGCATGGATATTGGGGAATACCATGAACAAAGGAATACTGACCGGCGTCGCGGCTACCGCGTTCGCGGCAACGCTGGCGCTGGCGGCACCGGCTGCCGCGGCAGTCACATTCGATCCGGGCACCGGCCAAGGGTTCGTCGGCAAGGGTGATGTGCAGCTGGCCTTCAGCTGGAATAACAGTCAGTTGCAGAGCAATGCCTCCGGACTCTCGTTCACGTACGAGTCCGAAACCACTTACGACGCGGTTTGTGAGTGGGTGACCGGGGAGGGGAAGAAGGGTCAAAAGACCCACACGGTGCCGCAGAAGAAGAAGACTTCCTTGGAGAGCACTGTCGTTTACGAAGCCCGCACCAAGAACCAGATCACCGGATTCACGCTCACCGGGATTGGATCGACAACAACTACAGGTACCGTTCCCACTGTTGGAGGGGGATGCATCGGCGACGGTGCGAATGGCACGTACATTTCGGTGACGGAGGTTGGCAACGGAAGCGGTGGCCTGTACGTCAACCACAACGGCCTCGGACTGTCCTCACTGCTTCAGTAAAGCCCGCCCGTCCAAAGGCAATGGTGCACGGCGGGTGCGGACGCGGTGTTGTCCCCCGGACTTCGGAGTTGTCCGCCTTCTACAACATCGTCACCGTCGTCCTGGCGCAGTCTTGACACGTGGTCGAACCCCAGGGGTGTGAGGGGTCCCGCGGCCGTCGGCCGCGGGACCCCTCGCTATTCCCTCAGCACGTGGAAGGCGCTCTCCCGGTCCTTGACCCGAAGTTTGCGCAGGACCGTTGAGACGTGGACGCGGACCGTGGTCGGGGAGACGAACAGCTTGTTGGCGACATCCTCCGTGGACAGCCCCTGGGCGAGGAGTTCCATCACCTCCCACTCCCGGGGACTCAACTTGGCGGCAGCCGCCGATTTCCGGCGCAGGACCCTTCGGCTGGGCGCCCTGAACTCCTGCAGGATGCGCGTGACGAGCGCGGGGGACATCGCAGCCTCGCCGGAGAGTACCCCGCGCAGGACGTCGGCCAAGGCGGCCGGGTCCGTACTCTTGAGCAGGTACCCGGAAGCTCCTGCCCGCAGAGAGTCGAAGAGATCCTCGTCATCAGCGGACTGGGTGAGCATCACGACGGCGGCCTCGGGCAACGCCCGGCTGATCTCCTGAGCTGCGTAGATCCCGTTGCCGGGCATACTGATGTCGAGCAATACCACGTCAGGACGGTGTTCCATCGCGAGCTGGATCGCTTCCTGGGCGGTGGCTCCCTCACCGCACACCTCCCAGTCGCCTGCTTCCAGCGCCTGGCGGACCTTCCCGCGGATCCAGGCATGGTCGTCGGCCATCACCACCCGAAGCCGGTGCTGCTCTACCACGTCACCATCACCACGCTTCCTTCCCCCGGCCGTGACGTCACCTCAAGGGAACCGGGCAAGGTCCGGGCCCAGTCCCGCATGCTGATCAAACCATAGCCTGCGTCGGCGCCTGCGGCACCGGCGACGTCGAAGCCCGTGCCGTCATCCTGTATTACCAGGCGCCGTCGGCCACCGTCCCTGCTTAGGCGCGCGCACAGATGACCGGCGCGGCCATGACGCACTGCGTTGGCCACTGCTTCGCGGGTGATGCGCAGCAACGCATGTTGCTGCTCCGTGCTGGTTTCGATGGAGTCGTCGGCCTCGACCTCCAGGCGGACTTGGTACCTTTGGGACAGCTCCCGCGCCGTTCGCTGCAGGACGAGACTCAGGGGTTCATCCACGTCACGGCCAAGGGCATGCACCGCAGCACGAGCCTCGTCCAGCGCCCGATCGCAGGCGGCGAGGATCCGGGCCCTGGCCGGGAGATCAGGCGGAAGGGAGGAGCCTTCCATCCGCAGCAACGCAAGCTCCTGGATGGCCCCGTCGTGCAGCTCGCGGGCGAGCCGTCGCCGGTCCTCAAGCACAGCCACCCGGGAGTAAGCGTCCCAGTACTGCCTGATCTCACGGCTGGCCCCGAGCAGCAGCAGAACGTAGAAACCGGTCCGCAACAAATCTCCGGTGTAGAACCAGTCCGAGTACAGCGAGGGGAACAAAGCGTAGTTGACGCGGGCGAAGGCGGCCAGGGCGCAAGCCGGGCCGAGCCAACGCAGCAGCGGATCGGCGCGATCGGCCGCGCGCAGGGTGAAGCCGATGGACGCCACGAAAAAGCACAGCGCCGCGGCGCTTTGGGCGGCCAGGAACATTGGATGGACGGCAAGCAGCGTAGGTTGCATGGCCGCGTTCACAGATTGGTCGAAAGCCACGGACAGCTGGAACCGCCCCGCCCACAGGGCCGCGGACGTCACAACGAGGATTGCCGCGGGCACGGCCACCGCCCACACCCCCGACCTGAATGGCGCCTCCCGGGCCGGGCTCACCAGTGCGGCGACCGCGACAAGGACCGCACCGATTAGCCTGAGCGTCAGGGGCAGCCAGACGTCGAGGATTCCGTCGCTATCTTCGCTCAACGACCCGGTCACCCAGGACAGGCCCGTCCCGGCAACCGCCAGGAGCACCAGGCTTTGGGCGAGCAGCAGGTCCTGCAGCTTGCGGCGGCGCACGAACCGTCCGGCCAGCAAATACGCGACCAGCAAGGCCACGCAGGCATCCACCGAGTCCACCACCAGATGCAAAGACGGACTGCGGTACCCGAACAGCACGTGGGGGCTCCACACCACGAGGCCGGTCACGATGAGCCCGACCGCCCATCCTGCCAATGTCAGCCGGACGGCACGCCCAAGGCTTCCCTCATCGAGGCGGTCGTCCACCCGGCTGCGGTCTCCTCACCATGCCAAAATACGAAGAGCCCAGTTTCCCGGACTCACTTCACACCTAGCTTATCCGCAGCGTTAGGCACCCGAGTGCCTCCCCAGCTTCAGGAAAAGACAAGATAAAGCCGCACCGGCCATGCATGCCTGATTCCGTTCCGGCTGCCGTGGACGGACACTACGGGCTTTGTCCCCGCCCCGCCGCCGCCCAGTACGCTGGGGGAGTGAACCCTGTTGAGCCTGCCGGCGCCGGGCGCTTTGCCCCCAGCCCCTCCGGCGACCTCCACCTGGGCAACCTGCGCACCGCCATGCTGGCCTGGCTCTTCGCCCGCAGCACCGGACGGCGCTTCCTGCTCCGGATCGAGGACCTGGACCGGGTCCGCGCCGGGGCCGAGCACCGGCAGTTGGCGGACCTGGCTGCCCTCGGTTTGGCCTGGGACCCGGAGGTGGTACACCAGTCGGCCCGCATCGACGGGTACCTGCAGGCCGTCGAGGAGCTGCGCGGCCACGGCCTGGTCTACGAGTGCTACTGCACGCGCCGCGAAATCCTCCATGCGCCTACCGCCCCGCATGCCCCGCAGGGCGCCTATCCGGGTACCTGCCGGAATCTCGGCGAGGACGAGCGCGAGGAACGCCGCCGCGGCCGCCCCGCGGCGCTGCGGCTGCGCGCGGACACCGACCACTTCACCATCCGGGACCAGCTGCACGGCTACTACACCGGCATGGTGGACGACATGGTGCTGCTGCGCAACGACGGCGTGCCCGCCTACAACCTCGCCGTCGTCGTGGACGACGCCGCCCAGGGCGTGGACCAGGTGGTGCGCGGGGATGATCTGCTCAGTTCCGCGCCGCGGCAGGCCTATCTGGCCGGCCTGCTCGGGTTGCCGGCGCCCCGGTACGCCCACGTGCAGCTGGTGCTGAACTCCGAGCACCGCCGGCTGGCCAAGCGCGACGGCGCGGTGACCTTGGGGGAGCTGGTGCGGCGCGGCCTGAGCACCGACGACGTCCGGGACGCCCTGCTGGCGTCGCTGGGGCTTCCGGCCGGTCCGCTCGAGGCGGCGCTGGCAGTTTTCGACCCCGCAGCGCTGCCGCGGGAACCGTGGATCTACCACGGGGAACTGACCGGCGACGACGGCGCCGGGGTGCTGCGCGGCGCCTGAGTCCCCGGGTGCACGGGACCGGGCGGCTTACCGGGGAGCCGAGCCGGCCGATTGGTACGTGTGGCAGAACCTGCGGAAGGGTACAGACCATGCCGTGCCGTGCCGTACCTGAGGGGCCCGGCCCTTCCGCCCAACCCCACGGAAGGCAGCACCATGTCAGATTCAGGTTCCTTTTCCGACCATTCCTCGTCAGGGCAGTCCGCGCCCCAGCCGCCGGCTGGCGGTTACCCGCACCAGCCCGGGTACCCGACCCAGCCTGGCTACCCGCCGCCCGGACAGTACGCTAACTACCCCTACGACCAGCAGTACGGCGGCTACGCTGCGCAGCAGAAGTCCAAGATTGCCGCCGGTCTGCTGGGCATCTTCCTCGGCGGCCTGGGCATCCACCGGTTCTACCTGGGCTACACCACCATCGGTGTCATCCAGCTCGTCCTGACCGTCCTGCTCGGACTGTTCACCTTTGGGCTCGTGGGCCTGTGGGGCTTCATCGAAGGCATCATGATCCTCTGCGGTGCCCAGAGCTTCAGGACCGACGCCAAGGGCATCCCGCTCAGGGACTGACCGCCCACCGGGCAGACCTGCGGCCGGGCGGAGGCAGCGAGCCTCCGCCCGGCCGCCGTGCATCGGCAGGGATTTCCCAAGGCGTACCGGGTAGCTTCGGATCCGGGACGAGCAGCATGCGATCCGTGAGGAATGCCGATGAGCTCCACAGCGCCGTTTTTCCTGCTGACCGGGTTGGACCTGGCCACCATGATTCCCTACCTCCTGCTGGTGTGCGCCTACGTCCTGAGGCTCTTTGCCGTCAGGCGCTCGCGGCAGCGTTACCGGCTGACCGGGGTGATGTGGCTGATGCTCTGGCCTGCCCTGGCCCACATCGGCGTGGGCATCATCCGGGACGCCGCCGTCGGCCGCTACGGCTGGCCGGACGTGCTGGCTCCGGTGCTGCTGGGTTTCCTGTGGCACCGGATCTACCGCGACCTGCGGCGCGGCGGCGAGGACCACGAGTTCCGCGGATTCGGCGGCCGGCTGAAGCTGTGGCTGGGCCTTCCGGCACCGGCCGCGGCGGGCACCGCCTGACGACGGCGGCAGCGGCTTCGGGCTTTCCGCGGCCAAATGCCTGTCCTGCCGTTTACACCGTTGCCGGGACGGGGCTAGATTGGTGGCTCGGTCAGCAACCTTGGTATTGGGTAGGGGCGGGCCTTTCCGGCTCCGCCATCCGCCGGAACACAGGGCTGGCCGCCAAGTGCGAATGGCAAAGGAGCAGGACCATGACCCCCCATCCGAAGCAGCCCCTGACCGACGACAGCATCAGGGTCCGCCAGCTCAGCCACTACCAGTTCAGCTGGATTGCCGGCGATCCCGGCCAGCCGGGTACCTGGACCCTGCAGTTGGTCCTGGACGAAGGGGCCTGGGAGGAAGTACTGACCATCGATGCCGACGACGCCGACAACCTGCAGGATCTGCTCTCCACGGCCGGCACCGTCTTCTACGACATCGGCCGTCAGACGCTGATGTTCGGCACGGTCGCCCCCGGCAAGGGCTAAGGTGCGCCGCAGGGCCGGAGGTTACCGAGCCAGGATGCGGCGGACTTCCTGCAGGAAGATGCCGTTGACTTTGTCCTGGCTGTACCGCTGCCGGATGGTGGCGGCGGCCTTGTTCCGCAGGACGTCCAGGTCCGGGCCGTTCTCCGCGGCCCGGCGCAGGCACTGCCGCAGGCTGGCGGCCGAGGGCTCGGCCCACCGCTGGCCCTGGAAGTTCGGCCACTCGGCCGCGGCCTCCTCCGGCACGTCCACCAGTTCGTAGTCGACGAGCAGGGAGTTCGATGCGTCCATAAAGTCCAGCTGTCCGCCCCAGCCGGTGCCAATGGTGACCAGGCCGCAGGCCATGGCCTCCATGAACGGCCGTCCCCAGGCTTCCCCCCGGGTCGGCAGCACGAATGCGTGCGAACCGGCGTACAGCCGGCGCAGCTCCGCGGCCGGCAGCGGCCGGGACAGCAGCCGGATGCGGGGCGGGTTCCGGGGCCGCACCGCCTTGACCATGGACTCGATGCTCCCGGCGATGTCGTAGCCCATCCTTTCCCCGAACGGATCGGCACGGATGGCAAGCTCGACGTCGTCGTTGCCGCTGAATTCGGCAAGGTAGGCCTGCAGGAGGACATCCCACCCTTTCCGGTACTGCCAGCGGAAGACCGACAGGAACTTGAACGGGCCGTCGCCGCGGTAGGGCCGGGCGTGGGTGTCCAGCCAGGCCGGTTCGACGGCTTCCGGCACGACGTGCAGCTTTTCCGGCGGGACTCCCGCGGCTGTGAACGTGCGGGCGTTGAACTGCGAGGGGACCCACACCTCGTCGACGGCGGCTGTCCGGTCCAGCCAGGCAGCGGGGACCGAGTCGGTTTCGAACATCGCCCGCCACACCACGGTGCCCGAAAGGTTTTCCCAGCCGCGGTCGTGCCAGGGTAAATGGACGATGCTCAGGTCCGCTGCGGGGACGGGGCCGTCCGGGCGCTGCCGGCCTGCTTCCGGCCCGGGCTCTGCGCCTTCGTCCGGGACCGTTATCTCGCGCACCTGGAATCCGTGGTGCTGCAGGCATTGGACGAAGCTGCGGGCTTCGATCGCCAGCCCGCTGTGGCCCTTGAAGCGGCCCCGCCACTCGATGTATTTCGGGTTCTCAGCCACTCACGTTCATTCGACGCGCCCGTCCGTTCCGGTCCCGCCCCCGGGCGGATCCATCCGCGCCTTCAGCCGCGACAGTTCCGCGTCGGCCGTCAGCCTGGTCTCGAGTTCCTCGAAGGCTTCGCGAACCAGGGGCGAGTGCGGGTCGGACCAGGACAGCTCTTCGCGCGCCTCGGCCAGTGCCCGAAGCTGCCGGATCTCCCGCTCGGCAGCCGCGCTGGCCGAGCGGGCATCGGCCGCTTCCTGCCCGGAGGCGCGCAGTGCTTCCTGCATGCCCAGCGCTGCCTGAGCGGCCCCGTGGTCGGCCTTGAGCGCCAGATAGTGCAGCCGGGCCTCCTCGATGCGCTGCTCCAGCCGCCCCAGCGTCTGCTCCAGACCGCGCAGCTGCACCTCGAGCGCCCCCTGCCTGGCGCCGAGTGCCTCCTGCCGCTTGCCCGCGGCGAGTGCGCCCCGCAGTGCCTCGCGGGCGGCGTCGTCGTCCCCGGCGGCGACGGCGGCTGCGGCCTGGCGGTTGAGCGACTCCGCCTCGGCGGCGGCCTGCTCGGCCAGCAGCTGGACGCGGCGGCGGTTGGCGGCGACGTCGGCGGTACTCCGCCGGGCCGACTCCAGCAGGTCCAGCTGCTGCTGGTAGCTGGCGTCAAGGCGCTGCAGGGGATCCGGGACCTCCGCAGCGTCGGTGCGGGTGGAACGGAAGATGGCGCTGAAACGGCGGCGGATGGACATGGCAGGCCCGCTGTCCTGTCCTTACTGTTCTTCCGCGTACCGGCGGACGGTGGCGGCCCGCGCACCGGTTCGGGCGGTATAGCTGTGGTTCCAGGTCCGCAGGGCGTCGGCCTCAAGGGCAAGGTGCCGGCTGGCACGTTCGAGCTGCGCGTCGCCGATCGAGTCGCCGGCCAGCAGCAGCGTCTGCCGCAGTTCAGCGGCCAGTGCTGCCGCGCGCCGGACCTGCTCGTCCAGCCTGCCGGCCAGGATCCTCTTCAGCGCCGGGTCGGGTTCGCGTTCGGCCAGCCGCAGTTGTTCGTCCAGCGTGCGCTCGGCCCGGGCCAGGGTGGCGGCGACCGCCGGCAGGTCGCCGGCTGGCCGGCCATGCGTGCCGGCCGCGGCGAGGGTCCGTTCCGTCGCCTCGGCCGAGCGGTGCAGCATCAGGCGCAGCCGGGCCAGCCGCCGTCCGGCGTCGTCGGCAGCCAGGGACCGGACGGTGAGCCGGCCCTGCCGCCACCCGTTGCGGAGCCGGCGGGAACGTTTGATCCGGCGGACCACCAGCCAGGTGGACAGGACCGCGGCCATGCCGAAAACCAGCAGGACCGTGCCACCCAGCAGCATAAGTCCACCGAGCACCTCGGCGGCACTCTCGCTGACACTGTCCATGGCGGCTGCATTCACTCCGGGCATGCAACCAGTGTGCCCCGGAACGCCGTCCGGAAGCCAGCGGGAGTGCAGACGCAAACGCGGGCCGGTCCCTGTTCGCAAAGGGACCGGCCCGCGTCGCCGATCAGGTCAGGGCACAAGGCCCTTCATGATGTTTTAGAGGCCGCGGATGTTGGCAGCCTGCAGGCCCTTCGGGCCCTGGGTGACCTCGAACTCCACCTTCTGCTCTTCGCGCAGTTCACGGTAGCCGCCGTTGGACTCGATGGCGGAGTAGTGGGCGAAGACATCGGCGCTGCCGTCGTCGGGCGCAATGAAGCCGAAGCCCTTTTCGGAGTTAAACCACTTCACGGTTCCAGTTGCCATTTTGTGCTCCTTCTGAAGCTCTTATCCCGGCCGCGGTTTTCGCGGTCCGTTTGCAGCGGTGTTCTTGACCGCCGTTCAGAGAAGCACAAGCCCTTCGGTGAAGGATCCTGTTGCTAAAAATCAAATGCGCAACACAACAACTACGCGCTCAACTGTACAGTACTTTTCCGCAATAGCCATATCCGGCCCGTTCCCCCACAGCTCCCGGTGCGGCGATGGAGCATTCAGGAACCGCGCGAGCTGGTCTTCAAGGCCTTCATCGACCCTGGCCAGCTCAGCGCCTGGTTCGGCCCGGTGGGGCCGGCTTCAGGGACCAGACGCACGAGGGCTGGGAAAGCTCCTTCACCAGGCTGGACGCGCTGCTGGTGCGGGCCTGGCGGCACCCGTGGCCTGACGGGCAGCCGGCCGGGCAGCCGTTACAGCTGGCTGACGTTCAGCGTTGCCGGATCGGACCCGAGCCGGTTGCCGGCTTCGAGCCCGGTCACGGCCTCGATCTCCTCCGCACTGAGCCGGATGTCGACGGCGGCCAGGTTCTCGGCCATCCGCTCCCGGCTGACCGTCTTCGGGATGGCCATGTAGCCCTGGGCCAGCTCCCAGGCGAGGACGATCTGCGCCGGTGTGGCCCCGTGCCTGGCCGCCAGGGCGGTCACGGCCGCGGCAGCCAGGTCGGCGCCGCGGCCGAGCGGGCTGTAGGCCTCCACGGCGATGCCGTGTTCCCTGCTCCACTCCGCTACCGCATGCTGCTGCAGGCTCGGATGCAGCTCGATCTGGTTCTCGGCCGGCACCGTGTCCGCCGCCGCCAGCAGCGTGGCCAGATGCTCGGGCAGGAAGTTCGCAACCCCCACGGCCCGCGCCAGGCCTTCATCGACGATCTGCTCCAGCTCGTGCCAGGCGTGCACGTACAGGTTCTGCGCCGGCACCGGCCAGTGGATCAGGTACAGGTCCACATAGTCCAGGCCGAGCTCGCGCAGGCTGTTTTCGAACGCCCGGCGCGCGGTGCGCTGCTCGCCGTTGCGCAGCTTGGTGGTGATGAAGACTTCCTGCCGCGGCAGGCCGCTGGCCCTGACTGCGGCACCGACCCCCGCCTCGTTGCGATAGGCGGCCGCGGTATCAATGTGCCGGTAGCCGGCCTCCAGGGCGGCCTCCACCGTCCGCTGGGTTTCCTCCGGCGGCACCCGGCCCACGCCGAAGCCAAGCTGCGGAATGGCGACGCCGTTGTTCAGCCTGATCAGCGGAACGTTGGCCATGGCGGGGACCCTTCGCTCGTAAGACGGTTCCTGCCCCTAGCCTAAGATCCGCATCGGCGGACTGCCAGTGCCTATTTCTTGGGCACCAGGACCCCGAAGACCCGCATTTCGGCCAGGTGCTGGCCGTCCTGGTCGTGGATGCTGATGTCCACGATGTTGTTGCGGCCAAAGCGCGTGCGTTCGATGCCGGTGGCCACCAGCCGGGCACCGGCACCGCCAGGGGCAATATAGGTGATTTCCGCCTGCCGGGATACCGAGGGAGCCCCCATCGATTCGCACACGAAGGCGAAGCAGGTGTCGCCCAGGGTGAACAGGTAGCCGCCATGCAGGATGTGGTGGCCGTTCAGCATGGACTCCTGGACGTCCATCGCCATGACCACGCGGCCTTCCTCGGCCTCGACCACCTCGATGCCCAGATGCTGGGACGACTTGTCGAAGGAGTAGCGGTGGCGGATAAGCTCCTCGACGCTTCCGAAGTTCTCGGTGGCGGGGGAAGTGGTCACGGTGTCCTCCGGTAATGTGTGCTGCGTCTCCACCTAACGGTAACCGAGATGCCAACCGAGCGAGGTTCCATGAGCACAAGCCCCGACCCCTACCTGCCGCCGGCCCTGAGGCGCCGGGTGCCGAAGCCGGCGGAACTGGCCCCGCTGATGCAGTTCAAGAAACCGGCCATCGGGACGGCGGCCAGGCTGCGCCGGGCCAACACCATCGGCGACTTGCGGACGATCGCCAAGCGCCGCACGCCCAAGGCGCCCTTCGACTACACCGACGGCGCGGCCGAAGCGGAGATCACCCTGGCCCGGGCCCGCCAGGCCTTCCTGGACCTGGAATTCCGGCCCGGCATCCTGCGCAACGTCAAGGACGTGGACCTGCGCACCGACATCCTGGGCAAGTCCGCGGCCCTGCCCTTTGGCATCGCGCCCACCGGCTTCACCCGGATGATGCAGTCGGAGGGCGAGTACGCCGGATCCCGGGCCGCCGCGGCGGCAGGCATCCCCTACACCCTCTCCACCATGGGCACTGCCTCCATCGAGGACGTCACCGCTGCCGCACCCACTGGCCGGAACTGGTTCCAGCTGTACCTGTGGACGGACCGCGAGCGGTCGCTGGCCCTGGTCGACCGGGCCGCCAAGGCCGGTGTGGACACGATGATGGTCACCGTGGACACACCCGTGGGCGGGGCACGGCTGCGCGACGTGCGCAACGGCATGACCATCCCGCCGGCGCTGACGCTGAAGACACTGCTGGATGCCTCCTACCGTCCGGCCTGGTGGTTCAATTTCCTGACCCACGAGCCGCTGTCCTTCGCGAATCTTTCCCGCTACTCCGGCACGGTCACCGAGCTGATCAATTCCATGTTCGACCCGACCCTGAGCTTCCAGGACCTGGACTGGCTGCGCAGCACCTGGAAGGGAAAGCTGGTGGTCAAGGGCATCCAGACCGTCGACGACGCCAAGCGAGTGGTGGACCACGGCGCGGACGGGATTGTGCTTTCCAACCATGGCGGCCGGCAGCTGGACCGGGCGCCGGTGCCGCTGCACCTGCTGCCGGATGTGGCGGCGGCGCTGAAGGGCAGGACAGCGATCATGCTGGATACGGGCATCATGAGCGGCGGGGACATCGTGGCTGCGCTGGCCCTCGGCGCCGATTTCACGCTGGTCGGCCGGGCTTACCTGTACGGGCTGATGGCCGGCGGCCGCGCCGGGGTGGACCGGGCGATCGACATCCTGCGCACCGAGGCGGCGCTGACCATGCGCCTGCTCGGCGTGAACAAGGTGGCGGACCTGAATCCGGACCACGTGCGCCTGCTCGGCCGCTAAGCCGGCTGATCACGGCAGCGGGTCCCGCCTTCAGTGAAGGCGGGACCCGCGTTGTCAGGGACAGGAGCGCCCCTGGAGTGGGGCGCGAGGGCCCCGCAAGTGAGCGGCCAGGGGTCGCCGTGCGCGAAGCGTGCGGGGCAGGCTACGAACGGGCGGCGGAGCCGACACAGCGGGAGCGCCCCAATCCTTACCGCCTGGTGGCAGCCACCGTCACGGAGCCTCCGGCGGAGGACGTGATGGTGATCCTCGTCGTGTAGGCCGCGCCCGAGTTCCTGGTCCGGATGGTCCAGCTGCCGTCGGCGGCGACCGTGGCGGAGCCGATGGTAGCCCCCGTCGAGTTCTTCGCCGTCACCGTGTTGCCGGTGGTCACGCTGGCACTGCCGCCGATCCGCCATTCGCGCCGGTCGGAGCGGTACTCGGCCGTGGCCGTCAGCTGATCGGCCGGAGTCACGGTCGAGGACGCCCCGGACCCGAAGGTGGCTGCCGGGCTGTCACCGCCGGCACTGGTGGCAACCAGGTTCAGCGTGTAGGTGGTGCCGTTGGTGAGCCCGGTCAGCACGGCACTCCTGCCCGCGGCGTCGGTGGTCGTGGAGACCGGGTCCCCGGCTGCCGGCGTGGCGGTCAGCTTGTAGCCGGTGATCGGCGTATTGGCTGCCGTGGACGGCTGCCATTCCACCGTGGCGCTGCCGTTGCCGGGAAGGACCCGGACCACGTTCGGCGCCGACGGCGCCTCCAGTACCGGTGCGGCAAGGGTGTACGTCGCAGCAGGGCTGGCCGTTTCGCCGGCCGCGCTCAAGGCCGTCACCACGAAGCCGTACTCGGTGCCGGGGGTCAGTTCCTCAAGCGTGGCGGAAGTGGCTCCCGGCCCGGCCTCGGTGGAGTCGGCGACCGTGTCCCCGGACATTGCCTCAACCCGGTAGCCGGTGACCGGAGTACCGTTGGCCGATGCCGGCGTCCAGCTGACCGTGGCCGTTCCGGCGAGCTCGCCGTCCCGGACCTCCACGTCGGTTGCCGCCGCGGGAGCAGTGGGTTCGCCTGGCGCGTCCGCGCTGACCATGACGCTGCCGCCGCTGGCCGGCGCACTGGACTGGCCGTTCAAGGCCACGACCTTGATTGGGTAGGCCTGGCCGTTGACCAGGCCGCGGAGGGTGGCGGAGGTGGCTTCCGCGCCCACCTTGACGCTGACCTCCTGGCCCAGTTCCGTGTCCTCGGCAATGAGCTGGTAGCCGGTGACGGCCGGTGCGTCCGCCGGAACCGTGGCCGGGCTCCAGGTGGCCTTGATGCTGCCGTTGCCGGCTGCGCTGGCAAACACATTGCCTGGCTGGTTCGGAGCCTGGCCTGAGGGGCCTGCCGGACAGCCGCCGAAGCCGGGTCCGTCAATCTCCTTGAACTCGGAGATGGTCAGGCCCAGCTGCGCCTCAATGCCCACGGGCTCTGCCTGCCAACTGGCCACGGAGGGATCCCCGGCGAAGGCGGTATCGCGCTCTTCCTCGGAGAAGAAACCGTAGGTGACGGTGAATTCCCCGTTGTCGGCCGAGCCGTCCACCGTGTAGGTGGTGGGAGCTTCATCCGTGGGCCAGCCGAGGGCACGCTCGCCGATGTTGGTGTCGCGCATGTCGGGGTTGACGATTTCGACCTGCATGCGTGCCGTATCCACGCCTTCGCCGTAGGTGCCCTTGATGACAACCTGGTGCTCGGCGTCGCCGGCTTCCGGTGTGGCCTCGTCGTTGGTCTCCACCGAGGTAATGACAGCGGTGCCCGCGATCGCACCGTCGCTGCTGCCATCGTCGAACTCCACGGTGACCTCGTCGGTGCCCTGGATGTTCGGGGTCACCACGTCCCAGCAGACGCCGCCGGGGTGGTTCACCTCGAGGAAGCCGGTGTCGTCGACGACGCCGCGGGCGATGCCGATCAGGTTATCCCCGCGCGTGACCTTGATGGTGGCATTCTGGCCGGTCTGGGCCGCGTAGCCTTCGATGGCGACCATGTCCCGCTTGGTGAAGATTTCAATGTTGCCCGGGCCCGTGGGCGGGTTGGCGGCAACGACCATGGAGGCACCGCCTGCAACAAGGGCGACGGCGGTGCCTCCGGCGATCAGTCCTGGTCGCATCCTGCTGCGCCCTTCGGGTGATCGGGCCATGGCTGCCCGGGTGATGCGGAGCTTTTTCCTCATCACGCATCCTTTCGTGAACGGAGCTTGGCACTCCAGAGGATTTCCGCGGGGAGGAGCCCCCACGATGCAAGGATGCTCGGGTGATCTTGTGAAGATCTTGGACCGGTCTGCAGCCGGCGTTAGTCCTCCGAGGAAAGGAGCCGGCGCCGGGCCCCCAGCAGGTCCACGCCCGGGCGGTACGCCACGTAGCCTTCGACGGCGTCGAGCACCTCCACCAGGTGCGCGCGGTCGGCACCGACCAGCCCGACGCCGATGGCCGCCCGCCGGTACAGGTCCTGATGGCCCACCTCGGCCACCGAAACGTCGAAGCGCTTGCGGACCTCGGCAATGACGGGACGCACCACCGAACGCTTTTCCTTCAGCGAGCGGACGTCCCCCAGGAGCAGGTCGAATTCGATCCAGCCGATCCACATGGCCATGCGCCACCCTTGCACATCACCACCCCGGGGCGCCAGAGCCCCACCATGGGAAACACAATGGAAAAACCGGATGGCATTGGCAGGCGTTTCCTTTCCGGCTTTTGCGGACCGGGGACGTGGATCCGCGGTACGGTCGACGGGACGGATATCTGCCTGTGCAGGACGGAGGAACAATGCCCGCGATGGACGCTGCCGCTACGGTGGTCCTGCTCCGCGACGCCCCGGAGGGACCCGAGGTGCTGCTGCTGGAGCGGCCGCGCGACACCGGGTCCTTCGCCGGCGCCTGGGTTTTCCCCGGCGGCAGGGTGGATCCGGAAGACTATGACGACGGCGCTCCCGCGGACGGCAGTGCCGGCAACGGCACCGGCGCGGGGGAGCGCGAGCTGCCGGCCGCGCGCCGGGCGGGCGTGCGGGAGGTCCGGGAAGAGACCGGCCTGGAGCTGGATCCGGCCGCACTCGTGGAACTGTCCTGCTGGATTCCGCCGGCCCAGGCACCCCGGCGCTTCCACACCTGGTTCTTCGTCGGCCAGGCCTCGGACGGCACTGTCGTGCTGAACCCCGGCGAACATGTGGCCCACGCCTGGCTCACGCCTCGGGAGGTGCTGCGCCGGCACGGCGAGGGAGAGTTGCTGCTGATGCCGCCCACCTGGGTGACGCTGCACGGGCTGCTGCAGGCCGCCTCGGTGGACGCGGTGCTGGCCCAGGCCCGGCGGAGCCGGCCCGCAGTTTTCCGCAGCCGGATGTTGGACGATGCCGGCGGAGCCCGGATCATTACCTGGTCCGGCGACGCCGACTACGAGCCGGGGCAGGCGCCGCCGTCGGGCCGGAACCGGCTGGTCATGACCCGCCTGCCCTGGGTTTACGAACGCACCTCTTAGAGTGGGGTGTGAGGGTCCCGCTGTGGCGGCGGAGCCGACACTGCGGGAGCACCCCTAGAGTGGGGTGCGAGGGTCCCGCTGTGGCGGCGGAGCCGACACTGCGGGAGCACCCCAATCTTCGTACAGCTCATCCACCAGGGCCAGCCCCTGTCGGGCCCACTGGATCTCCTGCTCCGCCCGGGCCACCAGCCCTTGGTAGGTGAACCGCTTGAACGCCGTGGCTGCCCGGTGCTCGCCTGCCGGCAGGGTGGCCAGCCGGCGGTTGAGCATCTCGCTGTTGCCCGTGTCGATCTCGCGGATCTTCTCCTCCCACTGTGCCTTGCGCGCCTGGTAATGCTCCTCGTGGGCGTGCAGCTGGCGGCGGGCCGCTTCCGGTTCGGCCCATTCCAGGTAGGCCGCCTTCAGGTGCATCGGGTCCCGCTCGCGGCTGTACTCAAGGGTTGAGTTCATCCAGTCCCGGAACGCGGCGATGCCTGCCTCGGTCACGTGGTACTCGGTCTTGCGCCCTCGCTGGCCCCAGGGCACTTCTCTGCCTACCAGCAGCCCGTCCTTCTCCATCTTGCGCAGCTCGGGATAGATCTGCGAGTCCGGGGCATGCCAGACGTAGCCGACGGAGGACTCGAACTGCTTGTACAGGTCGTAGCCCGTCATCGGCTCGACGGTCAGCAGCGCCAGGAGCGCGGCGCGCAGGCTCATGCGGAGCTCCCAAGGTCCGGTGCGGCAACAGCCGGCAGAGAAGTGTTGCCAATCACTATATCGATAGATAATCTGTGACTGAACACACTAACTATGTGCATAGATAGTTAGTGAACCCAGCTTTCCGCCGCCGGCACCGCCGGCAGTCCTGCACTTGGGAAGGAACAACCGTGACAGCAGTCCAGACCCGCAGCACCACCACCAACAAGACCCTTGGCCATCCTCTGAACGCCTGGTATGTGGCCGGCTGGGACCATGAGGTCACCCGCAAGCCGCTGGCCCGGAAGATCGCCAACCGGCCGCTGGCGCTCTACCGCACCGAGGACGGCAAGGCCGTGGCCCTTGCGGATGCCTGCTGGCACCGGCTGGCCCCGCTGTCCATGGGCAAGGTGGTGGGCCGGGACGAGATCCAGTGCCCGTACCACGGCATCCGCTACAACTCGGCCGGCCGCTGCACCTCCATGCCGGCGCAGGAGACCATCAATCCCTCCGCCGTCGTGCCGTCCTTCCCGGTGGTGGAGCGCCACCGCTTCGTCTGGGTCTGGCTTGGCGACCCGGCGAAGGCGGACCCGGACCTCGTTCCGGACATGCACCAGATGGACCACCCGGAGTGGGCCGGCGACGGCGAAACCATCTACGCCCCGTGCAACTACCAGCTGGTCCTGGATAACCTGATGGACCTGACCCACGAGGAATTCGTGCACTCCTCGTCCATCGGCCAGGACGAACTGAGCGAATCCGACTTCGTGGTCAGCCACGACGGCAACACGGTCACGGTTACGCGCTGGATGCTCAATATCGACGCCCCGCCCTTCTGGCTCAAGAACATGCGGGACAAGTTCCCCGGCTTCGAGGGCAAGGTGGACCGCTGGCAGATCATCCACTTCGAGGCGCCGTCGACCATCCGCATCGACGTCGGCGTCGCCAAGGCCGGCACCGGCGCCCCCGAGGGGGACCGTAGCCAGGGCGTCAACGGCTACGTCATGAACACCATCAGCCCGGAGACGGACAAGACCTGCCACTACTTCTGGGCCTTCATGCGCAACTACTGCCTGGACAGCCAGCTGATCACCACTCAGCTGCGCAACGGCGTCCACGGCGTCTTCGGCGAGGATGAGGCCATGCTCAAGGCCCAGCAGGAGGCTATCGACGCCAACCCGGACTACGAGTTCTACAGCCTGAACATCGACGCCGGCGGCATGTGGGTGCGCCGGCTGATCGAGCGGATGCTGGTGGCCGAAGGCCGCCTGGCGGCGGCGCTGTAGGCGGCCGGGAAACCTGAGGGGAACACCATGGCAGCAACCAACACCGAAGTCTGGCAGTCGGCCAGCGTCCTGGCCGTGGCCGACGTCGCCGCGGACATCGTCCGGATCGAACTGGCGCCGTCGATGCCGAAGAAGGCCGACCCGGGATCACACATCGACCTGATGGTCACCATCGACGGCGAGCAGCAGAAGCGCTCCTACTCGGTGGTCGAATCCAGCGAGGACGGCACCCGCCTGGTCATCAGCGTCTTCAAGGCCCCGGCCTCCCGCGGCGGGTCCGTCTTTATGCACACCCTGAAAGCCGGGGACAGCCTGCGCATCACCCAGCCGCTGCAGAACTTCCCGCTGCGCGTCGGGGCCGAACGCTACGTGCTGCTGGCTGGCGGCATCGGGATCACCGCGATCATGAACATGGCCTCGGTGCTGCGCAACGTCAAGGCGGACTACACGCTGGTCTATGCCGGCCGGAACCGGACGGCCATGGCCTACCTGGACCAGCTGCGCGAGCTGCACGGGGAGCGGCTGGTGGTCCATGTGGACGAGGAGGACGGCATCCTGGACGTGGCCGGCCTCGTGGCGGGGCTGGATCTGGCCACCGAGCTGTACATGTGCGGGCCGATCCGGCTCATGGACGCGGTCCGCCGGGCCTGGACCGAACGCGAACTGGAGGCGCCCAACCTGCGCTACGAGACCTTCGGCAACTCCGGCTGGTACGACCCGGAGGAATTCCTGGTCCGCATCCCGCGCCTGGGCGTGGAGGCCAAGGTCGGACAGGGCCGGTCCATGCTCGAGGCGCTCGAGGACGCCGGCGTGGACATGATGTTCGACTGCCGCAAGGGCGAGTGCGGACTCTGCGAGGTGCGCATCCTGGACCTGGCCGGCACCATCGACCACCGCGACGTCTTCTACAGCGAGCGCCAGCAGCGCTCCGCCGCGAAGATGTGCTGCTGCGTCTCCCGTGCCGTCACCACCGAAACCGGGGCCAGGGCCGACGCCGACCCGTCCCGCGGGCCCGCCGTCGTCACCATCGACGTCTCCTGAGCCTTGACCACTACTGCACACAAGCCACCGAAAGACTGAAACACCAATGGAACTGCGTGACAGCATCAACCGTTCGAGGATGTCGCCCTATCAATGGCTCATTGTCGGACTCTGTGTCCTGCTGAATGCCCTCGACGGGTTCGACGTCATGGCCATGGCCTTCACGGCCACCAGTGTAACCAATGATTTCGCGCTGAGCGGCGCCGAACTCGGGCTGCTCCTGAGCGCCGGCCTGGTAGGGATGGCGGTCGGTTCCCTCGTGCTGGCGCCGTTCGCCGACATCGTGGGCCGGCGGCCGATGATCCTGGCTTCCGTGGCGCTGGCCGCCGCCGGTATGTTCCTGTCCTCGCTGGCCCATTCGCCGGTTGAGCTCGGGCTGTGGCGCGTGGTCACGGGCCTGGGCGTAGGCGGCATCCTGGCCTGCACCAACGTGATTGCCAGTGAGTACTCCTCCGACCGCTGGCGCGGCTTGAGCATCGGCATCTACACCGCTGGCTACGGTGTCGGCGCCACCTTGGGCGGCATGGCGGCTGTGTCGCTGCAGAGCAGCTACGGGTGGCGCTCGGTCTTCGTCTTTGGCGGGATCGCCACTGCCGCGGCGCTGGCGCTGCTGGCCGCACTGCTGCCCGAATCCGTGGACTTCCTGTTGACCAGGCGTCCGCGCAACGTCGTGGAGCGGCTCAACCGAATCGCCCGCCGCATCGGCCAGCCCCCGGTAGGCGTCCTGGCCGAAGTTCAGGCAGGTAGGCTTGGTGCCGGACCGGGCAACTCGGCCAGGAGCCGCAACACGGTCGGTGACCTGCTCACGCCGGCAAACCGCCGTGCCACGCTGCTGATCTGGCTGGCATTCTTCGCCACGATGTTCGGCTTCTACTTCGTCAACAGCTGGACCCCGAGGCTGCTGGTTGAAGCAGGCATGACGGAACAGCAAGGCGTCGTCGGCGGCCTGATGTTGACCTTGGGCGGTACCTTCGGCTCCATTCTCTACGGGGTGCTGGCGACGAAGTGGAGCAGCCGGGGCGTATTCACCGGCTTCGCGGCCCTTTCCGCGGTGTCCATGGTCCTGTTCATTAGCTCCGCCGGCGTGCTGGCCCTGGCCTTCGCCGCCGGCGTCGCCGTGGGCATGCTCATCAACGGCTGCATCGCCGGCCTCTACACGATCACTCCATCGCTCTACGCAACCGGGGCGCGCAGCACCGGCGTGGGATGGGCAATCGGCATTGGGCGCATCGGTGCAATTGTCGCCCCGATGATTACCGGTGCCCTCCTGGATGCGGCGTGGACCCCGGTCCAGCTCTACCTCGGCGTCGGCGCCGTAGTCCTGATCGCTGCGGCTGCCGTGCGGATGCTGGGACCGTCAACGGTGAATGCTCCGGTTCGGGAACCGGAGCTGGCCGAGGTGCCCGGAAAATAGCGGCCCGGTGATGGAAGGTGGCGGTGCCTGTCAAGGCGCCGCCACCTTCTGTACCGAAGTCCTTCGGGCTAGCCCGCGTTGCCGGTGCTGCCGCCGGCGATCTTGTAGCTCCAGAGCTCGGAGGACATGCCCACCGGTTTCTGCGCCGGCGCCCCGCCGGATTCCTGCGCGTGGCCCTGGGCGAAGGCCCGGGACTTCTGCCACGCCTCGAAGGACTCCTCGTCGCGCCAGCGGGTCACCACCAGCCAGGTGTTGCGGTCGTCCGTGGGCTGCAGCAGCTCGAAGCCCTCGAAGCCGTCCTGGTTGTCCACCGCACCGGCGCGGGCGGCGAAGCGCTTGGCGAGCTCGTCGCCGGAGTCGGCGGGAACGGTAATGGCATTGATCTTGATAATGGTCATGGGCCCATTATGCTCTGCGGCCCTCGGCGGGTCAGGAGAGTCCCTGTGCGGGGCGCCGGCTGCACGCTCGCCTCTGCCTACTTCCTCTTCGGCCGCAAAAGGTAGCGCCCCTCCCCGTTGACGACGTAGAAAGCGCCCTTCTCAGGCCTGAAAAGGGCCGTATCCGCCCCGTCAACTCGGGATCCGGGCCGGCAGAAGTTCCGGGAACTCAAGTTTGCGGGGGAGAAGTCGGCGCGCATGGTTTCATATGACCATAGACACCATCCATCCGGCCGGAGGCTCTGACGTTGGACCTGAACCTGCTGCGGACCTTCATCTCCGTCTACGAGACCGGCAGCCTTACCCGCACGGCCCAGGCCATGTTCGTCACCCAGCCCTCGGTCAGCCACGCGCTCTCGCGGCTGCGCCGCGAACTCGCCGACGACCTCTTCGTCCGCGGCGGCGGCCGGATGGAGCCCACCCCGCTGGCCGTTGAGCTGTACCCGGTCTTCAAGGAGTCCGTCGGCCGGATCGATTTGGCCGTGGACAGCGTGCGCAGCTTCGATCCGGCCACCTCCACGCACCGGTTCCGGCTGGCGCTGTCGGACCTGGGCGAACTCGGGTTCCTGCCGCAGATCCTCAAGCGGGTCTCCCGGGAAGCGCCGCTGGTGGAGATCGACGTCGTGCCGATGGAGATCGAACTGCTCGCCGAGTGGCTGACCAAGGGGAGCGTGGACGCCGCGATCGCCTCCTGGCCGATCCGCGGCGCCTTCAACAGCACGCTGCTCAAGGCCGAGAAGTACGTCTGCCTGCTGCGCGCCGACTACCCGCTTAGCAACGGCGCGATCACGCTGGAGCAGTTCGCCGAAGCCGGCCACGCGATCGTCGCCAGGACCACCGGGCACCAGCTGCCGGAAACAGTGATGGATTCCCTCGGCATCGTCCGCCGGGCCACGGTCACCGTCCACCATTTCGCGGTCCTGCCGCACATCGTCTCCGAATGCAACCTCGTGGCCATCGCGCCGGAGAGCATGGCCCGCGGCTGGCTGCAGAAGTGGCCGCTGAAGACGGCGGAGCTGCCGTTCGAGGTGCCCGCGCTGGAGGTGACGCTGCACCTGCGGACCGCGGAACGCGAATCCCCGGCCCTGGCTTGGTTCCAGCGGACGGTGCTCGACGCCCTCCGTTAAGCCTTCATTAGGCGCATCTATTCAGGCTAGAGAGAATATTCAGTAGCCGCATGCCTTCGATGTTCCTAGACTGCAGGGGAAGGGAACTCAACACAAGGAAGTGCATGATGAACCGCCTCGCCACAGCCCTCGCCTCCGCCGCCTCCGTTCTGTTGCTGGCAGCCTGCGGCTCGGGCACCACCGCCCCCGCGGAAAGCCCCGGAACCCAGGCCGGCCTGACCGAAGTCACCGTCGGCGCCATCCCGATCGGCGACGTCGCACCGCTGCACCTGGGCAAGGCCAAGGGCTTCTTCGAGGAGGAAGGCCTGGACCTGGCCATCGAGAGCACCACCGGCGGTGCCGTCGCCGTCCCCGGCGTGGTCAGCGGCAGCTTCGACTTTGCCTTCGGCAACATGGTTTCCCTGATGGTCGCCCGGGACCAGGGGCTGGACCTGAAGTACGTCACCAACGGCACGACGACGACCGGCGAGGTCGGCAAGGACTTCGCCGCCGTCGTCGTGGCCGCGGATTCGGACATCCGGTCCGTGACCGACCTGGAGGGCAAGACGGTGTCCTCGAACAACCTGGCCAACATCGGCGACACCACCATCCGCGCCGCCGTGGACGAGGCCGGCGGGGACGGTTCCTCGCTGACCTTCGTGGAGGTCGCGTTCCCGGATGCGCTCGCCGCCGTCGAGAACGGACAGGTCGACGCCGCGCTGATCCTGGAGCCGTTCCTGACCCCGGCCCTGGAAAGCGGAGCCCGGGCCGTCGCCTGGCCGTACGCCCAGACGCACCCGGACCTGGACATCGGCGGCTACTTCGCCACCGCGCAGGCCATCGAGCAAAAGCCGGAGCTGGTTCAGAAGTTCGACGCCGCGATGACCAAGTCCATGCAGTACGCCCAGGAGCACCCGGAGGAGGTCCGCGAAATCATCGGGACCTACACCAAGACGGACAAGGAACTGCTGGCGAAGATCACGCTGCCCCGCTTCACCCCTGAGTTCCACCGCGACGCCGCCCAAAGGCTCGGCGAGGCGGCCCTCAAGTACGAAACCATCAAGAAGGCCCCGGACCTGGACGCCCTGCTCCCCGCCGAAGGAAATTGAGCCATGCGAAAGGAAATCGAACAATGAGAGTAGCCGAAGCCGTCGGCCGCACCCTGGCGCAGCTGGGCCTGGCGCATGTGTTCGGGGTGACCGGAAGCGGGAACTTCCACGTCACCAACGCCCTGATCGACGCCGGCGTGAAGTTCACCGCCGCACGGCACGAAATGGGTGCGGCCTGCATGGCGGACGCCTACTCGCGCAGCACCGGCCGGGTGTCGGCGGTCAGCGTGCACCAGGGCTGCGGGCTGACCAATGCCATGACCGGCATCGGCGAGGCGGCCAAGAGCCGCACCCCGATGCTGGTGCTCTCCGGCGACACCCCACCCACGCAGAAGACCTCCAACTTC
Organism: Arthrobacter mobilis; assembly: GCF_012395835.1. Classification (GTDB taxonomy): domain Bacteria; phylum Actinomycetota; class Actinomycetes; order Actinomycetales; family Micrococcaceae; genus Crystallibacter; species Crystallibacter mobilis. The sequence continues at coordinate 47,668 of NZ_JAAZSQ010000007.1, forward strand.
TGGATCGACCAGGCAGCTGCCGTGGCCGCCCTCGGCGCCAAGGTGGAGCGCATCCACTCGGCCGAAACCGCCGTCGCCGACGCGGTGCGGGCCTTTGCGCTGGCCCGCGACGAGCGCTGCACGGTGCTGCTGAACCTGCCGCTGGACGTCCAGGAGGAGCAGATCGAGTGGACGCCGGAAGCGGTGCCCGTCCCCGCCCCGCGCCTGGTCCCGGGCCCCTCCCCGGAGGCGGTCTCCCGGCTGGCCGACCTGCTCGCCGGCGCCCGCCGGCCGGTGCTGGTGGGCGGCCGCGGGGCCCTCGCCGCCCGCGCCGACATCGAGGCGCTCGCCGACCGGACGGGCGCGCTGCTGACCACCTCGGCGGTGGGCCGCGGAATCTTCACCGGCAACCCCTGGTACCTGGACGTGATGGGTGGCTTCTCCACGGACACGACGGCGGAACTGATCCAGGGTGCCGACGTCGTCGTGGCCTTCGGCGCCAGCCTCAACCGCTGGACCAGCCGCAGCGGCTCGCTGCTGCCCTCGGCCACGGTGGTCCAGGTGGACCTCAGCCCCGAAGCCATCGGCTTCCACCGGCCGGTGGAGTTCGGGGTCATCGGCGATTCGGCCCTGGTGGCCGCCGCCGTGGAGCGCGAACTCGCCAGCCGCGGCGTGCAGTCCGCCGGCTACCGCTCCGAGGAGGTGCAGGCCCGGATCAAGGCCGGCAGCCAGTGGGTGGACGTGGAATTCGAACCGGTCAGCTCCGGCGGCACCATCGACCCGCGCACCCTGACGCTGGCGCTGAACGACATGCTGCCGATGGAGCGCGTGGTGGTGCCCGACGGCGGCAACTTCAACGGCTATCCGGCGATGTTTTTCCAGATCCCCGATGCCCGCGGCTACTGCCTGCCGCTGGCCTTCCAGTCCATCGGCCTGGCCCTCTCCTGCGCCATCGGCACGGCGGTGGCCAACCCGGACCGCATGGCGGTGGCCGGCATCGGCGACGGCGGGTTCATGATGAGCCTGGCCGAGCTGGATACCGCGGTGCGCCTGAAGCTGCCGCTGGTGGTGGTGGTCTACAACGACAACGCCTACGGAGCGGAGGTCCACCACTTCATCCACGAGACCGACAAGATGGGCACCGTAGTGTTCCCCGAGACCGATATCGCCGCGATCGCCCGAGGCTTCGGCTGCACCGGGGTCACGGTACGGTCCGAACAGGACCTGCAGGGTGTGCGGGACTGGCTGGCCGGGGAGCGGACCACCCCGCTGGTGGTCGACGCGAAGATCAGCTCGTTCCCGTCCTGGGTGCTGGCGCACACCTTCGACGAAGAGTGAGGCCACGACGGCGGCGCAGGCTTATCCTGCGCCGCCGTCCGGCTGCCCAAACCGGCCAGGACACGATCCGGTGACGCCCGTTGACCACTCCCTATGGCCATAGGTAGCGTGATGTGCGACACATCGCTGCGGCGTCCCGCCGCGGTCCATGCCAACCATCGGTAGGGAGCAAAAGCATGAGGAAACTAAGTGCGGCCTTGGGCCTGGTGGCCGTCCTGGCCCTGACCGCCTGCGGCGGCGGCAGCCCGTCCGGCGGGGAAACCGAGCCTGCTGCCGGCGGCAGCCCCGGCCTGACGCCGGTCAACGTCGGCGTCATCCCGATCGTCGATGTCGCGCCGATCTACCTGGGCGTCAAGGAGGGCATCTTCGAGGCCGAAGGGCTCGACGTCGAGCTCACCCAGGCCCAGGGCGGAGCCGCCATCGTGCCGGCGATCACCAACGGCCAGATGGACTTCGGCTTCAGCAACGTCACCTCGCTGATCATCGCCCGGTCCAAGGGGCTGCCGCTGAAGATGATGGCCAGCGGTTCCTCGTCCACCGGCGACCAGGACGCGGACTTTGCAGCCGTCATGGTCAAGCCGGACAGCGGCATCAAGGAAATCAAGGACCTGGTGGGCAAGAAGATCGCGGTCAACACGCTGAACAACATCAGCGACTCGACCATCAGTGCCGCGGTCGAGGAAGCCGGCGGAGACCCGAAGCAGATCGACTTCGTCGAAATGCCCTTCCCGGACATGCGCGCGGCGCTGGAGCAGGACAATGTCGATGCCATTGCCGCCGTGGAACCCTTCGTGACCATGGCCAAGGGCGACGGCGCCGTGCCTGTCTTCTCCAACTATGCGCATCCGGTGGATGACCTGACCGTCGCGGTCTACTTCACCTCCGAGCAGTTCGCCCAGCAGAATCCGGAGGTCACCGAGGCCTTCGTGACCGCGATGAAGAAGTCCCAGGCTTTCGCCGAGGAGAACCCGGACAAGGTGCGCGCCATCCTGCCCGAGTACACCCAGCTGGACCCGTCGGTGATCAAGGACCTGACCCTGCCCAAGTTCGCCCAGGAAGTCAACGCCGACTCGATCGAGACGATCGCGGACATCTCGCTGAAGAACGGGCTGATCGAGGAGAAGCCGGACATGCAGGCGCTGCTGCCCGAGTGAACCGGGCCGGCAGCCACATCCGTGCTCCAGGAGGGGGAGGCTGAAGCGTGCTGCTTCGCCTTCCCCTCTTTGTGCGGCCGGCCCGGCCATTTATCCCATCTTTAACAACTATTGACTTTTTCAACCAATCGCCTCTAGCGTAAGTCTTGGCCAACGTGACTGTGCTCACGCGGGCTCCGGACAGGCAAATGCAGTTCCCCGCAGCGGGGACATCGTGAAGGGTATGTGTGAGGATGCGCAACCAGGGCGTGGGAACGTGGATCCATCGTCGCCGGGTGAAGTCCGCCGGCAAGACCGCGCTGATCAGCGGCGGGGCCGAGCTCAGCTATGACGAGTTCGCCCGCCGGGTGGACCGGCTGGCCAACGCCTTTGCCGCCCGCGGCGTTGCCAAGGGGGACCGGGTGGCCTACCTGGGCGAGAACCACGCGGCCTTCCTGGAGACCTTCTTCGCCTGCGGGACGTTGGGGGCGGTGTTCGTGCCGCTGAACACCCGGCTGGCCCCGCCGGAAATCCAGTTCGCGCTGCAGGACTCCGGCAGCCGGGTCCTGGTCCATGCCCGCACCCTGGAGCCGCTGGCGGTCCGGGGCGGGAAGGACACCGCGCTGACGCACCGCCTGGTGGTCGAAGATGCCGGTGCCGCCGGGGGGCAGGAACCGCTGCCGGGCGTGGCCGTCGAGCTGTTCGAGGACGTGATTGCCGGCGGCGAGGACACCCACCCGGACGTGGAGGTCTCGCTGGAGGACGCGGCGATGATCCTGTACACCTCCGGCACCACCGGCCGGCCCAAGGGCGCCCTGCTCACGCACGGGAACATGACCTGGAACAGCGTCAACGTGCTGGTCGACTACGACATGGTCAGCAGCGACATCGCCCTGATGATCGCCCCGATGTTCCACGTCGCCTCGCTGGGCATGGGCGTGCTGCCGGCCCTGCTCAAGGGCGCCACCGTGATCCTGGAGCCGCGCTTCGAGCCCGGCCGCACGCTGCACCTGATCGAGAAGTACCGGGCCACGAGCATCAGCGGGGTGCCGACGACCTACCAGATGCTCTGCGAGCACCCGGACTGGGAGAGCACCGACATCAGCTCCCTGACCAAGCTCACCTGCGGCGGTTCGGCCGTGCCGATGCGCGTGCTGGAGGCCTACGAGAACCGCGGGCTGTCCTTCACGGGCGGCTACGGCATGACCGAGACCGCGCCCGGGGCCACCAGCCTGGCCCCGGACAAGTCCCGGGACAAGGCAGGGTCCGCCGGCCTGCCGCACTTCTTCACCGATGTGCGCATCGCCGATCCGGCCGGGGAGGTGCTGCCGGCCGGCCAGGTGGGCGAAATCCAGATCATGGGCCCGAACGTGATCAAGGAATACTGGAACCGGCCCGACGCGACCGCCGAAAGCTATGCCGACGGCGTGTGGTTCCGGTCCGGGGACATGGGCTATGTGGACGAGGAGGGCTACCTCTACATCTCCGACCGGCTCAAGGACATGATCATCTCCGGCGGCGAGAACATCTACCCGGCCGAGGTCGAGCAGATCATCGTCGAGCTGGAGGCGGTCAGCAGCGCCGCCGTCATCGGCGTCCCGGATGAGAAGTGGGGCGAGGTGCCGCGGGCGATCGTCACCGTCCGCGACGGCTACCAGGTCACGGCCGAAGACATCCAGAACCACCTGCAGGGCCGGCTCGCCCGCTACAAGATCCCCAAGAGCATCATCATCGTCGAGGACCTGCCCCGCACCGCCAGCGGCAAAATCCGCAAGGCGGATCTGCGCAAGCAGTATTCGCAGTAACCGCCTGTGCAAGCAGTATTCGCAGTAACCGCCTGCGGTCCCTACCCGGCCACCTCGGCCGGGAGGGACCGCTCCAGCGGGTGGGCCAGTTCGTCCTTCCGCATCCGGCCCAGGACCAGCGCCAGGACCGAAAGTACCGGCAGGACCAGCCCGACCACCAGGAAGATCGACCAGATCGGCACCAGCCCGGCCAGCGGGCCGGCAGCCGCCATCGACACCGGCATCAGGGCCAGGGAGACGAAGAAGTCCAGGCTGGAGATCCTGCCGAGCAGGTGCGGGGGCACCCGGCGCTGCAGCAGCGTGCCCCAGATGACCATGCCCGTCCCGCCGGTGGCCCCGACCACGAACAGGCAGGCGGCCATCACCCAGAAACTTCCGGTCAGGCCGACGGCGGCCAGCGGCAGCGAGCCCGGGCCCCAGAGCATCAGCATCACCGTCAGGTAGCGGCGGGGCAGCCGCAGCGAGGCGGTCACCAGCGAGCCGGCCGCGCCGCCGGCCCCGTAGATGGCCAGCAGGAAGCCGAAGGTCCTCGAATCCCCGCCCAGCTGCTCCTGTACGGCGAACGGCAGCAGTACCTCGATCGGCCCCATGAACAGCAGCACGGCCACCACGGCCCACAGCAGCGTCCACAGCAGCCACGGGGTCTTCACCGTGTAGGCGACGCCCTCGCGCAGATCCACCAGGACCGAACGCTTGGCGGGCACCGAGGTGCCGTCCGGGCCCATCTCCCTGGAGGCAGCCGCCGGCTCGCGGCCCAGCAGGTTCAGGATGCCGAGGGCGGTCAGATGGCAGCAGGCGATCCACCCGATGGCGGCCGCCGGGGAGAAGGCGGCGACCACCATGCCCGCCGCGGCGGGGCCGGCGGCCTGCTGCAGCAGCGGCCGCATGGTCCCCTCCATGCCGTTGGCCGCCAGCAGGTCCTCCGCCGGAAGGATCCGGGGCAGGATCGCCGAGTACGCCGGAAAGAAGAACGCCGCCCCGACGCCGAGCAGGAACGCGGCCGCCGCCAATTGCCACAGCTGCAGCGTGCCCGTGAGCGCCAGCACCCCGGTGCTGCCGACGGCGAGCAGGTTGACGGCTTCGACGGCGATGATCAGTCGGCGCCGCGGCAGCCGGTCCGCCGCGATCCCGCCGAGCAGGACGAAGGCGAGCAGGCCGGCACCGGCGGCGGCGGTTACCAGGGACAGTTCGACCGGACCGCCGCCCAGGGCCATGACCTGGTAGACCAAGGCGACAGCCCACATGCCGGTGCCGAAGATGGAGATGGCAAGGGCTGCGATCAGGATGCGGTAGTTGCGGTGCGCAAACGGGCGCATCGCGCGGGGTGCGGGCACGGGAATCCTCGGGAAAATCAGGCGGGGTACCAGTATGCTCCGTGCGGCCGGGCTGGACAAACCGGCCGCAGGTCGGCGCTAATCCGTCTCCGGGCCGCCCTTGTCCTCGGACGGGGCAACCGCGCGCACCGACGATTCCGGAACCCAGACCACATCCCCGTGCTCGGCATTGGCGCGCCGGGACAGTACGAACAGCAGGGTGGAGAGCCGGTTCAGGTAGCGGGCGGTTTCAGGATTGACCGTGGCGGGGTGGTGCTCGATGGCCAGCCAGACCGTCCGTTCGGCTCGCCGCACGGCCGTGCGGGCCTGGTAGAGCAGGGCTGCGGCCATGGTCCCGCCGGGCAGGACCATGCCGGCCAGGCCCTCCACCTCCTGCCGGAAATGGCCGATCGCTCGTTCGAGGCGTTCGGTATGCGCAGGAATGATCCTGGCCTGCGCGGGCTCCGGGCTGGCCAGGGGAACGCTCAGGTCGGCCGCCAGATCAAAGAGGTCGTTCTGCACACTGACCAGGACGGCAGTCAGCTGGACAGGCATGCCGCCTCCGGCCATCGCGACGCTGACCGCCGCATTCGCGGCGTCGCACTCGTCGTAGGCACGGACCCGCACATCGTTCTTGGAGATTTCGCCGTGGCCGCCGAATACCGTGGTGCCGAAGTCCCCCCGGCTGAAGTCGGATCCGCTGGTGCCGTCCATGGCTGCCACTATACTGAACGATACGATTCACGACGACGAGATGTGCCTCCCGCATACCGGATTCCCACCGCACCGCAGCGGTCATAAGCCAATGAGGATTCCATGAGCAGCGACCAGCCGGACCATGCACCCGAAACACGTTTGGGAGACGCCATCAGCGCGCCGGCTGCGGCAGGCTGGGCCACCGTGGACAAGACCGTGTTCGGCATCGCCGGCGCCATTATCCTGGCCGTGTGCATCCTGGGCGTCGTCTTCACCGACGCTGTCGGGAACGCGGCCGGAGCCGCCCTGGGCTGGGTCACCGGGACCTTCGGCTGGCTTTTTATTCTGGCCGCCACCGGCTTCGTGGTCTTTTCCCTGGTGCTGGCCTTCGGCCGGTACGGCAACATTCCGCTCGCGCAGGAAGGCGAAGAGGCGGAATTCTCCACGCTCTCCTGGATCGCCATGATGTTCAGCGCCGGCATGGGGATCGGGCTGATGTTCTTCGGTGTCTACGAACCGGTCACCCATCTGGCTTCGCCGCCACCCTTCGTGGACGCGGCGCCGGGCACGGCGGAGGCAGCCAACGCCGCCATGGCCTACACCCTGTTTCACTGGGGGCTGCATCCCTGGGCCATCTATTCCGTGGTCGGCCTGGCCTTGGCCTACTCCACCTACCGGATGGGCCGGGGCAACCTGATGAGCGCACCCTTCCAGTCGATTTTCGGCCGCGAGCGGATCGAGGACCGGGGCTGGGGCAAGCCGATCGACATCCTGGCCATTATCTGCACCAAATTCGGTTCGGCCACCTCGCTGGGCCTGGGTGCGCTGCAGATCGCTGCCGGCCTCGCGCTGCTGCGGACGGGGCAGTTCGAGGAGAATCCAACCACCGCCGCGCCGATCATCATCATCTGTGTGCTGACGGTCGGCGTCGTCATCTCCGCCGCCAGCGGAATCTCCCGGGGCATCAAGTGGCTGAGCAATACCAACATGGTCCTGGCCGGGGTGCTGCTGACCTTCGTCTTCGTGGTCGGCCCCACGATCTTCATCCTGAATTTGGTGCCGGCCTCGATCGGTGACTATCTGGGCAACCTGCTGTCAATGAGCTTCCACTCGGCAGTCTTCGGCGGCGGCGAGTGGCTGGCCAGCTGGACCATCTTCTACTGGGCCTGGTGGATCTCCTGGACCCCGTTCGTCGGCACATTCATCGCCAGGATCTCCCGCGGCCGCACGGTTAAGGAGTTCGTGCTCGGGGTGCTGCTGGTCCCTACCGCCGTCAGCGTGGTCTGGTTCAGCATTTTCGGCGGGGCAGGCATCCACCTGCAGCTGGGCGGGGTGGACATCGCCGGAACGGGCAGCGAAGCGGCCGGTTTCTTCGCGGCGCTGCAGCAATATCCGTTCTTTGTTGGCGCAGCCCTCGTGGTCATGGTCCTGACGGCTGTGTTCTTCGTCAGCGGGGCCGATGCCGGCTCCCTGGTGCTGGGCACACTCTCCTCGCGCGGCCGCAAGGAGCCGTGGAAGCCGCTGGTGATCCTCTGGGCTGTGCTTACCGGAGCCGTGGCCGCAGTGCTGCTGTTCGTCGGCGGCCTGCGTGCCCTGCAGACCTTCACCATCCTGGCGGCGAGCCCGTTCGTGCTGATCATTATCGGCCTATGCGTCGCGCTTTTCGTGGACCTGCGCAGGGACCCGCTGCGCCAGCGCCGGCCGGGCCCGGTCCGCGGTGCGGTTGCCGTGCCGACCACTGTGCCGTTTGCCGAACCGGTGGAAGATACCGAGGAAACCGGCGACGGCGTTTCCGGGGAACCGGAGGCACCCCGGCAAGCCTGACGACGGCGCGGCGCGGCGAAGCAGTGTGAGGCTGCGCCGCGCTACCGGATGGCGGCCAGGGCCGCGCGGGCAGCTTCGGCGACGGACGTGGCGGCCGCGCGCAGCCCGTCGCGGGCGCCTGCCGGCAGCAGGTCCGGCCGGGCAGCGAACCGTCCGGCCTCGAGTACGGCGGGCAGGGCAATGAAGGTCTCCGGCATGTCCTCCAGCCCGCCGGTCCAGATGGCCGCAGGGTGCACCGAGCCGTCGGCCATGGCCTGGACAATCCTGGACACCCCGGCCGGCGTGGCCCAGCCCGTGCTGCGGCCGGGCTTGAGCGCCGACCAGCGCGCGAACCACCCGTTGACGTCCTCCATCACCCGCGCCTGCTGGCCGGCATCGAGCCGGACCGGGGCACCCTTGACGGTCAGCGCCTCGAACAGCGGGACCTGGTGCCCGCCGTGCTCGCCCAGCATCAGCCCGCCGACGTCGCCAACGTCCGCCCCGAGTTCCTTGGCCACGGCCATGCGGAACCGGACGGTGTCATTCAGGCTGTAGCCGCAGATCCGTGCCGGATCGATGCCGGAAGTTTGGGCCAGGCAGTCGGCCAGGATGTCCACCGGGTTGGACAGGATCATCACGATGCCGCTGTCGCCGGCCAGGGACCGGATCATCGGTGTCAGCGTGCCCAGCAGCCGCAGGTTTGCCGCCAGGAAGTCGCGGCGGTCGCCGTCGGGGACCTCGGGGATCGACGCGGCGAGGACCACCAGGTCCACCGCGGTTCCGTCCTCCGGGCGGCGGGGATGCAGCCGGGTCCGGGTGTTGCCGGCGATGACCTGTGTCTCGGCGATGTCGATGGCATGCGCCCGCACGAGGTTCTCGTTCAGGTCGATCATGTACAGGTCGCCGGCCTGGCTGTTTTCGGCCAGCCGTTCGGACACCCCTGAACCGATCAGGCCGGCTGCGCCGATCACCGCGGCGGAGCGCGGCCAGGCCGCTGCCGTCCGCCCGCCGGACTCCGGGAACTCGTCGCCGTGCATGGATGTCCTTTCGCGCTGGTGGTGCAGGCCGTGCAGGCCCAAGACCACGCTAGGAGGATCGGCCCTATCGCGCCAATGAATTATCTGCCAGCCAGACATAGACACTGATCATGTGTCCGCCCGGGCCGGTCCGGCAGCCCTCGTTTGCCTGCCGGAACCGCGGTGTAGCCATCTGGCTTCTGAACGATTACCTCGAATCCAGTACCGAGCGGATTGGGTACGGCGCCTAAAGCTCCTTGAACAGCACCCTCCAGTAGGCACGCCAGTGTTCCACGGCCTCCTGCGAATCCAGCTTCGTATGGTTGATGCCCATGCCGGCCTTGCCCGGGGCCTTCTGGTAGATGTCCAGGCTCACCCGGCTGCCGTCGGACAGCGCGGCCCGCCAGTAGCGCCACTTCTCGGTTGAACTGGTGGCCGGTTCCTTCTCCAGCGGCACCCCGGAGAACTCCCCGCGCCCGGCGACCAGGGTGCACCAGGCCTCCAGTGCCTCGTCCATGCTGCCGGGGAAGGTTTTGCTGACCCCGACCTGGAAGTCGCCGTCGCAGCTCTGCCCGGGCTGCCGGCGCCCGATGTGCTGCTCGTAGGCCACGGTCACGCTCTGCGCCCACCAGCCGGCATTCGGGTGCGCTTCCAGCAGCCGTTCGTGGGCGTGCTTCGCGATCTCCTTGTGCGGCAGGTCCTGGCCGCCGACCCCGTCCAGGAACTCCACCCAGTTCTCCCAGCCGGTGCCGGTGGCCTTTTCGATCGCCGCAGTGTTGGATGCCTTGGTCATGAGGACCAGCCTAGCGGCAGCGGCTACCGCGGCCGCAGCGTGGGCGACGCCTCGACGCCGTCACCGGCGCTGAGCCCGTCCAGCACGGCCTGCAGCGCCTGCAGCGAATTGTGCCTGGGCACCCATCCCAGTTCCCGCCGCACCCGCTGGGTGCTCATCACCGGCACACTCTTCGCCATGTCGATCCAGCCGGGATCCGTAGCCTGCAGCCGCAGCGCCCAGGTGATGCCGACGACGGCGCGCACCAACCCCACCGGGACGTTGAGGACCCGGCGGGCCCCGAGCATCCCGGCCAGCAGGTCCGGGGTGAACACCGGATCAGCCGCCACGTTGAAGGCTCCCGAGGCGCGCTGGTCCACGATCTGCCAGTAGGCGTCGGCAATGTCCTCGGCGTGGACCACCTGGAACTTGAACTGCCGCGGCACCGGCAGCAGCGGCAGCCACAACCGGTTCAGGAACGACTTGGGCACCAGCGGCCCGAGGAAATAGCGGCCGATCTGGCTGCCGGCATCGGTCTGGAAGATGAGTCCTGGCCGTACCCGGGCCACCGGGATATAGGGGTGGTCCCGCTCGAAGTCGTCCAGCAGTTCCTCCTGCTCGCCCTTCCACCGGCTGTAGTGCGATGTCGCGATCCCGCGGGCCGGCCAGCTCTCGTCCACCGGGCGGTCCTTCGGCCCCGGGCTGTAGGCGCCGACCGACGAGGCGCAGACGAAGTGCCGTACCCCGGCCTCGGCGGCCGCGGCCAGCACGTTCGCGGTGCCGTCCACATTGATCCGGCGCATGAACGGCTCGTTGTGGTTGGGCTGCAGGACCCAGGCCAGGTGGACGACGGCGTCGCATTCCCGCAGCGCACCCACCAGCCTCTCGCGGGAGTAGCCGGAGGCGATATCGATCGAGTGCCATTCCACGCCGTCGTACGGTTCGGCCGAGGCCGCCGGCAGCCGGCGGGCAATGCCGATCACCTGCACGTCGTTGCCGCGTTCGCGCCGGGCCTGCTTGATCCGGCGCAGCAAGGCGGTTCCGACATTGCCGGTGGCTCCGATAATGGCAACTCGCATGCGCTCAGCTTACCGCCCGAGGGCCCCGGCCCGAGCTTGTGAGGGCAGGGAGGGCGGTAAGCGGTAGCGGCGGGGACGGGGTGCCAACAGGGTACGAAATAAGCCCGCCAGCGCCGTCGTTGTCACTGGTGTGCCCGGGCAACCAAACCGGGCCCCATCGTAACGAAAGGCTGGCCCGCGTGTCCGTTCCCCTCTCCATCCTGGATCTTGCCCCGGTCTCCGACGGGCAGCCCGTGCGGGAAAGCTTCGAGGCCAGCGTGGCCCTGGCGCAGCTGGCGGAGCAGTCCGGCTACCGGCGGGTCTGGTACGCCGAGCACCACAACATGCCCTCCATCGCCTCCTCGGCCACCAGCGTGCTGATCGCCCACATCGCCGCGCACACGCAGTCCATCCGCCTCGGCGCCGGCGGCATCATGCTGCCCAACCACTCCCCGCTGACCATCGCCGAACAGTTCGGCACGCTGGAGACGCTGCACCCGGGCCGGATCGACCTGGGCCTGGGCCGTGCCCCGGGCAGCGACCAGACCACCCTGCGCGCCCTGCGGCGCGACCCGATGTCCGCCGATTCCTTCCCGCAGGACGTGCTGGAACTGCAGGGCTACCTGGCCGGCAAGAGCCGGATCCCGGGCGTGGAGGCGGTGCCGGGCAAGGGCACCCACGTCCCGCTGTACATCCTGGGCTCCTCCCTGTTCGGGGCGCAGCTGGCCGCGGCCCTGGGCCTGCCGTACGCCTTCGCCTCGCACTTCGCCCCGGAGGCGCTGCAGGATGCCGTGGCCCTTTACCGGCGAGAGTTCCGGCCCTCGGAACAGCTGGCCGAACCGTATGTCATCGCCGGGGCCAACGTCGTGGCGGCGGACAGCAACGAGGAGGCGCAGGCGCAGTTCGAGCGGGTCCGGCGCCACCGGGTGGCCCGTTTCCTGGTCCGGGACCGCTCGCTCACCGATGCGGAAGCGGACCTGTTGCTGGATTCGCCCCAGGGCCGGCAGATCGCGGGGATGCTGCGTTACACCGCGGTGGGTACGCCCGCTGCCGTGAAGGAGTACCTGGACGGTTTTGCCTCCCATGCCGGGGCGGACGAGCTGATCGTCGCGCACCAGGCCATCGACGCCGCGGCGCGGCTGCGCTCGGTGCACCTGCTGGCGGAGGTGTCCGGGCTGGTCAACGCCTAAGCCCGGCCGGGCAGCAAGCCTGCCGGAACACAGCCGGTACGCCGGGGCACTCGACCAACCGCCCCGCACAGGGTAGACATGGTTCCGGAAGATCAGGCCGGCGGAAGGTCCCGGAAACCATGGACAGCAGCGAACCGGAGGTGCTCATCCGGCGGCAGGGCCGCCTCGGGCACCTCGTCCTCAACCGGCCCCGGGCGATCAATGCCTTGAGCCATGCGATGGTCCGGGAGCTGTCCGCGGCCCTGGACGCCTGGGAGAACGACGGCGGCGTCGGCGCCGTCCTGCTGACCGGCGCCGGCGAGCGCGGCCTGTGCGCCGGCGGCGACATCGTGGCCATCTACCGGGACGCGCTCGCCGGCGGCAGCGCGACGGCGAGGTTCTGGGCCGACGAATACCGGCTGAACGCGCGGATCGCCGGGTATCCCAAACCGTATGTGGCCTTTATGGACGGGCTGGTGCTGGGCGGCGGGGTGGGTGTCTCCGCGCACGGTTCGGTGCGGATCGTGACCGAGCGGACCAGGCTGGGCATGCCTGAAGTGGGCATCGGTTTCGTGCCGGATATCGGCGGGACCTGGCTGCTCTCGCGCGCCCCCGGGGAGCTGGGTACCCATCTGGCGCTCACCGGCTCCCCGGTTTCCGGGCCGGACGCGATTGTCCTGGGCCTGGCGGACTGTTTCGTGCCCAGCGGGCAGTTGCCTGCGCTCGCCGAAGCGCTCACGCGGGAGCCGGCGGAAGAGGCAGCCGCCCGGTTCGCTGAAGAGGAGGTCCCGCCGGCGCCGCTGGCCGCGGAGCGGGACTGGATTGATCAGTGCTACGCGGCGGACACCGTCGAGGAGATTGTCCGCCGGCTCCAGGCCCATCCTGCCCCGGCCGCGCGTGCCGCTGCCGGTGAGGTGCTGGCCAAGTCCCCGACCGCGCTGAAGGTGACGCTTGCGTCGCTGCGCCGGGCGCGCAGTCTCGGCAGCCTGGAGGAGGTGCTGGACCAGGAGTACCGGGTGGCGCTGCGCTGCCTCGAGGGGGCCGAGTTCGCCGAGGGTGTCCGGGCGCAGGTGATCGACAAGGACCGCGCGCCCCGCTGGGATCCGCCGGTGCTCGAGCAAGTCTCCGCGGCGCGGGTCGAGGCGTTCTTCGCCGGGCTGGGGCCGCGGGAGCTGGGACTGGCCATGGCAAAGACCGGCCCCTGAGCCACAGCCGGGAGCAATCCACCGCAGGGAATCGACGGTAAGGAGATGAGCGTCATGAGCACACGCATTGCCTTCATCGGGCTGGGCCACATGGGCGGCCCGATGGCCGCGAACCTGGTCAAGGCCGGCTACCAGGTCACCGGGTTCGACGTCGTCCCGGCGGCCAATGAGGCGGCACGGCAGAACGGGGTCGAAACCGCCGGATCCGCCGAAGCCGCGGCGGCAGGCGCTGCCGTCGTCATCACCATGCTGCAGACCGGCCGGCAGGTGCTGGACGTCTACTCCGGCCGGGACGGCAGCGGCGGAGCACTCGCCGCCGCGGCGCCGGGAACCTTGTTCCTGGAGTGCTCGACCATTGCCGTGGAGGACGCCAAGCAGGCGCACCAGGCGGCCGAGACGGCCGGACAGCGTTGCCTGGATGCCCCGGTCTCCGGCGGCGTGGTCGGGGCCGTGGCCGGGACGCTGACCTTCATGGCCGGCGGGACGGAGGCGGACTTTGCCCAGGCCGAGCCGATCCTGCAGGCGATGGGCAAGCGGATCGTGCACTGCGGCGCTGCCGGTGCCGGGCAGGCCGCCAAGGTGTGCAACAACCTGATCCTGGGCGTGTCCATGATTGCCGTCTGCGAGGCCTTTGTTTTGGGGGAGAAGCTGGGCCTGGAGCACCAGACGCTGTTCGACGTCGCTTCCAACGCATCCGGCCAGTGCTGGGCGCTGACCACCAACTGCCCGGTGCCCGGACCGGTGCCTGCCAGCCCGGCCAACCGGGACTACCAGCCCGGCTTCGCCGGGGCGCTGATGGCCAAGGACCTCGGCCTGGCGCTGCAGGCGCTGCAGGCCACCGGGGTTACGGCGGAATTGGGCAGCAGGGCCGCCGAGATCTATCGCCGCTTCGCTGAGGAAGGCGGTGCGGACAAGGACTTCTCCGCCATCATCAACCAGATCCGCGAACGCTCCCAGGGCTGAGTCCCCGGCAGGCTGCCGTTCTCCCCGCCTTTGGCATCCGGTTCCGGCATCGCCGCAGGTCAGGGTGTTGCTTGACGCCTAAAGCAGGGCGGGCAGCTGCTCGGCCAGCAGCACCGCTCCGAGGCCGATCATGATGATCCCGCTGGCCAGGGTTACCACGCGCGCCGCGGCCGGACGGGAGCGCAGCAGCCGGCGGGCGCCGAGGGCGACGCCGCTGTAGACCACCGCGGAGACCAGCAGGTGGGACAGCCCGAAGATCCCGGTCTGTACCGGTACCGGCAGCGGGCCGGCGCCGATGAACTGGGGGATCAGGGCCAGGTAGAGCAGCAGCGCCTTCGGGTTTGTGCCGCTGGTGCCCAGCCCGCGCAGGAAGTTCCGCCGGTCTGCCGCCCGGTTCCTGCTGCCGGTACCCTCCGGCTCCGCTGGAAGGGCATCGTTCGCCGGAAGGGCGGCGCCGGCCGGAAGGCTGCCCTGCGCCGCTGCGCCGGCCATGGCCGGCACCCGGGCCGGTGAGGCCGGTACGGTGGCCGGAGCCTCGGCGGCAGGAGTCCCGGTGAACCGGGCGGCACGCCAGGACCGCGCCGTGGCGACCCCGAGCCAGAGCAGGTAGCCGGCGCCGATCACGCTCAGCCAGGCCAGCAGCTGCGGCCGGCCGGCCACCAAGGCTGCGACTCCGGCCACCACCAGCAGCGTGTGCATCAGGTAGCCGGCGCACAGGCCGGCGACGGCGGGGGCGATCCGGTGCTTGCCCAGCCCGGCGGCAATGCAGTAGGCCCAGTCGGCACCGGGGGTGCAGGCCAAGGCAATGGAGACGGTGGCGAAACCGAGGATTGACTGGGCGTCCATGGCACTCCTGCTCGAGGGGATTGGCGGCTACGGCCAACGCTAGTGAAATCCCCGCGAAAAGTGCTCACTGTATTTTCTGCCCACGCTGCCCTAAGGAGTAAGGTTTTTGCGTGGTTGACGGAATTGACCGAACTATTTTGCGCAAGCTGCAGCACGACGGGCGAATGACTGCCACTGCGCTCGCCGGCGAGGTGGGCTTGACCGTGGCCCCGTGCCACCGCCGGCTGCGGGACCTGGAATCCGCGGGCGTGATCCGCGGCTACCGGGCGGACATCGATCCGGCCAAGGTAGGGCTCGGCTTCGAGGCGCTGGTGTTCGTCACGCTCAAGGACCGCCAGAGCCTGGGCCCGTTCGAGGCGGCAGTGGTGGAGATCCCGCGGATCACCGAGGCCCTGCGGCTCTTCGGCGAGCCGGATTTCCTGCTCAAGGTCATTGCCGAGGACCTGCCGTCCTACCAGCGGTTCTACGACGAGGTGCTGGTGGGGCTGCCCGGGGTGGAGAAGCTGAATTCGACCATCGTGATGCGCAATCTCAAGGGCACCGGCGGCCTGCCGCTCTGACCTTTCCTGCCCCCTCGACAACCGCTGCCGGCAGGAGCAACGTGGAAAGTGTCCAGTCAAAAACCACGTGGAAAGAGGCCAAGGCCATGTCTGCCTTCACGGTCAGCCAACTGCAGGTCAAGTCCTACGACGCCCCTGACGAGCAGCGCCGTCCGGACAAGACGGCGGTGGACATCCTCAATCTCGGCGATTACACGCTGGGGCGGTTCACCTTCGAGCCGGGCTGGCGATGGTCCGAGTGCATCAAGCCGGTGGTCAACACCGAATCCTGCCAGAACAATCACGTCGGCTACTGCATTTCCGGCAGCATCGAGGTCGAAATGTCCGACGGCACCCGCACCACCATCAAGGCCGGCGACTCCTACACCATCCCGGCCGGACACGACGCCCGGGTGGTGGGTGACGAACCGTTCCGCGGCATCGAGTTCCTCAGCGCCGCCAGCTTCGCCAAGAGCAGCGGGGAAGGGGTGACGCGCTAGCCGGCCGTGGCCGGGCCCGCGGAGCGCCGGAGTTCGATCGCCTCGGCCAGTTCGGCCAGCCGGTGGGCGCGGGCGGACTCGGCCGGGGTGAACGGCTCCCCGGGCCGGGAGAAGAGCAGCACGCCCTGCCGGACCGAGGGAAGTTTGAGCACCGTGCCGTCCGCGGGCGGCTGCCATCCGGCGGCCTCCTCGACGTGCACGGCGCGCAGGAGGGTGGCGACGGCGTGCGGCAGTTCGGCCGGGTCGCCGGCCACCCGCGCGGCCAGGCCGAGTGCCCGGGTCTGGCCGTCCGCCAGCGCCACCGGCGTCGTCCGCCAGGCCCGCGGGTTGCGGCCGCTGCCGGCCTCCAGCGCCTGCAGCAGCTCCCGCTCGGTCAGTCCGGCCGGCGTGGCCAGGACCAGCTCGTCCAGGACCCCGTCGGCTACCGGGTGGACGTGGATGCTGAGGATGTTCGCATCCAGGCAGGAGAGCGCATGCGTCACCCGCTCCAGTGCGCCGGGCCGGTCCTGCACGATGGTGCGCACGCGCCAGAGCGCTGGGGCGGCTTCGATCCGGCGCCGCCGCTTCAGCAGGGGTGCATGCAGCCAGCGGCGCAGCAGCTTGGTGGCCGAGGGCTCGGCCACCCAGATGGCCAGCACGGTGGCGGCCACCGTGAGGATCAGGACCTTGAGCACGTAGGGCAGGTGCGCCTGGACGACGGCGGCATGCACCAGCAGTTCGATGGGCAGCATGGCCGCGATGTTGGCGGCGGTCAGCCTGGCCTTGGGTGGTTCGGGGGCCTGGCCGCAGCCATCACAGGCCAGTTCGGCGGGGGCTTCCCTGCGGGGTGTGCGTCTCATGGCCCCAGCCTGTCCGGTCCCTGTTTCGCAGCTGTTGCCTTGGCGTCACGGCTGCGAAAAGCTTTTCTTCTGTTCAGGAGTGCCCCCCTGAGTGCCCCAATCCCTGCAGGATGCGCAGCGCGATCCACAGGTCGGCGCGCAGTTGCGGCTCCTCCAGGGACCTGCCCAGGCACTGCTCGATCAGGCCCAGCCGCTGGATCAGGGTATTGCGGTGGATGTCCAGCTCCTCGGCGGTCCGGCGGCGGTTGCCGTTGTGGGCCAGGAACGCCTGCAGGGTCTGCAGCAGCCGTGCGGCGGGCGAATCCGCTGCCTGCAGCGGGCCGAGCAGCTCTGCCGCGTAGGCCCGCGCGGTGTCCTCGGGCAGCAGTCGGGCGATGCCGGCGGAGACCAGGGTGTCCCAGTGCACCGTGTGCACGCTGCCGCCGGCACGGGCCAGCGCTTCCCTGGCCTCGACGTCGCTGGCGCCGGCCTCGGCGAAAGGTTTCCGGCCGCCGACACCGGTCTGCGCACCGCAGGTCTGCAGCAGGCCAACCACCTGTTCGATCCGCGCCGGACTGTCCTCGACCAGCAGTTGCAGGAACGCCGTCCCCTCGCCGGCCGGCTCGACGGCGCCCATCAGCAGCCGGCGCCGCGGCTGCCGGATGAGCCCCTCGAGCAGGCGGGAAGCTTCCTCCAGCTGCTCGGGTGTGCCGCCGGCGCGCAGCACGCGCACCCGCTGGGCGGCGGAGCGCCAGCGGGTTTCGCCGGCGATCGAGATCAGCGCGTTGCAGGAGCGCAGGTCGCCGTTGAGCGCCAGGGCCAGGGCGCCGGCACGGATTTTCCGGTGGATCAGCGCCTGCTCGGTGAGCCGCTCGGTGTGCAGCGACAGCAGCGCCACCGACGTCGTAATGGCACCCCTGGCCGCCCCGTCCAGCGGGTGCGGCGAGACGACGGCCAGGTAGCTGTGCGGAATGCTGCGCAGGCCGAGCGGGTGGATGACAGTGCTGCCGGCCGGGCCGGAGTCGCTCACCGACCCGCGCATGCGGGCCGGGCGGATGCGCCGGATGAGGCCGGCGACGGCGGCGGCGTCCATGCCGCCGTCGTCGGTCCGCAGCACGGGTTCGCCGTCGGGGCCGAAGATGGCCACCTGGCTGTCCGCGATCAGCGAGGCCAGCCGGCGGATCACCCCGGCTCTGCCGTCCGGCTCGGTGGCCGCCTTGGTCAGCGCACGCTGGGTGGCCAGCATGGATTCGGCGGCCGATCGCTCCTGGGCCACCTGCTCATTGGCCACGGCTTTGATGATGTCCAGGAATGGCGTCGCCTCCGGCACGGCGAAGACCGGCAGCCTGGCCTGTTCGGCGGCCGCCAGCAGGTCCTCTGGAACGTCGGGATGGAAGAGCTCGACGGCGAAGCCCAGCGCCACGACCCCGCGCCCGGCCAGCCTGCCGACATAGGTATCCCACGCCGCGCGGTCGCGGGGGGCATTGATGCCGGTGGTCAGCAGGATCTCGCCGCCGGTGAGGTAGGCGGTCGGATCGAGCAGCTCGCTGACGGCTGCCCAGCGCACCGGGGCCTGGAGGTTTCCGCCCACGCGCAGTTCCAGCATCAGCCGAGGGATGCCCAGGATCTGCTCGACGGTGATCATTCTGACATCTTTGCACATTTGCTATTCCGGAATATCAATGATGCACATGGCACCAGGTGGGCCGCCCGGCTACGCTGGCTCCGTTCGACCACGAACTCAGACTCGCAATGAAGGGAGCGCCATGAGTTTGCTTACCGCCGGGGAAGCACCGGCCACAGAAGTTTCGAATCCGCTGGAGGAGGCCAGGGCTCAGCTGGCCGCGGCCGTGGGAGTGCTCGGCTACGGGGAGGGGCTGCATAAGCTGCTGGCCACCCCGCGCCGGGAGTTGACGGTGGGGATCCCGCTGCGCCGGGACGACGGAACCACCGAGGTGCTCACCGGGTACCGGGTCCAGCACAACTTCTCCCGCGGCCCGGCCAAGGGCGGGCTGCGCTATGCCCCGAACGTGGACCTGGACGAGGTCCGGGCCCTGGCCATGTGGATGACCTGGAAGTGCTCGCTGCTGGACCTGCCCTACGGCGGGGCCAAGGGCGGGATCACCATCGACCCCCGCCGCTACTCCCAGGCCGAACTCGAGCGGGTCACCCGGCGCTACACCAGTGAGATCCTGCCGATCATCGGTCCCGAGCGTGACATCCCGGCCCCGGACATCGGCACCGACGAGCGGACCATGGCCTGGATGATGGACACCTACTCGGTCAACGTCGGCTACACCGTCCCGGCGGTGGTCACCGGCAAGCCGGTCTCGGTCGGCGGGTCCCTGGGCCGGGCCTCGGCCACCTCCAAGGGCGTGGTGACCATCGCCCTGGCTGCCCTGGCCCACCGCGGGCTGAAGCCTTCGGCGACGACGGCGGCCGTGCAGGGCTTCGGCAAGGTCGGCGCCGGGGCCGCGAGGTTCCTGGCCGAGGCCGGGGTGAAGGTCACGGCGGTGGCGGACCAGTACGGGGCCGTGCACCACGGCGCCGGGCTGGACATTCCGGCGCTACAGGAGCACGTGGCCGCCACCGGCTCGGTCGTCGGCTTTGCCGGCTCCGAGCCGCTGCCGGCCGGCGAACTGCTGGAACTGGACGTGGACCTGCTTATTCCCGCCGCCGTGGAGGGCGTGCTCAACGAGGCCAATGCCCACCGGATCAGGGCGCAGGTCATTGTCGAGGGCGCCAACGGGCCCACCACCGCCGCCGCGGACAAGGTCTTCACCGAGGCCGGGAAGCTGGTCGTCCCGGACATCCTGGCCAACGCCGGCGGCGTGGTCGTCTCCTACTTCGAATGGGTCCAGGGCAACCACGCCTACTGGTGGACCGCAGCCGAGGTCGACCAGCGGCTTCAGGCCCGCATGCTCCAGGCCTGGGACGGGGTCGTGGCCACCGCGGCCGAGCGCAGGCTGAGCCTGCGCGAGGCCGCCACCGTCACCGCCGTCCAGCGCGTGGCCGAAGCCCACCAGATCCGCGGCCTCTACCCGTAAGGCCCAAGGGCCAGCACACCGCACGGCGGTGCCGCCCCGGCAGGGGGCGGCACCGCCGTTTTGGTGCTACTGCGCAGCGGCCCCGAGTGCTGCCGCTTCGGTCTCCAGCGCCTGCCGGACCGCCGCGATGGCCGGGTGCCGGGCGCTGGAGCGGCGCATGGCGGTGAAGATGGTGCGCTGCGGCTGGCCGGCCAGGTCCACCAGCCGGGCGGCCTGCTGGCGGTGCGCCCAGACCAGCTGCGGCAGCAAGGCCACGGCATTGCCCGATTCCACCAGGCGCACGTGCGCCTGCAGGTCCGGGGTCTCGAAGCGCACGTCCGGCTCGAAGCCGGCCGAGCGGCAGGCCTGCTCGGCCCAGTGCCGCGAGGCCGCCCCGTGCGGTTCCATCACCCACGGCAGCCCCGCCGCGTCCGCCAGGGCGCGGACCCGGCGGAAGTCCTCCGGCGCATCCGACAGATCCGCGGGGACGGCCAGCCGGATATCGTCGCGGGTCAGGAGCTGACGGTCCAGGCCCGCATAATGCGGTGCGGCATGCCCGGGATACTGTTCGGCGACCACCAGGTCGAAGTTCCGCGCCCAGGTCTCGTGCAGCGCGGTCTCGGGTTCGTGCTGGACCAGCTCCACCCGCACCTGCGGATGGCTCTCGCGCAGGGTGCGCATCATGTTCGGCATCAGGGCCAGCGCCGCGGTCTGGAAGACGGCCAGGCGCACGGTGCCGGAAACCACCGGCTGGGCGGCCGCCAGTGCCGCCTCGGCCCGTTCCATAGAGTCCAGCACCTCGCCGGTATGCATCACCAGGGCCTGCGCCTGCGCGGTGAGCTGCAGCCGCCGCCCGCTCTTGCGCAGCAGTTCCGTGCCCGCCTCGCGCTCGAGCAGGGACAGCTGCTGGGACACGGAGGAGGGACTGTAGCTCAGGGCCGCGGCGACGCTGGCGATGGTGCCGCGGATGCTCAGTTCGCGCAGCAGCCGGAGCCGGTGGAGGTCAAGCACGGAAGGTCCTTAATCCAGTTCAATTACCGTTCGGTTTACCCGAACCTTATCCTTCGGAAAACAACGCTTTTCCTTAACTTCACCCGGCTGCATACTGAAAATCAAGTCGGCAAAACCGGCCTCCACCATCTCGAGCCACTCCGCTTCCGGCGAGCCCTGCCGGGTTGCTGGCTGTTTGTGTTTTACCCATGCAAGGAGTACAACCGTGACCATTTCCTCCATCGAGGCCGCCGGGCGTCTCCGGCCCCAGGACCTGGCCGGCGACGCCGTGGCCCTGGTCCGCCGCTGGCTTACCGAGGGTGCCAAGGTGCCCGTGGATGCTTCCGCCGCGCAGCTGGCCGGTGTGCTGCAGGACCCGAACGGGCTGGAGTTCACGGTCGGCTTCGTCGACGGCGTCGTCCGTCCCGAGGACCTGGCGGTTGCGGCCCGCAACCTCAAGGCCCTGGCGCCGAAGGTGCCGGCCTTCCTGCCCTGGTACATGAAGTCCGCGGTCGCCGCCGGCGGCGCGCTCGCCCCGGTGCTGCCCGGCGTGGTCATCCCGGCCGCGCGCAAGGTCCTGCGCGAGATGGTCGGCCACCTGATCGTCGACGCGACCGATGCCAAGCTCGGCCGCTCCATCGCGAAGATCAAGAAGGACGGCGTCCGCCTGAACGTGAACCTGCTCGGCGAGGCCATCCTCGGCGAGGGCGAAGCCTCCCGCCGGCTCGAGGGCACCCGGCGGCTGCTGGCCCGCGACGACGTCGACTATGTCTCCATCAAGGTTTCCTCCACCGTCGCCCCGCACAACCACTGGGCCTTCGACGAAGCGGTGGGGCACATCATTGAGAAGCTGGCCCCGCTCTACCGGCTGGCCGCCTCCACCTCCCCGCGCAAGTTCATCAACCTGGACATGGAGGAGTACAAGGACCTCGACCTGACCATCGCCGTCTTCACGCGCCTGCTCGAGCGCGAGGAGTTCCGGAACCTGGAGGCCGGGATCGTGCTCCAGGCCTACCTGCCGGACGCCCTGGCCGCGATGATCCGGCTGCAGGAATGGGCCGCCGCCCGCACCGCCGCCGGCGGCGCCCCGATCAAGGTCCGCGTGGTCAAGGGCGCGAACCTGCCGATGGAGCAGGTCGACGCCGACCTGCACGGCTGGCCGCTGGCCACCTGGGGGTCCAAGCTGGAATCGGACGCCTCCTACAAGGCCGTGCTGGATTACGCCCTCACTCCCGCGCATACCGCCAACGTGCGCATCGGCGTGGCCGGGCACAACCTCTTCGACCTGGCCCTGGCCCACCTGCTGGCCGAGTCCCGCGGCGTGGACCGGACCACCGGAGCGATCGAGTTCGAAATGCTGCTGGGCATGGCCACCGGCCAGGCCGAAGCCGTGAAGAAGGACGTCGGCTCGCTGCTGCTCTACACCCCGGTGGTGCACCCGCAGGAATTCGACGTGGCGATCGCCTACCTGATCCGCCGCCTCGAGGAAGGCGCCAGCCAGGAGAACTTCATGTCCGCCGTCTTCGAGCTGGACAAGAACGAGGCGCTCTTCGAACGCGAGAAGAACCGCTTCCTGGCCTCCCTCGCCGCGCTCCCGGCCGAGGTGCCCGGCCCCAACCGCATCCAGGACCGCAGCCGGTTCGACGCCGCCGCGGCTGCGGACGAGGCCGTGCGCCGCGCCGCGCTCTCCGGCCAAACGGGCGGACCGGCCGGCTACGGCGGCCCGGAGGCCAGCTTCGAGAACACCCCGGACACCGACCCGGACCTGCCGGCCAACCGCGCCTGGGGTCGGGCCATCCTCGAGCGCGTGCCGTCCTCCACCCTGGGCCAGGCCACCGCCGAGTCGCACGAGCTCTCCACCGAGGCCGAACTGGAGGCGGTCATCAACACCGCCCTCGCCCGCGGCACCGCCTGGGGCGCCCTGACCGGCGCCGAGCGTGCGGCAGTGCTCCACCGCGCCGGCGTGCGCCTGGCGGCCCGCCGCGCCGAACTGCTCGAGGTCATGGCCTCCGAGTGCGGCAAGACACTGGACCAGGGCGACCCGGAGGTCTCCGAGGCCATCGACTTCGCCCACTACTACGCCGAACTGGCCAAGCAGCTCGACGCCGTCGACGGCGCCGAATTCGTCCCCGCGAAGCTGACCGTGGTCACCCCGCCGTGGAACTTCCCGGTGGCCATCCCCGCCGGCTCCGCCCTCGCGGCCCTGGCCGCCGGGTCCGCCGTCGTGATCAAGCCCGCGAAGCAGGCCCGCCGCTCCGGCGCCGTCATGGTCGAAGCCCTCTGGGAGGCCTTCGACGAGGCAGGCATCGACCGCGACGTGCTGCAGTACGTGCAGCTGTCCGAGCGCGACCTGGGCAGGCAGCTGGTCTCCCACCCCGCCGTGGACCGTCTCATCCTCACCGGCGGCTACGAGACCGCGGAGCTGTTCCGCTCCTTCCGGCCGGACCTGCCGCTGCTGGCCGAGACCTCCGGCAAGAACGCCATCATCGTCACCCCCAGCGCCGACCTGGACCTGGCCGCCCGGGACGTGGTGCAGTCGGCCTTCGGGCACGCCGGGCAGAAGTGCTCCGCGGCCTCGCTGGTCATCCTGGTCGGTTCCGTCGCCGCGTCCCGGCGCTTCCACCACCAGCTGGTCGATGCAGTCCGCTCGCTCAAGGTCGGCTACCCGGTGGACCCGCAGACCCAGATGGGTCCGGTCATCGAGCCGGCCGCCGGCAAGCTGCTCTCCGGGCTGACCACGCTCGGCGAGGGTGAGCACTGGGTGCTCGAACCGAAGCAGCTGGATGACACCGGGAAGCTGTGGAGCCCGGGCGTGCGCGCCGGCGTCAGGCGCGGCAGCGAGTACCACAAGACCGAATACTTCGGCCCGATCCTGGGCGTCATGACCGCCGAAACCCTCGAGGAAGCCGTCGGCATCGTCAACGACATCGACTACGGCCTGACCTCCGGGCTGCACTCGCTGGACGCGGGCGAACTGAAGTACTGGCTGGACAACGTCCAGGCCGGCAACCTCTACATCAACCGCGGCATCACCGGCGCCATCGTGCGCCGCCAGCCGTTCGGCGGCTGGAAGAAATCCGCCGTCGGTGCCGGTACCAAGGCCGGCGGCCCGAACTACCTGGTGGGTCTGGGCTCCTGGCAGGACGCACCGTTCGCGGCGGCACCGGCCGCCCCGGTGGACGGAGCGGCCCGCGGCCTGCTTCAGGCCGCCGAAAGGGTGCTCGGGGCGGCGGACCGCAGCTGGCTCGAGCAGGCACTGGCCTCCGACGCCGAAGCCTGGGCCGCCGAATTCGGTGTGGCGCGGGACGTGTCCGGACTGCACGCCGAGCGCAACGTCTTCCGCTACGCCCCCGTCCCGGCCACCATCCGCTACGAGGCCCCGACCTCCGGCCACGGCGTGGCCGAACTGCTGCGCGTTGTTGCCGCCGGCCTGACCGCCCGGGCCGGCCTGACCGTAAGCACCGCCGTTGCCCTCCCGGCCGCCGTCGAGCGCGCCCTGCGCACCGCCGGTGTGACGGCCGTGCTGGAGGACGACGCAGCCTGGGCCGCCCGCGCGAAGGCGCTGGCTGCCCGGACCGGGCCGGACTCCGGCGCCCGGATCCGCCTGATCGGCGGATCGGTCACCGCGACGGCCGAGGCCGCCGGCGGCAAGCCGGATGTGGCCATCTACGCCAACAGCGTCGTCGCAGCCGGCCGCGTGGAACTGCTGACCTTCCTGCGCGAACAGGCAGTCTCCATTACGGCGCACCGCTTCGGTACGCCGAACCACCTCTCCGACGCGCTCATCTAGGAGAGCAGTCCGCCAGCACAGACAACAGCGGCGCCGCCCCGTACCGGGGCGGCGCCGCTGCTGTTTATGGCCGCTGGACTCAGGACCGCGCGGCGGAGATGATCGCGGCCGCGGTGGCCTCGCCCACACGGATGGCGCCGTCCACGTGCTGGTAGCCCTCGGCCGCCAGATCGGAGCAGGACCAGTAGATCGGCCCGACCGGCTTGAGCTGGTCCTTGCCGTAGCGGTGCAGGCCGCCCAGGTCGTAGCTGGAGGCATAGGCGCCGCGGGTCCATTCCTCCGAGCCCCAGTCGGATTCGTAGTAGACCTCCGGGGTCAGCGCCTTCTCGCCCAGGTAGCTGGCGATCGAGGCGAGGATGGCTTCCCTGCGCTCCTCGGCGCTGAGCTCGAACACGGCGTCGGCCTTTTCATCCGAGACGAAGCCCACCAGGGTGCCGCGGCTGTCGCCGTGGTTGGTGTTGTCGTAGACCTCCTGGACCAGCGAAGCAGCCCCAAAGCCGGTGCCGGAGAGGCCCTCCTCGCGCCAGAACGGGGTCCCGTACACGGCGTGGACCTTGATCACCAGGCCCAGCGACTGGTGCTGGTGCATCTGGTGCTGCCGGCGCGGCAGCGGCGGCTCGTACCAGACGCGCGAGTACAGGTTCGGCGGCACGGCCATGATCGCGTAGCGGGCCTTGACCGTGACGGTGTCCGAGACGGCGGTGACGCCCTGGGCTGCAGAACCGTCTTCGCCCGGCCAGCGCAGGGTGCGCACCGGGGAGTTGAGGAAGACATTGCCGCCCAGCTCCTCGGCCAGCCGCTGCGAAACCTGCTGCATGCCGCCGACCACGCGCTTGTCCAGGATGAAGCCGTCGTCCACCAGGTTGGAGAAGGAACCGGCCGAGGCGGCCATCAGCACCGCCTGCAGGACGGAGAAGGAGTGGGCCGGCTTGGTGAGCATGCCGCCGGCGACGAACAGCCCGATATTGTTGCAGGCCTCCTCGTCGGCGGACTGCTGGCGCAGCCAGTGGTGGAAGGAGATGGTGTCCAGCTCGCGGGCGCGCGGATGGGCCCACGGCTCGGTCGCGCCGATCTCTGCGGCCAGCTTGTCCAGGGACTCGATCAGCTTGTTCATTTCCCGCTCGGTCTCCTCGCTGACCGGGAACATTTCCCCGGTGTAGCGGGTGCGCCTGCCCTGCGGATCGATGTAGACGGACTCGCCGTCGCGGTAGCGGGAGAAGGTCTCCAGCCCCAGCCGGTCCAGCGTGCGCAGCAGGGCGGTCTGGTCGGGCGAAACCCACTGGCCGCCGATTTCCAGCATGGCGCCGTCAACGACGTCGGTCCAGGTGCGTCCGCCGACCCGGTCCCGGGCCTCCAGCACGGCCACGCTCAGGCCGGCCCGCTGCAGTTCGGTGGCGGCGGTCAGGCCGGAGGGGCCGGCTCCGATGACGACGACGTCGCGTTCGAGGTGTTCCACTTGTTTCCTTTCGCGGACCCGGGTGCGGGCCCCTAAATGAAACTAATTCATTTATCGTCAATAAGTGTAACCCCAGCCACAGGATTAAGGAAAGGGGCGCGTGCGGACACGGATAGGCCCGGCGGCCGCAAGGGGCCGCCGGGCCTATCCACGCCGGATGGCAGTTACTTCCTGGCGACGAAGTAGGAGTTGAACACGTCGGCCTCGACCTCCTTGGACTCAACGTTCCGGAAGCCGGCGTCGGCGAGCATGGACTGTGCCAGCTGTCCGCCCCAGACCGTGCCCAGCCCGTCGCCGCCGAGCCCAAGCGAAACGCTCATGCAATGGACGGTCGAGATCGCGTACAGGTAGCTTCCCCACGGCAGGTCGATATTGTCCTCCGCATTGCTGGATGCCTTGATGTCCACCATCAGGAACACCCCGTCGGGCCGCAGTGCCCGGTGGATGTTGCGCAGCACCGTGGCCGGGTGGGCCTGGTCGTGGATGGCGTCAAAGGCGGTGACCGCGTCGAAGCCGGCCTCGATGTCCAGCGTGGCCACGTCGAGGACCTCGAAGGAAGCGTTTGCCAGCCCCAGCCGTTCGGCTTCGGCGCGGGCTGCGCGGATGGCCTGCTCGGAGAAGTCGTAGCCGGTGAACCGGCTGGCGGGGTAGGCCTGGGCCATGAGGTTGATGGCGTGGCCATGGCCGCAGCCGATGTCCGCGACGTCGATCCCGTCCCGCAGCCGTTCGGTCAGGCCCGGCGCCAGCGGCAGGATGACCTCCAGCAGTGCGGCATCATGCACCGCGGCGCTGGTCTCGGCCATGTTCCGGTGGAAGAGCGGATAGTCGGTGTAGGACAGGCCGCCGCCGTGCCGGAACCGTTCGATGACCTTCTGCTCCACTTCGCCCATCATCGAGATGTGCTGCATCAGCAGGGCCACGTTGTTCGCTCCTGCAGCGCGGGTCAGTACTGCAGCATGCTCGCGTGGCAGCCGGTAGGTCCGGGTTTCCGGATCATAGCGGACCACGCGTGCCGCCGTCATGCCGCCGAGCCATTCGCGCACATAGCGCTCGTTCAAGTCGGCGGCATCGGCGATCTGCTCGCTGGTGGCGGGCGGCAGCCCGGCCAGCGTGTCGAAGAGCCCGGTCTGGTGCCCGATGCTGGTCAGCATGGCGATCGCTGCCTCGTTGAGGATGCCCAGGAAGCGTCCGGCAACGGCCTGCACGGCCGCGGCGTCCACCTGCCCCGTAGCGGATTCCTCGGTTTCGAGCTGCATCAGGGAGGTTTCCTGATCGATGGTCATGGTTTTTTCCTTCGGTGGTTACGGGCCTGTGCTGCCCGCGTGGTTTGACAGGAGGAGGTCGGCCCTACGGCGGGCACCGGGAGAACCAGGTGCCGTGCCGCCGGCCCTGTGCACCGGACGGTCCGGACGCGTGCCCCCGTGGCGCAGGTACATCGCCAGCATGAATCCGGTGGTGAGCAGGTAGAAGGCATGCAGCGCCCAGATGGGCCCGGCGGGCAGGCTGTAGACGTACACTGCGTGGACCAGGTTGCCGGTGTTGGCCAGCAGCAGGTTGCCCAGGCTGTAGGAGGCCAGGTCCCGGGTCCGCACGGCCTTGACGATCATGGGCATGACGCTGCCGGCGAAGATGACGGTGGAGACACCGCCGGCCAGGACCGCCAGGTCGATATCCATGACCGGTACTCCTTTGACGTCCGTTTGATATTGCACTTTCCACGCTACGGAGCAGGCGCAGTCGGGGCGTCGGGCGGAATACCCAATTTGCCGGCGGGGGAATGGCTCAAAGTATGCAGGCCCGTCCGCCGGATGCAGCAGCGGTTACCGGTGCGGGCGCAGGCCGTGCTCGTGCGCCCAGGCCGCGGCTGCGGTGCGCGAGGAGACGCCGAGCTTGGCGAAGATATTGGCCAGGTGCCGCCCGACAGTCTTCTGGCTGATGAACAGGGCCTCGGCCGTGTCCTTGTTGCTGGCTCCGGCGGCGATGAACCCGAGCACGTCCGCTTCGCGTTCGGTCAGCCCGCCGGGCGGCCGGCCGCCCTCGAGCCGCCGCACGTCCGGCAGGGCGCCCAGCTCGCGGTAGATGGCCAGCGCCGTCGCCGAATCCGCCGCGGCGACGTCGGGCTGGCCCAGCCCACGGTGCGCCTGGGCGAGCAGTTCATAGACCTTGGCCGTTTCGTAGCGGGCATGCAGGCTGCGGTATTCGCGGGCGGCGGCCCGCAGGACGGGCAGGGCTTCGGCATGCCTGGACTGCGCGAGCAGCACGGTGGCCCGCGCCTGCGCGGCCCAGGAACGGAAGCCGGCGGTGCCGAATGCGGCGGCGGTTTCTTCCAGCTGGCGGCACAGCTGTTCTGCCTCGTCCTGGAGTCCCAGGGCGAGGGCGATTTCGACGCCGGCCCCCAGCAGCCGCGCGCTGGCGACCCGGTCCCGCCCGGCCAGGGAGGCACGCAGGCCGGCCCACGCGGCGTCGTCCTTCCCGGCCGCGTGCTGCAGCAAGGCCTCGCCGGGCTGCGGGTCGAAGCCGAGGTCGCGGGCCCGCGCATAGGACTCGAGGGCGCCGTCCTTGTCCCCGCGCAGCCGCCGGATTTCGCCCAGCTGGTAGAAGGCTTCGCCCGCAACCCAGTTGTTCCGGCCCACCAGCTCGGTGCCGCTCTGCGCGATGGCATGTTCGGCGGCGTCCCAGCCGCCTTCGATGCTTTGCAGCTGCAGCCGGTGGATGCGGCAGATGCCCGAGTACACCACCTCGCCGGTGAACTGTTCGCACCATTGTTCCGTGGCTTGCGTCCAGGCCCGCATCCGCGGCAGGTCGGCCAGCGCATAACAGGCATGGATGACGGTGCAGTAGATCTCCCCGGCCCATTCGGCCGGCAGCTGGCCGGCGAGGACCGGCAGCATCGCCTCGTCCAGCTGGGCAAAGCCGGAGGCGGTGCTGCCGCCGAGCACGTCCACCAGGCCGGCGAGGGCCAGGCTCAGGGACGTCAGCGCCGGGGCGTGCAGGCGCTGTCCCAGATCCCGCAGCCTGGCCGCTGCCTCCCGTGCCGGTTCCAGGTCCGCCAGGTCCAGTGCGACCGCTTTGACGGTGGCATCGAGGTAGAGCAGGTAGCCGTGCTCGGGCCCTTCGGGCAGCTCCTGCAGGATCCGCCGGGCACGGTTGGTCCAGCCCGAAGCAATGACCAGGTCGCCGCGGATGAACCACACCAGCCCCAGGTTCAGCGCCGTCATGGCGGCGCTGGCGGCATCGCCGTCGTCCTGGAAACGCTGGTAGACCTCCTCGGAAATCGCCAGCGATTCCTTGACCCGCCCGAGCCACCAGGCTGCGCTGCCCAGGATGTTCAGGTCTGCGGTGGGCAGGTCCGCCAGCGTCCGGGCCTGGGTGAGCTGCCGGTGGGCGGCGTGCCAGTCCCCGCGGGCGTACGCCGCCCGTGCCGTGGTCAGCAGCTCGTTGAACTCGTCCATCGTTGGACCCCAACTTCAACGGTAGCGCCAAACGGCATCCGGCGTACAAACGACGTTGCAGGACACGCCCGGTTCCGGCGCGGAAATGGGCGTGTCCTGCAAAGCCGATGTGAAGTTGGGGTGCGCCGCTTCCCGTCCCGGAGCGCCCAGCCTTCCTCGATGGGCCTGGCCGGCCTTCTAAGTAAGTGTTGGGAAAGTGTCCTGCGGGTGGTTGACTCTGACAGCCGGAGGAGGTCTGGGGCACCATCTACTGGTACTTCCAGCGCTGGAACGCCGATGGCACGACCGGCCCGGTCCACGACGCGCTGCGCGGGGCGGTCCGGCAGCCGGCCGGACGGGAACCTGCGGCCCCGGCTTAGGGTCATCGACTCCCAGTCGGCCAAGGGCGCCGACACCGCCGGCCTGCTGGCCGTGGTGCTGGTGACCGCCGCCAGCCTGCAGGACCGCGACGGCGGACGCCGGGTCCTGGAGAAGACCCGGGCGAAAATGCCTTCCATCGTGCAGGTGTGGGCCGACGGCGGCTACGCCGGGCACTCTGGCGCAGTCTGCCCGGACCCTGCCGGGGATCACCCTGGAGA